>NZ_JAVAMQ010000093.1 GCF_030732095.1 Paracoccus spongiarum | reverse complement strand
GAAGAAGCGCTGACGGACGGTCCCGACCTGGCTCTCGACCTGTCCCTTCTCCCAGCCCGAGGCCGGGGTGCAAGCCACCGGATCCACGAGATAATGGCCGCACATCTGAAGGAAGCGACGGTTATAGGCCCGGTTCTTGCCCACGAAGATCGCATCCACTGCCGTCTTCATGTTGTCGTAGATCCCGCGCGTGCAGGTGCCCTTGAAGAAGGCGAAGGCCCGATCATGCGCGTCGAACACCATCTCCTGCGTCTCGCGCGGG
>NZ_JAVAMQ010000092.1 GCF_030732095.1 Paracoccus spongiarum | reverse complement strand
CATTACCTCCGTCACCTCGATGCTCCGCAGCATGCCGCCCGCGATCAGCCCGTCACGCACCCAGCCCAGCGCCAGCCACCAATGTTCGTAGTGGCGACGTGCGGCGGCGATCTGGTCCGGATGCGGCGAGAAGGTCACCGGGCAGGCGCGGAGTTCGACCGTCCGCCACTTGCCGCGCGACAACACGCGGGTCGTGCCGACCGGGATGGTGATCGCGCGTTCGCCGTGCTGATTGCGCTTCATCTCGATTGGCACGCAGCGTGGTACA
>NZ_JAVAMQ010000091.1 GCF_030732095.1 Paracoccus spongiarum | reverse complement strand
TATTACCTCCGTCACCTCGATGCTCCGCAGCATGCCGCCCGCGATCAGCCCATCACGCACCCAGCCCAGCGCCAGCCACCAATGTTCGTAGTGGCGACGTGCGGCGGCGATCTGGTCCGGATGCGGCGAGAAGGTCACCGGGCAGGCGCGCAGTTCGACCGTCCGCCATTGGCCACGCGTCAGCACGCGGGTCGTGCCGACTGCGATGGTGATCGAGCGTTCGCCATGCTGGTTGCGCTTCATTTCGACCGGCACGCAGCGTGGCACG
>NZ_JAVAMQ010000090.1 GCF_030732095.1 Paracoccus spongiarum | reverse complement strand
TGTCAATCGGCATCCAATTGGGCCCCCTGATCGGCGTCCAAAAGGGACCCCTCTGGCGGGACGTGAGCTGGCCCGAGGCGGCGTAGCTTTTCAGGTAGCGCAGCCGTCTCGGGCCAGCGTTTCAGCCGGGTTCAGACGCGGGTTTTGAGGCGCCAGCTCTCGTTGCCGGTTTCGACGATGTCGCAGTGATGGGTGAGGCGGTCGAGCAGCGCGGTCGTCATCTTGGCGTCTCCGAAGACCGTCGGCCATTCTCCGAAGGCAAGGTTTGTGGTGACGA
>NZ_JAVAMQ010000009.1 GCF_030732095.1 Paracoccus spongiarum | reverse complement strand
ATCGCCGGCCTCGCCCGACAGCGTGTCGTTGTCGCCCTCGCCATACAGGCGGTCGTTGCCCTCGCCGCCATAAAGCAGATCGCGCCCGGCACCGCCCTGCAGAAGGTCGGCGCCGGCATCCCCGAACAGCGTGTCGTCGCCCGCATCGCCCTGCAGGCTGTCGTCGCCCGCATCCCCGAACAGCACATCCCCGCCATCACCGCCGCCGATCAGGTCGTCGCCGTCGCCGCCGCGCAGACGGTCGTCGCCGCCCTCGCCGGCGACCGTGTCGTTGCCCGCGCCGGCCGAGACGGTGTCGTTGCCTCCGCGGGCCGCGATGTTGTCGGCCCCCGCGGCGCCCAGCAGCTGTTCGGCGCTGTCATTGCCGAAGATCCAGCGGCCCACCGTCGTGGGCGTATCCTCGGGCGTCACCGCGACGGGATCGAGGTCGGGCATCAGGTAGTGGGCGACGGGGAACATCGCATTGTCGAAATCGGCCGCGCTCAGCGGCTGTCCGTCGCTGGTGCGGATGTCCAGCGTGGTCGCGCCATAGGTAATCCGCATGCCGAAGGGCTGCGGCGCGAAGCTGAGCTGCCAGGTGCTGCGGATCATGCCCAGCATCGACATGTCGATGCGGTCGACGCCATGCTCGTAATCATGCAGGATGATGCGCCCTGCGACCCGGCTGAGAACGAAGGTATCGGCGCCCGCCCCGCCGATCATGGTGATCTCGCCGCTGCCCGATACCAGGATGTCGTCGCCCGCGCCGCCCTCGAGCCGGGTGGTGTCGGGCTGCGCGGTCAGCATGTCGTCGCCCGCCCCTCCGACGACCACGCCGGCGCCGGCCGCGGCGGTCTGACCGATGCTGCCGGGATCGAACAGCAGCTGGGTCAGCCCGGTCTCGGTCGTGCTGGCGACGACCAGCAGGATCTTGCCGTCGACGACCTGCGCCTCGATCGCGCCGACATCGGCCAGCGTCATCCCGTCGGTGTCGGCAATGCTGTCGAGATGCAGCAGCCGCCCGTCGGGCAGGATGGTGAAGACGCTGATGCCGTCATCGGCGCCACCCACGAAGAAGAAGCCGCGCCCGCCCACGACCGCCGTGGCCAGCGCCGTGGCTGACTGGAACCGGGTCGTCAGCTCGTCGATGATGTGGTCGGCGATGACCATGGTGCCGTCCGTCGACAGCCGGAACACCGTCAGCGAGGACGAGGTCGAGCCGGTGACCACCAGGAAGGTGTCGCCCCCGGCCTGCAGGATCGCCGCGTCGCTGGGGATGTAATAGCCGCTGCCCTGTGCGGCGACATGCATCTGGCCCGGGCCGAGGATGCCGTCATCCGAGACCTGCATGGCCGAGATGAAGTTGCCGCCCGACGAGATCGCGACCAGCAGGCGCTGGCCGCCGATGCTGACATCGAGGATCTTGTCCAGCGACGCGCCCTCGATCGCGCCGCTGGCGGGCAGGGTCACCGACGAGGTGGTGACCAGCTGGCCATCGCCCGCCAGGCGCTGCACGACCAGCCGCAACGCGCCGGCATGGCCGGAATAGAGGTGGTCGCCCGCCGCGCCCGTGAACTGGCCAAGGGCAGTCAGTCGCGGGCCGATCTGCGCCTCGGGCAGCAGCGGCGCAAAGCCGTCCAGCTGTCCGCTCGCGCCGATGGCCACGGCCTGCCCCTCGGCCCCGGCCAACTGGCCGACATGCAGCTGGCTGGTGCCGCCAAGGCTCAGCAGCGTCAGTTCGGGCATTCCCTGATGGGTGAAGGTCGACAGGAACGGCTGGCTGTCGATCATCGCCAGCGGGCTGTCGGGATCGCTGATCGCAAAGCTGGCGACGCCGCCGCCGAAATGGGTTGCGCTGAACAGCAGCATCTGGCCGCCGATCCGCGTCAGTGCCAGATCGGTGACATTCGACAGCCAGCTTGTTTCCGTGGTCCCGAAGGTGACCACGTGACGATAGGCGAGCATGACCGGTCCGCGCGAGGTCCCGCGACGCCCCCAGAAGCGGGTGCGCCGGAGCCCCGAAGATGCACGATCTGCACCCTTCTGGCACCGGGATAGCCGGGATTTTAGGCGCTTTTACCCGGCGTTTCGGCCAACCCGGTCTCGGCGGTGAAGGCGAGCGGACCGTAAAGGATCAGCCCCGGCTGGCTGACCTCGGCGCCCGCCAGCATCGCCGCCAGCCCGTCCACGCTCGAGCGGAGAAGCCGCTGGTGGGGATGGCCCACCGCCTCGGCGAACAGCGCCGGCGTGCTGCCCGGAAGGCCATGCGCACGCAGCCCCTCGGCCAGCTTGGGAAAGCTGCGCTGGCCCATGAACACCACTGTCGTCACCGCCGGATCGGCGATCGCCGCCCAGTTGATGTCGGCGGGCAGGTCGCCGGTGACATCGGCCCCGGTCACGAACTGGACCCGTCGCGCGGTCAGCCGGCGCGTCAGCGGCAGCCCCGCCGCCGCCGCCGCCGCGCTGGCCGAGGTGACGCCGGGCACGATCTCGAAGGGGATGCCGGCCTGGGCCAGGGCCAGCAGCTCTTCCTCGAGCCGGCCAAAGATGCCCGCATCGCCCGATTTCAGCCGAACCACCCGCCGCCCGGCGCGCGCATGGCTGACGATCAGCGCGTTCACATGATCCTGCCGCGCCGATGGCCGGCCCGCGCGCTTGCCCACCGCGATCAGCTCGGCATCGGGCGCGGCATGGTCGAGGACCGGCCCCGAGGCCAGGTCGTCGAACAGCACGACCTGCGCCTCGGCCAGCCGGCGCGCGGCCTTCAGGGTCAGCAGTTCCGGATCGCCCGGCCCCGCCGAGACAAGCGAGACGAAACCAGTCGGCGGGGCGGGATCGGTCAAGGCCATGGCTTTCGCGGCGGAAACTGCCGATCAGCTATACCATCGCGCCCTGCCCTGACAATGCCGCTTGGCCCCCCGCCCGGGCCGAATTAACCCTGAGACGGGAAACTTTCCCGCGCCCCGCGCGTGTGTTCGGGAAACAGGCAAGGAGAGGTTCATGGCGGTCATCTGCTGGTTCAGGCGCGTCCTGCGGCTGGACGACCATCCGGCGCTGTGCGCGGCAGCGGCCGAGGGCGAGGTGATACCGCTGGTCATCCTCGATCCCGAGGAGGCGCGCGACCACCCGGCCAGCGCGCAGCGGCAGGCGCTGTCACTGCCCCGGCTGCAAGCCGCGCTGCATCGTCATCACAGCCGGCTGATCGTTCGGCGCGGCGCGCCCGCCGGGGTGCTGGAACAGATCGCGCGGCAGACCGGCGCCACGCAGATCCACGCCACCGAGGGCTTTCCCTTCGCCAGCGATCACGGGCTTGCGGCGGCGGCCCAGCGCGGCGGAGCGCGGCTTGTCCTGCATCCGCTGGCCGATCTGGCCGGGCGGGGCGCCCTCACCACCCAGCAGGGCGGGATCTACAAGGTCTTCACGCCCTATTGGCGGGCCCTGCGCGCCTCGCAGATCGCCGATCCGCTGCCGGTGCCGCGGCTGTCATCGCCGGCGGACTGGCCCGACAGCGAGGATGCTGATGGCAAGGATCCCGACTGGCCCGAGGCGCGCGCGGCCATGCGCCGGGGCTGGCCGGTGGTCGCAGGCCACGTCGAGCCCGGCGAGGATCGCGCGCTGCAACGGCTGCACGATTTCCTGGACGGTCCGGTGGCCGATTACGCCACCCATCGCGATCAGCCCTGGCGCGATGCCGGTACCTCGGGGCTGTCGGATGCGCTGGCCGTGGGCGAGATCAGCCCGCGGCGCATCTGGCAGGTGGCGGGCGATGCGCGGCGCGACGGCCGCCCCGGCGTCGAGGACTTCCTGCGCGAGCTGGGCTGGCGCGAATTCGCGCGCGAGCTGTTTCACGACGCGCCGGAGATGGGCCGAACCTGCTGGCGCGAGGAGTGGCAGGACTTTCCGTGGCGGCGCGACAACGCCGCCGCCGAGGATTGGCGGCGCGCGGCGACCGGCGTGCCGATGGTCGATGCCGGCCTGCGCGAGCTGTTCGTGACCGGGCGGATGCACAACCGCGTGCGGATGATCGCGGCCAGCTACCTGACCAAGCACCTGCTGACCGACTGGCGGGTCGGGCTGGACTGGTTTGCCCGCACGCTGACCGACTGGGACCCCGCCTCGAACGCGATGAACTGGCAATGGGTGGCCGGCTGCGGCCCCGACGCGGCGCCCTATTTCCGGGTGTTCAACCCCGATACCCAGGCCGAAAAATTCGACGCGGCCGGGCGTTATCGCGACCACTGGCTGAAGGCCTCGGCGGCGGGCGCGCAGGAGTTTGCCCGCGCCGCGCCGCTGTCATGGAAGATCGACCTGGCGCGACCGCCGGCGCCCGCGATCTCGCTGGCGCAGGGTCGCGCCCGGGCGCTGACCGCCTATGAGGAGTTCAAGCCATGAGCGATGCGGCGCCGCGACGGGCGCTGGTCCTCGGTGCATCCGGCGGCATCGGCGCGGCGCTCCTGGCCGGGTTGCGCGGTGCGGGCGCCGAGGCAATCGGCCTGTCGCGGCGCGACGACGGGCTGGACCTGACCGATCCGGCCTCGCTGGCCCGCCACGCCGACACCCTGGCCGGGACCGATTTCGATCTGATCGTGAACGCCACGGGCGCGCTGGTGATCGACGGCCACGAGCCCGAGAAAAGCCTTGATGCGGTCGATCCGGCCGCGATGGCCGCGCAGTTCGCGCTGAACGCGACGGGGGTGGCGCTGGCGATCCGGGCCTTCGCCCCGCGTCTGGCCCGCGACCGGCGGGCGGTCTTTGCCTCGCTGTCGGCCCGCGTCGGCTCGATCGGCGATAACGGGCTGGGCGGCTGGGTCGGCTACCGCGCCGCGAAGGCCGCGCAGAACCAGATCATCCGCACTGCCGCGATCGAATGGCGCCGCCGCAACCCGCGCAGCATCTTCGTGGCGCTGCATCCGGGCACGGTCCGGACCCCGCTGACCGCGAAATATGCCGCCCGATACCCCACCATCAGCCCCGAGGACAGCGCGGCGGCCCTGCTGTCGGTGATCGCAGGTCTGACGCCGGAGGACAGCGGCAGCTTTCGTGACTGGAAGGGCGAACGGGTGCCGTGGTGAGCGTTCAGGCCGTCAGATAGGGCGTGAAGGCCGCGCGGATCGCCCGCCCGCCGGGGTTGGCGAACGAGCCCCAGCTGCCGAGGATCTGTCCCTCGGGGCCCAGCAGCACCTTGTTGAAGTTCCATTTCGGCACGAAGCCGGTCTGCTGGCGCACCCAGGCATAGAAGGGATGGACCTGGCCCCGCGCGACCGGCAGGATATCGGTCATCGGCAGGGTGATGCCGTATTCCAGCGTGCAGTATTCCTTGACCTTCGCCGCATCGGCCAGTTCCTGGTTGAAATCGTCCGAAGGCACCGCCAGCACGACCAGACCGCGCGGGCCGAACTCCTCGTGCAGGGCCTGCATGTCGCGCAGCTGCCCGGCAAAGCCGCACATCGAAGCCGTGTTCACGACCAGCACCGGACGGCCGCGCCAGTCGGCGGTGTTCAGGCTGCCACCGTCGATCGAGGGGAAGGTGAAGGCGGGCGCCGGCCCCGCGGCCCGGCCGCGCCGGGGCGCAAGACCGGCAAGGGCGGCGGGAACAAGGGTGGCAAGCGACAGGAACAGGCGGCGATGCATGAGCGTGGCCCTTTCTCAGCTGCGGGTCATGGACAGGATAACACGCGCCGCCAGCAGCAGGCATCCCAATGCCGCGAGCGCCAGCAGCGTCCCGTTCGCGGGCGAGAGGCTCGCCCCGATCACCCCCGCCAGCGCCCACAGCACGCCAAGCGGATAGGTCACCCCCGCCGGCCGCAGGCGCTGCACCGCCAGCGCCACCGCGAGGATCGCCATCAGCGCCGCGATCGCCGCGACCTGCGCGGTCAGGATTCCGAAGCCCGCCGCGACGATGCCCGCCGACACGCCCGAGGCCGCCGTCAGCCAACCCGCGTACAGCCCAAGCGGCAGTTCCAGCCAGGCGCGGTCGCGGCGCGGCGCGCGCAGGAAGGCCAGCACCGCCAGCAGCAGCATCGCGAGGATCATCGCGGTCGCCCAGACAGGCGCGCGGCCCGCCACCTCCAGCCAGAAGGCGCCGATGGCGAGGCTGCCCAGCAGCGGCAGCCGCGCCGGGGTCCAGTCCGCGTCCTGCGCCCGGCGCAACAGGCCAAAGCCGGCACTGGCCAGCAGCCACAGATAGATCACCCCCCAGATCGAGAACGCCCAGCCCGCAGGCTGCACCGGCGGATCGGTCTGCGGCACCGGGAACAGGTCGGGCGGATAGCCCGCGAAGTTCTGCGACACCACGGTGGACAGCGCGAAGGCCAGCGTGGCAAGCAGGACGAGGATGGCGAGGGGGCGGGACATGGCATCTCCGGTCAGCGGTCGATGGCTGAACGCGCCGAAACCGGTTCGGGTCCGCCGCCCGCCTGCGGCGGCTTGCCGCGCACGGCCGCGCCGCGACAAGCGCGTTGCACCGCCGGCGTCTTGCGCCTAATCCGGGGGCGACAGCGAAGGAGAACAGGCATGGCACCGCGCAAACTGGCCGCAGGCAACTGGAAGATGAACGGCGATCGGGCCGCGCTGGCGCAGATCGACGCGCTGGCCGCCGCGCAGCCCGCGCCGGGCTGCGATGTGCTGATCTGCCCGCCCGCGACCCTGATCCAGCCGATGGCGGCCCGCGCCGCAGGCACGTCCATCGCGGTCGGCGGGCAGGATTGCCATGCCAGCGCGGCGGGTGCCCATACCGGCGACATCTCGGCCGCGATGCTGCGCGAGGCGGGTGCCAGCCACGTGATCCTTGGCCATTCGGAACGCCGCGCCGATCATGGCGAGACCGATGCCGGGGTCGCCGCCAAGGCCGCCGCCGCACATGCCGCGGGCCTCATCGCGATCATCTGCCTTGGCGAGACCGAGGCGCAGCGCGACGCCGGCGAGACGCTGGCGGTGATCGGCGCGCAGCTTGCGGGCTCGCTGCCGCCGGGTGCCGGCGCCGCCAACACCGTCATCGCCTACGAGCCGGTCTGGGCGATCGGCACCGGGCGCACGCCCGGCATCGACCAGATCGCCGAGGTGCACCGCTTCCTGCGCGCGGGGCTGCAGGGCCGGGTCAAGGACGCCGCCGACATGGCGCTGTTGTATGGCGGCAGCGTCAAGCCCGGCAACGCGGCCGAGATCTTCGCCATCGCCGATGTCGATGGCGCACTGGTCGGCGGCGCCAGCCTGAAGGCCGAGGATTTCGGCGGCATCATCGCGGCGCTGGCCGCAGCGGTCGGAGCCGCCTGATCCGCGGGCCTGACGGTCCGACCCTGTCGCAGGACGGGACCGAAGAACCCCTCGACGCGAGTGATTGCCGCCCGTGACGACCCATGCGCGATGCGACACCCGCAGGCGATGCACCAGCGGCGGCTTTTCCGGCCCGGGACTTGCCGCCGCGCCGCCGTCTCGCTGCGACCTCCTCGTCGTCGCAGACCGGGTCCCGGCGGCCGGATGCCGCTCCGGGCCCTTCGGCGGCACCCGGCGATTCTGCCGCCTCTCGACAGGCGCCCAGCGCCCCCGGGCTGCTTCGTTCAAGGGTCTGCATTCCTGTCCGCCCCGCGGCCCCGCGGATGGCCCCTTGCCGGGCGGATCGCCGATGCAGGACCCAACAGGCCCCTTTTCATCCCCACCCATATGCCTATGCTTGGGGCCAATCAGCAGGGGAATGGGCATGGCGCGCTCGGGAATCGACTATGGCGGTATGATGCATCGCGCGATGCAGGGGCTGATCGCGGATGTGCTGGAGGGCGTCGCCCGGGCCGGCCTGCCGGGCGAGCATCATTTCTTCATCACCTTCGACACGCGCGAGGATGGCGTCGAGATGGCCGACTGGCTGCGCGAACGCTATCCCGAGGAGATGACCATCGTCATCCAGCACTGGTTCGAGAACCTGACCGTCGATGACGAAGGCTTCACGATCACACTGAACTTCGGCAATTCGCCCGAGCCGATGCGCATCCCCTTCGACGCGCTGCGGACCTTTGTCGACCCCTCGGTGGAGTTCGGCCTGCGCTTCGAGACGCAGGACGCCGAGGACGAGGATGACGGGGACGACGAGGATCTGGCGCAGCTGGGTGGCGAGGACGACCAGGACCCCGACGGCAGCCCGAATGGCGGCGGCGAGGTCGTGCAGCTGGATCGCTGGCGCAAATAGGACGCCGGTCAACACCCGACCCGATGTCCGTCACCGCAGGGGGTATTGCGCATGTCCTTGTTTCATGGCGTCTCGGCCTTTCCCATCACCCCCACCGACGCCGAGGGGCGTTGCGATCACCACGCGCTGCGCCGGGTTCTCGAGCCGGTCGCGCGGGCGCGGGTCGACAGCATCGGCCTGCTGGGCAGCACCGGCGGCTATGCCTATCTGACGCCGGATCAGCGGCGCGAGGTCCTGGAGGTCGCGCTGGACGCGATCGGCGGCAGGGTGCCGGTGATCGCGGGCATCGGCGCCCTGCGCAGCGATGACGCGACCGCCCTTGCCCGCCACGCGGCCAGCGCCGGGGCGGCGGGGCTGCTGCTGGCCCCGGTCAGCTATACCCCGCTGACCGAGGAGGAGGTGTTCCAGCATTTCGCCGCCGTCGCCGCCGCGACGGGCTTGCCCCTGTGCATCTACAACAACCCCTCGACCACGCATTTCACCTTCTCGCAACGGCTTCTCGAGCGGCTGGCCGGGCTGCCGACCGTCGCGGGCGTCAAGATGCCCCTGCCCGCCGATGGCGATTTCACCGCCGAGATCGGCCGCCTGCGCGCCGCCCTGCCCTCCGATTTCGCCATCGGATACAGCGGCGACTGGGGCGCGGCGGAATCGCTGCTGGCCGGCGCGGACGGGTTCTTCAGCGTCGCCGCGGGGCTGTTGCCCGACTCCTTCCTGAGGCTTGCGCGGGCGGCGATCACCGGCGATGCGGCCGGAACGGCGCGCCGCGACGCGGCCTTCGGCGCCTTGTGGGAGCTGTTCCGCGAATTCGGCAGCCTGCGGGTGATGTTCATGGCCGCGCGCGAGGCCGGACTGACCGACGCCCTGCCGCCCCGCCCGATCCTGCCGCTGCCCGAGGCGCAGCGCGACCGGGTGATGGCCGCGATGCGGGCCGCCGAAGCCGCCTGAGCACCGCGGCCGCATTGCAGCATACCGTTGCATACCAATTGCGAATCCATCCCGCGGCGGCTAAAGCTGCCGCGACACCGCGAGGGAGCAACGCCATGACCACGACCCGCACCGAGACCGACAGCTTTGGCCCGCTGGAGGTTGACGCCAGCAAATACTGGGGCGCGCAGACGCAACGCTCGATCCTGAACTTCCCGATCGGATGGGAACGCCAGCCGGTCGCGATCATCCGGGCGCTGGGCGCGATCAAGCTGGCGGCGGCGCGGGTCAACCAGGCGAATGGCGATCTTGACCCCCGCATCGGCGCGGCGATCGAACAGGCCGCCACCGAGGTGTTCGAGGGCAGGTTCGACGACAACTTCCCCCTGGTCGTCTGGCAGACCGGGTCGGGCACGCAGTCGAACATGAACGCCAACGAGGTGATCGGCAACCGCGCCATCGAGATCCTGGGCGGCAAACTGGGCAGCAAGACGCCGGTGCATCCGAACGACCATTGCAACATGGGCCAGTCCAGCAACGACACCTTCCCCACCGCGATGCATGTCGGCATCGGCATGATGGCGCGCGACGTGCTGATCCCCGGCCTTCAGAAACTGCATGACGCGCTGGCGGCCAAGGCCCATGAATTCAGGGACATCATCAAGATCGGCCGCACCCATACGCAGGATGCGACACCGCTGACGCTGGGCCAGGAATTCGGCGGCTATGCCCACCAGGTCCGCATGGGGATCGAACGGGTGCGGATGTCCCTGCCGCAGATCTACGAACTGGCGCAGGGCGGCACGGCGGTCGGCACCGGTCTGAACACCCGCAAGGGCTGGGACAGCGCCATCGCCGCGGAGATCGCGACGATCACCGGCCTGCCCTTCGTCACCGCGCCGAACAAGTTCGAGGCGCTGGCCGCCCATGACGCGATGGTATTCTTTTCCGGCGCGCTGAAGACCGTCGCCGCCTCGCTGTTCAAGATCGCCAACGACATGCGCCTGCTGGGATCGGGTCCGCGCTCGGGTCTGGGCGAGCTGATCCTGCCCGAGAACGAGCCGGGCAGCTCGATCATGCCCGGCAAGGTGAACCCCACCCAGGCCGAGGCGCTGACCATGGTCTGCGCGCATGTCATGGGCAATGACGCGGCGGTGGGCTTTGCCGGCTCGCAAGGGCATTTCGAACTGAACGTCTACAACCCGATGATGTCCTACAATGTCATCCAGTCGATGCAGCTTCTGGGCGATGCGGCCTCGTCCTTCACCGACAACATGGTGGTCGGCACCCAGGCCAACACCGCCCGCATCGACAAGCTGATGAAGGAATCGCTGATGCTGGTTACCGCGCTGGCGCCGACCATCGGCTATGACAATGCCACCAAGGTCGCCAAGACCGCCCACAAGAACGGGACCACGCTGCGCGAAGAGGCGATCGCCCTCGGCTTCGTCGATGGCGAGACCTTCGACCGGATCGTGCGCCCCGAGGACATGATCGGCCCGAAGGGCTGACAGGGCGGCTCGGCGGGCCACCCTCACGGGCGCGATGGCCCCGGTCGTCGCGCCACCGGGTGAATGTGGCGCCCATCCGCGCTATACTGGCGCGGCCGACCCGGTCGGCGCCAGCCGGCAGACCAGGATGCGGAGACCCGCGCATGACCAAGATCACCAACCTTCGGCAGGCCCGCAAGCAGCGCGACCGCAGCGAACGGCGCGCGGCGGGCGATGCCAATGCCGCGAAGTTCGGCGAACCCCGCGCACTGCGCGAGGCCCGCACCGCCGAGGCCAAGCGTGCCGAGCGTGCCCATGACGCGCACCAGCGCGATGAGGACTGACCTGCCGCCGATGACCCCGCCGGCCAAGCGGTCGGTGACCATCGACGGGCATCGCACCTCGGTCTCGCTCGAGGATGCGTTCTGGCAGGCGCTGGGCCGGGCTGCGGATCGGCGCGGACTGACGCGGGCGGTGCTGATCGGCCAGATCGACCATGCTCGCCCGCCGGATGTCGGGCTTGCGACCGCGCTGCGGCTGTTCGTTCTGGCCGAGGCACAGCGCGACGCCGCGCCCTCCCCGCCGCCCGGCGCGTGACGCGGGGCTTGCGCCGCGGGCCGCGCGGCCTAGTCTGGGCGCAGGACGGAGGCCTCCATGACCGACCGCGAACCACCCCGACTCCGCGCGGCCTATGCCGCGTTCGAAGGGCTGCAGACCCGCTGGACCGACAATGACCAGTATGGCCATATCTACAACGCGACCTATTACACGCTGTTCGACGAGGCGATGACCCGCGCGCTGGCGGCGATCGGGCTACCCGATCCGGCCCCCGGCAAGCCGATCCTGGTGGTCGTCGAGAATGGCTGCACCTTCTTTCGCGAATTGTCCTATCCGGACGCCCTGACCGTCGGCCTGTCCGTCACCCGCCTGGGCCGCGCCTCGATCCGCGTCGAGATGGGCATGTTCCGCGACGAGGACCAGGACGAAGCCGCCCGCGCCTATTTCACGCTGGTCACGGTCGACGCGACCACCCGCCGCCCGCTGCCGACGCCGCCCGATGACCGCGCGCGGCTGGCCGCGCTGATGCCCGCCGGGGCACGGCCGGCGCAGGTCGGGGCCGTCGCGGGATGAGCCCGGGCGCTGGCAGGCCGGACCGGGTCAGGCGCGACATGGCGGCGGCCGAGGCGCTGGAACTGGCGTTGCGGCAGGGGGGCGCGGCCCATGAGGCGGCCCGCCAGGCGATCCTGTCGCGCGACGAACCCGAAGATGTCCACGCCGCGCGGGTGGCGCTGCGACGCATGCGGTCGATCCTGCGCGGCTTTGGCGACATGGTGGCCAGCAAGACCGGCGCACGGCTGGACGACCTGCTGGCGGAACGCTGTCGTGCGCTGGCCGCGTTGCGCGACGCCGATGTGCAGGCCGAGGCCGCAACCGGCGCATCCCGCGCCGAGGCCGCCGCGCGGGCGCAGCGCCTGCGCGCCGAGGCCCGGGCGATGCTGGCCGATCCGCAGGACCATCCCCCCCTGCCCGGTCTGATCGCCGCGACGACGGGTGACAGGGCGCGGCTCTGCAAGGGCAACCGACGCCGTCGCCTCGCCGCTGCGCCGGTCGCGCTGATCGCCGCGCGCGGCTTGCAGACCGCCTGGAGCGAACTTCTGTCCTTCGGCCCTCAACCCGAGGCGCTGCCGCCCGAGGAGCGGCACCAGTTCCGCAAGCGCGCGAAGGATTTGCGCTACATCGCCGAATTCTTCGCACCGCTGTTCGACGGCCGGCAGCCGCGTGCGATGCTGAAGACGATCAAGGCCCTGCAGGACGCCCTCGGCACGCTGAACGACCTGCATGTGATGGCCGCGGACGCCGCGCTGCCCGACGATGCCGCGGCGCGCGAAGCCAAGGCGCGCGACAAGGCGCGCAAGCTGTGGAAACGGCTGCGCGCCTCGCCGGTCTGGTGGCTTGACGTCGCCGCCTAGCCGGCCCCGGGCGCGACATGATCGTGATAGCGTTCGCGCAGGGTCAGCTTGCTGATTTTGCCGGTCGCGGTCATCGGCATCTCGTCCACGAACACGATATCGTCGGGAAACTGCCATTCGGCCAGATGCGGCGCCAAAAGGGCGCGGATCTCGTCCATGCCGGGCAGGTCCTGCGGATCGGCCGGCTTGACCACCATCAGCGGCCGCTCGCCCCATTTCGGATGGGGCATGGCGATTACCGCGCATTGCGCAACCTTGGGATGGGCCACCGCCAGGTTCTCGACATCGATCGAACTGATCCACTCGCCGCCCGACTTGATCAGATCCTTGGCCCGGTCGCGCAGGGTAACCCAGCCATTGGCGTCGATTGAGGCGATGTCGCCGGTCCCGAACCAGCCCTCGGCGTCGATCGCTTCGGCGCTTGCCTCGTCGTCGCGGAAATATCCGCTGGCAACGGTGTTGCCGCGCACATGCAGCAGGCCCGAGGCCTTGCCGTCATGCGGCAGGCGCTGACCGTCGGGACCCACGATCTTCATCTCAACGCC
The DNA here is from genome assembly GCF_030732095.1 of Paracoccus spongiarum. Taxonomy (GTDB): domain Bacteria; phylum Pseudomonadota; class Alphaproteobacteria; order Rhodobacterales; family Rhodobacteraceae; genus Paracoccus; species Paracoccus spongiarum. Next base: position 162,342 of record NZ_JAVAMQ010000009.1, on the reverse strand, counting down.
GAGGACGCGCCGTCCCTGCGTGGCCTTCAGCGCCATCCGCTGCGGGAACGGCCGGTCCCGCTGATCGCTTGTCAGCGAGCCCTGGCTGCCCAGCGGCGAGGTCTCGCTCATGCCCCAGGCGTGGTTCACGTCGATGTCGAGTTTCTCGAAGGCTTCGGTCAGGCTGCGCGGCATGGCGCTGCCACCGACGACGATGTGCCGCAGCGCCGCCGGCTTGGCCCCACGACGCGCGATCTCGGCATGCAGGCCCTGCCAGATCGTCGGCACGCCCCATGCGCTTTGAACCCCTTCGGTCTCGCACAGGTCCCACAGGCTTGCGCCGTCCAGATGCGGCCCCGGCATCACCAGGCTTGCGCCGACCATCGGTGCGTAGAAGGGCAACCCCCAGGCGTTGACGTGGAACAGCGGCACCACCGGCAGGATGCGCGGCTGGTTGCCGAGATCCGCGCCGATGCTGGCCGCGATCGACAAGGCATGCAGCACGTTCGAGCGGTGGCTGTAAAGCACCCCCTTGGGCTTGCCGGTGGTACCCGAGGTATAGCACAGCCCCGAGGCGGTGGTTTCCGGGAATTCGGGCCAGTCCCGCGTCGTCGGGCGGCCGGCCAGCAGATCCTCGTAGCACAGAGCATCAAGGCTGTTCCGGGGCATGTGCGCCGCGTCGGTCATCAGCACGACCTGCATCTGCGGCAGATGATCCTTCAGTTTTTCCAGAAGCGGCAGGAAGGTCAGGTCGGCGAAGATCATCCGGTCGCCGGCGTGGTGCGTGATGAAGATCAGCTGTTCGGGCGACAGCCGCGGGTTGATGGTGTGGCAGATCGCGCCGATATTGGGGACGGCATAATAGATCTCGAAATGCCGGTGCCCGTTCCAGGCCAGTGTTGCGATGCGGTCGCCCGGACCGACGCCCAGTTCCTCCAGCGCCAGCGACAGTTGCGCGACACGCTGGCGCGTCCGGGCATAGTCCTGACGGTGCAGATCGCCCTCGACGCGGCGCGACACGATCCCGGCGGCCGGAAAGCTGTCGGCCGCATAGTCCAGAAGCCCGCCTTGCAGCAGCGGGCGATGCATCATCAGACCGTCCATCCCAATCACTCCTCCCCTGGCCGGGGCAGCTTGCGGGAAGGCTGCCGCCCGATCAAGCCGGTTTGGCGGCGGCGCTGGCCAGATGGGTCGAGGTCAGGTCCAGCAGCAGGCCGCCCTCGGGATCGCGGATCTCGGTGCGCACGATGGCGACGCGCGGGCCGCGGCTGACCCAGCGCGCCTTTGCGACCAGGGTGCCGTTGCGGCAATGGCCGGGCATCTGCGCGCTGAGGCTGACGGCGACGGGCAGGCCCTCGGCATCCCCGGCCACGGGCTCGCCGCCCAGCACCAGGCTGGTGGCGACGGCTTCGGCGAACCAGATCAGCGCGCCCGCATAGAGGCCGCTGCCGGACGGGGTGACGGTCATCTCGCCCTCGGCCTCGGCGTCGCTGACCGCGACGATGTCGAATTCGATCTGGCCGTTCAGGCGTCGGTCGGACATGGAGGCTCCTGTGGTGCGGATGCGTCAGGATCGCATCCGGGGTCGCGCTGGACAGGGACGCCCGGCCGGCTGGCCAGAAGGCGGGGACCTGCCCCGGCCGCCAGCCTAGGCGCTTCGGCCCCGGATTGCCACCGCCGCAAGGGACGTGACAGGCATCACCCTTCCGGCATCGCGGCGCCATGCGCCAGGCCGCATCAGAAAGCCCGGCCGACACGGGTTCGGCCGGGCTGATTTTGCTGACGTGCCAGGACCTTCGCAACAGGCGGCGGCACGGCCGCCACCCGCGCGCGATCCGCTCAGAAGTCGAACATGTCGCTGCCCATGGCGGTCGACAGGTGATCGGCGCCGGCGCGAACCGTCACCACCGCATCGGCGCGCGTGAAGTTGCCCTCCTGATCGGCGGCCCAGTAGGAGAAGCTGTCCGTCCCCACGAAGCCCTGGTTGGGGCGATACAGCACCGTGCCGTCATCCTGCAGATAGACGTTGCCGTTGCGGGGATCGGTCAGGCCGTCCACATAGACGCGCCCCCCGTCCGGGTCGACATCATTGGCCACCAGGTTGATCCGCACATCGGTATTCGCCGAGGTGGTGGCGCTGTCGTTGCGCGCGGTCGCGGCCGGCCCGCCAAGGTTGATGACGCCGTTGTAGGGATAGCGGCTCTGCAGGGTCGAGGCCGAGTAGTCCAGCTGGAACACCAGCATCGTCTTGGCCAGTTCGCCGGTCGCGCGGTCGGCGACGTAATCCTCGATCAGCAGTACGGCGTTGCCGTCCGGCGTGCGCCAGTAGCCGTTCGTCTCGAGGTAGTTTTCCTTGTCCCAGCCCCACAGCCCCTGCTGTTCCAGGACGAAGCTGCGTTCGACGGCACCGATCGAATCGGTCTTGATGCCGTCGAAGAACAGGTTGTCCCTGTCCGAGATGTTGCGGTCGGCGGTCAGCCGGAAGTTCAGTCGACCCTCGACCAGATCGGAGGCGCGCAGGATCTGCAGCTGGCCGGCCTCGGTCTGCTGGATGGTCGCGCCGCGGATGTTGGTGAACACGCCGTCGATCACCGTATTCTCGAAGTCGCCCGCCCGACCCGTGTTCACGTCGTTGTTGTCGGTCAGGTTGAAGGCGTGGTTGAAGCCGTCGATGCGGATGTCGTTGAACACCATGTCAAAGGCATTTCCGCCCAGGTTCACACCCTGATAGGCGTCGTCCCAGACCTCTCCGCGCTCGGGGCGCTGGCCCACGAGGTCGAAGTCGCGGAAGGTGTAGTGGCCGGTATAGCTGACGGCGACGCCCTCGCGGGTTTCCCAGTTGGTGAAGCCGTCGAACACGCTGCGCACGTCATGGCCCTGATCGGGGTTTTCCTTGACGACGATCAGGCCGGTGTTGGTCCCGAAGGCCTCGTTGTCGCGGAAGCCCTGGATCGGTGCCTTGTCATTGCCAAGCATGTCCCGGCCATAGCCGAGATCGCTGTTCTGCATGGTGTCGGGGTCGACGCCGTCGCGTTCGCCGCGGTGCAGCCAGACGAAGCCGTGCGTGGTGTTGGCGGCGACGTTCTCGACCGCCTCGACCAGCCGGCCTCCGAACCAGAAGCCGTCTCCGGTGCGCGCATCGTTGCCGTCGACCTCGCTGTGCTTCACCGCCACGTCGCCCGCGGCCCAGCCCTGCGACTTGATCGCGATGTTGCGATACCAGGTACCGGTCTCGTTGCCGTCTTCGGCCACGAAGGCCGCGCCCCAGACGTCGAAGGCGACGTTGCTGGTCAGATTGGCGTTCGAGGAATGCTGCACGAAGCCCCAGCCCGGCGAGCCGTCCACGACGTTGCCGATGGCGGTCGCGGGGTTCTCGACATCCTCGACCCCGGCCTCGTGGAAGTGGAAGGGATAGCGCGCCTCGACGTTGTCCGTGGCCGACAGGTTTCCGACGCCGCCAAACTCGCTGGCCGGGCCGGCATAGATCGACTTGTCCGTCCGGCCAAGATCGACGAAGCCCGCATTGCGCACATCGACATCGTCGTTGTGCATGAACATCACATGGCCGCGCTGATGGTTCGGAATGTCCTCGCCACCCTCGCTCGAGAAGGTGACGTTGCGGCTCATGTTGGCCACATAGGCCTTGAGGTCGTCGCGCGGCGTGTCGTGGTCATAGGTCAGCGGGCGGTTCAGCGTGACCCTGTTGCCGTTGATCGCGGTGATGTACACCTCTTCGTCCTGGCTTTCCGCAAAGTCCATCCGGCTGGTCGCGTTGTTCCAGTAGAAGCCCTGCTGATAGGTGCCCGTCAGTACCAGCTTGTCGCCCACCTGCCAGCCCTCGGGCGCCTCTTCGAGCACCAGCCGCGTATCGCCCGCCATGGCGTCGACGTCGACTTTCAGATGCGAGGACTTCTCGGTGCCGGCGATGTCGACCTGCCCCATGGCCACCATGCCGCGCGACAGCAACGCGGGATCCCAGCCCACGTCGATATTGCCGTTGTCGGCAAAGACGATATCGACATTCGTGCCGGCCTCGACAGGGTCATCGGCGGTGCCGATCTGCAGATGCCCGGTCGGCGAGACGACCAGCGTGTCAACCAGCAGCCGGCTGTCTTCATCGGTCGCAAAGCTCAGCATGCCGTCGACGCGGACGGTGTTGATCGAGGCGTTGTTGACCGCGCTGTATTCCACGGCGATTCCCTCGGGGATCAGCACATTGGCGCCGGCGCCGGGCACGCGGCCATTGTGCCATGTCGAGGGATCGTTCCAGTCGCCGTGATTGATCGCGATGCTGGTGGCGTCGGCTCGCGACACGAGGTCAAGCGCCGCCATGTGCATCTGCGCCCCAGCAGGCGAGCCGCCCATCTCATGCTCGGGCATGTTGCGGACCATCTCGACGAAGGCAGCGATTTCGGCCGGGGTCTGGGGAGGGTCGATCAGTTCGTGCGAACTGGCGGGATCGCCGCTGGAATGGCCGCCACCCGTGCTGCCGCCGCCCGTGCTGCCGCCACCCGTGCTGCCGCCACCCGTGCTGCCGCCGCCTGTGCTGCCACCACCCGTGCTGCCGCCACCGGTCGCCACGGCCTCCACATCCACGGAAACGCGTCCGGTGTCGGTGCCGCCATTGCCGTCCGAGACGGAATAGCTAAAGCCGCCAGCGCCCTCGCCCGAGGCGGCGAAATGCACCTGATCGCCCACGATTGTGGCAGAGCCGTTCGCCACATTGGTCAACCGCACCAGCGACAGCGCGTCGCCGTCGACGTCGCGGTCATTGGCCAGCAGATCCGCGATGTCGATCATCAGCATCTGACCTGTATCGACCGAATAGCCGCCATCGTCATTGGCCACCGGCGCGTCATTCACCGCATTCACGGTCAGGTTGACGCGCGCCGTATCGACCCCGCCACGACCATCGCTGATCGTATAGGTGAAACTGTCGCGCCCGGCGAAATTGGCATTCGGGATATAGGTCAGCGTCCCGTCGGCATTCTGCCGCACGGTGCCGTTCGCGGCGCGACCGACCTGCGTGATGCTGAGCCGATCGCCGTCTGCATCAAGATCATTCGCCAGCGGATTGAGGGAAACCTGGCCATCCTCCGCCAGCGTCCGCGATTCATTGCGCGCGTCGGGCGCCGTGTTGGCGACGGGCGCCGGTGGCTCGACCGGGGGTGGCGGTGTGACGACCGTGCCGCCGCCCGTGCTTCCGCCCCCGGTGCTGCCGCCCGACCCGCCGCCGGTATTGCCGCCTGCCACCGCATGGCGCAGATCAGATTCGTCCAGGGTGCCGATCGTGCCGCCATTGTGGCTGTGCCGGATGCGAAGCTCGGATGCGCCGTAGGCCTCGAAATAATCGACATTGATCGAATACCAGCCCGATTCCGCGATCTGGATCACGCCCTGCGAGGTGCCCGACGACCGCGCGTTGCCAAATTCCGAAACGACGCTGCCGTTGACCGTCAGCCGGAAACCGTCGTCGGTCGTGTTGTAGAAACGGTGCGAACCCGCCTCCAGATAGACCTGCCCCGTCAGGCGCAGCGCGAACTGATCCGACAGAAGATGACCACGCGGATCGCTGAGCGTGCTGGCATCGGCGCCCAGAAGATCGACCAGCGACCCGTTGGTCGCGCGATAATCGATGCCGTCCGACACGAAGGTGGCCGTGGGCCTCCCCTGCATCAACCGCAGCGCATCGCCCAGATTGCGCAGCGAGCCGCCCAGATAGACCTCACCCAGCAGACCCGACGAATATCCGTTCGTACTCGACCCCGAGGGCGCCGAAACCGGAAGCTTTGCCATTCCCCACAACCTTCCCACAATCTGATGTCTGCGATCAGGGCGCGTGCCACCCCAAATCGCTCGAAGCTGTTACGCACGACGCGCCTATCCAGACGCAAACAACTAAAGATTGTGTTAACGGGAACAAAAACGCCGCACGGTTGTTTTCCAGCCTATGAGACGAAGCCTGCGGCATGCAACCCGAGGCCAGGACGAGGTGGGTGTAATCGGCGGTTTCTTACCATCCGGACGTTTTTTGTGGCACCTGACTGCCGAGACTGCCGAATAAGACTAAATACCCTGCGCAATTCGCGGAGCATATTGCCCCGTGTAGACGCAATTGATTGACGCAGGGTAAATGAACAATGGCGAAGTTTCCGCCAAACGCGGCCCTCGAATGCTGCCCTGCAGCGAATCACACGCGCAGCGGGCGGACGCTATGGCCGGGAATGATCCGGCAGGACCGAGCGCCCAACTGAACACTTATGTCTGTTATTATGTCTGCAATAACAGCCCGACAGGAATCGTCAGATCTTGCCCTGCCCGCATCGAATCAGCATCGACCCGGCCATCCTCGACAGACCGGGACCCGCGCGACTCCGGATCCGTCGCCGTTCGCCGCTCCATTTCCGCAGCGCAGCATTTCGGCGGCGCGGGTCGCCGATATTCCGCGCGACACCTGATTACCGGTGCCCAACCGTATTCCGGTGCGCCCCGGCGTCGCGCAATAAGAATGCCCATTTCGAGGAATGACCGGCGATGGTGGGCGGTGAGGGGCTCGAACCCCCGACATCTTCGGTGTAAACGAAGCGCTCTACCAGCTGAGCTAACCGCCCCCTTCCCGCTTCTAGCGCCTGCGGTCGCGAACCGCCAGCCCCCGCCCCCCCCCCCGGCTCAGCGCCAGACCTCGTGGCGACCGGCGCGCACGACATGCACGGCGCCCTGGACGACCGGCAGATCCGACAGCGCCTCCAACGGAAGACCCAGTGCCAGCAACCGCAGCATTCGCAGCGTGATGCCGTGGGTGACGATCAGCGACGGTCCGCGCAGCCCGTCGAGAAACGACCGCGCACGGCGGGCAAGCCCGGTGAAGCCCTCGCCACCCGGCGCATGGTCGTACCAGGCCAGCGGATCGCCCTGGAACAGATCGGGAAATCGGTCGCGCAGTTCAAACAGCCTCTGTCCCGCGAACCGGCCGATGTCGATCTCGGCCAGGCGGGCGTCCTGATGGCAGGCGGCACCGGCAAAGACGATGCCCGCGGTCTGCACCGCCCGCCCCAAGGGGCTGCTGTAGCGGTGCGCGGCAACAGCAGCGACCAGCACGGCCTGTCTTGAGGCCTGCTGGCGGCCGCGTTCGGTCAGGGGCGAGTCCATCAGGCCCTGCAGACGACCCTCGGCGTTCCAGACGGTCTCGCCGTGGCGCATGAGATAAAGATCGGGACAGTCGGTCATCTCAACGTCGCGGCGGCCTTGCGCCGGATCGGGCCGCCGGCGCGGCAGGCCGAGACATTGCGGCGGCCGCGCCAAGGGAATGATGGTGGGTGATAACGGATTTGAACCGCTGACATCTTCGATGTGAACGAAGCGCTCTACCGCTGAGCTAATCACCCGGTGGACGGGCTTTTAGCCGCGCCACGGCACCGATGCAAGGGCCAATCGCCCGATGGCCGCGCCGCCCGGACGCGATCTCAGGGCGCCGTCGGGCTGGCCTTGCGGCGCAGGCGCAGGGTGATCACGTCACCGCCCCGCACGTCCTTCTCGAGATTGATCCGCGCCCGCCCCAGCGGCGGCACGGCAAGGGTCTGGCCTGCGGACAGAGCCTCGCCCAGTTGCTCCAGCGTCGCCTCGATGATCGGGCGCGCTTCGGACTTCTTGGCGCCGGTCGCCGCAATCACGCGATCGACGAAGTCCTTCTTCTGGACAACCATGGCGGGTTGCGGCGCGCCGGCCGATCCGTCGCGCTTTCCTCTCGACCGAAGATGTCCAGCCGGATTGCTTCCCATGGCGCAGCCCCCCCCGATTGACCAGAACACTTGGTTCAGGTTGGCCCTCTATTGACCTTAGGTCAACATCAAATCCCGGCAAGGCGGTGAAATAAAAGGCCGAACCGGATGCGATCCGGTCCGGCCTCGTGCAGGTTGCGCATCAGGACGCCCCGCGGTCCGTCAATGGGCGACGGCGCTGCCCCCCGCCTCGGATCCGCCACGGGCTGCCACGCGGGCGGCTTCGGCGGCTTCCTCGGCGGCCTCGTCCCATTCGACGGGCTCGGGCTTGCGGGTCAGCGCATGGGCCAGAACCTCGCGCACATTGCCGACCGGAATGATCGTCAGCCCGCTTTTGACGTTCTGCGGAATCTCGGCGAGATCCTTTTCATTGTCGGCCGGGATCAGCACCGTCTTGATGCCGCCGCGCAGGGCCGCCAGCAGCTTTTCCTTCAGCCCGCCGATCGCCAGCACGTTGCCGCGCAGGGTAACCTCGCCGGTCATGGCCACATCCTTGCGCACCGGGATGCCGGTCATCACCGACACGACCGAGGTGACCATCGCCACACCCGCCGAGGGACCGTCCTTGGGCGTCGCGCCCTCGGGGACGTGAACATGGATGTCGCGGCGGTCGAACTCGGGCGGCCTGACGCCGATCTCGGGCGCGATCGAGCGCACGAAGCTCGAGGCCGCGTCGATCGATTCCTTCATTACCTCGCCCAGCTTGCCGGTGGTCTTCATCCGACCCTTGCCCGGCAGGCGCAGCGCCTCGATCTGCAGCAGGTCGCCGCCCACCGAGGTCCAGGCCAGCCCGGTCACCACCCCGACCTGGTCCTCTTTCTCGGCCAGACCGTAGCGATGCCGTCGCACGCCCAGATACGCCTCGGCCCGCGCGGGCGTCACCTCGACCGACGTAACGCGGCCCTTGAGAATCTCGGTCACAGCCTTGCGCGCCAGCTTGGCGATCTCGCGTTCCAGCGACCGCACCCCCGCCTCGCGGGTGTAATAGCGGATGACATGGGTCAGCGCCTCGTCGGTGATCGAGAACTCGCCCTTGCGCAGCCCGTTCGCCTTGATCTGCTTGGGCAGCAGGTGGTGGCGCGCGATCTCGCGCTTTTCATCCTCGGTATAGCCCGACAGCGGGATGATCTCCATCCGGTCAAGCAGCGGGCCGGGCATGTTGTAGCTGTTGGCGGTGGTCACGAACATCACGTTCGACAGGTCGTATTCGACCTCGAGATAGTGATCGACGAAGGTCGAGTTCTGTTCGGGATCAAGGACCTCCAGCATCGCGCTGGCCGGGTCGCCGCGGAAATCCTGGCCCATCTTGTCGATTTCATCCAGCAGGATCAGCGGGTTGGTGGTCCTGGCCTTTTTCAGCGCCTGGATGATCTTGCCGGGCATCGAGCCGATATAGGTGCGCCGGTGGCCGCGGATCTCGGATTCGTCGCGCACCCCGCCAAGGCTGATGCGGATGAACTCGCGCCCCGTCGCCTTCGCGACCGAGCGGCCGAGCGAGGTCTTGCCCACGCCCGGAGGTCCGACGAGGCACAGGATCGGGCCCTTCAGCTTCTGGCTGCGCGACTGCACGGCCAGATATTCGACGATCCGTTCCTTGACCTTTTCCAGACCGTAGTGATCGGCGTCCAGAACCTTCTCGGCCGCGCCAAGATCCTTGCGGGTGCGCGACTTCACGCCCCAGGGCAGCGCCAGCAGCCAGTCCAGATAGTTGCGGCTGACCGTCGCCTCGGCGGACATCGGCGACATCGCCTTCAGCTTCTTCAGTTCGGCCTCGGCCTTTTCGCGCGCCTCCTTGCTGAACTTGGTGGCGGCGATCTTCGCCTCCAGTTCGGCAAGTTCGTTCTGGCCGTCCTCGCCGTCACCAAGTTCCTTCTGAATGGCCTTCATCTGCTCGTTCAGATAGTATTCGCGCTGCGTCTTCTCCATCTGGGTCTTGACCCGGGACTTGATCTTCTTCTCGACCTGCAGGACCGACATTTCGCCCTGCATCAGCGAATAGACCTTCTCCAGCCGCTCGGCGACGTTCAGCGTGGTCAGCAGGTCCTGCTTGCGGTCAAGGTCGATCCCCATGTGACCGGCCGCAAGGTCGGCCAGCTTGCCCGGCTCGCGCGCCTCGGAGACAGCGGTCACGACCTCTTCGGGGATGTTCTTGCGAACCTTGACGTAACGCTCGAACTCCTCGGTGACTGTGCGCACCAGCGCGGTCAGCGTCGCCTCGTCGCCGTCGATTTCCGGCAGGATCGCGGCCTCGGCCTCGAAGTGATCGTCATTGGGAACGAAGGCGGTGATCTCGACCCGTTCGCGGCCCTCGACCAGCACCTTGACGGTGCCATCGGGCAGCTTCAGCAGCTGAAGCACATTGGCCAGCACGCCGGTCCGGTAGATGCCATCCTCGGTCGGTTCGTCGATCGAGGCATCCTTCTGCGCGGCCAGAAGGATCGGGCTGTCCGATTCCATCACCGCCTCGAGCGCACGAACGGACTTGTCGCGCCCCACGAACAGCGGCACGATCATGTGCGGAAACACAACGATGTCGCGCAACGGCAGCACCGGATAGGTCTGAGATGCGAAGTCGGTCATGTCTGGGTTCCTTTCCTGCCCGGCACCGTGGACCCGTCATGGCGACGCACGGCCCCTGCATCGCGACAATCTAGGCGCGCGTCACCCAGTCTTCAATACGACCCCAAGAATACCACATAAATCGCCGCCCGGGTGCGGCGCGGCGGACCGCCCGCGGCGGCCTCAGCGCGGAATGACGATCTCGGCCCGCAGACCGCCCAGATCGCTGCCGCGCCCCAGCCGCAGCTGGCCGCCATGGCCGCGCGCCACATCGGCCGCGATCGCCAGACCCAGACCGGCGCCCTGCCCCTTGTTGCGCGTCCGCGCGGGGTCCAGTCGGGTAAAGGGCCGCATCGCCGCGTCAAGGCTGTCCTCGGGAATGCCGGGGCCGTCATCCTCGATGCCGATGCGCAGGCTGCGCGGGCCAAGCGTCGCGTCGATCTGCGCGCGGCTGCCATAGCGGACCGCATTGCCGATCAGGTTTTCGACCGCGCGGCGCAGCAGGTCGCGCCGGAAGGTCGCCCTGCCCGCCTCGTCGCCCTCAAGCCGGCTCAGCGTGACCTGCTGGCCGGCGCGCTGCGCGTCGGCGACGATGCCGCGCAGGAAGTCCAGCGCAACCACCGCCTCTGCCGGGCTGTCCTGCGCCTCGTCGCGCGCATAGTCCAGGAACGCATCGACCATCCGGTTCATCTCGGCGATGTCGCTTTCCATCGCGGCCAGATCCTCGGCCTCGGGGGGCATCTCGGCCGAGATCATCGACAGCCCCAGCCGCAGCCGGGTCAGCGGCGTGCGCAGATCATGGCTGATTCCCGAGATCATCAGCTTGCGCTGCTCGTTCTGGCGTTCCAGCCGGTTGCGCATGTCGAGAAAGGCGGTGCCGGCGCTGCGCACCTCGGTGGCGCCCCCGGGGCGATAGGGCACGATCCTGCCCTTGCCGTATTCCTCGGCGGCGCGGGCCAGGCGGCGGATCGGGCGCAGCTGGTTGCGCAGGAACAGCGTCGCGATCACGCTCATCAGCAGGGATGTCGCCAGCATCAGCACCAGCAGCTGATGCGGGTTCGAGGCGCTGACCCGCCGGCGGTCGAAGCCAAGCGAATAGGGACCGAAGCGTCCCTCCATCAGCACCGTCACCCGCTTGTCGTCGCTGGCCAGGTCGATGCCACGCACGCCGGGAACGCTGGCCCGCAACTCCTCGATCACGATGCGTCCGGACAGGTCGTAGACGGCCCTGCGATCGCCATCGGGCAGATCGGCGGGCAACGCGGCCGGCAGGTCCAGGGTCAGCGCCAGCGGGATCGCGACCGCCCGCCCGGCCAACAGCGCCTGTGCGCCGTTTTCGGCCCGATCCATCCGTGCCGCGACAAAGCCCAGCTCACGGGCCATGCTGGCGGTCATCTGGCGTGTCACGCCCTCGAAGTGGCGCTGCAGGAACATCACGCTGACCACCAGCGTGACAACCACCACCGGCAGCATCAGGATCAGCGCGGCGCGCAGGTAAAGCCCGCGCGGCAGCAGCCATTTCAGAACGCCGGCCTCGCCGTTGTTGGTCATGGAAACCCTTCCCGTCGGCCGCTAGGCTAGCCGCATGACACGCCCCGCGAAAGAGCCGCTGCGCATCCTGGCACCGAACCCCTCGGCCCTGACCGGTCCGGGCACCAACAGCTTCCTGATCGGGCGCGATCATGTGGCAGTGATCGACCCCGGTCCCGACGACCCGGCACATCTTGCCGCCATCGTGGCGGCGGCCCAGGGCCGGATCAGCCACATCTTCGTGACCCACGCCCATCGCGACCACAGCGGCGGTGCGGCGCGGCTGGCTGCCATGACCGGCGCGCCGATCCTCGCCTTCGGCGATGCGCTGGCCGGCCGCTCGCCGGTCATGCAGCGACTGGCCGGCCAGGGGCTTGTCGGTGGCGGCGAGGGGCTGGATCACGATTTCCGCCCCGACCGCACTCTGCGCGACGGCGAGACGGTCTCGACCCCCGACTGGGCGCTCACCGCGCTGCACACGCCGGGCCATTCGGGCGGCCATCTGTGCCTTGCATGGGGCGACCAGATCTTCACCGGAGATGTCGTCATGGGCTGGTCCTCGTCGATCATCTCGCCGCCCGATGGCGATCTTGCCGACTACATGCGCTCGCTGGACCGCCTCGCGGGCCTCGCGCCACGGCGGTTGCTGCCGGCCCATGGCGCCCCGGTCGATGACCCGGCAGGCCGGATTGCCGAACTGGCCGCCCACCGCCGCGCCCGCAGCGCCCAGATCCTCGCCGCGCTGCGCGACGGACCCGACGACGCGCCCGGCCTCGCGCGCCGGATCTATGACGTGCCGCCCGATCTGCTGCCCGCCGCCACCCGCAACGTGCTGGCGCATCTGATCGCCCTTTCGACCCTCGGCGCAGCCGTCGCGGACGGCGACCTCAGCGCCACGACCCGCTTCTCGGCCTAGGATGCGTACAGATGACCGGGATTCTGACGTTTTTTGATCGGTGGTTCACTGTCTCCAATGAAGAAGGCAGAGATGGCACGCTTTGATCTGACAGACCTCGAATGGGAACTGATCCAACCGCTTCTTCCCAACAAGTCGCGTGGGGTGGCGCGGTGGATGACCGGCGGGCTCTGAACGGGATCCTCTGGGTTTTGAGGACAGGGTCTCCCTGGCGCGATCTGCCCGAGCGTTACGGCCCCTACACCACCGTCTACAACCGGTTCAATCGCTGGGCCATGGCAGGGGTCCGGGTTCAGGTATTTGAAACGCTTGTGAAAAAGTCACCCGACAGCATGCAGTTCATTGACAGCTCGATCATCCGCGCCCACCAGCTGGCTGCAGCTCAAAAAAGGGGGCGGATCACACCCTTGGCCGTTCTCGTGGGGGATTGAGCACCAAGATCAACGCCATCTTCGATCATCGCGGCCTGTCCCTGGCGATCACGTTGTTGCCGCGGCAGGCGTCGGACAAGGCGGCGGTCGCGGAGTTGCAGGCCGCCCATCCCACGCCGGGTGACGTGGTCGCCGACCGCGGCGATGACGCCCGCGCCGTCCTCGATCTGATCGCGGCTCGTGGCGGGCGCGGCCACATCCCGACCCAACGCGACCGGAAACTGCAGCGTTCGGTCGATCCGGCGCTCTACCGCCAGCGCAACCTCATCGAACGGTTCTTCAACAAGCTCAAGCATTTCCGCAAGATCGCCACCCGATACGAGAAGTCCACCCGCAACTACCTTGCCGCCGTCCTCATCGCTTGTTCACGCCCCTGGATGCGCCATAATGAGGCCGCATCTCAGCCCCGAGGCAAAGTCGCCCCGTTTCAGTCGCGGTCCCTCCTCCACGCCGGAACGCGGCAGACCCGGGCCGTTCTCGCGCCAGAGGCACGGCCGTTGACGGCCAGAGCGCACGAAGACAGACGCCTTCTCGCCGGTCAGCCGCACCAGGTCGCGCGGGGCCGGGCAGATCGTCTCGCTGGTGTCGAAATCCTGCCGGAACACCAGCCCGCGTCGCCAGACGCTGCACCCAATCGAGAATCGGCCAACCGGGGCACGATCCAGAAAGCCGTGAAGCGCCATCGAGCGGGCCATCCGCAGGATGGTGCTCTTGTGCAGACCGGTCCTGTCAGCCAGTTCTGCCAGCGACTGGCGCGGCGCTGGCTGCTGAAGGCCAGCAGGATGGACAGCGCCTGTTCGACAGCTTCGGTGCGGCGCTGCGGCCTGAATGTCACCCGGTGAAACGAGATTGGTTCTTGATCTCGACATATCCACAGAGAGGTCTGGCCACCCGTCCGGTTTCGCCACCGCACAGCCTTTGGAGATCGACATGATCCAATCCATTAATCCCGGGACGGCTGACCTGACCGCGGATCACCACCTCCATGACGACGTCGAGATCGAGCGGGCGATGGAAGGCGCCGCGAGGGCTCATCACCGAGGAGATCGGCCAATCGCGCCGCGATCGTACCGGCATCCGCCGCGCCCGCGGTCGTCATGCCGACCGGCACCGGGGCGCGGCATATCGCCGTCCAGCGCGTTCCGAGGTGCCACCGATGGCGAGATCTGCGTCACCAGGCGGCGGGATTGCGCAAGGTCGTCGACTGTCACGGTCCCGTCCGTGCTGCGCTTGAGGATGGATCGCAAATCCCGGACCTCGTCGCTGGACAGAAGCCGCCTCGGCTTTGCAAGGCGGTGTTCCACCGTGCGTCGATGCAGAGCGGCCGGTTCAGGGTTCGCCGTCAGGCGGCCATACTCCGCCCCGAACCCCTCGACATGGTCGGCCGCCACCAGATCGGCCGCATCATTGCGACCAGGGCCGCGCCAACAGCCGATCCCATGGCGGTTCGAAGTCATCAGCCCGTCCCCACGAAAGATCTTCAGCAGATATTCATCCAGCCTCCTGATCATGAAATGGGCGACTTCGGCCATGTCCCGCCGGATCGGGTCGACGCCACCATTCCGCTTCAGGCTTGCGGGATCCATCACCTGTCCGCCGGTGTCGATCCGCGCCTGCCGCGCTTCCTCGACGGCCGGGCAGCCGCCCTTCATGAGCCGTTTCGGGCGGTGAATGGCGAGCCGGCTGTGATCATCCCTGCGGAACAGGGTCGTCAGGCCCGACTTCGGCAGGGCAGAGTCCCCCATCGATCGTGTGAAGCGGCCGATGACGGGCTGATCGGTAGACCCCGCCCGCTGCGACGACCCGAAGATGCGCCACGGGATCACCATGCGGTCGGACCGCATCTCATCCATGTGGCGCGGCAGTTAACCGACATGATGGGGCGCCTGCTTGACGACCGGAAATGCGTCCGCGTCGAGAACCATCACGAAGTGTGAACTGCGACCCTCCTCGCAGCCATTGGCGATTTCCAGGGCTTGGGGATGAGGCTTCTGGCCGGGCGGCACCTTGGTCTCGTGGCAACGGATAACACCCATCTCGTGCAGCCGCAGCGGCATCTCGAGCGTGCCATCGGTGCTGGCATTCGCCGGAACGACGATCCGGTCGAACCAGGTGGCGGCATGCCAAGATACTTGTTCAGGACGACAGGGGGTCTCGGCCAGGATCGAGGTGACCACGGTTGCCGTGAAGGCCCCCGTCCTGCCGCAGACTGGATCAGGGGGAAGTGCCGGTAGGCCAGCGATGGCCCGACGCCACCGCCCGGGGCATCAGCCGGCTGCGCGGGCGAGGTGCAACGCCCGGGCAATCACGCCACAGGCGCCGCCCCTTTCCCTGGGAACGACCATCACCGTTAGGCGGGCCCGGTCGCCGCGACCACCGCCCTGCACGCGCAGAAAGCCCTGCCGCCTCAGTGCAGCGGCGGGGCCTCGCCGCCCGACAGCTGACGTTCGACGCTGCCAGTCAGTTCCGCCAGCGTGAAGGGCTTTGCGAGGAACAGCGAGTTTGGCACCGGGGCATGGCCCTCTCCGAAGATGTCCTCGGTATAGCCCGACATGAAGACCACCCGTGTCCCCGGCCGATCCTTCAGCGCGGTCCGCACCCAGCTTGGGCCGTCCATGCCCGGCATCACCACGTCCGTCACGAAGACATCCACCTTCAGGCGGCTGTCACCCAGCAGGTCCAGGGCCTGTTCGGCACTGTCGGCCTCGCGCACGTCGTATCCTTTCAGGCGCAGCGCGCGAGCCGCGAAGGCCCGGACCGGCGCCTCGTCCTCGACCAGCAGCACGGTGGCCTGCCGGACGGGCTGCGGCTCGGACGCGACCGCGGGAATCGGGGCAAGCGGGGGCGCCACGGGACGCGCGGCCCCGGCATGGGCAGGGAAATACAGCGAGAAGGTCGTCCCGCGACCCGGGGTGCTGTCGCAGAAGATGTAGCCGCCGGTCTGCTTGACGATGCCATAGGCCGTGGACAGGCCCAGCCCGGTGCCCTCGCCGGTGCGCTTGGTGGTGAAAAACGGCTCGAAGATCTTGTCGCGGATCTCGGCCGGGATGCCGCATCCCTCGTCGGTGACGCTGACCCGCACATAATCGCCGCGCGGCAAGGCGGCGCGATCGCGCGACAGCGGCGCCGCCAGATGCAGCGTCTCGGTGTCGATGCGGATCTCGCCGCCCTCCGGCATGGCGTCACGGGCGTTGACGACGAGGTTCATGATGACCTGCTCCAGCTGGCGCTTGTCGGCCCGGATCGGGCGCAGCGCGGGATCGTGGGTGATGGCCAGGCCGACGCGCTCGCCGACCAGCCGGTTCAGAAGATGGGTCAGATCGGCCAGCGTGTCGCGCAGGTCCAGCGTCTCGAGGCGCAGCGTCTGCTTGCGCGAGAAGGCCAGCAGCTGACCGACCAGGGCGGCGGCGCGGTTGGCGTTCTGGCTGATCTGGTCCAGATCGGCATAGTCGGGGTGGCCCTTGTCATGGCGCAGCATCAACAGGTCGCAATGCCCGCTGATCGCCGTCAGTAGGTTGTTGAAATCATGCGCGACGCCGCCGGCAAGCTGGCCGATGGCCTGCATCTTCTGGCTTTGCACGAACTGCGCCTCGAGGGTCTTGAGGGCGCTGGCATCGCTGAGGACGGCGATCAGGCCGGGCTTGTGCAGCGGGTCGGATGACAACGAGACCTGAAAATGCGTATCGCGACCGGCATCGACCAGCCGCGCATCGCCGGCCGGCTGGCGCAGCCGCAGCATCTCGGCCCGGCCATCGGTGCGGCCGGCGCAGGCATCCGCGATCCAGTCGCCCAGAGGCCGCCCGGGGCCTTCCAGCAGGCTGCCCAGCTGAACCTGTGCATCATCGGCCGGCAGCCGCGCGCCCAGCAGGCGACGCGCCGCGGCATTGGCGCGCCGGATCGTTCCGTCCGGCCCCAGCCGCAGCAGCGCGACAGGCATCACCTCGAAATCATCGACCCCATCCTCGTCATCCAACGCCAGTGCCATCTCGACCTCGGCGAGTTGTGCCACCTCGCCCGGACGGTGATAGGACCAGACCTGCAGCGGCGCGTCTGCCGCCCGGCTCAACGCCAGGCTGTCGCCGTTCGGCAGCGCCAGTTCGGCACAGCCGGTGCGCAGGCTGCGCGCCGACAGATCGGCAAGATCGCCTTCGGCGTCGGCGCGCAGCCGGCCCAGCAGCGTCACGATGTTTTGTCCGGCGATGTCGCCGAAATCCTCGCGCGCGGCGGTATTCTGGAACAGCACCCGGCTTTCGCAGTCGCAGATCCACACCGGCTCGGGCGTGGCCGCCACCTCGCCCCGGATGGCCGCCAGCGCCCGGCGCCCGGCGATCTGGCGCAGGCCATGCGACAGCGACATCGCCCCGCCCAGCAGATACCAGGCCACGGCTACGGTCGAGAAGACGATGGCCGCCTTGCCCGCGCCCGCCCCCGGCAAGACCAGAAGCACCAGCGCGCCGACTGCCGTCGGCAGCAGCAGCAGCGGCAGGGCCGACAGCGCCGAACGCGGAATGCCCAACTGGTCGTCCCAATGCGCCATGCGAATCGTCTCCCTGCGCCGTTCCTGTCGTCGGAATAGCCGGTGACTGCTTAAGATAGCGTTAATCCGCCTGCCCATGCCGCCGCCCTTCTCAGGATGCCCGACGCAGGATCGCCCGGAAGAAGCCGTCGCCGGCCTGCAGCGGCGTCCACAGCGTGCGTGAAACCTCTGAAAACAGGGGGTTGCGCGCGAGAAACGCGGCGATCTGGTGATCGTTCTCGTCCCGCAGCAGCGAGCAGGTCATGTAGGCCAGATGCCCGCCCGGCGCCACCAGCCCGGCGCAGCGGTCCAGGATCTGCGCCTGGGCCCCGAGCAGGCCCTCCAGCAAGCCGGGCGTCAGCCGCCACCGGGCATCGGGCTGTCGCCGCCACGTTCCCGAGCCCGAGCAGGGGACATCGGCCAGCACAAGCCGGAACGGCCCCTGCGGCTGCCGGCTGACCTGCACCTGCACCCCCGCACGCAGAGCCCGCGCCGGCAGATCGCGCATCCGGGCGGGGTCGGCGTCATGCGCAACCAGTTGCAGGTCGGGAACGATCCCGGCGAGGGCCAGGGTCTTGCCCCCTCCCCCGGCGCAGAAATCCAGCACACGGTCGCCCGAGGCCAGCGGAAGGTCGGCGCAGGCCAGTTGCGGCGACAGGTCCTGCACTTCGACAAGGCCCGCGCGATAGGCCGCGGCCTGCTGGATCCGGCGTTCCCCCGCGGTCACGCGAAGCGCGGTGGCAAGCTGCGGCGCGGGCCTCGTCTCGATTCCCTCCTGGGCCAGCATGGCGACAGCCTGAGGGGTATCGCCGCGCAGTGGGTTGACCCGCAGCCAGACCGGCGCGCGATGCCCCATCGCCGCGGCGATGGCATCGGCGTCTTCGCCAAGCGACTCGCGCCATGAGGGCAGCAGCCAGGCGGGAAGATCAGTCTCGGGATCGCCGGTGGCCTGCCAGTCGCGCTCGGCCGCGGACAGCGGCGGCGGAGCATGGCCATCGCCGGTGAAGAGGTCGGCAGGATCGCAATCCGCCTCGCGCATCAGCCCGATCATCAGCGCCCGGCCGTCACCGCCGCCACCCAGACGGGCAAGGCTGTTGCGGCGGCGCAGCGCCTCGAAGACGTGATCGCGCACCGCTGCGCGGTCCCCCGACCCCGCAAAGCGGCTGGAGCGCGACCACTGCAGCAGCGCCTGTTCGGCCGGCTGCCCCGCGATCACGCGATCCAGCACGCCGATGGCCGCGGCGATCCGCGCAGCGGGCGTCATCGCGCCGCCCTTGGGAATTGCCGGCGCCGGTCCTGCCGAAAGGTCTGCTGAGGATCGCGCATCCGGCCCGTCCGCTCCGTCAGGGGTTCGGGCACGACGCCGCACCGGCGTGTCCCGTCAGGTCTGGTCCGACAGCCCTAGCATCGCGGGCGCCCGCGCTCAATCCGGCGCGTCCGGCCTCAGTCTATCAGCGGATCGGGCATGGCGATGGCGCTGAGGCGGGCGAAATCGGTGATCGTCACGCGCATCCCGTCCAGATGCACGCCCTTGTCGGCGAGATCGCGAAAGCTGCGCGACAGGCTTTCGGGCGTCATCCCCAGATACGAGGCCAGGATGCGCTTTTCCTGTGGCAGCACGAAGCCGGCGATGCCCTGACGCTGCGCCGATTGCTGCAGCAGGAAGGCAGCCAGCCTTTCCCGGGCGCTGCGCAGCTTGGTGGCCTTGGCATGGCGCACCATGCCGCGATAACCCGAGGCGAGTTCGTCGATCACGTCCGAGGCAAAAGCCGGGTCGCGCCGGATCGCCGCGCGCAGGTCGACGGCCGGGATCAGCACCAGCCGGCTGCGTTCCAGCGTGCGCGCCGACATCAGCTGCGGCGCGTCGCGGGTGCAGGCGGCCAGGATGAAGCTGCGCACCGGCGCCACGATCGCCAGCGTCGTCTCGCGCCCGTTCCATTCGGCGAACAGCTCGACCGAGCCCGCGACCAGCACATGCAGGAAGTCGGCCCGCCCTCCCTGCCGCGCCAGTTCCAGCCGGGCCGGGAATTCCTGCGCATAGGCGGCCTGCATGAGGTCGGCGAAGACGGCCCCGTCCATGGTGCGAAACAGGCCGAGGGCCCTGATCTCCTGTCGATCGGCGTCGCGCATGGCTGTCCTTCGAATCGCTCGGGTGCCGCGGGTCTCGTCAACCTTCTTGCCGAACAGGGCGGTGCAGTTCCTTGACATGTGTCAAGTCGCCTCTCGCGATGCGGCAAGTGGCGGGGTGACGCGACACATGCCCGCCGCCGGGTTTTCCGGCACCCGGAAACGGCAATTCGCAAGCCGATGCCGTTTGCCGGACGCGGCCCGCCCCGATTGACGCAGATCAAGTCGGGTCCTGCCCACCCATGCTGACTGAGGCGCGACCGCCCCCGACCCACCGGGGCCCGATGGAGCAAGCCGGCATGTCCGACACCCAGTTTCCCTCGCCAGCGGACCAGCAGAAGGCGCTGTGGCTCAGCACCCTGGCCTTCACCCTGTGCTTCGCCGTCTGGACGATCTTTTCCATCATCGGCCTCGCCATCAGGCAAGAGCTGGGCCTGACCGAGTTCCAGTATGGCCTGCTGATCGCCACGCCGATCCTGACCGGTTCGCTGACCCGGCTGATCCTGGGCGTCTGGACCGAGCGCTATGGCGGGCGGATCGTGTTCCCGTTGCAGATGATCCTGACCGGCGCCGCCACCTGGGCGCTGACATGGGCGCAAAGCTATGGCGGCTTCCTGCTGGCCGCGCTGGGCGTCGGGCTGGCCGGCGGGTCGTTCATCATCGGCGTCGCCTATGTATCGAAATGGTTCCCCGCCGGCCGTCAGGGCACTGCGCTTGGCATCTTCGGAATGGGCAATGTCGGCGCCGCGGTCACCAAGTTCCTCGCCCCCTTCGTGCTGGTGGCCTGGGGCTGGGAGGCGGTCGCGCAGATCTGGGCGGTTGGCATCGCGCTGATGGGCGTCATGTTCTTCATCGTCGCACGCGACGATCCGGCCTTCCGCGCCCGCCGCGCGCAGGGGATCGCCGCGCCCTCGCTGTCCCAGCAATTCGCGCCGCTGAAGAATCTGCAGGTGTGGCGCTTCGCCCTGTACTACTTCTTCGTCTTCGGAGGCTTCGTCGCGCTGGCGCTTTGGCTGCCGCATTACCTGATCGACGTCTACCGAACCGACGTGCGGGTTGCAGGCATGGCGGCGGCGGCCTTCAGCCTCGCGGCCAGCGTGTTCCGGGCCTATGGCGGTGTGCTGTCTGACCGCTTCGGCGCGCGGACGGTGATGTACTGGACCTTCGGCTTCTCGGCCGTGCTGCTGTTCATGCTGTCCTATCCCCCGACCGACTATGTCATCCACGGCAAGGACGGCGCGATCACCTTCTCGACCGAGATGGGCCTGCCGGGTTTCGTCATCACCCTGTTCGTGCTGGGCTTCTTCATGAGCCTTGGCAAGGCGGCGGTCTACAAGCACATCCCGGTCTATTATCCCGACCATGTCGGCGCGGTGGGCGGCCTGGTCGGCATGATCGGCGGCCTCGGCGGGTTCATCCTGCCGATCGTGTTTGGCGCGCTTCTCGACCTGACCGGCGTCTATACCTCGTGCTTCGCGCTGCTGTTTGTCATCGTTGTCGTCTCGGCAGGCTGGATGCACCTGTCGGTGCGCGCGATGGAGCGCAAGGCCCACGGCGCGGCGCTGGACCGGCTGCCGACCTTCCCCGAACTGGCCGAGGTCCACGATCCCGAACGCACCGCCATGCCCCGGACGCTGGACGACTGGCGCCCCGAGGACCCGCAGTTCTGGGCCGCGACGGGCCGCAGGATAGCCCGGCGCAACCTGTGGATCTCGATCCCGGCGCTGCTGCTGGCCTTCTCGGTCTGGATGGTCTGGTCGATGGTCGTCGCCCGGCTGCCCGCAATCGGGTTCCAGTTCTCGACGGGCCAGCTGTTCTGGCTGGCGGCGCTGCCCGGCCTGTCGGGGGCAACGCTGCGGATCTTCTACAGCTTCATGGTGCCGATCTTCGGCGGGCGTCTGTGGACGACGCTGGCCACCGCCTCGCTGCTGCTGCCGGCCCTGGGCATCGGCTATGCGGTGCAGAACCCGCAGACGCCCTACCTGATCTTCCTCGCGCTGGCGCTGCTGTGCGGGTTCGGCGGCGGCAACTTCGCCTCGTCGATGGCCAATATCGCCTATTTCTTTCCCAAGGCCGAAAAGGGCAACGCGCTGGCCCTGAATGCGGGCCTTGGCAATCTGGGCGTGTCGGTCATGCAGTTCCTGGTGCCGCTGGTCGTCACGGCGGGCGTCTTTGGCGCGATGGGCGGGGCGCCGCAGCCGCTGGCTGATGGCGGGCGGCTGTGGATGCAGAACGCGGGCTTCGTCTGGGTGCCCTTCATCCTGGTCGCCACCGCCGCCGCCTGGCTGGGCATGAACGACATCGCCGACGCACGCGCGAGTTTCCGCGAGCAGGCGGTGATCTTCACCCGCAAGCACAACTGGCTGATGTGCATTCTCTACACCGGCACCTTCGGCAGCTTCATCGGGTATTCGGCGGGCTTTCCGCTGCTGACCAAGCTGGCCTTCCCCGAGGTGAACGCCCTGCAATACGTGTTCCTCGGCCCGCTGGTCGGCGCGCTCAGCCGGGCCGGTACCGGCTGGATCAGCGACCGCTTCGGCGGCGGCCGCGTCACCTTCTGGACCTTCGCGGCGATGATCCTGGCGACCTTCGGGGTCATCTCGGCGCTCGGCGCGGGCAGCTTTCTGGCCTTCTTCGCGGCCTTCATGGCGCTGTTCTTCCTGACCGGCGTGGGCAATGCCTCGACCTTCCAGATGATCCCCGCGATCATGGGCCGCGAGATCCCGCGCCTGATGCCCGAGCTGGACGCCGCCGCCCGCCGGCGGCAGTCGGAACGCGAAAGCGCCGCGATCATCGCCTTCACCTCGGCCATTGCCGCCTATGGCGCCTTCTTCATCCCGAAGGCCTACGGCACCTCAATCGCCATGACCGGCTCACCCACCGGCGCGCTGTGGGCGTTCCTGGGCTTCTACGTGATCTGCCTCGGCATCACCTGGGCCATCTATACCCGGCGGGGCGGCGTGCTGCACGACCTCGAAGGCGGGCGCGCAGCGCCGGCCGCCCCGCAAACTGCCTGACCCCCGAAAGGAGACAGCAAGATGAGCCATCTTCTGGATCGCCTGAACTTCCTGAAAAGCACCCGCAAGGACGTGTTCGCGGATGGCCACGGCCAGACGACAACCGAAAGCCGCGACTGGGAGGATACCTATCGCTCGCGCTGGCAGCACGACAAGATCGTGCGCTCGACCCACGGGGTGAACTGCACGGGGTCGTGCAGCTGGAAGATCTATGTCAAGTCGGGCATCGTCACCTGGGAGACGCAGCAGACCGACTACCCGCGCACCCGCCCCGACCTGCCCAACCACGAACCGCGTGGCTGCGCGCGCGGCGCGTCCTACAGCTGGTATCTGTACTCGGCCAACCGGGTCAAGACGCCGCTGATCCGCGGCCGGCTGATGCGGCTGTGGCGCGAGAAGCGGCGCAGCATGTCGCCGGTCGCCGCCTGGGCCGCAATCCAGTCCGACCCCGAGGCCCGCGCCAGCTTTACGAGGGCGCGGGGCAAGGGCGGCTTCGTGCGCGCGACCTGGGACGAGGCGACCGAGATCGTCGCCGCGGCCAATGCCTACACGGCGCACCGATACGGCCCCGACCGGGTGTTCGGCTTCTCGCCCATCCCGGCGATGTCGATGGTGTCCTATGCTGCCGGGACGCGCTATCTGTCGCTGCTGGGCGGCACCTGCATGTCCTTCTATGACTGGTATTGCGACCTCCCCCCGGCCAGCCCGCAGACTTGGGGCGAACAGACCGACGTGCCGGAATCGGCCGACTGGTACAATGCGGGCTACCTGCTGCTGTGGGGCTCGAACGTGCCGCAGACGCGCACGCCCGACGCGCATTTCTACACCGAGGTGCGCTACAAGGGCACCAAGTCGGCGGTGATCTGCCCAGACTATTCCGAGGCGGCGAAATTCGGCGACATCTGGCTGAACGCCAAGCAGGGCACCGACGCGGCGCTGGGCATGGCCTTCGGGCATGTGATACTGCGCGAGTTCCACCTGGACCGCCAGGTGCCCTATTTCGAGGATTACTGCCGCCGCTATTCCGACATGCCGATGCTGGTCCGGCTGGACCGGCAGGGCGACCGGCTGGTGCCGGGCCGCCAGCTGCGCGCCGCCGACCTTGCGGACGGGCTGGGCCAGTCCTCGCACCCGGACTGGAAGACCGTTGCCATCGACGAGGCCAGCGGCGATCTGGTCGCGCCGAACGGCTCGATCGGGTTCCGCTGGACCGGCGAGGGAACCAAGGCGACCGTCAAGGAACCCGGCACCCAGACCGGCGTCACCCAAGCCGAGGAGATGCAGACCGGCCGCTGGAACCTCGAGGAAAAGGCCGCCAGCCGCGATGTGCGCCTGAAACTGTCGCTGATCCTTGACGAGGACCGCGACGAAGTCGCGGCGGTCGATTTCCCCTATTTCGGCGGCGTCGCGACGAACGGTTTCCAGGTCGATGACCGCGGCGACGTCCTGAGGCGCAACGTTCCGGCCAAGCGGATCACCCTGGCCGATGGCAGCGAGGCACTCGTCGCCACGGTTTTCGACCTGCTCTGCGCGAATTACAGCCTTGACCGGGGCCTCGGCGGCGAGAGTGTCGCGCGCGACTATGACGCGGACGTGCCCTTCACCCCGGCCTGGGCCGAGCGGATCACCGGCGTGCGCCGCGACAAGATCATCGAGGTGGCGCGCGAATTCGCGGCCAATGCCGAAAAGACAAATGGCCGGTCGATGGTCATCATCGGCGCGGCGATGAACCACTGGTTCCACATGGACATGAACTATCGCGCGGTCATCAACATGCTGGTGATGTGCGGCTGCGTGGGCCAGTCGGGGGGCGGCTGGGCGCATTACGTCGGGCAGGAAAAGCTGCGACCCCAGACCGGCTGGACGGCGCTGGCCTTTGCGCTGGACTGGGCTCGTCCGCCGCGTCACATGAACTCGACCAGCGCGTTCTATGCCCATACCGACCAGTGGCGCTACGAGACGGTCAGCGCGGCCGAGATCCTGTCGCCGACGGCACCCGAGGGCGACTGGGACCGCCTGTCGCTGATCGACTACAACATCCGGGCCGAACGCATGGGCTGGCTGCCCTCGGCGCCGCAGCTGAAGACCAACCCGTTGCAGGTGGGCCGCGCCGCCAAGGCCGCAGGGGTTCCGGTCCGGGACTATGTGGCCGAACGGCTGGCATCGGGCGATTTGCAGATGTCCTGCGAAGACCCGGATGCGCCGGAAAACTGGCCCCGCAACCTGTTCGTCTGGCGGTCGAACCTTTTGGGATCTTCGGGCAAGGGGCATGAATATTTCCTGAAGCACCTGCTGGGCACCGATCACGGCGTGCAGGGCAAGGACCTCGGCGCCGAGGGACGCCAGAAGCCGGTCGAGGCCGCCTGGCACGACAAGGCGCCCGAGGGCAAGCTGGACCTGCTGGTGACCATCGACTTCCGCATGTCCACGACGGCGGTCTATGCCGACATCGTTCTGCCGACCGCGTCCTGGTATGAAAAGGACGACATGAACACCTCGGACATGCATCCGTTCATCCACCCGTTGCAGGCGGCGGTGGACCCGGCCTACCAGGCGAAATCGGACTGGGAGATCTTCAAGTCCATCGCCCGCAAGTTCTCCGAAGTCGCGCCCGAGGTGCTGGGCGTGGAAACCGATGTTGTGCAGCTGCCGCTGCAACATGACAGCGCGGCCGAGATCGCGCAGGACTTGGTGCGCGACTGGAAGCGCGGCGAATGCGACCTGATCCCCGGCAAGACCGCCCCGGCCTATATCGAGGTGCAGCGCGACTACCCGAATCTCTGCAACCGGTTCACGGCGCTGGGTCCGCTGATGGAAAAGATCGGCAATGGCGGCAAGGGCATCGCCTGGGACACCAAGACCGAGGTGCATCACCTGAAGGCATTGAACGGCACGGTGACCGAGGACGGCCCGACCCGCGGCCTGGCCCGGATCGACACCGCCATCGACGCCTGCGAGGTCGTGCTGATGCTGGCGCCCGAGACCAATGGCGAGGTCGCGGTGAAGGCCTGGCAGGCGCTTGGCAAGGCGACGGGGCGCAGCCACGCGCATCTGGCCGAGGTCAAGCACGACGAGAAGATCCGCTTTCGCGACATCGCCGCGCAGCCGCGCAAGATCATCAGCAGCCCGACCTGGTCAGGGATCGAAAGCGAGACGGTCTGCTACAACGCCGGCTGGACGAATGTCCATGAACTGATCCCGTGGCGCACCCTGTCGGGGCGGCAGCAGTTGTATCAGGACCACGAATGGATGCGCGCCTTCGGCGAGTTCTTCGTGACCTGGCGTCCTCCGGTCGACCTGAAGACGGTGGGCGCCGATGCGACGAAATCGCTGGCCAGCGGGGAAAGGCATGTGGTGCTGAACTTCCTGACGCCGCACCAGAAATGGGGCATCCATTCGACCTATACCGACAACCTGCTGATGCTGACGCTGAACCGCGGCGGCCCGGTCGTCTGGCTGTCCGAGATCGACGCCCGCAAAGCCGGGCTGGTCGACAACGACTGGGTCGAGGTCTTCAACAGCAATGGCGTCATCGCCGCCCGCGCCGTCGTCAGCCAGCGCATGAAGGAGGGCACGATGTTCATGTATCACGCGCAGGAAAAGATCGTGAACACGCCGGGCAGCCAGATCACCGGCCAGCGCGGCGGCATCCACAACTCGGTCACAAGGATCGTGCTGAAACCCACCCACATGATCGGCGGCTACGCGCAGCTGTCCTATGGCTTCAACTACTACGGCACGGTCGGCGCGAACCGCGACGAATTCGTGATCGTGCGCAAGATGGCCAGGGTGGACTGGCTCGACGCCCCTGTGAACGAGGCGCCCGCAACCCAATCGACGGAGGCAGCGGAATGAAAGTGCGCGCACAAATCGGCATGGTGCTGAACCTCGACAAATGCATCGGCTGTCACACCTGCTCGGTCACCTGCAAGAACGTCTGGACCTCGCGCGAGGGCGTCGAATATGCGTGGTTCAACAATGTCGAGACCAAGCCCGGCATCGGCTACCCCAAGGACTGGGAGAACCAGCGGCGCTGGAAGGGCGGCTGGACGCGGACCCGGTCCGGGCATCTGCATCCCAGGCAGGGCGGCAAATGGCGGATTCTGGCAAACATCTTTGCCAATCCCGACCTGCCCGAGATCGACGATTTCTACGAGCCCTTCGATTTCGACCACGACCACCTGAAATCGGCGCCCGAGATGCAGGCCTTCCCCACCGCGCGACCGCGATCGAAGATCTCGGGCGAGCGGATGGAAAAGATCGAATGGGGCCCGAACTGGGAGGAGATCCTGGGCGGCGAATTCGCCAAGCGGTCGCAGGACTACAACTTCGAGGGCATCCAGAAGGACATCTACGGCGAATACGAAAACACCTTCATGATGTATCTGCCGCGGCTGTGCGAGCATTGCCTCAACCCGTCCTGCGTCGCCTCGTGCCCCTCGGGTGCGATCTACAAGCGCGAGGATGACGGGGTTGTGCTGATCGACCAGGAAAAGTGTCGGGGCTGGCGGATGTGCGTGTCGGGCTGCCCCTACAAGAAGATCTATTACAACTGGTCCACCGGCAAGTCCGAGAAATGCATCCTCTGCTATCCGCGTCTGGAGTCGGGCCAGCCGACGGTCTGTTCGGAAACCTGCGTCGGGCGCATCCGCTATCTGGGGGTGATGCTGTATGACGCCGACCGGATCGCCGAGGCTGCCAGTGTCGAGGCCGAACGCGACCTCTATGACGCCCAGCTTGGCGTGTTCCTGGACCCGAGCGATCCGGCGGTGATCGAGGCCGCCCGCGCCGAGGGCATTCCCGAGGACTGGATAAGGGGGGCGCAGAACAGCCCGATCTGGAAGATGGCGATGGAATGGAGGATCGCCTTCCCGCTGCATCCCGAATACCGCACGCTGCCGATGGTCTGGTATGTGCCGCCGCTGTCGCCGATCCAGAACGCCGCCGAGGCCGGCAAGATCGCCGCCCAGGACGACATGCCGGATGTCCGCAGCCTGCGCATCCCGCTGCGCTATCTGGCCAACATGCTGACGGCGGGCGACGAGGCGCCGGTGGCCGCCGCGCTGGAACGGATGCTGGCGATGCGGTCCTACATGCGCTCGAAGACCATCGACGGGGTGGTGAACCTGGGCGTGGCCAAGCGCGTCGGCCTGAGCCCGCAGCAGATCGACGAGATGTATCAGTTGCTGGCCATCGCCAATTACGAGGACCGCTTCGTGATCCCGACCACACATCGCGAACTGGTCGAGGATGCCTATGACCTGAAAGGCGGCTGCGGGTTCACCGACGGCAATGGCTGTTCGTCGGGCAGCAGCGGATCGCTGTTTGGCGGCAAGACGTTCCGCAGCCCGCAGGAGTTCATCGCATGAAGACCTTCAAGGCACTGTCGGCGCTGCTCAGCTATCCGACCGAGGATCTGGTGTCGGCGGTTCCGGCCATCGACGCGGCGCTGCACCAGGACGGGCTGCTGGGCCCGACCCGCCAGCACGACCTGTTCCCGCTGCTGCACCAACTGGCCAATGATGACCTGTATGATCTTCAGGAACGCTATGTGCTGCTGTTCGATCGCTCGCGCACGCTGTCGCTGAACCTGTTCGAGCATGTCCATGGCGAAAGCCGCGACCGTGGCGGTGCGATGGTCGACCTGCTGGAAACCTACCGCGCCGGCGGGTTCGACCTGGCGGGCAGCGACCTGCCCGACCACCTGCCGGTGCTGCTGGAATACCTGTCCACCCGGCCCCTGCCCGAGGCCCGCGCGATGCTGGCCGATGCCGGCCACATCCTCGCGGCGCTGGCGGAACGGCTGATGCGGCGCGACACGGCCTATGCCGCCGTGCTGACCGCGCTGATCGCACTGTCCGAGGCAGAACCCGAACTGCCGGCGGATCTGGCCGCGATCCCCGACGACGATCCCGAGGATCTTGCCGCGCTGGATGCCGTCTGGGAGGAAGCGCAGGTGACCTTCGGCCCCGATCCGAACGCCGGCTGCCCGGTCAGCCGCGACCTCCTTGCCCGCATGGACCCGCGCGCTCCGCGCGAGGCCGCCGAATGAACGAGGCATCGCCATGAACCATCTGCTTTTCGGAATTTACCCCTATGTCGCGATCACCGTGATGATCCTCGGCTCGATCATCCGGTATGACCGCGACCCCTTCACCTGGAAGTCGAAATCGAGCCAGCTTCTGCGACGGCGGCAATTCGTCATCGGATCGGTGCTGTTCCATGTCGGCATCCTCGTGATCCTGTTCGGCCACCTGATCGGCCTGCTGACGCCCATCATCATCTTCGATACGGTGGGGATCAGCCACGGCGCCAAGCAGGTCATGGCGGTCACCGTGGGTGGCATCGCCGGGGTAATGGCGCTGGTGGGCGGGGTGCTGCTGCTGCACCGCCGCCTGACCGATCCGCGCATCCGCGCCCATTCGACCTTCGCCGACACCGGCATCCTGGCGCTGCTGCTGGCGCAGCTGGTGCTGGGGCTGATGACCATCTTCGTCTCGCTGGGGCATCTGGACGGGCACGAGATGGTGAAGCTGATGACCTGGGCACAGAGCATCGCCTATCTGCGCGCGGGCGCCGCCGACCATCTCGCGGAGGTGGGTATCCTTTTCAAGCTGCACATCGTCCTGGGCCTCACCATCTTCCTGCTGTTTCCCTTCACGCGGCTGGTCCACATGATCTCGGCCCCGGTGCGCTACCTGTGGCGGCCGGGCTACCAGATCGTGCGATCCCGCCGCCGCGACGCCGCAGCCAAACCGTCGCGTCCCGCGACCCCGGCGGAGTAGGCGCGATGGAACTCGGGCCACTACTGCCCCCCGTCACTGTCAACGGGGTCACGCTGGACCCCGCCCTGATCGCCGCCGAGGCCCAGAACCATCCCGCGCCCAGGGGCAAGCCCGGCCATGCCTGGAGGGCCGCCGCCCGCGCCCTGGCGATCCGCGAATTGCTGCTGCACGAGGCGCGGGCGCGCGACATCGCGCCCGAACCCGCCGAGATCGCGCCCGGCCAGTGGGAAACCGCTGACGAGGCCCTGATCCGTCAGCTGCTGGCCGAGGCGATCCGGCCCCTGCCCGCCCCCGAGGCAGCCCTGCGCGGCCTCTATGACGCGCATCCCGACCGGTTCCGTGGGCCCTCGCTGTACGAGGCGGCGCATATCCTGATCGCGGTCGCCGCGGAGGACAGCGCCGCGCGTGTCGAGGCGCGGGCGCAGATACGGGCGCTGGCCGACGAGGTCCGGCGCCATCCGCGCGGCTTCGCCGAACTGGCGGCCCGTCACAGCGCCTGCCCGTCGAAGGCCACGGGCGGGGTCCTGGGCCAGCTGTCATCGGGCGACACCGTCCCCGAATTCGACGCCGCCCTGGCGACGATGGAAGAGGGCGAGTTGCGGATCGTCGAGACGCGATATGGCGTGCATCTGGTGCGGCTGGACGCGCGGGGACGGGGCGAGGTGCTGCCCTTCGACGCGGTGCTGCCGCAGCTGCGCGAGGCGCAGGAAAAGGCCGCCTGGACCCGTGCCAGCCACGCCTTTATCGCGGCGCTGATCGCGGTCGCGGACATCGAGGGCATCGAGCTTGGCGCGGGGGCCCGGACATGAGGCTGGGATTTGTCAGCCTGCCGGGCCGCGGCGCCAATGACCTTCTTCTGGCGGCGGTGGCGGATCACCTGAGCCAGCGCGGCCTGCGCCTTGCCGGCACGGTGCAAAGCAATGTCGCGCGTCTCGGCAGGATGCGTTGCGACATGGACATCATGGTGCTGCCCGACGGGCCGGTGCTGCGCATCAGCGAGGACCGCGGCGATCTGGCGCGCGGCTGCCGGCTGGATGCCGGCGCGCTGGAGACGGCGGTGCAGGGCGTCGCCCGCCGTCTGCCCGGCGCGGACCTGCTGCTGGTCAACAAGTTCGGCAAGCAGGAGGCCGAGAAGCACGGCCTCGCCCCGCTGATCGGCGACGCCCTCGCCGCCGGCATCCCGGTGCTGCTGGGCGTGAACGGGCTGAACCTGCACGCCTTCCACGGCTTTGCCGGGGGCATCGCGGTGGCGCTGCCGGGCGAGATCGGGGCCGTTCCTGACTGGTGCCTTGCCGACCGGAGCCACAGCGCGGCCTGATCTGGCGCGCCGCGCCGCCCTCAATCCTGTGCGCGCAGCACGCGCGCAGGACGCGCCGCCAGCGGGCGCAGCGCAAAGGCCAGCCCGGCCAGCAGTGTTGCCAGGATGCCGCCCAGCACGATCGCCAGCGCCGACACCTCGTCGAAGCGATAGCCCGTCTCCATCACGAAGCGCATCACCGCCCAGCCGGCCAGACCGCCCGCCACCAGCGCCACCAGCCCCGCCGCGGCCCCGAGGATGGCCGCCCGCAACGCAAAGCTGAGCAGGATGCGGCTGCGCACAGCGCCAAGCGTCTTCAGCACCGCCGCCTCGAACACCCGCGCGCGTTCGCCCGCAGCCGCCGCACCGATCAGCACGATGAAGCCCGTCACCAGCGTCACCCCCGCCGCCCACGAGGTCGCAGCGGCAATCCGCGACAGGGCCCCGGCGGCGCGGTCGATGGCCTCGCGCACCGGCACGGCGGTGATGTTGGGAAACCGCCCGGCCAGATCACGCAGGATCGCGGCCTCGGCCTCGGGCGCGGCGTAGACCGTGGCGATGTGGGTGTGCGGCGCCCCCTGCAGCGCGGCCGGGTTCATCGCCATCACGAAGCCGATGCCCGCCGTGCTGAAATCGACCTCGCGAAAGCTGGTGATGGTCGCGGTGATGTCGCGGCCGAGGATGTTCACCGCGATGCTGTCACCGAGGCGCAGCCCGATCTCGCGCGCGACCTCGTCGGACATGCTGACCTGCGGCGGGCCGTCATGGTCTGCGGGCCACCACGCGCCTTCTGTGATCTTGGTGCCGCCTGGCGGCGTGGCTGCATAGGTCACGCCGCGATCGCCGCGCAGCAGCCAGTGATCGCCCGCCGTCTCGCGGGCCGGGCGGCCATTGATCTCGGTGACGATGCCGCGCAGCATCGGCGCGGTCTCGACCTTCGACACCCTCGGATCGCCGTCCAGACGCGCGCGAAAACCCTCGAGCTGGTCAGGCTGGATGTCGACGAAGAAATAGGTCGGCGCGCGGTCGGGCAGTTCGCGCTGGATCGCCTGGCGCATGTTCGATTCGATCTGGCCCACCGCCGCCAGCACGCTGAGCCCCAGCCCCAGCGACAGAATCACCGACAGCGCCTCTTCGCGTGGCCCGCCAATGGCGCCCAGCGCCAGCCGCAGGGCCGTTCGTCCCCGAAGGCGGGGCGAGCGGGCGGCACGCCGCGCCGCACGCCGCACGAGGATCGCGGCCGAGACGAGGACCAGAAAGGCCGCGAGGATGCCCCCGGCCGCGCCAAGCGTCAGCCGGGGCAACCCCGAAAACCACGCCGCCGCCGCCACCAGCCCGAGGATGCCGACCGCGACCCCGGCCAGCGCAAGGCCCCCCGGCCAGCGGCCCCGACCGCCGCCAGGATCGCGGAACAGCGCCGCGGCGCGCACCTCGCGCGTGCGGGCCAGCGGCCAGAGCGTGAAGATGAACGCGGTCAGCACGCCATACAGCGCGGCCTCGGCCAGGGGCCCCGGATAGGCGCGGAACACCGCCGGAACCGGCAGCCGCGCCTCGATCAGCGGGGCCAGAAGCAAGGGCAGGCCGGCGCCCAGAAGCAGCCCGCCGAAGACGCCCAGCAGGGTCAGCAGGCCGACCTGCAGGAAATAGGCCAGAAAGATCGTCCGTCCCGAGGCGCCAAGCGTCTTGAGGACGGCGATCACCTCGGTCTTGCGCTCAAGATAGGCACGGATCGCGGCCGACACGCCGACCCCGCCCACGGCCAGCCCGGTCAGGCCGACCAGCACGAGGAAGGCACCGATGCGGTCCACGAAGGTGCCGATTCCCGGCGCGCCGCGACGGCTGTCACGCCAGCGTGCGCCGCTGTCGGGAAACTCGGCCCGCCATCGGGCCCGCAGGCTGCGGGGGTCGGTCCCGTCGGCCAGCAGCAGCCGGTAGCGGCTGTCGAACAGCGTGCCCGGGCCCAGCAGCTGGCTGTCGCGCAGCGCCTCGCGCAGCACCAGGGTGCGCGGGCCGAAGCCGAAGCCCGCGGCCCCCGAATCGGGTTCGGCGACCAGCCTCGCGGTCAGTTCGAAGTCCTGAAGGCCAAGCCGGAAACGGTCGCCGATGGCCAAGCCCAGACGATCGGCGAGAAGCGGGTCCATGACCGCGCCGGGCAGGCCCGAAGCGGCGGGGCCAAGGGCCTGCGCGATGGGCTGCGGCGGGTCCAGCGCCGCAAGGCCGACCAGCGGCCATGCGGCATCGACCGCCTTGACCTGGGTCAGGGCACGATCCGCCCGATCGCCCCCGCCAACGACCGCCATCGAGCGGAAATCGACGATCTCCGACACCGCCTCGGCGTTGCGGTCCATCCAGTCGCGCTCCGCGGGATCGGCGAACCGATAGGTTAGGCTGATCTCGGCATCGCCGCCCAGCAGCACCGCGCCGTCGCGGGCCAGCCCGGCCTCGATGGCGGCGCGGACCGAGCCGACGGCCGCGATGGCCGCCACGCCAAGCGCAAGGCAGCCCAGCAGGATCCAGAAGCCGCGCAGGCCGCCGCGCAGTTCGCGCCGGGCGATGCGCAGGGCATTGCGCAGGCTCATGCCGCGGCCCTTGCGGCGCCGGCCGTCATTCCGCCGCGCTCCGCAGATCCTCGCCGGCGATGCGGCCATCGGCCAGCCGCAGCACCCGGTCGCAGCGCGCCGCCAGTTCGGGCGCATGCGTCACCAGGATCAGGGTGGCGCCATGTTCCTCGCGCAGTCCGAACAGCAGATCCATGATGGCCTGCCCGTTGACCCCGTCCAGATTGCCGGTCGGCTCGTCCGCCAGCAGGATCGCGGGCCGTGGGGCGACCGCGCGGGCCAGCGCCACGCGCTGCTGTTCGCCGCCCGACATCTGCGAGGGGTAATGTTCCAGACGCTGGCCCAGCCCCACGCGCCGCAACTGCGCCTCGGCCTGCGCGAAGGCGTCGGCATGGCCGGCCAGTTCCAGCGGGGTTGCCACGTTCTCGATAGCGGTCATCGTCGGGATGAGGTGGAAGGACTGGAACACCACGCCCATATTGCCAAGACGAAAGCGGGCCAGCGCATCCTCGTCCAGCGCCGTCAGATCCCGGCCAAGCGCCGTGACCTGACCGCCGGTGGCACGTTCCAGCCCGCCCATCAGCATGAGGAGAGATGACTTGCCCGATCCCGACGGCCCCACCAGACCCAGAGTCTCGCCGCCCGCCACCGACAGCGTGATGTCGCGTAGCACCTCGACCGGACCCGCATTGCCCTGCAACGTCAGGCAGGCGTCGCGCAGGCGGATCACGTCAGGTGGCATCGGCAGGCTCCTTGGCAAGCTGGCGCGGTCATGGCCTGCCCCACGATATGGGCGCTGGCCGGGGAATGGCAACCGGGCCACCGCGCGCATGGCAGGTCTGGTGCTGCCGATCCTGCTGGCGACCGCGCCGGCGATGGCCGAAACGCTGCGGCTCACGGCGATGGGCGACAGTCTGACGCAGGGCTATGGCCTGCCGGCCGAGCAGGGCTTCGTGCCGGTGCTGCAGGGCTGGCTGAGGAATCGCGGCCATGATGTCGAGGTGCTGAACGCCGGGGTATCGGGCGACACGACGGCGGGCGGGGCCGCGCGGATCGGCTGGACGCTCAGCCCGCCACCGGATGCGCTGATCGTGGCGCTTGGCGGCAACGATCTGCTGCGCGGCCTCGATCCGGCGGACAGCCGCGCGAACCTTCAGTCGATCCTGCGGGCTGCGCATGACTCCGGGGTGCCGGTGCTGCTGGCCGGGCTGCCGGCGCCGGGCAATTACGGCCCCGACTTCAAGCGCGACTTCGAGGCGATGTATCGCGATCTGGCCAAGGAGTGGGATGCGCTGCTCTATCCCGATTTCCTGGGCCCCATCGGCGACAAGGCCGCGCGCGGCCAGTCGCTGGCGGACCTGATGCAGGACGACCGCATCCACCCCAATGCCGAGGGCGTGCGTCAGATCGTTGCGGCCATCGGCCCGGAAGTCGAGGCCCTGCTGGCCCGCGCCGCCGCAGACTAGGCCCGCCCGACCTAATGCGGTGTCACGCCGCGGATCCGCTCTGACCGGCGGCGCAGCAGTTCGACGGTGGTCAGAAGCGCGATCGAGAACACGACCAGCAGCGTGGCGACGGCAAGGATCGCCGGGCTGATCTGCTCGCGGATGCCGTTCCACATCTGGCGCGGGATGGTCTGCTGGTCGGGCCCGGCGATGAACAGCACCGCCACCACCTCGTCGAAGCTGGTGACAAAGGCAAACAGCGCCCCCGAGATCACGCCGGGCAGGATCAGCGGCATGGTGACCCGGAAGAAGGTGGTGCGCGGATTCGCCCCCAACGACGCCGCGGCGCGGTTCAGGGACTGGTCAAAGCCCACCAGGGTCGCGGTGACGGTGATGATGACAAAGGGGATGCCAAGCGTCGCATGGGCCAGGATCACGCCCAGATAGGTGCCGGCGAGCCGGCCGCAACTGGTCGGCAGACCGAACAGGCCGAGCAATTCGCACGGGTTCGAGTAGAAGAAGAACATCCCGGTCGCGGTGATGATCAACGGCACGATCATCGGCGAGATCAGCGTGGCCATGATGATCCTGCGGAACGGCATCTCGGGGCGCGACAAGCCCAGGGCGGCAAGGGTGCCCAGCACCGTCGCCAGAATTGTCGAGAAGAAACCGATGATGATCGAGTTCTTGGCCGCGTTCACCCATTTCGCATTGGCCCAGGCATCGGCCCAGAAGGCCGCGCCGGTCGCATCGGGGTTCTGCATCCCGAAGGTCAGGAGGCTTCGGTACCAGCGCAGCGAATAGCCCTCGGGATCGAAGCTTCGCATCTTCTCGGTGAAGGTGAAATACGGCTCGGCGTTGAAGGACAGCGGGATGATGACCACGATCGGCGCGATCAGGAAGAA
The DNA here is from genome assembly GCF_030732095.1 of Paracoccus spongiarum. Lineage (GTDB taxonomy): Bacteria > Pseudomonadota > Alphaproteobacteria > Rhodobacterales > Rhodobacteraceae > Paracoccus > Paracoccus spongiarum. The sequence continues at coordinate 126,499 of NZ_JAVAMQ010000009.1, read as the reverse complement.
GAAGATCAACCCGCAGATCACCAGATAGGCGTAGTGCCAGACGCGCTCAAGCGGGGATGCATAGGTCGGGACAGCCATTCCGGTTCACCCCAGCTTCAGGTTGTCGATGCCCACCAGCCGGTCATACAGCCAGTAGAGGATGAGGACCGATCCCAGCAGCAGCGCGGCCAGCGCCGCGGCCATCGACCAGTTCAGCGTGTCGGTCATGTGCATGGCGATCATGTTCGAGATCAGCTGCCCCGAACTGCCGCCCACCAGCGCGGGCGTGATGTAGTAGCCGACGGCAAGGATGAAGACCAGCAGCGCCCCCGCCCCCAGTCCGGGCAGGGTCTGCGGAAAATAGATCCGGCGGAAGGCGGTCCAGCTGGTCGCGCCAAGGCTGCGGGCGGCGCGCACGTAGGACGGGTTGATCGTGCGCATCACCGAATACAGCGGCAGGATCATGAAGGGCAGCAGGATATGCGTCATGGCGATGATCGTGCCGGTCTGGTTGTATATCATCTGCAGCCGCCCGTCGCTGCCGATTGCCCCCATCCAGACAAGGATGTCGTTGATGACGCCCTGCTGCTGCAGCAGCACCATCCATGATGTCGTGCGCACCAGAAGCGAGGTCCAGAATGGCAGCAGCACGAGGATCATCAGCAGGTTCGACTTGCGCATCGGCAGCGTCGCCAGCAGATGCGCGATCGGGAAACCCAGAACGAAGGTCAGCGCGGTGATCAGCAGCGAAAGCCAGAAGGTGCGCATGAACAGCATCACATAGACCTGCTGGCGTTCCTCGACCTGCCGGATGCTGCCGTCGTCGGCGCGGGTGCGGTCCACCGCGGCAAGGTAGAAGTTTCCGGTCAGCGGGGTCGCGGCATTGCGCATCGCGCTCCACAGCCGGGGCGAGGCCCAGTCCTCGTCGATCTCGACCAGGGCCTCGCGATAGGGCGGCTCGATCCCGCGGCGCACCTGTCGCCCGGTCGAGGTGAACAGCGAGCGGGTGCCGGGAACATCGTAATTGATGCGCGTGCCGACCACGCCGATGCTGCGTTCCTCGGCCGAGGCGCTGAGGTCGGCGGCCAGCGCCGCCCATGCCGCCTCGTCGGGCTCGGTGCCGCGCGGGTTCTCGGCGAACCATGCCGAGATCTGCGGCATGTTGGCCGAGAACCCGTCATTGTAGAAGGATCGTTGCAGCATCTGGCCGATGGGGATCACGAAGGTGATCAGGATGAAGGCCAGCAGCGGCAGCACCAGCAGGAAGGCCCGTCGGCGCGCCCGTTGCTGGCTGCGCGCCAGCGCACGGGCCAGCGGCTTGCCATCGGCGGCGGTCAGCGATCCGCGGTCGGGCGCGCCCGAGGCGGTGGTCGCTATCGCGGCATGCGGATCAAGAGCGTTCGCCATGAGGTCCCCGGCAGGTCAGGGCCGCCGCCCCGCGGGTCGCGCGGGCCGGCGGCAGCTTCGTCACGTCACGAACCGGCAAGCCAGCTGTTGAAGCGTTCGGTCAGTTCGGCGTCGTGATCGGCCCAGAACTCGGGGTCATCCATGACGGCGGTGGTCATGTATTCCGGGTTGGTGGGCATGTGCGGCGCCATCTCGGTCTTGCCGTCCTGATACATCCCGACCAGCGCCGCCGAGGATTTCCGCGCCGGGCCGTAGGCGATGTATTTCGCCTGATCGGCCAGCCGCTGGGTGTCGGTGGCGAATTTCAGGTATTCGATCGCCTCTTCGGGATTGGGCGAATCCTTGGGGATCACGAACATGTCGAGATCCATGTACTGCCCCTCCCAGATGATCTCGAAGGGCTTGCCCTCGGCGACCATGGCATCGAAGAAGCGGCCGTTATAGCCGGTGGCCATCGTCACCTCGCCATCGGCCAGCAGCTGCACGGGCTGGGCGCCGGCTTCCCACCAGACGACGTCGTTCTTGATCGTGTCCAGCTTGGCGAAGGCCTGCTCGACGCCCTCCTCGCTGCCCAGCTTGTCATAGATCTGGTCGGCGGGCACGCCATCCGCGATCAGCGCCAGATACAGGGTGCGCTTGGGGTTCTTGGGCAGGCCGCGCTTGCCGGGGAACTTCTCGAGGTCGAAGAAGTCGGCGGCGGTCGACGGGGCCTCGCCCTCGAACTTGGTCTTGTCGAAGGCGATGACCGTGCCCCAGAAGATGTTGGCCACGGCACAATCCAGAAGCGCGCCGTCAAGGAAGTCCTCGGCCGCGGGCGTGCCGTCGGGCGCGGCGGGCAGCATCGCGGGGTCGATCTCGACCAGCGCGCCCTCGTCGCACAGGCGGATCGCGTCGGACACCTCGACATCGAAGACGTCGCCGGTGATGTTGCGCGCCTCGACCTGCGCCTTCAGCGGCGTGGCGGGGTTGTCGGCAGCGATCATGTTGACCTTGATGCCGGTCTGTTCGGCGAAGGGCTTGTTGTAGGCCTCGACCTGCGACATCTCGTAGGCGCCGCCCCAGGACACGACGTTAACCTCTTGTGCGGCGGCCCCGAAGGCCATGCCGGCAAGGGCGGTACTGAGGATCAGAGTGTTTTTCAATTCGCATTCTCCCGTTGGTTCCAGGCGGCTTCGAGGCCACCCGTTTTATGCCCCCGATGGGGCGACGGGCGGCCTGACGACCGCCCGTTTTTCGTGTCAGCCGGCCAGCCAGCTGTTGAAACGCTCGTTCAGTTCGGCGTCGTGATCGACCCAGAAGTCAAGGTTCGACCCCAGCGCGTTGGTCATGTTGGCCTCGGTGGTGGGCAGGTTCGGACCCATCGGCACTTCCGTGCCCTCGATGTTGCCGACAAGGGCCGCAGCGGATTTGCGCGGCGGGCCATAGCTGATGAATTCGGCAGCACGGGCCTGCGGCGCGGGCGAGGTCGAGAAGGTGATGAATTTCAGCGCCTCTTCAAGGTTCGGCGCGCCTTTCGGCACGACCCAGCCCTCCATCTCGTAGATCTGGCCGTCCCAGACGATCTTGAACGGCTTTCCGTCGCCCTGCGCGGCATTGAAGATGCGGCCGTTGAAGGCGAAGGCCATCGTCACCTCGCCATCCGCCAGCAGTTGCGGCGGCTGCGCGCCGGCCTCCCACCAGATCACGTCGTTCTTGATCGAGTCCAGCTTGGCGAAGGCGCGGTCGACGCCCTCGGGGGTGCCCAGCACGTCGTAGACCTCGGCGGCCGGCACGCCGTCGGCCATCAGCGCCAGTTCCAGGTTGAACTTGGCGCCCTTGCGCATCGTGCGCTTGCCCGGAAACTTTGCCGTGTCGAAGAAATCCGCCGGCGATGCGGGCTTGGCGTCAGGAAACTTGCTGTCGTCATAGGCCAGCACCATCGAATAGACATCGGTGCCCACGAAGCACTCCGTCACGGCGCCCTCGATGAAGTCGTCGGCCGCCGCGGTGCCGTCATCGACCGGGGCGAGGATCGAGGCGTCGATGGTCTCCAGAAGCCCCTCGTCGCACAGCCGCACCGCATCGGCATATTCGACCGAGGCCACATCGGTCGTCACGTTGCCCGCCTCGACCATCGCCTTGATCGGCGTGGCCGGGTTGTCGGCATCCGAGATGACGACCTTGATCCCGGTCTCGGCCTCGAAGGGCTTGGCATAGGCCTCGAGGTGACTGTTGCCATAGGCTCCGCCCCAGGACAGCAGGTTGACATCGGCCAGTGCCGGCAAGGCCAGCAGGCCGAGGGCGGTGGACAGGACAAGAGTGCGTTTCATGAATTGCTCCAGCTGCGTGTGGGTCGTGGCGCTTTGGCCATCATTCTTGGCCCCTGCGGGCAAGGCGGTCCGGACGGCGCGGCTGTTGGCGCCCCCCCTGGCATCGCGCCCTAGACCGGGTCCAGAGCCCGCGCATCCTCGGGGTGCCAGCCGATGCGCAGCGACTGGCCCGGCACCAGCCGGGTCTGGCCGATGGTGTTGCGGTACTTCATCACGAACTCCTCGCTGCCCGCCACGCTGAGCCGCGCCCGCAGGATGTCGCCCATGTAGACGACATCATTCACGACCGCCTCGACGGTATGGGCGCCGGGTGGCATCAGGTCGGGCTTGAACTCGACCCGCTCGGGGCGGATCGAGACGGTCGTGCGCTGGCCGGTCTCGCGGATGTTGACCGCGGTCGCGTCGATCAGCTCGCCATTGGCCAGCCGCACCAGCGTCTTGTCACCCTCCAGCTTCTCGATGGTGCCGGGCAGGGCGTTGTTCTCTCCGATGAAGCCCGCGACGAAGCTGTTCTCGGGCTGCTCGTAAAGCTGGGCGGGCGGGGCCAGCTGCTGGATGCGGCCGTCGTTGAAGACCGCGATCCGGTCCGACATGGTCAGCGCCTCGCCCTGGTCATGTGTGACATAGACGACGGTGATGCCCAGACGCTCGTGCAGATGCTTGATCTCGAACTGCATGTGCTCGCGCAGCTGCTTGTCCAGCGCGCCAAGGGGCTCGTCCATCAGGACCAGCTTGGGGTCGAAGACCAGCGCGCGGGCCAGCGCGATCCGCTGCTGCTGGCCGCCCGACAGCTGGGCGGGGCGGCGATGGGCAAAGGCCCCCATCTGCACCATGTCCAGCGCGCGGGCGATCCGCGTCTCGCGCTCGGCCTTGTCCATGCCCCGCACCTCCAGCGGGAAGGACAGGTTCTCACCCACCGTCATGTGCGGAAACAGCGCGTAGTTCTGAAACACCATGCCGATTCCGCGCTTGTGCGGCGGCACCTGATTGATCGGCTGCCCGTCCAGCCGGATCTCGCCATGGGTGGCGGTCTCGAAGCCGGCCAGCATCATCAGGCAGGTGGTCTTGCCGGACCCCGACGGTCCCAGCATGGTCAGGAATTCGCCCTTGCCGATCGAAAGGTTGAGGTCCTTCACGACCAGCGTCTGGCCATCATAGCTTTTCTGCACATGTTCGAAGGCGACGAAGGCGTCGCCACTGCGGTTGTCCAGCAAAAAGCGCTCTCCCTGTTATCGTATGGTTGTTCAGCGCGAGGCAAAGTTAAGCGCACGCCTGCTGCGCTTGCAACACCGATTACGACGATTCATGACGGGGACACGGCAGGGACCGAGCGCGGTCGCGATGAGGGTCACGAAAAGGCGCTCGAGCGCGGCCAATGCGGTTCAGAATTGCGGGGGGCCAATGGCTCGACGTTCATGTGTCGGCGCGTGCGCATCCGCACGGATCGGCCGCTGCCGCCCCCATGCATCGCATTTCCTGAAGAAGGTCTGGTGCGGTCGAGAAGACTCGAACTTCCACTCCGGTTAAGGAACAGCGACCTCAACGCTGCGCGTCTACCAATTCCGCCACGACCGCATCCGGGCAGTGCGGCGGGTCTTATCCGAGGCCGCCGGGATTGAAAAGGGGATTCTGCGGCGCTTCGGCCGCCGCCGGAAACGGGGGCCGGGGGGCCGGCCCCCCGAGCCTCGCCGGTCCCTCGATGGGGCCGGCGAGGCTTCCTGCCCTGCGACCCCAGCCCACGGCTTGACGCCGGCGCCTTGCCGCGCCAGATCGGCGCCATGGTGGAATGGATCATCAGCGAGGGCCTCACCGGCCATGACGAGGCGGTCGCCTTCATGGAGGCGCGCGTCGCAGCCATTGGCGCGGGCGGGGCCGACGAACTGATCTGGCTGGTCGAGCACCCCCCGCTCTATACCGCTGGCACCAGCGCGCGCGAGGCCGACCTGATCGAGGCGCGCTTTCCGGTTCATGTCACCGGGCGCGGCGGCCAGTACACCTATCACGGGCCCGGGCAGCGCGTCGTCTACGTGATGCTGGACCTGAACCGGCGCGGCCGGGACGTCCGCCGCTTCGTGCAGCAGCTCGAGACCTGGGTCATTTCCGCGCTGGCGCAGTTCGGCGTCACCGGCGAGATCCGAGTGGGCCGGGTGGGCGTCTGGGTCGCCCGTCCCGACCGCCCCCCCCTGCCCGACGGCACCCCGCGCGAGGACAAGATCGCGGCGATCGGCGTCAAGCTGCGCCGCTGGATCAGCTTTCACGGCATCGCCATCAATGTCGAGCCGGACCTGTCGCATTACGGCGGCATCGTTCCCTGCGGGATCAGCGGCCACGGCGTGACCAGCCTCGTCGATCTGGGCCTGCCAGTCGGCATGGCCGATCTGGACCTGGCCCTGAGGGACAGCTTCGGCCCGGTTTTCGGCATGCCGCGCTGAGTGCCGTTCCGGCCGGCTGCTTCCGCTTCACACTGTCGCATGCGACCATTCTGGGGGCTGGATTTGGCCGGCGCCTGTCCTATAACTGCCCCAGGGACATCCTAAGTCGTGGATCGAGTGAGGAAAACGGGTATGAAGATTGCAATCATCGGCGCACTGTTCGGCGCCGTCTTTGCCCTGCCGGCCCTGGCGCAGGAGGGTGACGTGGCCAATGGCGAGAAGGAATTCCGCAAGTGCAAGGCCTGCCACATGATCCAGACGCCCGAGGGCGAGGACATCGTGAAGGGCGGCAAGACCGGCCCCAACCTGCACGGCATCGTCGGCCGCGCGGCGGCCAGCCAGGAGGACTTCAAGTATTCCGAGGCGTTGGTGGCGCTAAAGGACAGCGGCGAGGTCTGGACCCGCGAGGATCTGGCGGCCTACATCACCGACCCTAACAAGTTCGTTCAGGAAAAGACCGGAAACGACAAGGCCAAGACCAAGATGACCTTCAAGCTGAACAAGGCCCAGGAGGACGTGGTGGCCTATCTGGCCAGCGTCTCGCCCGACGCGCCGGCCCAGTGACGCGACAGGCGACGGCCGGGCCTGCCGGCCGCGCCGCTCTGCGACGATCCGTCGCAATGTGCAGACAAGTCGCCCCCGCGGAATGTGATATTCTTGCGGGGGTTGCCGGTCTGACCGTCCCGGGATGCATTGCCCGGTCCGGATCGCTGGTCTAGAAGAAGCGCGGAACATCGCCGGTCTGCCCGACCGGCTCGACGACATCTGAGGGAGTTCGGGTATGGCAGACGCAGCCGCTCACGGCCACGACGACCATCACGACCAACGCGGGTTCTTCACCCGCTGGTTCATGTCTACCAATCACAAGGACATTGGTATTCTTTACCTTTTCACCGCCGGTCTGGTCGGGCTGATCTCGGTCAGCTTCACGGTCTACATGCGGATGGAACTGCAGCACCCCGGTGTGCAGTACATGTGCCTCGAAGGCGCGCGCTTCATTGCCGATTCGACGGCGGAGTGCACCCCGAACGGCCATCTGTGGAACGTAATGATCACCTATCACGGCGTCCTGATGATGTTCTTCGTGGTCATCCCGGCGCTGTTCGGCGGTTTCGGCAATTATTTCATGCCGCTGCATATCGGCGCCCCGGACATGAGCTTTCCGCGGCTGAACAACCTCAGCTACTGGATGTATGTCGTCGGCGTCGCGCTGGGCGTGGCCTCGCTGCTGGCGCCTGGCGGGTCCGACCAGATGGGCTCGGGCGTGGGCTGGGTGCTGTATCCGCCGCTGTCCACGACCGAGGCGGGCTATTCGATGGACCTCGCGATCTTCGCGGTCCACGTCTCGGGTGCCTCGTCGATCCTCGGCGCGATCAACATCATCACGACCTTCCTGAACATGCGCGCCCCGGGCATGACGCTGTTCAAGGTGCCGCTGTTCGCCTGGTCGGTGTTCATCACCGCCTGGCTGATCCTGCTGGCCCTGCCCGTTCTGGCCGGCGCGATCACCATGCTGCTGATGGACCGCAATTTCGGCACCAACTTCTTCAACCCGGCCGGTGGCGGCGACCCGATCCTGTATCAGCACATCCTGTGGTTCTTCGGTCACCCGGAAGTCTACATCATCGTGCTGCCCGGCTTCGGCGTCATCAGCCATGTCATCGCGACATTCTCGAAGAAGCCGATCTTCGGCTACCTGCCGATGGTCCTCGCCATGGCGGCGATCGGCGTGCTGGGTTTCGTGGTCTGGGCGCACCACATGTACACGGTGGGCATGTCGCTGACCCAGCAAAGCTACTTCATGCTGGCCACCATGACGATCGCGGTGCCGACCGGCATCAAGGTGTTCTCTTGGATCGCGACGATGTGGGGCGGCTCGGTCGAGTTCAAGACGCCGATGCTGTGGGCCTTCGGGTTCCTGTTCCTGTTCACCGTCGGCGGCGTCACCGGCGTCGTGCTGTCACAGGCGCCGCTGGACCGGGTCTATCACGACACCTATTACGTGGTGGCGCATTTCCACTATGTGATGAGCCTCGGCGCGGTGTTCGCGATCTTCGCCGGCGTCTATTTCTGGATCGGCAAGATGTCGGGCCGGCAATATCCCGAATGGGCCGGCAAGGTGCATTTCTGGATGATGTTCATCGGCTCGAACATGACCTTCTTCCCGCAGCACTTCCTGGGCCGTCAGGGCATGCCGCGCCGTTACATCGACTATCCGGTCGAGTTCGCGTTCTGGAACAACATCAGCTCGCTGGGCGCCTATCTGTCCTTCACCTCGTTCCTGTTCTTCATCGGCATCGTCTTCTACACGCTGCGCAGCGGTCAGCGCGTGAACGTGCCGAACTACTGGAACGAGCATGCCGACACCCTGGAATGGACCCTGTCCTCGCCGCCGCCCGAACACACCTTCGAGCAGCTTCCCAAGCGCGAGGACTGGGATCACGCCCGCGCGCACTGATCGCGATGCCCTATGAATGGAAAGATGCGGCCCCGGATGACTCCGGGGCCGCTTGCGTCCAACTGAGCCTGTGGCCCTATCGGTCTCTGCCGCGGCGCGGCTTCGTCTGGTTCATCGCGCTGACCGCCGCGTTCCTGACGCTGCCGCTGCTGGCGGTTGTCGGCACGACGATCCTCTGGGGGCTGCTGCCCTTTGCGGTGCTGGCGGTCCTTGGCGTCTGGAAGGCGCTGCAGCACAGCTATCGCAGCGGAGAGACCCGCGAGGATCTGGTGATGGATCGCCAGACCCTGTCGCTGGTGCGCCATGATGCGGGCCGCGCGCCACGGCACTGGACGACGAATATCTACTGGGTGCGGGTGGCCTTGCGCAGCGGGCCGGTCGAGGACTACCTGACCCTGACCGACGGGCAGAGAGAACTTGAACTGGGCGCCTTCCTGACACCTCAGGAACGGCGCGATCTGTGCAGCGACCTGCAACGCCGGCTTGCCGGGCTGAGATAGTCCCGCGCCGGCCGTCAGCCCTCGCCGTCCACCCGTTCGGGCAGATCGTCCAGCGGGGTCGAGGCCAGTTCTTCAAGTTCGTCCTCGGTCATGCTGTCATGCATCTCGCGCGAGGCGCCCCGCAGCGTGCTGGCGCTGGTCTCGCCGCGCCTTGCGGCAAGGGCTGCGCCTGCGGCGCGTTGCTGTGCTTTCGATCTTGCGGGCATGGCTGCACCTCCTACCCGCCGAACGCGCCGGGGCCGGTGCCGGTTTCGGCTAGTTCAGCAGGCGCCGCTTGACCAGCGGGCCGACAGTGCCGAAATCCATCTGGCCGGCATGGCGGGCGCGCAGTTCGGCCATCACCCGGCCCATGTCGCGGATCCCCGTCGCGCCCAGCCCCTCGATCACCGCGTCGATGGCGGCCTCGGTCTCGGTCTCGCTCAGCTGCCGGGGCAGGAATTCCTGGATGACGCCGATCTCGTCCTCTTCCTTCTGCGCCAGCTCCAGCCGGCCACCCTCCTCATAGGCCCGCGCCGATTCCTGCCGCTGCTTGACCATCTTCGACAGGATCGCGATCAGATCGGCCTCGGTCAGTTCGCCGCCATCACCGTCGCTGCCCCTGGCCGCGATCTCGCGATCCTTCACCGCCGCACCGATGAGGCGCAGCGTCGACAGGCGGGCGCTGTTCTTGGCCTTCATCGCCTCTTTTGTGGCGGTTTGCAGTTTGGCACGCAGATCCATTGTTCTGTCTCCGGCTGGGACGGCCCGCCGCGCCACCGCGGCGGCGCGCGAACGCGAAAGTCCGCCATGTAGGCCGCAAGCCCCCCGGAATCAAGCCGCAACCCTGCGTCGCTGCGGGTTGACCTTGCCTGCGGCCCCCCATAATTACCGGCTGATTTCAGACCAGAGGTGCCGACATGGCCGCACAACCGACCGCCTGCCTTGCGCTAGCCGACGGAACCGTCTTCTACGGCCACGGCTTCGGCGCCGCCGGAGAGGTGGTTGCCGAGCTTGTCTTCAACACCGCGATGACCGGCTATCAGGAGATCATGACCGATCCCTCCTATGCCAGCCAGATCGTCACCTTCACCTTCCCCCATATCGGCAATACCGGCGTCACCCCCGAGGATGACGAGGCGCAGGATCCGGTGGCCAGCGGCATCGTCGTCCGCTGGGACCCGACCGAGCCGTCGAACTGGCGCGCCGCGGACGATCTGGCCGGCTGGATGGCCCGGCGCGGGCGCATCGGTATCGGCGGCGTCGATACCCGCCGCCTGACCCGCGCCATCCGCCAGCAGGGCGCCCCGCATGTCGTGCTGGCCCACGATCCCGACGGGCGCTTCGACATCGAGGCGATGATCGCCCGCGCCCGCGCCTGGCAGGGGCTTGTCGGGCTGGATCTGGCGCGCGAGGTCAGCTGCACCCAGGCCTACCGGTGGGACGAAGGGTCGTGGGAATGGGGCAAGGGCTTCGGCACCACGCCCGAGGCGCGGCCCTTCCGGGTCGTGGCGCTGGATTACGGCGCCAAGCGCAACATCCTGCGCTCGCTGGTGGCGCACGGGGCCGAGGTCACGGTCCTGCCGGCCACCGCCACCGCCGAAGAGGTTCTGGCGCACGACCCCGAAGGGGTGTTCCTGTCGAACGGTCCCGGCGATCCGGCCGCAACTGGCGCCTATGCGGTGCCGATGATCCAGTCCCTGCTGGCGCGCGACCTGCCGATCTTCGGCATCTGCCTTGGCCACCAGATGCTGGCGCTGGCGCTTGGTGCGCGGACCGTGAAGATGGGCCACGGCCATCACGGCGCCAACCATCCGGTCCGCGACCGCGAGACCGGAAAGGTCGAGATCACCTCGATGAACCACGGCTTTGCGGTGGACAGCCAGAGCTTGCCCGAGGGTGTCGTCGAGACCCATGTCAGCCTGTTCGACGGCAGCAATTGCGGCCTGCGGATGCAGGACCGCCCGGTCTTTTCGGTGCAGTATCACCCCGAGGCCGCACCGGGCCCGCAGGACAGCCTCTACCTGTTCCGCCGCTTTGCCGAATCGATGCGCGCGCGGCGCGGCTGAAGGCGCGGGTGTTGCGGCCCCGCGGCATCCCGCCGCGCGGCTGTTGCGCTTAACATCTTCTTAACCCTTCGCGTGACAAGACTGGGCGATCCTTCAGGGATTCGCCCATGTCCGAGCCTCGCAGACAGACCCCAGCCTCCTTTCCGCCCGAAGCCGCGCCGGCCGATCTGCCGCAGCCGGCGACCCTAGCGCCTCGCAACCTGCAGCCTCTGGGCCAGATCCTGCTAGAAGACGGCGCCGTCGATCCGGGCCACCTGCTGAAGGCCGTGGTGATGCGCCAGCGCCAGAAGGCGCGGCTGGGCCAGATCCTGCTGGCACAGGGCTGGGTCACGCCCGAGGCGCTGACCCGCGCGCTGTCGCGGCAATGGCGCACCAGCGCGGTGGACCCGGCGGCCACACCCGGCGATCCCCGGCTGATCGACGCGGCCGGCGCCGAGTTCTGCCTTGCCCATGGCGTGCTGCCCTGGCGGCGGATCGGCGGCACGACCTGGGTCGCCACCGACCGCCCCGACGAATTCGAAGCCCTGCGGCCGCGGCTGCCGGAAGCCTTCGGGCGCATCCGCATGCTGCTGTCCAGCGAGGCGCAGATCCAGACGGCCATCCTTGCCTCGCGCCGCACCGCGATGATCAGGGCCGCCGAGTTGCGCGTGCCTGCCGCCGAAAGCTGCCGGACCCGCAACGAGGCGCTGACCGGGCGGGTCGCGCTAGCCCTCATGGCGGGCGTTGCGGCGGGGCTGTGGCTGATGCCGGTGGTGATGCTGTCGGTGCTGACGGGCTGGGCGGTGCTGACGCTTCTGGCGCTGACCGGGCTGAAGCTGCTGGCCTTCGCGGCGACATGGCGGGCGGGCCGTGCGCGCGCCCGCGCCCTGCGCGAGACAGGCGAGGGCCGCATCGCCGCACCGCAGATGACCGGCGCGCTGCCGGTCATCTCGGTGATGGTGCCGCTGTTTCGCGAAAGCGATGTGGCCGGGCGGCTTGTCAGAAGACTGGCCCGGCTCGACTATCCGCGCGAGCTGACCGATGTCCTGCTGGTGATCGAGGCCAGCGACCAGATCACCCGCCGCGCCCTTGCGGGCGTCGACCTGCCCGCATGGCTGCGCGTCGTCGAGGTGCCGGAAGGCCCGCTGCAGACCAAGCCTCGCGCGCTGAACTATGCGCTGAACTTCTGCCGGGGCGAGATCGTGGGCGTCTGGGACGCCGAGGACCGGCCCGATGCCGACCAGTTGCACAAGGTCGCCCGCGGCTTTCATTTCGCAGCGCCCGATGTGGCCTGCCTGCAGGGCGCGCTGGACTATTACAACCCGACGACCAACTGGCTGGCCCGCTGCTTTACCATCGAATACGCCGCCTGGTTCAGGGTGCTGCTGCCGGGGGTCGCGCGGCTGGGGCTGGTCGTGCCCCTGGGCGGCACCACGATCTTCTTTCGCCGCAATGCGCTGGAAGCCGTGGGCGCCTGGGATGCCTGGAACGTCACCGAGGACGCCGATCTCGGCGTCCGGCTGGCCCGGCGCGGCTGGCGCACCGAGATCATCGACACCACCACCGACGAAGAGGCGAATTGCCGGGCCCTGCCCTGGGTCAAGCAACGCTCGCGCTGGCTCAAGGGCTATGCGATGACCTGGGGCGTGCACATGCGCAGCCCGCGGCAGCTGTGGCGCGATCTGGGGCCGCGGCGCTTCTTGGGCTTTCAGGTGCAGTTCCTGGCCACCCTGTCGCAATACCTGCTGGCCCCGATATTGTGGAGCTTCTGGCTGCTGAGCCTTGGCCTGCCCCATCCGCTGCGCGCGCCTCTGGCCGATGTCTGGGGTGGTCACGCCCTTGCGGTGCTGTTCGGCCTGTTCATCGCGACCGAAGCGATCAGCATTGGCATCGGTCTGTGGGCGGTGCGCGGCGCCAGGCATCGCCACCTGCTGGGCTGGGTTCCCAGCCTGCACCTGTATTTCCCGCTTGGCTGCCTGGCCGGGTGGAAGGCGATCTACGAGGTGGTGGCAAAGCCGTTCTACTGGGACAAGACGGCGCATGGCATCTTCGACGCGCCCGAGGCCGAAGCCGCGCCGGCGCAGCCGGTGGCGGGGGAGGGCCGGGTACTGGTGCCGGTCCTCGGCCCGATCGGCGGGCGGTCCCTGGCCGAGATCGCTGCCGAGGCCGGACCCTCCGCGCGGCCCGCGGCGGCGGCCTGGCGGCAGGCCGTGACGGACAGCGGCGCCTCCGCGCTGCCCCGTCAGGAGGACGACCTTGACCCGCTGCCGGCGACCGCCGCCGGGTGATCCGCGTCTAGCCTTCGGCCGCAGCGCGCGCGGGCAGTTCGTCTCCGATGATCCGCGCGGCCTCGGCGACCCGGCTCTCCAGCGCCTCGGCCAGCCCCGACAGCGTTTCGGCACCGGTCTCCCGCAGCAGGAACTCCTGCCCGCCCAGCCCGATCTCGGCCATGTCCAGTGGCCGGTCGGTCAGCAGCCGGCCCGAGGCGTGCAGGCGCCACAGGAAACGCCAGATCGAGGCCAGACGGTCGGCCGTCTCGCGTGCCAGCAGGCCGGACCGCACGCCGGCGCGCAGCTGCGCCAGCGTCGGGCGGGCGGGATCGCCGCCGCGCAGGGCACAGGACTGGGCCAGCAATTCGATGTCCTGCAGGCGCCCCGGCCCGACCTTGGCCTCCCACTGGCCGTCGGGCGCCTTGGCCGCGAAGATCCGCGCCCGCATCTCGGCCAGATCGGGCATGACCCGCGCCGCGCCGCCGCATCCGCGCATGACCGACAACCGCAGGGCCTCGACCTGATCGGCAAGCTGCTCGGCATCGGCGCCGGCACGCGCGACAATGCGGGCCCGGCTCAGCGCCAGATGCTCCCATGTCCAGGCCTCGGTCATCTGGTAGTTCTCGAAGCCTTGCACCGAGGTGGCGACCGGACCCTGCCGGCCCGATGGGCGCAGGCGCATGTCGACCTCGTAAAGCCTGCCCTCGGCGGTCAGGGCCGACACGGCGGTGATCATCGCCTGGGTGAGCCTGGCGTAGTAGGGCCGGGTCGCAAGCGGCCGCGGCCCTTCGGACGCCTCGTCCCCGGCGGCGTCGTAAATCACGATCAGGTCGAGATCCGATCCCGCATTCAGCAGCCGCGCGCCCAGCGATCCCATGCCCAGCACCACCGCCCCGCGGCCCGGCGGCGGCCCGTGGCGGTGCGCGAAATCGGCGGCGGTCACCGGGAACAGCGCCGCAAGGCAGGCATCGGCCAGATCGGCATATTGGGTGCCGGCCTCGTCAGCGTCGATCAGTCCGCGCAGGTGATGCACGCCGATGCGGAAATGCCACTCATGCGCCCAGCGCCGCGCGGCGTCCAGCGCGCCTTCATAGCTGCCGGCAGGTCCAGATCCCGCAGTCGCGAGGGCCGCCGACAGGCTGTCGCGCAGCCCCGGCGCCCCGGGCCAGGGCGCGAAGAAGCTGCCGCCCAGAACCGCGTCCAGCACCGCGGGATGCCGCGCCAGATAGGCCGCCAGCCCCGGCGCGGTGCCGCAGATATCGACGATCAGCTCGATCAGTTGCGGATTGGCCTCGAACAGCGAGAACAGCTGCACCCCCGCCGGCAGCCCCGCAAGAAAGCTGTCAAAGCGTTGCAGCGCCTCGTCGGGATGGCCCGTGCGCGCCATGCGCGACAGAAGCTCGGGCTCGACGCGCTTGAAGATCTGCCGCGACCGGGCCGAACGCAGCGCCGCGTAACCTTGCCAGCGGGCGATGATCGCCGTGGCCTCGTCGGAAAGCTCGGGCCGGTCGGCGGTCTCGCCCGGCGCGAAAAAGGTCTCGGTCATCTCGTGCACGCGCTCGAGCCGGGCTTTCAGCGCGGCCGACCAGGCATCGGCATCCGCCTCGCCCATCATTGCCGCGATCGCCGCCAGCGCCTCGGGCTCTTTCGGCAGGGAATGGGTCTGGGCGTCATTGACCATCTGGATGCGGTGTTCGATGTCGCGATGGCTGCGATAATGATCGGCCAGTTCGTCCGCGACCTCGTGCGGCAGCCAGCCCTGCCGGGCCAGCGCGGCCAGCCCGCCCACGGTGTCGCGGCAGCGCAGCTGCGGATCGCGCCCGCCCGCGATCAGCTGCCGGGTCTGGGTGAAGAACTCGATCTCGCGGATACCGCCGCGGCCCAGCTTGATGTTGTGGCCCGGCACCTCCAGCCTGCCGCCCAGCCCCTTGTGGTCGCGGATGCGCAGCCGCATGTCGTGGGCGTCCTGGATCGCGGCGAAGTCCAGATGCTTGCGCCAGACGAAGGGGCGCAGTTCCGCCAGGAAACGTTCGCCGGCCACGATGTCGCCGGCCGCCGCCCGAGCCTTGATGAACGCGGCGCGTTCCCAGGTCCGGCCCTCGGCCTCGTAATAGGCCAGCGCCGCGGCGGTCGAGATGCAGACCGGCGTCACCGCCGCATCGGGCCGCAGCCGCAGGTCGGTGCGAAAGACGTAGCCATGTTCGGTCACGTCCGAGAGCGTGGCCGCCATCTTCTTCGTTGCCCGGATCAACGCGGCGCGGGCCTCGTGCTGGTCCGCCTCGGCATAGGCGTCCTCGTCGTAGAACACGATCAGGTCGATGTCCGAGCTGTAGTTCAGCTCGCGGGCGCCGCCCTTGCCCATCGCCAGCGCGAAAAGCCCGCCCGCATCGGCGGTCGTCGCCGGCAGCTTGCCGCGCCGCGCCTCATGGGCGACATGCAGGCGCAGCGCCAGGTCGGTCGCGCGGTCGGCAAGGTCGGACAGCGCGCCGGTCACCTGTTCCAGCGACCACACGCCCCCCAGATCGGCCAGCGCCGCCTGCAGCGCGACCCGGCGCTTTGCGCGGCGCAGGCCGATGCCGAGATCGTCGGCATCGAGGGACTCGAAGTCCCGCGTCTCGCGCGCAACCACGTCGTCATGGTCCAGCGCGCGCCCGCGCAGCCAGCCGGCCTCTTTCCCCATCAGCCCGGTCAGGTATGGGCTGCATCCCGCCACCCCGGCCAGCAGGTCGGTCAGCCGCGACGGAAGATCGGCGAAGTCGGCACGGACGCGCGCGGCGCGGTCAGGGTCATGGGGCAGCGGCAGGCGCGTTATGGCGGCGTCGAAATCCATGCCGGACACAGTAGTGAAAGCCCGATCATGGTCAACGCGGGCATTGTCTGAAACCGCCTGCGACGTTAACTCTTTCCCTGCTTGGCGCGTCAGGAATTCGTTGCTAGGCTTCCGCGCGGATGGACCCACAGGCGAAACCGGACCCGCAAGCGCACGCATGATCAGATGTGACCCGTTCAACTGTGGCGAGAGGTGGGCCTGATGCGGCATACGGTACCGCATGCGCCGCAATTCTATGTGACGGCGCCGCAGCCCTGCCCCTACCTGCATGGACGGGCGGAACGAAAACTGTTCACCGCCCTGCATGGCGAAAATTCGGCCGACATGAACAATGCGCTGTCGCGTCAGGGCTTTCGGCGGTCGCAGAACGTGCTGTACCGGCCCAGCTGCGAAAGCTGCGTGGCCTGCATGTCGGCGCGGATCCGGGTCGCGGATTTCAGGACCTCGCGCACCCAGAGACGGCTTTTGCGGCGCAACGCGGGGGTGAAGCGTCTGGCCACCAGCGCATGGGCCACCGAGGAGCAGTTCGAGCTGTTTCGCCGCTATCTGGATCGCCGTCATGCCGATGGCGGCATGGCCGACATGGACATCTTCGAATTCGCCGCGATGATCGAGGAGACCCCGGTCAAGACACGGGTGATCGAGTATCGCTGCTCGGGGCGCGATCCGCAGTCGCTTGAGGCGGGCGACGACCACCTTGCCGCGGTCTGTCTGACCGATGTGCTGGATGACGGACTCAGCCTCGTCTACAGCTTCTACGACCCCGCGCTGCAGTCCGCCAGCCTCGGCACCTACCTGATCCTCGACCATATCGAGATCGCGCGCGCCGCCAAGCTGCCCTATGTCTATCTGGGCTACTGGGTGCCGGGCAGCCGCAAGATGGATTACAAGGCCCGGTTCTCGGCGCTGGAGATCTACAAGGGCGGGGTCTGGCAGGAGATCGGCCGGCCGGACGATCACTCGAACGAGGCCCATCCGCTGTCGGTCGATCCGATCGTCGAGCAGGTGGCACGGATCGCGCTGCCGCAATTCGACCGCTAGATCGGGAACCCGCGAAAGAAAGTTTCAATTTCGCGTTCCTCTGCGTCATTTTATCCACAGAATCCCATTGACCACATGCGGGCACGTCCATAGTTTGCGCCGACGCCGGGGCGGCATGCCGCCCGGCGCCGGTTTGACCTGATGGAGTGAAGACGATGTCCCGAATGATGACGGGTGCGAGAATGGTTGTCGAGGCGCTGCGCGATCAGGGCGTCGATACCGTATTCGGCTATCCGGGCGGGGCGGTGCTACCCATCTATGACGAGATCTTCCAGCAGAACGACATCACCCATGTCCTCGTCCGCCACGAGCAGGGCGCGGTCCACATGGCCGAGGGATATGCACGCTCGACCGGCAAGCCCGGGGTCGTGCTGGTCACCTCGGGGCCGGGCGCGACCAATGCCGTCACCGGGCTGACCGACGCGCTTCTGGATTCGATCCCGCTGGTCGTGCTGTCGGGCCAGGTTCCGACCTTCATGATCGGCACCGACGGCTTCCAGGAGGCCGATACTGTCGGCATCACCCGACCCTGTACGAAGCACAACTGGCTGGTCAAGGACACGGCGAGGCTGGCCGAGACGATCCACCGCGCCTTTCACGTCGCCACCTCGGGCCGTCCGGGCCCGGTGCTGGTCGATATTCCCAAGGATGTGCAGTTTGCCACCGACGCCTACGTCGGCCCCAAGCAGATCGAGCCGTCGCGCTATCAGCCGGCGCGCAAGGGCGATACGGCGGCGATCACCCGGCTGGTCGAGCTGATCGAGCAGGCCGAGCGGCCGATCCTCTACACCGGTGGCGGCGTCATCAATTCCGGCCCCGCGGCCAGCCAGCTGCTGCGCGAACTGGCCGAGGCGACGGGCTTTCCGGTGACCTCGACGCTGATGGGCCTCGGCGCCTATCCGGCCTCGGGGCGCAACTGGCTGGGGATGCTGGGGATGCACGGCCTCTACGAGGCCAACCTGGCGATGCATGGCTGCGACCTGATGATCAATATCGGCGCGCGATTCGATGACCGCATCACCGGGCGGGTGGCCGATTTCAGCCCCCATTCGGTCAAGGCGCATGTCGACATCGACCCCAGCTCGATCAACAAGGTGATCCATGTGGACATCCCGATCGTCGGCGATGTCGGGCATGTGCTGGAGGATCTTCTGAAGATCTGGAAGGCGCGCGGCCGCAAGGTGAACCGCGCGGCGCTTGGCCAGTGGTGGGAGAAGATCGAGGGCTGGCGGTCCAAGAACTGCCTGTTCTTCCGCAACAGCGACAAGATCATCAAGCCGCAGCACGCCATGCAGCGTCTGGATGCGCTGACCCGCGGGCATGACCGCTACGTGACCACCGAGGTCGGGCAGCACCAGATGTGGGCGGCGCAATACCTGAACTTCGACGAGCCGAACCGCTGGATGACCTCGGGCGGGCTGGGCACGATGGGCTATGGCCTGCCGGCCTCGATCGGGGTGCAGATGGCCCATCCCGAGGCGCTGGTCATCAATGTGGCGGGCGATGCCAGCTGGCTGATGAACATGCAGGAAATGGGCACCGCCGTGCAGTTCCGCCTGCCGGTCAAGCAGTTCATCCTCAACAACGAGCGCCTGGGCATGGTGCGGCAGTGGCAACAATTGCTGCATGGCGAACGCTACAGCCAGTCCTGGTCGGACAGTCTGCCGGATTTCGTGAAGCTGGCCGAGGCCTTCGGCTGCGCCGGCGCGCAGGTCCGCGACCCCGCCGATCTGGATGCGGCGATCCAGCAGATGATCGACTATGATGGCCCGTTCATCCTGGATGTGCTGGTCGAGAAACACGAGAACTGCTTCCC
Source organism: Paracoccus spongiarum (assembly GCF_030732095.1). Lineage (GTDB taxonomy): Bacteria > Pseudomonadota > Alphaproteobacteria > Rhodobacterales > Rhodobacteraceae > Paracoccus > Paracoccus spongiarum. The sequence goes on along the minus strand of NZ_JAVAMQ010000009.1, from coordinate 107,433 downwards.
GATGATCCCGTCCGGCAAGCCGCATAACGAGATGCTGCTGGGCGAGGCCGAGACCCAGGGCGCGATTCAGGCCGAGGGCGCGGTTCTGGTCTGAGAGGGCGGCAGCGGGGGGCTTGCCCCCCGCACCCCCCAGGATATTTCTGCACAGAAGACAGGGGCAGGACATGAATGCTTTGAACATCCAGAAGGGCGCGTCGAGCCATTCGGCCTATGACCTGCGCGATCCGAATGCGCAGGTCGAGGAAAGCCATACGCTGGCGGTGCTGGTCGAGAACGAGCCGGGCGTCCTGGCCCGCGTCATCGGCCTGTTTTCAGGGCGTGGCTACAACATCGACAGCCTGACCGTGGCCGAGGTGGATCATACCGGACACCGGTCGCGCATTACGGTCGTGACGCGGGGTACGCCCGCGGTGATCGAGCAGATCAAGGCCCAGCTGGGCCGGATCGTGCCGGTTCACGAGGTTCACGACCTGACCGTGGAGGGGCCGGCGGTGGAGCGCGAACTGGGCCTGTTCAAGGTGCGGGGACAGGGCGACCGGCGCGTCGAGGCACTGCGGATCGGCGACATCTTCCGCGCGAACGTGGTCGATTCGACGCTGGAAAGCTTTGTGTTCGAACTGGTCGGCACGCCGTCGAAGCTGGACGCCTTTGCGGATCTGATGCGGCCCCTTGGACTGACGGAACTGGCCCGCACGGGGGTCGCGGCCCTGGCGCGCGGGGCCTGACGCGCAGTCTTGTGCGGGGGGCGTGCCGCGGGGCTCAGCGACCGGCGCAGGCCCTTGCAGGCGGCAGGTCAAAGCCCGCCACGCGCTTGGCCGGCGCGGGCTGGTCGCAGGTCGAGACCACCCGAAGATGCTGGCTGCGCCGGTCGTCGGGGCCGGTCGCGCGCAGCAGTTGCGGCAGTTGCGGGCAGCCCTGTTCGGTCAGGATCGACACCCGCCGGGCGTGGCGCAGATTGCCGACCATCTCGCTGTCGAGTTCCACCAGATCGCCGGCATCGGGCCAATAATCTGCATCGATCAAATTGGTTCGGCCCTGCAGATAGGCAAGCGAAGCCTGGTCCTCGCACCAGACGACGGCCTTTTCCTTTGCCGTATTGCTCCAAACAACAACCCCGATCATGGGTTCCCCTCTTGCGGACTGCTTCACCACTGGCAGATGATGACCACACGACATCGTGTTATGTGCGTGTTTTTTGGATACAGCAGAAATCCGCCGATGCGCCACTGTTTTCTTGTGCCTGATCTGCATTTTTTTGCATTTGATCAAAGATTGATCAGGAAAATCGCGTAAAATGTTGTTAATCAATAACTATTAGTCCAGAAATTGATTCGAGCTCTGCGCGGTGAGACTTCAGCGCAACAGCCTCCGCAGCGAGAGCAAGGGCGTGACGTGAGGTTCTTCCGGCCGCCTCGGCATAGACCTGTGGCGAAATCCTGCTCAGCGCCAGCAAGGTTTGCTGCAGGTGCCGCTGCAGCTGGAAGTTGCCGGCGCCGTCGCGCGCAAGGGGCAGGACCGCCTCTTCCAGCAGCTCGGCCGCAGAGATCGATTGCAGAAATATCCGCGGATATTCGACCTCTGGCAAGGATTCCTCGGACCATTTCGACAGGATCTTCAGCATGTGGTTCAGCGCGAGGATCGCCGTTCCGGGGTCGTTCACCGCCGGCGACAGGGCGCGCTGGCCGATCTCGGACAGGACCTGCAGGCCGTGGCGAGGGTCCTGCTCGTAATCGCGGCTGTCGCGAATCGTCAGGCAGGCCAGGAATTCCTTGGACAGCGATCCGAGGTCGGCCACCACCCCCTGCACCCGCATGACGGTCGAAGCCGGGGACAGGAAATCGCCCGGGATGGCGTTCATATAAACCAGAACGCCCGTCTTGTCGGCAAGGCGCGACAGGCGGGCCATGTCGAGATGCTGCACATAGCCGACCTGGTCGGAGCGGATGACGACCGCATCTTCGGGCGGTGCGCCGCGCAGCGGGTTGGCGCCCATCCACGGCGATTTCAGGCGTTGCGCCATCGCCTCTGCGCCCGCCTCGGCGACCCGGGCCAGGGTGTCTCCGACAAGGCCGATGCGGCCCAGTTCGTCGATCCAGCGCAGGAGCGAGACGACCACGACCAGCACCACCAGCAGCGTCACCGCAAACAGCACCAGCCGCCCGGAACTGCCATAGATGCCGGTCTTCAGCAGGATGATGCTGACGAGGCTGAACAGGAAGGCGCCGATGAAGGTCGACAGCACCGTCTGGCTGACCGAATCCGACACCAAGAGCCCCGTCGCGCGCGGCGTCGCGGACGAGCCGGCATTCGCATAGGCGGCGGTCAGGATCGACAGCGAGAAGGTTGTCACCGCCAGCATCGAGGAGGCCAAGATCTGCAGGATCGATTCGATCGCATCGGCGCCGATCTTGCCTGGCAGGCTGTCGGGGATCAGCCCCTTCAGCGCCGCGCCCGCGGTCGCGGTGATCACGCCGAGGACCGCAAAGGCCGCGACCCGCACCCAGACCTTGCGCGACAGAACCTTCAGCCGGAACCGCAACTGGCTGATATCGGTCGCAGACCCGGCCATGACCTAGCGGAACCGGCCGTTGCGCACATCTGTCACCGCACGGCTGACCTGCGCGAGGCGCGCGGCGCGAGGCGGGTGGGTGCCCAGCATGTGGTCGCCGGGATCGGGGATCCGCTCGAAGAAGCGGGCGCCGTTCTCGGGGTCGAAGCCCGCGTTCAGCGTCATGATCGCGCCCAGATAGTCGGCCTGCAACTCCCAGTCCCTCGAATAGTAGCGCGATCCCACCGAGGCTCCGATCTGCTGGGCGGTCTCGATCGCGGAACTGTCGGCGCCATAGACCGAGGCGATGCTGCCCAGGATCACCGCGCCCGCCGCGGCCGCGCCGGCCTTGCGGTCGAGATGGTTCAGCACATGGTGGCTGGCCTCGTGGCCGACCACGAAGGCGATCTCGTCGGCGTTGCGGGTCGCGGCGATCAGCGACAGGGTCAGGCCGATGATCGGCCGGCCGCGATCGTCGATGGTCTGGAAGGCATTCGGCTCGAGCCCGGGGCGGTCGTCGACCACGAACATGAAGTCGCAATTGATCGGCTGGGTGCGGCGTTGCAGACATTCTCGTTCGACCGCGGGCTCCATCCGGGCCATGACCGAAACGAAGGTGCGGGCTGTGCTTTCGGGCGAGCCGTCGTTGCGGATCACCGGCATCGGCGTCGGCGCGGGGCCGTAGGGCTGTTCCGGCAGCGGCTGGACAGCCACGGGGGCGCAGGCGCCAAGGCCCAGAAAGCCGCACAAGAGGGCCGCCCTGGCCTGCCGCGTGGTGGTGCCCCTGCTCATCCTGGCCTCGCAAATCCGGTGGTGCCGCGTTCTGATGTCGGCTTTCGGCGCAGCTTATCGCGTGGCCGGAGCAGGCGCAAACCCCGTCGCCTTGCCGCGCCCGCCGCTTCGCGCGATTGTCAGGGCGAAGCAAGGAGATAAAAATGTTCACCATCGAGCATGATTTCGACGCCACCGTGATCACCCTGATCGACGAGGCCGAGCCCAACACCCGGCCCCTGAACGAGGACATCGTGATCCTGACCTTCGACGACCGGGTGGTGGTCGAGCAGATGGATCCCGACGGGACCGATGTCTCCCGGATCACCTTCACCCTGCAGCAACTGGCGGAGCTGCGGCTGGCGCTGAACCTGCCCGAGGGCAATTACCGCGTCGAAAGCCGCGAAGGCTGACCGGTGCGCGGGCGCCGCGCCCTGCGCCCACGGGCTTGCACCTCGCGCCCGGCTTTGGGAAACATCGCCGCAACAAGCGGCCGCAACCCGCGCGCCAGGCCGGGCACAGGAGAGACCGATGCAGCATCGCAACGAACAGGCGCTGGCGTTTCTGGCAACGCGCCGATCGCATCCCCCCAAGACCCTGACGGCGCCCGCGCCCGATCGCGACGAGATCCTGCGGCTTCTGGGACTGGCCGCCCGCGCGCCCGACCACGGAAAGCTGGAACCCTGGCGCTTTCTGGTGCTGACACGGCCGGCGCTGGACCGGCTGGCGCCGCTGCTGCACCAGGCCGTGCTGGATGCGGGCCAGGATCGCGCGGCGGCCGACAAGGCGGCGCTGGCTTTTGCGTCACCGGTGATCGTGGCGGTCATCTCGGCGCCTGTGCCCAGTGACAAGATCCCCGTCTGGGAACAGATCCTGTCGGCGGGAGCGGTCTGTCTGGGGCTGGTCAACGCGGCCCTGGCCTCGGGATGGGGGGCTGCATGGCTGACCGGCTTTGCGGCGGCGGATGAGGGTTTTGCGCGCCGCCATCTTGGCCTGCGCGATGGCGAACGTGTCGCCGGGCTGGTCCATGTCGGCACGCGCGGGGCGGTTCCGCCCGAACGGCCGCGCCCCGATCTTGCCGCAAAGACCGGCTGGCTGGAATGAGGGCCTTTCGCGCGCTGGCGCTTGGCTGGGCCGACCTGCTGCGTCCGCGAATCCTGTCGCTGGCCCTGATGGGGATGGGCCTGACGCTGGCCCTGTTCGTCGGCCTGCAGGCGCTGGTGTTCTGGTTGATCCGGCTGTTCACGCCGGGAAGCCTCAGCCTGCCGTGGCTGGGCACGATCGATGTCGGCAGCGCGTTGTCATGGGGCTCCCTGGCGCTGTTTCCGGTGATGGGCTTCTTCCTGATGGCGCCGGTCGCGGCAGGCTTCGCGGGCCTCTTCGCCGAGCGCGTGGCCGAGGCGGTCGAGGCGATCCACTATCCGCAGCGCAAGGGCGCCGGGCTGGACTTCCTTGACGGGCTGCTGGAATCGCTGGCGATCATGGCGGCGGTGATCGGGGTGGCGCTTTTGTCGCTGGTGCTGACGCCGCTGCTGGGACCGCTTGCGCCCTTGCTGTTCTACGGCGCGAATGGCTGGCTGCTGGGGCGCGAATTCTTCCAGATGGCGGCGCGGCGACACCTGGCGGAACCCCATGCCAGCGAGCTTCGGCGACGGCATGGCGGAACGGTCACGCTGGCCGGCGCGATGGTCGCCATCGCCCTGACGATCCCGGTCGTGAACATCGCGGTGCCCCTGCTGGCGGCCGCGGCCTTCACGCATCTGTTCCACATCCTCAGCGGAACATCCGGTCAAGCTGTTCCAGATCGGCGCGGGTGACGATCCCGCCAAGGATCAGCCAGGCGATCAGCCCCCACAGCAGCGCGGCCACCAGCGAGGTCCAGATCAGCTTGCGCCGCAGCCGCAGGTCGGCCGGTGCGCCCGCAGGCGTTCCCGGCACCACCTCTCCGGCATCCTGCTGGCTGCGCTGGCCAAGCGGCAGCACCACGAACAGTGTCAGGAACCACAGGACCGCATAAAGGACGATGCCGCCGGTCAGGTTCATCAGACCTGTTCCAGTTCGATCAGGCAGCCGTTGAAGTCCTTGGGGTGCAGGAACAGGACCGGCTTGCCATGCGCCCCGATCTTCGGCTCGCCGCTGCCCAGCACGCGGGCGCCCTCGGATTTCAGGCGGTCGCGCGCCGCGAGGATGTCCTCGACCTCGTAGCACATGTGATGGATGCCGCCCGAGGGGTTCTTGTCCAGAAACCCCTTGATGGGGCTGTCCTCGCCAAGCGGATAAAGCAGTTCGATCTTGGTGTTGGGCAGTTCGATGAAGACCACCGTCACGCCGTGATCGGGTTCTTCCTGCGGGGCGCCGACGCGGGCGCCAAGGGTGGTGGCGTATTGGGCCGCCGCCGCCTCCAGGTCCGGCACGGCAATGGCGACATGGTTCAGACGACCGATCATGGACACCTCCGGTTTCTGGGTCGTTCTAGGGCCTTCCGGCCCCAAGCGAAAGGGAAACCGCCCCGCGTTAACCGCTTCTTAGGGAATCGGCGCTTATCTGGGCGGACAGTGAATCTGAACGGAGCCGCGGAGATGCTGACCAATCTGGGAGCCGGACCGAAGGACCCCTTGCCGATGTGGCGCATGTCCCTGCCAGGGCGTCCGCTGACGGGCCTGACCGTGCTGGTCGTCGAGGATTCGCGCTTTGCCAGCGAGGCCGTGCGGCTGCTGTGCCTGCGCTCGGGGGCGCGCATCCGGCGGGCCGACTGCCTGCGCTCGGCGGCGCGGCACCTGCAGACCTACCGGCCGGCCATCGTGATCGTCGATCTGGGCCTGCCCGATGGTGACGGCGCGGGCCTGATCCGCCAGATCGCCACGGCCGAACCGCGCGTGCCGGTGATCCTCGGCATCTCGGGCGATCCCTCGGCACGCGACTCGGCGATGGCCGCCGGGGCCGATGGGTTCCTGCCGAAGCCGGTGGAAAGCCTTGCGGTGTTCCAGCAGGCGATCCTGTCGGCGCTGCCGCCGGAATCGCGGGGCGCCGGGTTGCGCATCCTGCCCGACGACGTGATCCAGCCCGACGCCTCTGGGCTGCGCGACGACCTCGCCCATGTCGCCGAGATCCTGTCGAACGCCCATGACACCGCCGCCATCGACTATGTGGCGCGGTTTCTGGCGGGCGTGGCGCGGTCGGCACATGATCCCGCACTGGAGGCGGCGGCGACGGCGCTGGCGCGCGACCATCAGGCCGGCCATGCGCTGGCCGCCGATCTGGCCCGCATCAGCGGCATGGTCCAGGACCGGCTGGCCAGCGTGGCCGAGATGTAGCGCCGCGCAGACCGTCCTCTGCGGGACTAGGCCAGCAGGCGCGGATCCTCGCCCATGTCGAGGCCCGGAAAAACGTCGCGTTCCAGGATGCCGCGCGGGGTCCCGAACAGCCCGTGCAGCGCCCATGCGGCATGGGCCCGCACGTCGCGCATCGGCATCAGGTCGCGTCCGGCATACAGATCGCCCTCGCCCAGGCCGGGCCAGCCCCCGATCGCCCGGCCGCCGCGCACCGCGCCACCCGCGACCAGCATCGCCCCTCCGGTGCCGTGGTCGGTGCCGCCGGTTCCGTTCTCGCGCGCGGTGCGGCCGAATTCGGTCATCGCCAGAACCGTCGTGCGGCCCCAGTTCGCGCCCAGGCCGTCGCGCAGGGTCAGGATCGCGGCCGCCAGCCGGTCCAGCGCCCGGCCGATGACCTGCACCTGCCCGGCATGGCTGTCCCAGCCCGCAATCGAAAAGCTTGCGATCCGGGTCTGGCCGTTCAGCCGGCCGGCCGCGAAACGCGCCAGCGCCCGGATGTCGCGTGTCGGCCCCTTCTCCTCGTCGATGCGTTCCAGCCCCTCCGCGACGATTTCCATCGCCTGCCCCCCGGCCTGACGGAACAGCGGATCGTCGTGCCAGACATGCTCCAGCAGCCGTTGTCCCTGCGCGGTCACGCGGAACCGCGTCTCGGGCGCCCAGCTTTTCGCGGGCGCGGGACCGTCGAGGATCCGCATGTCCTCGAGCCCGACCGAATAGGCGGTTTCCGACACCGCGCCCGGCATCTGCTGCAACAGCCGGTTCAGCCAGCCGTCGCGCTGCCGGATCAGGTCGAGATCGGTCCCGGTGCCGGCCTCCAGCATGTCCTGGCCGTCGAAATGGCTGCGCTTGTCGCGATAGGGGGTCGAGACGGCCGGCGCGAAGCCCATCTCGCCCGCCGTCCACAAGGGCATCAGCGGCTGCAGCGCCGGGTGCAGCGCGAAGAAGCCGTCCAGATCCGCCGCACCGCCCGCCGGCCCGGCCGAAAGGGTCTTGCGAAGGCCCGGCAGGGCCGGGTCGCCATAGGGCTGGAACACGTCCAGACCGTCCATCGCGCCGCGCAGGATGATGACCACCAGCCGGTTCTCGCCCGGCGCCGCCGCCAGCGAGATGCTGGTCAGCCAGGGATGCGCGGCGGCCGAACAGCCGATCAGCGCGCCGGATTTCAGGAACAGGCGACGTGACAGCATCGGATCACCTCCGGTTGAAATCGGCCGAGGCCAGCACGATCGCCAGCCCCTCGCCGGCCGATTCGGCCTTGGGCACCGCCCAGCGCAGCGGCTCGGAGGCGGTGGCGCCCAGGCTTGCCTCGAGGAAGGCGCGGGGGTCGGGCGTCTCGGCCAGCAGTCGCGGCGCCTGCCGCATCGCCCAGTCGATGCGCGCCGCCAGCCCCTGCGGCGTCGCCCAGGCGGTGGCGTCCTCGGGCCAGCCATCCGGGCCTCGCGGCATTCCCCATCGCTGGCCCATGCCGGCCAGCGGCCGGATCAGCCGCGCCTGCACAACCCGGTCGGGCATGGCCATGATCTCGTCATGGCCAAGGCCCAGACCGCGCAGGGCGGCGACCACGAAGTCGAAGGGCTGGCGCAGCTTCTGGCGGAAATGGGTCCCAAGTTCGGGCGCCTCGACCAGGTCGCGATACAGCGCCGACAGATCGCCGTCGCTCTCGAGATAGATGCCGGCTAGCCGGTCGACCAGCGCCTGCGGCGGATCGTCAGCCACGAAATGCACCGCGATCTTGCGCGCCAGATGTGCCGCCGTCGCCGGATGCCGGGCCAGATCCTCGATCACCGCCCGGATGTCGCCCATGCCCGCCTCGGCGCCGCCATAGCGACGGCCCAGCACGGTTTCGGCCCCCGGCTCGGCCATGCCGGGGCGGAACCGCCCGCCGGTGCGGGCGTCATAGGTCAGTCCGGTCAGCAGCATGGCAAGCTGGCGCACATCGGTCTGCGAATAATCGGCGCCCACGCCGAGGCTGTGCAGCTCGATCATCTCGCGCGCGAGGTTCTCGTTCAGGCCCAGATGCCGCTCGGTCTTGTTGCGGGCCACGCGCGAATTGGGGCCGAAGGACCGGTCTTGGTTGAGGTAGGACAGCATCCGCGGATGCGTCTCGGCCGCAAACATCATGTCGGCAAAGCGGCCGCCAAGATGAGGCCGGATGGCGTCATCGACAAGGGCCATGGCCATCACGGTCTGGAAGGGATTGCCGCCCTGCACCGTGAAGTGATCGGACCAGAACTGCACCAGCCGTTCGCCGAAGCCCGCCGGGGCGCCAGCCGCGCGGGCCAGCCGCGTCCGCTGCGCCCGCTCGGCCCGCCGCATCGCCTCGTCGCGATACCTGTTGCGGTCGCCCTGCCCCTCGCCGGCATCTGCCCGGCGCACCTGCTCGCCGTGCTTCAGGCGCAGCGCGGCGGCCTCGGCGGTGGTCAGGGCATCGGAATCGGGGCCGGCCTCGGTGACCGACGCCAGAACCTGATCCGGGCTGGCCGGGGAGGACTGGTGTGCAGACAGGCCATAGCCCAGCCGGATCGCGGCCAGTTCGGGAAAGGGGACCATCTCTGCCTCGTCGCCACGGTTGCGCCCGGTTCGCGCGGACTATGGCACGGGGCGGCCGGCGCGTCAGATCACTCTTTTGGCAGCACCCGCAGCCGCAGGTCGCGCAGCTGTTCGTTGGTGGGTTCGGACGGCGCGCCCATCATCAGGTCCTCGGCGCGCTGGTTCATCGGGAACATGATGACCTCGCGGATATTCGCCTCGTCGGCCAGCAGCATCACGATGCGGTCGATCCCCGCCGCGCAGCCGCCATGCGGCGGGGCGCCATAACGGAACGCCTTGACCATGCCGCCGAACCGCTTTTCGACCTCGGAGGCCGGATAGCCGGCCAGTTCGAACGCCTTGAACATGATCTCGGGCTTGTGGTTGCGGATCGCGCCCGACACCAGCTCGTAGCCGTTGCAGGCCAGGTCATACTGATAGCCCTTGACCGCCAGCGGATCGCCCGACAGCGCGTCCAGCCCCCCCTGCGGCATCGAGAACGGGTTGTGGGAAAAGTCGATACGGCCGTCGTCGGTTTTCTCATACATCGGGAAATCGACGATCCAGGCGAATTTGAACTGGTTCTCGTCGGTCAGGCCCAGTTCGCGGCCGATCTCGTTGCGGGCACGGCCGGCCACCGCCTCGAAACTCTCGGGCTTGCCGCCGAGGAAGAAGGCCGCGTCACCCTCGCCCAGACCCAATTGCACCCGGATCGCCTCGGTCTTTTCGGGGCCAAGCGCCTTGGCGATGGGCCCGGCGGCCTCGGCCGTGCCGTCCTCGGCCTTGCGCCAGAAGATATAGCCCATGCCCGGCAGGCCCTGCTGTTGGGCAAAGGCGTTCATCCGGTCGGCGAACTTGCGCGAGCCGCCGGTGGGCGCGGGGATGGCGCGAACCTCGGTGCCGTCCTGTTCCAGCAGCTTGGCGAAGATGCCGAAGCCCGAGCCGCGGAAATAGTCGCTGACGACCTGCATCTCGATCGGGTTGCGCAGGTCGGGCTTGTCGCTGCCATATTTCAGCATCGCCTCGGCATAGGGGATGCGCGGCCAGTCGGCATCGACGCGGCGACCGCCGCCGAATTCCTCGAACAGGCCCTGGATGACCGGCTGGACGGTGGCGAACACGTCTTCCTGTTCGACGAAGGACATCTCCATGTCCAGCTGGTAGAAATCGGTCGGGCTGCGGTCGGCGCGCGGGTCCTCGTCGCGGAAACAGGGCGCGATCTGGAAATACTTGTCGAAGCCCGCCACCATGATCAGCTGCTTGAACTGCTGCGGCGCCTGCGGCAGGGCATAGAACTTGCCCGGATGCAGCCGCGACGGCACCAGGAAGTCGCGCGCGCCCTCTGGCGAACTGGCGGTGATGATCGGGGTCTGGAATTCGGTGAAGTTCTGGTCCCACATGCGGTTGCGGATCGACCGCACCACCTGCGACCGCAGCATGATGTTGTTGTGCAGCGTCTCGCGCCGCAGGTCCAGGAAGCGGTAGGCGAGGCGGGTTTCCTCGGGATAGTCCTGATCGCCGAAGACCGGCAGCGGCAGGTCTTCCGACGGCCCCAGCACCTGAAGGCCGGTCGCATAGACCTCGATCTCGCCGGTCGGCAGCTTGGCGTTGATCAGGCTGGCATCGCGCAGCTTGACCCGGCCATCGATGCGCACGACGGTTTCGGCGCGCAGCTTTTCCATCGCGGCAAAGGCCGAGCTGTCGCTGTCGGCCAGCACCTGCGTCATGCCGTAATGGTCGCGCAGATCGACGAACAGCACCCCGCCGTGATCGCGGACGCGATGGACCCAGCCCGACAGACGGACGGTTTCGCCGGCTTGGGCGGCGGTCAGATCGGCGCAGGTGTGGCTGCGATAGGCGTGCATGGCGGACCTCGTTCGTTCAGCCCACGCATGAAGCGTGGGAAGGGCGGGAAGTCAACCGCTCAGAACGGGCGCACCACGTTGCCGCTGTAGAAATAATAGCCCATTCCCACGGCAAAGAGGATGTTGCCGGCGACCGCGTGCAGCACCCATGCGGCGGGAAAACCGTGGCGCAGGTAGGCGCGTGCGAAGATCCAGCCCCCGGCGAAGGTCATCGCCGCGACGACCCATGACCAGTACATCAGATGCGCGAAGGAAAACACCGCCGCGTTGATGGCGATGGCCCCGCGGCCCGCGGGCAACAGGCTGCCATAGCGGTGATAGAACAGCGGCCGAAAGATCAGCTCCTGCGGCAGCGCGGACAGGATGGGGTACAGCGCCCAGATCACCAGCAGGAATTCGGGCCGCGCCCGCAGGATCGCGAACAGCGCCTCGGGCCGCGCCAGCCACAGGATCGCCACCCCCGAGGCCAGCGTCGCCAGCGCGATGCCCAGCACCTCCCACCAGGGCATTCGCCGGCCGCGGACCAGGTTTCGCCAGTCGAAGCCGCCGGTCCGCCACAGCAGGGCCAGCCCCGCGAGGCTGAACAGGAACAGCGCCGTGAAAAGCTGCTGCGGCGGCAGGACCAGGGCGATGGCCAGCGGCGCGGCCACATACAGCGCCGCGAATTCGGCCAGCAGCCAGGGGCGCGCCCTTATCGCGTCAGGCGCGTCGACAGCCATCGGGCCCAGTCGGAGGAGGTGCCGGCAAAGGCGTTCAGATCCACATCGCCCTGGATGCCCGGCACGGTGCCGGTGCCGGAATACTGCCAGAAAGCCCAGTTCTGCCCCGGATAGGTCATGCGCGGATGATCGGCGACCGACCGCAGCCAGAATTCGGCCCGCATGTCGCCCAGCCGGTTGTCGCGGTAGAAATCGACGGTGGTGTAGATGATCGGACGCTGGCCGTAATGGCGCCCGACGATGTCCAGGAAGACATTCGCCTCGCGCTTGATCTCGGCCGGGCCGGGGCGGCCGGGGCAGTTGCGCGAATTGGTCCATTCGAGGTCCAGCACCGGCGGCAGCGAACCGATCTCGCGCGGGACGTTGCGGATGAACCACTGCGCCTGCTCGGCACCGCTGCGGCAGAAATAGTAATAGTGATAGGCGCCGCGGGGCATCCGGGCCGCGGCGGCCTCGCGCCAGTAGCGCTGGAAGCTGGGATCGCTGTGATCGCCGCCCTCGGTGGCCTTGATGAAGGCAAAGCTGACGCCCGCGGCGCGCACCCTGCCCCAGTCGATCGACCCCTGCCAGCGCGAGATGTCGATGCCGTGGACCTGATGGTTGTAGGGGTGGCCGTTGCGCCAGGCATGGGGCTTGCGGTCGCCCAGTTCGGGCACCGTGCCGCCGACATAGACCCCGCCGCCGCCGCCGCCCGCGGGACCGCGCGGCGGCGTGCGCGCGCAGGCCACCGCCACGATCAGCATCAGCCCTAGAACCAGTTTGGTGAAATGCCGCATCCTGCCCTCGAATCTGCCCGACTGACGGTCCGCGTTGCCCGCGGTTCATCGGGGTTATCGCAAAGCCGTGAGCCAAAGTCACCGCCTCGTGACGGTCAACTTCGCGTCAGGACAGGTCTTCACATGAAGCTGCCCCGATGCGTGGCACCGGGGCAGTTTTAAAAGGTCGTGGCCGGCGTCAGTTCGCGGGTGCAGCGGTCTCGTCGGTCTCTCCGACCGGGGCCGCGCCCTCGGGAGAGATCGGCGCGCTGCCCTCGGCACCGGTGCCCTCGGCATCAGACAGGGTGCTTTCGGCCGGGGGCGGCGTGGTGGCGATGCCTTCGTTCTGCTCGTCGATGCCGGGCAGGAACACGAAATAGGCGATGACGGCAACCAGCAGCGCCACGGCGATGGCGATGATGGCGGGGCGGTGGTTGCGGGCCGCGGTCTCGGGCCGATGCTCGTTGTGGGACATGCGGTTTCCTTTCCACTTCGGTTGTCAGACCAACACGACCCGCGCCCGATCAGTTCCGGTCCGGGACCAGCTTGCCGGGGTTGAGGATGTCGCCGGGGTCCAGCGCGGCCTTGATCGCGCCCATCACCTGCCACGCCTCGCCATGCTCGGCCGCCATCAGCCCGCGCTTGCCGATGCCGATGCCATGTTCGCCGGTGATGGTGCCCCCGACCGCAAGGGCACGTTCGGCCATCCTGACCGCGATCCGCCTGGCCGCCGCGACCTCGTCGGCGTCATCGGGATCGACAAGGATCTGCGCGTGGAAATTGCCGTCGCCGACATGGCCCACCATCGGGCCGATCAGGCCGGCGGCGCGGATGTCGGCATCGGCCGCCGCCACCGCCGCCGCCAGATGCGACATCGGGACGCAGACATCGGTCACCACGCCGGTCGCGCCCGGCCGCAACGCGCGGCAGGCATTGTAGGCGCCATGCCGCATCCGCCACAGCCGCGCCCGATCCTCGGCCGAGACCGCCCAGTCGAACCCGGTCGCGCCAAACTCTGCCGCCAGTTCGCCGAAGCTCGCGGCATCCTCGCGCACCCGGCCGGCCGACCCGTGAAATTCGACCATCAGATGCGGGGTTTCGGGCAGGGCGCTGAGGGAATGAAGGTTGAAGGCCCGCGCGGTCGCCGCATCGACGAATTCGATCCGCGCCATCGGGATGCCCGACTGGACCACCGCCGCGACGCATTCGACGGCCCGATGCAGGTCCGCAAAGGCGCAGACTGCGGCCGAGACCTCCTCGGGCTGGCCGTGCAGGCGCAGGGTCAGTTCGGTGATGATCCCCAGTGTCCCCTCCGAGCCGAGAAACAGCGCCGTCAGGTCGTATCCCGCGCTGGATTTCGCGGCCCGCGTGCCGGTGCGGATGATCCGGCCATCGGCCAGCACCACCTGAAGACCCAGCACGTTGCTGCGCATCGTGCCATAGCGCACCGCTGTGGTGCCGCTGGCGCGGGTGGCGGCCATGCCGCCAAGGCTGGCATTGGCGCCCGGATCGACCGGAAAGAACAGCCCCGTCGCGCGCAATTCGGTGTTCAACGCCTCGCGCGTCAGGCCCGGCTGGACGCTGGCCTGCATGTCGCCGGCGCGAACCTCGACGACCCGCGCCATGCGCGACAGATCCAGCGTCACCCCGCCGCGTAGCGCGAGGGCGTGACCTTCAAGCGAGGTGCCCGTCCCCCAGGGGATGACCGGGATGCCGGCCGCCGCGCAGATCGTGACGACGCGCGCCACCTCGTCGGCATCCTCGGGCCATGCCACCGCGTCGGGCGGCGGGCCGCGATGAAAGCTTTCCGAGGCCGCGTGATGGGCGCGATCCGCCGCAGCCACCGACAATCGCGGGCCAAGGAAATCCTTCAACCGCGCCGCCACATCTGCCCTCAGTTCCATCGGCGATCCTCCGCTTATGGCGGCCAGAATAGGCCCTTGAGGAAACTTGGCAAATGGTGCGACGTTCTGTCATCAGCCGTTCACGAAATCGCCATAACGTGCAGCCCGAAACCACCCCGACGCCTCAGGGGCGCATCGCAAGCAGGACAGCAGGACATGGAACCCAGCTGGATTTCTCAGGCCTCGCGCAGGCTTGCCAGACACCGCGTGACGGCGATGCCCGAAGGGCTTGAGCCCGAGGCGCCGGCGGCCTCGGACCGCGCCTATGTGACGCTGGTGACCAACCCCGACTATCTGCCCGGGGCCGAGGCGCTGCTCCGCTCGCTGCGGCTGACGGGCACCGAGGCCGATCTGGTGGTGATGCATCGCGGCCTTCATCCCGCGCATCTGGCGCGGCTGCGGGCGCATGGCGCGCGGCTTGTGGCGGCGGATCTGCTGCCCACGTCGCAGGCCTTCGACCGCGCCCATGCCCGCGACGCTCTGCATGCACGCGCGGCGTTCACGCGCGGCAGCAAGCCCGATTTCCACACCCCGCTGGACAATTTCATCAAGCTGCGACTGTGGCAGCTGGACTATGCGCGCTGTGTCTTCATCGACGCCGATGCGGTGGTGCTGCGCCCGGTCGAGAAGCTGTTCGAGCTGCCGGAATTCTGTGCCGCGCCGAATGTCTATGACGGGCTGGACGGATTTCACCGGATGAATTCGGGCGTATTCACTGCCCGCCCCGATCCGCTGCGCTATCGCGACATGCTGGACCGGCTGGACCGCCCCGGCGCCTTCTGGCGGCGCACCGACCAGACCTTCCTGCAGGATTACTTCCCCGATTGGCACGGCCTGTCGATCCACCACAACATGCTGCAATATGTCTGGATGAACATGCCCGAGCTGTGGAGCTGGGGCGACATCCGCATCCTGCATTTCCAGTACGAAAAGCCCTGGCAGGACCATGACAAGGCGCTGGCGCTGCGCCCGCTGATCGACCTGTGGCGGGCGATCGCGGCGGGCCATCCGGTGCCCGACCTCGCCGCGCAGGTCCGCCCGGCCGCGTGATGCGCATCGCGATGACCGGCGCGGGCGGGCTTGTCGGCAGCCTGATCCTGCCGGTCCTTCGCGCGGCCGGCCATAGCGTCACCGCGATCAGCCGCGACAGCGGCTTTCGGCTGGGCGATGCGCCGGACCTGGGCGGCCATGAGGCGCTGATCCACTGCGCCTTTGCGCATCGACCCGGGCGCTATCGGGGCGGCGAGGGCGATGATCCGGCGGGGTTCCGTGCCGCCAATCTGGACGGCTCGATCACCCTTTTCGAGGCCGCAGCGGCGCAGGAGGTCACGCGCATCCTGTTCCTGTCCTCGCGCGCCGTACAGGACGGTCAGCCGCCGGGGATGCTGCTGACCGACGACCTGCCGGCCTGCCCCGCGGACCTTTACGGCGAGGTCAAGGCGGGCGCCGAGGCGCATCTCGCCGCCCTGGCCGGTCGCGGCATCGCCACCACCGCCATCCGGGCGACCGGCATCTACGGACCGGGCCCCGCGCAGAAGTGGCGCACCCTCTTCGCCGAACATCTGGCCGGCCGTCCGGCCGGGCCGCGCGTCTCGACCGAGCTGCATGGCGTCGATCTGGCCGATGCGATGCTGCGGCTGCTGGCGCATCCCGCGCCACCGCGCCTTGTCAACGCGAGCGACCTGATCCTGGATCGCCACGATCTGCTGGCGGCGCTGAACGCATCGACGGGCTGCATGACGCCGCCGCCCGACCGCGCCTGCGGGGCGGCGCTGCGCCTGCCCTCCTGCGCGGCGCTGGCGCGGATGGGCTGGCGACCCGGCGGGCGCGCAAGGCTGGCCGCCACCCTGCCCCTGCTGCTGGACCCGGCGGCGCATTTGTGATTCGCTGGTCCCGCAAGTCGGGGCGACGAGAGGCATGGCCAGGGAACAATCGGCAGGGGGCGGCGGCCGGCGCGGAAGTCGGCCGAATCTCGGCTATCGGCGGACCGGCTGGCGGTATCTGCGCGGGCGCGGCCGCCGGGCCGTCCGGATCATGCGCAATCACGGGCCGAGCCAGCTGCAATTCTGGCTGCTGGCCCTGCTGATCGGGATCGGCGCGGGCTTTGCGGCGCTGGGCTTCCGGCTGGGCATCGCGGCGCTGCAGCGGCTGATCTATGGCGCAGACGACCTCACGCTTGCGACCACGGCCGGGCGACTGCCGTGGTTCTGGGTTCTGAGCGTGCCGGTGCTGGGCGGGCTGGTCGTCGGGCTGATCCTCGACCGCTTTACCCCGGATGCGCGCGTGCGTGCCGTGGCCGATGTGATCGAAGGCGCCGCGCTGGAGGGCGGCCGGGTCGAGACGCGCGAGGGGCTGGCCTCGGCGGCGGCCTCGCTGATCACGCTTGGCACCGGCGGCAGTTCGGGGCGCGAAGGCCCGGTGGTTCACCTGGCGGGCGTGATCTCGACCCAGGTGGCCGACCGCATCAAGGCCAGCCCGATCACAGGGCGCGACCTGCTGGGTTGCGCCGTCGCGGGGGCCGTCGCCGCCAGTTTCAACGCGCCCATCGCGGGGGCGCTGTTCGCGCACGAGGTCGTGCTGCGCCACTTCGCGCTGCACGCCTTTGCGCCCATCGCCATTGCAGCGGTCGCAGGGACGGTCATCAACCGGCTGGAATTCGGCGGGCTGACCGAATTCACCCTGCCGCCGATGACCGATCTTGCCTTCTATGTGGAACTGCCCGCCTTCATGCTGCTGGGGCTGGTGTCGGCGCTGGTTGCGGCGGCGATGATGACCGCCATCTTCCGGGCCGAGCGGGTCGGCACCTGGGCGATGCGGCGCCTTGGCTGGCCGCGCTGGCTGCGCCCGACCGTGGCGGGGCTGATCCTCGGCGCCATCGCGATTCCGTTCCCGCACATCATCGGCGTCGGATACGAGACCACGGCGGCGGCGCTGAACGGACGGATCGGTCTGGTCGAGGCGGTGGTCTTTGCGGTCGTCAAGGCGGTGGCCGTGGCGGTCACGCTTGGCGGGCGGATGGGCGGCGGGGTGTTCTCGCCGGCACTGGTGATGGGCTCGCTGACCGGGCTGGCCTTCGGCATCATCGCCACCTGGATGCTGCCAAGCGTGTCGGGCTCGGTCGCGCTTTACGCCTTTGCCGGGATGGGCGCGGTCGGCGCGGCGGTCCTTGGGGCGCCGATCTCGACCGCGCTGATCGTGTTCGAGATGACCGGCGACTGGCAGACCGGGATCGCGGTGATGACTGCCGTCTCGCTCAGCTCGGCGCTGGCCTCGCGGCTGGTCCACCGGTCCTTCTTCCTGACACAGCTCGAGAATCGCGGCGTGCATGTGGCCGAGGGGCCGCAGGTCTGGCTGCCCCAGAAGATGCGGATCACGGCGATCCGGCGCGGCCTCGAGGATGCGGACGCGCCCTCGCCGGACCTGGTGCGCAATCTGGCCGAAGGCGGCCAGGCGCTGACCGAGGGGATGACGCTGGAACAGGCGCTGCGCGAGTTCCGCCGCACCGGCGCCGCCTTCCTGCCGGTGCTGCGCCCGCCCGAGCCGGCCGGCGACGCGGCTTTTGCCGGCCAGCCGGGCCCCGAGATCGTCGGTGTCGTCTATCACGTCGACGCGCTGCGGGCGCTGAACGAGGCGTTGTCGGCTGCGGCGGCCGAGGAACACGGCTGAGGCGCGCTCAGCCCCGCCGCATGGCCGCCATGCCCAGCACGCGGGCGCGCTTGCGCGGGTCGCTGTCGAACAGCGCGGCAAGCTGTTCGGTGATCGCGCCGGCAAGCTGTTCGGCATCGGTGATCGTGACCGCGCGTTCGTAATAGCGCGTCACGTCATGGCCGATGCCGATGGCCAGAAGTTCGACCGCGCGTTTCTTCTGGACCATCGCGATCACGTCGCGCAGATGCTTTTCCAGATAGTTGGCAGGGTTCACCGACAGGGTCGAATCATCGACCGGTGCCCCGTCCGAGATCACCATCAGGATCTTGCGGGCCTCGGCGCGGCGCACCAGCCGCTTGTGGGCCCATTCCAGCGCCTCGCCGTCGATGTTTTCCTTCAGCAGCCCTTCCTTCATCATCAGCCCCAGATTGGGGCGCACCCGACGCCAGGGCGCGTCAGCGGGCTTGTAGATGATGTGGCGCAGGTCGTTCAGCCGGCCCGGCTGCGCGGGCCTGCCGGCCTGCAGCCAGGCCTCGCGCGCCTGCCCGCCCTTCCAGGCGCGGGTGGTGAAGCCGAGGATCTCGACCTTGACCGAGCAGCGTTCCAGCGTCCGTGCCAGCACATCGGCGCAGATCGCCGCAATGCTGATCGGCCGGCCGCGCATCGAGCCGGAATTGTCGATCAGCAGCGTCACCACGGTATCGCGGAACTCGGTGTCCTTCTCGACCTTGAAGGACAGCGGCGTGGTCGGATTGGCCACCACGCGGGCCAGCCGGCCGGCATCAAGGACCCCCTCTTCCTTGTCGAATTCCCAGCTGCGGTTCTGCTGGGCCTGCAAGCGGCGCTGCAGTTTGTTGGCCAGCCGGCTGACGGCGCCGCGCAGGGGTTCCAGCTGCTTGTCCAGATAGGCTCGCAGCCGCTCCAGCTCGGCCGGGTCGGCCAGATCCTCGGCCCGGATCTCCTCATCCCATTGCTGGGCGAAGACCGCGTAGTCGGGGCTGGCCTCGCTGACCGGAGGCGGCATGTCCGGCGGCGTCTCGGCCTCGGGCATCTCGGCCTCGTCGGTCAACTCCTCGTCGGACTGGTCATCCATGCTGACCTGGGCCTGGCGTTCGTCCTGCTGCTGTTCCTGGCTGCGTTCGGCCGAGCTGTCGCTGTCCTCGCTGTCGTCCTGATCGCGCGACTGGTTGTCGCCGGCCTCCTCGTCCTGCTCGGCGTTGTCCTCGGCGTCGTCGTCCTCGGGCTCGTCGGGATCGTCGCCCAGCTGGTCGCCATAGCCCAGATCGCTGATCATCCGGCGGGCCAGCCGCGCGAAGGCCGCCTGATCGGCCAGCACGGCATTGGCATCGGCCAGCGCCTCGCCGGCCTGCTGTTCGACGAAGGGGCGCCACAGGTCGGCGACATGCTGCGCCCCGGCAGGCAGTCTGCGCCCGGTCGCCGCCTGCCGCAGCAGATAGCCCGCCGCCACCGACAGCGGCGCGTCCGAGGGGGCCTTGATCTGGGCGTAACCCTTCTTGTCGGCCTCGGCGCCGATCCGCGCGTCGATGTTGGACAGCGCGCCGGGCATGTCGCGGGCGCCCAGCGCCTCGCAGCGCGCGGTCTCGAACGCCTCGTAAAGTTCCCGGGCCATCGGCCCCGAAGGGGCGAATTTGCTGTGGGTCGCCGCGTCGTGATGGCGCAGCCGCATCGCCAGCGCATCGGCGGTGCCGCGCGCCAGCAGGATCTCGTCGCGGCCCATGCGGCGGCTGATCTGCGGCAGGCGCATGGTGTCGCCGGCCACCCCCGAGGGATCGGCGCTGAAGGTCACGTTCAGTTCACGCGCGTCGGACAGCGCGCGCGTGGCCTCGGTCAGGGCCTTCTTGAACGGGTCTGCGGGGTTGTCGGACTTCTTCATTCCTTCCATAGACCACCAGCCGGGGCGCGGGGCAAGATCCTGCGGCATGGTGCGCCCATGCACCCCGGCTGTGCGGCGCTGCGCCTTTCGCCTCCGCAACGAAATCCCCAGTCTGCGCGTTGAAGACCGACGCCGTATCAACAGAGGGGCCATTCCGTGACCAAGCCGAAAATTGCCGTCATCATCAGTTCGACCCGCGAGACCCGCTTTGCCGACAAGCCCGCCGAATGGTTCATGGGCAAGGTCGCGGATCACGCCGACCTGGAATTCGACCTCGTCGACCTGCGCGACCAGGACCTGCCCTTCTTCGACGAGAAGGCCTCGAACCTGTGGATGCCGTCCGAGGACCCGCGGGCGGTGGCGTGGCAGCAGAAGCTGGCCGGCTATGATGGCTATGTGTTCATCGTGGCCGAATACAACCATTCGATCACCGGCGCGCTGAAGAACGCGCTGGATCAGGCCTACAAGGAGTGGAACCGCAAGCCGCTGGCCGCGGTCGGCTATGGCGGCGTCGGCGCGGCCCGCGCGATAGAGCATCTGCGCCTGATCGGGATCGAGTTGCAGATGGTCCCGCTGCGCAATGCCGTCCATATCGGCGGCGGCGATTTCATGAAGGTGTCGCCGCTTGGCGAGAACGGGCCGATGTCGGCGATCGAGGGGCATCTGCAAGGATCGCTGGACGGGATGCTGGACGAACTGGTCTGGTGGACCAGGGCGACCAGGGCGGCCCGCGACGCCTGAGCCGCCAGGACGGCTGCGCGATCAGGGGTCGCTGGACCCGGCCCCGGCCAGCGCGCCGCGCCGGGCCAGCAGCGCCGCCAGAACCCTGTCGGGCAGCGGCAGCGCCAGCCATCGGCGCAGGCCGCGCGAGGCAGCAAGCGCGGCCGGATTGGGTGGCAGATCCTGCGGGTTCGCGACACCGCCTTGCGCGGCCTGAAGGTCGCGATCAAGGGCGGCCGAAAACCCGTCCGCGGTCAGTCCCAATGCGCGATCCAGCGCGATCGCATCCCGCCTGTAGCGGCCGTCGAGCCGCCCCGCAGCGCGCGGCAAGATGCCCAGCCGCGGGGTCGGCACAGGGCTCGGCTGCCGGGCATAGCGCCGCGCGAATTCGTAGCCCACGGCGTGGCGCAGGCCCCGCGACCGCGTCCTGATTCCCGACTGCAACCTCTGGATTTCGCCCAGCGCGACGCAATCGAGGCTCTGGTTCAGGGACGGTGCCTGCGGCGGGCGTTGCGCCGCGCCGGTCGCCAGCGCGAGAAAATCTGTCACGATATCCCCGCCGACCAGATGGGCACGGATCAGCGGGCGGGGAATGTAGGCATCGCCGAAGGTTTCGCGACAGGCCTGCACGACACCGCTGCGGCAGAAGCGACCCTGCCGCGTGGTCTGCTGCACGAAGTCCGGAAACGGCCGGAATTCCAGGCCGATCTTGACCGACTCGGCATAGCCCGAGCGCATCCTGGCGACATGCGGCCTGAGATAATGGACGATCTCGATGCGCCCGGCATGGGGCCGCAACTCGGCCTCGATGAACTCTCTCAACCGGGCGGGCGCGAGAAAGGACAGATTTTCCGCCGAGATCACGCAGCAGGCGGCAGACGGCGCGGCACGCAGATCCGCCCGAAACCGCGCCAGCCTGCGCCGGCATTCGGCCGGGCCCGGCCCGCCATCCACGGCGCGCAGCGCATCGGCGACGGCATTGTGGTTCGCATCGCGCCCCGGAAAGGCGATGTCGAAGCCCATCGCACCGTCCCGCCCCCGGGTCAGCACATGCTGCAAGGTGGTCGAGCCGGCCTTGGTGTCCCCGATATGCAGGACCAGCCGCTCGAACCGCGCCATGCCTCAGCGGGCCTTGGCGACCGCGCTTTCGGGCAATTCCTCGTCGAACAGGCGCTGATAGAACTCGGCCACGGTCTGACGCTCAAGCTCGTCGCATTTGTTGAGGAAGGTCAGCCGGAAGGCATAGCCGATATTGTCGAAGATGCGGGCGTTCTGCGCCCAGCTGATCACCGTGCGCGGCGACATCACCGTGGACAGGTCGCCCTGCATGAAGGCGGTGCGGGTCAGGTCGGCCAGCGTCACCATCTGGCTGATCGCGCGGCGGCCCTTCTCGTTGTTGTATTGCGGCACCTTGGCCAGCACGATGGCGGCCTCGGCGTCGTGGGACAGGTAGTTCAGCGTGGCGACCAGCGACCAGCGGTCCATCTGGCCCTGGTTGATCTGCTGGGTGCCGTGGTAAAGCCCCGTCGTGTCGCCCAGGCCCACGGTGTTCGCGGTGGCGAACAGCCGGAAGCAGGGATTCGGGGTGATGACCTCGTTCTGGTCCAGCAGGGTCAGCTTGCCGTCGGCCTCAAGCACCCGCTGGATCACGAACATCACGTCGGCGCGGCCGGCGTCGTATTCGTCGAAGACAATGGCCGTCGGGTTGCGCAGCGCCCAGGGCAGGATGCCCTCGTGGAACACCGTCACCTGCTTGCCATCGACCAGCTTGATCGCGTCCTTGCCGATCAGGTCGATGCGCGACACATGGCTGTCGAGGTTCACCCGCACGCAGGGCCAGTTCAGACGCGCCGCGACCTGTTCGATATGGGTGGACTTGCCTGTGCCGTGATAGCCCTGGATCATCACCCGGCGGTTATAGGCAAAGCCCGCCAGAATCGCGAGGGTCGTGTCGGGATCGAACTTGTAGGTGCTGTCGATCTCGGGGACGCGCTCGCTGCGGTCGGCGAAGCCCTTGACCTTCATGTCGCTGTCCAGCCCGAACACCTCGCGCAGGTCGATGTCTTCGGTGGGTTTGGCGTTCATGTCCAGCATCGTCGGGCCCTTTCCTCGCAACGCCGCCTTGATCGCGCATAAGTCAGGCGCGTGCAAGAAGGGCGCGCGTTGACGCCGCCCGCGGGCCTACCTAATGTCGGGGGCGAACGAGGCATTAAGGCAAGCGCACCGGTGCAGGACGCCCGCAGGTTACAGCTGGAAGAGATGATCGCCCGGACGGCGCTTGGCGACAGGGCGGCATTCGATGCCCTCTACGAGGCCACATCGGCCAAGCTGCATGCCGTCTGCCTGTCGGTCCTGAAGGATCGGCCCGAGGCCGAGGAAACCCTGCAGGAAGTCTATATCAAGATCTGGCAAAGCGCCGAACGCTATGCCTCGAACGGTCTGTCGCCGATGACGTGGCTGATCACCATCGCCCGCAACCGCGCCATCGACCGGCTGCGCGCGCGCAGTTCGCGACCGGTGACCGCGCCGGCCGAGGCGGCGGCCCACGTCGCCTCGGGCGAGCCCGGTCCCGAGGCCGCGACGATCCGCGCGCAGGAACGGCGGCTGCTGGACGAATGTCTGGCCCAGCTGGCCGAACAGCAGGCCGGGGCGGTGCGCGCCGTCTATCTTGAAGGCGCTACCTATGCCGACCTGGCCGAGCGTGAGGGCAAGCCCATCAACACCGTCCGCAGCTGGCTGCGCCGCAGCCTGTTGCGCCTGAAGGACTGTGTCAGCCAATGACCGACGAGACGCAGCTGACCCCCCTGGAAGAGGACGAGGCACTGGCCGCCGAACTGGCGCTTGGCCTGCTGGATGGCGACGAGGCGCGCGATGCGGTGGCCCGGCTGTCGAGTGATGCGGGTTTCGCGCAGTCCGTCCGCGACTGGCAGGAAAGGCTGGCCGGGCTGGCCGACCGCCTGACGCCGGTGATGGCCCCCGCGCGTGCCCGCCAGAGGATCCGCGAGACGCTGGGCCACGGCACCGCGCCGCTGAGCCAGCCTGCCTCCGGCCCGGCCCGCGCCTGGTGGCGTGGCCCGTTCGGGGCGCTTCTGGGGCTGGTGGCGGTGGCCGCGGTCGCGGCCTTCCTGTGGCTGCCGGGACAATTGCCCACGACGCCCACCACGCCCGCGCCCGATTATCAGGCCCAGCTTGTCACCGAGGATCAGGCAGTGCGCGTCGCCGCCCGGCTGGCGGGCAGCGAGATGGAGATCGCGCTGGAGCAGGGTGCCGTGTCCGAAGGCCGCGACTACGAGATCTGGTGGATCCGCCCGGATGGCAGCGCGCCCATCTCGATCGGCCTGGTGCCGCATTCGGGCAGCGCGCGCATGACCCTGCCGGCCAGTCTGGACCCCTCGGAGGGCATCAGGATCGCGTTGTCCGACGAACCCGCCGGCGGTTCGCCCACCGGGCAGGCGACGGGTCCGGTCGTCGCCATCGCCGATCTCACCCGCTTGTGACCGTGCCGCGCCGGGCGGCGGACGCAACTTCCTCCTCCCGCCTGCGTGTCTCGATAGGCACGGGCGCGCCTGCACGGTTGTGGCGCGCGGCGTGCCGCCGAGACCGTGTCGATGCCGAAGATCCAACCGGCACGGACCCGCCCGCCACCCAGATGGCGGGCGCACTGGCCCGCGCGCATCCCCTTCCGCGCGGGCCTTTTTTTTGCGGCGGCCCCGGCTTTCGGCGGCCATGGCCGGCGGCCCGCGCAACCAACTTGTATCCCGTGCGTTGCCGCGTCACTGTCGCTTCGGGTGACGACAAACCGGATGGAGACGGGATGAGCGGTCTGATTGCGCTTCTGGACGACGTGGCCGCGATCTCGAAGGTGGCGGCGGCGTCGCTGGACGATGTTGCGGGACAGGCCGCGAAGGCGGGGGCCAAGGCGGCGGGGGCGGTGATCGACGATGCCGCCGTGACGCCGAAATATCTGCAAGGCTTCCAGGCCACGCGCGAATTGCCGATCGTCTGGAAAATCGCCCGCGGCTCACTGTTCAACAAGCTGGTGATCCTGCTGCCGATGGCGCTGCTGCTGTCGGCCTTCGCGCCGTGGCTGATTACCCCGCTGCTGATGATCGGCGGCGCCTATCTGTGCTTCGAGGGCGCCGAGAAGGTCGCGCATCTCTTTGCCCGCGGCGAACGCCATGACAGCGAACAGCACATCCACCCCGAAGGCGACGGCGCGGCGCTGGAGGAAAAGCGCGTGGCGGGCGCGATCAAGACCGACTTCATCCTGTCGGCCGAGATCATGACCATCGCCCTCGCCACCATCCCGGTCGAGGATTCCTTGTGGATGAAGGCGCTGATCCTCGTGGTCGTCGCCATCGGCATCACGTTGGCGGTCTATGGCGCGGTGGCGCTGATCGTGAAGGCCGATGACGTCGGCCTGCACATGGCGACCGGGCGGCGCGGCGTTCTGGCCGCGTTGGGGCGCGGCATCGTGAAGTTCATGCCGGGCTTCATGGTCGCGCTGACGACGCTTGGCACCGCGGCGATGCTGTGGGTCGGCGGCCAGATCGTGCTGCACGGGATGGGCGAACTGGGCTGGCACGCACCCTACGACTGGATCAAGCACCGGGCCGAGGACGCCGCGGCACTTGTGCCGCAGGCACCCGGCGTCGCGGCATGGGCGACGACGGCCTTTTTTGACGGGCTGTTCGGCCTGGCGCTGGGGATGGCGCTGATTCCGCTGGTCACCCGGGTCATCAACCCGCTGCTTGCGGTGACGGTCCTTCCGGTCATCGGCGCGGTCAGGACCATGTTCGGCGGTGGCAGCACAGGGAAAATCGGGGAACAAAGCCGAAAATAATCGCGCATTGACCGCTTGATCAAACGCTGCCACATTTCCTTCACAATACTGTTGCGCGACCGTCACCCGAGGCCGCTAGGCCCGACGGGAACCGCAACTCCATTGGGAGGAAAAACCAGATGAACCACATGATCACCGCATCCGCGGTGGCGCTGATCGCGTCGCTGTCGGCCGCCAACGCGCAGACCGAAGTCCAGTGGTGGCACGCCATGGGTGGCGAACTGGGCGTGAAGCTTGAGGAAATCGTCAAGGGCTTCAACGACAGCCAGGAGGATTTCAAGGTAGTGCCCTCCTACAAGGGCACCTATCCCGAGACGATGACCGCCGCCATCGCCGCCTTCCGCGCCAAGGAACAGCCCGCGATCGTGCAGGTCTTCGAGGTCGGCACCGGAACCATGATGGCCGCCAAGGGCGCCATCGTCCCGGTCTACCAGCTGATGCAGGACCAGGGTGCGAATTTCGACCCGGCCGCGTTCCTGCCGCAGGTGGTGGGCTATTATACCGACACCGACGGCAACATGCTGTCGATGCCGTTCAACAGCTCGACCCCGATCCTCTACTACAACAAGTCGGTGTTCGAGAAGGCCGGCCTCGATCCCGAACAGCCGCCCAAGACCTGGGCCGAGATGGAAGAGTTCTCGAAGAAGATCATCGACTCGGGCGCGGCATCCTGCGGCTTCACCACCGGCTGGATCAGCTGGATCCAGACCGAGAATTTCAGCGCCTGGCACAACCAGCCGATCGGCACGATGGAAAACGGCTTTGGCGGGCTGGACGCACGGCTGTCGGTGAACGGGCCGGCGCAGGTCAAGCATTGGGGCAACCTGAAGAAATGGGCCGATGATGGCATCTTCAAATATGGCGGCCCGGTCGGCGGCGACAACGCCCCGCCGATGTTCTATTCGCAGGAATGCGCGATGATCATGAACAGCTCGGCCAGCCGTGCGGGCGTGATCGCCAATGCCAAGGACTTCGATCTGGGCTTCGGGATGCTGCCCTATTACGACGATATCGAGGGTGCGCCGCAGAACTCGATCATCGGCGGGGCGACGCTGTGGGTCCTGTCCGGGCGTCCGGACGAAGAATATGCCGGCGCCGCGAAGTTCTTCGAATATCTGTCCTCGCCCGAGGTTCAGGCCGACTGGGCCTCGTTCTCGGGATATCTGCCGATCACCCAGGCGGCGGCCGACCAGATGCAGGGCTTCTTCGACGAGAACCCCGGCGCCGACACCGGCATCAAACAGATCACGCTGAACGCGCCGACTGAGAATTCGAAGGGCCTGCGCTTTGGCAATTATGTCCAGATCCGCGGCATCATCGACGAGGAATTCGAACAGCTTCTGTCGGGTTCGAAGGATGCGCAGGGCGCCCTGGACAGCGTTGTCGAACGCGGCAACAAGCTGATCGAGGAATTCCAGGCCCAGAACCAGTAACCTCTGCGGGGTCGCGCGCCTTGCGCGGCCCCGGCCATCTCTGCCCGCAGGTCCTCGATGAAGCGCACGATCTTCAGCAATCAGTTGCTGCCCTGGCTGTTGCTGGCGCCGCAGCTGGCCATCACCTTCATCTTCTTCCTCTGGCCGGCCGGGCAGGCGATCCGGCAAAGCTTCCTGCGCGAGGACGCCTTCGGCATCAATTCCAGTTTCGTGGGGCTGGCGAATTTCCGGGCGCTGCTGGACAGCCCCGAATACCTGAACTCGCTGCAGGTGACGGCGATCTTCGCGGTCTCGGTCACGGTGATGTCGATGGGGGTGGCGCTGCTGCTGGCCATCGCGGTCGACCGGATGCTGAAATCGGCGCGCGTCTACACGACGCTGCTGGTCTGGCCCTATGCCGTCGCGCCGGCCGTCGCCGGGATCCTGTGGTGGTTCATCTTCAACCCCACCATCGGCGTCATGCCCTATGTGCTGGACATGGTCGGCTATGACTGGAACCACATCAGTTCCAAGACCGATGCGATGCTGCTGGTGGTGATCGCCAGCGCGTGGAAGCAGATCAGCTACAACTTCCTGTTCTTCGTCGCCGGGCTTCAGGCGATCCCGGCCAGCATGCGCGAGGCGGCCGCCATCGACGGCGCCGGCCCGGTGCGGCGCTTCTTCGACATCACCTTTCCGCTGCTGTCGCCGACCACCTTCTTCCTGCTGGTCGTCAACATCGTCTATGCGATGTTCGACACCTTCGCGGTCATCGACGCGACCACCGAGGGCGGCCCGGCCCAGGCCACCAACATCATGGTCTACAAGGTCTATTTCGACGGCTTCGTGGGCCAGAACATCGGCAGTTCGGCGGCGCAGTCGGTGTTCCTGATGGCCATCGTCATCACGCTGACGATCATCCAGTTCCGCTGGGTCGAGAAGAAGGTCGAATACTGATGATCGAGAATCGCCCCGGCCTCAATCTGCTGGCCCATCTGGTGCTGATCGCCGGCGTCGTCATCGTCGCCCTGCCGGTCTGGGTGGCCTTCGTCGCCTCGACCCACACCGCCACAGATTTCATGTCGGGCACCGTCCCGATGTGGCCCGGCCCGCATCTGGTCGAGAACTACAGCCGGATGCTGGACGCCGGGGTGTCCACCAGCGGCACCCCTCCGGTGGCGCGGATGATGTTCAACAGCCTCGTGATGGCGCTGCTGATCGCCTGCGGCAAGATCGCCATCTCGATCACCTCGGCCTTCGCCATCGTCTATTTCCGTTTTCCGCTGCGCGGGCTGGCCTTCTGGTGCATCTTCATCACCCTGATGCTGCCCGTCGAGGTGCGCATCGTGCCGACCTTCCAGGTGGTCGCCGGGCTGGGCCTGCTGAACAGCTATGCCGGCCTGTCGGTGCCGCTGATCGCCAGCGCGACCGCGACCTTCCTGTTCCGGCAGGTGTTCCTGACCATGCCGGACGAGTTGGTCGAGGCCGCCCGCATCGACGGCGCCGGGCCGATGAAATTCTTTCGCGACATCCTGCTGCCGCTGTCGCGCACCAACATGGCGGCGCTGTTCGTGATCCTGTTCATCTATGGCTGGAACCAGTATCTCTGGCCGCTGCTGGTGACCACGGACGCACAATATTACACCATCGTCGCCGGCATCAAGCGGATGGCCGATGCGGTGGACGGTCTGCCCCAGTGGCATCTGGTCATGGCGACCGCCGTGCTGGCGATGCTGCCCCCCGTCGCGGTGGTCATCGGCATGCAGCGGCTGTTCGTCAAGGGTCTTGTCGAGACGGAGAAGTAAGTTGGCATCAATCACCCTCGCGGATCTCGGCAAGATCTATCCCGGCGGCGCGCGCGCAGTGGGCGGCGTGAACATCGACATCGCGGATGGCGAATTCATCGTGCTGGTCGGCCCCTCGGGCTGCGGCAAGTCCACCCTGCTGCGGATGGTCGCAGGGCTGGAAAGCATCACCGAGGGCGAGGTGCGCATCGGCGATCGGGTCGTTAACAAGGTCGAGCCCGCCGACCGCGACATCGCCATGGTGTTCCAGAACTATGCCCTGTATCCGCACATGTCGGTGCGCCAGAACCTCGCCTACGGGCTGAAGAACCGCGGCACCCCCCGCGCCGAGATCGACCGGCGCGTGAACGAGGCGGCCGAGATCCTGCAGATCGGCCAGTTCCTCGACCGCAAGCCCCGCGCCCTGTCGGGCGGCCAGCGCCAGCGCGTCGCGATGGGCCGCGCGATCGTCCGCGAACCGGCAGCCTTCCTGTTCGACGAGCCGCTGTCGAACCTGGATGCCAAGCTGCGCGTGGCCATGCGGCTCGAGATCAAGGAACTGCAGAAGCGGCTGCGCACGACTTCGCTGTATGTCACCCACGACCAGCTCGAGGCGATGACACTGGCCGACCGGCTGGTGGTGCTGAACGGCGGCCGGGTCGAACAGATCGGCACCCCTCTGGAGGTCTATCGGCGCCCGGCCTCGGCCTTCGTCGCGGGCTTCATCGGCAGTCCCGCGATGAACCTGCTGGACGCCCGCGCGGTGCCGCATCTGCCCGGCACCGGCCATGCCGGCACCATCGGCATCCGCCCCGAGGACCTCAGCGTGACGGCCGACGGCCCGATCCAGATGGACGTCCGGGCGGTCGAGGAACTGGGCGCGCAGCGGCTGGTTCATGGCCACACCAATGGCGAGGCGATCACCATCGCCCTGCCCTCGGACGCGCAGATCACGGACCGCCTGCATCTGGGCTTCGACCGCGCGAACCTGCACCTGTTCAACCGCGAGACGGGCGCCCGGATCGGCTGATCCCGGATCGGCTGATCCGCGCACGGGATCGGTGCTGCGGGCGGGGCGGCGCCGTGCTACCCTGAGGCGACACCCCCTGTTCGAGGTCGCCCATGTGCCTGTCGCTGTCCTGTTCGTCCCGCCACGATCCGATCGCCTGCATCGTGCCGCCCTACATGCTGCGGGTCATGGTGCTGCGAGGCGATGACAAGACCGCGCAGATGGCCCGCACGCTGCTGAAGCAGAGCCAGAAGATCCGCGAAGAGCGGGTTGAGCACATCACCGCGACCGCACCAGGCCCCGGAGATCACGGCGCCTTCGTCAGCAGGGGGCTGGCCGAGGCCGGATCGCTGTGCTGCCCCGACCGGCGCATCCATGACGGCGGGTTCCGCGCCGCCCTGCCCGGCACCCTGATCCGGGCCGAGGGCGACCCCTCGACCGGCGATGCCGAGGCCGACCTGGCCTATGACGGGGCGGGCGAGGTATTCTCGCTGTTTGCCGAGGAATACGGTCGCAATTCGCTGGACGGGCGCGGCCTGCCGCTGATCGCCACGGTCCGGCACCGGCGCAACTACAACAACGCCTTCTGGGACGGCACCCAGATGGCTTATGGCACCGGCGATGGCGAGGTGTTCCGCACCTTCCTGGAACTGTCGGTCATCGGACACGAGATGGCGCATGGCGTCATCCAGCATTCGGGCGGGCTGATCTACGAGAACCAGTCCGGCGCGCTGAACGAAAGCATCGCCGACGTGTTCGGCAGCCTTGCCGTGCAGCGCAGCCTTGGCCAGCAGGCCCATGAGGCCGACTGGCTGGTGGGCCGCGGCATCCTTGGCCCCGGCATCAACGGCGTCGCCCTGCGCAGCATGAAGGCGCCGGGCACCGCCTATTCCGACGACCTGCTGGGTCAGGACCCGCAGCCCTGGCATATGGATCATTTCGTCGCCACCACCGACGACAATGGCGGGGTCCACATCAATTCCGGCATCCCGAATCACGCCTTCTACCTGTTCTGCGCCTATCTGGGCGGCCGGGCCTGGGAATTGCCGGGCCGCATCTGGTATCGCGCGCTGCAGAATCTCAACAACCCGATGGCGACATTTGCCGACTGGGCCGAACAGACGCTGCAGGCGGCCGCCGAACTGGCCGGCGCCGGCAGCCTCGAGACGGTGATGCTGCGCCGCGCCTGGAAGCTTGTCGGAATCGGCGTCTAGCCCTACATTCCGCCGATGGGCGTAATTACGGGCGGATGCTTCGCCATGATCATCGAAATCGCGGCCGAGGGCGGCTTTGGCGGGATCGCCGCTGCGTCGGTGACCAAGCGCATCGATCTGGACCAGCAAGGCGCCCGGATGCGGCAGGAATTCTGCGACGCGTTCGAGCCGGACGAACTGGCGCGGCTGGCCAGTCAACCCTGCACCACCTGCGCCGACCGGATGACCTATCGCATCACCCTGACCGACGACCGGCAGCAAAGCCGGATCTTCACCATCCGCGAGGACCAGCTTCCGCCCGAGATGCTGGACCTGATCGACCAGATGTAGGCGCGGCGCCTCAGTCCGCGATGGCGGCGTGGCGGCGGTTCCACAGCACGGAACTGACAAAGGCCATGGCGATGAAGCCCGCGCCCAGCAGGCCGGTCACGACCTCTGGCAGGTGCCACATGGTCTGGCCGAACATGATGATCGACAGGATCAGGATCGACCAGAAGGCGCCATGTTCCAGATAGCGGAATTCGGCCAGCGTACCGCGTTCGACCAGCATCACCGTCATCGCGCGCACATACATCGCGCCGATGCCAAGGCCGATGGCGATCAGGAACAGGTTCTGGGTCAGCGCGAAGGCGCCGATCACGCCGTCAAAGCTGAACGAGGCGTCCAGCACCTCGAGATAGAGGAACGCGCCCAGCCCGGCCTGCGCGGTGCCCTGCGCCGCACGGCTCTGGCTTTGGCCCCAATGGTCCAGAACATGGCCCAGGGCGTCGACCGCAAGGAAGGTCACGATCCCCCACATCGCGCTGAACATGAACAGTTTTTCGTCTCGAACCGGCAGCAGCCAGACGAACAGCAGGATGAACATCAGCACGAAGCCGACCTCCATCCCCCGCACCGACCCGCAGGACCGCAGCGCGCGTTCCAGCCGGCCGATCCAGTGGACCTCCTTGGACTGGTCGAAAAAGAAGCTGAGCGCGACCAGCATCAGGAAGCTGCCGCCGAAAGCCGCGATGGGCAGATGCGCGTCACGGATCAGTTCGGCATATTCGGCCGGTCGGGCAGCGGCCAGTTCGATGGCCTGCAACGGCCCGATCCGGGCGGCGATCACCACGATCAGCAGCGGGAACACGACCCGCATCCCGAAGACAGCGATCAGGATGCCCCAGGTCAGGAAGCGGCGCTGCCATTCGGGCGTCATCTCCTTCAGCTTGTTGGCGTTGACGATCGCATTGTCGAAGGACAGCGAGATTTCCAGCACCGCCAGCACGACCGCGATCAACAGGAAGGACAGCGCGCCCGAGCCGCTGGACGAGAATTCCCAGCCGAGATAGCCCGACAGCAGGATGCCGGCCGCGGTGACGATCAGCGGCCAGCGAAGGTAGGAGGCGGTCGAGCGCATCTGCGGTTCCCTTGTCCGAATTCCGCGACAGATATGACGCCCGCCCCGCCGCAGCAAGCCCGTGCGCTCAGGCCACGCGCTTCCCCGCCACATGCGTCTCGCGCAGCACGGCCATGCCCTCGTGCAGGCGGAAGCGGATCAGATCGGCGCGCAGCCCCGGCGCCAGCCTGCCCCGGTCGTCCAGCCCCGCCGCCCTTGCGGGATTGGCCGTCACCGTCGCCATGGCGCGCGGCAGGTCGTCCCACAGCCGCGCAAGGCGGGCCGCCGCCGCCAGCAGCGCGGCGGGGATATAGTCAGAACTGACGATATCCAGAAGCCCCGCCCCCGCCAGTTCCCGCGCGTCGACATTGCCCGAATGAGAACCGCCGCGCACCAGGTTCGGGGCGCCCATGATGATCGCGATGCCATGATCGCGGCAGGACTGCGCAGCCTCGGCGGTGGTCGGAAACTCGGCCAGCGCGACACCATGCGCGGCCGATTGCGCCACATGGGCCGAGGTGGTGTCGTCATGGCTGGCCAGCACCGCGCCGACGCGGCGGGCGAAATCCAGCGCCGCCGCCTCGTTCGCGGGCCCCTTGTCGGCCCGCAGCGTCACCAGCCGCTGGCGGTAGATGTCGAACCCCGCCTCGGTCATGCCCGCACGGGCCGAGACGAACTTGCGCGTCAGGCCCAGATCGCGGAACTGCCGCTGGCCGGGCGTGTGATCCATCAGGCTGACCAGCCGAACCCGGTCGTCGGGCGCGAATTCGGCGAGTTCCTCGACCAGGGTTTCACTGCAGATCTCGGCGCGCAGGTGCAGGTGGTGGCTGATCCGCAGCAATCCGGCCTGCCGGATCGCCGCGATCTCGCGGCTCAGCGGCCGGGCGTAGGAGGTGTAGTTCGCCCGCCACGGGATCGAGCCGACCCGCAGCGCGTCGAAGACCGTGGTGATGCCGGTTGCGGCCAGTTCGGCGTCATGCGCAAGGATCGCCGGCGCATGGGGCCATTCGACATGCGGGCGCGGATGCAGATGCTGTTCCAGATTGTCGGTGTGCAGTTCGACAAGGCCGGGCGCGATGAAATCGCCCTGCATGTCGTCGCCCCGTGCAGGCCCGCTGCCGATCGCGGCGATCATCCCGTCGCGGATCACGATATGGCCATCCTGCACATGATCGGGCAGGATCAACCGGGCATTGGTAAGGACCGTCTCGCTCATACCTCATGGCTGGGCCGAAACGGCTGCGAGGTCAAGCGTGGGCGACTGGCGCCGCTATGCGATCTACCACACGCCCGAGGGACCGCTGGCGGCCTTCGGGGCAGAGTGGCTGGGCTGGGACATCGCGCGGGGCCGGGAGGGCCGCGACCGGCCGGCGGGGGTCGAGGCGCTGACCCGCGCGGCCCGGCGCTATGGCTTCCACGCGACGCTGAAAGCGCCCTTCCGGCTGGCCGCCGACAGCAGCGAGGCCGCGCTGCTGGCCGATCTGCGGGCCCTTGCGGCAGGCCAGCCGCCCGTTTCCCTGCCCGGCGGGCTGCGGCTGGCGGCCCTGCACGGCTTTCCGGCCCTCGTGCCCGCGCAGCCCTGCGCCCCGCTGCAACAGCTTGCCGCGCGCGTGGTGCGCGCGCTGGATGCCCACCGCGCCCCGCTGACCCCCGAGGATCGCGCCCGCCGCAACCCCGACCGGCTGTCCGAGGCGCAGCGCAACCTGCTGGATCGCTGGGGCTATCCCTTCGTGCTGGGCCAGTTCCGGTTCCACATGACCCTCGGCGCGCGGCTTGAGGGCCGGCAAAGCGACGCGCTGCTGGCCGCGCTGCATCCGCATCTGGCGCCCCTGCTGCCCGACCCGCATCCGATCGCAAGCCTGACCCTTGCGGGCGAGGATGCCATGGGCCGGTTTCACCAGATCGCCCGGCTGCGGCTGCGCGACGCGCAACGCTGATCGCGGCACCGGGCGCATGTCTCAATCCGCAATCGCCATGTCGCAAATTGTCCGTTGCGAAATTCGCCAGCAGATAGGTTATGCTTCGACAGAACGCAGCGCCTTTCACGGCAGGTAACCGATGACCACACCAACGCTTTCCACCGCCCAGCTTGTCGCCTCGCGCCAGCCCGGCCATTCGCTGCCCCGCGACCTCTATTGCAGCGAACAGGTGCTGCGCGACGATCTGGAACAGATCTGGTATCGCGAATGGGTCTTTGCAGTGCCCGCCTGCGAACTGCCCAAGACCGGCAATTTCGCGACGCTGCAACTGGGCGAATACCCGGTCATCATCGTGCGCGGCGCCGACGGCCGCATCCGCGCCTTCCACAATGTCTGCCGCCATCGCGGCCAGCGCCTCTGTGCCAAGCCCGGCGGCTCCAGTCCCAAGCTGGTCTGCCCCTACCACCAGTGGACCTATGACCTTGACGGAAAGCTGCTGTATGCCCGCGACATGGGCGATGGTTTCGACGCATCGAAATACGGGCTGAAGCCCGTCCATTGCATCGATATCGGCGGCATGGTCTTCGTCTGCGTGGCGAAGGTGCCGCCGGCCATCAACGAACTGGCCCCGAACCTGATGCGCTATCTGGCGCCCAGCGGGCTTGGCGATGCCAGGGTCGCCTTCAGCCAGACCATCGTCGAGAAGGGCAACTGGAAGCTGGTGATGGAGAACAACCGCGAATGCTATCATTGCGGCGGCTCGCATCCCTCGCTGTGCCGGACCTATTCGGACGATCCGCTGATGACGGTGATGGAGGGACCACATTCCGCCAGCAACGAGATCCTGCAGCACTGGGACCGCTGCGACGCGGCCAGCCTGCCGGCCCGCTTTGTGAACGCGCCCGACATGCAATGGCGCATGGCCCGCGTTCCGCTGATGGACAATGCCGAAAGCTTCACCATGTCCACCCGCGCCGCCGTGGCCCAGCGGATGGGCAACATCCCGTGGAACGACGCCGGCAGCCTGATGTTCTATCACTTCCCGTCCAGCTGGAACCACTTCCTGCCCGACCACGCCATCGTGTTCCGCATCCTGCCGATCAGCCCGACCGAGACCGAGGTGACGACCAAGTGGCTGGTCCACAAGGACGCTGTCGAGGGCAAGGATTACGACCTGCAGAAGCTGACCGAAGTGTGGATCAACACCAACGACGAGGACCGGCAGGTGGTCGAGGAAAACCAGGCCGGCATCCTGTCGCCCGCCTACGAACCCGGCCCCTATTCGCCGCGCCAGGAAGCCGGGGTGATCCATCTGGTGGACTGGTATTGCGGCGTCATGTCCAGCCGCCTTGGCCTGCAGACCGCAGCGGAGTGACGGCAGCATGAAGAAGCCCCGCCTGAACTGGGCCGCCGAGCCGTGGTCGGACGACGAATTGCTGGAATGCGCGATGGCGGTGCCCGAGACCGAGGACACCTATTCCTTTACCTTCCGCGCCCCCTCGGGGGCCTGGTTCGACTATCAGCCGGGCCAGTTCATCACCCTTGACCTGCCGGTCGATCCGGCCAGGGGACCGAAGGGCAATATCCAGCGGACCTACACGATCTCGTCGTCGCCCTCGCGGCCGCTGTCGATCTCGGTCACGGTGAAGGCGCAGCCTGCCTCGATCGGCACGCGCTGGATGCTGGACAACCTCAAGCCGGGCATGAGGATCAAGGCCTATGGCCCGGCCGGCATCTTCAGCTCGCACCGGCATCCGGCCCGGAAATATCTGTTCATCTCGGCCGGGTCGGGCATCACGCCGATGATGTCGATGACCACCTGGGCATGGGATTCGGGCGAGATGCCGGACATCGTGTTCGTCCACGCGGCGCGCCGTCCCTCGGACATCATCTTCCGCGAGCGGCTGCAGCATTTCGCCAACCGGGTGCCGGGGCTGCAATTGCGACTGACCGTCGAGGAACCCGATCCGTTCCGGGCCTGGCCGGGCTATATGGGCCGGCTGAACCAGATCATGCTGGGCCTGATGGCGCCCGACTACCTGGAGCGCGAGGTGTTCTGCTGCGGCCCCGAGCCGTTCATGCAGTCGGTGCGCGACCTTCTGAACGCGCTGGGCTACGACATGGATCATTACCACCAGGAAAGTTTCGGCGCCCCGGTCGCGACCGAGGCCGACGCCCCGGTGATCGACGATGTCGTGCCCGACGAGGACGCCCGGTCGCAGATCCGCTTTGCCGCCAGCGACGTGGTGGCAGCCTGCGCCGAAACCGACACCGTCCTGGCCGTCGCCAAGCGGGCGGGGCTGAACATCCCCTCGGGCTGCACCTTCGGGCTGTGCGGCACCTGCAAGGTGCGCAAGCTCTCGGGCGAGGTGCATATGGTCCACAATGGTGGCATCAGCGACGAGGACATCGCCGAGGGCTGGATCCTCGCCTGCTGTTCCAACCCGATGGGCCGGGTCGAGATCGACGTCTGAGGGCGGGCTGGGGGGGCGGCGGTCAGCCCCTCGCCAGGGCCTCGACCAGCGCGGTGAAATGCTCGCCGCGCTTCTCGAAATTGGGATACTGGTCGAAACTGGCGGCCGCCGGTGCCAGCAGGACGGTATCGCCCGGCTCGGCCTCGGCCGCGGCGCGGGTGACGGCGGCCTCCATCGTCTCGGCGATGTCGTGCGGGGTCTGGCCGATCTGCAGCGCGAAGTCGCGCGCGGAGTGGCCGATCAGATAGGCCTTGGTGACCTGTCCCAGATGGGGGGCCAGCGCGGCGATTCCGCCCTCCTTGCCCAGCCCGCCGGCGATCCAGCGGATCCGGCTGAAGGCCTGCAGCGCCTTGGCCGCGGCATCGACATTGGTGGCCTTGCTGTCGTTGACAAAGCGCACGCCGCCGATCTCGGCGACCAACTGGCTGCGATGGGGCAGGCCCGCAAAGCTGTGGAAGGCGGCCTCGATCTCGCGCG
This sequence comes from Paracoccus spongiarum, assembly GCF_030732095.1. GTDB lineage: Bacteria > Pseudomonadota > Alphaproteobacteria > Rhodobacterales > Rhodobacteraceae > Paracoccus > Paracoccus spongiarum. The sequence continues at coordinate 70,238 of NZ_JAVAMQ010000009.1, read as the reverse complement.
GGGCCAGGCCGACGGCGCGGCAGGCGGCATAGGCCGCGCAGGCGTTCTGGTGGTTGTGGGCGCCCGGCAGGCCCGGCACGGCGCGCAGATCGATCGAGGCGGCCTGCCGCCCCTTGCGGTACTCGGCCAGAAAGCCCTTGCGGGCAAAGACCGACCATGCGGCACGGTCCAGCTTCTGCCCCGAGGAAATGCGGATCACCCGGTCATCTGCAGGCCCCATCGCCATCTGGCCGGCGAGATAAAGCCCCTCGGCCTCGTCCACGCCGATCACGGCGCGATCCGGCCCGCCCTCGGCGAACAGCCGGCGCTTGGCCGCGAAATAGCCGCCCAGGCCCGCATGGCGATCCAGGTGGTCGGGCGAGATGTTGGTCAGCACCGCCACATCGGGCGTAAGCGCGCGGGCCAGATCGGTCTGGTAGCTGGAAAGCTCGAGCACCACCACCTCGCCATCGGTCGCGGGGTCCAGCGACAGGACGCCGGTGCCGATATTGCCGCCCATCTGAGTCGGCCGGCCGGCCTCGGCGAGGATGTGGTGGATGAGCGCCGTGGTGGTAGACTTGCCGTTCGAGCCGGTGACCGCGATCACCCGCGGAGGGCGGTCGAAGGCGTCCCAGCCGGCGGTCGCATAGCTGCGGAAGAACAGCCCGATGTCGTTGTCGACCGGCACGCCAAGGGCATAGGCGCGGGCGATGACCGGATGCGGCCGCGGGTAGAGATGGGCGATGCCGGGCGAGGTGATCAGCGCCGTCACCCCCTGCCACCCCTCGTCACGGGTCAGATCGACGATGCGCAGACCCTCGGCCTCGGCGGCCGCGCGGGTATCGGTGCCGTCATCCCAGGCGATGACCTGCGCGCCGCCCGCCGCCAGGGCGGCGGCTGCCGTCCTGCCCGAGCGACCGAGGCCGAGCACGGCCACCACCTGGTTTTCGACGCCCTGAACCGGGATCATGCGGTCATCCTGATGTCAACGCCGGGGGCTGTCTGCCCCCGGACCCCCGAGGATATTTGCACCAAGGCAAACCTCAGCGCAATTTCAGTGTGGCCAGCCCGATCAGCGCGAGGATCAGCGCGATGATCCAGAAGCGGATGACGATCTGCGGTTCCTTCCAGCCGAGCTTTTCGAAATGGTGGTGGATCGGCGCCATCAGGAACACCCGCTTGCCGGTGCGCTTGAAATACAGCACCTGGATGATCACGCTGAGCGCCTCGACCACGAACAGCCCGCCGACGATGGCCAGGACGATCTCGTGCTTGGTGACGACCGCGATGGCGCCCAGGGCACCGCCAAGCGCGAGGCTGCCGGTATCTCCCATGAAGACCGCGGCCGGGGGGGCATTGTACCACAGGAAACCCAGCCCTCCGCCGATCAGCGCGGCGACGAAGATCAGGATCTCGCCCGAGCCGGGGACGTGGTGGACGCCCAGATATTCGGTGAAGTCGACCCGCCCGACGGTGTAGGCGATCACCCCCAGCGTGGCGGCCGCGATCATCACCGGCATGATCGCCAGCCCGTCGAGGCCGTCGGTCAGGTTGACCGCGTTGGCCGCGCCGACGATGACCAGCATGGCGAAGGGGATGAAGAAGAGGCCCAGATCGATCAGGGCGTTCTTGAACACCGGCATGGCGAGCTGCCCGGTCAGCCCCGGCGGGTGCAGCCACATCGCCCAGGCCGAGGCGATCAGCGCCAGCGCCAGGCCAAGGCCCATTCGGATGCGGCCCGGGACGCCCTTGGTGTTGTGCTTGCTGACCTTGGCGTAGTCATCGGCGAAGCCGATCGCCGCATAGCCCGCGGTGACCACCAGCACGATCCAGACATAGCCCGTGTCCAGCCGCGCCCAGAGCAGGGTCGAGACGAACAGCGCCGACAGGATCAGCAGCCCGCCCATGGTGGGCGTGCCGGCCTTGACGAAATGCCCCTCGGGGCCGTCGTCGCGGATCGGCTGGCCCTTCTTCTGGGTACGGCGCAGGTAATTGATCAGCGGACGCCCGAAGATGAAGCCGAAGATCAGCGCCGTGAAGAAGGCCGCGCCCGCCCGGAACGTGATGTATCGGAACAGGTTGAAGAGGTCGCCACCTTCGGAAAAACTGCTCAGCCAATAGAGCATCTTCTATCCTCTTGCTTGAGGTTCGGCCGGCCGCGCGGACATCCGCAGCGCGTCGACGACCGTCGAGATCTTCGAGGATTTCGAGCCCTTGACCAGAACGATGTCGCCCGGCCGGACCAGCGTCGCGGCCCGGCTGGCCAGCTGGACGGCCTCGGCCGCCCATTCGCCGCGCTTGGCAGGGGGCAGCGCGTCGTGAAGATGGCGCATCCGCGGCCCGGCCAGATGGACCAGGTCTACGGCCGCCATCGATGGGTCGTCGGCCACGGCCCGGTGCAGGGCGATCTCGTCGGCGCCCAGTTCCAGCATGTCGCCGAGGATCGCCACACGGCGCCCGCCCTGCAGCCCCGCCAATGTGGCCAGCCCCGCCGACAGCGAGGCCGGGTTGGCGTTGAAGGCGTCGTCGATCAGGCGGATCCCGCCCAGGCTCTCGACCGCACCGCGCCCGGCCGGGGGGCGCCAGTCGCCAAGGTGGCGGGCGGCCAGCGGCAGGTCGGCGCCCGCAGCCGCCAGCGCGGCCAGAACGCCCACCGCGTTCATCGCGAAATGGACGCCCGTGGTCTGCAGCCGGAAGCCGACCGTCTCGCCGGTGATCCGGGCGCGGCAGTCAAGCCCGCCATCGGCGGCGCCCGCGGAGAGCAGACGCGCCATGCCGTCGCGCCCGAAGCCCAGCACGATCGCGCCGGCCGCATCGGCACAGTCGCGCAGGATCGGCGTGACCGCCAGATCCTCGGGGATGATGGCGGTGCCCACCGCCGCGAGCCCCTGGAAGATCGCGCCCTTCTCGCGGGCGATGCCCTCGATGGCGCCGAAGGCTTCCAGATGGGCGGCCGCGACGGTGGTGATCATCGCCACATGCGGCCGGGCAAGGCGCGACAGCGGTGCGATCTCGCCGGGATGGTTCATGCCGATCTCGATGATCGCGAAATCGGTATCGGCGGGCATCCGCGCCAGCGTCAGCGGCACGCCCCAGTGGTTGTTGTAGCTGGCCTCGGCCGCGTGGACCCCGCCCTGGCCGGCCAGCGCGATGCGGGCCATGTCCTTGGTCGAGGTCTTGCCGACCGATCCGGTGATGGCGATGACCTTGCCGGTCATGCGCGCCCGGCCGGCCCGGCCAAGCTGCTCCAGCGCGGTGAGGGCATCGGGCACGACCAGCAGCGGCGCATCATCGGGCACATCGCCGGGGATGCGGCTTACCAGCGCCGCCGCGGCACCTTTGGACAGGGCCTGCGCGACAAAGTCATGGCCGTCGCGCGCATCGGTCAGGGCGACGAACAGATCGCCCGGCCGCAGCGTCCGGGTGTCGATCGAGACCCCCGAGGCGATCCAGTCGCCCCGCAGGCGGCCACCGGTTGCAGCTGCGGCGTCGGCCGCGGTCCACAGGCTCATATCTTGCCGTCCAGAGCCGCCACCGCGACCGAAGCCTGTTCGGCATCGTCGAAGGGATAGATGTCCTGGCCGACGATCTGCCCGGTCTCGTGCCCCTTGCCGGCAATCAGCAGCGCGTCGCCGGGTTGCAGGGCATCGACCCCGCGCAGGATCGCCTCGGCCCGGTCGCCGACCTCGGTGGCCTCGGGTCCGGCGCCGGCCATCACCGCGGCCCGGATCGCCGCCGGATCCTCGCTGCGCGGGTTGTCGTCGGTGACGATCACCACATCGGCGAAGTCCCGCGCCGCCTCGCCCATCAGCGGACGCTTGCCACGGTCACGGTCGCCGCCCGCGCCCAGCACCACGACGATCCGGCCCATCACATGCGGGCGCAGCGATTGCAGCGCCGCGATGACCGCGCCGGGCTTGTGGGCATAGTCGACGAACACCGCCGCGCCATTGTCGCGCTGCGCGACCAGCTGCATCCGCCCGCGCACGGTCTGCAGTTGCGGCAGCGTGCGCAGCGCGGCATCGGCCGGGTCACCGGTCGCGAGGCACAGACCCAGCGCCATCAGGACGTTTTCCGCCTGGAAGCCGCCGATCAGGGGCAGCCGCACCATCTGCGCCTGGCCCATCAGCGAGAAGCGCAGGTCCTGGCCGGTGGCATCGTAACGCTGACCGAGAATGCGCAGCATCGCGTCCTCGCCGCGCCCGACACTGGTCAGCGCCAGCCCGCGATCGGTTGCGATGTCGGCCATCTGGCGGCCACGCTCGCCATCGACATTGATGACGGCGGCCTCGCCCTCTTCGAGAATATGGTTGAACAGCAGCGCCTTGGCCGCGAAATATTCGTCGAAGCCGGCGTGGTAGTCGAGGTGATCCTGGCTGAAATTGGTGAAGGCGCCGGCCTCGACGCGCACCCCGTCAAGGCGGCGCTGATCCAGCCCGTGGCTGGAAGCCTCCATCGCGGCATGGGTGACGCCGGCCGCGGCGGCCTCGGACAGCACCCGATGCAGCGTGACGGGTTCAGGCGTGGTGTGTTCCAGCCGGGCATGGTGGTCGCCCTCGACCCCCATCGTGCCAAGGCTGATCGCGCGATGGCCAAGCGCCTGCCAGATCTGCCGGGTGAAGCTGGCCACCGAGGTCTTGCCCGAGGTGCCGGTCACCGCCACGACGTGATCGGGTTGCGTCTCGAACCACAGGGCTGCGGCACCGGCCAGCGCCGCGCGCGGGTCCTCGGCAACAATCACCGCGCCGTCCCAGCCGGCCAGCGCATCGGCGGCCTGTTCGGCACCGGCGCGGTCGGTCAGCACGGCGCCGGCCTCCATCCGCAGCGCATAGGGGATGAATTCGGCCCCGTGCATCGCCGATCCGGGCAGCGCGGCGAACAGATGGCCCGGCCGGACCGTACGGCTGTCGACCGACAGCCCGGTGATCGCGGGATCGCGCCCGTCCCTGGCGCGCAGCCCAAGCTGCGCCAGCGTCTTCGTGGCCTGCCTCACCGTCTCACCCGTCATTTGTTCGAAACGAGCTTTATCTCATCGGCAGGTGCGGGTTCAACATGCGGCTGGAAGCGGGCAGCGATCTGCGGCAGCTTTTCGTCGGTCCGGGCCTCCAGCCCGATCAAGGGCGCAAGCCGGCGCACCAGTTCCGCCGCCACCGGGGCGGCGGTCGCGCCCGCCGTGCGGCTTTCGCCATTGGCACTGCGCGAGGTCGGCTCGTCCAGCGTGACGATCAGCACATATTGTGGCTTGCTGGCCGGGAACACCGAGGCGAAGGTCGAGACGACCTTGTTCTTGTAGTAGCCGCCATTCGGGCGCGGCTTGTCGGCGGTTCCGGTCTTGCCGGCGATCTCGTAGCCCTCGACGTCGGCCGAGCGCGCGGTGCCGCGGGTGACCACCTGCCGCAGCATCGCCACCGCCTGTTCGGCAGCGCGCGGCGACAGGACCTGCTGGCCCTCGGGGCGGGTGCGGCCGTGGATCAGCGTCGGGCTGACGCGCTTGCCGCCATTGGCAATGGTCGCGTAGGCGGCTGCCAGATGCAGCGGGCTGGCGGCAAGGCCGTGGCCGAACGAGACCGTCGCCGCCGTCACCGCCGGCCAGCGTTTCGGAACCAGCGGCTGACCGGTCGGCGCCTCGACCATCTCGATCGGGGTGGGATCGAACAGGCCCAGATCGTCAAGGAAATCGCGCTGGCGTTCGGGGCCAAGCATCTGCGCGATGCGGACCGTGCCCACGTTCGAGGACTTCACGATCACGTCCGTCGCGCTCAGCTGCGGGCCGTAGTTGTGGAAATCATTGATGCGATACTTGCCAATCTTCATAGGCGTCGTGGTGGTGATGCCCGAATTCGGGTTGATGATCTTCAGGTCCAGCGCCTGGGCCACCGGGAAGATCTTGAAGGTCGAGCCAAGCTCGTACTGGCCCTGGACCGCGCGGTTGAACAGCGGGCTGTCCGAGGGATCGCCCTTCAGCAGCGGGCGCGGCCGGTCGTTGGGGTCGAAATCGGGCAGGCTCGACATTGCCAGGATCTCGCCGGTCGAGACATCCATCAGGATGCCGGCCGCGCCCTTGGCGTTCATCACCGTCATGCCCGAGCCCAGCACCTCCTCCATCGCCGCCTGCACCGGCAGGTCGATCGACAGCGACAGCGGCGCCCCGTCATGGGCCGGATCGCGCAGCCAGTTGTCGAAGGCCTTCTCGACGCCGGCCACGCCCAGAACCTCGGCGCTGCTGACATCCTCGTTGCCGAAGCCCGACCCGCCAAGGATGTGGCTGGCGATATGGCCGTTGGGATAGACCCGCATCTCGCGCGGGCCGAACAGCAGGCCCGGCTCGCCGATGTCATGGACGGCCTGCATCTGTTCGGGGCTGATCTTGCGCTTGATCCACAGGAACTTCCTGCTGCCGGTGAAATCCCGCAGCAGCTTCTGTTGGTCAAGGTCGGGGAAAATCCGGGCCAGTTCCCGCGCGGCGCGCTGCGGATCGACCATCTGGTGCGGATGGGCGTAGATCGAATGGGTCAGCAGGTTGGTGGCCAGCACCCGCCCGTTGCGGTCGGTGATGTCGGCGCGCTGCGACATGATCTTGGCCGACAGGACCTGCGCGCGCGGCTCGCTTGGCTCGCTGGAGGCAAGGGCGCCCATGCGCAGCCCGACCGTGCCGAAGGCCAGCACGAAGCAGCTTGCCATCAGGATCAGTCGCCCTTCGGCCCGGCGGCGGGCCTGGTCCTGGATCGCCTCGTGGCGCAGGCGGCGGTTCTCGGCCTCGATCTCGTCGGGGTTCTCGCCGCGTTCGCGCGCGCGCAGGATGCGGGCCAGCGGGCGCAGGGGGGTGCGGATCATGGCTGTTGCTCCTTGGAACTGTCGCTGTCATCCGTTTCGGGGGCAGCGGGCGGCTTGGCATAGTCGATCTGGCCCAGATCGAGAAACTGGCCCGAATCGACGGGAACCAGACGAAGGCGGTCGAAATTCAGGTTCACCAGATCGCGCAGGCGGTCGGGGCGGTTGAGATAGGCCCATTCGGCACGCAGCACGCCCAGCTCCTCGCGCAGTCCCGCGATCTCGCGGCGCAGCTGAGACATCTCGCTGATCGCGGCCTGGGTGCGGTAATTCTCTCGATAGGCCCAGAAGGCGAGGGCCATCACCGCAAGCAGCACCGCCACGTAGGTCAATGGCCGCATCACCCGCCTGCCTTTCGGGGCAGCCGGGGCATGGCCAGGGCATCCGCCCCGACACCGCCGGCCGGCGCGTCCGTGCGAACGGCCACGCGCAGCAATGCCGAACGGGCGCGCGGGTTGGCCTCCATCTCGTGGGGGTCCGGCCCGATGGCGCGGCGGAACGGCATGGTGAAGGCGGCGGGCGCGCTGTCCTGCACCGGCGCGTGACGGCTGCCGGCGCCGGCGCTGTTGGACCGCGCCTGCATGAACCGCTTGACGATCCGGTCCTCCAGAGAATGAAAGCTGACGACCGCAAGCTGGCCACCCGGTTTCAGCGCGCGTTCGGCCGCGGCCAGACCGTCGACCAGCTGGCGGAATTCGTCGTTCACCCAGATCCTGATGGCCTGAAAGCTGCGGGTCGCCGGATGGCTCTGGCCGGGCTTGGGGCGCGGCAGGCAGCCGGCGACCAGTTCGGCCAGTTCGTCGGTGCGGTGCAGCGGACGGGCCGCGACGATGGCGCGGGCTATCCGGCGGGCGGCGCGTTCTTCGCCATAGTGATAGAGGACGTCGGCGATCACGGCCTCGTCGGCCTCGTTCAGAAGCTCGGCGGCAGAGGGTCCGTCCTGGCCCATCCGCATGTCCAGCGGGCCGTCGCGAAGGAAGGAAAAGCCGCGCTCGGCCTGATCCAGCTGCATCGAGCTGACGCCCAGATCCAGCACCACGCCGTCCAGCGAGACGCCCGGCAACACCGCCGCAGCCAGCCGGTCCAGCTCCGAGAACCTGCCCTCGACCAGCCGCAGCCGATCGCCATGCGCCGCGGCCCAGCCCTGCGCCATCGCGAAGACCGAGGGATCGCGATCAACCCCGATGACGGTCTCGGCGCCCGCCTCCAGCAGGCCGCGCGCATAGCCGCCGGCACCGAACGTGCCGTCAAGCCAGACGCCCGACACCGGCGCCACCGCCCCGAGAAGCGGCGTCAGCAGGACAGGGATGTGCGGGTCGGTCATCGGTCAGGTTCCGCTGCCCGAGATGGGGCCATGGGTTCCGGCCTCGGTTGCGGCCTGGCCGACATAGACGCGGGGATCGAAGCCGTCGCCCTTCGCGGCGGCGAATTCCTCGACCTCGGCCACGTCCTTGGGCGGCGATTCGGGCAGATAGACCTTCAGATAGTCGCCGCTGGAGGCAAAGGTCACCTCGGCGCCATTGGCAAAGCCCAGCTTCTCGCGCAGCTTCTGCGGCAGCATCAGCCGCCCCTCCCGGTCGATCTCGAGTTCGATCGACTGGCCGTTCATCAGCTGTTCCAGCCAGCGCCGCTCGATGCTGCCGCGAGTCAGCCCGTCGATCTGTTCGTCGATCTCTGCGATGGCGTCGATGGTGTACAGTTCAAGCCAGTTCCACCAGTCGGGGCCGTGGACGGCGACCAGTTGCGCCCGGCCGGTGTTCGATGTCGCGAAATCGGGGTCACAAAGCTCGAAATGCTTGCGCATCCTGGCCGGGACCGACATCCGCCCCTTGCCATCGACCTTCACGGTCTCCGTGCCTCTGAATTTCCGCGCCACGCCGGCCCGCCCTCACTGTCCCGCCCGTTTCGCCCTTCCGAAAGAGAAAGGGCGGATCGGGCCGCTGCCACTGCCCGATCCGCCGCCCTCGTTCCCATTGCCTGGGCCCCTTTCGGGGGTGTCCACCCTGTCGCGCGCCACCTGGGGGAGGTGCTGCTCGCACGCGCGGGCGGATCTGTGTTGGAAAACGGGTGCCTGCATGAAACCTGCGTCGCCTTGCGGGGTCTTGTTGCCCCTTCACTGCCCGTCTTCGTGATCAAGTAGTGACATGGGATTTGATGGGAAGCAATGGAAATCTTCGCCCTCAAAGCGAGTTCGCGCCACCTTGGCGACGGCCGCACCCAAGGCAATGTCGTGGAGGCAGGTCGATGGATACCACCAGTGGAAGCAGAGACTTTTTGGAACACCATATCTAGCCAAGGCAACCGGCAGGGCGTCAGGTGGCAAGCATTCCCAGACTGCCGACGGATTCCGCCGAGGCGCGGCAAGATGAGGGCCAGCTTGCCCGTTCCAGCCCGCCAATCACGCCGAATCACGCGGACGAGAGCGCACAGATCTGCATGGTGGCCCGAAATCCCAAGGCCGCGCCTCGAGTGTCCCGAATTCCCGGACAGGCCATCAGGCCGCCGGCCCTCAGGCCAAGTCCTGCGCGATCAGGCGCTGCGCCAGGCGCCCATAGGCGTCCGACACCTCGCCCTCGCCCAGGGCGACCGGTCGTCCCGAATCGCCGGCCAGCCGGACCTCGAGTTGCAGGGGGATCTCGCCGAGGAAGGGCAGCCCCAGGGCCCGCGCCTCGGCGGCCACGCCGCCATGACCGAACAGATGCGCCTCGTGTCCGCAGTTCGGGCAGACATAGCTGGACATGTTCTCGACCAGCCCCAGGACCGGCGCCTTCAGCTTGTTGAACATGTCGATCGCCCGACGCGCGTCCAGCAGGGCGACATCTTGCGGTGTCGAGACGATGATGGCCCCGGTGACGGCCGCCTTCTGGCACAGCGACAGCTGGACATCGCCGGTGCCGGGCGGCAGGTCGATCAGCAGCACGTCCAGCTCGCCCCAGTTCACCTGTTGCAGAAGTTGCTGCAAGGCCCCCATCAGCATCGGCCCGCGCCAGACAACGGCCTCGCCCTCTGTCAGCATCAGGCCGATCGACATGATGGTGACGCCATGCGCGCGCAGGGGCTCGATGCGCTGGCCGTCGGGGCTGGCCGGACGCCCTGACACGCCCATCATGCGCGGCTGCGAGGGGCCGTGGATGTCGGCGTCCAGCAGCCCGACACGCCGCCCGGCCCGCGCCAGCGCGACGGCAAGGTTCGAGGTCAGCGTCGACTTGCCGACCCCGCCCTTGCCCGACCCGATGGCGATGATGTTGCGCACCCCCGGAATCGGCTGCGGCCCCGCCTGCCGTGTCGGGTGGCGGCCGATCTGCAGCGAGGGCGCGCCGCCCGCGGGCTGCGGCCGGCCGGCCGGCGCCGTCGTCACGATCTGTACCCTGTCCACCCCCGGCAGCGCCTCGAGACGCCGCCGGATCTCGGCCTCGACCGGGGCGATGGCCCGCGCCGCCTCCGAATCAGCCACCTCGATCACCAGGCGCAGCACCCCCGCCTCAAGCGTCACGGCCCGCAGCAGATCGGCCGCGCCAAGCGTCCCACCCTGCGGCAGGACGATATCCGAGACTTCCCTAAGGGCAACTTCGCGATCCACGGCCATCTGACTTCCCTGTGCGTTTGCGGTGCGGCCCGCATGATGCATCCGCCGCCCGCCCGCCGCCACCCCCTGCGACAAGCTGTCAAGCGGGCCGCTAAGCGCCTTCAAATGCTGGGCTTTCGACAGGGGGCGAGCTTCACCCGTTTGTCATATGACGTGAAAATATCGCGTTAAATCAGCGTTAACCATTGCCTTTCCAGATTTTCAGCCATGCGATTGCTGCATGGCAGCATTGGCGAGGCGGCTATTGTGCAACTGCAGCATTAGCGCCATCTTTAATCCAACGAAGCGCCGGACCATCCGGGTCTGGCGAGAGGCAAGACCGAAAGGAATACCGCAATGACCGTTATCGCCCAAGCACATGTCGCCCCGGCCAATGCCGGCCTGCGCGCTCGCCTGCTGGCCGCGGTTCAGCGCCATCAGGAAAACCGCGCCCGCAACGCCGTGTATCGCCAGACCGTCCGCGAACTGAACGCGTTGACGACCCGCGATCTGGACGATCTGGGCATCAACCGCTCGATGATCACCCGCATCGCCCACGAGGCGGCCTGGGGCGTCACGAAGTAAGCGAACCGAATTCCCGCCCCACCTCCTCCCGGGGCCGGGACCGGCGGCATCCTCCCCTCCTCCTCCCTTGGAGGATGCCGCCCAAAGACCGCGACGGAACCCGACCTCCTCCCCAGGGTTTCTCGTGACTGCGGCGGCCCCGCCTCCCTCCTCCCCGGGGCCGCCGCGAAAAGACATAGCCGCCCCGCATGCGGCACCCGATTGCGCCCGCCCTCCCTCCTCCCTGGCCGGGCGCAGGCGGCAAGGCCCCTCCTCCTCCCTGGGCGTTGCCGCACCCCATAGCCGCCTCATTTGCGGCACATCGATGCGACGGGCCCCCTCCTCCTCCCTCCCGGGGCGCGCTCGCAGGCGGTGTCGGCCCCTCCTCCCTGGCCTGCACCGCACCCCATACGCGGCCCTCCCTCCTCCCCGGGCCAGCGTTGAGCGGCGGCACCCCCTCCTCCTCCCTGGGTGCCGCCGCAATCCTCCTCGACACGATGAAATCTTTCCTGCCCCGTCCCGACAGGCTATCTGGGCGCGATGCTGAGCTATCAACACGCCTATCACGCCGGGAATGCGGCCGATCTGCACAAGCACGCGCTGCTGGCGTCGGCGTTGGACTACCTGACCCGCAAGGCCAAGCCGCTGAGCTACCTGGAAACCCATGCCGGGCGCGGGCTGTACAGGCTGGACGCCCCCGAGGCGCTGAAGACCGGCGAGGCGCAGGCGGGGATCCTGAGGGCCGATGCGCAGGGCTGGCTGCCCGCGAACCATCCCCTGCTTCGGACGGTCCGCGCGGTGCGGACACGGCACGGCGCGGCAAGCTATCCCGGCTCGCCGCTGATCGCGGGCCAGTTCCTGCGCCCGGGCGACACTGCGCATCTGGCCGAATTGCACCCGGCCGAACACGCGGCACTGGCCGAGGTCGCAGGGTTCGCCACGCTGCACGCCAGGGACGGTTTTGACATGGCGCAGGCGGTCTGTCCGCCGACGCCGCGCCGCGGCCTGCTGCTGATCGACCCCAGCTACGAGGTGAAGACCGATTACACGGCGATCCCGCGCCAGATCGGGCTGCTGGCGCGCAAGTGGAATGTTGGCGTGATCGCGTTGTGGTATCCGCTGCTGGCCGATGGGCGGCACGCGCCGATGCTGGCGGCGCTGGCGCAAGCCTTCCCCGATGCGCTGCGATCCGAGGTCGGCTTCGCGCCCGCGCGTCCGGGCCATGCGATGATCGGATCGGGGTTGTGGGTGCTGAACGCGCCCTTCGGCCTGGCCGACGAGGCCGCGCGGCTCGAGCAGATGTTCCGCCGCCACGGCTGACGGGTTCGGGGATTCCCTCGGCCCGACCGCTGTGGCATGATCCACGCTGCCAACAGCCACGGTCCGCCCATGCCACAGCGACTTTCCATCAGCGCCACCATCTTCTTTGTCCTGACGCTGTGTCTGGGCCTCTATTTCGCCTTCGCGGCGGTGCAGGGCCCGTCGGGCATCCTGCGCCGCATCCAGATCGAATCCGAGACCGCCGAGATCGTGGCCGAGCGCGACGAATTGCGCGTCGAGGTGGACCGCATGCAGAACCTGACCCGGCGCCTGTCCGACGACTTCCTCGATCTGGACCTTCTGGACGAGCGCGCGCGCGAGGTCCTGGGACTGGTGCGCGCCGACGAAATCATCCTGCGCTGACGGCCTCTGGCGGCGGCCCGCCGGCGCGCCGGGTTTCGCGCATTGCACCCCCCGAAGCGATGCGCTAGGGATAGTTTAACGCTGAACTATCCCGAACCAGCTGCCAGGAGGAATGCCCGCATGGCCAGAAGACCCGCAGGCGGCACCGCCGCGCCGTCCAACACGTCCAAGGACGAGCTGCTCAAATATTACCGCGACATGCTGCTGATCCGGCGATTCGAGGAGAAGGCCGGGCAGCTTTACGGCATGGGTCTGATCGGCGGCTTCTGCCATCTCTACATCGGCCAGGAAGCGGTGGTCGTGGGCCTCGAGGCGGCCGCGAAAGAGGGCGACAAGCGCATCACCTCGTATCGCGATCACGGCCACATGCTGGCCTGCGGCATGGACCCCAACGGCGTGATGGCCGAGCTGACCGGGCGCGAGGGCGGCTATTCCAAGGGCAAGGGCGGCAGCATGCACATGTTCAGCCGCGAAAAGCACTTCTATGGCGGCCACGGGATCGTCGCGGCGCAGGTGCCGCTGGGCGCGGGGCTGGCCTTCGCCGACAAGTATCTGGGCAATGACAACGTCACCTTCACCTATTTCGGCGACGGCGCCTCGAACCAGGGCCAGGTCTACGAGACCTACAACATGGCCGAGTTGTGGGACCTGCCGGTGATCTTCGTGATCGAGAACAACCAGTATGCCATGGGCACCTCGATGAAGCGGTCCACCAAGTCCACGACGCTGTTCGGGCGCGGCGAGGCGTTCGGTATCCCCGGCGAGCAGGTCGACGGCATGGACGTGCTGGCGGTGAAGGCCGCGGGCGAGAAGGCGGTGGCGCACTGCCGCGCCGGCAAGGGACCCTATATCCTCGAGGTGATGACGTATCGCTATCGCGGCCACTCGATGTCGGACCCGGCGAAGTACCGGACCCGCGAGGAGGTGCAGAAGATGCGCGATGAACGCGACGCCATCGAACATGTCCGCGACCTGATCCTGCAGGGCAAGCATGCCAGCGAGGACGACCTCAAGGCGATCGACAAGGAGATCAAGGAGATCGTCAACGAGTCGGCCGAATTCGCCAAGGAAAGCCCCGAACCCGCGCTGGACGAACTGTGGACCGACATCTACGCCGACGACCTGCCGCAGGGCAGCGCCGAAGAACACGCCTGAGGGAGGGTGAACGAGAATGGCAACCGAAATCCTGATGCCCGCCCTGTCGCCGACGATGGAAGAGGGCACGCTGGCGAAATGGCTGAAGAAGGAAGGCGACGCGGTCAAGTCCGGCGACATCATCGCCGAGATCGAGACCGACAAGGCGACGATGGAATTCGAGGCCGTGGATGAGGGCATCCTCGGCAAGATCCTCATTGCCGAGGGCACCCAGGGCGTGGCCGTCAACACGCCCATCGCCGTGATGGTCGAGGAAGGCGAAAGCGCGGACGACATCAAGGCGCCCGCCGCCAAACCCGCCGCCGCGCCCGCCGAGGCGAAGGCCGAAAGCCCTGCCGCATCCGCCGTCGAAGAGGTCAGAACCCCCGAGCCCGACCGCAGCCCCGACTGGCCCGAAGGCACGAAGATGAAGACCATGACCGTGCGCGAAGCCCTTCGCGAGGCCATGTCCGAAGAGATGGAGCGCGACGAGACCGTGTTCCTGATGGGTGAGGAAGTCGGCGAATACCAGGGCGCCTACAAGATCAGCCAAGGGCTTCTGGACAAGTTCGGCCCGCGCCGCGTGGTGGACACCCCGATCAGCGAGATCGGCTTTGCGGGCATCGGCACCGGCGCCGCGCTGGCCGGCCTGCGCCCGATCGTCGAGTTCATGACCTTCAACTTTGCCATGCAGGCCATCGACCACATCATCAACTCGGCCGCCAAGACGCTTTACATGTCGGGCGGGCAGATGGGCTGCCCCATCGTGTTCCGCGGCCCGAACGGCGCGGCCGCGCGCGTCGCGGCCCAGCACAGCCAGGACTATTCGGCCTGGTATGCGCAGATCCCCGGTCTCAAGGTGGTGATCCCCTACAGCGCAGCCGACGCCAAGGGCCTGCTGAAGCAGGCGATCCGCGATCCGAACCCGGTGATCTTCCTCGAAAACGAGATCCTCTATGGCCGCAGCTTCGAGGTGCCGGACATGGACGACTTCACCATCCCCTTCGGCAAGGCCCGCATCGCGCGGTCGGGCAGCGACGTGACCATCGTCAGCTTCGGCATCGGCATGGCCCATGCGCTGGAGGCCGCCGACAAGCTGGCCCAGGACGGCATCGAGGCCGAGGTGATCGACCTGCGCACCCTGCGCCCGCTGGACTACGGCACGATCATCGAGTCGGTCAGGAAGACCAATCGCTGCGTGACCGTCGAGGAGGGCTTCCCCGTCGCCTCGATCGGCAACCACATCTCGGCCTACATCATGGAAAACGCCTTCGATCATCTGGACGCCCCGGTGATCAACTGCACCGGCAAGGACGTGCCCATGCCCTATGCCGCCAATCTTGAAAAGCACGCCCTCATCACCCCGGCCGAGGTGGTCGAGGCGGTCAAAAAAGTCACCTACAGGTAAGGGAGCGACGCGATGCCCACAGAAATCCTGATGCCCGCGCTGTCCCCGACCATGGAGGAAGGCACGCTGGCCAAATGGCTGGTGAAGGAGGGCGACGAGGTCAAGTCCGGCGACATCCTCGCCGAGATCGAGACCGACAAGGCGACGATGGAGTTCGAGGCCGTGGACGAAGGCAGGATCGGCAAGATCCTCGTCGACGAAGGCAGTGCCGCGGTGAAGGTGAACACGCCCATCGCCGTGCTGCTGGAGGACGGCGAAAGCGCCGATGACATCGGCAGCGCCGCGCCGAAAGCCGCGCCAGCAAAGGCCGACGACAGCCAGGCCCATCCGAACGATTCCGGCCAGAAGGTGACGCGCGCCGAAGGTGGCGCGGCTACCGCTCCGGCGCCCTCGTCGGACAAGGGCGGGCGGGTCTTTGCCTCGCCCCTCGCCCGCCGGATCGCGGCCGAGAGGGGGCTGGACCTCTCGGGCATCACCGGATCGGGTCCGCGCGGGCGGATCGTCAAGGCCGACGTTGAAGGTGCCGGCTCCGGCGCCGCGCCGGCCAAGGCCGCAGGCGCGCCCGCCGCTGCCGCTGCCGCCGCCGCGCCCGCCGCTGCCGCCGCCGCGCCGAAAGGCGCTTCGGCCGACGCCATCGCCAGGATCTATGCCGACCGCGAAACGCAGGAGGTGCAGCTGGACGGCATGCGCCGCACAATCGCAGCGCGCCTGACCGAAGCCAAGCAGACCATCCCGCATTTCTACCTGCGCCGCTCGGCCAAGCTGGACGAGTTGATGAAGTTCCGGGCCACGCTGAACAAGCAACTGGAAGGCCGCGGGGTCAAGCTGTCGGTGAATGACTTCGTTATCAAGGCTTGCGCCCTGGCCCTGCAGGAGGTGCCCGACGCCAATGCCGTCTGGGCGGGCGACCGGATCATCAAGCTGAAGCCGTCGGACGTGGCCGTCGCTGTCGCGGTCGAGGGCGGGCTGTTCACGCCGGTGCTGAAGGACGCGCAGCAGAAGACCCTCTCGACCCTGTCGGCCGAGATGAAGGACCTGGCAAACCGCGCCAAGACCAAGAAGCTGGCCCCGCATGAATATCAGGGCGGCAGCTTCGCGATCAGCAATCTGGGCATGTTCGGGATCGAGAATTTCGACGCCGTCATCAATCCGCCGCATGGCGCGATCCTCGCGGTCGGGGCGGGCATCCAGACCCCGGTGGTCGAGAATGGCGAGGTGGTGATCCGCAACGTCATGTCGATGACGCTGTCGGTCGATCACCGCGTGATCGACGGGGCACTTGGCGCGCAACTGCTGCAGGCCATCGTCGGGCATCTGGAAAACCCGATGGGCATGCTGGCCTGAGCCGGCGCGGGCCCGCACGCTGCCGCGCAAGATCGCACGGACAAGAAAGGGGGCCGCGAGGCCCCCTTTGCGCATTGACGGCGATGCCGGGCGCGACCCGGGGGGGGGGGCGGGGGGACGCGGTCCCCCCGTCCGTCGCGGGACGCAATCAGGCCAGCGCCTCCTCGATGGCACCGACAAAGGCCTTCAGGTCGCCCGGATCGCGGCTGGTGATGACCCCGCGATCGGCGACGACCGCCTCGTCCACCACCTCGGCCCCGGCATTGCGCAGGTCCGTGCGGATCGAGCCATAGCCGGTCATCCGCCGACCCTGCGCAAGCCCCGCCTCGACCAGCAGCCAGGGCGCGTGACAGATCGCCGCGACCGGCTTGCCCGCCTCGGCAAAGCCGCGGATCAGCCCGATCGCCTTCTCGTCCTGGCGCAGCGTGTCGGGGTTGATGACGCCGCCCGGCAGGACCAGCGCGTCATGCGCCCCCGCCTCCGCGGCACCGATCGTCGCGGTCGCCTGGACGGCCTTGCCCCAGCCATCCTTGCCCCACGCGCGAATCTCGCCGGTTTCGGGCGCGGCAACGGCAACCTCGTGGCCTGCCGCCTTCAGAGTCTCCAGCGGCACGAACAGTTCGGACTGCTCGAAGCCGTCGGATGCCATGATCAGGACCCTGGCCATGATCGCCTCCTTTCCTTTCGTTGTGTCGGGGGCCCAATGCGCCCCGGCAGCATCGGGTTCCGGGCGCGGCCTATTCGGCAGGCGCCTGGCGCGCCCGGTTCAGGCCGATCCGACGCGCGATCCAGCCGAACACCCGCCCCTGCGCGCCGTGGATCGCCGAGAACAGCGAGGGCACGAACAGCAGCGACAGCACCGTGGACAACAGCAGCCCGCCGATCACCGCGATCGCCATCGGCGCACGGAACTCGCCGCCCTCGCCGGTGGCCAGCGCCGAGGGGATCATGCCCGCGCTCATCGCGATGGTGGTCATCACGATGGGCCGCGCCCGCTTGTGCACCGCGTCCAGAATCGCCTCGCGCTTGGGCGTGCCGGCGGCCATAGAGGTCAGTGCGAACTCGACCAGCATGATCGAGTTCTTGGTGACGATCCCCATCAGCATCAGGAAGCCGATCACCACCGCCATGCTGATCGAGTTGCCGGTCACGAACAGCGCCAGGATCGCGCCGCCGATGGCCAGCGGCAGCGACAGCAGGATCGTCACCGGCGTGACGAAATTGTGGAACAGCAGCACCAGCACGACATAGACCAGCATGATCCCGGCGCCCATCGCCGTGCCAAAGGCGCCGAAGACCTCGCCCATGATCTCGGCATCGCCCGCGGCTTGGATGCGCGTGCCGGGCGGCATCTCGACCTGCTCCTGAAGGGCCGTCACCTGCGCGCTCACCGGACCCAGCAGGGCGCCGTCGGCGAGGTTCGCGCTGACCGTCGTCTGATACTGGCGGTCATAGCGCCCGATCTCGGTCGCGCCGGCGGCCAGGGTGACCTCGGCCACGCTGGCCAGCGGTACCTGCCCAGACGAGCTGGGCACCCGCAGGTTCTGGACCTGCATCAGGTCGGCCCGCGCCGCCTGGTTCAGCCGCACCACGATGGGCAGCTGTTCGTCGCCGGTGTTGAACTTGGCGAGGTTTGCCTCGGTGTCCCCCAGGGTGGCGATGCGCAGGGTCGTTGCCATGGCGCTGGCCGTCACGCCAAGCTGAGCCGCGACATCGGGGCGCGGTCGGATCTGGATCTCGGGCCGCTCGAGGCTGGCCGAGGACGACACGCCCTCCAGTTCGGCCAGGCCCGCCATCGCCGCGGCCAGCCTTTCGGCAGCCAGCGCGGCACCCTCCTCGGTCTCGCCCAGCACGCTGATGGTCAGGTCGTTCTGGCCGTTCTCGTTCTGGAAATTGATCCGCATGTCGGGCGTCGGCGCCAGCCGCTGCTTCAACTCGGCCTCCAGCGCGAATTGCGACCGGTCGCGCGTTTCCTTCTTGCCGTAATTGATCATCATCCGCGCGCGGGTCACGTCCGACCCATCGGAATAGGCAAAGACCGACTGCACCTCGGGGGTCCCGGCGATGGCGCGGGTCAGGCGGCGGCCGGCATCCTCGGTCTCGGCGATGGTCGATCCGGGCGGCAGTTCGACCTCGATCTGGCTGCGCCCGACATCCGAGGCCGGAATGAACTCGGTCGGCAGCAGCGTCGCCGACCAGATCGACACCGCGAAGATGCCGACCCCGCCCAACAGCGTCAGCCCGCGATGCCGCATCGTCCAGCGCAGCACCCGCATCAGGACGCGCATGACGGCCCCGTCGCGCGGCGTGTCCTCATGGGCCGTGCCGCGCATGAAATAGGCCGCCATCATCGGCGTGATGATCCGCGCCACCAGCAACGAGAACAGCACCGAGACCGCAACCGTCAGGCCGAACTGCTTGAAATACTGGCCCGGTATGCCACCCATGAAGCTGACCGGCGCAAACACCGCGACAATGGAAAAGCTGATCGCGATGACGGTCAGGCCGATCTCGTTGGCGGCCTCCTCGCTGGCCTCGTAGGGCGGCGCCCCCATGCCGATATGGCGGACGATGTTCTCGATCTCGACGATCGCATCGTCGACAAGGATGCCGGTCACCAGCGTGATCCCCAGAAGGCTGATGCCGTTCAGCGTGAAGCCCAGCCAGTGCATCACGAAGAAGGTGGGGATGATCGACAGCGGCAGCGCGACGGCCGCGATCAGCGTCGCGCGCCAGTTGCGCAGGAACAGGAACACCACGATCACCGCCAGCGCCGCACCCTCGTACAGCGTCTCCATCGCACTGTGATAGCTGGCGGCGGTATAGGTCGTGCTGTCGTCGATCAGGATGATGCGGGTGTTCGGGAAACGGTCCGCGATCTCGGCCAGCTTCGCCTTGGTCGCGTCCCCCGCCGCCAGATCGGATTCGCCCGAGCCGCGATAGACGCCGAAGGCGACGACGGGCTGGCCGTCCAGCAGGGCGAAGGTCCGTTCCTCGCTGGCGCCGTCGATCACCTCGCCCAGCTGGTCCAGCCGGATCGTGCGGCCATTGGCGATGGCGATGGGCGTCGCGGCAAGCTGCGCAACGCTGTCGGCGGCGCCAAGGGTGCGGATCGAATATTCGGTGCCGGCCAGATCGCCGCGCCCGCCCCCCATGTCGATGTTCTTGGCCCGCAACTGATTGGACACATCGGCGGCGGTCAGCCCGTGCGCCAGCAGCCGGTCGGGGTCCAGTTCGACCTTGATCTGGCGCTCGGCGCCGCCGATCCGCGTGGTCTTGGCCACCCCGTCCACGGTCGACAGCTCGCGCCCGATCACGTCATCGACGAATTTCGACAGCCCCTCGATGGTCTGGGTCGGATCGCTCACGGCATAGGTCAGGATCGGAAAGCCGGTCACGTCGACGCGCTGCACGATGGGCTCGCTGATGCTTTCGGGCAGTTCGGCGCGCACATTCGACACCGCGTCCTTCACGTCGTTCACCGCGCGGTCGCTGTCGGTCTCCAGTTCGAATTCGACGGTGATGCTGGCGGCGCTGTCGGTGGCCGACGAGGTGATGTGGCGCACGCCGGTGACCGATGAGATGCTGTCCTCGACGGGGCGGATCACCTGGCTGGTCAGCTCCGACGGCGCCGCTCCGGGCTGGGCGATGCTGACGCTGACGATGGGCAGGTCGATATTGGGCATCGCCGTGACCGGCAGCCGCGAAAAGCTGAACAAGCCGACGACCAGAAGCACCAGGAACAGCGCGATGGGCGGCACCGGATGGCGGATCGACCAGGTGGACATGTTCATGGCCCGGGTGTCCCTGCCTCGGCCGAGCCGGCGGGAGAGGCGACGGCACGCCCGCCCTCGCTGGCGGGCGGCATGGGCGTGGCCATGCCCCCCCACGCCGGGGCCTCGGGCTCGGCCTCCGCGTCCACCGCGCGGACTGCATCGCCGCTGCGAAAGAAGGCGCCGGATCGCGCGATGACCTGATCGCCCTCGGCCAGCCCCTCGACGATCTCGCGCCGGCCCTGCCACAGCAGGCCCGCCCGGACCTCGCGGGTTTCGACCCGGTCGTCGCGCACCAGCTGGACCCGGTCGCCCGAGACATCGGACAGCAGCGCCGTCGCCGGAACCGTCAGCGCCTCGCGGCGCGCGGTGACAACCCAGCCGCTGGCAAAAAGACCAAGGCGCAGTCCGGGCTGCTCGTCGAGGGCTATCCGCATCAGCCCCAGGCGGGTGACCGGATCGACCGAGGCCGGGATCAGGCGCACCCGGCCGGCGACCTCGCCCAGCCCGGCGACCGTGATCTCGGCCGGATCCCCCGCCGACAGCGATTGCAGTGCGGTCTCGATCACCTCGGCCTCCATCTCGATGGCGCCATCGGCGATCAGCGTGAACAGCGGCTGCGCCGAGGCGCCCGACAAGGCGCCGCGCTCGGCCGTGCGCGCGACCACCACGCCGGCGACCGGCGCGGCGATCTGGGCGCGCGACAGGTTCAGCCGCGCGATGCGTCGCGCGGCTTCGGCCTGGGCCAGCGCGGCGCGGGCGACCGCCAGCCCGTCGGCGGCCGATGCGGCGCTGGCACGGGCGCCGGCCTCGGCCGCGACCGCCTGGTCCAGCGCGGCCTGCGAGGCATTGCCGCCCTGGCGCAGCCGCTGCGCGCGGTCCAGCGAGGTCTGCGCCTCCGTCAGCGTGGCGGCCGCGCTGTCGATATTGCTTTGCGCCTGCCCGACGCCGGCCTCGGCACGCTGATACTCGGCCTCGGCCTGCGCAAGCTGCGCGGCCAGCGTATCGGTCGCCAGCCGGGCCAGCACCTGTCCCTGTTCGACATGATCCCCGGCCTCGGCGAGGATCTCGGTAATCTCGAAGCCGCTGACCTGCGCGAACACCTGCACCTGCTGTCGGGCGACCAGCGTGCCCGACACCGGCACGCGGGCCTGCACCTCGGCCGTCTCGACGGCGGCGGTGGTCACCGAGGGCACCGGCCGCTCGGCCGGGGTGGCGGCGCCGTCATCGGCACGCAGCGGGGTCGCAAGCAGCGCAAGGGCCAGAACGCCGGAGAGGATGCGAAACATCGTGAATTCCTGACGGCTTGTACCTCAACGGGTGTTTCAGACACCCCGCGCCACGTCAATCTTGAACCCGACGGCAGGACCGACCGGCTCACCGGACCGTGACCCGGAAAGAGGCCGCATGGGGCTAGAAGCTGACCTCGACCCCCGGCAGGTTCAGCGTTGCGATCAGGTCGCGCAATTCCTGCCGTGCGGCGATGTTCGACATCGACAACTGTTCGGTGCCGATGTCCTTCAGGTCCAGAAGGGTCAGTCCGCGAGGAAAAAGCTCGCGGAAGATCACCCGCTCGGAAAAGCCCGGCGCGACGCGAAAGCCGATGCGCCGCGACAGCGTGGCCAGCGCCCCGCCGACCTTGCGCTTGTTGTGCATGGCCTGCGTGCCCAACCGGTTGCGCAGCACCAGCCAGTCGATCGGCCCGGCGCCGGCCTGCGCGCGCATCTGCCGCGCCGCCCAGACCATCTCGGCATAGATCGAGGGGCCAAGCACCTTACCCTCGGGCGTCAGCCGGGCCAGCAGGTCGAAATCGACGAAGCTGTCGTTCATCGGTGTCAGCAGCGTGTCGGCCACGGTATGCGCCATCTGGCTCAGCTGGGTGTGCGAGCCGGGGCAGTCCAGCAGGATGAAGTCGCATTCGGCCTCAAGCGCGGTCAGCGCCGGGCTGAGCGGATCGGCACCCTGCCCCAGCTGGCCCATCACCGGCATCGGCAGGTCCAGCCCCTTGCGGGCGATGAAGGCGGCCCGGTTTTCGAGATAGCGGCCAAAGCTGCGCTGTCGCACGTCAAGGTCCAGGCCGCCGACACGGTGTCCCATCCGGGCCAGCGCGGTCGCCACATGCATCGAGGTCGTGGACTTGCCCGAACCGCCCTTTTCGTTGCCCACAACGATGATATGCGCCACCGCCCGCCTCGCCCTTGTCCCTCTGGTTGCGCGGACCCTAGCGAGTGCGCCGGGCGAAGGAAAGCCGCGCCATCCGCCCGGCCAGCCGGCCCCTTAGCGGTCGGCCTGCAACAGCAGCGCCAGGGCAACGACCGTGGCGGCAAGCCCCGGCAGCACGATCGCACCGGGCAGCCCCTGGCCCAGCCCCGCCTCGAGTGCGATCACCCAGATCGGCGTCAGGTAGGTATAGGCCATGACCTTCGCGGCGGGCAGCCGCAGCGTGGCGAACTGCACCAGCACGAAGGTCGCCGCGCTGGCGAAGATCGCCACATAAAGCAGGGTGATCCAGACGATGCCGGGCAGATGCGCCCAGTCGGTGACGACGATCGCCTGCCAGCCCCACAGGATCAGCAGCCCCGCCCCCGCCAGCAGCGTGCCAAGGCTGAAGACCAGCGGCGTCTCGCCCCGGTTCAGGCGCCGCACGAGCGGGGTGTACAGCGCATGGGCCGCGCAGCCCGCCAGATAGATCGCCTCGCCGCGGCCCAGTTGCAGCCGCGCCATCGCCGCCAGGTCGCCGCGAAAGATCACCCACAGGGCCCCCAGCCCGCCCAGCAGCAGCGCGGCGGCCATCCGCAGGGTCATGCGCTGGCGCATCAGCAACCAGCCGAAGCCCGCGGCCATCAGCGGCGTCAGGGTGAACACGGCGCCCGCGCTGACCGGCGCGGCGGTCTTGAGACCCTCGAACATCAGCACGAAATAGGATGCGAAGACCCCGCCCAGCAACAGATAGCGCCAAGGGGCCCGGAACGCGGCCGAGGGCACGCCGCCCGGCCCTGCGAGCGCGATGGTGCCGATCACCGCGGCCGCGATAACGAAGCGGGCCGCCGTGATCGCCGCCGGATCGATCAGGTTCGCCGCCCGTGCGCCCAGCGAGAAGGAGCCCGCGACCAGCACCGAGAACAGCAGCATTGCCGCATGGCCGCGCAGCGCCTCGCGTCGGGCAGGCAGGCTCATGGGTGCGCGTCCCGCGGGCGCGATCCGGGCCGCCTCATTGCCGGCCCAGCATGTAGAATTCGTCGTTCGGCCGGATGTCGCCCGCATTCACCAGCCGGTTCGACATCCCGAAGAAGGCGGCGATCGCGCCGATGTCCCAGATCTCGTCCTCCGTGAAGCCCGCCTGCCGAAGGGCGTGGTGATCGGCCTCGACGATATCCTGCGCCGCAAGCGCGACCTTTTCGGCATAGGCCAGCATGGCCTGTTCGCGCGGGCTCAGATCCGCCTTGCGCCAGTTGACCGCCACCTGATCGGCGATCAGCGCGTTCCGGGCGCGGATCCGCAGGATCGCGCCATGCGCGACCACGCAATACTGGCAGCGGTTCAGCCCGCTGGTGGCCACCACGATCAGTTCGCGCTCGGCCTTGCCGAGACCCTCGTCGCGGTCCATCAGCGCGTCGTGATAGGCGAAGAAGGCCCGGAACTCGGCCGGGCGATGCGCCAGCGCAAGGAAGATGTTCGGCACGAAGCCCGACTTCTCGGCGACCGTGGCGATGGCGGCGCGGATGTCCTCGGGCAGGGTCGCGAGGTCGGGGATCGGAAATCGGCTGACGGGCGGGGTCTGGGTCATGGGGTCCTCCTTCGGCGGCAGAGTGCGACAGGCCGCGCGCGAAGGGAAGGCGGCCGGATCAGCCCTGCCGCAGCGCGGCCAGCGCGGCCTGCACCTTCATCGTGCGGTGCAGGTCGACATGGGTGACGAGCCACAGACGCGAATCCCATTCGGGCAGCGACATCACCTCGACCAGCCCCTCGGCCCGGTGGCCCGCGACCAGACCGATGGCGAGGCCCGCGCGGATCGCCGCCTCGCGCGCATCGGCGTCGTTGCTGACCATCGCCGGGCTGCCTGCCGGCACCCGTTCGGCCAGCCAGCGCATCACCGGGGCGCGCTCCGCCTCGGGACCGGGCAGCGCAAGGCGGTGGCGCGCAAGGTCGGTCACGGGGCCATGCCGGTCAAGATAGCCCTGCGTGGCATACAGGCGGTGCTGCACCACCCCCATCGGCCGCACGACATAGTCGGGCTCGGTCGGCTCGGACCCGGCCCGGATCGCGACATGCGCCTCGCCCGCGTCGAGGCGGAACAGGCGCACATCGGTCAGATAGCGCAGCCGAAGGCCGGGGTGGCGGCGCATCAGTTCGAGCAGTCGGGGCATCACCACGTCGCACAGGTCGGGAAGCGAGGTGATGACCAGTTCACCCTCGATCCGCTCGCCCGCGCCGGCGATCTGCGCGGCCATCTGGCCGAAGCGCTCGTCGGCCTCGGTCGCCGCCTTCAGCAGCGCCCGGCCCGGTTCGGTCAGCGCATAACCGCGCGGATGGCGCTGGAACAGCCGCGCCTTCAGCCGCGCCTCCAGCGCGTCGATGCGGCGGATGACGGTCGCGTGATGCACGCCCAGATCGGTGGCGGCGGCACTGACCATGCCCCGGCGGGCCACCGCCAGCGCCACGCGGATGTCGTCCCAGCTGTCGATGTTCATGTGCATCCCCGCACAAAGCTTGCGCAGTTATCGCCATTCCGTTCGATCCTGCAAAGTCCTAAATCCGGATCGACCCCTTGGAAAACCGCAAGAGAACCCCGATGAACATTCTCCACCTCGACAGCGCCATCACCGGCGAGGCTTCGGTCTCGCGCAAGCTGACCGCCGAAATCGTCGCCCGGCTGCTGCGGGCCGACCCGCAGGCCAGCGTCACCTATCGCGACCTCAACGAGGGCGTGCCGGCCATCGACACCGCCTGGTTCAACGCCGTCCGGCTGGCGCCGGAGGACCCGAGCCCCGAACAGCAGGCGCTGATCGACGTGTCCAACGCCTATCTGAAGGACGTGCAGGACGCAGACGTGCTGGTCATCGGCCTGCCGATCTACAACTTCACGCTGACCGCGCAGCTCAAGAACTGGCTGGACCAGATCGCCCGGGCCGGCGTGTCGTTCCGCTATACCGAAACCGGCCCCGAGGGCCTTCTGAAGGGCAAGCGCGCGATCATCGCCTATACCTCGGCCGGCACGCCGATCGGGTCCGAGATCGACCACGCCTCGGGCTATCTGCGCCATATCCTGGGCTTCCTGGGCATCACCGATGTGGAATTCGTCGCCGCCGACCGGCTGGCGATGGATCGCGAGGCGGGCCTTGCCCGCGCGCAGGAGGCTCTGGACCGGCTGGCCGCCTGACCGGCGGCGCGGCGGCGCCGGGACGGGGCGGCGCCCGGCCGCGGCGCCGCCCGGTTGACTCTGCCGCCGCTTCTGCCTATCTGACCCCCAATTCCCGGAAGGATCGCCCTTCCGGTCCCCGTCATCTGCGGGGATCGCCCCCCGTCAGCGCGTTGCGCCCACGGGGGCGTCACTGTTTTGGACCGCAGGAGGCCCGCGATGTTCGAGAACCTGTCCGACCGGCTTGGCGGCGTCTTCGACCGGCTGACCAAGCAGGGCGCGCTGTCCGAGGATGACGTGGCCGCCGCCATGCGCGAGGTGCGGGTCGCGCTGCTCGAGGCCGATGTCTCGCTGCCAGTCGCGCGCAGCTTCGTGAAATCGGTGACGCAGAAGGCCACCGGATCGGCGGTCACGAAGTCGGTGACGCCCGGCCAGCAGGTCGTGAAGATCGTCCATGACGAGCTGATCAAGGTCCTGCAGGGCGACGGCCAGCCCGAGGCGCTGCGCATCGACAACCCGCCCGCGCCGATCCTGATGGTCGGCCTTCAGGGCTCGGGCAAGACCACGACTACTGCCAAGCTGGCCAAGCGCCTCAAGGACCGCGAGAAGAAGCGCGTCCTGATGGCATCGCTGGACACCAACCGTCCTGCCGCGATGGAACAGCTGGCGATCCTGGGCCAGCAGATCGGCGTGGACACCCTGCCGATCGTGCCCGGCCAGACCGCCACCCAGATCGCCAGCCGCGCGAAACAGCAGGCCAGCCTTGGCGGCTATGACGTCTACATGCTGGACACCGCCGGGCGGCTGCATATCGACCAGGTGCTGATGGACGAGGTGCAGGCCGTCCGCGACATCGCCCAGCCGCGCGAGACATTGCTGGTCGTCGACGGGCTGACCGGCCAGGACGCGGTCAATGTCGCGACCGAGTTCGACGGCAAGGTGGGCATCTCGGGCGTCGTGCTGACCCGGATGGACGGCGACGGGCGCGGCGGCGCGGCGCTGTCGATGCGCGCCGTCACCGGCAAGCCGATCCGCTTCGTCGGCCTTGGCGAAAAGATGGACGCGCTGGAAGGCTTTGACGCGCAGCGCATCGCCGGCCGCATCCTCGGCATGGGCGACATTGTCGCGCTGGTCGAGAAGGCCCAGGAAGTGCTGGAGGTCGAGCAGGCCGAACGCATGATGAAGCGGTTCCAGAAGGGGCTGTTCAACATGAACGACCTCAAGGGCCAGCTGGAACAGATGCAGAAGATGGGCGGGCTGCAATCCATCATGGGCATGATGCCCGGCATGCAGAAGATGGCCAAGCAGGCCGAGGCCGCCGGCATGGACGACAGCGCGATCCGCCAGCAGATCGCGCTGATCAACTCGATGACCAGGAAGGAACGCGCCAACCCCGCGATCCTTCAGGCCAGCCGCAAGAAGCGCATCGCGCAGGGCGCCGGCATGGACGTGGCCGAGTTGAACAAGCTGCTGAAGATGCAGCGCCAGATGGCCGACACGATGAAGAAGCTGGGCAAGATGGGCAAGGGCGGAATGCTGAAACAGGCCATGCGCGCGATGACCGGCCGCGGCGGCGGGCTGCCCGACATGGAGAACATGGATCCCGCGAAACTGGCCGAGGCCACGAAGATGCTGCAGGACCCCAAGGGCCTTGGCGGCGATCTGGGCAAGGCCGGACTGCCCGGCGGCCTGTCGGGCCTGTTTGGCAAGAAATAGCCGCATGTCCATCGCCGCGCCCCGTCACCAGCCGCCGCAGGTCCTGCACACGCAGCGCCTGCGCCTGCGCTTGCCCTGCGCGGATGATGCCGATGCCTATGCCGCCTTCTTCGCCGATGCCGAGGCGTCACATTTCTATGGTGGCCCGCTGCGGCGCGATCAGGCCTTTGCCATCCTCTGCCGCGACATCGGTCACTGGTCCCTGCGCGGCTTCGGCAAGTTCGCGGTCATCCGCGACGGCCGGACCGTCGGCGGCTGCGGAATCGTGCATCCCGAGGGCTGGCCACGCCACGAATTGACCTGGTGGCTGCTGCCCGAGGCGCGCGGCGCCGGCCTTGCCACAGAAGCCTCGCGCGCGGTGCTGGGCTGGGCGCGCGACGCTCTCGGTCTTGCCGATGTCGAGACGCATTTTCACGACGACAACAGTGCCGCGCTGCGGCTGACACGGGCGCTTGGCGGGCAGCGGCTGGGACGCGCGACGTTCCCCGATGGCATCGACCGGGACATCCATGCGATCCAGACTGCGGAGGCCGGGGCATGACCGGCCTGCAGCCCACGCCCGTGCTGACCACCGCGCGGCTGATCCTGCGCGCGCCGGTTGCGGCGGACTGGCCGCACTGGCTGGCCTTTGCGCAATCCGACCGCGCCGCCTTCATCCTGGACGGCAACACCGATCCCTCCTTCGCCTGGCGGGTGCTCGGCCATGCCGTCGGCCACTGGGTCCTGCGCGGCTATGGCATGTTCGTCATCGCCCTTCGCGGCGAGGACCGCCCGCTTGGAATGGCGGGTCCGTGGTTTCCCGAGGGCTGGCCCGAACGCGAGATCGGCTGGACCATCTGGACGGCCGAGGCCGAGGGCAAGGGCTACGCCCTTGAGGCCACGACCGCCGCCCGTGACTTTGCGTTCGGCACCCTGGGCTGGGACACCGCGGTCAGCTATGTCAATGCCGACAATGCCCGGTCGATTGCGCTGGCAAGGCGGCTTGGCGCGACCCTTGACCGCGATGCGGCGGCACCGGACTTCGACGAATCCTGCCTCGTCTTCCGCCACCCCGCGCCCGCCCGCAGCGAACGGAGCCTGCCATGACCGATCCCGTTGCCCGCGCCGCCGCGCTGCTGAAGGAGCATCGCGCCAGCATCGACCGGCTGGATGCGATCCTTGTCTATACGCTTGCCGAACGGTTCAAGCACACCCAATCCGTCGGCCGTCTCAAGGCCGACCACGACCTTCCTCCGTCCGATCCTGCCCGCGAGGCGCAGCAGATCGAGCGGTTGGAACGCCTCGCGCGCGAGGCCGACCTGGACCCGGAATTCGCGCGCAAATTCCTGAACTTCGTGATCGAGGAAGTCATCCGGCATCACGAAATCTTTCAATCCTAGGGCGTTACCCGCGCCCGACCGCCATTTCAAAGGAGTAACCCAAATGGCCATGAAGATCCGTCTCGCCCGTGGTGGTTCGAAGAAGCGCCCCCACTATTCCATCGTCGCCTCGGATTCGCGCATGCCGCGCGACGGCCGCTTCCTGGAGAAGCTCGGCACCTACAACCCGCTGCTGGCCAAAGACAGCGAGGATCGCATCAAGATGAATGTCGAGCGCGTGCAGTACTGGCTGGGACAGGGCGCGCAGCCGACCGACCGCGTCGCCCGCTTCCTGGAAGCCGCCGGCGTCAAGGACAAGGCCGAGCGCAAGAACATGAAGAAGGCCGAGCCGGGCGCCAAGGCCAAGAAGCGCGCCGAGGAAAAGGCCGCCAAGGCCGCCGCCCCCGCCGAAGCCGAGTAATCCGGCAATCCGGGCTGGCGGGCCGCCCTCGCCAGCCCCCGATCCCGAGGGGGCCGCATGACCAGCGAGCGCATCTGCGTCGGCGCGATCGCCGGGGCCTTCGGGGTCCAAGGCGAAGTGCGGCTGAAAAGCTTCTGCGCCGAACCCGCCGACATTGCGGGCTATGGCCCGCTGACGACCGAGGATGGCAGGCGCAGCTTCACTGTCAGGCTGACGCGGCCGGTCACCGGCGGGCTGGGCGCGCGGCTGTCGGGAGTTGCCACGCGCGAGGATGCCGAGGCGCTGAAGGGCGTCACGCTGTGGGCCCGGCGGGCCGCCCTGCCCTCGCTGCCCGACGAAGAATTCTACCACGCCGACCTGATCGGGCTGGAGGTGGTGGATACCGGCGGGCAGGTTCTGGGCCGGGTCCGGGCGATCTATGACCACGGTGCCGGCGACATTCTGGAGGTGGTGGGCGGCAGCCAGATCCTGCTGCTGCCCTTCACCCGCGCCGTCGTGCCGACCGTCGACCTGACGGCGCGGCGCATCATCGCCGACCCACCGGACAGCGACGAATGACCGACGCGCCGAAATCGCATGGGCGACTGGCGATCCGGCCCAGCCTGCGCCCGCGCGACCTGATGTCCGAGCCGCAGGTCGCGGGCGCATGGACGGCCAGCGTTGTGACGCTGTTTCCCGAGGCCTTTCCCGGCCTCCTCGGCCTGTCGCTGACCGGCAAGGCGCTGGCCGAGGGGCTGTGGAACCTGCGCATGATCCCGCTGCGGGACTTCGGGATCGGCCGGCATCGCAATGTCGATGACACGCCCGCCGGGGGCGGCGCCGGCATGGTGATCCGCGCCGACGTGCTGGACGCGGCCCTGCGCGAGGCGCGCCAGGCAGCGCCCGGCCCGGTGATCTACATGTCCCCGCGCGGCACGCCGCTGACCCAGGCCCGCGCGCGGACACTGGCCGAGGGGCCGGGCGTCACCCTCATCTGCGGCCGTTTCGAGGGGGTGGACCAGCGCGTTCTGGACGCCCACGAGATCGAGGAAATCAGCATTGGCGACTATGTCCTGACCGGGGGCGAGATCGCGGCTCAGGTCTTGATCGATGCGACGGTCCGGCTTATACCGCGCGTGCTGGGGAATCAGGATTCTCTGGCCGAGGAATCCTTTTCCATCGGCAATCGGGGCCTTCTGGAAGCCCCCCAGTACACGAAGCCCGCCCGATGGGACGGCCGCGAGATCCCCGAGGTTCTGCTTTCGGGACATCACGCGGCCATTGCCGCTTGGCGGGCGCGTGAGGCCGAAAGGCTGACCAAGGAACGCCGCCCCGACCTGTGGCGGGCATTTGCGCAGACGCAGATGGACCCGGCAAAGGACCGACAGCTCTCGGGCGCATCAGACCAATCGCGGGACCGCCGCGAGCATGACAAGGAACCCAGGCGATGAACCTGATTGCAGAACTCGAAGCCGAGCAGATCGCCCAGCTCGGCAAGACCATCCCCGACTTCAAGGCCGGCGACACCATCCGCGTCGGCTACAAGGTGACCGAGGGCACCCGGTCGCGCGTGCAGAACTATGAAGGCGTCTGCATCTCGCGCAAGGGCGGCAGCGGCATCGGCGCCAGCTTCACCGTGCGCAAGATCAGCTTTGGCGAAGGCGTGGAACGGGTGTTCCCGCTGTATTCGACCAACATCGATTCGATCGAGGTGGTGCGCCGCGGCAAGGTCCGCCGGGCCAAGCTGTACTACCTGCGCGACCGTCGCGGCAAATCGGCCCGCATCGCCGAGAAAACCAACTACCGCCCCAAAGCCGACGCCTGAGAGGTCACCCGATGAGAAAAGACATTCACCCCGACTACCACTTGATCGAAGTCAAGATGACCGACGGGACCGTGTATCAGACCCGTTCGACCTGGGGCGCCGAGGGCGATTCCATGTCGCTGGACATCGACCCGACCTCGCACCCGGCCTGGACCGGCGGCTCGTCGCGCCTGATGGATACCGGCGGGCGCGTGTCCAAGTTCAAGAACAAATACGCCGGCCTCGGCTTCTGATCCGACGGCCATCGCGACGCAGGACGCCGCCCCGATCCGGGCGGCGTTTTTCATGTGCATCGCGCGGCGCGCGACGCGCCCATCACGAATTCGTCATCCCCTGCACCGCCCGCGACGGGCGGTCCGTGTCTGTGCGCACATGCTTCGATAGATGGAGGATCACGATGCAGCTGACCAAGATCACCGCCCTCGCCGCCAGCGCCGTCCTGATGGGGTCGGTCGCCTATGCC
Source organism: Paracoccus spongiarum (assembly GCF_030732095.1). Lineage (GTDB taxonomy): Bacteria > Pseudomonadota > Alphaproteobacteria > Rhodobacterales > Rhodobacteraceae > Paracoccus > Paracoccus spongiarum. The sequence goes on along the minus strand of NZ_JAVAMQ010000009.1, from coordinate 38,836 downwards.
GACATGCACGGGGACATGCCCGCAACGGTCGTCGACATTGTCGTGAATTCGGACGATCACACCACGCTTGAAACCGCCGTGGTCGAGGCGGGCATGGCCGAGACCCTGTCGGGCGAGGGACCGTTCACGATCTTTGCCCCCACCGACGCGGCCTTCGCCGCGCTGCCTGCCGGTGCGCTTGACGCCGCGCTGGCCGAGGAAAGCAAGGACACGCTGAAGGCCATTCTCGGCTGTCATGCGGTCGCGGCCAAGGCGATGGCGGCCGATGTGATCGCGATGGTGGAACAGGGCGGCGGCACCGCCGAAGTGACCACGGTCGGCAATTGCAAGCTGAACCTGACCGTGGCCGATGGCATGGTGAAGATCAACGATGTGGTCACCGTGACCGCCGCCGATCTTGCCGCGGGCAATGGTGTCGTCCATGTCATCGACGGCGTGCTGATGCCGGCGATGTAGGGCCGACCAGTCGCGCGCATGACGAAGGGGGCCGTTCGGCCCCCTTTTTTCACCCCGATGCATCGCGCGGATCAGGCCGCCGCGGCGCCCGGCTCGACCAGCGCCACGATATCCATCATGATGCCGTTCAGCTGGAAATCCTTGGGGGTATAGACCCGCGCCACGCCCATCGCCAGCAGGCGCCGCGCGTCGTCATCGGGAATGATCCCGCCGACGATCACCGGGATGTGGCCGATGCCCGCGGCCCGGACCCGCTCCATCACCTCCTCGATCAATGGCAGGTGGCTGCCCGACAGGATCGACAGCCCGATCACATGCGCGTCCTGTTCCACCGCCCGCGCGACGATCTGTTCGGGCGTCAGGCGAATCCCCTCATAGGTGATGTCCATGCCGCAATCGCGGGCGCGGAACGCGATCTGTTCGGCGCCGTTGGAATGGCCGTCCAGGCCCGGTTTGCCGACCACGAATTTCAGCCGCCGCCCCAGCCGCGCGCTGACTGCATCGACGGCCTCGCGGATGTCATCCAACCCTTCCGTGCGGTTCGAGGGGCTCGCCGAGACGCCGGTCGGGCCGCGATATTCGCCATGCACCGCGCGCATCACCCCGGCCCATTCGCCCGTCGTGGCACCCGCCTTCGCCGCGGCGATGGAAGGCGGCATGATGTTCCGCCCGGCCCGCGCCGCCTCGCGCAGAGCCGCCAGCGCGGCCTGCACCGCCGCCTCGTCGCGGCTGTCGCGCCAGTCCCGCAGCCGGCCGATCTGATCCTGCTCGACTGCGGGATCGACGACCATGATGCCGCCATCGCCCGCGGTCAGGGGCGAATCCTCGCCCTGCTGCCAGCGGTTCACCCCGACCACGACCGTCTCGCCGGCCTCGACCCGGTTCAGCCGCTCGGCGTTCGATTCGACAAGCCGGGATTTCATGTAGTCGATGGCCGCGATGGCGCCGCCCATCTCGTCCAGCAGGCGCAATTCGTCGCGGGCGCCCTGCTTCAGTTCCTCGACCTTCGCGGCGATGGCGGGGTTGCCGTCGAACAGGTCGCCGAATTCCAGCAGGTCGGTCTCGTAGGCCAGGATCTGCTGCATCCGCAACGACCACTGCTGATCCCAGGGACGCGGCAGGCCCAGGGCCTCGTTCCAGGCCGGCAATTGCACCGCCCGCGCCCGCGCGTTCTTTGACAGCGTGACGGCCAGCATTTCCAGCAGGATGCGATAGACGTTGTTTTCGGGCTGCTGCTCGGTCAGGCCGAGGCTGTTGACCTGCACGCCATAGCGAAAGCGGCGAAACTTCTCCTCCGCGATGCCATAGCGGTCGCGGCAGATCTCGTCCCACAACTCGGTAAAGGCGCGCATCTTGCACAGCTCGGTCACAAAGCGGATGCCGGCATTCACGAAAAAGCTGATCCGCCCGACCATCGCCGGAAACTCGGCCTCGGGAACCTTGCCCTTCAGGTCGTCCAGCACGGCGATGGCCGTGGCCAGCGCATAGGCCAGTTCCTGCTGCGGCGTCGCCCCGGCCTCTTGCAGATGATAGGAACAGACATTCATCGGGTTCCATTTCGGCAGATGCTCGCGCGTGTAGGCCGCCACGTCGGTGATCATCGCCAGGCTGGGCTTGGGCGGGCAGATATAGGTGCCGCGCGACAGATATTCCTTGATCAGGTCGTTCTGCACGGTGCCCTGCAGCCGCGCGACATCGGCGCCCTGTTCCTCGGCCACGGCGATATACAACGACAGCAGCCAGGGCGCCGTCGCGTTGATCGTCATCGAGGTGTTCATCTGTTCCAGAGGGATCTGGTCGAACAGCGCGCGCATGTCACCCAGATGGCAGACCGGCACGCCGACCTTGCCCACCTCTCCCCGCGCAAGCACATGGTCGCTGTCATATCCGGTCTGCGTCGGCAGGTCGAACGCGACCGACAGCCCCGTCTGCCCCTTCGCCAGGTTGCCGCGATACAGCGCGTTCGATTTGACGGCGGTGGAATGGCCCGCATAGGTGCGGAACAGCCAGGGTTTGTCCTTCTCGGCCATCGCGGTCCCTCGCAACAATCTTTCGGTTGACCTGTGGATACCGAAAGATTGCTGCGCCGTCAATTCGCCGCGGCGCGGCAATCGAATGGGACTTTCGGACATAATATTACAATTTTTGCGCCAATCCGGTTGCAATGTTTCTTATTGCATCGTAGGACCATGCCGATCCGCTGTGGCGATTCTGCGCCGCGGCACGACGCCAAGGAGATGCTGATGGCTCTGGACGCCCCGACCCCGATCGCGCCCTACGACGCACCCGTGAAGGACCTGTATGACGTCGGCGAGATGCCGCCCCTCGGCCATGTGCCCAAGCAGATGCATGCCTGGGCGATCCGCCGCGAACGGCAGGGTGAGCCGACCCAGGCCATGCAGCTTGAGGTGGTGGACGTTCCGACCATCGACAGCAACGAGGTGCTGGTCCTGGTGATGGCGGCCGGCGTCAACTACAACGGTATCTGGGCTGGCCTGGGTGTTCCGATCAGCATGTTCGACGTGCACAAGCAGCCCTACCACATCGCCGGCTCGGACGCCTCGGGGATCGTCTGGGCGGTCGGCGACAAGGTGAAACGCTGGAAGGTCGGCGACGAGGTCGTGATCCACTGCAACCAGGACGACGGCGACGACGAGGAATGCAACGGCGGCGATCCGATGTATTCGCCCACCCAGCGCATCTGGGGCTACGAGACGCCGGACGGCAGCTTTGCCCAGTTCACCCGCGTCCAGTCGCAGCAGCTGATGCCGCGCCCGCGCCACCTGACCTGGGAGGAATCGGCCTGCTACACGCTGACCCTGGCCACCGCCTACCGGATGCTGTTCGGGCATGAGCCGCACGAGCTGAAGCCGGGCATGAACGTGCTGGTCTGGGGCGCCTCGGGCGGGCTGGGATCCTATGCGATCCAGCTGATCAACGCGGCCGGCGGCAACGCCATCGGCGTCATCAGCGAAGAGGACAAGCGCGACTTCGTGATGGGCCTTGGCGCGAAAGGCGTCATCAACCGCAAGGAATTCAAGTGCTGGGGCCAGTTGCCCACGGTGAACACGCCTGAATACAAGGAGTGGTTCAACGAGGTCCGCAAGTTCGGCAAGGCGATCTGGGACATCACCGGCAAGGGCAACAATGTCGACATCGTCTTCGAGCATCCCGGCGAGGCGACCTTCCCGGTCAGCACCTTCGTCTGCAAGAAGGGCGGCATGGTGGTGATCTGCGCCGGCACCACCGGCTTCAACTGCACCTTCGACGTGCGCTACCTGTGGATGCACCAGAAGCGCGTGCAGGGCAGCCATTTCGCGCATCTCAAGCAGGCCAGCGCGGCCAACAAGCTGATGCTGGAACGCCGCCTCGACCCCTGCATGTCAGAGGTCTTCCCCTGGGCGGACATCCCCGAGGCGCATATGAAGATGTACCGCAACCAGCACAAGCCGGGCAACATGTCGGTGCTGGTGCAGGCGCCGACGACCGGACTGCGCACCTTCGAGGATGCGCTGGAGGCGGGCCGGTCCTGATCGCCCGGCATCGAGGTGACCCGTCAGGCACCGCCCCGAAAGGGCGGTGTCTTGCGTTGCGCGGCGCATCCGCTCAGGCGGTGCGGCCATCCTCGCCCAGGATCCGGCACTTCCATTCGCGGACACGCTCGGCCGGATGGCGTTCGATCCATTCGGCCAGTTCGGACTGGCTGCGGATCATGCAGGTCATCACGCCGATCTCATCGGCATAGACGAGGCTGCGGTCACGGCACTGCGACGGATCGGCCGACAGGCAGGTGACGAAGAACAGTTCGATCATCGGATCGTCCTTTCATGGCTCCTCCCTGACGCATGGCTCCCCAGCCCTCATACTAAAGGATGATAATCCGAATCGGCCGCAGAACGCAGTTGCCGAAAGGGTCAGTTCGACCGCTGCCGGAAAATCCGGCCGCCGCAGGCGGACGCTGACTGCATCTTTGCCATCCAAGGCATGGGGCGGCCTCAGATCTTCCGGCCGTCCTGCCGGGCGGGACGGCATTTCCATTCGCGCACCACCTCGCGGGGATGCGTCGCGACCCAGCGGGCCAGTTCGTTCTGGCCCTGCAGCATGCAGGAGAACAGGCCGTTCTGCATCTCGAACAGAAGGCTGTGATCCTCGCAGGCCTCGGGCTCGCCCATGAGGCAGGTGACGAAAAACAACTCGATCATGCGCGCTCCTCCCGCCGGGATACACGCGCGGGGCGGCGAATGGTTGCGGGGGCCTTCGCTTTCGCCGCGCGCCGGGCTAAGGCTGGGCCATGACCGGCCAGACCCCCGCCCCCGCGACCTCGCCTCCTGCCCTGTCGCCCGACCAGGCCGACGCCTGGGACGCGCTGGCCGAAACCTTCGCCCAGGCGGGGATCGACCTGACCGCCGAAGAACTGCACCCGCCGCAGCCCGGCAAGGGCCGGGTGATGGCGGTGATCGGCAAGGCCGGGTCCGGCAAGACGCTGCTGCTGGCGCAGATCACCCGCGCGCTGCGAGAGGCCGGGGTCGAGATCGTCAGCGCCGATTACGAGGGCCGGCGCCGCAAGGATCGCCGCAGTCTCGCCGTGCTGGCGCCGACCAACAAGGCGGCCTTCGTGCTGCGCATGCGCGGCGTGCCCGCAACGACCATCCACCGCATCCTCTACACGCCGGTCTACGATCCCGAATACGAACGGATCGCCGAATGGCTGGCCGGCGAGGGCGCGCGCCCCAAGACCGATACCATGCCCGACGAGGCACTGGATCGCGCCAAGGCGTTCTATGACACCCATGCCTCGGTTCCCGGCGCGCTGGCGGCCGCGGGGCTGCGCGGGTCGGATTTCATCAAGGGATGGAAGCGGCGCGAGGAGGGGCTGGATGTCGGGCTGATCGACGAGGCCTCGATGCTGGACGAAAGGCAGTTCGACGACCTGCGCGAGATCTTCCCGGTGCTGGTGCTGTTCGGCGATCCCGCGCAGCTTGCCCCGGTCGGGCAATCGGGCGAGATGGTGTTCGACCGCCTTGCCGCCCCGCAGCGGCTGATCCTGAACCGCATCCACAGGCAGGCCGATGACAGCCCGATCCTTGACCTCGCCCATGCGCTGGCCGACGAGGCGCTGGGCTTCGACGATTTCGAGCGCATGGTCCGAGACGCCGCCCGCCGCGACGATCGCGTCATCTGGGCCGAGCGCGTGGACAGCGACCTTCTGTCCCGCAGCCCTGTGCTGGTCTGGCGCAACGCCACGCGGATCCGGCTGATCCACGCCTTCCGGGCCGCCTATGGCGCCCCCGGAGACGCGCTGCTGCCGGGCGAGCCGCTGATCTGCGACGGCCTGGAACTGCCGCTGAAATACCGCAAGAAGCGCATCGACCTCGAGGCGCGCGGGCTGATCAAGGGTGCGCAGGTCGTCTATCTGGGACCGGGCCGCAAGCCGGGCTTCTCACGCCTGCACGTCATCCGTGCCGAGGACCCGCGCCTCTCGGCCGCCAGCATCGTCAAGATCGAGATGCCCGATCAGGACGAACCCTTCATTCCCTATGCCGCGCGCATGGGCGCGGCCTTCCTGCACGGCGCCGCGGTGACGATCCACAAGTCGCAGGGCAGCCAGTGGCCCGATGTGCAGGTCTTCGCTCCCGACATCTCGGCCGCCGCATGGTCGAACCGCAGCGAGGCCGGGATCGCGCTGTGGAAGCGGCTGGCCTATGTGGCGATCACCCGCGCGCAGCACCGGCTGATCTGGGTGACGCGGGCGCGGCTGGCCCGCCCGACCCGCCCGCTGAGTACCGAGGATCTGGCGGTGCCGGCCCCCGCGCTGGAGCTGGACGAGACCGCGGACTGAACGCGGGGGCGGGATCGGCTGCCCGCGCTCAGCCCGTCGCGGGCGGGGGCGCGCGCCGCGCACGACGGTCGATGGCAAGGCGCAGCGCCTCGACCAGCGCCTCGTGCGGCAGGCCGGTTTCGCGGCCAAGCCGCAGGATGCCGAAATGGACCCGCGCCAGTTCCTGATAATAGCGTGCGAAGGTGTAGTTGATCGAGGCGCCGACCACCGCGCCGAAGATCGGCGCCGCCTGCGCGGCCAGCTTCTGGCCCAACGACACCGACAGGCGGGGCGCGACGCGGCTGATCAGGCCCTGCACGGTCTGCCCGGTGACCGACATGCGGGCCGCCAGAAGGCCCAGGTCGGTGCTGTCATCCTCGGACATCGGCCCGGCGGCGGCAAAGATTCGCAGGCACTCCATCCGCACCTCCTCGCTGTCGGGATCAAGCCCGTGTTCGGAGGCGATGTCCAGCATGGCGCGCAGCAGCAGCGTCACCGTCACCGGCAGTTCGATCATCGCGCCGGGCAGCCCGCCGACACCGCCCGCCGCGCCGCTGACCGTCGAGGCGAGCCGGTTGAACCAGTCGCCCCGGTCCCGCAGCACACGCCGCGAGGAAGCGGCGGCCCCGAAGGCGCGGTTCAGCGCAGTACGGGTGATGCGATCCAGCCGGGCCCGCACGAAGGCGGGCAGACGGCCGATCAGGCTTTCGGCGCTGTCGCCGACAATCGCCATGACCTCCATTCCCAGCCCGCCCGCGTCAAGATAGCGGCGGGCGAGACGGTCGATCTGGTCGTGAACGCCCGGGTCACGGATCGGCGGCAGGACCGCCTGGGCTGTTGGCACCATCTGTCTGCTCTCTCGGATGCGCGACGTTGTTTCAGGTCCTGTCGATATGGCGGACCGGTCCGCCCTGCGCCAGCCCCGCCGGCGGCGCGGCGGTGTCGGCGCGGGTGACCGGCCCCGCGACGTCAACCCAGGCCCCCTCGCAAAGTTCCAGCCCCAGGACGCGGTCGGGATTGGTCGGCGGCGGCATCTCGACATGGTCGAGGCGGGTGAAGCCGAACCGCGAATAATAGGGCGCATCGCCGACCAGCAGGACACGCTCCCACCCGGCGCGGGCGGCGCGGGCCAGGCTGTCGCGCATCAGCAGCGCACCCAGCCCTTCGCCCTGGGCGATCGGGTGCACCGCGATCGGACCCAGCAGCAGCACTCGATGCGCGCCGATCCGGGCCGGCCAGTAGCGGATCGCGGCCTGCAGGCTGCCCCCCTCGCCGCGCAGCAGCAGGCACAGATCGGCCACGCGCGGCACGCCCTCGCGCAGCCGATAGGACGACAGCGCCGTGCGGCCCGGTGCGAAGCACAGGTCATAGAGGGCCTCGACCTCGGGCTCGTCGTCAGGCGTTTCGGTGCAGATCTCGTACATCGCGCATCCCTGTCCTGCGGCGCCCTTAACATGCCGCGCAGGCAGGCGGAACATTGCGGCTTTCGAAAAGCGGTGGCAGGTTGGGCCGGACCATGACAGGAGGCAGCCCTTGTTCTATCGCCCCGAAGCCGGCCACGGCCTGCCCCACAACCCCTTCAACGCGCTGATCGCGCCGCGTCCGATCGGCTGGATCTCGACGCGGGGCCGGCTGGGCGACAACCTCGCCCCCTATTCCTTCTTCAACGCGGTGGCCTATGTGCCGCCGCAGGTGATGTTCGCCTCGACCAGCACCAAGCCCGACCGGCGCGGCACCAAGGACAGCGTGGCCCAGATCACCGAGACGGGGGTGTTCTGCGTGAACATCGCGACGGGCGATCTGCGCGACCAGGTCAATGCCTCATCCGCGCCGCTGCCGGCCGGGCGCAGCGAATTCGAGGCCACGGGTATCGAGGCCGCGGAATGCCACAGCATCGACTGTCCGCGCGTGGCGGGCGCGGCGGCGGCGCTGGAATGCCGCATGACGCGGATCATCCCGCTGGCCGGCGAAGCGAACTTCATGGTGCTGGGCGCGGTGACGGGCGTGCATCTGCGCGACGACTGTATTGTCGAGGGCCGCTTCGACCCGCGCGCCGCGGGGGGCTGGATCGCCCGGCTGGGCTACAAGGACTATGCCACCGTGACCGAGCTGTTCGAGATGGAGCGCCCGGCATGACGCGCACGGTCCGAGACTATATCCGCACCATCGCCGATTTCCCCCATGAGGGGATCATGTTCCGCGACGTGACCACACTGTTTGCCGACCCGCGCGGCTTCCGCATGGCCATCGACCAGTTGCTGCATCCCTATGCCGGGATCGCCATCGACAAGGTGGCCGGCCTCGAGGCGCGCGGATTCATCCTTGGCGGGGCGGTGGCCCATCAGCTGTCGACAGGCTTCGTGCCGGTGCGCAAGAAGGGCAAGCTGCCCGGCACGGTGATCTCGGAAGCCTATCAGCTGGAATATGGCGAAGCGGTGATGGAACTGCATGACGACGCCATCGTGCCGGGCGAACGGGTGCTGATCGTCGATGACCTGCTGGCGACCGGCGGCACCGCCGAGGCCGGCATCCGCCTGTGCCGGAGGCTTGGTGCCGAGGTTATCGGCTGCGCCTTCGTGATCGACCTGCCCGACCTTGGTGGCCGGGCGCGGCTCGAGGCGCTGGGCATGCCCGTGCATGTGCTGACAGCCTTCGAGGGGGATTGACGCGCCATCGGGGCAGAAACGGATCGCCGCAAACGGCGTTCCGCCGTCCTTGAGTCACGCGGTCATCGCGAAGCTGTCGACCTGCGCGCGGTGCCAGTATTTCGCGAAGGCCGGATGCGCCACCGCGCCCGATACCAGTTCGCCCGGCTGCAGCCAGTCATAGAGGCTTGCGGCGGACCGCACCTCGCGCGGGCCTGTTCGGATCATCAGGTGATGAGGCGTGAACTGGTCGGGATGGCGCAGCCCCGAGCTTTCGCAGGCTTCCTTCAGCGCATGCATGGTGGCCGCGTGAAAGCGGGCGGCGCGCACGGCCTTGTCGGGCACGACCAGCGCACGATAGCGGTCGGGGTCCTGCGTGGTGATGCCGGTCGGGCATTTGCCGGTATGGCAGGCCTGCGCCTGGATGCAGCCGATCGCGAACATGAACCCCCGCGCCATGTTCACGCCATCCGCACCCAGCGCCGAGATGCGGCAGATGTCGAAGGCGGTCACGATCTTGGCCGAGGCGACAAGCTTGATCCGGTCGCGGATGCCAAGGCCCACGAGGGTGTTGTGGACCAGCATCAGGCCGTCGCGCAGCGGCGCGCCCTTGTGGTCGGCGAACTCGACCGGCGCGGCGCCGGTGCCGCCCTCGCCGCCATCGACGGTGATGAAATCGGGGGCGATCCCGGTCTCGCGGAACGCCTTGGCCAGCGCGAACCATTCCCAGGGATGGCCTACGCACATCTTGATGCCGACCGGCTTTCCGCCCGACATCTCGCGAAGGCGCGCGATGAAGCTGCACAGACCCCGCGGCGTGGAAAAGGCCGAATGCGACGACGGGCTGATGCAGTCCACGCCCACCGGCACGCCCCGCGCCTCGGCGATGGCGGTCGTGACCTTGGGTCCGGGCAGGATGCCGCCATGGCCCGGCTTGGCGCCCTGGCTCAGCTTGATCTCGATCATCTTCACGGCCTCGTCGGCGGCGGCCTCGGTGAAGCGTTCGGCGCTGAAGCCGCCATCGGCGTCGCGACAGCCGAAATAGCCCGAGCCGATCTGCCAGACCAGATCGCCCCCCATCCGGTGATAGCGCGAGATCGATCCCTCGCCCGTGGTGTGGGCAAAGCCGCCGGCCTTCGCCGCGCGGTTCAGCGCCTCGATCGCATTGGGCGACAGCGCGCCGTAGGACATGCCCGAGATGTTGACCACCGAACTGTCATAGGGTCGGGTGCAGTCCGGCCCGCCGACGCGGATGCGGAAATCCTGGTCGGGAAGATGCGTCGTCGCCATCGAGTGGTTCAGCCATTCATAGCCGTCGCTGTAGACATTGCAAAGCGTGCCGAAGGGCCGCACGCCCTCGATCCCCTTCGAGCGGCGATAGACGACCGCCCGCTGTTCGCGCGAAAACGGCGTCTCGGCGTGATCGTCCTCGACGAAATACTGCCGGATCTCGGGCCGGAAATGTTCCAGCAGATAGCGCATCCGCGACGACAGCGGGTAGTTGCGCATCAGCGCGTGCTGGGTCTGGGTCAGGTCGTGGATGCCGACCGCCGTGCCGGCGAGGCCCAGCAGTGCGACGAACACGCCCAGCACCGGCGCGGGGCCGATCAGCAACAGCCCCATCGGAATCAGCAGGACCGCCACGGCAAAGGGCAGATAGCGTTCGTAATGCCGCGCAAATTCGGTCGCGTGGGTAAAGCGCAGGCGCATCCCTTCCTCCGGTCCCGGGCAATGACCAGACAGGGATAGCACGCAAGTCTTAAGATTACATAGCGGCAGGACTGCCTAGAAGCTCAGCACCGCACCCGGATTCATGATCCCGGCCGGGTCCAGCGCGGCCTTGATGGCGCGCATCGCGGCCAGACGGCCCGGATCGCCCCAGCGGGCGAGATCGGCCACCTTCAGCCGCCCCACCCCGTGCTCAGCCGAAAAGGAGCCGCCGCGCGCCACCACCATCTCGTGGATGCGCCGGGACAGGTCGTGCCGCACGGCGTCGTAATCGCCGCGCTGGCGGCCCGCGGCGGGGAACAGGTTGTAATGCAGGTTGCCATCGCCCAGATGGCCGAAGCAGTTGATCCGCATGTCGCCCTCGGCCCCCAGCATCGCGCCGGCCTCTCGGATGAAGTCGGCCACCCCCGACAGCGGCAGGCTGATGTCGTGGCTGGCGATGGCGCCGACGGCGCGATTGGCCAGCGGGATCGTCTCGCGCAGGGCCCAGACCTCGGCGGCCTGCTGACCCGATTGGGCGATCACGCCGTCCGAGACGAGGCCGGCCTCGCAACCCGCCCCGAACAGGCGTTCCAGCGCGTCCTGCGCCGGCAGCCCCTCGGGCAGGCCCACCTCGACGAGAACCGCCCATTCGGGCCGGACGGCAAAGGGCTGCCGCGTCTGCGGAAAATGTTCGGCCAGGAATTCCAGCCCCTGCCCGGCGATCAGTTCGAACGCGGTCACGCAGCCGGCCAGGCGGGTCTGCGCCATCGACAGAAGCCGCAGGGCCGCCTCGGGGCTTTCGACGACCAGCATCGCCACGCCGGACTCGGCCGGCACCGGGGCCAGCACCAGCGCGGCGCCGGTGATTACGCCCAGGGTGCCCTCGGCCCCGATCAGCAGGTCGCGCAGGTCGTAGCCGGTATTGTCCTTGCGCAGCCGCTTGAGGTCGTGGAGGATCTCACCCGACGGCAGCACCGCCTCGATCCCCAGGCACAGCGCGCGGGCATTGCCGTGGCGCAGCACGTTCACCCCGCCGGCATTGGTCGACAGCACCCCGCCGATCTGTGCGCTGCCCTGCGAGGCCAGCGACAGCGGGAACTGACGGCCCGCGTCCGCCGCAGCCGCCCGCGCCTCGTGCAGGGAGACGCCGGCCTCGGCGATCATCACCGCCTCGTCGGCATGCACCCCGCGGATGCGGCGCATCCGTTCCAGCGACAGGATCAGCGGCAGCGGCCCTTGGGGCATGACCTGCCCGCCCACCAGCCCGGTGCCGCCACCGCGCGGCACCACCGGCACGCGGGCCTCGGCGCAGGCGCGGATGACGGCCGCGACCTCGTCAAGATCGCGCGGCGCGGCGATCAGCCCTGCCTGGCCCTGATAGCGGCCGCGCGGTTCTTCCAGATAGGCGGGGGCGACGGGGCGCAGCACGCCCTGGGGCAGCCTTGCGGCCAGATGCCTGTCGGCCGCGGCCAGATCCATCATGTGCCCTCCTTCGGCACCCGCGCGGGCGGGTCAGCGCGCCTCGCTGCGGCCGCGCCGGTCGCCGCGCAGATTGGCGTAAAGCACATGGTTGCGCCAGCGCCCGTTGATCTGAAGATAGCTTTGCGCCACCCCCTCATACTTGAAGCCCGACCGTTCCAGCACGCCGCGCGAGGCGGCGTTCTCGGGCAGGCAGGCGGCCTCGACGCGGCTGAGGTCCAGCGCCGAGAAGGCGTGATGCACCAGCGCCCCGATCGCCTCGCGCATATAGCCCTGCCGCGCGAAGGGCTGGCCGATCCAGTAGCCGATGGTGCCGGTCTGCGCCGGACCGCGGCGGATGTTGTCAAGCGTGATGGCGCCCAGCAGCACACCGTCGCGACGCAGCAGGAACAGCGGCAGGGCGGTGCCGCCCCGGCTGGCGCGGCCGGCCCAGTAGACGCGGTTGGTGAAACTCTTGCGCGACAGGTGATCGGCGGACCAGACCGGCTCCCACGGGGTGAGGAAGTCGCGGCTTTCGATGCGCAGCGCGGTCCAGGCGGCAAAGTCTGAATGGACGGGCAGCCGCAGGACGATCCGCTCGGTTTCCAGCCGGACGGTGCGCCGCCGTGAGAACATCAGGCGGCAAGCCGCTCGGCAAGCCGGTCCAGGCTCGGCGCCGCCTTGACCGGGCCATACAGCGCCAGGGCGGGACGGGCGCTGCCGATCAGCCGTTCGGCATGGCCGCGCACATCGGCAAGGCTGACGGCGGCAATGCGCTCGGCCACCTCGGTCGGGTCCAGCACGCGCCCCCAGATGGCCAGCACGCGGGCGATGCGCTCGGCCTGCGAGGACGGGCTCTCCAGCCCCATCAGCAGGCCCGCGCGCAGCTGCGCCTTGGCACGGGCGACCTCGGCCTCGGTCAGATCGCCCGCGGCGCGGCGCATCTCGTCGATGGTCAGGTTCGCGAGATCGGCAATGTCCTCGGCACCGGTGCCGGCATAGATGGTCAGCATCCCGGTATCGTCGTGAAAGCCCGACTGCGCGAAGATCGTGTAGCACAGCCCGCGTTCCTCGCGGATCTTCTGGAACAGCCGCGAGGACATGCCCCCGCCAAGCGCGGCGGAGAAGATCTGCGCGGCATAGAAATCGGGGGCCAGATAGCCCGGTCCCTCCAGCGCCAGCGCGAAGTGGGCCTGTTCCAGCTTCTTGACGCGGCGCTCCTCGCGCCCCAGCCAGACGGCGCTTTCGCGCGGCCTCTGAAGGATCGGCGCCAGATGCCCGAAGGCGGCCTCGGCAAGCCGGACGATGCGGTCGTGATCGACGGCGCCCGCGGCCGCCACGATCATCTGGCCGGGACCGTAATTCTCGGCCACGAAACCGGAGAGATCGGCGCGCCCGAAGCCGCTGACCCGGTCGGCCGGGCCAAGGATCGGCCGGCCGATGGGCTGGTCGGGATAGGCGGCCTCTTGCAGCCAGTCGAAGATGATGTCGTCGGGCGTGTCCATCGCCTGCCCGATCTCCTGCAGGATCACGCCACGCTCGACCTCGATCTCGCGCTCGTCGAAGATCGGGTTCAGCACGATGTCAGAGATCACGTCGAAGGCCAGATCGACATCGTTTTCCAGCACGCGGACGTAATAGGCGGTCGCATCGCGCGAGGTGTAGGCGTTGATGAATCCGCCGACATCCTCGATCGCCTCGGCGATCTGCAGCGCGCTACGGGTCGCGGTGCCCTTGAACGCCATGTGCTCGAGGAAATGCGCGATGCCATTCTGTTCGACCCGTTCGTTGCGGCCCCCCGCATTCACCCAGACGCCAAGCGCGGCCGAATGCAGGCCCGGCATGTCGCGCGTGGCGATGCGCAGTCCGTTCGGCAGGGTGGTCAGGCGCAGATGGGGGTCGCTGGTCAATTGGTTCTCCGTTCAAGGATCAGCGATCTAATCGCCTCGACGTCGTTTTCAACCCGCGTCACACGCTCGGGCCGGTCGAACAGCCCGGCCATATGCGGCGGCAGGTCCGGGCGGATGCCGACCGCCCGTTCGACCGCATCCGGAAACTTTGCGGGATGCGCGGTGGCCAGTGTCACCATCGGCACGCCGGGTTCAAGATGCTGTCGCGCGACGGCCACGCCGACGGCGCTGTGCGGACACAGGACCTCGCCGGTTTCCTCGCGGATGGTGCGGATCATCGCCAGCGTCTCGTCCTCGCCGACGCGGCCCGACAGATACTGCTCGCGCAGCGCCTGCAACGCGCCCTGGCTGATCGTGAAGCCGCCCGATTTCAGCTCGGCCATCAACTGCGCGATCGCGCCCGCGTCACCACCATAGGCCCAGTAGAGCGCGCGTTCGAAATTCGAGCTGACCTGGATGTCCATCGAGGGGCTGATCGAGGGATGCACCTCGCCCGTCCGGTAGTCGCCGGTCGTCAGCGCGCGGTGCAGGATGTCGTTCTGGTTCGTCGCCACGATCAGGCGGCGGATCGGCACGCCCATCGCCCGGGCGATGCTGCCCGCGAAGATGTCGCCGAAATTGCCGGTCGGCACGCAGAAATCCGTCTGCCGCATCCCCAGGCTGGCGGCGGCGGTGACGTAATAGACCACCTGGGCCACGACCCGCGCCCAGTTGATGCTGTTGACGCCGGCCAGACCCACCCGGTCGCGGAAGGCATGGTCGTTGAACAGGTCCTTCAGCCGCGCCTGGCAATCGTCGAAATGGCCACTGACGGCCAGCGCATGGATGTTCGGCGCGTCGGGCGTCGTCATCTGGCGGCGCTGCACCTCGCTGACGCGGCCATGCGGGAACATGATGAACACGTCCACATTGTCGATGCCGCGGAACGCCTCGATCGCGGCGCTGCCGGTATCGCCCGAGGTCGCGCCGACGATCGTGATCCGCTGCCCCGACCGCGCAAGCGCGATCCGGAACAGCTGGGCGATCAGTTGCATCGCGAAGTCCTTGAAGGCCAGCGTGGGCCCGTGGAACAGCTCCAGCAGGTGATGGCCGGGGGCAAGCTGCACCAGCGGCGCGCGGGCGGCATGGGCGATGCGGGCATAGGCGCGGTCGATCGCCCCGCGCAGTTCGTCGTCAGAGAAGCTGTCGCCGGTGAAAGGGCGGATCACCCGCAAGGCGACCTCCTCGTAGGGCAGCCCGTCCAGGTCGCCAAGGCCGGACAGCGCCGGAACCGTCTGCGGCAGGTACAGCCCGCCATCCCGCGCCAGCCCCGACAGCATCGCCTGTTCGAAGTCGAGAACCGGGGCCTCTCCCCGCGTCGAGACGTAGCGCATCGCCGTTCCTTCAGTATTTCCGCTGCCTGATACGCCAGATCAGCGCCACTGTCATCCCTGCCCATGTGGCGGCGATCAGGAACCACTGCACGGCGTAGGAGAGGTGATTGTTGGGGATCCCCTCGATGGCGACGGGGACCGGCTGAACGCCCTGCGCGTCGCCCTCGACGAAGCTTGCGACCACCAGGACGGGCTCGGTATCCAGCTGTGCGGCCATCGCCGGCACGTCGCGGGCGAACCAGATGTTCTCGTCAAGATTGGGCGCGGGGGTGGCGCTGCCGGCCTCGTCGGGCCAGTGCAGGTTGCCGCGCACCCGCAGCCGGGTCGGGCCCCGTTCGGCGCGGCGCAGCTCCTGCGGGACGAAACCGCGGTCCAGCAGGATCGCGCGGCCGTCATCGGTGACGAAGCGCGACACGACCTGATAGCCGCCGCCCTGTTCCTTGCTGCCCGACAGCACGTCGATCTCGGCGCCCGAGGTGGTGCCGGTGACGGTCACCGGCATGTATTTCATCGACGGATCGACGCGATCGGGCAGCGCGACCGCGGGCGCCTCGATCCGCGCGCGGATCTGGTCCAGCATCGCCTCTTTCCAGTCCAGCCGCCGCAATTGCCACAGCCCGAGGCTGATGAGGATGGCGCATCCGACAATACCGAGGATCGCGGGAAACAGATAGCGGCGCATGGTGCGGGAACCTGGTCTGTGCAAGCGGGCAAAACGAAAACGCGCGGGGAACGGGCCCCGCGCGTCACAGGCAGATGGGGCGCGGTCAGCTGCCCCAGATATAGACGGCGCCGAACAGGAACAGCCAGACCACGTCGACGAAGTGCCAGTACCAGGCCGCGGCCTCGAAGCCGACATGCTGGGTCTGGGTCATCTGGCCGCTCTTGAAGCGGAACAGGCAGACCGCGAGGAAGATGGTGCCGATGATGACGTGCAGCCCGTGGAACCCGGTCGCCAGATAGAAGGCGCTGGCATAGGCAGTATCGGCGAGGCCGAAAGCCGCGTGGCTGTATTCATAGGCCTGCAGGGCCGAGAAGGCGACGCCCAGCACGATCGCGACGATCAGGCCGTTGATCGCCGTCTTGCGGTCGCCCTCATGGACGAAGGCGTGGTGGGCCCAGGTGACGGCGACGCCCGACAGCAGCAGGATCAGCGTGTTGATCAGCGGCAGGTGCCAGGGATCGAAGGTCACGATGCCCTCGGGCGGCCAGACGCCGTCCTTGATCGGGCTTTCCGGACCCATCGGATAAAGGACGTTCTTGAACCAGTTCCAGAACCAGGCGACGAAGAACATCACCTCGGAGATGATGAACAGGATGAAGCCGTATTGCAGGCCCAGCCGCACGACCGGGGTGTGGTCGCCGGTCTCGCCCTCGCGGATCACGTCGGCCCACCAGCTGTACATGACGTACAGCACGCCGACGAAGCCGATCAGGAACATCCAGGGGCCGCTGTCCTGCATCCACATCACCGCGCCGAACAGCATGATGAAGGCCGAAATCGCACCGATGAAGGGCCAGATCGAGGGCGGCAGGATGTGGTAGTCGTGGTTCTTTGCGTGCGCCATGTGCGGGTCCCCGTCGGCTTCCTTGATCAGTTGACGTTATCGGCCGGCGCGGCGTCAAGCGCCGCCTGCTTCGGCTCGGTCCGGTGAAAGGTGTAGGACAGCGTGATGTCCCTGACCCAGCCTGCGTCGCGGTCGTTCACCAGTTCTGGATCGACATAGAAGCTGACCGGCATCTCGACGCGTTCGCCGGGCTGCAGCGTCTGCTCGTTGAAGCAGAAGCACTGGATCTTGTCGAAGTAATAGCCCGACACCTCGGGGGCGACGTTGTAGCTCGCCGTGCCGGTGATCGGCTCGTCGCTGTTGTTGATCGCCTCATAAAAGGCCAGGCCGTTCTCGCCGATCTTCAGATCCATCCGCGTCTGCATCGGCCGGAAGGTCCAGTCGAGGCCGGGCTCGACATTGGCGTCGAAACGCACCCGGACCACCTCGTCCAGCACCACCTCGGACGCCGAGTCCGCCACCTGCGTGGTGCCGCCGAAGCCGGTCACCCGGCAGAACCAGTTGTAGAACGGCACCGCCGCCCAGGCCAGCGCGCCCATCGTGACCACGACCCCGACAAGGGCCGCGACGGTGCGGGTCTCGCGGGTCATTCCGACGCCTCCGGCGCCGGGGTCACACCGGCGGCCGAGCCAGCAGGGGCCAGGGCCTCCTTCGGCAGGGCCGAGACACGCGGCTGATGGTCAAAGGCCTCCATCATGTCGCCCTGGCGCACCTTCACCACGGTCAGTCCGAAGACCAGCGCCGCGAAGGCCACAAGCACCAGCCCCAGCCCGACATTGCGCGAGCGGCGGCGGCCATGAAGCTCGTGTTCGGCCTGCATCGGCATCACCAAGCCCCCGCCCAGCCCTGCACCAGCAGGGCAAGGAAATGAACGAACAGGTAATACAGCGACAGCCGGAACACCTGCTTCTCGACCCGGTAGCCATCGGCGACCGCCGCCTGCTCGTCGCGCCGCAGGATGCGCCAGCCGCCATGGATGAACAGGATGTTCGCCACGATCGCCACCGCCAGGTAGATCGGCCCACCGACCGAGGTCAGGCCCAGCCAGATCGCGAAGGGCGCCAGGACCAGCGTATAGGCGAAGATGTGGCGCCGGGTGGCGGGGCGGCCATGCGTCACGGTCAGCATCGGCACGCCGGCGTTGTGGTAATCCTCTTTCATGAACAGCGCCAGCGCCCAGAAATGCGGCGGCGTCCAGAAGAAGATCAGCGCGAACATCAGCAGCGGCTCGATCCCCACGCCTCCGGTGGCGCAGGCCCAGCCGATGATCGGGGGAAACGCGCCCGCCGCACCGCCGATGACGATGTTCTGGGGTGTCCAGCGTTTCAGCCAGATCGTGTAGATCACCGCGTAGAAGAAGATCGTGAAGGCCAGGAGGCCGGCCGCGAACCAGTTTGCCGCAAGACCCAGCATCATCACCGACAGGCCCGACAACACGAGGCCAAGGCCCAGGGCCTCGCCGCCCGTCACCCGGCCCGAGGGAACCGGCCGGCTGCGGGTGCGGCGCATCACCGCGTCGATGTCGGCATCATACCACATGTTCAGCGCGCCCGAGGCCCCGCCGCCCAGCGCGATGAACAGCACCGCACAGAAGGCCACGAAGGGATGCATGTCGCCGGGCGCGACCCACAGCCCGACAAAGGCCGTGAACACCACCAGCGACATCACCCGCGGCTTCAGCAACGCGACATAGTCGCGGAACTCGGCCTCGGGGGCACCTTCGTATGCGTGAATCTCGGTCATCGCGCGGTCCTGCCCACGGCCCTGTGTCCCGGGCCGGTCACTCTGCCTGGGCCAGTTCGACGGCCGCGCCCTCGACGCCGAGGCGGGCCAGCTGGTCCTCGGACAGGGTGCCGCCCTGTTCGGTCACCCAGCGGGCATAGACCTCGGGGCTGACGGCCTTCACGACGATCGGCATGTAGGCGTGGTTGATGCCGCACAGTTCGCTGCACTGGCCGAAATAGACGCCCTCCCGCTCGACGTTGAACCAGGCCTGCGCGATCCGGCCGGGAACCGCGTCCTGCTTGATGGCGAAGGCCGGAATGGTCCAGCTGTGGATCACGTCGTTGGCGGTCACCTGCAGCAGCACGGTCTTGCCGACGGGCACGACCACGGCCGTGTCGGTGGCCAGCAGGTATTCATCCTCGGCGTAGCCCGCATCGGCCAGTTCTTCCTTCGCCAGCATCAGCGAATCGAAGCCCAGATCATTGTCGGGATATTCGTAGGACCAGTACCACTGGTTGCCGATCGCCTTGATGACGACATCGGGGTCCTCGGGCATTTCCTGGCTGCGGAACAGGGCGGGCAGCGAGAAGGCGCCGATCACCACGAGGATCAGCACCGGAATCAGCGTCCAGGCGATCTCGATCGGGGTGTTGTGGGTGAACTTGGCCGGAACCGGGTTCGCACGGCTGTTGAAACGGAAGATCACGATCAGCAGAAGGGCGCAGACGAAGACCGTGATGACGGCGATGATGATGAGCACGAAGTGATCCAGCCATTGCTGGTCGCGGGCGATCTCGGTCACGGCGGGCTGGAAGCCCGTGCCCTTCGCGACGGGCTTGCCGATCGTGGGCAGGTCGCCCAGCACGTCCTGCGCCCAGGCCGCGCCGGCCAGCATTCCCCCGGTCGCAAGCAGCGCCGCTGTTCCGGCTGCGTGGCGAATCATCGCTTTTGCCATCATTCCATCCCGTTCCGTTGGCCCGGCCGAAACGGCCGCAAGGGCCGCCGCAAGGCTGCCCCTTTCCCTTTTACATGGTCCGTTCTAAGACCATATCTCGTGCTCTCGGGCAAGGGATACCTGGGACGGAAGCGCGTTTTTCGGGCAGACCGCCGCGCCGCGCGACATCCCCAGCCCGCCAGCAAGGAGACTGCCCGATGAGCCGCGACCGCTTTGCGCCCTTCGATCATTTTCTGGATCGCGACCAGGCGCTTGCGATCCTGCGCGAGGCGGTGGCCGGCGCCGATGATGGCGAGCTGTTCCTGGAACGCTCGGTGTCAGAGACGCTGGTCTTCGACGACCGGCGGCTGCGCAGTTCGGGCTATACGGCCGAACAGGGCTTTGGCCTGCGCGCGGTGCGCGGCGAGGTGACGGGATACGCGCATTCCACGGAAATCACGGCTGAATCGCTGCGCCGCGCCGCCCGCACCGCGCGCCTTGCCGTGGGCGATGGAGGCGGCAGCATGGCACCGCCCGCGACGCTGATCCGGCACCCGCTCTATGCCGACGCCGACCCCGCCGAGGGCATCCCGGTGGCCCGGCGCATCGCCCTTCTGCGCGAGATCGACGACTACGCCCGAAGCCGCGACCCGCGGGTGGTGCAGGTGACGGCCTCGATCGCCTCGTCGCTGCAGGAGGTCGCGATCCTGCGCCCCGAGGGCGGCCTGGTCACCGATATCCGGCCCATGGCGCGACTGAATGTCGCGGTCATCGTCGAGAACAACGACCGCCGCGAGAGCGGTGGCCATGGCGGCGGCGGGCGGGTCTCGCTGGCCGGGCTGATGCAGCCCGCGCACTGGCAGGCGGCGGTCGACGAGGCGCTGCGGATCGCGCTGGTCAACCTGCGCTCGGTCCCGGCGCCGGCGGGGGTGATGGATGTGGTCCTTGGGCCGGGCTGGCCGGGCATCCTGCTGCACGAGGCGGTCGGCCACGGGCTCGAGGGCGATTTCAACCGCAAGAAGGCCTCGGCCTTCGCCGGGCTGATGGGACAGCGCGTCGCGGCGCCGGGCGTCACGGTGATCGACGACGGCACCATCCCCGACCGGCGCGGCAGCATCAGCGTGGACGACGAGGGCACCCCCCCGGCCCGCAACGTGCTGATCGAGGACGGCATCCTCGTGGGCTACATGCAGGATCGCCAGAATGCGCGGCTGATGGGCGTGGCGCCCACCGGCAACGGCCGGCGCGAAAGCTTTGCCCATGCGCCGATGCCGCGGATGACCAATACCTACATGCCCGGCGGCGAGGCAGACCCGGCCGCGATCCTCGCGGACCTGGCCGACGGCATCTATGCGGTGGGCTTCGGCGGCGGCCAGGTCGACATCACCAACGGCAAGTTCGTGTTCTCCTGTACCGAGGCATACCGGGTCCGCAACGGCGTGGTGGGCGATCCGATCCGCGGCGCCACGCTGATCGGCGACGGGGCGACCGCGCTGCGGCAGGTGCGGGCCGTGGGCAACGACATGGCGCTGGACCCCGGCATCGGCAATTGCGGCAAGCAGGGCCAATGGGTCCCGGTCGGCGTGGGCCAGCCCACGCTGCTGATCGGAGGGCTGACGGTCGGCGGCTCGGCGGCGTGAAATCTTCGCCCCCGCTAACCAAGCGTTAACCACTGTTGCGCTATGCCGGAGTCCGGATGAGACGGAGACACGCCATGGACACCGGTTACCTTCCCTTCGGCACCACCAACACCCTCCCCACCGCCAAGGATGACGACCTTGGCTTTCTGCGTCTCATCCGGTCCAGGCGGGTCGGTCCTGCGACCTTCCACCGCCTGGTCGAGGAACATGGCAGCGTCGCCGCGGCGCTGGACGCGCTGCCCGACATCGCGGCGGCGGCCGGCATCGCCGATTACGAGGTCTGCCCCGAAGGCGTCGCGGCGGCCGAACTTGCGGCGGGCCGCAAGGCCGGTGCGCGGCTGATCCGCTGCGATTCGCCCGACTACCCCGCCTCGCTGCGCGAGATCGACGGCGCGCCGCCGGTGCTGTGGCTGCGCGGCGATCCCGCCTGGCTGACCCGCCAGCCGGTCGCGGTGATCGGCGCGCGCAACGCATCTTCGCTGGGGCTGCGGATGGCGCGGGGCATGTCGGCGGGTCTGGGCGAGGCCGGCTGCACGGTCATCGCCGGGCTGGCGCGCGGCATCGATACCGCCGCCCACAACGCTGCCCTGCCCACCGGGACGGTGGCGGTGATGGCCGGCGGCGTCGATGTGATTTACCCTGCCGAAAACGTGATCCTCGCCGCGCAGATCGCCGAACAGGGGGCGCTTGTCTCGGAGCAGCCGCCCGGCACCGAACCTGCGGCGCGGCATTTTCCGACCCGCAATCGCATCATCTCGGGCCTGTCGCGCGCCGTCGTGGTTATCGAGGCCGCGCACCGCTCGGGCACGCTGATCACCGCGAAAAGCGCGCTGGACCAGGGGCGCGACGTGATGGCGGTGCCGGGGCATCCGATGGATGCGCGGGCGGCGGGCTGCAACCTGCTGATCCGCGACGGTGCCCTGCTGGTGCGCAGCTCTGCCGATGTGGTCGAGGCGCTGGATCGCAACGACGACCGCGAAGCCGAGGCCGCTGCAGGCGCCGAACCCGCCGCCGGGCGCGCGGCACGCCCGACCGCAAGCGCGGCACCTGCCGCCTTGCGCGACGCGGGCGGGCCGGTGCAGCTCGAGGCGCGCATCCTGTCGCGCCTGACGCCCAGCCCCACCGACGAGAACGACCTGATCCGCGACCTTGGCGTGCCGGCGGCAAGCGCCTGCGCCGCCATCCTGTCGCTGGAGCTTCAGGGCCGGCTGACCCGCCTGGCAGGCGGCCGGCTGGCGCTGGGATAGGCAGCGACCGGGCCTGCCCCGCTGACCACCCAGGCCGCGCCGGCGCGCCCCATGCGGGCGGCCGGCGCGGCGCTTTCGGGCGCCGCCGCTGGCACCGGCCCTTGGCGACGGGGATTCAGGGGCCGTTGACAGTGCCCCGCCCCGCACCCATGTTGCCGCCCCATTGAACGGTCCCCCGAGGTGCACATGCCTGTCGTCGTCGTCGAGTCCCCGGCCAAGGCCAAGACCATCGAGAAATATCTTGGCGGCGACTATCGCGTGCTGGCCAGTTTCGGCCATGTGCGGGACCTGCCCCCGAAGGATGGCAGCGTCGATCCCGACCAGGATTTCGACATGAAGTGGGAGGTCGCAGCCGACAGCCGCAAGCATCTGAAGGCGATCAAGGATGCGCTGAAGGACGACCAGAACCTGATCCTGGCCACCGACCCCGACCGCGAGGGCGAGGCGATCAGCTGGCATCTGCTGGAGGCGCTGCAACCGGCGCTGAAGAAGGGCAGCGCGGTGCACCGCGTCACCTTCAACGCCATCACCAAGGCCGCCGTGACCGATGCGATGAAGCAGCCGCGCCAGATCGACCAGCCGCTGGTCGACGCCTATCTGGCCCGCCGTGCGCTGGACTATCTGGTGGGATTCAACCTGTCGCCGGTGCTGTGGCGCAAGCTTCCGGGCGCGAAATCGGCTGGCCGGGTGCAATCCGTCTGCCTGCGACTGATCGTCGATCGCGAGATGGAGATCGAGGCGTTCCGGGCGCGCGAATACTGGTCGGTCCACGCGCGCCTGGCGACGCCGGGCGGGCAGGAATACGACGCGCAGCTGGTCTCGCTGGCCGGCAGGAAGCTGGACCGTTTCGATCTGGCCGATGCTGACGCCGCCGCGATGGCCGTCAGTGCGGTGGCAAGCCGCGACCTGACGGTGGCCAGCGTCACCGCCAAGCCGGCCAGCCGCAACCCCTGGCCGCCCTTCATGACCTCGACCCTGCAGCAGGAGGCCAGCCGCAAGATGGGGATGGGCGCCAAGGCCTGCATGTCCGCGGCGCAACGGCTGTATGAGGCCGGGCTGATCACCTACATGCGGACCGACGGCATCGACATGGCGCCCGAGGCGGTGATGGCCGCGCGCGATGCGATCCGCGCCCGCTTCGGCGAGGAGTACCTGCCGAAATCGCCCCGCATGTACAGGAACAAGGCCAAGAACGCGCAAGAGGCGCATGAATGCATCCGGCCGACCGACATGATGCTGTCGCCCGACAGGCTGAAGGTCGCGGCGGATGACCAGCGCAAGCTGTACGACCTGATCTGGAAGCGGACGATCGCCAGCCAGATGGAAGCCGCCCGGATGGAGCGCACCACGGTCGAGATCGAAAGCCCGGACCGTCAGGTCGGCCTGCGGGCAACCGGCCAGGTGATGCTGTTCGACGGCTTCCTGCGCGTCTACGATCAGGGCCGCGACGACGAGGAGGGCGAGGATGGCGCCCGCCTGCCCGCGATCGCCGAGGGCGAGGCGGCTCGGCTGGTCGCCACTGCCTTCGAGACGGAGTTCGCGAAGGCCGCCGAGAAGGGCGATGACGCACCGGCCGCGCCGGCCGGTCAGCGCGCTGCGCCGGGATTGCTGGTGAACGACGCCGCATCGACGGCCGCGCGTCAGCATTTCACCCAGCCCCCGCCCCGCTATACCGAGGCGACCCTGGTCAAGCGCATGGAAGAACTGGGCATCGGCCGCCCCTCGACCTATGCCAGCATCGTCACCACGATCCAGGACCGCGACTATGTCCGCAAGGACAAGAACCGGCTGATCCCCGAGGACAAGGGGCGGCTGGTGACCATCTTCCTGCTGAAATACTTCCCGCGCTACGTCAGCTATGACTTCACCGCCGATCTGGAAAACGAACTGGACGAGATCAGCGCTGGCGACCTGATGTGGCGCGAGGTTCTGGGCCGTTTCTGGAAAGATTTTTCAAAGGCGTTGGAAGGCACGTCCGAACTCCGCATCACCGAGGTGCTGGAGGCGATCGATGACGCGCTGGCACCGCATCTCTATCCGCCGCGGGCGGATGGCGGCGATCCGCGGCTGTGCCCGGTCTGCGGTGCCGGAAGGCTGAATCTCAAGACGGCGCGCTCGGGCGGGGCCTTCATCGGCTGCACGAACTATCCCGAATGCCGCTATACCCGCCCGCTCTCGGCGCCGGATGGCGACGAGCCGGTGGGCGACCGCATCCTCGGCATCGACGCGGGCGACCAGATCAGCCTGAAGACCGGGCGTTTCGGCCCCTATGTCCAGCGCGGCGAGGCCAGCGAAGAGACCCCGAAGCCGCCGCGCGCCTCGATCCCGAAGGGCTGGGACCCGGCCGCGCTGGATCTGGACCGCGCGGTGCAGCTGCTGTCGCTGCCGCGCCCGGTCGGGCCGCATCCCGAGGATGGCGAACTGATCGAGGCGGGGATCGGCCGCTATGGTCCCTATGTCAAACATGGCGCGAAATACGCCAACCTGCCGGATGCCGACGAGGTGTTCACCATCGGCATGAACCGCGCGGTCGAGGTTCTGGCCGCCAAGCAGAGCCGCGGACGGGCCACCGCAGCCGCACCGCTGAAGGACCTGGGCGAGCATCCCGACGGGGGCGGAATCCAGGTCATGAACGGCCGCTATGGCCCTTATGTCAAATGGCAAAAGGTCAATGCGACGCTGCCGCGCGATGTCACGCCCGAGGATCTCACGCTGGATCAGGCGCTGGAACTGATTGCGGCAAAAGCGGCAAAATCGCCGGCCAAGGCCGCGCGCAAGCCTGCGGCGAAATCTGCCGCGGCCAAAAAGCCCGCTGCCGGGAAAGCGGGCGGGAAGAAGCCGGCGGCGAAGAAGGCAGCCGCGGGCAAGGCGGCTGCCCGATCGACGGCGAAGGCGACCGGCAAGGCACCCGGCTAGGAGGCCGACTAGGCGGGCCCCGCGCCGCCGCCGATCGGCGCGGCCTTGGCCAGCGCGCGAAAGCTGGCGATCGTCAGCCGGTCGGCCAACGGGCCGACCGCGGCCAGCGCCCGCGCGACCAGATGGGTCAGCCCCTGCACCACGGCCATGTCGCGATCATGCTGGTCGGGCGTCGTCGTCAGCACGCGCAGGCAGCACCTGCCGCATCAGCGCCGCCGGGGCGATCTTGACCGATGCCGCGTGACGACCGGCGCGCCGAGCGCAAGATGCGGCGCGATGCCCCGCAAGGCCGCCCCGACCTGCGCCAGCGGCACCGCGAGGATGACCAAGGGGCAGCACGCGGTGCTGCGCAGATCGCTCGGCGGCAGATCGCTGCCAGACACCGCCGGATCGCCGATGCAGAGGCGCAGGGCGCGGGCGATCAGCGGCCAGAAGGCGCCGAAGCCGATGATGATGCCGCCGAATTCAGGGGAAATCGCAGCATCTGCCTGGGCTTGCGCGGGAAGGGGTTCTGCCTGTCCTCGACCGCCGGGTCCTGCGCGGTCCACAGAATGCCGCCGCCGCCATGGCGGCGGGCGGCAATCGGCACGAAGGGCGGCATGGATGCGGTTCATGCGCGCGTGACGCGCGCAGCGGCGGCCGCATGTCAAGTCATGGCGCTAACAGGGTGTGGCGCGATTGACACGGGTTGCCCTGCGGGCCATGACTTGCCCGGACGTTATCATCAGCAGGGGGGACCGATGAAGAAGGTCTTTGACAATGCGGACGAGGCCCTTGACGGCCTTCTGAAGGACGGGATGTTCATCGCCGCCGGCGGCTTCGGCCTGTGCGGGATCCCCGAATTGTTGATCGACGCGCTGGTGAAGTCGGGCGTGAAGGACCTGACCATCGCCAGCAACAATTGCGGCGTGGACGGCTTCGGCCTCGGCAAGCTGCTGGACACCCGCCAGATCCGCAAGATGATCTCGTCCTATGTCGGCGAGAACGCCGAATTCATGCGCCAGTACCTGTCGGGTGAGTTGGAACTGGAGTTCAACCCGCAGGGCACGCTGGCCGAACGGATGCGCGCCGGCGGCTGCGGCATTCCCGGCTTCTTCACCAAGACCGGCGTCGGAACGGTGATCGCCGAGGGCAAGGACGTCAAGAATTTCGATGGCCAGGACTATATCCTCGAACGCGGCATCGTCGCCGACCTGTCGATCGTGAAGGCATGGAAGGCCGACGACACCGGCAACCTGGTGTTCCGCAAGACCGCGCGCAACTTCAACCCGCCCGCCGCGATGTGCGGCAAGGTCTGCGTCGTCGAGGTCGAGGAGATCGTCCCGCGCGGCAGCCTTGACCCCGACCACATCCACCTGCCCGGCATCTATGTGCACCGGATCATCCAGGGCCAGCACGAGAAGCGCATCGAGCAGCGCACCACCCGCAAGAAGGAGACCGCGTGATGCCCTGGGACCGCAATCAGATGGCCGCCCGCGCGGCCGAGGAACTGGAAGACGGGATGTATGTCAATCTGGGCATCGGCATCCCCACTCTGGTGGCGAACTATGTCGGCGACAAGGACATCACCCTGCAATCCGAAAACGGCATGCTGGGCATGGGCCCCTTCCCCTTCGAGGGCGAGGAGGATCCCGACCTGATCAATGCCGGCAAGCAGACCATCACCGAGTTGGCACGGACCTCGTATTTCGACAGCGCCACCAGCTTTGGGATGATCCGCGGCGGCAAGATCGCTGCGGCGATCCTGGGCGCGATGGAAGTGGCCGAGAACGGCGATCTGGCGAACTGGATGATCCCCGGCAAGCTGGTCAAGGGCATGGGCGGCGCGATGGACCTGGTGGCCGGCGTCGGCCGGGTGATCGTGGTCATGGACCACACCAACAAGGCCGGTGAATCGAAGGTCCTGCGCGAATGCACCCTGCCGCTGACCGGGCGCGGCGTGGTGGACCGGATCATCACCAATCTGGGCGTTCTGGACGTGGTGCCGGGCGGGCTGAAGATCGTCGAGACCGCCGATGGCGTCACCGAGGACGAGCTCCGCGCCGCCACCGAGGCGAAGATCGTCGACTGACCCGCAGGGCTGCCGCGTCCCGGCCAGCGGGCGGGACGCGAGGGCGGCCCGGGCCGGACATGGCACGGGCCGCCCGCATTTCGAGGATGGATCCCGGCCGTGACCGCCGATCAGATCGCCGCGCTGTTCACCCGCGAGGATGGCAGCTTCCTGTGCGCCCGCTGGGGCCGGCCGGTGGCACCGGTGGTGTTTGGTCTTGCCGAGGAAAGCCTGGACATCTTCCGCGCCGCGATCCGGGCGGGCTTCGCCCATGCCGGGCATCCGCTGGCCGGGACCGACCCCGAGATGGGCAGCAACCTGATGCTGTTCTTCATGCGCGACTGGTCCGAATTGGCCGACATCCCCGATCTGGACCGCCTGACCGGCCAGCGCGGCCTGGCGGGGCGGCTGGCGGCAGGCCGCGCCGACCACTACAGGCTGTTCCGCTTTGACCCAGACAGCGCAATCCGCGCCTGCATGATCTTCGTGCGTCTTGGTGGCGCCCTGGCCACGGCGCATCCGGCGCAACTGGCCGAGGCACTGATGATGCGCAGCGCGCTGAGCTTTGCGCGCGAGGTGACGCCCTCGGCGGCGCTGGCCGGCCTGATCCGCGCCGCCTATGATCCGGTGCTGCCCGCCGCCGCGACCGATCCCGCCCATGCGCTGCGCCTGGCCGCCCGGCTTGCGGCGCAGCCCGCCGCTCCGGCATCCTTCGGCGCAAATGCCCCCGAACACGGCTAGAAGGCCCGCCATGCCCCACCGCTTCGCGTTGCGCGTCTATTACGAGGATACCGACCTTGCCGGCATCGTCTACTACGCGAACTATCTGAAATTCATCGAGCGCGCCCGCTCGGAATGGCTGCGCGATCTGGGCGTCGATCAGGCGGCGATGAAGGCCGAGGGCGGGCAGGTCTTCGCCGTGCGCCGCGTCGAGGCCGACTATCTGCGCCCGGCGCGCTTCGACGACCTGCTGACGGTGACGACCGACCTGGCCGAGGCACGCCCGGCGCGGGTCATCCTGTCCCAGTCGGTGCTGCGCGGGACCGAGACGCTGTTCGCCGCGCGGGTGACCATCGCCTGCCTCGACGCGCAGGGCCGGCCGACCCGCCTGCCCCCGGATCTGGCGGCTGCGCTGCACCGCGCGCCCCCCGGCGGGCGGGAGACAGGCTCGACGGACCGGCCGCGCGCGGATATGTGACGGCATTGTGTTGCGGCGGGGGATGAAACCCCTGCTAGTTAAGGGCTAGAAGGCCCGCGAAACGGCCCGTGACGATGAGGCAGTGACCATGGACCCCATTCAGGCCGCCCAGGCCCTCGATTTCTCGCTGGTGGCGCTGTTCGCCCGCGCCTCGCTGACCGTCAAGATCGTGATGATCCTGCTGGTGATCGCCTCGTTCTGGGGCTGGGCGATCATCGTCCAGAAAATCCTGACCTTTGCGGCCGCCCGGCGCGAGGCGGCGCGGTTTGACGGCTCGTTCTGGTCCGGCGAACCGCTGGACGATCTCTACGACCGGCTCGGCGACCGGCCCTCGGGGGCATCCGAACGCATCTTTGCGGCCGGGATGACCGAGTGGCGGCGCAGCCACCGCGACGATGGCGGGCTGATCCCCGGCGGAACGCAGCGCATCGACCGGGCGATGAACGTCGCCATCCAGCGCGAGGAGACGCGGCTGTTCCGCGGCCTGTCCTTCCTCGCCACGGTCGGCTCGACCGCGCCCTTCATCGGGCTGTTTGGAACGGTCTGGGGCATCAAGACCGCCTTCGAGGGCATCGCGATGTCGCAGAACACCAGCCTCGCCGTGGTCGCGCCGGGCATCGCCGAGGCGCTCCTGGCCACCGCCCTCGGGCTTCTTGCGGCGATCCCGGCGGTGGTGTTCTACAACAAGCTGTCGGGCGACGCCGAGCGCGTGGTCGGCAACTGGGAGGCCTTCGCGGACGAATTCTCGACCCTGCTGTCGCGCCAGCTTGACGGCGAGGCCTGAGGCCGATGGCGGATGTCGTCAAGCGCGTCAGTCGCAAGGGGCGCGGGCGCCGGCGCAACGCGCCCATGTCCGAGATCAACGTCACGCCCTTCGTCGATGTGATGCTGGTGTTGCTGGTGATCTTCATGGTCGCGGCGCCGCTGATGACCGCCGGCGTACCGCTGAACCTGCCGCGCACCGCCGCGACGGCGGTCCCCAGCGAGCCCGAGGAGCCGCTGGTGATCTCGATCCCGGCCGAGGGCAGCGTGCAACTGATGAACGAGCCGGTCGGCGATGACGAGGTGGTGGGCAGGCTGCGCGCCGTGCTGCAGGAACGCCAGACCGACCGCATCTTCCTGCGCGCCGACGGCACCATTCCCTATGCGCGCGTGGTTCAGGTGATGGGGGCGCTGAACGCCGCCGGATACACCAATATCGTGCTGGTCACCGATACCGGTGGACCGCGCATGGATGGCTGATCCATGCAGGGCCGCGAAGGGCGCATCGGCTACTGGGTCTCGGGGGTGGCGCATCTGGCGCTGATCCTCTGGGCGCTGTTGGGCGGCGTGCTGTTTCGCCCCCAGCCCTCGACCCCCGTGCGGATGACCGAGGTCGCCACGATGAGCGGCGCCGAATTCGAGGCCTATGCCGCTGCCTCGCGCGGCGCCGGCCCGGTCGGCGGCGAGGCGACCAGCCTGCCCGACCTGCGCGAACCGGCCACGGGCGAGGCGGCGGGCGCTGCCCCCGCCGCGGCCAGCGCCCCGGATGCCGCCGACCCCGCACAAGAGCTGGCCGCCCCGGCCGAGGCCGAACCGCAGCCCGATCTCAGCGATTTCGCGCCGCAAGAGCCGGTCAGCGTGGCCAGCGCCCTGCCAGACGCCCCCGCCGCACCCCAGCCGGTCGAGGCCGAGCCGGCCGCCCCGGCCGCGACGGCGGCGCCCTCGGTGCCCGCCCGCCCGGACGTGCCGGCGGCCCCGGTGCAGGACCAGTCCGCCCAGCCGGTCGCTCCGGCCTCGGCCCTAGCTCTGCAACGCGCGGCCAGGCCGGTCGAACGCCCCGAGGGGCTGGTGGCGGCCCGCGCCGCGCGGCTGGCGGCACGACAGGCCGCGCAACAGGCCGAGCGCGAGGCCGCGGAACAGGCTGCGCGCGCGGCGGCAGAGGCTGCACAGGCCGAGGCCGCGGCAGCCGCCGAGGCACAGGCTGCTGCCGCCCGCTCCGAGGCCGAGGCAGCCGCGCGGCGACAGCAGGAACAGCGTCAGGCCGAAGCCGCCGAGGCAGAGCAACGCCGCGCCGCCGAGGCGGCAGCCGCAGCCGCAGCCGAGGATGAACGCCGTGCCGCCGCCGAGCGGGTGGCCGAGGACCGGCGCCGCGCCGAAGAGGCAGACCGTGCCGAAGCCGAGCGTGCGGAGGCGGCGCGTGCCCAAGCCGAGCGTCTCGAGGCGGAACGCATGGAGGCCGAGCGGGTCGAGGCCGAGCGGGTCGAGGCCGAACGCGCCGAACAGCAGCGGCAGGCGGCCGAGCGCGCCGCCGCGGAGGCCGAGGCGCAGCGCCGGGCCGAGGAAGCCGCGGCGGCCGACCGCCAGGCCCTCGAGGACGCCCTGCGCGAGGCGCAGCAGGAACAGGCTGGTGGCGCGTCGCCCGCCGCCAGCGCCGCGACGGGCGGCGATAGCCGCCAGCGCATCGAGGGCGGCGACGGCGCATCGGCGGCGCAGGATCCGCTGGCCGCCGCCCTTGCGGGGGCGCTGAGCGAGGGCGAGGCGGCAAGTGCCGAGCCGCAGCCGGCGCCCGACCCGCTGCAACTGGCGCCCAGCCCGATCACCCCCGTGCCTTTGCCCGATGCCGACCAGAGCAGCGCGGCAGACCCGCAGGCGAACGGCGAGGCACCGCTGGGCCAGCCCCTGTCGCTGGCCGAGCGCGAGGGCTTCCGCATGGCGATCCGGGACTGCTGGAACATCGGCGCGCTGTCGCTGGAGGCTGCCCGGATGGACGTGTCGATCGAGTTCCGCCTGACGCCCGACGGCCGGCCCGACCCGGCCAGCCTGCGACTGGTCGACCAGCGCGGCGGATCGCAGGCGGCCGCCCAGAACGCGTTCGAGGTCGCCCGCCGCGCGATCATCATGTGCGGTCGCGACGGCTATCCGCTGCCTGCCGGGAAATATGGCCGGTGGCGCCAGGTCATCGTCGATTTCCGCCCCGACGGGATCGGCTTCGAATGAGCGCCGCACCGCCCGCAGCTTCGGCTTTCGACCTGCCGCCATTCCGGCTAGAGAGGACCTCATGCTCCGCCACCTGACGATCGCCCTTGCCCTTGGCCTGACCGCCCTGCCGCTGGCCGCGCCGCGCGCACAGGCGCAGGATGCGCCGCTGCGCATCGAGATCACCGACGGGGTGGTCGAGCCGATGTCGATTGCCATTCCCGCCTTCCACGGGGACGCCGAGATCGCCGGACGCATCCGGCAGGTCGTGGCCGACGATCTGACCGGAACCGGGCTCTTCCGCGAGATCCCGTCCGAGGCGATGATCGCGCGGCCCGACAGCTTCGACGCCGCGGTCGCCTATGACGACTGGCGCGCGATCAACGCGCAGGCACTGGTGGCGGCCGAGGTTACCGGCGCGGGCGAGCAGATCAGCGTCAAGTTCCGGCTGTTCGACGTGTTCGCGGGGCAGCCTCAGGGCGACGGGATGCAGTTTGACGCCCGCGCCGCGGACTGGCGGCGCGCGGCGCACAAGATCGCCGACCAGATCTATGCCCGCCTGACCGGCGAGACCCCCTATTTCGACAGCCGGGTCGCCTTCGTGCAGGAAACCGGCCCCAAAAGCGCCCGGATCAAGCGGATCGGCGTGATGGATTACGACGGCGCCAACATCCTGTGGATGACCGACAGCGCGTCTCTGGTGCTGGCGCCCTATTTCTCGCCGGACGGCAAGTCACTGCTGTATACCAGCTTTGACAGCGGCTTTCCGCAGATCCGGGTGATGGACGTGGCCAGCGTGACCTCGCGGCCGCTGACCCAGGGAGGCGACAGCATGGCCTTTGCGCCGCGCTATTCGCCGGATGGCCGCTGGATTGCCTATTCGCTGGAAAAGGGCGGCGATACCGACATCTGGCTGATGGATTCGGCCACCGGCGCGCAGCGGCCGCTGACCGACAGCCCCTCGATCGAGACGTCGCCCAGCTTCAGCCCGGACGGCCAGCGCATTGTCTTCGAATCCGACCGCTCGGGCACGCCCCAACTGTATGTGGTCGGCCTCGACGGTGGCGAGCCGGCGCGCATCAGCTTTGGCGAGGGACGCTATGGCGCGCCGGCCTGGTCGCCCAAGGGCGACCTGATCGCCTATACCAGGCAGCTTGGCGAACGCTTTCACATCGGGGTGATGCGGGTCGACGGATCGGATGAGAAGAACTTGACCGAATCTTTCCTTGACGAGGGTCCGACCTGGGCGCCCAATGGCCGCGTGGTGATGTTCACCCGCGTCGCTCCGGGCGGAAATGGTCAGCCCAAGCTGCACTCCGTCGATATCACCGGCCGCAACATGCGGCCCCTTGACCTTGACTTTGCCGCATCGGACCCCTCTTGGGGACCGTTGATGCCGTAAGGATCGCCCGAAGCGAGAATCGCCCGAAGGATGCCGCGATGACTGCCTGGATGAAGCCCGTTTCCGCCGCCTGCCTGCTGGCCCTGGCCGCCTGCGCCCAACCGCCTGCGCCGACCGCGCCGCAGGTGGTCGATCCCTACGCCAACACCGGGGCCGGGGCGCTGTATCAGGGCGATCTTGCGGGGGGCACCCTGGGCGCCGAGGCGACCGCGCAGTATTTCAGCACGCAGGTCGGCGATACGGTGCTGTTCGGCGCCGAACAAGCCACGCTGGGCGCGGACGCGCGGGCCATCCTGGCGCGGCAGGCCGAATGGCTGAACCGCCACCAGAACTTCTCGGCCGTCCTGCAGGGCCATGCGGAAGAGACAGGGACCCGCGAATACAATCTGGCTCTTGGCGCCCGCCGCGCCGGTGCGGTGCAGGAATACCTGATTGCGCAGGGAGTCGCGGCCGGCCGCATCCGCACGCTCAGCTTCGGGAAGGAACGCCCGGCCGAGACCTGCTCGGACGAGGCCTGCTATGCCCAGAACCGGCGGGTGGTTACCGTGGTCAGCGACAGCGGGGCCGGATCGTGATGGCACGTCGTCTGGCGGCGCTGCTGCTGGCCGGATTCCTGGCCCTGCCCGTCGCCGCGCAGGAACCCACGCTGGCCGACCTGAAGGCCGAACTTTACAGCCTGCGCGACGAATTGCAGTCGCTGCGTGGCGAGTTGGTGGCCTCGGGCGCGGCCGGGTTTCAGGCGGCCGGGGGCGACGGCGCGATCGACCGGATGAACGCGATGGAGGCGCGGCTGATGCAGCTGACCGACCGGATCGAGCAGTTGCAGAACAGGGTCGGCCGGATCGTCGAGGATGGCACCCGCCGCATCGGCGACATCGAATTCCGGCTGTGCGAGATGGACGAAACCTGCGATCTGGGCGCGCTGATCACGCCCGATCTGGGCGGGCTGGCCCAAGGCGGCGGCACCGTGCCACAGCTTTCCCCCGTGCAACCCTCGGCGCGGCCGGCGCGGCCCTCGGGCGCGGCGGCGACCACGGCCGGAGAACAGGCGGATTTCGACCGCGCCAGCGAGGCCCTGGCGAATGGCGACTTCCGCACCGCGGCCGAGATGTTCGGCGCGGTTGCCGAAACCCATGCCGGTGGGCCGCTGACCGCCGAGGCGCTGTTCCTGCGCGGCGCAGCACTGGACAGCGCGGGTGACCCCAAGGCCGCGGCTTCGGCCTGGCTTGAGGGATTTGCCGCCGCGCCGGACGGGCCGCGCGCGGCGGAAAGCCTTCTGGGCATCGCGCGGGTGATCGCGGCCGATGGCGATCCGATGGCCTCCTGCCTCTATCTCGCCGAAATTCCCGCGCGCTTTCCAGGCAGCGAACCTGCCGCCGAGGCCGAGCGGCGCATGACCGTGATGGACTGCGCCAGCGCGCAGCTGGAGGGCGTGGCCCCCAACGCTGCCCTGCCCGAGGGCGCCGACTTCGGCGATCTGGACCCCGAGGCCGCCGCCGACCTGACCGAGCATCAGTGACCGCGCTGCCGTGAACCGCCCCGCGCCCGACCCGGCCGCCCGTATCCGCGCCGCGCTGGACCGGCTGGCGGGCGACCTGCCCGCGCTTGGGGTCGCCGTCTCGGGCGGCGGCGATTCGGTCGCGCTGATGCATGTGCTGGCCGACTGGGCCCGCGGCCGGCGGGTACTGGTGGCCACCGTGGATCACGGCCTGCGCCCCGGCAGCGGCGACGAGGCCCGCAGCGTTGCCCGCGCCGCGAAGGCGCTGGAGTTGCCGCATGTCACGCTGCTGTGGCGGCGCGATACCGAGGCCGGCAACCTGATGGCCGCGGCCCGCGATGCGCGGCTGCGGCTGCTGTCGGGCTGGGCGCAGCGCAACGACCTGCGGGCCGTGGCGCTTGGCCATACCGCCGACGATCAGGCCGAAACCCTGATGATGCGCCTGGCGCGCGGGTCGGGCATCGACGGGCTGGCCGCGATGGCGGAATGGCGCGACGCCTTCGGCGTTCAGTGGCTGCGCCCGATGCTGGGGGTCGGCAGGGCCGAACTGCGCGACTGGCTGTCTGCCCGCGGGATCGGCTGGATCGACGACGCCAGCAACGAGAACGCCGATTTCGAACGCATCCGCATCCGCCGCGCCATCGCGGAATGCGGCCTCGACAGCGCCGCGCTGGCCCGTGCCGCGACGCATATCGGCGAGGCCCGCGACGCGCTGTCGCATTTCGCAGCCGCCGCCGCCGAGGACGCGATCGTCGCGCAGGGCAGCATCATCCTGCCCCGCCGCCCGTTCAGCGATGCCCCCTCGGAAATCCGGCGCCGCCTGCTGGTCGCGGCCTGCCGCTGGATCACCGGCGCCGACTATCCGCCGCGCCGCGCGACGGTGCTGCACGCGCTGGCGGCCCTGGCCGCCGGCAGCCGGGTGACGCTGGACGGCGCGCTGATCGAGCCAAGTGGCGACCGGCTGCGGATCATGCGCGAACCCGCCGCCGCGGCCCGCGCCCCGGCCAGCACCGGCCCCGTCTGGGACAACCGCTGGCAGGTCGAGGGTCTGCGCCCCGGCCAGCAGGTCACGGCGCTTGGTCTGCAGGGCCTGTCGCAGCAGCCCTGGCGCGGCGCGGGGCTGACCCGGGACGAGGCGGCCGCAAGCCCGGCGATCCGCGAGGGGCAGCGGCTGGTCGCCGCCCCGCTGCTGCGATCCGCGGCCGGCCATCGGCTGTGGCCGGTCCGGGGCGCGGCAGAATTCCGCAGGCTGGTGATGGCGCATTGAACCTGCGGCGATAATCCCTATTTTCAGCACAACCGCATGCCGCCGGAGGAGTCATCTTGGGCAACGCACGAAACCTGGCCTTCTGGGTCGTCCTGTTCCTGATGATCCTTGCGCTGTTCAACCTGTTCAGCGATGGCACCGCGCAGATGAACAGTCGCCAGATCAGCTATTCGGACTTCATCGAGCGGGTCGAGAACGATCAGGTCAGCGCCGTCACCATCGATGGCGAGGATCTGATGATCACCGGCACCGACAACCAGCAATACGCCTCGGTCAGGCCGATGGGAGAGGAGATCACCGAACGGCTGATCGCCAAGGACATCAACGTGAAGGTCGTCAAGCAGCAGCAGTCCGGCTTCATGTCGATGCTGGGCGTCTGGCTGCCCTTCATCCTGCTGATCGGCGTCTGGATCTTCTTCATGAACCGCATGCAGGGCGGCGGCAAGGGCGGCGCGATGGGCTTTGGCAAGTCGCGTGCCAAGCTGCTGACCGAAAAGCACGGCCGGGTGACCTTCGACGACGTGGCCGGCATCGACGAAGCCAAGGAAGAGCTTGAGGAGATCGTCGAATTCCTGCGCAACCCGCAGAAGTTCAGCCGCCTTGGCGGCAAGATCCCGAAGGGCGCTTTGCTGGTCGGCCCTCCGGGAACCGGCAAGACGCTCCTGGCCCGCGCCATCGCCGGCGAGGCCGGCGTGCCGTTCTTTACCATCTCGGGGTCCGATTTCGTCGAGATGTTCGTGGGGGTCGGCGCATCGCGCGTCCGCGACATGTTCGAGCAGGCCAAGAAAAGCGCCCCCTGCATCGTCTTCATCGACGAGATCGATGCCGTCGGCCGCTCGCGCGGGGTCGGCATCGGCGGCGGCAATGACGAACGCGAACAGACGCTGAACCAGCTGCTGGTCGAGATGGACGGCTTCGAGGCGAACGAAGGCATCATCATCATCGCCGCGACCAACCGCAAGGACGTGCTTGACCCGGCCCTGCTGCGCCCCGGCCGATTCGACCGCCAGATCCATGTGCCGAACCCCGACATCAAGGGCCGCGAGAAGATCCTTTCGGTCCATGCCCGCAAGGTGCCG
This sequence comes from Paracoccus spongiarum, assembly GCF_030732095.1. Lineage (GTDB taxonomy): Bacteria > Pseudomonadota > Alphaproteobacteria > Rhodobacterales > Rhodobacteraceae > Paracoccus > Paracoccus spongiarum. The sequence goes on along the minus strand of NZ_JAVAMQ010000009.1, from coordinate 1,984 downwards.
GTCGGCCCCGATGTCGACCTGCGCATCATCGCGCGCGGGACGCCGGGCTTCTCGGGCGCCGACCTGATGAACCTCGTGAACGAGGCCGCGCTGATGGCCGCCCGGATCGGCCGCCGCTTTGTCGCGATGGAGGATTTCGAGAACGCAAAGGACAAGGTGATGCTGGGCGTCGAACGGCGCAGCATGGTGCTGACGCCGGAACAGAAGGAAAAGACCGCCTATCACGAGGCCGGCCATGCCGTGGTGGGCCTGTCGCTGCCGAAATGCGATCCGGTCTACAAGGCGACGATCATTCCGCGCGGCGGCGCCCTGGGCATGGTGGTCAGCCTGCCCGAGATGGACCGCCTGAACTTCCACAAGGACGAGGCCAAGCAGAAACTGGCGATGACGATGGCCGGCAAGGCGGCCGAGATCATCAAATATGGCGAGGAAGGCGTGTCGAACGGCCCGGCCGGCGACATCCAGCAGGCCAGCCAGCTGGCCCGCGCGATGGTGATGCGCTGGGGCATGTCCGACAAGGTCGGCAACATCGACTACGCCGAGGCGCATGAGGGCTATAACGGCAATACCGGCGGCTTCTCGATCTCGGCCGCAACCAAGGAACTGATCGAGCAGGAGGTCTATGACCTGATCGAAGAGGGCTACCAGGACGCCCGCCGCATCCTCCTCGAGAAGAACGAGGAATTCGAACGCCTCGCCCAGGGCCTGCTGGAGTACGAGACCCTGACCGGCGAGGAAATCGGCAAGGTGATCCGCGGCGAGGCGCTCGGCGGCGACGACGATACACCGGGGAGTGCCATCCCGTCCGTTACGGCGATCCCGAAATCCGGCAAGCCTACTCCCGAAGGCGATCCCGCGCCTGCGTGATCGCTGTGCCCGGCGGAATTGCCCGACCAACACGAGGGCCCTGCCGGAGAATTCGCCGGCGGCGCGATGCCCCCGGTCGGGTTGTGCCGGCGCAACGGACAGAGGCCAGGCGCCCGTCGCAGGCTGAGCGGCAACTGTTTCGGCATGGAGCTTGCGGAAGCCGTCTTGTCCTGCATCCTGTCGTCCGGTTGTTCGAGAGCACCAAGCTGCCCCCCCAAGATCGCCCCTTGGCACAAGTGATAAGGTGCAGTCCGCTGATCCTCGACGAGACGAAGATCAGACAGCTCCAAACGCACATATCATGCCTCTGGATTCAAGGCGAAGGTCGCGCTGGACGCCTTGGAGAGCGAGCAAGCCGCCGCCGAGGTGGCGAGCCGGTTCGGCATGCATCCAACGATCATTCATCAGGGAAACGGCCCTGCTCGACGGCGCGTCGGGCATGTTGGGGCGCGGGTCCCGCAAGAACCCCGCGATCGCCGATGCGCAGGTCAAGGCGTTCCACGCCGGGATTGGGCGAGATGGCTGTGGCAAACTCTTCTTTGGAAAGAAGGCTAGAGCCATGGAGCGGGACGGGAGGCGCGACTTTACGGCATCAGCGCCCATGGAACAGTCTGGCGTGATTGCGTAGCGGAGGGTTTGCGGCTCATCTTTACGCCGGCTGGAGTTGAAGATGATGAAGAACCGAAGGACCGCGTCAGCGAAACCCGTGACGACGAAGGCCCCTGCCGATTAGGTCGTGAAGAATATCCGGCGCGCGACGCGCAAATTGCATTCTTCCGAGGAGAAGATCCGAATCGTGCTGTCTGGCCTTCGTGGCGAAGACAGCTTTGCCGAGCTGTGCCGCAAGGAAGGGATCGCCCAAAGCCTGTATTACAGCTGGTCGAAGGAATTCCTCGAGGCCGGCAAGAAGCGGCTGGCCGGTGATACGGCCCGCCAGGCGAATACAGGCGAGGTGAAAGATCTGCGTGCCGAGGCTTTGGCACTGAAGGAACTGTTGGCCCATCTGAGCCTTGAAAACCGTCTGCTCAAAAAAACACGACCGGGGCTGGGGGGCGACCACGAATGAGATACCCTGCCGCTGAAAGGCTTGAAATCATCCGGCTGGTGGAGCAGTCGC
>NZ_JAVAMQ010000089.1 GCF_030732095.1 Paracoccus spongiarum | reverse complement strand
ACTTACCAGGTCCTGAAGGTCGCGGGCAGTCGCAGCAGGATGGTCAGGTTTACAGTGGTTATGCCCGATCCTCCCGCGACAGCAGGCTCAGATCTTCCAGTGCCGCCCTGATGAAGCCCGACGCTGGGATAGTCTCGCCGGACAGAAGGCGCGCATGACAGATTGCGCCATCCACATCGCCTATCCTTGCAGATCAGCCGCCCCTCATCGTCGAAGGCGACGGCGGGCACATCGAAATTGTCAGGATCGCGACCGATCAGGATTTGCCCATTGCCGTGCATG
>NZ_JAVAMQ010000088.1 GCF_030732095.1 Paracoccus spongiarum | reverse complement strand
TCATCGATCTCGCGGGCGAGGGGCAGCTTGGCGACGGTGATCTGGTATTTGACCGATCGCGCCTTCTTCTCGTTGATCTCGGCGGCCAGCAGGTCGCTGACCACCTTCTGCGGTTCGTGCTGCCGCCGGACGGCCGTAGCCATCAGTTCGTCGTAGGCCGCCCGCATGCCGAAGAGCTTGAGGTCGGCCATCGCAGCAAGGATCTCGGCGCGTTCCATCATCCAGCCCTCCGCAGCCGGTCATAGCGGGCACAATCTGCGGCGGGTTCATGGACAAGGCGCAGCGCGGG
>NZ_JAVAMQ010000087.1 GCF_030732095.1 Paracoccus spongiarum | reverse complement strand
TGCCGTCGACCATTCCGGCCAGCGCCCCAGCGTCATCCGCCGCTGCCGTCCGGCATGGCGGTAATCCAGCGTGAAGGCCCGGTTGCCGGAGCGGTAGATGCAGATGGCAAATCCCCGCACCTCGCTGTCGAAAATCTGATAGTCCCGGCCCGGTTCCGGCACCGCCTCCCGCACCGATTTCTCGTTCAATCTCAGTCTTTTGACCACGCCCAGCGCCTCCTTCTTGCATCCCACACAAGGCTCAGCCTCGCGCGCATGGCAAGTCATACATCGCCAGTCAGACCGGCGGGGAGGCGGAAGGTGGCAGAACCTA
>NZ_JAVAMQ010000086.1 GCF_030732095.1 Paracoccus spongiarum | reverse complement strand
GTTGCCGGCCTCGCCCGACAGCGTGTCGTTGTCGCCCTCGCCATACAGGCGGTCGTTGCCCTCGCCGCCCGTCATGCTGTCATGGCCGCTGCCGCCATACAGCCAGTCGGTGCCGGCATGGCCCAGCAGCGTGTCGTTGCCGGCCTCGCCGCGCAGCGTGTCGTTGCCGGTCTCGCCCAGAAGCCGGTCGTTGCCCGCCCCCGCCCGCAGGCTGTCCTGACCGTCGCCGCCATAAAGCCAGTCGGCACCCGCGCCCGCGATCAGCCTGTCGTCGCCGGTGCCGCCGATCAGCCGGTTGCTGCCGAACAGGTCCTCGAGCCAGTC
>NZ_JAVAMQ010000085.1 GCF_030732095.1 Paracoccus spongiarum | reverse complement strand
GCCCTGCAGCTTCCTTGCCCGGTTGTTCGGCTTTGCCTTATGGGGACGACACCGGCCCTCGGCGATCCGGTTCAGCAGCTTTTCCACATCATAGGGCGTGATCTCGGTCACCAGCCTGTTGTTCCACTCCGGGCCCACCAGCTTCGTCAGCATCGAGCGCTGATCCGAGGCATTGGTTTTCGCCAGATTCGGCAGATGCACCTCGGCATAGCGGTCAACCAGATCCCTGAACCGGGGTGCGTCCCGCCCGTCTTCCTTCGCGCTCAGCGGATCGCCCCCGGCATCGATCTCGCGCCGCAACTCCTTTGCCCGCTCCCGCGCCGC
>NZ_JAVAMQ010000084.1 GCF_030732095.1 Paracoccus spongiarum | reverse complement strand
CTTCGACGCCGCCGAGTTCGTCGCCGATCTGCGCCAGGCCTGTGTCACGCCGCATGTCGCGCAGAAAACGCGATATTCAGCGATCGACGGCCGCACCACCCGACACGAGGGCTATGCCTTGTCGATCAGGAACCGCAAACGCATCGAGGAAGCCTTCGGCTGGGCCAAGACCGTCGGCGGCATGGCCCAGACCGTCTATCGCGGCCTCGAAAGGGTGCGCTCCCGCTTCATCCTGACCATGGCCGCCAACAATCTCGCCCGGCTACCTCGGCTGCTCGGAGCTTGACGACAGGGGGCGGCATCAGGCACCCACTCTCATTGCCTCGACCAACCCGAAGCCGAACGCCGCCGACCACCCAGAAGGGAAACCGTTCCGCCTCGCCGACTTCTTCAGCAGCCTG
>NZ_JAVAMQ010000083.1 GCF_030732095.1 Paracoccus spongiarum | reverse complement strand
TGTTGATCGGCGCGCAATAAGGACCCCGCTACCGGGGTAATCGGCGTCCAAAAGGGACCCCTCCTACGGGGCATGGGTCCATAGTCCGCCCGAGTAACATTCGGGGGACGTCTTGCGGGATGCTGGTTGTGGAGACGATAGCGAAGATCAGGCGCATGCATTTCGGCCGGGGCATGGGGATCAAGACGATCTGCCGAGAACTGAACCTGTCGAAGAAGGTCGTGAGGAAGGTGGTTCGGTCCGGGGCGACCGAGTTCAGCTACAAGCGCACGGTTCAACCGCGCCCGAAGCTGGGCGCCTGGCTGGCCGAACTGGACAGGCTTTTGGCGACCAATGCCGCCCGTGCCAGCCGGGAGCGGCTGACCGTGATGCAGCTTTACGAGGAGCTTCGGGGGCTCGGGTATGATGGGGGCTACGATGCCGTCCGCCGCTATGCCGCGACTTGGAAGCAGGCGCAGGGATCAGGCACGGCAGCCGCTTTCGTGCCGCTGACCTTCGCGCCGGGGGAGGCATACCAGTTCGACTGGAGCCACGAGGTGGTGCTGATCGACGGCGTTACCGTGACGGTGA
>NZ_JAVAMQ010000082.1 GCF_030732095.1 Paracoccus spongiarum | reverse complement strand
TGAAGTCAGCAGCAAGGGCGGCGGCGCCGGATCGCGGCGGCGTGCCAGGATGTTCAGGATGACATCGGCGGAATGGACGCCCTGCGCGATGGCCTCGGCACAAGCGGCCTCCACCGCGGGCAGGCCTTCGGTCAGGACGGCGGCGAGGATGTCGACCATCTGGCGATCACCGTCATCGACGCCCTTCAGCTTGCGGCGCACCTTCTCCAGGGCACCGGGTAACACCCAGTCCTTGAACGGCGCGCCGTTGCGCAGCGCCCCAGGCTTGCGCACCAGGACCGGCACATAGTGCCATGGATCGTAACCGGTCCGCCCCCGGCCAAAGCAGCGGGGGTGATCCCCGACAAGTCGGCCGTCCTGCCGGATCTCGATGCGTTCGGCATAGGCGCGGATCTCGACCGGTCGCCCCACCGCGCTGGCCATCACCGAGTATTTGTTGTTGTCGAACCGCACGAGGCAGGTCTTGGACACGGCCGCCGGCACGGAATGGAAGCCGTCGAAGCGTCCGGCATAGGGCACAAGCTGCGGGCGTTCTGCTTCGAACACCTCCCACACGGTCCGGTCCGTCATCT
>NZ_JAVAMQ010000081.1 GCF_030732095.1 Paracoccus spongiarum | reverse complement strand
CTAGGTTCTGCCACCTTCCGCCTCCCTGCCGGTCCTGGCGCTGATGTATGACTTGCCATACGCGCGAGGCTGAGCCTCATGTGGGATGCAAGAAGGAGGCGCTGGGCATGGTGAAGCGATTGAGGCTGAACGAAAAAACGGTGCGGGAGGCGGCACCGGAACCGGGCCGGGACTATCAGATTTTTGACAGCGAGGTGCGGGGGTTTGCCATCTGCATCTACCGTTCCGGCAACCGGGCCTTCACGCTGGATTACCGCCATGCCGGACGCCAGCGGCGGATGACGTTGGGGCGCTGGCCGGAATGGTCGACGGCTGCCGCGCGGGAACGGGCCAAGGAGTTGCGCCGCGATATCGATGCCGGGGGCGATCCGCTGGGCGCGAAGAAGGACGGGCGTGAGGCGCCCCGGTTCAAGGATCTGGTTGACCGCTATACCGAGGTGCATCTGCCCAATCTGGCGAAGACCAATGCGTCCGATCAGCGCTCCATGCTGACCAAGCTGGTCGGGCCGGACTGGAACAACAGGCTCGTCACGGAAATCACGCCCTATGATGTCGAAAAGCTGCTGAACCGGATCGCCGAGGGCCGGTGTCGTCCCCATAAGGCAAAGCCGAACAACCGGGCAAGGAAGCTGCAGGGT
>NZ_JAVAMQ010000080.1 GCF_030732095.1 Paracoccus spongiarum | reverse complement strand
GCAAAGCCGACGCCGGTGCGCGCCAACCGCGTCGGTGAGGTGCTTCGAAAGATGTTCACCTATGCGCAGGGCTGGGGCTGGCGGGAGGATAACCCGGCCTCTGGCTTCCGCCGCCGGATCGAGAACCCGCGCGAGCGGTTTCTGTCGCAGGACGAAATCCGGAAGCTTGCTACCGCGCTGGACGCGGCCGAGGATCGGCGCGCGGCGGATATCATCCGGCTCTGCATGCTGACCGGCGCGCGGGTCGGCGAGGTCCGGCAGGCGCGGTTCGAGCATTTCAACCTAGAGCATCTCAGCTGGTCCAAACCCGCCAGCATGACCAAGCAGCGGAAGATTCACCGGCTGCCGATCTCGGACGAAGCCGCAGCCATTGTTCGCCAAAGGCAACTGCTGGTGCCGCCCGGCTGCTCATACCTGTTTCCGGGCGATGTGCCCGGCCAGCCTGTGAAGGAAATCCGCCGCTTCTGGCATCAGATCCAGAAGCAGGTGAACATTCCCGATGTCCGCATTCACGACTTGCGCCACACCTTCGCCTCGCTACTGGTCAGTGGCGGTGCGTCACTGGAAATGATCGGAAAGCTCTTGGGTCACAGCCAGACGCAGACCACTGCGCGCTATGCCCATCTGATGGACTCGCCGCTGCG
>NZ_JAVAMQ010000008.1 GCF_030732095.1 Paracoccus spongiarum | reverse complement strand
ACCAATTCTCAGGGGACAGAACCATGTATATCCGTTTCGCGCTGGCGATCACCTCCGCGCTGTCGTTGACGGCCTGCGTCGAAGACACCGGCAGCGGTGCCGGCCAGCCAGCGGTGGGCAGCGCCAACGATCTGATGGCCTTCGAGGGCGCCCGCGCCGGCCAGGCCGAAATGGGCATCACCAATCTGGGCTACGAGGCGATCCGCAGCGATGGTCTGACGACCTGGTGGTTCAACCGCGAGACGGGCGCCTGCGCCCAGATCGTGACCGCGAACGGCCGCTATGCCTCGGTGACGATGCTGCCTGCGGGCGATTGCTGACCGGCGACAAGACCGGGCGCACTGCGGGACATTCCGCGGTGCGCAACACTCATCGGCAGGGCGCGGTTGATCGCGCAAGATATGGGCAATGACACATGAAGATGAAGGCAATGGTAAGTCGACGCAGGGTGCTGACCGGCGTTGCGGCGGGGATCGGCATCCTGTCGGGCGGGGCGATGGCGCAGGTGGTGCTGGACAGTGCGTCCCTGCAGCCCGGTGAATATACCTGGCACCCCGAGAATTCGCCGCATGGCAGCGTCGCGGTGATCGTGTCTCTGCCCGAACAGCGGGTGCATGTCTATCGCAACGGGGTGCGCATCGCCGTCTCGACCTGCTCGACCGGCAAGGAGGGGCACGAGACGCCGACCGGCGTGTTCACGATCCTGCAGAAGGACAAGAACCACAAATCCTCGACCTACAGCGATGCGCCGATGCCGAACATGAACCGGCTGACCTGGGACGGAATCGCGCTGCATGCGGGAAATCTGCCGGGCTACCCCGCCTCGCATGGCTGCGTCCGCCTGCCGATGGCGTTCTCGGAAAAGCTGTTCGGCATCACCCATCTGGGCACCCCGGTCATCATCGCGGGCAGTCATTCCGATCCCTGGCAGCTGACCCATCCGGGCCGCCTGCTGGCCTCGGGCGCCGAGGTCGAGATGGAACAGGCGATCGCCGGGCTGGGGTCGCAAAAGCATCCCTCGGACTGGACCGAGGCCGAGGTGCAGCCAGTCTCGACGCTGCTGGCCTCGACGGCGGATGGCCGGATCTACCTGTTCCGCAATGGCCGCGAGGTGGCATCCGCGAGGCTTGGTCTGCATGGGTCGGGACCGCTTGGCGAACATGTGCTGATGCTGAACGCCATGGATGGGGGCGTCGGCTGGGTCGGCGTGACCCATCACCCCGACCCGACCCGGCCGTCCGAGCCCGAGGTGTCCGTGGTCGACCGGCTGGCGCTGACCGACGATTTCCGCGCCGTGCTGCGCGATGCGCTGCATCCGGGCCTGACGCTGATCCTCAGCGACCTGCCCAGCCGCCCCGACACCCGGTCGAGCGAGGATTTCGTCATCATGACCTCGTGACAGACGGCCGTGTGGCGCCGTGCCCCCAAACCGGGGCCGGCGCCGGCAATCGCAGCTCAGATCACCCGGTCCAGCACCGCCCGCAACCGCGCCAGCGTGCCATCGACATCCTTCAGCTTGTCCAGCCCGAAAAGCCCCAGCCGGAAGGTCGAGAAGTCCTCGCCTTCGTTGATCGCCAGCGGCACCCCCGCCGCGATCTGGAAGCCCTCGGCCGCGAACTTCCGGCCTGATCTGACCTCGGGATCGTCGGTGTAGGACACCACCACCCCCGGCGCGCCGAAGCCCGCCGCCGCCACCGGGCGCACGCCCCTGTCGGCCAGCAGGGCGCGCACGCCGTTACCCAGCCGCCACTGCGCGTCGCGGGCCTCGGCAAAGCCCATCTCGCGGGTCTCGTCCATCGCATCGCGCAGCCCGGTCAGCGCGTCGGTCGGCATGGTGGCGTGATAGGCGTGGCCGCCATCCTCGTAGGCGGCCATGATTCCCCGCCATTTGCGCAGGTCCAGGGCAAAGCTGTCGCTTTCGGTCTCGGCCAGCCGGCGTGCGGCGCGGTCCGACAGCATCACCAGCCCTGCCGAGGGCGAGGCCGACCAGCCCTTTTGCGGGGCCGAGACCAGCACATCGACGCCGCTGGCCTTCATGTCCACCCAGACCGCACCCGAGGCGATGCAGTCCAGCACCATCAGCGCGCCGACCTCATGCGCGGCGGCGGCCAGCGCCGCAATGTAGTCGTCGGGCAGGATCAGCCCGGCCGATGTCTCGACATGCGGGGCGAACACCGCGTCGGGGCGGACCTCGAGGATCTTCGCCACCACCTCGTCAATGGGCGGAGGCGCATAGGCGGGTTGGGGGGCATTGCCTGCCGGCCGGGCCATGACCACGGTCACCTCGCGGGCGAAGCCGCCGGCCTCGAAGATCTGGCTCCAGCGATAGCTGAACCAGCCGTTGCGCACGACCAGTGCATGCCCGCCGCGCGCGAACTGCCGGGCCACCGATTCCATCGCATAGCTGCCGCCCCCCGGCACGATGGCGACCTCCTGCGCGCCATAGACCTCGCGCAGGGTGGCCGACAAGTCGCGCATCACCTGCTGGAATTTCCGGGACATGTGGTTCAGGGACCGGTCGGTGAAGACCACCGAGAACTCCTGAAGGCCGTCGGGATCGATCGCGGACATGATGTGCTTCCTGCCTGATGCCTGGCTGCAAACTAGCCGGAGCCGGCCAGTGACGCCAGCGCGGTGTCGGCTGGTGACCCGCGACCCCCTTGCGGCCCCCCCGTCTGGGCGACTACCCTTGGCAAACAGGCAACATCGCAGGTTTTCGATGCGTATCGGCATACTTCAATGCGGCCAGTCGCCCGCGGCGTTGAAGGACGACCTGGGCGACTATCCCGACATGTTCACCCGGCTTCTTGCGGGCCGGGGGTTCGAGTTCCAGGTCTGGCATGTCGAAGCGATGCAGTTCCCCGACGACATTCACGCGGCCGAGGGGTGGCTGCTGACCGGGTCGCGCCACGGCGCCTATGAGGACCACCCCTTCATCGCCCCGCTGGAAGACTTCGTTCGCCGCGCCTTCGCGGCCGGGGTCCCGCTGGTCGGCATCTGCTTTGGCCACCAGATCATCGCTCAGGCCCTTGGCGGCAAGGTCATCAAGCATCCCGACGGCTGGGCGATCGGGGCGCAAGACTATGATTTCGCGGGCGAGACGGTGACCCTGAACGCCTGGCACCAGGATCAGGTCGTCGCGATCCCGCGCGAGGCCCGGGTGGTGGCCAGCAACGCCTTTTGCGAGAACGCGGCGCTTGTCTATGGCGACCGCGCCTTCACCGTGCAGGCCCATCCCGAATTCGACGACGCCTTCCTGCAGGGCCTGATGGAGACGCGCGGCAAGGGGGTGGTGCCGCAGGACAGGCTGGACCGCGCGGCCGGGCGGATGGGCGAGGCAGGCGGCTCGGCCGCCATCGCCGATCGCATCGATGCCTTCTTCCGGCAGGCGCAGCAGAATGCAAGGGGGGCCGCATGAGCGCCGCATGGGCAGAACGGGCGCCAAAGGCCGCGCGAGACTACATGGACGGACGGCGTCTGGACGAGGTCGAATGCATCGTGGCCGACATCGCCGGGGTGGCGCGCGGCAAGGCGATGCCCGCCTCGAAATTCGCGCATCAGGACAAGTTCTACCTGCCGAACTCCATTTTCCTGCAGACCATCACCGGCGAATGGGCCGACAACCCGTCGGGCGCCTTCACCGAACCCGACATGATCCTGACCCCCGACTACAGCACCGCGACCGCCGCGCCCTGGACGGCCGACTGGACCATGCAGGTGATCCATGACGCGATGGACCAGCAGGGCAACCCGGTGCCGATCGCGCCGCGCAACGTGCTGAAGCGCGTGGTCGGACTGTATCGCGAAAGGGGCTGGCGTCCGGTCGTCGCGCCCGAGATGGAGTTCTTCCTGGTCGCCCGCAATGTCGACCCCAACCAGCCGATCATTCCTCCGATGGGTCGGACCGGCCGCCGCGCGGCCGCCAAGCAGGCCTATTCGATGTCGGCGGTGGACGAATACGGCAAGGTCATCGACGACATCTATGATTTTGCCGAGGCGCAGGGCTTCGAGATCGACGGCATCCTGCAGGAAGGCGGGGCGGGCCAGATCGAGATCAACCTCAACCACGGTGATCCGGTCGCGCTGGCCGACGAGATCTTCTACTTCAAGCGGCTGATCCGCGAGGCCGCGCTGCGTCACGACTGCTTTGCGACCTTCATGGCCAAGCCCATCGAGGGCGAGCCGGGCAGCGCCATGCACATTCATCATTCGGTGGTCGAGATCGCGACCGGCCGCAACATCTTCTCGGACGAGCGGGGCAGCGAGACCGAGGCCTTCCTGCACTTCATCGGCGGCATGCAGCGCCACCTGCCGGCGGCGGTCGCGCTGCTGGCACCCTATGTGAACAGCTATCGCCGCTATGTCCCGGACTTCGCGGCGCCGATCAACCTGGAATGGGGCCGCGACAACCGCACGACCGGGCTGCGGGTGCCGATCTCGGGGCCCGAGGCGCGGCGGATCGAGAACCGGCTGGCCGGGATGGACTGCAACCCCTATCTGGGCATCGCGGCGTCGCTGGCCTGCGGCTATCTGGGCCTGCTGGAACAGGAGGGGCCGCGGGCCGAATGCCTGGGCGACGCCTACATGTCGCGCGACGAACTGCCCTACAATCTGGGCGACGCGCTGGACATCATGTCCGAGAGCAGCGCCATGCGCGGCGTGCTGGGCGAAGAGTTCGCGGCTGTCTACGAATCGGTGAAGCGAAACGAATACAAGGAGTTCCTGCAGGTCATCAGCCCGTGGGAACGCGAACACCTGCTGCTGAACGTATGAACCTTCTCTATGCCAACGACCGCCGCGGCAGCTATCCGCGCAGCGTCTATGCCGACACCTGCCAGCCCCTGCCGCCGTTCCCGGCGCTGCGCGGCGAGACGCGCGCCGATGTCGGCATCGTCGGTGCGGGCTATACCGGGCTGTCGGCCGCGCTGCATCTGGCCCGGCGCGGATACCGGGTCGCGCTGATCGAGGCGCATCGCGCGGGCTTCGGGGCCTCGGGTCGCAATGGCGGGCAGATGGGCTCGGGCCAGCGGCAGGAGGTCGACTGGCTGGAACGGAACCTCGGCCGCGCGGCGGCGCGACGGTTGTGGGATCTGGCCGAGGAGGCCAAGGCCCTTGTCCGGTCGCTGGCGGCGGAGTCGGGGGTGCCGCTGCGCGAGGGGGTCGCGCATGCCTGCCGCAGCGCCGGCGAGCTGGACCATGCGCGACGCATGGCCGAACATCTGGCCGGCGATTACGGATATGACCGGGTCGAGGTTCTGGAGCGCGCCGAACTGGCCCGGCACATCGGCAGCACCGCCTATGCCGGCGGCGACCTGGACCGCGGCGCGGGGCATCTGCACCCGCTGAACCTGGCGCTTGGCCTGGCGCGGCTGGCCGCCGAAGCCGGCGTCGCCATCCACGAGACGACGCATGTGCACCGGCTCACCCACGCCGCCCGCGCCGGCGCGACCAGCATCCTGCATTGCGACACGGGGCGGGTGGTCTGCGACCACGTCATCCTGGCGGCCAACGGCTATCTGGGCGGGCTGGACGGGCGGATCGCGGCGCGGGTAATGCCGATCAACAACTACATCGTCGCGACCGAACCGCTGGGCGATCGCTTTCCCCATATCCTGCCGACGAACTGCGCGGTCGCGGACACCAGGTTCGTGGTGAACTACTGGCGGCTCGATGACGACCGCCGGCTGATCTTCGGCGGCGGCGAAACCGCGACCTACCGCTTTCCCAAGGACATCGCCGCCGTGGTGCGTCCGCATCTGCTGTCGGTCTATCCCGAACTGCGCGACGTCGCGCTGACCCATGCCTGGGGCGGGACGCTGGCGATCACCATGAATCGCATGCCCTGCTTTGCCCGCCCCGCGGCGAACTGCCTGTCGGCCAGCGGCTTTTCGGGGCATGGCGTGGCGATGGCAACGCTGGCGGGGCGGCTGATGGCCGAGGCCGTGGCCGGGCAGGCCGAGGGTTTCGACGCGATGGCCGCGGTGCCGATGCGCAGCTTTCCCGGCGGCGCCATGCTGCGCAGCCCGCTGCTGGTCGCCGGGATGGCGTGGTTCGGGCTGCGCGACCGTCTGGGCTTCTAGCGGTCGTCGAGGCCCATCGCCTCAAGGACCCTCTGCCGCATCAGGGCCGAGTCGCGGTCGGGCACGCCGAGCAGGCCCGAGACAAGCCGGATCATCTGTTCCTCGTCGGAATCGCGGCTGCGATCGGCATAGGCCACCTCCCACATCGCGGCGATCACGCCGGTGCGGTCCTCCAGCGCGATGCGATCCTTGATGAGGCGGGTGAAGCGCACGGTGTCGGGGGCCTCGGCCTCGATCATCTCGGCGGCGGCGCGCCGCTCGGCAGCCTCTTCGGGGGTCAGGCCGCGCCGCCGGGCCAGGACACGGTCGATCCGCTGGCGCTCGGACGCCTCGTAGTGATCGTCCGCACGCGCGACCCGTACCAGAAGCGCCGCGATCGCCACCTCGGCGTCCTGCGCGGCAAGCGGGCGCGGCTCGGGGTCGTCGGTGAACAGGCGGGACAGAAGATTGCGAAACATGCCGCCGATCATAGGCGCTTCGCGATCCGCGACAAGCGGTTACGCAGCGATGCCCCGCCCGCCCCCGGTGATGCAGCCGGGGCGGATCCGCGCCCGCCTAGTATTTCTGCGGCACATACAGCTCGCGCGGCAGCACCTCGCGTTCGTAATCGGGATTGAACACCCGGTCGGGCAGGTGAACCTCTTCGTGCGGCACCTCGCCATAGGGGATCAGCCCCAGAAGATGGCTCATGCAGTTCAGCCGCGCCCGCTTCTTGTCGTTGCCGGGGACGATGTACCACGGCGCCTCGGGGATATTCGTGCGCTCGAACATCTCTTCCTTGGCCTTGGTATAGGCCTCCCAGCGGACGCGGCTCTGCAGGTCCATCGGCGACAGCTTCCACTGTTTCAGCGGATCGTGGATGCGGATGAGAAAGCGCATCTGCTGTTCCTCGTCGGTGACCGAGAACCAGTATTTCACCAGCCGGATCCCGGAACGGACCAGCATCCGTTCGAATTCAGGCACGTCCTGGAAGAACTGTTCGACCTGATCCTCGCCGGCGAAGCCCATCACCCGCTCGACCCCGGCGCGGTTGTACCAGCTGCGGTCGAACAGCACGATCTCGCCGCCGGCGGGCAGATGCGGCACGTAGCGCTGGAAATACCACTGGGTCTTCTCGCGGTCCGAGGGCGCGGGCAGCGCGACGACCCGCGCGACGCGGGGGTTCAGTCGCTGGGTGATGCGCTTGATGGCGCCGCCCTTGCCGGCGGAATCGCGGCCCTCGAACAGCACAACGACCTTTTCCTTGTGATGGCTGACCCAGTCCTGCAGCTTGATCAGCTCGGACTGCAGGCGCAGAAGCTCGCGGAAATAGACGCGCCGGTCCAGCTGGTCGGGATGGTTCTCGCGGTAGATGCGCTTGATCTCGGCCGACAGGATCGCGTCCTCCAGCTCGATCTCGTAATCCTCGTCCAGCGTGTCCTGCAGCTCGGCTTCCAGCCAGTCCTTGGGTTCGTCCTTCATGTCGCTCTCCGGCTTTTGCTGCCCCGTTTAGGGGCGCATTGTAACGACATTAAGGCAAAATGGCCCACCCGCCGAAGCGGCGACCGGATCAGCGCGCGAAGGCGGAGGCGCAGCTGCGCGTCACCGCCAGCACGAAGTTCTGGCGGCCGCCGTCCACGGTGCCACACCACTGGCCGGAGGTCGTGAAGAGGCTGCGGGTGCCCCGTGCCGGGCGATAGGCGATCCGGCGGCCGTTGACGTCAAAGAGGTTCAGGACCCCGCCGCCATTGACCGCGTAATAGCCCAGAACGCCCCCATCGGCGGTGATGATCAGGCGTTCCTCGTTGGCGGGGTTGCCGGGCCGGTTCTGCCAGGCCGAGGGTGAATTGGCAGTGTTGCCGCCCGAATTCCAGGCCGCGTTCGGCGAGTTCGCCGGATTGGCCGGGCTGTTCGCGGGGTGTCCGGGTCCAAGATCGAAGGGCAGCCGGGTCTGGTCGAGGATGATCAGCGGCGCATCGGCAAGGGCCGGCGTTCCGGAAAGGGCGATCAGCGCCGCCGCAGCGATTCGCCTGAAGGTCTGCATGGGTGTCGTTCCACCGGGTCTCTGCGCCATCCTTGCTGCCATGCGGGCATCGGGCACACAAGTCTTTCGCACCCCGTGCCCCGCACCCGGCAGCCGGACCCCGCGGCCCGGCGGTGACCGGCTGTCAGCCGGCGTTCTTGCGCAGCACCGAGGGCAGGTCGCCGGCCCGGCGGGCATGGCTGCGCAGGAAGTCGCGGGTGGCGTCCAGGCTCATCGGGCGTGCGATGGCATAGCCCTGCACCTCGTCGCAGCCCATCTGCGCCAGGAAGGCATGTTCCTCGCGGCTTTCGACGCCCTCGGCCAGGGCCGCGATGTCCAACCGTTCGGCCAGCGCCAGGATCGCCAGGATCATCCGCTGTTGCGCGGGGTCGACATCGCAGCCCAGCACGAAGCTGCGGTCGATCTTGATGCGATGCACACCGAACTGCCGGATCGCGTCGAGGCTTGCATAGCCGGTGCCGAAATCGTCAAGGTCCAGCCGGCAGCCCGCCTTGGTCAGCGTCGCAAGATTTGTGCGCGCCTCGGGACTGCTGGTGACCGGGGCAAAGCTTTCCAGAACCTCCAGCACGAGGCGGTCGGGGCGGATGTCCTGCCGGTCAAGCTCCCACAACAGGCCGGGGGCAAAGCCCGGATCGGCAAGTTCGCAATTCGAGATGTTGACCGAGACCGTCGGCACCTCCCAGCCCTCGGCATCCCAGGCCTTCAGCGCCGCAATCGCCTGGCGCAGCATCGACAGGGTCAGCGCCTTGTGATCGGCCTCGCCCATCTGCGGCATGAACCCGCCGGGCAGCAGCAACCCGCGCGTCGGGTGGTTCCAGCGCGCCAGCGCCTCGAACCCGGTCACCTCGCCGGAATGACAGCTCAGTTGCGGCTGGAAATGCGCGACGATCTGTCCTGCGGCGCAGGCCTCGGTAACCGTCGCCGGCAGGTCCGGTGCCGACAGCCTCGGGTCGTGGTCGAACAGCACCACCTGGCCCAGCCGGTCAGTCGCCAGATCCTCGAGCCGGCTGCGGGCCTGGTCGACCAGATCGGACAGCGTGGCCATGCCGGGCGCTTCGGCATGGACCATCACGCCGCTGAGAACCGGGGTGACGGTCATGCCCGCGGCCGCGACCTTGCGCTGCGCATTGTCCTGAAGCCGCCGGGCGATCCGCATCGCCTCGATCTCGGACCGGCCGCGCAGGGTGATCGCGAAGCTGCCGGTGCCGATGATCTGCACGGGATCCTCGGGGCGGATGGTGCGGCCCAGCCGCATCGACAGGTTGACCAGCAGGTGGTTGAAGCCGGCCTTGCCAAGGTGCTTGGACAGCAGTTCGGTGTTTTCCAGCCGCAGCAGCAGCACGCTGCGCGTCTGCGATGTCCGTGCCCGGCGAAGATGCCGCCGTGCCGCATCAAGCAGCGCCAGTCCCGAATGTTTCAGCCTTGCCAGCATGTCGGCCCCTTTGCGGTCTTGTCGCTACCGGGTCTAGGGCAGAATGCTTTGGCGTCTGTTAATCGCGCCGGGGATCGTCGCGGCAAACTAGGACAAATTTGAATCTTTCGGAAAAAGGCTCGCGAAATCAAACAGCGCAGGATCCAGAAGATGCGAGGGGCGGACATTCATCAGCGCCCGGAACATTACCTGCCGCCGCCCCGGCGAGCGTGACTCCCATGCGTCCAGAAGCTGCTTGACCTGCACGCGCTGCAGGCCGTCCTGGCTGCCGCAGAGGTCGCAGGGAATGATCGGATAGCCCATCGCGCGGGCAAAGCGGTCGCAATCGGCCTCGGCCACATAGGCCAGCGGCCGCAGCACGGTCAGGTCGCCCTCCTCGTTCAGCAGCTTGGGCGGCATCGTCGCCAGTCGGCCGCCGTGGAACAGGTTCATGAAGAAGGTTTCCAGGATGTCGTCGCGATGATGACCCAGCACCACGGCCGAACAGCCCTCCTCGCGCGCGATTCGATAAAGATTGCCGCGCCGCAGCCGCGAACACAGCGAACACATCGTTCCACCCGGCGCGATCTTGTCGGTCACGATGGAGTAGGTGTCCTGGTATTCGATCCGGTGCGCGATCCCGCGCGCGGTCAGGAATTCGGGCAGCACCGTGGCCGGAAAGCCGGGCTGGCCCTGATCGAGATTGCAGGCCAGCAGGTCGACGGGCAGCAGGCCGCGCCACTGCAATTCATGCAGCACGGCCAGCAGGGTATAGCTGTCCTTTCCGCCCGAGAGGCAGACCAGCCAGCGGTCGCCGGGACGGATCATGCCGTAATCCTCGATGGCGGCACGGGTCTCTCGGACCAGCCGCTTGCGCAGCTTGCGGAATTCGGTCGACGCGGGTGCGCCGGCGAACAGCGCGTGGATGTCGGTGTCGTCGCTGTCATCCAGCATCGGATGGCCCCTTGCATCTGTCGCCCGCGGGGCAGGTGCCCGGGACCGGATCGAAGCCGTGCCCGCCCCAGGGATGGCAGCGCAGGATTCGCCGGCCCGCCAGCCAGCCGCCGCGCAGGGCGCCATGCCGGGCCAGCGCGTCCAGCGCATAGGCCGAGCAGGTGGGCTGAAACCGGCAGCCATGCCCCACCCAGGGCGAGGCGACCAGCCGATAGGCGCGCACCGGCAGCGCCACGAGATGCGCCAGCGGGCTCATCCATGCACCCTGTCGAGCGCGCGGCCGAGATCGGCGCAAAGCTCGGCGAAATCGCGGCTGATGGTCGCGCCGGGCCGGCCGACCAGAACATAGTCCCAACCGGTCCGGGCGCCTGCCGGCAGGCGCAGCCGCGCCGCTTCGCGCAGGCGTCGCTTGGCGCGGTTGCGGCAGACCGCGTTGCCGATCTTCTTCGAGCAGGTGAAGCCCACGCGGAAGGGCAGTCCGTCGCCACGATCCCGCGCCTGCAGCAGAAATCCGGGCATGCCCTGCCGCCGCGCGCGGGCCGCCGCCAGGAAGTCGGCCCGCTTTGCGATCACCTCTGGCATGCGAAGCCGGGGCGCCGCGATGCGAAATGCCGCCGTGCCGGCACCCTCGGGCTGCATCTCAGCGTCGGGATGGGGCAGGGGCGGCATGTCCAAAAGCCTTTCGTCGGCGGTTGCCCGCCGGACGCGGTTCAGGCCGAAAGGCGCTTGCGGCCCTTGGCGCGGCGGGCGTTAAGGACACGGCGGCCGCCCTTGGTGGCCATGCGGGCGCGAAAGCCGTGGCGGCGCGCACGAACGAGGTTCGAGGGTTGGAAAGTGCGCTTCATGGTCGGTCTCCGGATCGGTGCTTGCGGTGGCACGACGGCGGGGCATGGACAACAGGTCGCAGGCCCGCGCGCGGACGCGCCGGTTGTTCGAAGCCCGCTGGATAGTGCAGAGTGGGGGTGGCGTCAACCGCCAAGACCTGCCTTTATAAGGCCCGTGATGATCCGGCGGCCCCGGAACCGGCGCGTCATCACATTCGTTTGATGTGCAATTGCCGCCTTGCCCGGCAAAAGCGGATGGCACGACGTCACGACCCGGACAAGATGCGACTGAACACGATCTCTGGCCGATTCGCTGCATTGACGATCATCTTCGTCATGCTGGCAGAGCTGTTCATCCTGCTGCCCGCACTGGCCAGCTTTCGCCTCGGCTATCTGGAATCGCGGCTCGAGCGTGCGCAGATCGCCAGCCTTGCCCTGCTGGCCACCGACGAATCACTGGCCAGCGACCTGGAATCCGAACTGCTGCAGAACGCCGGCGTCTTCAACGTGGTGCTGCGCCGTGACGACATCCGTCAACTGGTGCTGGCCTCCAGCATGCCCGGTCCGGTGGCGGCGACCTTCGATCTGCGCGAGGATGGCGTGCTGCAGACCATCGATGACGCGGTGGTGGCGCTGCTGGACGACCAGAACCGGGTGATCCGCGTCATCGGCTCGCCGGTGAACCAGGCCGGCCAGCTGATCGAGATCACCATGCCGACCGCGCCCCTGCGCAGCGCCATGGTGGAATACGGGCTGCGGTTGCTGGCGCTGTCGGCGGCGTTCTCGATCCTGACGGCGGTCCTGCTGAACATTGCCGCGCAGCGGCTGATCCTCGTGCCGATCCGCCGCGTCATCTCGCACATGACCGCCTATGCCGGCGCCCCCGAGGATCCGCTCAGCATCATTTCTCCCAATGCCCGCCTGGCCGAGCTGCGCGACGCCGAAACCGCGCTGGAGGCGATGCAGAAGACCGTCACCTCGTCGCTGAAGCAGAAGGACCGGATGGCGCAGCTGGGGCAGGCGGTGGCCAAGATCAGCCACGATCTGCGCAACATCCTGACGACGGCGCAGATCTTTGCCGACCGGCTCGAGGACAGCGCCGATCCCAAGGTCCGCCGCGCCGCGCCCAAGCTGGTGAACTCGATCACCCGCGCCGTCAACCTGTGCGAAACCACGCTGGCCTTCGGCAAGGCCGAGGAGCCCGCGCCGACGCTGTCACGCTTTCCCCTCGCGCCGCTGGTCGCGGAACTGATCGAGGCCGAGGCGCTGGCCGCAGAGGCCGCGGGACGGGTCGAATTCCTGGCCGATGTGCCCGCCAGCCTGACGATCCGGGCCGATCGCGACCAGCTTTACCGCGTCCTCAGCAACCTGTCGCGCAATGCCCGGCAGGCGATCGAGGGCAGCGGCCAGCCCGGCGCGGTCGAGATCGGGGCGGGCGAGACCGATCAGGGCTGGTGGATCCGCGTGGCCGACAGCGGTCCTGGCCTGCCCGACAAGGCGCGCGAATTCCTGTTCAAGCCCTTCACCGGCAGCGCCCGCAAGGGCGGCACCGGGCTGGGCCTGACCATCGCGGCCGATCTGGTGCGCGGGCATGGCGGCCGGCTGGAACTGGTGCGCAGCGACGCCGAGGGCAGCGAGTTCATGATCCATCTGCCGCGCGACCTCGGCACCATCCCCTCGCGCCACGCCACCGCCGCCCGCTGAGCCCCGTGCCCGCTGAGCCCCGTGCCCGTTGACGCCGGGCGCGACTTTTTTGCACCGCCCCCTTGCATCCCCCCGATCGTGGCGCTAGATGACCGCCCTACAGTGGACCCGTAGCTCAGCTGGATAGAGCACCAGACTACGAATCTGGGGGTCGGGCGTTCGAATCGCTCCGGGTCCGCCATTCATCCTATTGATCTCCTTGAAGTTTGTGCTTCGGTTGATCGGCCACCTGCGGGCCGGTTTGCAGCCGGTTTGCAAATTGCGTTGCCGGGCTGTTCTCGAACGCCAGAATCGCAGCCCTCGACAGGGCAGGGGTCATGGCGAGGTATTTCTCCAAGATACGGGTGGCCGACTGCAGCGTGTGGCCGGTGACGGCGCAAATCTGCGGGATGCCGTTCCCAGCTTCAGACAGCAGCGTGACGGCGGTCCCGCGCAGGTCATTGAGCCGCAGATGTTCGGCCTTCTTTCGCTTGGGCAGTTCCGCGTATCCCTCGGGGCGTAGGCCGCAGGCGACCATATGCGCCGACCATTGCTTGCCCAGTTCCTTGTCGTTGCCCTCGGTGAACCACGGGCGCCCATCAGGACGGGTCAGGATATACGGCCCGCGCCGATCAATGCCGTCCAGCATTCGCCGTAGCGCCTGCGAAACGTGGATCGTGACGCGGGCTTTGGTCTTGTTCTGGCGCAGGCTGATCGTGTCGCCCTGATAGTCGGCCCAGCGAAGCCGGATCAGATCGCCGTAACGCTGGCCAGTGTGCAGGGCGAGGATATGCGCCTGTTGCAGTTCGAGCGGTGCGGCCTGCATGAAGGTCGTTATGTCGCCAGCGCTCCAGATCATTTCAGATCGGTCGGAGGAATAGATGCGCTCGAAGCCTTGCAGCGGGTTTTCCCTGATCCGGCCCTTGCGCGCCGCATAGGTGAAAACGGCGGACAGCACCGAAAGGCGATTGTCCGCCTCTCGGGGACGGTCGCGGCCGATTTCTTCCTGATAGCCGAGAAACACGCCCCGGACGCGCGGGCTTTCCAGAGCCTGGATCGGCAGCTTGCCGAATTTCTCACCCAACGGCATCAGCATCCGCTTGTATTCTCGCTGGGTGCTTGCGGCCTTCGCCTCGAAGGTCAGGCTAAAGAGGTAGTCGCGAATCAGAGCGTTGACGTTGCCAACGTCCTTCGGCTGGATCTTCTCGGCCTCGGTGAAGGCGGCAAGGAAGGCCGGATCGCCGGGCTTGCCGGGCAACGGGGTGCCAGTGTCGCGGTGGTAGTAGTAAGTCTTGACGGTGCCGTCAGCCAGCCGCTTGCGAGTGGTGTTAACGCCCTTGATCTTCGCCTTAACCACGTTGTGACCTCGCCCATGCATCCAGTGCCGCGTCGGCCTGATCCTGCTTTTCCTGAACCGTCAGGACGCGAATGCCGCCATCGGCCAGCACCTCATAGCCCGCGACCGGCAGACCCATATCTAGGGCCACCTTGATCGCTTTTTTAAGCCGAGGGGTGCTGAACGATGACATGCGGATCAGTCCTCGGCGTCGTCGGGGTGAACGTGGCGCGCGGCCAATTTCGCGAACTGATGCGCGATATTCTTGTGTTGCTGGCGCAAGTCCCACGTCTCGATTGAGATGGGGCGCGAGCCGCCCAAGGTGAATTTCACCAGAGATTCGATTGCGTCCGGTGCGCAGACGTGGCGGCGGCGGAATGCGTCACGAACCAAGGTCACCTCTTCCAGATCGGGCCGCTGGCGCAGCAATTCCACCAACTCGCAGGCGAGTTCTCCGGCCTTCGCCGGGGGGATGCCGTCATCCAGCAAATGACCGTAAAGCCAGATTCCCATAACATCGCGCGCAGTGAACACTCGGGCGCGACCTTCGACCCTCGGAGCGCATGGATAGTCGCCGCGCGCAACGGCTTCGTTAAACCTCTGCTTGAACTTCGCGTGGTGGTCTACGAAAGCGACTTCAAAAGCGTAGGTGCTGGACATGGTGGGCTCGATGGTCATTGCCTTTAACTCCGTTCAGGTGCTGCCGACTGTCGGCGCAGCGATTGATTGCCTCGACAATAGAACGGAATGATTGCTGTGGCAATAGCTTCTTTCGCTCGCCCGCAACCGGGATGATTGCGGGCGATCTTCGTCAAGCTGCCTGATCCACTTCCTGCGCCTCGGCCTGCTTAGCCTCCCACTCCAACTCGTGCAGCGCGTCGAGGCGGCACAAATCCTCGTGGATCGTTCGGATCAGCGTCAGGATGCCATAGGACATCGGATCAGGGTTGTTCAGCCCTTCGAAGTCCCAGGCGATTTCGTTCAGGACCGTGGTCAGCCCTTGCATCCGCGACAGATGCGCCGTGGTGTCGTTGTAGGCGTCCTGCCAGTCGGTCATTGCGGCATCCCCTTCGCTTCGGCATAGGCTTGCAGGACAAGGGAACGCTCGTCGCCGAAATAGACCCAATCCAGCGAAAGCCCGTTTTCCACGGCATAGGTCAGGAATGTTTCGCTGAACGTGCGTTCGCCTGTCGGCCCCTCTAGCATCTGGTCGGCGGGGAACAGCGCCGCGCCGGTCCACTTGGAAAACAGCGCCAATCGCTCTGCCACGCCTTGCGGCAAGCCGGTATCGTTCGCCCGGGGGCGGTCCATCAGTTTCATATCGTTCTCCATTGTTACGCGGTCGCCGTCTCGGCCCGCTCCATCCGTTCGCGCACGGCGCGCACGATTTCACTGTTTTGGCTGGAAGCGTTGACGGCGGCTTGATCCGCGATCCACGCTTTCAGGTCGGCGGGCAGTCGAAGCTGCAAGGGTTTCCGGTCGGTCATGGCGTCCTCCATTGTGGCTCATAGCCATTTGTGGCTCAATGCCACCATTGCGTCAAGTTGAAAATGTGGCTCTATGCCAGCATGACAGATCGAAAGCCGCAGGATCAGGACAAGTTCGTGCTTCGCCTTCCAGATGGGATGCGGAACAGACTCAAGATGGCCGCAGAGCGCAACAGGCGCTCCATGAACGCTGAGATTGTGGATGCGCTTGATTCCCACCTGCTGGCGATGGAAAGTTACGCCAAAGTAATCGAAAATTCGGCTGTTCCAGATACGCTCGCTGATGAAATTGCTGACGCGGTCCGCCAAGTCACGCTAAAGCATTTACGTGGAAGTTAGGATGGAAATGATCAGACGGATACTCGAAGCTCGGATAGCAAGATGAACGAACCGACACGAGCGCCAGTTCATCCAGCAATCGTGTTCCATTGGATGTAAGTCGCAAATGAAAAATACTCAAAAGTCTCGAATTCTATTCGCAGTGACAGACCTTCTTGGCTCGGGTCTATTATGGGGAGGGCTGATATTTTTGGCCTACGGGTTGATTGCAGGGTTTCCCATCGGTGCTTTGTGGGGTGCCTCGGCTATGGGCACGGGCCTTTCGTTGCTGATCGTCACGCATATTGGGCGGGCGATTCTCGATATCGCACAGACCAACTCGCAAATATTGGAGAGATTGGCGCGAGGAGAATAAGCAGAGCCGGGCACACGGTTCCCCGTGCCATCCCGGCCCCTTGCCCAGACGCGGGCGATGGCACTTACACGTGCCGCGTTGGCTGCCCCCGGTGCAAGTCCGTGACAGCCTGCGCCGCGCCCCCGAAGATGAACAGGGGCCGCGCCTTGACGGGGTTAAGGGCTATGCCAGCCCGCACACTCGCCGTCTTGTGCAGATGCTTGGCGGGGAACAAAAACCCGCAGGGCGCATCCCGGCCCTATTCCGCCCAATCAATGAAGGCCAGCGCGTCGGCCACGGTCTTGTCGTCCAGCCCCGCCGCCTTGGCCTCGGCCATCGCCTTGAGCATCACACCCAAAGCCCGCGCCTTGCCGCCGTGGTCGAACGCCTGCATGGGCCGCACAACGTCGATTGCGACAGGTGCGCCCAGTTTCTCGGTCGCTTCCTCGGCCATGAGATTTGCAACGGGTTGCAACACAAGCTGCGCCAGGTGCCGTTGCGCCTCGCGGACCAACGGGCCGGTTGTGGCGGGGTTGTGCAGGCCCGGCAGGACGCCGAACGCGCCGAAGATGGCGCCCTTGGCATCGGTCAAGAGCTTGTCGGCAAGCGTCTTGTCCAGTTGCGGCGAAAGTTGATCGGGCGATTTCCCAAGGTTCGGGTTCATGCCTGCCGCCGTCGCCTGCGCGACGCCCTCGACCACCAGAGATGCGCCGCGCCTGCCCCGGAAGCCCGCCCGCAGCGCGTCCATATCGTCGGCGCTGCCCTCGGGCACGGGAATTATTTGGCTGCCCAGGGGCGCATCGCGGAACACATCGCGCAGGGCGGTTTCAATTTCATGCAGCAGGCCAGCCGAGAGGGGCGCGCGCCGCAACGGTGCCGTGCCCGCCCAGGGGGTGACGGCATCGCAGCCGATGCGGAAATGCAGCACCTCGCCCGCCAGCACGGTTTCATTCCGCCCGCCGCCGATTTCGGGCAGTCCCACGCGGTATGCGCGCGGCAACCCATAGCGGGTTGAAATGTCCCAATCGGTGCAGGGAATGAGCCGGTCGCGGATCAGGAACAGGCATTCGCCCCGGAGAGCCAAAGAGCGCGCGCAGAGCGCCATAGAGCGCCGGTCGATCAGATCGGTGCCGGTCACATCTGCCAGGGACAACCCGGCTTCCCAGAGAGACACGGAAGTCTGCACGGTCGCGGTCAGTTCGCCCATGTTGGACGCGCCACTGATCCAGCTTTCACGCGCCGCCATAATCGCCGCCGTATAGCCGGGGGCCACAGCGCGGGTTTCTGAAAGAGGTGGGCGCCCGCCCTTTTCACGCCGGAAAATGTCCATCAGGCCCATGTCACGCCCTCCAACGCCGTAGGTATTGAAGGCGGTCGCCCGCCCCTAACTTTGGGTGGTCTCCCGCCCTAAGTTCCCACGCCCTCGCTTCGATCTGCGCCGTGGGATAAGCTGGCCGGGTCACGGTCGAGAGTTCGAACAGCGATGCGCGGGTGATCGTCCGCAGCACGTCCGCGCCGCGCCGTTCGATGCGTTCGCCATCCGCCGCCACGCGAAAGCCCGGTGACAAGCCTCGGACCAGCCCGGCCCGGTGCGCCGCCAGGAAGTCAGCAGCCCATGAGGTGCCGCCGTCCAGTTCCGCCCGGACTTCCAGCGCGTCCTCGGTATCGCGCAGGGAAAGGGTGCCCGCCGCCGTCGAGGCGAGGGGCTTGGCATAGTCATGCTGTGACAGCAGGTGGATTTCCTCACCTGCCGCGATGCGATCTGCAAAGGCCCGAGGGGCGATCACCTCACGCCGACCTGGTGCCAGTTCAGTTTCGGCACCATAGGGGAACCGCGCCACAAGACGGGTTGCCCCGCCCTCGGCCCGGATTTCCAGCTGCCCGAGATTGCCGCCCCAGAGCATCAGGGCGCCCCGATGCCGGTCAGGATGCGGATCTGCGAACCGCGCGCCACGGTCACATCAGCGGTCAACAGGCCGGTGAGCCGCAGCCCGCCGTTCTGCGCGTCGGTGTAGGGGTCACGAATCATGTCCAGTCCGCCCCAGATGCCGAGGAATGCCGGGGAAATGCCGCCCGCCGAGGTGGTCAGGATCGCGGTTTCCGCCGCAAGCTGGTTCGCCAAAGCGATGTTGCTGGCCGGGATATGTTTGGTCAGGCGGTCCCATTCGGAAACTGCCGTGCCGCTGATCAGCGCCTCATCCAATTCCGACCAGATCGCAGGCCCGAACGCGACATTGACGCCCGATGCCGCGCTGATCTGGTTCGCGGTCATGAACGCCACCACCTCGGCCCGGAACGCCGCCCAGGTCGCCGCAGCGCCAACTGCCGTGCTGGTGATGCCATAGGTCACAGCGCCCGGCACAAGCCCCAGAGGCTGTCCCGCCGCGCCGCTGCCCATCAGCACCGCCCGGTCAAGTTCGGCCCCGACAGCCGCGTTCATGTCGCGCCGGATGGCGTTTTCCAGCCCGTCGCCGGTCTGTTTCATGGCCTTGCGGCTGATCCGCATATGCACGCCCAACGTGTGATCCGGTGCCAGCATCCTTTCGGCGGTCTGGAACGGGTTCGGGCCGGGCACGTTGCCGCCCTCGGTCGCCGCCCATCCGGCAATCGCGCCAGCCGTCGCAACCGGCCATTCGACGCTGCCTTGCGTGATGTTGATGGTCTGCACGCCGATCCGGGCCGCAACCGATGCCGGAAACAGCCGGTCGATAATGGGCCGGGTCTGCACGGGGTTCGGAACGTCTCCAGAAACGGTGTTCCGAAGTTCCAGCGCGGCCAGGGGAACAGGCACGCCGCGATAACCGCCCGCATTGCGCATTTCGGCCACAACCTCGGCGGTCTGGCCGGTCAGGCTGCGCCCTTCGTCCAGCGCCAGCACAACCTGCCGAAGTTCGAAGCCCGCGACCAGTTCGGCAAATTGCCGGTCGGTGCGGGTTTCCAGATCGGCCCCGGCCTCGCGGCGTTCGCTATCCTCGGCGGTCAGCGCTGCCCGGTAGCGGGTTTCGTTCTGCCGATATTCCGCGTCGAGCGTTTCCATCGAGCGGGTTTCGTCCTCGGACAGTTCGGGCTTGCCGACCAGTTCAGACAGGGTTTGGCGGATTTCGGATTGCCGCCGTTGGATTTTAACAGAGTCCAGCATGTGAATACCTCATGTGTTGCCGGTTTCGTTCGTCGCCAGTTCGGCAACAGCTTGCCCCCAGGCGTCACGCTCGGGGGATGTGATCGGGGGCGGGTGTCCGCACTCGATCCGGGTTTTCCTGGTGTGGCAGGGGGGGCAGCGGGTCGCGCAATTGGCCGGGTCAAAGGCCAGATCAGGGCGCAGGCGAACGGGCTGCACATGGTCGATTTCCAGCCGCCCTCGGGTCTGCCCGCAATCCACGCAGGCCCATCCGTCACGTTCCAGCACCGCTTGCCGCAGCACCTGCCAGCGGCGTGTCGAGGTGACGCGTTTGGAATGACGGTGATGTTCAGCCTTCACAGCCATGCCGCCCTCGCTTTCCGCGTGGGTGCCGCCTTCATCCGCGCGCCCTGCGCCACGGCCAGCACGGATGCCGCCGCCGCGTCGATCCGCCCGAGGCTGCGCGCCTTGGCCAGCTTGGCATTGTTGGCCGGGTCCAGCAGAACGATTGCATCGGAAAAGGCAGAGCGCAGCAGCAGCGACGGGGCCACTTTCACCTCGCCGTCGAACAGCGCGCGGCGAAAGCGTTCAATGTCCTCGCTGCCATCCTTCCAGCCGAAGCCTCGCCAGATAAAGGGCACGCGGGCCAGACCGGCAGCCTGCATCGCCTCGACAAATTCGGCATGCCGAAAGCGGTCGCCGCAGATGCAGGCGATTTCCGCGCCGTCCAGCAGCCGCACGATTTCGGCCAGCCAGGGGCCGGGCGGCACGGTCGCCTCGCCCATCACGGTCATTTCGCCGCGTTCGGCCATTTCGACATAGCGCCCGGACACGCCGTCAGCCGCGCCACGGTCGGCCAGTGAGGGGTTGCCGGGAAAGGTGCCCAGAGCCTCCAAGCGGCCAGTGTCGGGCCAATACATCGCCGCGGCCGACATTGACCGGCTGCCGCCCAGATCCACGCCCAGGACGCAAGGCCCCGCGCGCGGCGGCAACTGGTCGGGGTCAACCTCGGCGGCAAGCCATTCGTCAACCGTCACCAGAACGGAGCGATCTTCGGTCGAAACCCGTTCGTTGCGGTTCAGGTTGCGGAAGCTGGACAGGGCCGATCCGCCCCGTGCAATCGCCCGTCGTGCCTGCGCAATGAGCCATTCCGGGCTTGAGCCGATGCCCTCGGTCGCGCCGGGGTTGGCTGCCAGAAGGCTTTCCAGATCGTCGGCGGGCAGGCCAAAGGCGGGCCGATGTTCCTGCACATAGGTGCCGGGCGGGGGTTCATCCAGCCAGCGGCTAAAGGTGTTGGCGTCGTCAGGGGCCGAGGTCGAGATAATCAGCGCCCGCCCGTCGCGCTTGCCCAGGCCCGACAGGATGGCGTTTTCCAGCCCGTCGCCCTTGTCGCGTTCCCAGGCCGCACGTTCGTCCATCAGCGCCAGCGTCGGCGCACCGCCGAGGATGGACTTGCCATCGGCAGCGATCACGCGGGCCAGCCCGCCGCCATTGTCGGAATATTCGACTTCCAGTTTGCTGCCGCGCCGAACGGTGAACCGTTCCTGCTCATCCTCGGGCAGCCCTTCGATGAAGCCGACGAGGAATTGAAACGCGGTCTTGGCCTGGTCACGGTTGCGGGCCGCGAACAGGATTTCCCGCTTCGGCTGATCGTCCCACACGCCCATCAGCGCGCCCAGAGCCAGCCCGGCAGAAAGCGCCGTTTTCGCATTGCCCCGGCCAATCGACAGACAGGCCACCATCACGCCCCCGGCCAGAGCGCCGCGCACGAAACGGCGCTGAAACTCGGCCAGCGTGACCGGCTGCCCGGCCATTTTTCCCTCGGGAATTTTCAGGGTTTCGAGAAACGCAATCGCCAGATCGGCAGGTTCGGCCCCCGATTTTTCCGAAAGCGCGAACGCAACACCCCGACGCCGGTCCCTGTCTGCATCCGAAAGCCGGGCATTGGGACCAATCGCGCCCCTGATCCGCACGCGCCGGTCGGCCGCCTTGGCCTCGGGCGATCCGGCTGGCAACCCGTCCTTGCGCGGTCTGCCGCGTGGCTTGCCCGTCGCCTCGGTCACAGCGCAACCCGCCGATGCCGTGCCGCGATGCGGGCAGCCGCGATGCTCAATCCCTGCGGCGCGTCAGCGGGGCCGCGCTGGTCGTAGAATGCTGCCGCCTGGTCGGCAATAGCAAGGCGCAGGTCAGCCGGGATGCTGCCTGCGTCCATGCCATAGCCAGCGGGATAGCTGATGCGGATCGCCACGCCGCTGCCCGAGGTGGTCAGGTTCAGCACGGGATAGCGCCCGCCCTCGATCCACCAGCCTGCCGGGTGCGGTGTGGCAATGCCTGCCTCGTCCAGCAGTTCGACGGTGATCGGATGTTCGGCCAGCGCGCCGGCATAGAACGGGCCAACGGGCAGGGGGATGCGGCTGCACCACGCGCGTAGCGTGACGGTGACAACCTGGGCCAGCAGCGCCAGTTCGCAATGCCGCTCGATTTCCGCCGCCGCTGCATCGCCCATGACGGACAGTTGCAGATCGTCGTCGTCAAAGCTGATACGTCCACGGTCCTTCAACGCCCCGAGGTCGTAGGGCGCGGCTGTGCTGATCGGGGTGCGGGTGTGGGTCATGGGCATCGTCTTGTTATGTTATCACGCATCTATATATTGGGTCAATATTGCTGACCTAACGCCTGAGCGTAAAGACCTGCCACCCGCTCCTTCCCCCCCGCCATAAGCGGCCAAGCCATTCCGGCCTGCGTCTGGGAAAGGCCCTGCGCTTCCTCGATCCGTATCCACGCGATGCCCGTATCGTGGGCCAGTCGCTTCCCCTCTGGCTTCTCACCAGACCCGCCCTTTGCAGCCATGCGCCGGTGCGGTCCCCGATCTGTCACCCTGCGCCGCAGCATCAGGTTCACCAGCCGGTGGGTATCTTGTCGCGTTTCTGAGCGGGCCTAGCAGGAGCCGGTTCCGCTCGGGGTGGGTTAGAAGTCCCCGGATCGTCATTCCCCGCTGATTTCGCTCAGCGGTCAGAAGCTAGGGCGGATGGTGGAATATGCCCGGCTCATGGTCCGGTCTGCTTCGGTGGGTGGCCGTCCCCGAACCGCGCCCATGGCACGGGGACGGGGTGGCGTTATCGCGGCGGGGGCAGGAGCAAGGTCTGGATCTCGTCGCGGTCGTTATCCTCGCGGGCCTGATCGACGCCGTATTGAACCATGTCCAAGCGGCACTCGATTTCCTCGCGCAGAATGTCGGCAATGATGTTCGGCGGCAGCGCCTCAAGCTGGCAGGTGCCGCCGGTCCAGCCCTTCGACCGGCTGTCCGTCGCTTTCGGTGGCGCGGTCGGCAGGTCGTATTGCTGCACCTGTCTGCTGGTCAGCGCCACGCGCTCGAAGGTCACATTAACGTATCCGTGGGGACGGTCGGCCATCACGAATGCCTCCACATCCTCGGCCACGCTGTCGAAGATGGATTGCCCGCTGGGATCGAAGTCGCCCAGGTGCAGGATCACGGTCGGCTTGCCGATCCGGCAGATTCGGTTTGTGAGGTTCTTCTTGGCCGTCAGGCTGTCGAAGCCGCCCGACGAATAGGCGCGGACGGAATAGGGTTCGGCCACATCGTCGAGTTGTGGCAGCATCCCCGCCGCCTCGCACCAAACTTCTATATGCCGATCCTGCCCGGCCAGCTTGTCGCGGGTGTAGTTCTTGCCCATCTCGCGGACGCGCCGCAGGAAGGCGTCCCGGTCCTCGAAGTGATCGCGGGCATAGGTGGTCACGCCATCGTCGCGGATCGCGTAGAAGGGGATCAGCTTGCCCCGCCGGGCATTGGCGAGGTGATGGCAGAGGCGACCATAAGCCGCCTCCGTCTTGTCATAGCCATGCGCTCCCACCAGCCGATAGAAGATCTGGCGGCAGGTCAGCGGCCAATACTGGCGATATTCGTCCAGCACGGCCTGCGCCTGTTCCAGCAGTTCGCGGGTCTTGGCCTGCGGGCGGTAATCGGTGATGTATCCGCGCGCCCGGCCCGTTTTACGGCTGGGTGTAGAAACGTCGAGGCTCATTCGATCACCTCGAAGTCGTCGTCGAAATCGCCGCGATGCCGGTAGAGTTCGGCCACCAGCCGGTTCATCAGCGCGTGCTGTTTTGGGCTGGGCGTCCAGTTCCGCCGCTTGGAATGCTTGGCGATGGACAGGGCAAAGCCGCGTGCCCAATCGTTCGTCGCCGCCTTGCAGACGGTCGGCCAGGACCACAGAAGTTCGTCAATAGGGCGCAGGGTGCTGCCGCTCATGCCGCTGCCCTCCGGTCCAGATGGCTGAGGAACGCCGCCTGATCGCGCCCGTTCATTGCCTCATAGGCGGCAAGACAGTAGGCTTTCCGCTCGGCGCGGGTCGCCCATTCAGCCCAATCGCGGGCCTCGGCCATGATCGACCCAAAGCCGATTTCCGGCTCGCCGGGGCGCATAACCTCGATGAACCGCTCCATCAGCGGGATACGGTCGCGCGGCTCGCAGGCAAGCACGGCCTCCAACAAGGCTCTTGCGGCAGATTCACGGTTTAGGTTATGATCAACCCAAGACAGCCAGTCTTGAAAATCAGCCCCGGTTGCGCCCGCCAGCGCGCCGGGGTTTTCGTTTTCGGGTGCTGCGTCGGTTTGCAGCGAAATCGCAAGCTGTTGTTCCGAAACAGAAAGATTTCGGGTCAGTTGCGCGATTTTCCCTTTCGATTCAATGCCTGCGGTCAGGCTACGAATCTGGGGGTCGGGCGTTCGAATCGCTCCGGGTCCGCCATTTCCTGAATACGATACAGAAAATCAATTTCCTTCGGGAAATTGTCGAGCCGCTTGCGCAGGTTTGACGGCATCTGTCCTGGTGTCGATCCGATCAAGCCGGTCGACGGCACGTCGCATGCGGCCCGTTCTGGTCGCTTCGATGGTGTCGCGAGGCACCTCTGCCAGCGACCTGCGACCGCGGATAGCCATGATGTCATGAGGGCTGCATCCCGCCTCTGCCAGCCTTCGGCAGGTCGACCTGCGCAGCCCGTGGGGTGACAGGCCATCGGGCAACCCGGCTTGAACTGCCATCGCGCGGAACCGGTTGGTGAAGCCCGCAGGCACGAAAGGCTTGCCCTTCGCCCCGGCAAGAAAGGTCCGGGCGTCCAGCGGATGGCTGTCGATCCGCGCCTTCAATCGGGGTGCAGCGGGATAGGCACGTACTGCCCGGTCTTCTGCCCACGATGCTCAAGACGCCTGTGCGGATAGGCCTGCACGAACAGGATCCGACTGTGGCAGAGCCGGACATGCGCGACCTTCACCATGGTGGTCGCGCCGTCGATCAGGACGGCTGCACGACTCCGGTCGAACTGGCAGGCGTCGCCGAGGTCGAAGCTCGGCGGGACAGAGACGGCGGCCGAGGCCTCGCGCTCGGTCCTCGCCCATGACGAGGCATAGCGCCGGACGGCATCATGGCCACCGATGCAAGGGAAGCATGTTTGGCCGCTGATCACCCCGCTGCGGGGTCACTTTTCCACGCCGGTTCACACCCTGTGTCCAGATCGGACGTCGCGCGGCAAAGGGGGGGGTGGCATCGCATGGAACATTGACGACTCATCTTTGGCAGGATTAGAACAAAACATAAACATCCATCTGCTGCCGATATGTATGTCTGTTCATGCCTTGCGGCCCCTGGCGCCTATAAGGCGGGCGCCAGACTTGCGTGCCGCCACCCTGGCCGAGATCACTTGCGCTTCGCCGCTGGACGGGGCGGGGTCGGGATTTCTCCTGGCGGCTCTGCCCGCCGGACCGGTGCTGTGGGCGCAGGATCGGCTGACAAGGCGCGAAGCAGGGGTGCCATTCCTGCTCGGCATCGGGAGGGAATTGCTGCGTGCCGATCTGTCCCGTCCTGCGGATGTTCTGACGGCGATGGAAGACGCCTTGGCCAGTCTGGCCTTTGCGGCCGTGGTGGGCGAGATATGGGGCGATCCGGCGGTGCTGGATTTCACGGCCACGCGAAGACTGGCGATGCGGGCCGAGGCGGCGGGTCGTCCGTGCTGGCTGCTGCGGCGGGCGGCGTCTGCCAATGCTTCGGCGGCGCGGATGCGGTGGCGGGTGGCGGCTTGCCCCTCGGACCCGCCGATGGACGATCCGGCCGCTCCGGGCGATCCGCGCTGGCGGGTCGAGCTGTTCAGGTCGCGCTTGTCTCCGGCGGGCGAATGGTTGGTGCGCCATGAGCGGGGTCGGCAAGGGGCGGCGGATCGCCTGCATTTTTCTGCCATCACTGCCGACGGAACGCTGGCGGAATCACCAGCTGCGGATGGGCGAAGCGGTATCCGATGACACTCCGGTCGTCCTGTGGGCCGAGGGTTCGCACGGCCCTGTCGTTCACGACCTGAATCGGGCTGCCCGAATGGCGGGGGTGCGGCGGGGGGCGCGCCTCGCGGACATGCGCGCGCTTTGTCCGGTGCTTCAGGCGGTGCCCGCCGAACTGCAGGGCGATTCGGCTGCGCTGGTGCGATTGATGTTCTGGGCGCGTCGGTGGGGTCCGTTTTCCGCGACGGATGGCAATGACGGGCTGGTCGTCGACACCACCGGGACCGCCCATCTGTTCGGCGGTGAGGACGCGCTGTTGGCTGACATGCAGGCGCGCCTGGCCCGCGCCGGGCTGACCGCACGGGTGGCGCTTGCACCAACCTGGGGCGCGGCCTGGGGGTTGTCGCGATATGGGGCAGAGCGTTCTGTCTGTCACGATCTTGCCGATCTGCATCCGCTGCCTGTCGCGGCACTGCGATTGTCGGACGATACGCTGCTGTTGCTGCGCAGGCTGGGGCTGCGGCGGATTGGCGATCTGGCGGCGATGCCGCGCCTGACGCTGATGCGCCGCTTTGCCCGCGCCCCGATCCGGGACAATCCGCTGACCAGGCTGGATCAGGCGATGGGCCAGCTGGCCGAGCCGGTTGCAGCACCCGATCCGCCCCCGGATTTCATGGCCGAGGCGCGGCTGGCCGAGCCGGTGTTCGATCCGACGGACTGGCTGCCCGGTCTGGTCGACGAACTGGCCAGAAAGATGGCAGAACAGGATCGCGGTTGCCGGCGGTTATGCCTGTCGGTGTTTCGCGTCGATGGCGAACGTCGCGACATCCGCGTGGCAACCGCTGCGCCCAGCCGGGAAGCCGCGCATCTGTTGCGCCTTTTTGCCGGGCGGCTTGACCATCTGGATCCCGGTTATGGCTTCGATCTGATCCGTTTGCTGGCCGAGACGACCGAGCCTCTGGCGACAGCGCAAGTGAGCCTGGAGGGCAATGCCGACACGGCCTTGCATCTGTCAAGGCTGATCGACCGGCTGGTAGCCCGGTTCGGGCCTGATGCCATCGTGCGTCCGGTGCCGATGGAAAGCCATATTCCCGAACGGTCCGAGGGCAGGGCCGAAGCCATGCGGACCGATCCGCCGCCCGCGCCGCGCCCTGATCGCCCTATCCGCCTGTTTGACCGCCCCGAGGAGGTGCGTGTCCTTTACGCGCTTCCCGACGGCCCCCCGGCCCTGTTCATCTGGCGCCGCCAGCAGATTTCCGTCGCCCGTCATGCCGGGCCTGAACGCATCGCGCCCGAATGGTGGCGCGACGGCGCTGGCGCGCGGCTGCGCGACTACTACCGGATCGAGGACGCCACCGGCCGCCGGCTGTGGCTGTATCGCGAAGGTCTGGAAGGCGATGGCCGGGGCGGGTTGCCCCGCTGGTTCATTCACGGGGTCTTCGCCTGATGCCGCAGAATGACCATCAGGCCCCGCGCCGCAGGCTGAGCGGTGATTTCATTCCCAACCCGCGGGCACCCTTTGTCGAACTGGGGATGACTTCGGCATTCTCGTTCCTGCGTGGCGCGTCCGATGCGACCGAACTGGTCCAGACCGCGCATGACCTTGGCTATGATGCCATCGGCATCGCCGATCTGAACAGCCTTGCCGGGGTGGTGCGACTGCATGCCGAGGCTCGCAAGGCCACGTTGCGCCCCATCATCGGCGCGCGGATCGTGCTGACCTGCGGCACCGGCTTCCTGGCCTATCCTCGTGACCGCGCGGCCTATGGGCAATTGTCCACGCTGATTTCCAAGGGCAGGATGCGCGATCCTGACGGACACTGGCAGGCAAAGGGCGTCTGCGATCTGACGCTGAAGGACATGACCGATCATGCCGAAGGGCTGGCGCTGATCTGGCTGCCGGGCGACGATCTGTCCGTGCTTCCCGGCCTTGTCGCGAGGCTGCCCGGGTTGGGCCATGTCGCCGCCTCGTATCTGTATCGCGACGGTGACGTGGCCCGGATCAACCGGCTGGACCGGGCGGCGCGGGCCTGCGGGCTGACGATCCTTGCCACGAACGATGTGCATTATCACGCCCCGGACCGCCGGCCGTTGCAGGACGTCATGACATGCATCCGTTACGGCACCACCATCGACCGTGCCGGATACCTGCTGGATGCCAATGCCGAACGCCATCTGAAAGCGCCCGGGGAAATGGTGCGGCTGTTTTCCCGCTGGCCCCACGCCATCCATGCTGCGCGCGATCTGGCAGACCGGCTGACCTTTTCGCTGACCGAATTGTCCTATGAATATCCCCGCGAAACCGCGCCGCCGGGGCGCGACCCGCTGGATTATCTGGCCGAACTGACCTGGGCAGGGGCGGCCAACTGCTATCCCGACGGCGTGCCGGACAAGGTTCGTGCGGCGCTGCACCACGAACTGTCCCTGATCGGCAGGAAGAGCATCGCCCAGTATTTCCTGACCATCCGCGAGATCGTGGATTTCGCCCGGTCGCGCGGCATCCTCTGCCAGGGGCGGGGCTCGGCCGCCAATTCGGCGGTCTGTTTTGTTCTGGGCATCACCCCGGTCGATCCCGCGCATTTCGACCTGCTGTTCGAACGGTTCATCAGCGAGGACCGGGATGAACCGCCCGACATCGACGTGGACTTCGAACACGAACGCCGCGAGGAGGTCATCCAGTACATTTACGAAAAATACGGCCGCGACCGCGCGGCCCTGTGTGCCACGGTGATTCATTACCGTCCGCGTTCCGCCATCCGCGAGGTGGGCCGCGCGATGGGCCTGTCCGAGGACATCACCGGCGCCCTGGCCCGCACCGTCTGGGGGTCGTGGGGCACCAGCATGGGTGCTGGTGAAGCCGCCGAGGCCGGGGTGGATGTCACCGACCTGCGCCTGCGCCGGACGCTTGTGCTGGCCCAGCAGATGATCGGGATGCCCCGGCACCTGTCCCAGCACGTCGGCGGCTTCATCCTGACCGAAGGAAAGCTGACCGAAACCGTGCCCATCGGCAACGGCGCCATGCCTGACCGCAGCTTCATCGAATGGGACAAGGACGACATCGACGCGCTTGGCATCCTGAAGGTCGACGTGCTGGCCTTGGGGATGCTGACCTGCATCCGCAAATGCTTTGACCTGATCGCGGCGCATCATGGCCGGCGGCTGACGCTGGCGGACCTGAACCCCGCCGCGCCGGACGCCGCGCCGGTGTTCGAGATGCTGTGCCGGGGCGACAGCATAGGGGTGTTTCAGGTCGAAAGCCGGGCGCAGATGAACATGCTGCCACGCCTGAAGCCACGCGAATTCTATGATCTGGTGATCGAGGTCGCCATCGTCCGCCCCGGCCCGATCCAGGGCGACATGGTCCACCCCTATCTGCGCCGCCGCACTGGGCAAGAGCCGGTGGACTATCCACAGCCCGGTCCGCCGCATCCGCCAAACGAGTTGAAGGACATTCTGGAACGCACGCTGGGCGTGCCGATCTTTCAGGAACAGGCCATGAAGATCGCCATGGTCGCGGCTGAGTTCGACTCGAAGAAAGCCAACGAACTCCGCAAGGCAATGGCCACGTTTCGGTCGCGCGGGACAATCAATTCACTTGAAGGCGATATGGTCGACGGCATGACCCGGCGCGGATACGATCCGGTCTTTGCGCGCCGCTGCTTTGACCAGATCAAGGGTTTCGGAGAATACGGCTTTCCCGAAAGCCATGCGGCGGCCTTTGCGCACCTGGTCTATGTTTCGGCCTGGCTGAAGCACTACTATCCGGCCGCCTTTGCTGCCGCCCTTCTCAACAGTCAGCCAATGGGCTTTTATGCCCCCGCCCAAATTGTCCGCGACGCGCGCGATCACGGGGTTCAGGTGCGCGCCGCCGACGTGAACCTGTCGGATTGGGACAGCACCCTCGAACCTGGCAAGGAAGATCCGGCCCTGCGGCTGGGGCTGCGCCAGATCGAAGGTCTGGGCCAGGCCACGGCCGACCGGCTGACTGCGGCGCGGGACATGCCGTTTTCCGGGCTGGCCGATCTGCAAGCGAGGGCGGCGTTGAACACGGGTGCGATACGGCGGCTGGCGGCGGCGGATGCGTTCCGGTCTGCCGGACTGGACCGGCGCGCGGCGCTATGGGATGCCAAGGCGCTGCGCAATGCGCCCGACCTGCCGCTGTTCAGAAGGGGGGAGGACGAGGGCCAGGAACCCGCCGTTACCCTGCCCGCGATGCCGATCTGCGAACAGGTCGTCGCGGATTACCAGACGCTGCGGCTGTCCCTGAAGGCGCATCCGATGCGGTTCCTGCGGAGATCCATGGCGGCGCAGGGCTATACGACCGCTGCCAGCCTGCATCGCCTCAATCATGGCGAATCCGTGCGACTGGCCGGCCTTGTCCTGATCCGCCAGCGGCCCGGCAGCGCCAAGGGCGTCTGCTTCATCACCACCGAGGATGAGACCGGCGCTGCAAACCTGGTCATATGGCCCAAGATATTCGCGGCCTTTCGGAAGGTCATCATGACGGCGCGGCTGATCGATGTCAGGGGCAGGGTGCAGCGTGGCGACGGCGTGATTCACATCGTTGCGGAAAGCATGACCGATCGCAGCGACGTGCTGTGGCGCCTGTCTGGCGAACGGCTGGCTCCGCCCATGTCGCACGCCGACGAAGTGAACCGCCCCATCCCTGCCAGCCGACAGCGACATCCTCGCGATGTTGACGTGATCCCGAAATCACGGGATTTCCACTGAGGCTGCTTTCCCGGGGCCAACTCATTGGTCTCACGGACCGGGACCTGAGCCGTGCCGCCAGCGCCCCGGCGAACAGGACGGTCTTGGCGTCCCTGTCGTGGCGGGTCGCAGCGCGGGGTCACTCCTTCGATCTGCCGATCATCCACCCGTGGCTCGCCACGGCTTGTCGTCACGAGCGGCTTCAGACGCTTTGCCTGTTCGGTCATCGACCGGAAAGGGCTCATCATCCCCCGCGCGGTTCGAGGGTCCTGAATCGCGGGGCCAAGGGCAGCTTCAGGACGATCGGGGGCCCTGACCCTAGCTGTGCTAATGCCTCGGCGCTGAATATTCTCCTTTGCGGCATACGCCACGGATCACTAACCCATAGTCGCAGCCAAAGCCCGTTCACCCTTGATGAGGCCAGTTGGCACGCGCACAGGATTGGAGGCCGCCGCATGACACACCGCATGGTGCTTGAAGGCATCTACACCCCGCTGATCACGCCCTTTCACGCCGATGGCTCGATCGATTTCGAGGCGCTGGCCGAGTTGATCGAGCGTCTGGCCGACGCCGGGGTTCATGGCTTGATCTCGGGCGGCTCGACCGGCGAAAACTATGCCGAAACCGTCGAGGAACGGCTGGAGCTTGCGCGCTTCATCACCGAGCGCGCCAAGGGACGGCTGCCGGTCATCGTCGGCACCGGCGCGTTGCGCACGCCCGACTCCATCGCGCTGGCCGAAGGCGCGCGCGAGATGGGCGCGGACGCGATCCTGCTGGGCACGCCGCCCTATTCGGTGCCGACCGAGACGGAAAACGCCCTGAACGCGCTGGCCATCGACCGCGCCTGCGGGTTGCCGATCATCCTCTACAACTATCCCGGTCGGATGGGCGTCGCGATGGGCCGCGACTTTCTCGATCGCGTCGGCCGGTCGAAGAACGTCATCGGCATCAAGGAAAGCTCGGGCGACATCAACCGCGTGCATCTGCTGGCCCGCGACTATCCGCACATCCAGATGTCCTGCGGCATGGACGATCAGGCCCTGGAATTCTTTGCCTGGGGCGCGCGCAGCTGGATCTGCGCGGGATCAAACTTCCTGCCGAAAGAACATGTCGCGCTGTATGAAGCCTGCGCGGTGCGCGGCGATTTCGACAAGGGTCGGCGGATCATGTCGGCGATGCTGCCGCTGATGGCGGTGCTGGAACAGGGCGGCAAGTTCATCCAGTGCGTCAAGCATGGGGTCGAGACGACAGGCCTGCGCGCCGGACCGATGCGGCCGCCGCTGAAGGGGCTGAACAAGGATGAGAAACGCGCGCTGGAACAGGTGATCCGCACGCTGAAGACCGCCGTCACCGCGATCACGGAAGGAAACTGAGATGAGCGAGCTTCTGACCACCGAGGAATACAAGGCCATCGCCGCATCGCTGGAACTGCCGCAGAATGCCTTCATCGACGGCGGCTTCCGCCCGGCGATCTCGGGCAGGACCTTCGTGACGACGAACCCCGCGACGGGTGAGGCGCTGACCGAAGTCGCGGCCTGCGGCGCCGAGGATGTCGATCTGGCCGTGCAAAAGGCCCGCGAAGCGTTCGAGGATGGCCGCTGGTCGCGCCTGCACCCCGCAGAACGCAAGGACGTGCTGATCCGGCTGTGCAAGCTGCTGACCCGAAATGCCCGCGAACTGGCGGTGATGGAAAGCATCGACAGCGGCAAGACGATCCATGATTGCGAGACCGTCGATGTGCCGGAAACGATCCATGTGCTGAAATGGCACGCCGAACTGATCGACAAGATCTACGATCAGGTCGCCCCCGCATCCGACGATCACATCGCGATGGTCGTCCGCGAACCCGTGGGTGTCGTCGGGCTGGTGCTGCCCTGGAACTTTCCGCTGCTGATGCTGGCCTGGAAGATCGGACCGGCGCTGGCCGCCGGCTGTTCCGTCGTGGTCAAGCCGGCTGCCGAAACCACGCTGACCGCGCTGCGGGTGGCCGAACTGGCCGTGCAGGCCGGGCTGCCGCGCGGCGTTCTGAATGTCGTCACCGGCGGCGGGGCCGAGGTCGGCGAGCCGCTGGGGCGTCACCCGGATGTGGACATGGTCAGCTTTACCGGATCGACCGTGACCGGCCGGCGGTTCCTTCATTACTCGGCCGACAGCAACCTGAAAGAGGTGGTGCTGGAACTGGGCGGCAAGAACCCCTGCATCGTGCTGGACGATGCCGAGGATCTGGACGCTGTCGCCGCCCATGTCGTGAACGGCGCGTTCTGGAACATGGGGCAGAACTGTTCGGCCGCCTCGCGGCTGATCGTCCACAAGGACATTCAGGACAAGCTGATGGACCGGATCACCGCCCATGCGCGCGAATGGATCGTCGGCGACCCGCTGGACCCGCAGGTGCGGGTGGGGGCGCTGGTCTCGACCGGACATTTCCGGAAGGTCAGCGGCTATCTGAAGGCCGCGCAGGATGAGACGATCCTGCTGGGCGGCAAGATCGTCGCGGAAGGATTCATCGAACCGACCATCGTGCAGACCGGCGCCGCATCGACGCTGGCCCGCGAGGAAATCTTCGGTCCGATCCTGACGCTGGTGCCGGTGGCCAGCTTCGAGGAAGCCATCGCCATCGCCAACGAGACCGAATACGGCCTGGCGGCCTCGATCTTCACCGCGATTGGCAAGCGGGCCCTGCGCGGGGCGCGGATGCTTCGGGCGGGCACCGTCACCGTCAACAGCTTTGGCGAGGGCGACATCACCACCCCCTTCGGCGGCTACAAGCAGTCGGGCTTTGGCGGGCGCGACAATTCCATTCACGCCCATGACCAGTATACCCAGCTGAAGACCATCTGGCTGGACCTGACCGATCACACCGCGACCGCGCTGGACTGATCATGGCGGTCCATCAGGCGGTTCGCACCCCCGTCTTCACCGGTCCGGCCGGCTGGGCCGCGATCCTTCCCCCTGCGGCGACGCGCGCGCCGCTGGCGGGGCGCGCGGGCTGCGACGTGGCGATCGTCGGGGGCGGCTTCGCGGGCCTGTCGGCCGCGCGGCGGCTGCTGCAGATCGACCCGGCGATGCGGGTCGTCCTGCTGGACGCCAAGCGCATCTCCGAGGGCGGGGCGGGGCGCAATTCCGGCTTCATGATCGACCTGCCGCATGATCTGACATCGGCAGATTATGCCGGCAGCCATCCCTCGCAGGACCTGACGCGGCTGAACCGCGCGGCCATCGACTTCGCGGCCGAGGCGGTGCGCGACTACGCGATCCCTTCGGGCTATCTGCAGCGCTCGGGCAAGATCAACGGCGCGGCCTCGGATGCGGGGATGGCCGCCAATGCCAGCTATGCGCGGCATCTGAGCGACCTCGGCGAGCCGCATGAGCTGCTGGACGCCCGCACCATGCACAAGGTCACGGGCAGCCGTTACTATCGGGGCGGGCTGTTCACGCCCGGCACGGCGATGCTGCAACCCGCAGGCTATGTGCAGGGACTGGCGGCCGGGCTGGAACGCGCGGGCGTGACGATCCACGAGAACAGCCCGGTCCTGGAATTCGCCAGCAACGCGCAGGGCTGGGCGCTGCGCACGCCCGAGGGCGGCCTGCAGGCGCAGCGCGTCATCCTGGGCAACAACGGCCATCTGGAAAGCTTCGGCTTCAAGGCGGGGCGGCTGATGCACATCATGCTGAATGCCTGCATGACCGAGGAACTGCCGCCCGAAGCCGTCGCGGCGCTTGGCGGGCGGGAGTGCTGGGGCGTGACGCCGGCCGATCCGATGGGCACGACCGTTCGCCGCATCGGCCCGGCGCAGGGCGGCCATCGCATCGTGATTCGGCAGGGCGGCGCCTATCGGCCGGACATGCAGGCCAGCGCGGGCGATCTGGCACGCGCCACCCGCCACATGCGGCAGAAATTCGACGCGCGCTTTCCGATGCTGGCCGGGCTGCGCTTCGAGCATCGCTGGTCGGGGCATCTGTGCCTGTCCAAGAACGGCGTTTCGGTGATGCGCGAACTGGAGCCGGGGCTGTATGCCGCCTGCGTCCAGAACGGCCTGGGCACCGCGCGCGGCACGCTGACCGGCATCGGTGCAGCCGAACTGGCCTGCGGGCAGCAAAGCGCCATCACCCGCTTCTTCACCGCCGAGGCGGAACCGGCCCGCCTGCCGCCGCATCCCTTCGACACGATCGGGGCCAACGCATATCTTCGCTGGAAAGAGTGGCAGTCGCGGCTAGAATGACCTCTCGCACGCAGAGGACCGCCGTCACCGAGATGCCGCCGATCAAGCGCCGCTATCTGCCATCCCTGGGGGCGTTCGCCACCTTCGAGGTCGCGGCCAAACACCTCAGCTTCACGCTGGCTGCGAAGGAACTGAACGTCACCCAAGGTGCGGTCAGCCAGCAGATCCGGCTGCTGGAACGCGCGCTGGATAAGGCGCTGTTCCTGCGCAAGCACAACGCGCTGGAACTGACGCCAGAGGGGGCGACCCTTTTTGCCTCGGTGACGGCAGGGCTGGACACGATCAGCGCGGGCGTGGCCGCGGTGACCGGGGACGAGGGGCCGCAGACGATCACCATTGCCGCAACCGACGGCATGGCCAATTACTGGCTGAAGCCCTTGATCAACAGTTTCCGCGCAGACCATCCGGGCATCGGCTTCACGGTATTTGCCTCGGACGAGAACGACACGCTGCGCAATTATTCCGAGGTGGACGTCTCGATCCTGTGCGGCAATGAACGCTGCGAGGCGGGCGAAGAGCTGCATTTCCTGTTCCCCGAGGTCGCCCAGCCGGTCTGCTCGCCCGGGTTCATGCAGCGCATCGGCCCGTCGCCATCCGCAGAGGCCCTGGGGCAGGTGCCGTTGCTGCACCTGCACGAACGCCATTGGAGCGCGGATGCGATCGGCTGGCATCCGCTTGGCTGGCCGGAATGGTTCAGCGCCCAGGGGGTCGACTGGTCACGCGATTTCGCGCTGACATCGAACAAGGTCGGGCTGCTGACCGAGGCCGCCATCGCCGGCGAGGGGGTCATGCTGGGCTGGCACCACATGGTCCGCTCGCTGGTGCGGCAGGGGCGGCTGGTGTTCGCCCATCCGGCGCCGATCTCGATGGGGCGCGGCAACTTCCTGAACTGCCGCCTCAAATCCATGGATCGCCCGGCCGTTGCGGCATTTGTCCAGCACCTGCTGCGGCAGGTGAAGGCGCAGGGCGAGGTCTGACCCCCGGCACGCCCCGAGATTTACTAATGTCCCGCCACAGGGAATTCTCGTTTGCCGCGGGGGCAGCCGGCATGGGAAAACACCGCTATTCCAAGGGACGGGCGCCCTGAAGACAAGGCTCGCACGATCCCCGACAGACCGCCTTTCCGCCTGACGCCAGACGGAGCCATGACAACGCCGCGATGCCAGATCGCGGCGGCAGGACAGTCATGTCCAGTCGCAGGATCACTGAACGACAAGAAACAAGCAACCGGAGGTTACGAATGAACAAGCTGTTGAAAACCATCCTGGCCGGCGCGATGGCGCTGGGACTGGCATCGCCCGTCATGGCTCAGGACAAGGTGATCCGCATGGGCACCCTGTCCTGGGAGGATCTGACGCCGATCACGGGCATCACCAGGAAGGTCCTCGAGGACAAGGGCTTCACCGTCGAGGTGACCGAGTTTTCCGAATGGGGCATCGCCTATGCGGCGCTGGCCAAGGGCGATGTGCAGATCCTCGCATCGCAGACCGACTACGTCGCCCATGACTACTGGGACCGCAACAAGAACCGGCTGGAAAAGATCTCTCCGGTGTCGCACGGCCTGTATCAGGGCATCGCGGTGCCGTCCTATGTCAACATAGACTCGGTCGAGCAGTTGAACGAGAACGCCGACAAGTTCGGCGGCAAGATCATCGGCATCGAGCCGGGCTCGGGCCTGATGCGCGACACCACGAACGCCGTCAGCGAATACGCGCTGGACCTGCAACTGGTCGAGGGCAGCTCGGCCGCGATGACCGCGGCGCTGAAATCGGCCATCGACCGCCAGGAGTGGATTGCCGTCACCATCTGGGAACCGTCCTGGATGACCCAGAAGTTCGACATCAAGTTCCTGGCCGACCCGAAGGGCGTCTTTCCGCCGCCGCAAAGCTATTACTGGATCGGGCAGGATGGCTTCTCGGCCGAGAACCCGGAAGCGCGCGAAGCCATCGCCAGCGTCTATGTGCCGCTTGCCGACATCACCGCGATCAACGGCGCGGTCAGCGACGGCAAGACCATGGACGAGGCCGTAGCCGACTGGGTGGGCGCCCATGCCGACCTGATCTCGCGCTGGTCGAACATCAAGTCCTACTGACGCGCGACGGGCGGGCGGTCGCCGTGACCGCCCGCCTTCACAAGGGCCCTTCGACAGGGGCGGGATGGGGATAGACATGACGAACGCAGCCAGCACCGAAGTCCTGATCGACTGCCGGAATCTGTGGAAGGTCTTTGGCGACCGCAGCAAGGAGGCGATTGCCTCGATCACCCAACGCGGGCTTTCCAAGACGCAGATCCTGCAGGAATTCAACTGCGTGGTCGGCGTGTCCGACGCCAGCCTCAAGGTGCATCGCGGCGAGATCTTCTGCATCATGGGCCTGTCGGGTTCGGGAAAATCGACGCTGATCCGGCTTCTGAACAAGCTGATCACGCCCAGCCTCGGCACCGTGTTCGTGAAGGGCCGCGACATCTCGGGCCTCGACGGGCCGGAACTGCGCCGGATGCGCGCCC
Source organism: Paracoccus spongiarum (assembly GCF_030732095.1). Classification (GTDB taxonomy): domain Bacteria; phylum Pseudomonadota; class Alphaproteobacteria; order Rhodobacterales; family Rhodobacteraceae; genus Paracoccus; species Paracoccus spongiarum. The sequence goes on along the minus strand of NZ_JAVAMQ010000008.1, from coordinate 138,211 downwards.
GGCATATCGGCATGGTGTTCCAATCGGTCGCCCTGCTGCCGCAGCGCACGGTGCTGGAAAACGCGGCCTTCGGGCTGGAAGTGCAGGGCATCCCGCGCGAGCAGCGCAACGAGGCGGCCCGGGCCGCGCTGGCCAAGGTCGGCCTGTCCGACTGGACCGCGCGCTATCCCTCGGAACTGTCGGGCGGCATGCAGCAGCGCGTGGGCCTGGCCCGCGCCCTGACCGCCGACCCCGAGATCATCCTGATGGACGAGCCGTTCAGCGCGCTGGACCCGCTGATCCGGCGCCAGCTGCAGGACGAATTCCGGCAACTGACCAAGGATCTGGGCAAGTCGGCCGTATTCATCACCCATGACCTCGACGAGGCGATCCGCATAGGCGACCGCATCGCCATCATGAAGGACGGCGCGATCATCCAGGTCGGCACCGCCGAGGAAATCGTGATGAACCCTGCCGATCAATATGTCGCCGATTTCGTCGCCGGCATCTCGCGGCTGCATCTGGTCAAGGCCCATTCGCTGATGCAGCCGGCCGAGGCTTGGCGCGCCACGACCGAGGGACGGGACATGACGCATCTGCCGCGCTGCACGACCGAGGCCGATATCGACACGCTGATCGCCTGCATCACCGAGGGCGACCATGACGCCGTGGCCGTCGAGGATGACGGCCGCATCGTCGGCGTCATCACGGTGCGCGACCTGCTGCGCGGCGTCCGGGGCGAGGCGGCGGAGGCCTCGGGCCCGTCGCCGGCCGAAAATGCGGCATAGGGGGCGATGATGGACAATGCGGCTTTCGTGCAGGGCTTCGACCGGATCATCGACGATGCGCTGTTCTGGCTCAGCGATCATGCGGCCTTCCTCTTCGATTTCTTCCGGGCGATGCTCGAGGGGCTTTACGAGGGGGTGCTGTGGCTGGTGATGCTGGCGCCGGCCTATGCGGTGGCGGCCATCATGGGACTGATCGGCTGGCGGCTGATCGGTCCGGCCTTCGGCGCGCTGACCGCGGCTGCGCTGGTGTTCTGCGCGCTGATGGGATTGTGGCCGGAAACGATGGAGACGCTGGCGCTGGTCATCGCCGCATCGGTCATCGCGCTGGCGATCAGCCTGCCGATCGGCGCCATCGCCGGGCTGGTGCCCTGGCTTGACCGCGCGCTTACGCCGGCGCTGGACCTGATCCAGACCCTGCCGCCCTATATCTACCTGCTGCCGGCCATCGCTCTGCTGGGCTATGGCCCGGCGACGGCGCTGGTCGCCACGGTGATCGTGGCAGTGCCACCGGCAATCCGGCTGACCGCGCTTGGCATTCGCCAGACGCCCCGCGAATTCATCGAACTGGGGCAGGCCGTGGGCGTCAGCCCGCTGCAGATGTTCCTGAAGATCCGCCTGCCCTTCGCCGTCCCCAGCATCATGGCCGGCATCAACCAGAGCCTGATGATGGCCTTCGGCATGGTGGTGATCGCCGGGATCGTCGGGTCGGGCGGGCTTGGCGAGACAATCTATGGCGCGATCCGCACGCTGGACATCGCCACCTCGATCAACGCCTCGATCGCCATCGTGATCCTGACGATGATGCTTGACCGGCTGACCCAAAGCGCGGCTGCGGGCCGCCCCGGCGATAGGACCTGACCATGCCCATGCAGATCTCTCCCGGCGCTTTCCTTGCCCCCGTCGTCGACTGGCTGAACGCCAATTTCCACGGCGTCTTCGCGATCGTCAGCCGCGTGATCGAGGCTGTCCTCGGCGCGATCGAGGCCGCGCTGCTGTCGCTGCCGGCGCTGGCCGTCATCGCGGTGCTGGCGCTGTTGGCCGGCTTGGCGATCGGCCTCAGGGCGGCGATCCTGGCCGGCTGCTGCCTTGGCTTCTGCCTGCTGGCAGGACTGTGGCAGGCGTCGATGCAGACCATCGCGCTGGTCGGCGTGGCGGTGTTCATCTCGGTCGCGATCGCCTTTCCCCTGGGCATCCTTGCAGCCCGTCGGCCCCGGATCGAGGCCGCGCTGCGTCCGATCCTCGACGTGATGCAGACGGTGCCCCCCTGGGTCTACCTGATACCGGCGGTGATGATCTTCAGCCTCGGACGGGTGCCCGCGATCATCGCCACCATCGTCTATGGCATCCCGCCGATGCTGCGCCTGACCACGCTGGCCTTTCGCGGCGTCCCCCGGGACCTGAAGGAACTGGGGCAGGCGATCGGCGCGCATCCCCGCACGATCCTTTGGAAGATCGAGATCCCGGCCGCCATGCCCACGTTGCTGGTCGGGCTGAACCAGTGCATCCTGCTGTCACTGGCCATGGTGGTGCTGGCGGGCCTCGTCGGTGCCGGCGGCCTGGGCGCCGAGGTGACGCGCGGTCTGACCCGGATGGAGATGGGGCTTGGCCTGCGCGCCGGGCTGGCCATCGTGGCGGTGGCACTGCTGCTGGACCGGCTGTCGCGCGGCGCGCTGGACCGGCGCGCGGCCCGGCGGGGAATCTGACCGGTGCGGCACCGTTTCTTCTGCATCGACGCGCATGCCTGCGGCAACCCGGTCCGGGTCGTCGTGGCGGGCGGCCCGATCCTGCCGCATCTGCCCATCGCCGAGCGGCGCGGGATCTTCCTGCGCGACCATGACTGGGTGCGCACCGCCCTGATGTTCGAGCCGCGCGGCCACGACATCATGTCCGGCGCGATCCTGTATCCGCCGCACCGCGACGATTGCGATATCGCGGCGCTGTTCATCGAGGTCAGCGGCTGCCTGCCGATGTGCGGCGCGGGCACCATCGGGCTTGCCACGGTCGCCATCGAGGAGGGGCTGGTGACACCCCGCAGCCCCGGCCTGCTGGCCGTCGAAACTCCCGCCGGCCGGGTCGATGTGGCCTACCGCGTCACGGGCGGCAGGGTCGACAGCGTCCGCCTGATGAACGTACCCAGCTTCCTGCACAGCGCCGATGTCGCGGTCGATGTGCCCGGCCTGGGGCGGGTGACCGTCGACATCGCTTATGGCGGCAACTTCTACGCGGTGGTCGAACCGCAAACCGGCTGGCCGGGGCTGGACGGCATGTCGGCCTCGGCCATCGTGGCCCGCAGCCGCGCCCTGCGCGCGGCGCTGGCGCCCGTCTGCGACCCCGTCCACCCCGAGGATGATCGCATCCGGGGCGTGCATCACGTCATCTGGTGCGACGGTCCCGACGCGGCCGATTGCGACGGTCGCGATGCGGTCTTCTATGGCGAGAAGGCGATCGACCGGTCGCCGGGCGGCACCGGCACCTCGGCGCGGCTTGCACAATTGCATGGCAAGGGGCGCCTGGCCATCGGCGAGACCTTCCGCAACAAGAGCCTGATCGGCACGATCTTCGAGGGCCGCGCCGAATCCGCCGTGCGGATCGGCGGATATGCCGGCATCCTGCCCGCGATCACCGGATGGGCGCGGATCATTGGCCACAACACCATCATCGTCGACGATGACGACCCGCTGCGACACGGCTTCCAGATCATCTGAACCGCCTCCCCTGCCACCCGTTTCCCGCTTGCCGGGCGGGTCGCGCCGCCCTAGGCTCGGCCTGACCGCCGCAGCATCGGCGCGGCGGCGCATCAGGCTTGCCAGCGGCAAGGGCTGAAGGCCCGGCCCGCAGATCAAGGGAAGATATCCATGCTCAAGACGCTTCTGCTGGTTGCTGCGACCACGCTGCCGCTGGCCGCGACGGCGCAGACCACCGAGACCGTGACGTTCAAGCCCGGCAATTACGGCACGATGGTGACCGGGTCGATCACCGGCGACGGCTATGCCGACTACCGGATCGGCGCCAAGGCGGGGCAAGAGCTGTTCGCCGAACTGGCGGTGGCCGAAAGCTCGGGCGACGGTTCGATCTATTTCAACCTGCTGCCGCCCGGCAGTGCCGACGTGGCGATCTACAACGCCTCGATGGACGGCAACAGCGCGACGATTCCGCTGCCCCGGGACGGCACCTACACGATCCGCGTCTACCACATGGGCAATGACGAGGATTCGGGCGCGACGACCAGCTTCAACCTCGACCTTTCGATACAGTGAATACCCCCGGCATCCCCGCGGGGGCGCTTCTGTACCTCCTGAACCCCAAATGAGGACACTGCCGTGAAGACAATCGCATTGCTCCTGCTGGTGACCGTCGTCGCCGGTTGCGTGACGGACGACATGCCGATGGAAACCGACATCTCGGAGGCGAACCGCAACGAGGTCTGCCCGGCCGATGTGTCCGAGGCCGATCGCGCCGACTATCCGGCCTGCAACTGAGCGAATCAGGCCTGACCACGCGATGAAAGGCGGCGCAGGCCGCGCCGCTTTTCATGTCTGCGCCATTCCGGTTGTGGCCACGAAAACACTCACCCGGAACGCCCGCGAATGATACAATGCTGAGGCGAGTCGGCGAAAGCCGCGCCTGCCTGCCCGAGGCATAACGCGGGACGCCCGACCATCGCATCTGCTTCGAGGAGGCTGTGATGGGCATGGGCACAGCACCCATCGGTCGGACGGTATACACCGCGGCGCGCAGCCTTCCGTGCTGTGTAGCCCTGTTTCTGCCGATTGGCGGCGGGCCGGCCGGAGCCGAAGCAATCATCGCACCGGTCCACCGCATTTCGATCGCCGGTGTCCACGAACCTCTGGGCTCGGTCGAGGTGGCGCAGGGCCGGGCGGCGCTGGAAATCCGGCTGCGGCTGGCGGGATTCCCCCCGGGCTGGCACGCGATGCATGTTCATGACCGCCCCGATTGCGGTCCCGCGATGGTTGACGACAAGATCGTCGCCGGTGCCGCGGCGGGTCCGCATTTCGACCCGACCGGCGCGATGGCGGCGATGGCCTCCATGCCGGTCGGCGCATCCATGCAAGACGGCATGGCGATGCAGGACGACATGGCGATGCAGGGCGGCGCGGCGATGGCGGGCATGGATCACATGCGCGACAGGGAAAGCCCGCCTGACGGCAACCCTGCAGCCGCCCCTCGGCCGACCCCGGCCGCCGACCCGCCGCCTCCGCCCGGGCGGATGCCGCGGCCTCTGGGCGACCTGCCCGCGGTTCATACCGCGGCGGACGGCACCACCGACATGCGGATCCTCAGCTACCGGCTGAACCTCGACCAGATGCGTGGTCGCGCGCTGATGCTGCATGAATTTCCCGAGGGCAGCGACGACCCCCGGATGCCGAAGGACGGCGGCGCCAAGATCGCCTGCGCGGTCCTTCCCGAATAGGGAGATGACGAGATGAGCTGCAAGCCCCTGACGACCTGCGCCGCCATCCTGACCGCCTGTCTGGCAGCCGGCGCGGCGCTTGCGCATGGCGACGGCTTTCCCAGCCTCTACGTGTCGGAAACCGGCGTCGACACCGGCAAATGCGTCGATCCTCTCAACCCCTGCGGCAGCATCGCCTATGCGCTGGCCGTGGCCGAGAAGGGCGACGAGATCCGCGTCGCCGCCGGCAGCTTCAGCTATCCGACGCTGCGGCGCGAGCAGGCGCTGGACCTGCTGGGCAGCGTGATCCGGGTGCGCGGCGGCTTCGACCCCGCCAGCCGCTTCGAGACCCGCGCCGGAGGCACGCGCGTCACCTATCTGACCGGCCCCGACGCCAGCTATCGCGCAAGGCTGGCCGAGAACGGCCTGCTGCTGCTGGGCGATGACGATGGCCGCGAAAGGCTGTTGCTGGCACAGGCCGAGGCGCCCGCCGGGCCGGTCGGCCATGTTTCCGAGGGCGGCACCGACAGCGGCGACTGCGGCAACCCGAACGCGCCCTGCGCGACCATCGCCTATGCCGTCTCGCAAGCCGTCGAGGGCCAGGAGATCCGCGTCGCCGAAGGCTATTTCGAGCTGGATCCGCAGGTGCTGGCCGATGCAACCGCGCGGCAGATCACCATCGAGGGCGGCTTTGCCCGCGCCAGCGCCTTCGGCGCGCGGGCGGCCGCGCCCGATGTCGCCGAACTGGCCACGGTTGTCAGCGGGCCGTCCTACGCCGCCCGGACCGCGCTGGCCGAAGGCGGCATCCGGCTGCAACAGGATCGCAAGCATCGCGACATCGCCCCCGTGACGCGCGCGGCCGCGCTGAAGGGGCCTGCCACCTGCACCGACGGGCTTGCCGACGGCCATCCCTGCAAGGGCATCGACCGGCTGGCGCAGATGCCCCTTGCGGTGTTTTCGACGCAACCGGGCGAGGCGAACGACATCTGGGGCTTCGTGGATCAGAACGACAACCGCGAATACGCGATCATCGGCCTCGAGAACGGGGCGGCGGTCGTCGATGTCACCGACCCCCAAGCCCCTGTCGAGATCGGCTCGATCCCCGGCCTGCCGACCATCTGGCGCGATGCAAAGGTCTATCAGCGCTTCGACGAGGCGGCAGGACGCTGGAAGGCCTATGCCTATGTCACCGCGGATGATCGCGGCGCGCAGCGGCACGGCATCGCGGTCATCGACCTGACCGAACTGCCGCAGCGCATCAGCCTCGCGGCGACGCTGGACCTCGTGGATGTGGCGCACAACGTCTATGTCTCGAATGTCGACTACGTGACCGGCGTCGCGCTGCCCGGCATGACGCCCTATCTCTACATCCTCGGGTCGGATTTCGGCAGCGCGACCACGATCGGGGCTTTCTTCGTGCTGGACCTGACCGATCCGGTTAACCCGGCTATGGTCCAGTCGCCGCCCGCCGACGCCACCTATTCGCATGACGCGACGACGCTGCTGATCGACGATGCGCGCGCCTCGGTCTGCAGCGGACAGCCCTGCGAGGTGCTGATCGACTATTCCGAGGACGCCGTCGACATCTGGGACGTGACCGACAAGGGCGCGGCGCGAAAGCTGAGCAGCATCACCTATGCCGACAAGCAGTATATCCATTCCGGCTGGTGGACCGAGGACAAGACCCATGTGCTGATCCAGGATGAACTGGACGAATCGGACGGCAACCTGAACACCACGGTGCGGGTTCTCGACATCTCGGACCTCGAGGCGCCGAGATTGGCGTCGACCTGGACCGGGCCGACACGCGCAATCGACCATAACGGCTTCACCCTGGGCACTGATTACTACATCTCGAATTACCGGCGCGGGCTGACGGTGCTGGACATTTCCGATCCCGCGAACATCGCCGAGAAGAACCCCGGGGAACTGGCGCTGTTCGACACCTATGTCGAGGACCCCGCCGATGACGCCCGGTTCAACGGCGCCTGGGGAAATTACCCGTTCCTGCCCTCGGGGACGATCCTTGTCAGCGATATCGAGGGCGGGCTGTTCCTTCTGAAGCGGCAGTAGCGGGGGGCGGGCATTTCCGTCCCTGCGCCGATCTCTGGTGCCGCGCTTCGATGGCGCGATCCTTGTCCGGGGCATCGAAGGCGTCGCCGCGGGGCAGCTTCGCAACCGCAGTCCTGCAATCACGCGGGCCGCCCGGGGCACGCCTTGCCCGCTTGTCGGCATCGACCGCTCGTCCAGCTTCGCCGATCAGGCCCGGCAGCGCGACGGCCACGATCGCGTCCGATGCGCCTCGACTCCATCCGGCGGATGCCGGGACCGCAGTGCTAGGGCGCCGGCAGGCCCCCTGGCATCAGCAGCCAGGCGGCGACGGCAGCGCCTGCAGCAGCCAGGGTCACCGCCGCCAGCGGTGCCCAGAAGCGCGGCGGACCGGCCATCGCCGCAAGCGACATCCGGCCCAGCGCATTGGCCGCCAGCGCCGCGAGGATCGCGGTGGTCATGGCCGGCAGGTCCAGCGCCGGACGCTCGATGCGCAGGACGCTGAGGACCGCGACATCGACATCGAACATCCCCGACAGGGCCGAGGTCAGCGCCAGGCTGCCGCCGCCGAACCGTCCCACGACCGCGGCGCTGACCGTCGAGACCAACGCGAACAGCGCGGCAAAGACCAGCAGCGCCCGCAGGTCGAACGGGTTTCGCAGCATCGCGCCGGGCTCGCCCGCCCCGGTCGCCACCGACGACGCCTTGCGCAGCAGCAGCCACAGCCCGGCCCCGACCAGAAGGCCCGCGGCCACCAGCGCGGGTGGGGCCAGCCCAGGCAGAAGGTCCGGCCGCAGCAGCGCCACGACCGCCAGCACCCGCAGCACCGACACCGCCGCCGCCAGCGCTGCCGCGCCGATCAGGGGCCGGGCTGCGGCGGTATCATTGGCCATCCGGGCCAGCGCCACGGTCACCGCCGTGGACGAGGCCAGCGCCCCGGCCAGCGCGCTGACCAGCAGCCCCCGCGCTGCGCCCAGCACCCGCACGGCGATGTATCCCGCGAACGAGATCGTGGCGATCAGCACGGTAAAGAACCAGATTTCGCGAGGATTGAGCCCGCCCCAGGGGTCGATGCTGCGGTCCGGCAGGATCGGCAGGATGATCGTCGTCATCACCGCCAGCACAAGGGCCGAGCGCAGCTCGATCCAGCTGAGCCGGCGCAGCGCGGCGTGCAACGCCTCGCGGCTGGCCAGGACCGCGGCAAGCGCCGCCCCGCCGGCCGCCGCGACCCGGTAGTCGCCGCCCACCGCCAGCGCGCCCAGCCCGAAGACGCCAAGCCCGGCCATCACGCCGGTGACGCTGGCGTCGCGATCCTGCCGGGCTTCGTGGAACTGGAACAGGCCGTAAAGGCCCGCCATGCCAAGGAACCCGGCGACGAGGATCACCGGCGCCGACATTTCGGCGGCCAGCACGGCGAAGACGCCGCCCAGCAGGCCGAAGATGCCGAAGGTCCGAAGCCCGGCGGTGCGGCTGCCGGCGGCGCCCTCACGCTCGCGCCAGCCTCGTTCCAGCCCGACCAGAAGGCCGATTGCAAGCGCCACGGCCAGCCTGAAGAACTGATCCTGCATCGCCTCGCTGCCTGTCGTCCCGCCGCTGCGGCGCAAGCGCGCCGCTTGTCGAGTTTAGACGCGAATCGGCATCTGGCCAGCGCCCTTCGGCGGCGCGGGTCAGAGCGGCCAGATCAGCGGGATCAGCAGGCAGGCGGTGACCCCGGTGACGATGTTCAGCGGCAGCCCGATGCGGGTGAAATCGCCAAAGCGATAGCCGCCGGGCGCATAGACCATGGTGTTCGTCTGGTAGCCGATGGGCGTCGCGAAGGCCAGGGTCGCCGCGAACATCACCGCGACCACCAGCGGCCGCGGGTCCAGGCCCAGGCTGTGGGCCAGCGTGATCGCGACCGGCGTGACGATCACCGCGACGGCGTTGTTCGACAGCAGCTCGGTCAGGATCTGCGTCAGGAAATACAGCACGAACAGCACGGCCAGCGGCGGCAGGCCGGCCAGCCAGGGTGCCAGCGCGTCGACGATCAGCTGTGCCGCGCCCGACTGGCCCATCGCCTCGCCGACCACCAGCATCGACAGGATCAGCACGATCAGCGGCGCGCTGACCGCGCCATAGGCCTCTGCGGGTTCGATGGTCCGCGTGGCCAGCAGCAGGGTGACGGCCAGCATCGCCAGGATCTGGATCGGCGCGATGTCGAAAGCGGACAGCACGACGATGGCCGCCACCACGCCCAGCACCAGCGGCGCGCGGTCGCGGCGGAAGGGGCGGTCGGTCGGCTCGCTGAGATCGGCAAGGTTCATGTCGGCGGCCAGGCGGCGGATGTCGTCGGGCGCCCCCTCCAGCAGCAGCGTGTCGCCGACCTGCACCACCACGGCGTCCAGTTGCCGGCCAAGGTTCTGGCTGCGCCGATGGACCGCCAGCGCATAGACGCCGTAACGCCGCCGCAGACGCAACTGTCCCAGAGACCGCCCGACCATGCGGCATTGCGGCAGGATCAGCGCCTCGACCGTGGTGGTCGGGGTCGATCCGATGCGGTCGACCATGTTGACGCTGCCGCTGTCCTTCAGACCCAGAAGCTCCTGCATCTCGGTGCGCAGCACGACGCGGTCGCCCTCGGTCAGCGTGACCTCGGGCAGGTCGCGCCGCAGGCTGAGATCGCCGCGCAGCACATCGACGATCCGCATCCCCTCGCGGCGGAACAGCGCCACCTCTCCGACCCGGCTGCCGGCCAGGGGCGAGCCCTCGGGCAGCACCACCTCGGTGAAGTATTTCGGGCGGCTGCGTGCGCCCACCAGGTCCGAGACCGTCTCGCGATCCGGCAGCAGGCGGGGCACCAGCGCCCACATGGTCGCAAAGCCGACGAGGCACACGGCCAGGCCAAGCGGTGCGATCTCGAACAGGCCGAAGGGTTCCAGCCCCTGCGCCCGCGCGACCCCGTCAACGAGAATGTTCGTCGAGGTGCCGATCATCGTCATCATGCCGCCCAGCACTGTCTGGTAGGAGAGCGGGATCAGCAGTTTCGAGGGCGACAGGCCCATCGCATGGGCCAGTTGCACCGTGACCGGGATCATCACCGCAACCAGCGGCGTGTTGTTCGTGAAGGCCGAGGCGATGGCCACGACGCCGCCGACCCCGCAGATCACCAGCACCCGGTGTTCGGCCGCGCGGCGCGACACGAACCAGGCAAAGCTGGCGATCATGCCGGTCCGAACAAGGCCGGCCGACACGATGAACATGGCCGCGATGGTCCAGGGTGCCGGGTTGGCAAAGATCTCCAGCACGCCCTTGGCCGGCACGATGCCCAGCAGGACCACGCTGGCCGCGCCCAGCATCGCCGTGACCTCGACAGGGTAGATCTCGGCTAGGAACAGCACGAACATGACGGCGAGGATGGCCAGCGTCAGATAGGCATGAAGATGGGGCAGCGAAAGCAGTTCGAACATGGTCCGGTTCCTGAAGGGCTGTGGTGCCGGGCCCCTGCGCGGGCGCGCGGCGTGAGACATGCCGGCCGTGCCCCGCCGCCTCGCGCAACGGGCGGCGGGGCGGCGGCCGTGCTAGAACAGCAGTGCCGCGCCGCCGATCAGGGCGGTCATCAGCAGGGTGATGAAGATCCAGTGCAGCAGCACGCGGCCTGCACCGGCCTCGGGCAGCGGGGCCTGGTCCCGCGCCTCGGGTTCGTCTGTCATGATGGGGTCCATGGATGACGGGATGGGAACGGGCCGCCCTCAGGGCGAGGCCCGCGCGACCGGTGTCAGATCATGGGTGGTGGCGCCCGCGGGGATGCGGTCGGGTGCCGCCGCGGCAGGGCGAGGCGGCTTTGTGGCGGGTGCGCCGCAACGCGCGGCCCCTTGGGGATGGCGGGAAGGCTCGCGATGGTGCAGCCGGCCGGGCAGGGCAGGGGATCGGGGCTGCCCGGGCCGGCCGAGGGCCGTTCGACGATCGCCTGCGCCGGCACCAGAAGCGAGTCGGTGATCTGGCCGTAGGATGCGACCATCCCGCCGCCGATGGCGGTCGGGCGCAGCTGCAGCCAGCCGGTCATCAGGATCAGCGCAAGCACTGCGACGAGACCGGCCAGACGCATCCCCGCCGGCCGATGTGAAGAGGATCCGCGAAGGCGCACGGGCTTCGCTCTCATCGCGCCGCACCTGCCCTGTCGGGCCGGCGGCTTGCGGCATCTGGCCGGGCAAGGGCAGTTCTGGGACGCATGAGCCTGTCCAGGGGCGAATCGACCGCCGCAGACCCGGCGCATCGCGCCACTCTAGTGAACCTGCCCGCATCGCGCCAGCGGGCCGTGAGGCCGCCGGCGAAGATCGGCCCGCGCCGGCCTCAGCGGAGCGACCGGAAGGCGCGCAGCAACGTCGCAAGAGCCGGACGTGCCCGACCGGGGCGGGGCGGGGGCACAGGGGCTCGGTGCCATGCCGTTTCCAGGCCGTCGCACAGACCGTCCAGCGCAACGACCACCGCGCGGCCGAGGCGTTCGCGCTCGGCCTGCTCGGCCCCGGTGGTCAACAGGTCGCGCAGCCTTGCTTGCGCGGCGCGATAGGCCGGCAGGAAGGCCGGGTCGGCCAGTCGGGCGCGGGCAGCCTCGGCGATCGCGCCCTCGTCCAGGTCCCATGTGTTCAGCCAGCTTTCGGCCGGCAGGCCAAGGTCGTGGACGCGGTGTTCGGGCGATGCGTGATACAGCGGCAGCGCCCCGCAGGCGAAGGCATCGAACATCTTCTCGGTGATGTAGTCGGGCTGATGTGTGTTTTCCCAGGCCCCAAGGATGCGCGCGCGTCCGTCGAGGGTCGCGATCTTGTCCGCGTGCCAGTCTTGCAGGTCGAACCGCGTCGGCCCGTTGCCCCAGCTTGCGCCATGCCGTTCGACGCTGGCGCCCCGCCACCGCTCGACGATGCGGGTGCGGCGGGCGCAGAGGCCGTAAAGATCGCCCTCGGCCCATTCGACATCGTGACGGGGTTCGGGGCGCCTTTCGAACATGAAGGCCGCCTCGACGGGGCGGGCGGCGAAATCGGCCCGCCAGTCGGGCAGGCTGCGGGCGGCATTCCGGGCGAACATGCGGCGGTAGGCGTCGAGGAAGCGCGGATTGGTCAGGATGTAATAGGGCAGCCTGTCGAAGCGAAAGACAGCGCTTGTCTGGTGGTTGACCTGCCGCAGCGGCAGGGCGCCCAGGGGGCTGTCCACGACGATATGGCTGGCCATCGGCGCACCGCCCCAGATGGTATCCCAGAACGGCTCTTCGGACAGCCAGACAAGCGGCAGGCCCCGGTCGCGCCAGGCGCGGATCACCGGCTCGGGCGCCTCGGCTGCGTCGAGGCAATGGGCAAAGATCGCCAGATCGGCCTGCGCCGGGTCCTCGACGATCGCGACCCGGCCGTCCCACAGGGGCGCAAGCCAGCGATAGCTGATCGGTGTGCGCCGTGCATGGCGGCCCCCCAGCCAGACCCGGATCATGCCGTCGCCGCCCCGGCGGCCTGCATCCAGCGCGCCGCGCGGGCGCGGACCACCGGCGTCATCCGGTAGCCGCCGGGCAGATCCAGCCAGCCGGCATGGGCGGCGAGAAAGCGCCCGGCGCCGGCCTCCAGCGCGGGATGGTGTGCGGATGCCAGGTTGAAGCGGATCCAGCTGAACAGATGCGTCACGAAGGACGCGAAGGGTGCGCGCAGCCCCTCGCCCTCGGGTGCCGCCAGCCGCGCCGCGATCTCGTCAAGCATGCCGAAGACCTTTAGCCGTTCCGGGCCGCGGCGGTTGGTCTCGCGCGTGCCGTCGGTGCGGACGATGTGGTTGGCGCAGATCCGGTCGCTGACCAGGATGCGTCGGGCCGCGAGATAGCCCGACCAGTGCAGTGCGATGTCCTCGTGCACCGGGATTTCGGCGCAGCGGATCGCGTGATCGCGCAGGAAGCCGGTGCGATAGATCTTGTTCCACGGATAGCAGGCGGTCTGGGCAAGCCAGGGCCTGCCTTCCGGCGACAGTTGCGTCAGCGCCCCGAAGGCGCCCGAGGCCCGCCACAGCCCGGCATCCCATGCGGTGAGTCCCCATCCGGGCGCCGAGGTCTCGTTATGGCGGAACTGGCAGAAGTCGAAGTCGCGATCGCGCAGCGATTGCCACAGCAGGGCCATGTCCCCGGTCAGGTGATCGTCGCTGTCGAAGAACAGAAGATGCGAGGTTGTCACCGCGGGCAGGGCGGCGTTGCGGGCGGCGCCCGGACCGCGCGACCGGCTGTGGCGGATCAGCCGCACCGCGCCGGGCGTCAGTCCCGCGGCCGCGGCGAGGTCGGCGGCGTGCAGCAGGTCGGCCGATCCGTCGTCAACCACCACGATCTGGTCGAAGGTCTCGAGGATGCGGGCCTGATCGAGAAGGGTCGTCAGCCGGTCGGCGTCGTCGCGCACGGGCACGACCAGCGCGAGGCTCATACCAGAAACACCCGCAGATCGGCCAGCGACAGCCTGAGGCGGCGGGGCGGGAAGAACAGCACCAGCTCGCGCCAGGGCGCCTTCTGTGGCACCTCGTCGCGGGTCTGCAGCGTGATCGCGTCCACATGGCTGCTGTCGGTGGCGTGCAGCAGGATGTGCTTGTCGAAGAAACAGTCGCTGAAGCCGCCAAGCCGCCCGCCCGAGCGCAGGCAGGCGCGGACCGGGATGAATTCGCTGGCGCTGCCGCGGCAGGCGAAGCCGAAGACGCCCTGATCGGCGAGATTTTCGGCCCCGACCGGCAGGTGCAGCGCGAACCAGTCGCCGGTCCCGCGGGCGGTGGCGTCGATCTCGAGCAGCCGGCCGCGCGGCGAGGCGTAGCGCCCCGAAATGCCCAGGGCGGGATCGGCACGCAGGACCAGCCCGGCAGCCAGTTCGGTCACGTCGGCAATCTCGCCCTCGGCCTCGTCGTTCCGGCAGATGGCGAGGCGGTAATTCACATCCGCATGGGCCCCCAGATCGAGGTTCTGCAGCCCCGGAGCGCGGCGTGCAGGCATCAGCCAGCGCAGCATCGACCCTTCCTTTCGCGCGTGACGGCCGATGCGCCGGCAGCAGCCCCGGCCCATGCCGGCACGTCGTCGGATCGCTCCGCGCCCCGCAGCCCGCCTTCCGGTCGGAACGGGCGCCGAAACCGGCGCGATCCCGGCGCAGCTTTGCCCGCTTGTCCGCCGGATTGCAAGCTGGCCCGATTGCCCGGACAGCGGGCATTCGCCGGGCTGCGGGCCCCTGCAACCGCCGGCCGAGTTGCGAAATGCCCATGCCGCCGCAGGAATGCCTTGCGCCGTTGCGTCGAGGCTTTCAATTGCACCCCCGCTTCACTACTAGGTGCGCCAGACAGTTCCATCGGATGAGGACATACATGAAGATTGTCATTCTGGGCGGCGACGGGTTCTGCGGGTGGCCGAACGCGCTGTACCTTTCGAACCGCGGCCATGACGTGATCATCGTCGACAATCTCAGCCGCCGTTCGATCGACCTCGAGCTGGAAGTCGAAAGCCTGACGCCGATCCGCCCGATCGGCGAACGCCTGCGGGTCTGGAAGGAGCTGACCGGCAAGGACATCAAGTTCCACAGCTTTACCGTGGGCGAACATTACCACCGCCTGCTGTCGCTGTTTCAGGACGAAAAGCCCGATGCCGTGATCCATTTCGCCGAACAGCGCGCCGCGCCATATTCGATGAAGTCCTCGACCCACAAGCGCTATACCGTCAACAACAACATCAACGCCACCAACGACGTACTGGCCGCGATCGTCGAATCCGGGCTGGACATCCATCTGGTGCATCTCGGCACGATGGGCGTCTATGGCTACGGCACCGCGGGCATGAAGATCCCCGAGGGCTATCTGAAGGTGAAGGTCGCCACCCCCGAGGGCGAGACCGAGCAGGAAATCCTCTATCCGACCAACCCTGGCTCGATCTATCACATGACGAAAAGCCAGGATCAGTTGCTGTTCGCGTTCTACAACAAGAACGACCAGGTCAAGATCACCGATCTGCACCAAGGCATCGTCTGGGGCACCCAGACCGACGAGACCCGCATGGACGAGCGGCTGGTCAACCGCTTCGACTATGACGGCGACTATGGCACGGTGCTGAACCGCTTCCTGATGCAGGCCGCCATCGGCTATCCGCTGACCGTGCATGGCACCGGCGGCCAGACCCGCGCCTTCATCCACATCCAGGACACCTGCCGCTGCATCGAGCTGGCGCTGCTGAACCCGCCGCAGAAGGGTGAGCGCGTGAACATCCTCAACCAGATGACCGAGACCCACCGCGTCCGCGATCTGGCCCAGATGATCAACGGGTTGATGGGCGCCGAGATCGCCTATCTCGACAACCCCCGCAACGAGGCGGCGGAAAACGACCTGCACGTATCGAACGACCGGTTCCTCGGGCTGGGTCTGGCGCCGATCAAGCTTGAGGGCGGGCTCATGGACGAGGTTCGCGAGGTCGCCGAGAAATTCGCCGACCGCTGCGACCGCACCAAGATCCCCTGTGTCTCGCTGTGGCGCTGACCTGCCTGACGGCGTTCATGCCCGGGGAGGGCCGGGCATGAGAGCGGCCGCGCGCCACCGGGACGGCGCATGATCGTCTACGAGACCAGCGCGCGGATCGAGCGGCAGGCGCGGGCGGCCGATCTTGCCGCCCGCCACGCCGGGCTGACCGCCGAGGGGGTGCTGCGGGCGGCGATCCAGGACGAGTTTCCCGGCCGGATCGGCCTCGTGTCGTCCTTCGGGACCGAGGCGGCCGTGCTTCTGCACATGGTGTCGCGCATCGATCCCTATGTCCCGGTGATCTTCCTTGACACATGGAAACATTTTCCCGAGACGCTGGCCTACCGCGACCGGCTGATCGGGGCGCTGGGCCTTGCCAACATCCAGACGGTGACGCCCCGCGCCGAGGGGCTGCGGGCCGACGATCCCGACGGCACCCTGCATGCGCGCAATGCCGATCTGTGCTGCCATGTGCGCAAGACCCTGCCGATGCTGATGGCGCTGCGGCCTCTTGACTGCTGGATCACCGGGCGCAAGCGCGCCCAGGCCGCCAGCCGCAGCGATCTGGCGCTGTTCGAGGTCCAGGACCGCTGGATCAAGCTGAACCCGCTGGCCGACTGGACCGCCCGCGACGTGGCGGACTACTTTGCCCGGCACGGCCTGCCCGACCATCCGCTGCGGGCGCAGGGCTACCCATCGGTCGGCTGCGCGCCCTGCACACGGGCCGTGCGCGCCGACGAGGATGCCCGCGCGGGCCGATGGGCCGACAGCGACAAGACGGAATGCGGCATCCACCTCGTCAATGGCCGGATGATGCGGCGCGGCCAGTCATAAGCCCATTTTGGGCGTTGTCCCCGTCCCCCCCATTGACTACACGGCAGGTGCCCAAATCCCTCCGAGGAAGCGCAGATGACCCATTCCCTTGTCCTGATCGGCGGCCTTGGCTTCGTGGGCCGCAACATCCTCGACGCGCTGGCGGCCGATCCTGCATTCGCCGGGATGACGCCCTTCGTGGTGGACGACCTGTCGAATGCCTGTCCGGGCCACGAGGCGCTTGCGGTCGCCCGCCATGTCGGCCCCTATCAGGACGCCGCCGCGCTGGCGGCCATCGATGCCGCGGCGCCGGGGCCGCGCAGCTTCGTCTTTCTGGCCGGCGAGACGCGGGTGGCCGAATCAAAGGACCGGCCGCTGGACTTCATCGCGGCCAATATCTCGGAGCCGGCGAAATTCGTGATGGAGGCGGTGCGCAAGGGCGACCACTTCATCCTGATATCGACCGCCGGCGCGCTGTTCGACGGCACGTTCGAGGTGACGGTGGACGCGCCCTACTGCCCCAAGAACTTCTATGGCGCCTCCAAGGCCGCCGAGGAAATGGTGCTGGAAAAGCTGGTCGAACTGCGCGGCGGTCGGTTCTCGGTGGTGCGGCTGACGAATGTGTTCGGCGTCCATTCCGACCGCAAGAAAAGTGCCATCCACGCCTTCACGCGCGCCGCGATCGAGGGCAGTGCGGTGACCATCAACGGCGACGGCCAGCAAAGCCGCGACTTCGTCTTTTCGCGCGATGTCGGCCGCGGCATCGCCACGCAGGCCAACCGCGCCCGGCTGGGCCAGCCCGTCAACCGCGTGAACATGCTGGGTTCGGGGGTGTCGACGACGCTGTGGGACGTGGTGCACGCCATCGAGGCCGCGACCGGCCGGCCGCTGCGCTATACCCAGATCGCGGCCGAGGACCTGATCCGCACCGAGCCGCGCGACGTCATCGCCAGCCCCCGCGACGTGGCGGTGCTGCTGGGCGACGCGATCACGCCCTTCGCCGAGGGCATACGCGCCACCCATGACTACTACCACGCAGCGGCGTGACGCCCTGTCGGCCTCCCATCCGAAAGGAACCCAGATGCCAGCAACAGGCAAAAGCATCCTTTGCGCCACCATGCACAAGGCCGGCAGCAGCATCGCCGACCTGATACTCGCGGACATCTGCCGGGCGAAGGGTCTGGAGATTGACCGGATCGCGCTGCAGGTCCCGTCTTCCGACATGACCGAGGGCGAGCTTTTTGTCAGCTATCAGGACAAGATGCGCGGTGAGGGCGTCTATTACGGCGTTGCCCGGGGCGCCTATGTCAAGGACATGCCGATCGTCTACGGCCTCAGGGCCATCATTCAGGTGCGCGATCCGCGGGACTGCCTGACCTCTGCCTATTTCTCGTTTCGCGAATCGCATCGCCCGCCGACCGACCCGCAGAAGCTTGAGGCCTTCCTGAAGCGGCGCGAGCTGCTGCAGAACCAGACGATCGACGAATACGCCACTCTCCAGGCGCGCTCCTACAACCATCGCATGGCGGTGCTGCAAGAGATCGTCAGGAAGCACGATGACGTGCTGGTTCTCAGATATGAGGACATGGTCACCCGGACAGACAAGTGGCTGGCGGCGATATCGGATTTCATCGGCCAGCCGATCACGCCGGACCTGCGCGCCATCCTCGGCAAGAAGATCGACTTCACGGTGGAAACGGAAGATGCCTCGCGCCACAAGCGGCAGGTCAGCCCCGGCGACCACCGGCGCAAGCTGAAGCCGGAAACGATTGCGTCCATCAGCGACACTCTCGCAGCGCAGCTTGAGTTCTTCGACTACGAGGTGTGAAGCATGTCCGTCGCAGCCCCCGTTCCCGCGCGTGATCGCCAGCCGGCTGCGGACCGGCAGGGAAGGATGACCGGGCCGAGACGGTGGACGGGGCTTTTCCATCGCTATCCGGACCTGACCGGCGGGCGGCTGGCCGAAGGCGGGCTGCGGCTTGCGGGCAAGGCGCCTGTCGGCACGGCCGAGGCGCCGCTGGTCAGCGTCATCACGGTCAGCTTCAATGCCGCCGCAACCATCGAGCAGACCCTGCTGTCGGTGCAGGCACAGACCCATGGCGCGGTCGAGCATGTCGTGGTCGACGCCGCCTCGACCGACGGCACCGCCGACATCCTGCGCCGCCACGCGGACCGGCTGGCGTATTTCGTCTCCGAGCCGGATGCCGGGCTTTACGACGCGATGAACAAGGGGCTGGCGCTGGCCAGCGGCAGCCTGATCCTCGTGCTGAACGCCGATGACTGGTATGCCGAGGACTGCATCGCCGCCCTGGTCGCGGCGCAGGCCGCAAGCGGGGCGGATTTCGTGTCGGGGCTTGCGAATTACGTCGATGGCGACGGCCGGATCACCCATGTTCAGCCCGCCTTTCCCTACGACGCGGGCATTTATTTCCGCATGCCGCTGCGGCACGAGACGATGCTGATCCCCGCATGGCTCTATGACCGGGAAGGGCCATATGACACGCGCTACACGATCAATGCCGACCGCGCGCTGACGACCCGGCTTTACGAGGGCGGGTATCGCCATCACCAGATCGCGCGCCCGCTGATGTATTTCCGCAATACCGGCGTTTCATCGACCCAGAAGGACGCGCTGGAACAGGAACGCGCGCGGATGCTGGCGCGGTATTTTCCCGGCCTGACCCCGGACGAGCTTGCCACGCTGTCGAGGCTGGACAGGCTGACGCCGGATGTGCTGTCGAGGATCGCGCGGCGTTACGGGCGGCCCGGGTTCTCAAGGGCGGCGGCCGCGCTGGCGGCCGATCGCCGTGCGCGGGGCGACAGGGCATGGCAATCCGCGACCCCCGGCATGTTCGGCGACGCCGACCCCGCCCCTGATGCGGTCTGCGAGCCGTCCCTGAACATCGCCACGCTGATCACAAGTGATCATGGTGGCGCGGGGATCGGCAGCCTGCGGCGTGTCGAGGCGCTGCGCCGTGCCGGCCACAACGCCGAGATCTACTGCCTTTTCCGGAAGACCGACCTGCCCTATGTCGACCGGCTGGCCCCGGGCATCGAGGGCGGGCGGCGCGCATCGCCCCGCGCGCTGCACGACGCCTGGCGCGAGGCGGCGGTGCTGACGCGCGACGAGGAACCGGCGCTGTCGGCCCGGGAACTGTTCTCGAAGACCGGCACGGTCGTCGATTTCCGCTCCAACCGCCCGGTCTTCGAGGCCGCCGACATCGTTCACATGCACTGGGTGTCGGGGGTGCTGGACTACGCCAATGCCGACCAGCTTGCCGATCGCCCCGTCGTCTGGACGCTGGCCGACATGAACGCCTTTACCGGCGGCTGCCACTATTCCGAGGGCTGCGAGGGCTATCGACGGGACTGCCGCGACTGCCCGCTGCTGGGCGGCGGGTCGGACCTTGCCCATCGCGGCTGGCTGGCCAAGCGTGACGCCTATGCCCGGATCCCGGACCTGCATGTGGTCTGCCCCTCGCAATGGATGGCCGACCGCGTGCGCGAGAGCTCGCTGCTGGGCGACCGGCCGGTGCATGTCATTCCCAACGCGCTGCCGGTGCATCGCTTCACGCCGGTCAACCGGCTGGTGGCGCGGCGCCGGCTGGGCCTGCCCTTGCGGGCGCGGCTGGTGGCCTTCGGGGCCGACAATCTGGGCAACCGCCGCAAGGGCGGCGACATCCTGCGCGATGCGATCGGCCGGCTGACGGCGATGGGCCGTGCCGAGGGGGTCGAGGGGCTGTTCTTCGGCGCAAACACGCTGGATCTGGGCATCCGCGCGCACAGCATGGGCCATGTCACCGACGAAGAGCGGATGTCGCTGATCTATGCGGCCGCCGATGTCTTCGCCTTCCCCTCGCGCGAGGACAACGCCCCGCTGACCGTGGTCGAGGCCATGCTGTCGGGCACCCCGGTCGTCGGCTTTCCGGTCGGCAACGTCCCCGATCTCGTCAGCCACCGCGACACCGGGTATATCGCCGCCTACGAGGATGCCGAGGATTTCGCGCGCGGGCTGGCCTGGGCGCTCGAGGCGCCCGACCAGGTGCCGGCGCTGGAACGGCGCCTGCGCGGCCACGCCCATGCCCGCCGCCACAACGATCCGGCGACGGCGGCGGCGCGGCACGTCGCGCTGTATCGCAGCATCCTGGCGCAGGGCGCGGCGGGGTCCTAGCTCGGCGCGAAAATCATCCGCTCCTCTGGCCATCAACGGCGAAAATGGCTAGGCGTTTTCCCGCAACCGGGCCGCGACCGGCGTGCCCCCGTCATCAACACCGAGGTATTCCCGTGAGACGCAAGGCCCTCATTACCGGCATCACCGGTCAGGACGGTTCCTACCTGGCCGAGTTCCTGCTTGAGAAGGGCTATGAGGTGCATGGCATCAAGCGCCGCGCCTCGCTGTTCAACACGCAGCGCGTCGATCACATCTATCAGGATCCGCACAGCGCCGATCAGCGGTTCGAACTGCACTACGGCGACCTGACCGACAGTTCCAACCTGACGCGCATCCTCAGCGAGGTGCGCCCCGACGAGATCTACAACCTCGGCGCCCAGTCCCATGTCGCGGTCAGCTTCGAGGCGCCCGAATACACCGCCGATGTGGACGCGCTGGGCACGCTGCGACTGCTCGAGGCGATCCGCTTTCTCGGCCTCGACAGGACGACGCGGTTCTACCAGGCCTCGACCTCGGAACTCTACGGTCTGGTGCAGGAAACCCCGCAGACCGAGACGACGCCCTTCCATCCGCGCTCGCCCTATGCGGTGGCGAAACTTTACGCCTACTGGATCTGCGTGAACTACCGCGAGGCCTATGGGATCTATGCCTGCAACGGCATCCTGTTCAACCATGAAAGCCCGCGCCGCGGCGAGACCTTCGTGACCCGCAAGATCACCCGCGGGCTGGCCAATATCGCGCAGGGGCTGGAGCCCTGCCTGTTCATGGGCAACATCGACAGCCTGCGCGACTGGGGCCACGCGAAGGATTACGTGCGGATGCAGTGGATGATGCTGCAGCAGGACACGCCGCGGGATTACGTCATCGCCACCGGCAAGCAGTATTCCGTGCGCCAGTTCATCGCCTGGTCGGCCGAGGAACTGGGCATCACCCTGCGCTTCGAGGGCGAGGGGCTGGACGAGATCGCCGTGGTCGAGGCGGTGCGCGGCGACAAGGCCCCGGCGCTGTCGCCGGGCGATGTCGTGCTGCGGATCGATCCGCGCTATTTCCGGCCGGCCGAGGTCGATACGCTGCTGGGCGACGCCTCGAGGGCCAGGGCCGAACTGGGCTGGCAGCCCGAGATCACCGTCCGCGAGATGTGTGCCGAGATGGTCGCCGAGGACCTGGCCGCCGCCCGCCGCCACGCGCTGCTGAAGGATCACGGCATGGCGGTGCCGGTCAGCGTCGAGGGGTAGGGCCGCCCCTTACGCGATGTCGGGAACCGACAGGCCGGCGCGCGTGATCTGGCGGAATTCGCGCCGGATCCCGTAGCCGAACACCCGTTGCGTTTCCGGCGAATGGAACACCCGGACATCGTCGAATCCGGCCTCGCGCATCCACAACTCGAGGCAGGAGGCCGAGGGCAGGAACCAGTTCCAGCCACCGCGGCTCAGATCCTGTTCCGACCCGTCCTTGTGGAATACGCGATTTCCCTCGAACAGGCAGACCGGCTTGTCGGAGCGGAAGGTCGCCGATTCCACGAAGATGTCGCCGCCGTCTTCCAGACGATTGAACATCCGCCGCAGTCCGAGGACCGGATCCGAAAGGTGGTAGACGACGCCGGGAACGTAGACCGTGTCGAAACGACCCTCATCCAGCGCATACAGCGAGACGGCGCGGCAGTCGACATCCGACAGCCCGAGCACGCCATTGACCAGCTCGTGCGCCGCCTCGGCGTATTTGCGCACCTCGTCGATCGCCAGGATCTCCGCCGCACCCAGCATCTTCAGAGTGAGGGTCGTGCCGCCCGTCCAGCAGCCGACATCGAGGATCCGGCGACCCCTGAAATGATCCTCGGGAAGGCCGAAGCCCGTCAGGAACTCAGCCATGAGGCGCAGATGCCGGATGCCCATGCGGCCCCTGACCGCAAGATCATCGCCAAAGCGATGATCATGGCCCCAATGGAACCTGATCGACAGATCGCGCTGATTGTCGGGCGACGCGTAGCCCTCGGAGGCCCAGTCGATGGTGCCGATCCGGGACAGCAGCGCCCTGGCCCGGACGGCCTGCTGCGGATCGCGCAGCGCGAACGCGGCGTCGAAGCGTGCCCTGAACTGATCGCTGAGGTCTCGCACCGAGGCGGCATAGGCGTCGGGAAGTTGAATTTCTGGCATCCGTGTCCGCCTTCGGGCCATCCTGACGGTCCGACTGCTAGAGCGTTCTCCGACAGGTTGCAACCGCGGCCGTCTGAACCCCCTCTGAACGGTTGTCTGGGCGGCGGAATCTTCCTAGACCGGGCGCGGCACGGGAGAGTGGCAGACATGACGGCAAGAGTATACATCGCAGGCCATCGCGGCATGGTGGGCGGGGCGATCCTGCGGCGGCTTCAGGCGCGAAGGGGGGCGGGCGAGGCGCTGGAGCTGGTGACCCGCAGCTCGGCCGAGCTTGACCTGACCGATCAGAGGGCGGTGGCGGCCTTCATGGCCGAGACGCGGCCCGATATCGTCATCCTTGCCGCCGCCAGGGTTGGCGGCATCCATGCCAACAACAGCTATCCTGCCGATTTCATCTACGAAAACCTGATGATTGAATGCAATGTCATCCATCAGGCCTTCGCCCACGGCACCCGCCGGCTGCTGCAGCTTGGCTCAAGCTGCATCTACCCGCGCGCCGTGGCGCAGCCGATGCGCGAGGATGCGCTGCTGACCGGCGTGCTGGAACCGACCAACGAACCCTATGCCATCGCCAAGATCGCCGGCATCAAGCTGTGCGAAAGCTACAACCGCCAGCATGGCACCGACTTCCGCTCGGTCATGCCGACCAATCTGTACGGGCCGGGCGACAATTTCCACCCCGAGAATTCGCATGTGCTGCCGGCGCTGATCCGTCGCTTTCACGAGGCCGCGCGCGAAGGGGCCGGGTCGGTCACGATCTGGGGCAGCGGCGCCCCCCGGCGCGAGTTCCTGCATGTGGACGACATGGCCGAGGCCGCGCTGTTCGTGCTGGACCTGCCGAAGGCCGATTACGACGCCAACACCGAACCGATGCTGAGCCATATCAATGTCGGATCGGGCGAGGACATCACCATCCTCGATCTGGCGCGGCTGGTGGCGCGGGTCACGGGCTTCGCGGGCGAGATCCGGACCGATCCCACCAGGCCCGACGGCACGATGCGCAAGCTGATGGATGTCGGCCGGCTGTCCGCGATGGGCTGGTCGGCCCGGATCGGCCTGGAACAGGGCCTCCGCGAGACCTATGACTGGTTCCTGGCCCAGGGCGCGCACGGACTGCGCGCGAAGTAGCGCGGCCCGCGCACTGGCCTAGCCGCGTGCAAGCCGGGTCTTCAGGGCCCGCATCGGGCCGGTGATCCGCCACGAGGTCGAGGCATAGACCTCGTCCAGCTTGGCCTGGCCCTCGCGCCGGGCCTTGGCGGTCGCGTCCGCCGCGCCGCGCAGCGCCTGTTCGAGATCCTTGACCTGTTGCATCAGCACCGTCCGCAGCATCTCGGAATCGTCCAGTTGACGGCGCAGATCGGCGACCTGACGGCTGACGCCCTGCGCGTCGGACAGTTGCTGTCGCAGCACCGCGACCTGCTCGCTGACGCCCTCGGCCTCGGCCAGCTGCCGTTGCAGCACCGCGACCTGCGGATCGGGCCGGGGTGACAGCAGGTCCGTTGCGACGGACTCCAGCATTGAATCGGGGTCGTCGCGCTGCGGCGCGGGGCCGGTGGTCGCGGCCTCGATGGCATCCATCAGCTCCACCGCTTCGGGATCAAGCGCCAGCGACAGGCCGCACAGCGCGTGCGATCCTGCGGTCTCGCGGGCGGTATTGGCGCCGGGCTCTGCGGCAGGCGACGCGGTGGCAAGGGGCAGGTCGGGCAGGCGCCGGTCCGGCCAGCGCGCCGCAAACGCGACCCTCAGCGCCTCGAGGGCCCGGGCGTTGCGCGGCTGGGCGATCACGGCGACGCGGTCGCGGTGACGGCGCTGAACGGCCATGTAGGCGGCGGCATCGGCGCGCCAGCGCAACCGGGCATCGCGCAGCGTCGCGCCCTGCGCCACGAGGCCCGCCACCACCGCCGCCGGTCCGGCATGGACCAGCAGCGCCGCGCCGCCATCCGCCGCCAGCCATGCTTCGAGCATCGCGAGGTCGGGCAGCAGGGCCGGCGCGCGCCCGTCTCCCGCCAGCGACCAGGCGCTGAAGGCGGGCGGTGTCGTCATGTCAGCTTGGTTCGTCATCGTCGCCTCTGCTTGCCGACGCCGCCTCCGGCGCCTCGCGGGATGGGGTCTCGGGCTCGGGCGGATAGCCCAGCCTTTCGCACAGCAGGCCATAGCGCCGGCTGGCCCGCGCTTCCAGTGCGATGTCGGCGGGCACCGCCCGGCGCGGACGCGAGGTGATCTGCCGGGTCTGCCGGCCGCTGTCGCCGCTCAGCATGGCGAGGCCGTAAAGCTGCTCGACCTGTCGCAGCACCGGCAGGTCCAGCACCGCGCAGATCGCCGCCAGCGTGTCGTCGGGCGCGGCGGTGAAATCCTCATAGCGGAACAGCGCCAGATCGTCATGCGCATCGAGGAACATCAGGTATCGGCGGGCATATTCGTCAAGGGTGGCCGGTTCGAAATGCAGCCAGCCGTTCAGCCCCAACGACAGGTAGGAGTCCAGCGGATGCCGCACCGTGACGACCCCGCGCACGGGCGCGACACGCTGCAGAAGCTGGTGCATTCCGGGGCGGCCGTCCGGGTCCGCGCCGGTGCAGAACTGCGAATGCGAATGCGCCCGAACGCACAGATAGCCGCCCTGTCGCGCCAGCCCGCGGTGCAGTTCGCGCAGCCCCGCGCAGAAGATGTCGGCCGTCGTCGCGGCATCGGGCGGCCGCAACGAGAATCCGGCTGCATAGATCAGGTCCGAGGGGCGGAACTGCTGCTTGCCGGCGGCCCCCTGAAGCGTGCTGAGCGGGTCGATCTCGCTGAGCAGGGTGGTGTTGGGCAGCGTGGCGAGGCAGCGACTGATCAGGGTGCCGCCCGTGCAGGCGAGGTGATGGATGGCCCGGATCGGCGCGGGCCCGGGCGCGACCGCGCGAGAGCCCGCGCAGTCTTCCAGCACCTGCGCCAGCGGCTCGGCCTGCCCGTCGCGGGGGGGCGGCACGTCCTCGGCGCGCAGCATGTCACGCGCCGCGAGGATGGCGGCGATCGGCGGGACGCGGCTCATGGGGTTCGCGCACCGGTCGCGGCGGCGCTGCTTGCGGCATCCTCGAGGCTGGCAAGCAGCCGGGCCAGCAGGTCGGCCTGCGCCGCGCGGGCGGCCTCGGCCACCTGATACCGTGCCCGAAGCTCGGCCAGGTCGGCGCGCAGCAGATCCTGCATCCGCTCTGCCGCGGCAAGCTGGTCGGTGACCCTTTCGATGTCGGCCTGCACGGCCTTGCGGGCCTCTGCGGCGGCGGCCGCAAGCTTCCGGCGCAGGTCGCGCTGGATCAGGTCGGGCACGAAATGCAGCCAGGGGCGATCCGGGTCGCGGTCGTCGCGCATCGTCACCTGATAGCCGTCTTGGCGCAGCGCGGCGAACAGCGCGCCAAGGCCCGCTCCGCCCTCGACCAGAGGCTGGCGGGCCGCGCGCAACCGGATCTCGCGCAGCTCGGAGCGCAGATCCGACGACGCCAGCGCCGCGATGATCGCCGCCTCTTCGCCGGGCGTGTCGATCTCAAGATGCAGGGGGCCCGCCTGCGTCCCAAGATGGCCGGCCAGATCATCGCAGCTCATCCGGGACACTGTCAGCCGGGCCCGGATGTCGAGGCCGGGGAACAGTTTCCGCGCATGTGGCGTCGCTGCGCGGAACGCGCCAAGGCCCGGTTCATTGAAGCGCAGCCATTCGGCCTGCCCGCCGGTCGCGGCAAGGGCCGCCTCGACGATCTCGACCCGGTCCGAGGCGCGAAAGCGGTGGCGCAGGCTGCGGGCGTGGTCGGGGTCGGGGGTCAGCACGACCAGCCGCGCGGCGCCCCTTTGCAGCGCGCGGGCGATGCGGCGGCCGTCGGGCAGTCCGGTCAGGACCTCGACAGGCGGGGCCGCCGGGGCGTCTTTGCTGTCCGTCGTCAAGGCGCCGTCTTTCCCATACCGAGGGCACTTCTTCAGGTTGCGTGTGGCCGCATGGACCAACCTGCGGCACCTTTCGCCTATCCCATCCATGCGCGAGGTCAAGGCCCGACCTCGATTTCGGCCTTTGCCGGGGCTTGACGGCCCGCCGCGGGTTGCGCCGCCCGCCGTTATCGCTAGCTTGGCACCGCGCAACGCGAGAACGGACGGACAGCACGATGAAACGGGTGATACTGGGCGGCAGCGATGTCGAGGTCAGCGAGATCTGCCTTGGAACGATGACCTTCGGGAACCAGACCGACGAGGCGGTCGCGCAGGAGCAGATGAACCGCGCGCTGGAGGCCGGGATGACCTTCTTCGACACCGCCGAGATGTATCCGGTAAACCCGGTCCGGCGCGAGACCGTCGGGGTCACCGAAGAGATCGTGGGACGCTGGCTTGCGGCGTCGGGGCGGCGCAACGCGGTCGAGATCGCCACCAAGATCACCGGGCCCAGCCAGATCGTCCGCGACGGGGCGCCCTATGACGGCCACATCGTCACCGCTGCGATCGACGCCTCGCTGCGGCGGCTGCAGACCGACCGGATCGACCTTTACCAGCTGCACTGGCCGGTCCGCGGCAGCTATGCCTTCCGGCAGAACTGGACCTATGATCCCTCGGGCCAGTCCAAGCAGGCAACGCTGGACCACATGGCCGACGTGCTGGGCGCCTTGGAGGCTGCGCGGCGGGCCGGCAAGATCCGCGCCGCGGGACTGTCGAACGAAAGCGCATGGGGCCTTGCCCGCTGGTGCGATGTGGCCGACCGGACCGGCGGCCCGCGCATGGCGGCGATCCAGAACGAATACTCGCCGCTCTACCGGATGTTCGACACCGACCTGGCAGAGGCTGCGGTGAACGAGGATGTCACCCTGCTGGCCTATTCGCCGCTGGCCGCGGGGCTGCTGACCGGGAAATATGCCGGCGGCGCGATCCCCGAGGGCAGCCGCGCCGATGCCGACAAGGCCAGCGGCGGCATGGGCAATCTGGGCGGGCGCAAGACCGCGCGCGGGCTGGCCGCGACCGATGCCTGGCACGAGCTTGCCGCCGCGCATGGCTGGGATCCGGTGCATCTGGCGATCGCCTGGCAGTTGACGCGGCCCTTCAGGGCGATCCCGATCATCGGGGCCACCACCGCAGCGCAGCTGGATCACCTGATCGCGGGTTTCGGCAGGGCGGTGCCCGATGATCTGGCCAAGGCCATCAACCGGCTGCACAGGGACCATCCGCTGCCCTATTGATGATGGCCACGACGGGCCTATCTTGCTGACAGGCAAGGACGGACACGGGGGCGCGATGTCAGGCGATCCATATGCGGCATTGGGGCTGGCCAGGACGGCCAGCGAAGCCGAGATCAAGGCGGCTTATCGCAAGATCGCCAAGGCCGATCATCCCGACCTCAACCCCGACCCTGCGGCGGCCGAACGCTTCAAGGCCGCGGCGCGGGCCTATGACCTGCTGAAGGATCCCGAGCAGCGCCGTCGTTTCGACGCCGGCGAGATCGACATGCAGGGGCAGGAGCGTCCGCAGCGGCGCAGCTATCGCGAACAGGCCGAGGCGGCGGGCCACCCCTATGCCCGCGGCTACGGCTTCGAGTCGGATCCCGACCTGTCTGATGTCTTTGCCGACCTGTTCGGCCGGCGCGGCGGGCCGCAGGGCGGGGGGCACGACTTTCACATGCGCGGGCAGGACTACCGATTTGGCCTCGAGGTCGATTTCCTGACCGCCGCGCGGGGCGGCAAGACCCGCATCAGCCTGCCCGAGGGCGGCGATCTCGAGGTCGCGATCCCGCGCGGCGTGCGCGACGGCCAGACCATCCGCTTGCGCGGCAAGGGCGGCGCCGGCATGGGGCAGGGCGGTGCGGGCGACGCGTATCTGACCGTCTCGGTCGCGCCGCATCCCGATTTCCGCCGCGAGGGCGACGACATCCTCGTGGTGCTGCCGATCGGCCTTGACGAGGCGGTTCTGGGCGGCAAGGTCGCGGTGCCGACCATCGACGGGCCGGTGAACATGACCATACCCAAGGGCGCCAGTTCCGGCCGGCGGCTGCGGCTGCGCGGCCGCGGTATCAATGGCGGCGACCAGCAGGTCGAGCTGCGGATCGTCATGCCGCCGAAGGTGGACGACGAACTGGCCGCCTTCTTTGAGGAATGGCGCGGCCGGCATGGCTATGATCCGCGCGCAAGGCCGAAGGCGGGAGGCTAGGTGGATGGTCAGATACTATTCCGAGACCGAGGTGATCACGCTGATCGAGGACCTGTCGCCGCCGCGCCTGAAGGCCTATCTGAGCGCGCGGATCGTGCATCCGGTGACAACGCCGCAGGGACTCGGCTATCGCGACGCCGATCTGGCGCGGCTGCAATTGCTGTGCGATCTCAGCGAGGCCTATGACCTGCCCGAGGATGCGCTGCAGATGGTGATGTCGCTCGTCGACCAGCTGAACACCGCGAGGGGCGACCTGCGGGCGCTGATGCGGGCGGTCTCGTCCGAGCCGGACGAGGTGCGCCGGCGCATCCAGGCCTGCCTGCGCGACGAGCGCGGCTGACACGGGATGTGCCGGGCGCCGCCTGTCGCGGCGCCCGGTCCTTCGGTCAGGCCAGGTCGAAGCGGTCGGCGTTCATGACCTTGTTCCAGGCGGCCACGAAATCCTGCCGGAACTTGCCCGCGGCATCGTCGGCGGCATAGACCTCGGCCAGCGCCCGCAGCTGCGAGTTCGACCCGAACACCAGATCGACGCGCGTCGCCGTCCATTTCGCCTCGCCGGTGACGCGGTCGCGACCCTCGAACAGATCCGGCGATCCCTCGACTGGCTTCCACTCGGTCCCCATGTCCAGCAGGTTGACGAAGAAGTCGTTCGTCAGCTGGCCGGGGCGGTCCGTGAACACGCCATGGCTCGACCCGCCGTGGTTGTTGCCCAGAACCCGCAGGCCGGCCAGCAGCACGGTCATCTCGGGCGCGGTCAGCGTCAGTAGCTGGGCGCGGTCGATCAGCAGCTTTTCTGTGGGAACGCTGTAATCGGTCTTCAGGTAGTTGCGGAAGCCGTCGGCCTCGGGCTCCAGCACCGCGAAGCTGTCGGCATCGGTCTGGTCCTGCGTCGCATCGGTGCGGCCCGGCGTGAAGGGCACGCTGACCGACCCGCCCGAGGCCTGCTCGATCGCGGCGGCGCCGCCCAGCACGATCAGATCGGCCAGCGACACGGCCTTGCCGCCCGTCGCAGCGGCATTGAACGCATCGCGTACGCCTTCCAGCGCGGCGAGGACGCGGGCCAGCTGTTCGGGCTGGTTCGCCGCCCAGTCCTTCTGCGGGGCCAGCCTGATCCGCGCGCCATTGGCACCGCCCCGGCGATCGGAACCGCGGAAGGTCGAGGCAGAGGCCCATGCCGTCTGCACCAGTTCCGGCACCGAGAGCCCGGTGGCCAGGATCTGCTGCTTCAGCGCGGCAATCTCCGGGGCGTCGATCAGCGGGTGATCGGCCGCCGGGACCGGGTCCTGCCAGATCAGGTCCTCGGCCGGCACGTCCTTGCCCAGATAGCGGGCCTTCGGGCCCATGTCCCGGTGGGTCAGCTTGAACCAGGCGCGGGCGAAGGCGTCCCGGAAGGCGGCGGGGTCCTGATGGAAGCGGCGCGAGATCGGCTCGTAGATCGGGTCCATGCGCATCGCCATGTCGGCGGTGGTCATGATCGTCTTGACCTTGCGCGAGGGGTCGTGCGCGGCGGGCGCCATGTGGTCCTGATCCACACCCACGGGCGTCCACTGATGCGCGCCGGCCGGGCTTTTCGTCAGTTCCCACTCATAGCCGAACAGCATGTCGAAATAGCCGTTGTCCCAGGCGATCGGGTTCGGCGTCCAGGCCCCTTCGATGCCCGAGGTGATCGTGTGGTCGCCCGATCCGCTTTCGAACCTGCTGATCCAGCCCAGCCCCTGCGCGGCGATGTCCTCGCCCTCGGGTTCGCGGCCGACCAGCCCGGCGTCGCCCGCCCCGTGGCATTTGCCGAAGGTATGGCCGCCGGCGGTCAGCGCCACGGTTTCCTCGTCATTCATGCCCATACGGCCGAAGGTCTCGCGGATGTCGCGGCCCGAGGCGACAGGGTCGGGATTGCCGTCCGGGCCTTCGGGGTTGACGTAGATCAGGCCCATCTGCACGGCGGCCAGCGGGTTTTCCAGCACGCGCTCGCCGGAATAGCGGCTGTTGGGCTTGTCGCTGGTGGCCAGCCATTCCTCTTCGGTGCCCCAGTAGATGTCCTCTTCCGGTTCCCACACATCGGCGCGGCCGCCGCCAAAGCCGAAGATCGGGCCGCCCATCGATTCGATGGCGCAATTGCCGGCGAGGATCATCAGGTCGGCCCAGCTGAGAGCCGCGCCGTATTTCTGCTTGATCGGCCACAACAGGCGACGGGCCTTGTCGAGATTGGCGTTGTCGGGCCAGCTGTTCAGCGGCGCGAAACGCTGCGTCCCCGAGGTCGCGCCGCCGCGCCCGTCGCCGGTGCGATAGGTGCCGGCGCTGTGCCAGGCCATGCGGATGAAGAACGGCCCGTAATGGCCGTAATCGGCCGGCCACCAGGGCTTGGAATCGGTCATCAGCGCGAACAGGTCGCGCTTGACCGCGTCCAGATCCAGTTTCCGGAAAGCGGCCTTGTAGTCGAAATCGCCGCCCATCGGGTCCGACAGGGCGGTGTTCTGATGCAGGATCCTGAGGTTCAGCTGGTTGGGCCACCAGTCGCGATTGCTTCGCCCGCTGAAGCGATCCTTGCGCATGCCGCCATGGTTCACCGGGCAGGTGCCCGCCGCCAGATCGTTGCCGTCCATCTTCGCCTCCTGAAATGCCTGAGACGGGCCACCCGGGGCCCGCGCGATGACTTAGTCTAGCAAATGCAGCCAATCAGAATAAGTTGATTATTCTGATTGCGACGATAATATTCGCTTATGGCAAACATCACGCTGCGACAGCTGCGCTATTTCGACGCCCTCGCGCTGCACGGGCATTTCGGTCATGCCGCCTCGGCCTGTTCGATCACCCAGCCGGCGCTATCGGTGCAGATCAAGGAACTTGAGCAGGAACTGGGCCTTGCGCTGTTCGAACGCGGGTCGCGGCAGGTGCGGCTGAGCCTGTTCGGCGAGGAATTCGCCCCGCGCGCCCGCGCGATCCTGCGCGCGATGGACGAGTTGGGCGACATGGCCCGCGCGGCCCAGGACCCCCTGGGCGGGCGGCTGCGGCTGGGGATCATCCCCACCATCGCGCCCTATCTGCTGCCGGCGATCATCCGCAGCCTGTCGACCTCGCATCCCGGTCTTGACATCCATGTGCGCGAGACGATGACCTCGCGGCTGTTGCAGGAACTGGCCGACGCCCAGCTTGACGCCGCCATCGTCGCGCTGCCGGTGTCCGAACCGTCGCTGACCGAGGTTGCGCTGTTCGCCGAAAGCTTTGTTCTGGTCCGCCCGCCCGCAGATCAGGGCAAGCCGGTGCCCGACCGCGACAGCCTGCGCGAGATGCGCCTGCTGCTGCTGGAAGAGGGGCACTGCTTTCGCGAACAGGCCCTGTCCTTCTGCAATCTGGGCGCTGCCAGCCCGCGCGAGATGATGGATGGCAGTTCCCTGTCCACGCTGGTCCAGATGGTCGGGGCGGGGATCGGCGTGACCCTTTTGCCGGAAATGGCCGTGCCGGTCGAGACGCGGGCCGCCGAAGTCGCGATCTCGCGCTTTGCCGCGCCGCAGCCGTCGCGCACGGTCGGGATGATCTGGCGCAAGACGACCCCGCTGGCCGAGCGGCTGACCGGCATCTCGCAGGTGGTCAGGGATTGCGGGGCGGCGCTGATCGGGCCGGGCTGCGCGGCATCCTGACCTGCACCATCCCGTCGCGGATGCGCGCCGGAAAGACGATCATCGGCCGGGTCGCCGGCGCGCCGAGGGGCCGGCCGTCGCGGACGTCGAAGGCGCCCTGATGCAGCGGGCATTCGATCAGGTGGCGGTCCAGATAGCCATCGCACAGATCGGCCCCGCCGTGATTGCACAGCGCCAGCGAGACATGGATGCCGCTGGGCGTGTCATAGACCGCCAGCCGCCGCGCGCCCAGCATGGCGGGCGTCACCCAGCCCGTCTCAAGCCGGTCCAGCGCGATCAGGTCGTGCCAGTCGCCATCCTGCGGCGCCGGCCGGTCAGTCACGCGAGCCCGCCCGCAGCCGGGACAGGATGTCGCGATGCGCGCCCAGATAGCCGCCGGGTTCGACATGCAGGTAGTCCTTCAGCTTCTCGTGCAGGCGCGGCAGGGCATGATAGGGCACCGAGGCCGCGTAATGATGTTCGGCGTGGAAATTCATGTTCCAGCACAGGAAGCGCAGCGGCCGCGACACCAGATTGGTGCGCGTGTTCAACCGCATCTCCGCCACGGTCGGCCTGCCGACATGCTCGGTCATGCGGATGAAGCGCATCACCGGTTCGCCCAGGATCAGCGGGACCAGCCAGAACCACAGCGGCGCCCACCAGCCCAGCAGGGGCATCGCCGCAAGGATGGCTGCGTAAACGCCCAGCATCAGCCGCGCCTCGCGGATCACCGCGGCCTCGGCCACCTTCGGGACGAAGCGGCGCTCGGCGGGCGTCAGCCGGCCGGCGGCGTGGCGCAGCAGCTCGGTCAGCTTGCCGCGCCAGTAGGGAATGGCCGACAGATACCACAGATATTCGCCCAGCGTGCGCGGCATCTCGATCAGTTCCGGGTCGTCGCCGGGCAGTTGCGTATGGTTGTGGTGGTCGCAATGCTCATAGCGGAAGAACTGGTGCGGCAGGCCGATCACCAGCCCGCACAGGTTGCCGGCCAGATCGTTCAGCCAGCGGGTGCGGAACACGGTGTAGTGGACGCATTCATGCTGAAGCGAGAAGTGATGCACCAGCACCACGCCATGCAGGAACATCGCGGGGACCAGCCACCAGCTGCCCAGCGCAAGCCAGACCAGTGTCGAGGTTGCGGCCAGAAGCAGGAACCACAGGGCGAGGTGAATCGCGGCCGGGCGATCCGAGCGGGCCATCAGCGCCCGCAACTCGGCGCGGGTCAGACGGCCTTCGGACAGGGCCTGGGTCAGCGGCGTGACGGCGGCTTCGGGCATGGGCCTGATCCCCTTTCATGACCCGCAGGATAGCGCGGACGCAGGCGGATGCCATGCGTCATTCAAGCCGCCGGAACAGCAGCGACAGGCACAGGCACAGCAGCCCGTAGAGGATCGCCGTGGTGATCCAGGCCTCGAAGATGGCGCGGGTCGATGAGACCAGCTCGACCGTGCGATAGGTCAGGTCGTGGACCGAGATCAGCGACACGATGGCCGAGTTCTTGACCAGCGCGATGAACTGGCTGGCCAGCGGCGGAACCACCTTGCGCATCGCTTGGGGCAGCACGACGAAGCGCATCTCGTCGCGCCAGCCCAGCCCGATCGCCCGCGCCGCCTCGCGCTGGCCCTGCGGCACCGACTGGATGCCGGCGCGGACGATCTCGGCCACGAAGGCGGCCTCGAACAGCGCCAGCACGAGGATGCCCGAAACCAGCGAGGGAAAGCGGCGCATGTCCCCGAAGGCGATCTGCCACAGCCAGGCATTCTCGCCCCGCGCGACCTCGCGGGCCCATGCCTCGACCTCCAGCGCGGCGATCAGCTGTTCCGAGAGGAAGAAGTAGAAGATGAAGATGACCACGACCGAGGGGATGTTGCGCAGCAGCTCGACATAGCTGCGCGCCAGCATCCTGACCGTCAGCTGACGGGCGCATCGCGCGATGCCCACGACCACCCCCAGCAGCAGCGCCAGCGCCGCCGCCATCACCGAGATGCGCAGCGTGTTCAGCAACCCCACCATCAGCGTGCCGGGCACCCATCGCCCCGCCTCGTCGTCGAAGCGCAGCAGGTATTGCGGCATGATCTGCCAGCGCCACTTGTAGTTCAGCGCGCCGTCGATCTGCGCCCAGACATGCCAGGCAAACAGCCCGATCAGCGCAAGCAGCAGCCAGTCCAGCCAGTGCAGCCGGGCCAGCCCGCGCCCGATCACTCCGCGACGGGCCCGCCCTGCCGGCGCGGCAGGGCGGGGTGGTCTGGCGTCATTCGACCTGATCGGCCCAGTCCTCGGTGGTGAACCAGTAGTCGTGGCGTTCCTTCAGCCAGCCCGAGCGCCAGTTCTGCGCGATCCAGTTGTTGAAATAGTTCAGCGCGTCGGGATCGCCCTTGCGCAGCACGAAGCCTTCGCCGCTTTCGTCAAAGACCTGGTCGCTGAAGACGGCCAGCGTCTCGGGATGGGTGCGGGCGTCGCGCGAGGGCGTCGGCTCGGCCGACATGGTGGCATGGGCATTGCCGTTCAGAACCTCCTGCGTGGCGGCGCCATCCTCGTCGAACAGCAGCAGTTCGGCCTCGGGGAACAGCCGGGCGATGACGGCGGCCGGTGTGGCGCCGCGCCGGGCGGCGAAGGTGATCGCGGGATCGTTCAGCCCCTCGAGCGTCAGGCCCTCGGTCATCTGCTTATTGGCCACCACCTTCAGCCCCGAATAGGCATAGGGATCGCTGAAATTGACCGTCAGGTTGCGCTGCGGGGTCCAGCTCATCCCCGAGATGATGACGTCGAACTTGCCGGCCACCAGCGCCGGGATGATGCCGTCCCAGGCGGTTTCGACGAATTCCACCTCGACGCCCATGTCCTGGGCCAGCTTGCGGCCGACATCCAGTTCGAAGCCGATCAAATCGCCATTGGTCGCGCGCATCGACCAGGGCACGAACAGCGACAGCCCGATCTTCACCACGCCGCGTTCCTTGATGCCCTCGATGACGCTTTCGCGCGACAGCGCCTGCGTCGCCTCCTGCGCGGTGGCGGCAAGGCCGGTCAGCAGTACCCCGGCCATGGCCAGCGCGCCGGCCAGCAGGTTCCTTCTTTTGTTCATCGGTTCACTCCCGGTTATCGGTTCAGGTTGCGACGGCGAGGCGTCGTTCAAGACGAGACACGCACAGCGACAGAAAAAGGGTCACGAAAAGATACAGCGCCGCAACCGTGAACCAGATCTCGAAGCTGAGATAGGTGTCCGAGATGATGTTGCGCCCGGCGGTGGTCAGTTCCGCGACCGCGATCACCGAGACGATGGCCGAGCTTTTGATCAGGTTCACCGCCTCGCCGGTCATCGGCGGCAGCATCAGCCGCACCGCCTGCGGCAGGATCACGAAGCGGTAGGTCTGCCCGCGACTGAGGCCGATGGCGGCGGCGGCCTCGCGCTGGCCGGTATCCACCGAATTGATGCCGGCGCGCACGATCTCGGACACCAGCGCGGCGTGATAGACGCCGAGGCAGAGGATCGAGGCGAGATAGCGGTCAAGCCCGAAGATCGGCCCCATGACGTAATAAAAGACATAGAGCAGCACCAGCAGCGGCACGTTGCGCACGATTTCCAGATACAGCCGGGCAACGGCGCGCCCGACCACCAGGTCCGACAGCCGCAGCAGTGCGACCACCAGCCCAAGCCCAAGCGCCAGGGAAAAGGCCGCGGCCGACAGCAGAATCGAGGCGCCAAGCCCGGTCAGCAACTCGCCGGCCTGCCAACCGTCCGCGCCGCGCGTCCACAGATATTGCGGAATTCGATACCATTGCCAGTTATAGCCCATCGCCGCCGCGCCGTTCAGCGCCGTGCGGACGATCAGCCCGACCACCAGCAGGTACAGTGCCACCGCCATGATCCGCGAGGCGATGAGCCGGCGCATGGCGCGCGAAACGGACGACGTGCGGCCCCTCACCCGTCAATGCTCCAGGATCTGGTCCAGGAACGCGCGGGCGCGGCGGCTGGCCGGGGCGGTGAAGAACCGCGCGGGCGGGGCGATCTCGACGATCTTGCCGGCCGCCATGAACACCATCCGGTCGGCAACCTTGCGGGCAAAGCCCATCTCATGGGTGACGCAGATCATCGTCATGCCGGTCTGGGCCAGTTCGGCCATCACGTCCAGCACCTCGCGGATCATCTCGGGGTCCAGCGCCGAAGTCGGCTCGTCGAACAGCATGATGGCAGGCTCCATGCACAGGGCCCGGGCGATGGCCACGCGCTGCTGCTGGCCGCCCGACAGCCGCGAGGGCAGCTTGTCGGCCTGTTCGGGGATGTGCACGCGGTCAAGATACTGCCGCGCAAGCGCCTCGGCGGCGGCCCGGTCCATGCCGCGCACGCGCATCGGACCCAGCATCAGGTTGTCCAGCACGGTCAGATGCGGAAACAGGTTGAACTGCTGGAACACCATGCCGACATCCTGCCTCACTGCCCGGATATTGGCGGTCTCGTCGCCCAGTTCGATCCCGTCCACGACGATGCGTCCGGAATCATGCGCCTCGAGCCGGTTCAGACAGCGGATCAGCGTCGATTTTCCCGACCCCGAAGGGCCGCAGATGACCACCCTTTCGCCCCGGTCCACCGACAGGGTCACATCGTCCAGCGCCTTGAATTCGCCGAAATACTTGGTGACGTTCGTCATCTCGATCACGGGCCGGAGCGGCGCCATCCTGCGGATCTCCTGCAATGGTCCTTGCGACATGTTAGCGGCAATCCGGGCGGGACATAAGCCTGTCCGGTGTCGCACAGGTCGCGCGCACGCACAGGCGGGCGGGCCGCGATGATTCGTTCAGATGCTGCAACCTCACGAAAGGCAGGCCGGCCGGCGCGCAGCCCCCGGTTGTCAAGATTGCGGGAATAAAGCGTTCCAAATGAGGGGGTTGCGCCAGGTCGGCAAAAAAACGCTTGTCTCACGAAATCGAGAGAATCACACTGATGCATCAGGTTTCTTTCCCAGTCACGCGCTGCGCCAGCGCACGGTTTACCGTGGAGTTTCCCCATGCCCGATCCCATCCTGAGCATCGCGCCGGCGTCGGCGGTCGAATTTGAATACATCACCTTCTTCGTGACCCTGTCCGAACCGGTTCTGGATGCCGCGACGGTCGAATACCAGGTGCTGTCCGGCAGCGCCGAGCGCAACGACGACGTGGTCAATGGCACAAGCCCGATGAATGGCGTGCTGACCTTCGCGCCGGGAGCGGACAGCGCGACGATCGTCCTGCGGGCCGACTGGGAGTCAACTGATGAGCTTGACGAAAACTTTGTGCTGCGCCTGTTCAATGCCGACGGCGTCAGCCTGGGCGCCAATGTGCACAGCCTGACGACCGTGGGGTGGGTGCTGGACAATGACGGCCCGGGCCTGAACCGCGCGCTTGCCGTCTCGGCCCCGGTGGTCACCGAAGCGGCGGGCGGCAAGGCGATCTTCACCGTCAGCCTGTCCGAGGCCTTCGACACCGACCGCAGCTTCAGCTACCAGACCCATGACGGCACGGCGAAGGCCGGCTCGGACTACACGGCGCGCAGCGGAACGGTCACCTTCCTTGCCGGTCAGACCACCGCGACGATCGAGGTCGATCTGCGCAACGATTCCGTGGCGGAACTGTCCGAACGGTTCGGGCTGTCGATCACCGGGGCGCATAATGTCACCGGCGCAACGGCACTGGCCGAGATCGTCGATACCGATGGGGCCCTGCCGGTGATTTCGGTCGAGGGCACGGCCGCGACCGAATTTGAATACATGATCTACACCATTCGGCTGTCCGAACCCGCGCTGGACGCGGTGACGGTAGACTACAACACTCTATCAGGTTCCGGGGAGCGAAACGGTGCAGTGGTCAGCGGGACCAACGCGCTGTCGGGACAGGTCACCTTCGCCCCGGGCGAGACCACCAAGACCATCAGCCTGCGCGCCAGTTGGGAGTCCGTGGACGAGCTTGACGAAAGCGTCATGCTGCAGCTGTTCAATCCCGTCGGCGCGACCTTCGGCGGCAACATTCACACTCAGACGGCGATTGGCTGGGCCCTCGACAATGACGGGCCGGGCAATAATCGCGCCATGGATGTCAGCGATATCGTGGTGACCGAGGCGGCCGGCGGCAAGGCGATCTTCACCGTCAGCCTGTCCGAGGCCTTCGACACCGACCGCAGCTTTACCTTCACCACCCAGAACGGCAGCGCGAAGGCGGGATCGGATTACGCCGCCAAGTCTGGCAGCGTGACATTCCGCGCCGGCCAGACCGAGGCGACCGTCGAGGTCAACCTGGCGAACAACTCGGTCGCCGAGATCGGCGAGCGGTTCGACCTGGTCGTGAATGGCGCGCATGGCGTGGGCGGGGCGACGGGCACGGCGCTGATTCTCGATGACGATGGCGGCGCACCGATCATCTCGATCGAAAGCTCCACTGCCGTCGAATTCGACTATGTGGTTCACACTGTGCGGCTGTCCAAACCCGCTGCGGATGCGGTGACCGTCGGCTACACGAC
The DNA here is from genome assembly GCF_030732095.1 of Paracoccus spongiarum. Lineage (GTDB taxonomy): Bacteria > Pseudomonadota > Alphaproteobacteria > Rhodobacterales > Rhodobacteraceae > Paracoccus > Paracoccus spongiarum. The sequence continues at coordinate 99,130 of NZ_JAVAMQ010000008.1, read as the reverse complement.
GCTAGCGGGATCGGCCGTGCCCGGAGCCGACGTGTATGCAGGCACCTCGCCGCTGACCGGAACGGTGACCTTCGCGCCGGGACAGACGACGCAGCAGATCACCCTGCGTGCCTCGTGGGATAGCACCGATCAACTGGACCGCAGCTATTTCGTGCGACTGCAGGACCCCAGCGGGGCAACCTTCGCGGGCGGCAATCGCAGCATCTCGGCGACCGGCTGGGTGCTGGACAATGACGGGCCGGGGCTGAACCGGACCGTCGCCGTCTCGGGCGCCGAGGTGCGCGAGGGACCGGGCGGCAGGGTCGCGGTTTTCGCGGTCGAGATCTCGACCGCCGCCACCTCGGATGTCACGCTGCGCTATCAGACGGTCGAGGGCTCGGCCCGCGCCGGCAGCGACTTTTCGGCGCGGTCGGGCAACATCACCTTCAAGCCCGGCCAGACCCGGGTCGAGATCGAGGTGCCGATCCTCAACGACCTGATCCTCGAGGGCAACGAACAGTTCCTGCTGCGCGTCGTACCGCCCTTTCCCGGCACGCTGTCCTCCAGCGCCACCACGGCGATCGGCACGGCGACCATCCTGGATGGCACGATCCGCGGCACGGCGGCCGACAACACCCTCATCGGCACCAGCGTTGCCGACCGGATCGAGGGCCTCGGCGGCAATGACGTGATCTTCGGCCAGGCCGGCAATGACCTGCTGTCGGGCGGCACGCAGAACGACCGCATCTACGGCCAGGGCGACAACGACCGGCTGTTCGGCGGCGACGGCGCCGACCTGCTGGACGGCGGCGCGGGGCGCGATACCATGGCCGGCGGAACCGGCAATGACCGCTATGTGGTGGACCCGACCGATGTGATCGTCGAATCCGCCAATGCCGGAATCGATCTGGTGATCGCGTCGCATTCGCGGACGCTTGGCAGCGACTTCGAGAACCTCGCCCTGCAGGGTGGCGCAAACCTGAACGGAACCGGCAACGCGCTGGCCAATTCGATCACCGGCAATACCGGTAACAACGTGCTGACCGGGCTTGGCGGTAACGACCTGATGTCGGGCCTGTCTGGCAATGACCGGCTGCTGGGCGGCGACGGCAACGACCTGCTGAATGGCGGCGCGGGGCGCGACACCCTTGTGGGCGGCCGCGGTGACGACCGCTATGTGATCGACGCGAGCGACGTGATCGTCGAGGCGGCCAATGGCGGCATCGACCGCCTTTTCGCGAGCCATTCGGTGCGCCTTGCCGCCGGGATCGAGGACCTGACCCTGACCGGCACTGCAGGGGTAAGCGGCACGGGCAACGGTGCGGCGAACGGCATCAACGGCAATGGCGGCAACAACCGCCTGTCCGGTGCTGGCGGCAATGACCGGCTGGCGGGTCTGGCCGGGAACGACCGGCTGCTGGGCGGGGGCGGCAACGACCTTCTGGATGGCAGTCTTGGCCAAGACTTCATGCGCGGCGGCGGCGGCAGGGACACGATGCGCGGCGGGTCGGGCAGCGACACCCTGGCCGGGGATGGCGGCACCGACCTGCTGTATGCCGGGCTGGACGGCGCGACGCGCGACGTCTTCGTCTTCCGCAAGGAGGGCCACAGCGACACCGGCAGCGGCCGCGACCGGATCTACGAGTTCCGCTCGGGCAGCGACGAGATCGACCTGCGCGGCATCGACGCCAACCGGGGCCAGTCCGGCAACCAGAGCTTCGACTTCAACGGCGGGCGCGCCGATGACTATTCGGTCTGGGTCGTCCGTCAGGGCGGCAACAGCATCGTGCGGGCCGATAACGACGGCGACGGCCGCGCCGATCTGGAGATCCTGATCGCGGGCGTCACACGGCTGGGCGAGGGCGACTTCCTTCTGTGACGGTTTGCCCTTCGTGCCGGCGCGCCTCTGGCGCGGGCGGCGCGCAGCCCCCATCTCGGTGCTGACGCGCGGGTGGAGGTCGCAACGGGGCAGGTGGCAGCATGACCGTCGATCAGGATGTCGAGGCGGCGCGACGGCGCGCGGTCGAGGGCTTCGTGCGGGCACGCTATGGCCCGCGCGGGACGCTGCGGCTGCATCGCGCGGCCTTGGGCCTGGACCTGCTGCGGGCGCCCGTCAACGTGATGCTGTCGCCGGTCTTCCTGCTGTCGCGGCTTATCGCCTGGGGGCTGGGCCGTCTGGGGCTGGCGGGGCCCGCGCGCTGGCTGGCCGCGCGCCAGATCTTCCTGCAATCCGATCTGGCGCGGACGCTGAACCAGGACCTGACCGCCTTTCTCGATGCCATGCAGGCGCAGCGGCTGATCCCGCAGTTGCCGTCCGGTATCCGGCGTCCCATCGTCGATGCCTATACCGAGACGCGCAACGCCGTGGCCGAGATCACCACCTCGCTGATCGTGCTGGGGACCGGGCTTTTCATGTTCGGCGCCGCGACGCCGGGGGTCATCTCGCTGGCCGGACCGCTGGCCGAGCAGCGCGCCCGCAACCGCGCCATCGAGGAGTTCGTGCTGGGCAACGGTCTCGGACGGTTGTGGACCGGGTTGTTCCCGGCCGAGCCGACGACGACGCAGGTGGTGCTGACCGGGTTGGTGCTGGCGGCGCTGGCCTCGCTGGTGACGACCTTCGCGGGGCTGCTGGCCGATCCGGCACAGGTCTGGACCGGCATCCATCGCCGGCGGCTGATGCGGTTGATCGCGCGCATCGACCGGGGCGCCGAGACGCAGGGCCTGGCGGGCGAACACCTGCTGGCGCGCAGCGGCGATCTGGCCGACGCGGTGCTGACGCTGTGGCGCAGCCTGCGCGGCTGATCAGCCGGTGGCGGAGGCGGCAGCGGCGCCCAGGCCGAGCGGACCGCGACCCCGCAGCGCGGGCGCCAGAAAGGGCAGCACATCATCCTTGGTCTGGACGAAATCCGCCTCGGGCCGGGCCAGCAGGGCATCGCGCCGGGACCGAAGATCCTCGGGGCGCAGCGCGGTCAGGAAAGCCGCCAGTGCCTCGGGCGTGGCTCGGTCGATCGTCCAGCCCAGGCCTTGCCGCAGGATCTGCCGGCCCGTCTGTGTGTCCGACAGCGCCAGCGAGGGGCAGCCGCACCAACTGGCTTCGTAGATGCGATTGGGTAGCAGCCAGTCGGAATTGGTGCCGCGCTGCCACATGTCCTGCGCCCAAACCAGATCGCAGCAATCATAGGCGGCGGCCAACCCTTGCGGATAGGCGTAGCGGCCGGTCCAGTCGACATTGCCGCGCGCGGCCAGCGCCGCGGCAAAGCCGTCAAGCGCGTGGTCGTGCAGCGCCCCGGCGATCCTCACGCGCAGCCGGTCGCCCATCAGATCGGCAGTGCGCATCAGCAGGTCGACCGAGGCCTGACAGCGGATCGACCCGACCAGCCCGATGGTCAGCGGCGCGCCGTCCGGGCGGCGGGGCGCCGGGCGCGGAGGGCGGGCACCGGCGTCAAGGCCCAGCCACAGCTTGTTCTCGACCACGGCCGAGGGGCCGCGATAGCGTTGCACCGGCGTGAAATGATTTTCCAGAAATCCGGGCGACGAGACCACCAGCAGTTCGGCCTGCGACAGCACATGCCGCTCGGCGCGGCGCATGATCCGGCCGATCCGGTCTCGGCGGGTCATCAGGTCGTGGATGTCGAGGCACTCATAGACCAGGGGCGCGGCCTGCCGCCCGGCGCGGATCGCGGCCAGGCGGCGTGCCGTCAGGGCGATCATCGCAAGGTCGAGGTTGCGCGCCACGATCAGCCGCGCCCCGGCGATCCGCCGCCAGCCGACCAGCGCCCGCCCGACCGCCCGGGCCGCCCCCGCCGCACGGCCGCGGATGTCGTTGTGCCGCACCAGCCCCAGATCGACATTGCGCCATTCAGGGGTGAAATCGGGGCTGCCCTCGCGCCGCTGGCAGAAGGATGTGACGTCGCAGCCCAGCGCGATCAGCGACCGGATGCGCCGGATCTGCGCGGCCTCGGCAAGATCGAAGCCGAAGACCGCGACCGGCAGTCCGGCGATGGGGGCGCTGTCCGGCATCGGCGTCACACCGGGTCGCGGCCGTACAGCTGCGGCGCCGGCCGGTCCAGCAGGCCCGCGCAGACTCCGCGATGCAGCTGTCCGCGCAGGAACCAGAAATTGCGCCGCGTCTCGTCGCCGGCGGTCAGCCGCTGCATGGTGCGGCACCACCCGGCCTTGGCGGCTGCGGTCAGGAACAGCCGTGCCCGCCCGGCCGGGCCACGCGCGGTGACGATATGCGTCTGGCCCATGCGATAGCGGCGCAGCGACAGCCATTCCAGCGTCTGGCGCGCGGGCGGAACGGGTTCGGTGACGACCGCCCTGGGCGCCGCGACGAAGCGCAGGCCCATGTCGCTGAGCCGCAGGAAGAATTCGGTATCCTCGCCGCCGGTGGTGCCGCGCGACAGGTCGTATCGCTGGTCCTGCCATGCCGTGCCGCGCCAGCGCAGCGCCGCATTGCCGCTGTTGCCGGTGCGCAGCCGCGACCGGCCGCGTTCGGGGTGGCTGGAATGCAGGTCAAGCCGGCTGACCCATTCGGGCGCGTCCTCGGGATAGATCGCGATCACCTTGCCAAAGCCGCCATCCGCGCCGCTGGACAGCACCGCCTCCATCATTTCGACCAGCCAGTCCGGATGGACCGTCTCGTCGTCGTCGAGGCTGGCGATCCAGTCGGCGCCGTGCGCGGTTGCCGCGTCAAGACAGGCGTTCCGTGCCAGCGAGATGTTGCGGGCCGGGGCATGCAGATAGAGGCAGGGGAAGGGAAGGGTGGCTGCGGCCTGCCTCACGACCGCGCGGGCCGTGTCGGTGTCGTCATTGTCGGCGATCACAAGCCGGATATCGGCATCGGCGGGCAGGCGCAGCCTGCCGACCGCCTCGATCGCCTCGCCCACCTGCGGGCGCCGGAAGGTGCACATCAGGATGTCGATCTTCATGGTGCCTTCGGCTCCCTCCTTCTCAGCAGTCCCGTCAGGAATCCCGCCCCCCAGGGCAGATGCATCGCCGCCAGTGCAGGACCGGCCCAAAGCCCGCAGGGGCTGGCGTGGCGCAGTGCCATCCAGGCCGATGCCGCCGCCAGGGCCGACAGATAGACCATCGGCCACAGCGAACCGGCCACCATCATCGCCGGGCTGCCGGCCAGCGCGCCAAGCACTCCCAGGAGCGCGCCAAGCGCCAGCAGCAGCAGGTTGATCGCGGGTGCGACCTGTCGCAGCCGCGGCCGCACGGCGTGCTTGCGAATCGTGCGGGCACGGCCGCGCCCGTAATTCCAGTATTGCCGCGCCAGCGCCGCGGCATCGGGGCGCATCCGGTAGTCGAGGCGCAGGTCCGCTGCCAGCCAGATCCGTCCGCCCTGATCGCGCAGGCGCAGGTCCAGTTCGGCATCCTCGTTGTGGCTGAAGCCGTCGTCATAGCCGCCGATCCGGTGGAACCAGTCAAGGGCCATGCCCGCGTGATGGCCGTGATCGACCTCGCCCGAGCGTCGCCCGCCGCGATGTGCCGACCCGCCCGAGCCAAGCGGCGTGTCGACGATCCAGGCGGCCGCGCGCTGGAAACAGCCCGTCCCGCGCGAATCCATCGGCACGACGACCGACGCCGCGCCGGTCGCTGCCAGCCGGTCGGCCACCCGCATCGCGTAGCCCGGCGGATACAGCGCATGGGCATCTGCGCGCACAAGATAGCGATGGCGCGGCCGGGCGGCGTGCCGCACGGCGCGGTTGATGCCGGCCGATTGCAGGCGCTGCGGATTGTCGATCAGGCTCAGGCGCGGGAAACTGGCCTGCATCCGGGCGACGATGCGCCGGGTGTCATCGACGCTGCCGCCATCGGCGACGACAACATCGACCTCGGCCAGCCGCGGATCGCCCGCCAGCAGCGACCGCAGGCAGGCTTCGATCCCGGCCGCCTCGTTCAGCGCCGGAACGACCAGCAGCACCTCGCGGCCGGTGACGACAGGGGTTGCGACCAGTCTTGTGTCGGGTCCGCGCGCGGTCATGTGGCGGCCCGCGACAGCCGCGGCGCCGGCGCAAGATGGCGCAGCGTCGCGAGGCTGGAATCGATGCCCAGCCGCCGGCGGCACAGCCCGGCCATGATTGCCTGGGACAGCAGATGACCGGCCGCCGCGCCCGCCGCCGCGCCGGTCAGCCCGCTCAGGGCGCTGCCCGCCGCAACGACGCCGACCAGCAGCGCCGCCCCAAGGACATTGCCAGTGAAATCAGCCCGGCCCATGCCGCGCGAGGACAGAAGGACCGAGGCAGGACCGAACAGGATCGACCCCGCCGGAATCGCCATCAGGACCAGCAGGGCGGGCCAGGCGGCACGGTATTCGGCGCCGAACAGGTCCAGCGCCCACCTCCCCAGCAGCGCCAGGAGGACGGCGGCAAGCAGCAGGCCGGCCAGCTTGATCGCGCCCGAGACGGCCAGCATCCGGTCGCGCCGCGCCGGATCGTCGGCGGCCATCGCCCGCGCGATCCGCGGGCTGAAGGCCACGTCGACGGCGACCACGCCGAAATTCACGATGTTCATGATCGACAGCGCCACCGCGAACAGGCTCAGCTGCGCCGAGGGCAGCAACAGCCCGGCCGATGCGATCAGCACAGCCTTGCGGTATTCCGTCATCAACAGGCCGGGCGACAGCCACAGCCCCAGGGACAGCCAGTCGCGCCACGCCGTCGCGGCCGGGCGCCTGCCGGCAAAGGGCGCGAAGGCGACCCGCAACAGGCGGCGCTGGACCAGCACGGTCAGCGCCTCGGACAGGCCGAACAGCGCCGCGACATGCCAGGGCATCAGTTGAAGGCCCAGCAGCAGCGCAAGGCCCAGACCCGCGCTCAGCACCAGCGGGCCTGTCAGAAGCCGGGGCAGCAGGCCCTTGCGCATGACCCCCAGCGCCGTCGCATGCCGCGCGGTCATCCGGGCGACCGCGCACATCACCATCGCCGCGGCGATCGCCAGCGTCAGGGCGGGGCTGGCACCGCCGATGCCGGAGAGGTGCCAGAGGGCGGTCAGCGCAGCGAGGATCGGCAGGCTCGTCAGGATGATCCGCCGGTTGAAGCGCAGGAAGCCCGCGGCCTCGTCCAGCCGACCGGCCTGCATCGCCGGCACCAGGGCGCGCACCGAGCCGCTTTCGACATTCATCGTCAGCAGGATCGACCCGATCTGCGCCATCGCGATTGCCCGAAAGGCGATGCCGGACAGTTCGGGCTGGATCATCCGCACCAGCAGCATCGTCCAGACCAGGGCCAGCAGGTTGGCGCCGATCCGCGCGCCGATCAGCAGCAGGGAATCGACAAGACCCGCCGCACCTTCGCCGGACCGCGCGGCTGTCGTCGCGCGGCCGATCATGTCGAGGCCGATCCCGGTGCTTTGCGGCTGGCAAATGATCCCGCGGCGTGGTCAATGTGGGTGATGCTGCTTGGTTCGCTGATCATCGGATTGTCGGTCGGGGCGTTTGCCTGGGCGATCCTCTTTCTTGTGCTGGATGTCGCTGGCTGGTCGGCCCTGCTGGGGGCCGTCGCGGCAGCGAATGTCGCTGCCGTGGTCGCGCTGCTGATCGCGCGGCGTTGCGGCTGAGCGCGGCTCACTTGCCGGTCGCGCACAGCACGACGCGAACCGTGCGTGCCAGCAGGCCCAGATCGCCGATCAGCGTAAAGCCGCGGGCATAGCGGTCGTCCATGGCGACGCGCGCCGGGTAGCTGATGTCGTTGCGCCCGCTGACCTGCCAGCTGCCGGTCAGCCCGGGACGCAGCGCCAGGTACGAGGCCGACGCATCGCCGTAGTAGCGGTGCAACTCGACTGCCGTCACCGGACGCGGCCCGACCAGGCTCATGTCGCCGCGCAGGACATTGATCAGCTGCGGCAACTCGTCAAGGCTGGTGCGCCGCAGCAGCGCGCCCGTCGCGGTGATTCTCGGGTCGTTTTCCAGCTTGCGATGCGCGTGCCACTCCGCCCTTGCCTGCGGATCGCGGGCCAGCAAGGCTTGCAGTCGCTCATCGGCATCGACGACCATGGTGCGGAATTTCAGGCAGTTGAAGATGCGGCCCTGCCGTCCGACGCGCTGATGCCCGAACAGCATCGGGCCGCGCTGCGTCATCATCAGCGCCGCGATCATCAGGATCATCGGCAGGAACACGATCAGCAGCGCCAGCGCCCCGATGATATCAAGCACCCGCTTGCCACCGCGCGCATAGAGCCCCTCCGGCATGGGAAAGCGGGCCCGGGCATGCGGCGCAGGCCGCGAATCGGCCGTGACGGCAAGTGGCCGGCCATGGGTGTCACGCTGGGGGTGGACGGCGTCGAGGGCCATGGGTGCACTTTCTTGACGACGATGGGTGTCGGATCGCGGCGTCTCGCGACCTCCTTCCGCCATCCAAGATCGCAGCGCCCCGCACCTGTCAATTGATCCACAGCGGTGTCACGAGGCATGGGCAATTTGTTGCTGCATCGCAGAAAAAGCCCCGCGTCAGATGCATTTTAATCAACCTTTAGAGACATGAGGCCCTGACGATCCATCACAGGTTGAAATCAGAAATGTGGCTTCGGACCCTAAGGTTCGGACGGCGCCGCAAATTTCCCGGGTTCCGCACAGGTCCATCACTTCTTGCGCTAACAGGCCCGTCGGCGAATCTTTGCCTGTCGGGTCTGGGAAACAGGCAGTTTCCATGACGGATTTGTGCCGTGCACCTCACAAGACGATGAAAAATAAACTGTATGGTGCAAATTATGACGGCGACACTGCGCCGAAAATCGGCATGGTGCGCGCGAGCGGATGGGCCGGTCCTGTCACCGGACCGCCCCTTCTTTCGCGACGGAACGGGCCAAGCAGCGACGAATGACGATGATGACAGATGACCGCGGCGAACGAATCGTGATGACCGTGTTCGCCCATCCCGACGATGCCGAGCTGTGCTGCTTCGGCCTTCTGGCCAAGCTGCGCAAAAGCGGCTGGCGCGTGGTGCTGGTCATCGCGACGCTTGGCGAGAACGGGGCCGATGCGACGGCATGGAGCCGCGAGGCCGAGGCCCGTGCCGCCGCCGAGGGCCTGGGCGCAGAGATCGTCTTCGGGCAGTTCCGCGACGGCTATGTGCCCCGCTCGGCCGAGTTGGTCGGCTGGGTCGAGGCGTTGCTGGAGGCCTATCGCCCGCAGATGATCATCAGCCATTTCAGCGGCGACAGCCGGACCACGCATCAGGATCACGCCGCCGTCGAGGCCGCCGCCCAGATCGCTGCCCGTCGCGCCTGGTGGCGGCCGACCCTGCTGCTGGCCGAGGGGCTTGATAATGACGTGTCATTCCGCCCCAACTGGTTCGTCGATATTACCGATGAATTTGCTTCGAAGATGATCGCGATCGGCCTGCATGCCTCGCAAGGCGGCAAATACTATATGGCGCCGGATTATCTGGAGGTCAGGGCACGAAAATGGTCGCTGAATTTCCGGATTCCCCCGGGACAGCCGCTGTCGAAATGCTACTGGGAGGCATTTCAGCTGGTCCAGCATGCGATATGAGGCCGGATATGGGCAGTGAGATGCAGGGACGGCGCGTCCCCGACGCGCAGGCGCGCGACCGTGCCGCGATCGACTTCGTGGTGATCGGGGCGATGCGCGCCGGCACCACCACGCTGCACACGCTGCTGACGCGGCACGGCCAGATCGCGATGTCGCGCGACAAGGAAACCGACTTCTTCATCGCCACCAAGAATTACGGCCGCGGCCTCGACTGGTATCACGCGCAATTCGATGCGCAGCGCCCGATCCGCGGCGAGGCCAGCCCGAATTACAGCAAGCGGCGCGATTTTCCCGGCGTGCCCGAAAGGCTGCTACGGCACGCCCCCGAGGCGCGGCTGATCTATGTCGTGCGCGATCCAGTTGCGCGGGCGGTGTCGCAATATGGGCATCAATGGAACATGGGGCTGATCGTAGACAGCCCCGAACAGCTTGCCGGAACCGACGAATATCGCAGCCTGATCGACATCAGCAGCTATGCCCGCCAGATGCAGGCCTGGCTGGACCATGCCCGCTCCGAACAGCTGCTGGTCGTCGATTTCGACCAGCTTGTGGCGCAGCCTCAGCCCCAGATCGACCGCATCCTGTCCCATGTCGGCGCGGCACCGATGATGCTGGGGACCATGGCAGAACATAACTCGGGGGCACAGTTGTCGCGGGTGCCGCGGCCGCTGCTGCGGCTGGCGCAGGGGCCGATGCGGCCGCTGCTGACCCGCGTGCTGGACCAGCGGATGCGGGACCGGCTGCGCAGGCTCAGCGCCGTCGGCCCGCGCCGCAGGCCGCCTGCCTTCCCGCCCGACCTGCTGGCGCGGATGCGCGGCGACCTGGCCGCCGATGCCGCCCGTTTCCGCCAGATGACCGGCATGGACTTCGCGCATTGGTCGGTCTGATCGCATCCCCCCCGGCACAGCCCCTGCGGATAGGCCAGCGGGCCATGTGGCTGGGCTATGACGTGGTGCTGGCGTTGCTGTTCATGGCGACGGCGGCGGACATTCCCTTCCGGTGGGGCGTCAGCCCGCTGGCATGGGCGGTGATCTATGCGGCGGCGACGCTGCGGTTCCTGTCGGTCTGGCCGGGCTTCTTCCGGTTGCTGGCGCGGAACTGGGTCTATCTGCTTTATCCTGCCGTCTGCCTTGTCTCTCTGCTGTGGTCGGCCGCGCGCGGGGCCACCCTGGTCGGCGGCATCCAGATCGCCATGACGATCTGCCTGGCCTGCTATCTCGGTTGGCGATTCGCGCCCCGGCAGCTGCTGATCCTGGCCTTCGTGACCCTGATGATCGGCACCACCGGCTCGATCCTGAACTTCAGCCTGGGGCTGTTCGGCGGCGCGAATTTCAGCGCCGTTGGCGGACTGACCGGGATCTATGCCAACAAGAACACCCTTGGGCACACGGCGCTGATGCTGATGCTGCTGGCGACGACCCTGCTGCTGATGCCGGCAGGCGCCGCGCCGCGCCCGACGCGCTGGCTGGCACCGGCCGCGATCGTCATGGGCGCGGTCGCGGTGGTGATGTCGCGATCGATGACCTCGGTGGTGCTGATGCCGCTGTATCTGGGACTTCTGATGCTGCTGAACCGGCGGCGGCTGCCCGGCTGGATGCGGCACCTGGCGGTTGTCGCGGCCGTGCTGACGCTGGCGCTGGCGCCACTGGCCCTGTCGCTGGCAGGGATCGACCCGATGGCCGCACTGCTGGACGCGACCGGCAAGGACGCCACGCTGACCGGACGCACCGACCTGTGGGCGATCGCCGCGGGCGAGATTGCACGGGTGCCGATGACCGGCCACGGCTTCGGGGCCTTCTGGGCCGCCCCGCAATTCGAATCGCAGCGGTTCGAGGTGCTGCGGGCCGGCGCCACCTCGGCCTCGTTCCACAATGTCATCGCCGATGTCGCGGTCGGCACCGGACTGCCCGGCCTTGTGGCGATCCTTGCGCTGATCGTGACCACGCTGCGTCGCGTCGCCCGCAACTGGCGCATGGATGGCGGGCCGCTGGCAGCCGGGCTGCTGGTCAGCGTCCTGCTGCCGCTGAACCTCGCGCTGGCCGAACCCTACCTCTATCGCCAGCACGAATTCATGCTGAGCTGGCTGGTCATGCTGGGCATCAGCCTGGCGCCGCGCCGACCGAAACCGCCTCAACGAGGACAGGAAAGACCATGAGAGAACTTCCCCCCTTCGCCCGCTTCAAGCAGCGCTCGCGCCTATACGCGGGACGTTCGCTGCGGACCATGGCGGGGCAGAGCCTGCGCCATCCCTGCGTGTTCCTGCATGTGCCCAAATGCGGCGGCACCTCGGTCTCCGAGGCGCTGTATGCGACGGTGCCGCTGCACCGCAAGATCGGCATTCTCGATTCGCCCTCGATCCGACGGGCGCTGGCGATCCAGCAGGCCGGTCGCGACGACCTGTCCTTCCATGACGAAGGCCCGCATGCCGACGAGATCACCCGCTTTCGCGAGGCTCTGGTGCTGATGCACATGGCGCATCAGGCGACGCTGATCCATGGTCACTTCCTGTTTTCCGAGGCTGCGTGGCGGCATTTCGGCGGACGCTATCGCTATGTGACGATCCTGCGCGATCCGGTCGCGCGGACCGTCTCGAACTTTCGGATGGACCAGCGGACCGGCACCTTCACCGGCGATTTCGACGCCTTTCTGGACAGCGCCGAGGGGCGGCGCAAGGCCCTGCACAAGCTGCGATATTTCAGCGGGATGGCGACCGTCGCGCCCGAGGACGAGGCCGGGGCGCTGGCGCTGGCGCGACGCAACATCGAACGGTTCTCGCTGATCGGCTTCCTGGACGACCTGCCCGGATTTGCCGACGGCTTTGCCGCGCTGTTCGGGCCGCGCCCGCGGATTGCCCATTACAACAAGGCCGACGAGGCGCCCTTTGCCATGACCGACGCGCAGCGCGACCGGCTCGAGGCGTTGTGTGCGCCCGACATCGCGCTGTATCACCATGCCCGGCAGGTGGCGCCCGGGCTGGCGGCACGGGCAGCGGGCGCGCAGCGCCCCGAGGAGGCGGCATGATCCAGGATGACACGAAGGGCTGGCGGCGCGATGACGGCCCGCGCGACGACGTGCCCGATGTCGATCTGGCCTCGACCCTGCGGGCGCTGCGCGGCGGCCTTGCACGGCAATGGCGCCTGATCGCGGCGGTGACCTTGGCACTGCTGCTGGCGGTGGGGGCCTATGTGCTGCTGGCCACGCCGCAATATACCGCCCGCGCCGAGGTGGTGATCGACCCGCGCATCGCCAATTCGCTGTCGGGACCCGAGGCGCCGACGCTGCTGCTGTCGGATGCGCTGGTCGTGGACAGCGAACTGAAGGTCATGTCCTCGCGCGAGGTGACGACCGCCGCGGCCGAGGCGCTGGGCCTCTTCGATGCCGTGCCCGAGGAGGACGAGGACGGCGCCTTCGACGCCGTGCGCGAGCTGTTGCAATCGGCGCTGTCGCAGCCCGGCGACGCGGCGGTCCCGCCGCCTTCGGACGCCAACGAGGAAACCAGCCGGCGCGAGATGATCCGCCGCACGTTGATGGAAGGCTTCGACATCCGCCGCGACGGCGGCACCTATGTCATCGGCATTGCCTATACCTCGCCCGATCCGGTCTTCGCGATGCAGGCGGTGAACACGCTGATCGACGCCTATTTCCGGGTGTCGGCCAACGCGTCGCTGGCCGACACCCGGCGGATCGCCAGCTGGCTGGACCAGCGCGTCCAGGTGCTGGCGGGCGAGGTGGAACAGGCCGACCGCGCTGTCGCCGCCTATCGCCGCGAGAACGAGCTGTTCACAATGCGCGAAGGCATCCTGCCCTCCGAGGCGGAACTGACCAGCGCCACGGACCGTCTCATCGGCCTGCGGTCCGACCTGATCGGGATCCAGACGCGGCAGGACAAGATCCGCGACATCGTCGCCTCGGCCTCGGCGGGGGCGCTGATGGACGGAACGTTGGGCGGCGATGTGGCCAGTCCGGCGTTGCGCGATTTCCAGACCCGCTATGCCGGGCTGGTGTCGGAGGAACGCGACCTCGTCACGCGATGGGGCGCGAGCAGCGACATCGTGGCCCGCAACCGCGAGGATCAGGCGCAGCTGCGCGACCTGATGCTGGAAGAGGCCGGCCAGATCGGCGAGCGGATGGACACCCAGCAGGAGGCGATCCGCCGCGAGATCGTCGCGACCGAGGCGCAGGTGGCGCAACTGCGCGAACGCGCCAGCGCCGATGCCGAAAAATCGATCCGGCTGCGCGAGCTCGAACGCGACGCCGAGGCCAAGCGCAGCCAGTATGGCTCGATGCTGCAAGAGATGATCTCGGCGGCGCAGCGCGAAACCTTCCAGCGCGCGCCGGCGCGGGTGATCGCCCGCGCCGTGCCGCCCGACCAGGTGTCGTCGCCCCGCGCCAAGCGGCTGCTGGCGCTGAGCGTCTTTGCCGGCCTGATCCTCGGATCGGGGCTTGGATTCCTGCGCGAGGTGACCGACGACCGGTTGCGGCGGCCGGGCGATCTGCGCGAGGGGCTGGGCCTGCGGCCCCTGGGCTTCATGCCGGGGATCCCCGCGCCAGGGCGCAGGCTGCGCGATCCCTCGGCGCTGCTGCGCCTGCCACCGGGCAATGCCGAGGCGCGGCGAAGCCTGCGCGGGCTGATCGCACGGATGCAGCGGCTGAAGCCCGATCAGGGGGCGCTGGTGACCGGCATCGGCGCGATCTCGCGCGGGGCAGGGCGCGGCGGGCTTGCCGCGCTGCTGGCCGGCAGCATGGCCGAGGCGGGCGAGCGGACCATGCTGATCGACCTTGACCCTGCGACGGGTGGCCCCCTTGCGCAGTTGCCGGGCCGGATCGTTCTGTCGGGGCTTGGCGGGCGGCTGGATGCGGATGCCGAACTGGACCGGCTGGCACTGGCGGCCGAGCCGGACCGCCCGCTGATCGTCGCGCTGGCGGCGGATGCCGACCTGCTGTCGCCCGCGCAGCAACGCGGCCTTGCCGCGCTGCTGACCGCGCTGCGTCCGCACCTGGACCACATCCTGCTGATCCTGCCGCCGCAGTCGGAACGCGCCGAGGCCGAGATCGCCGGCGCGCTTGCCGATCGGGTCGTTCTGGCGCTGCGCTGGGGCGCGACCGGTCAGCCCGAGGCGGCCGAGGCGCTTGCCGCTGCCGGCACCCTGCCCTCGCGGCTGATCGGGGCGATCTTCACGGCCGAGGACCGGCGCGGCTTCGCCCGCTACAACCGCTAGGGGTTGGCGGGGCCGCCGCTGTCGCGCCGCCCCTGCCGCCCGCCGCGGCGCTGCTTCAGCCGGGGCTTGCGGGCGGGCAGTTCGGCCAGGATCAGCGCCCGTGCCGATGCAGGCAGGCTGGCCCATGCGGCGATCTCGTCAAGGCTGCGCAGGCAGCCCACACACAGCCCCTCATGGGGGTGCATCACGCAGATGTTGATGCAGGGGCTTTGGGGTTCGTCCCGGCTCCAGAGGGGTGCGGCGTCGCTCATGCCCGACATCTAGGCCGCCGCCCGCAAGCCCACAAGCCGCCAGGCGACCCGCGCGGGCGGAAAGCGGCGCCGTCTCAGCGCAGGTGCCGCAACCGGTCCAGCGCGCCCTGAAGGATATAGCCCGCCGCCACCTGGTCGATGACCTCGGCGCGGCGCTTGCGCGATGTGTCGGCCTCAAGCAGGGCGCGTTCGGCGGCGACGGTGGACAGGCGCTCGTCCCAGAAGCCGATCGGCAGCGGGGTCAGGGCAGACAGGTTGCGGGCGAAGGCGCGGGTGGACTGGGCGCGCGGCCCCTCGCTGCCGTCCATGTTGCGCGGCAGGCCGAGGATCAGCCCGACCAGCCCGCGCCGCGTCGCCAGCGCCAGCAGGTCGGCCGCGTCCAGCGTGAATTTCCGGCGCCGGATGACGGTCAGCGGCGAGGCGATCTGGCGCAGCGAATCGCTGACCGCGACGCCGATCGTCTTGGTGCCCAGGTCCAGCCCCGCGACCGCGCCCATCGGCGGCAGCACCGCGGCGAAATCGGCGATCTCGGGATGGATCACTCGACCAGCCCCGCCGCCTGTGCCGCGGCCCGGATCGGGGCCAGCGCCTCGGCCGATTGCGCGAAACGGTCCTGCGCCTCGGCCCAGATCTTGCCGGCGTGATCGGCCCGCCCCATCACCGCGAGGGCCGAGATCAGCCGCGCCCATTCCTCGGGCGTGCCGCCGTTCTCCGCCAGTCGCGCTTCCAGCCTCTCGACCATGCCGGCGATCATCTGCTGACGCTCTTCGGGCGTCATGTCCTCGGCGGCCGCCATCGCCTCGGCATCGGGGCCGGGCAGGGCGGGGGCTGCCGGGGCCTCGGGCGGGGTATAGTCGGGCTGGCCGGCCAGCCAAGCCAGATCGGCGATGGTGGCGCGGATCGGCGCGATCCAGGGCGCAGTGGGCGGCCCCTCCTCCAGCAGGCGCCGCCAGATCGGAAAGGCGCGGTCGGGGCGGCCGTTCTGCAATTGCAGCATTCCCAGCAGATAGCGCGACTGCGGCAGGGCCGGATCGGCGCGCAGCGAGCGGGCCAGATAGGCCTCGGCCTCGGGGGTGATCAGCCCGCCCGCGGCCTCCATCATCAGCGCCGCCAGCTGCATCAGCTCGTCGGCGCGGGCCTCGTCGCCGCGCAGATCGACAAGCCGCTGCTGGGCGTCGCGGGCGGCGGCCAGATTGCCAAGGCGCATCTCGCTGGTGGCCAGCAGGGCAAGCCCCTGCGGATCGTCGGGATTGCGCGCCATGGCCTTCCGCAATTCCTCGACCAGGGCGACATAGGACGGGTCGGGATCGGGGGCGGGCTGGCGCGCCGAAGTCCCGGCATCGGCTGCGGCGGCGGCCTCGGCCGCGGCCTGGCTGGGGCGGTCGGCATAGGCGCGTTCGGCCGCGGCGATGCGCCCGGCCAATGGCAGGTCGGGCGCGCCGGGGGCGCCCTCGCGCAGATACAGCGCGACGGCCCCGGCCAGCGCCGCCAGCATCGCAAGCGCGGCCAGCGGTCCGGCATGGCCGCGGGCGCCGGTGCCGGGATCGTCCAGGCGGCGGTCGGCCTCCAGGACCTTACGGCCGATCTCGGTGCGCAGCCGCGCCGCGTCCTCGGCGCCGATCACCCCGCGTTCAAGGTCGCGATCCACCTCGCGCAGCTGGTCGCGATAGACGCGCAGATCATAGGCCGCCGCCGGCAGCGAGTCGCCCGCCGCCCCCCGCGCCCGCCAGACCGGCCCGAGGACCGCGGCGGCCACGGCCAGCACCAGCACCGCGCAGATAATCCAGAACATCGCGTTCCTCCCGTCCGCCCAAGCTGTAGCGGTGTTTCCGCCCGACCGAAAGCGGCGCCGTGCCGCAGCGGCGCGGCGTGGCGGCCGGCCTGCTTCAACTCGCCGCGAGGGGCGATGGCCCGTGATGTCGCAAATTGCCGCGAACTGACGCATCATGTCTTGAGCATGCGGCGGCGGCCCGCCATTCTGGCGCCACCGAACCCGGAGGAACCCCATGACGACTGCGACGCGGTCCGGCCGTTATTCCGTCTTCGCGATCGCCCGCGAGGCGTTTCGCCAGCATCAGGGATGGCAGCGCGCATGGGCCGATCCGCAGCCGAAGGACCGCTACAAGGTGGTGATCGTCGGCGCCGGCGGGCACGGGCTGGCGACCGCCTACTACCTCGGGCGGAATTTCGGCATCACCGATGTGGCGATCCTGGAAAAGGGCTGGCTGGGCGGCGGCAATACCGGGCGCAACACGACGATCATCCGCAGCAACTACCTGCAGGACGCCTCGGCCGCGATCTACAACAAGTCGCTGACGCTTTACGAGACACTGTCGCAGGACCTGAACTACAACATCATGTTCAGCCCGCGCGGCCTGATCATGCTGGCGCAGACCGAACACGAGGTGCGGGGCTACAAGCGCACCGTCTATGCCAACATGCTGCAGGGCGTGTCGACCGAGTGGATCGAGCCGGCCCGCGTCAAGGAGCTGGTGCCGATCATCAATCTCGACGGGCCACGCTATCCGGTGCTGGGCGGGCTGTATCAGGCGCGCGGCGGCACCGCGCGCCATGACGCTGTGGCCTGGGGCTATGCCCGCGCCTGTTCCGACATGGGCATGCATGTGATCCAGAACTGCGAGGTTCAGGGGATCGAGACCGAGGCCGGGCAGGTGCGCGCGGTCAATACCACCAGGGGCCGGATCGGCTGCGACAAGCTGGCCCTTGTGGTAGCCGGTCATTCCTCGCATCTGGCCGACATGGCGGGGTTTCGCCTGCCCATCGAAAGCGTCGCGCTGCAGGCGCTGGTCAGCGAGCCGATCAAGCCCTGCATGGATGTCGTGGTCATGGCCAACACCGTGCATGGCTACATGTCGCAATCCGACAAGGGCGAGATGGTCATCGGCGGCGGCACCGACGGCTTCAACAACTTCACGCAGCGCGGGTCCTGGCATCATGTCGAGGAAACCGTGCGCGCGCTGGTCGAGACCTTCCCGATGATCTCGCGGCTGAAGATGCTGCGGCAGTGGGGCGGCATCGTGGACATGACGGGCGACCGCTCGCCGATCCTGTCCACCACGCCGGTCGGCGGCATCTATGTCAATTGCGGCTGGGGCACCGGCGGGTTCAAGGCGATTCCCGGTTCGGGCTGGGCGATGGCCGAACTGATCGCCAATGGCCGCCCCGGCCCGCTGGCGGCGGCCTTCGGACTGAACCGTTTTCGCGAGGGGCGGTTCATCGACGAGTCGGTGGCCGCGGGCGTGGCGCATTGAGCATGGTTCCGCCACCCGGGCCCCGCAGCGGAACCTTTCGCCGCATCGCGGAATTTCCCTGCCATGCAAATGGCCATCAAGGGGACATGTCATGGCAAACGGATCCAGCAATAACGGGCTCTACTTCATCGTCGGCGGCATCGTCGTGGTGGTGGCGCTGCTGTTCTTCTTCATGTCGGGCGGCGACATGGACACGGCGACCGACGCCACCGCGCCGGCCGGAGACACCACCAACGTCACCGTCGATGCCGCACCCGACGCCGCGCCTGCGGATGCAGCGCCCGCAGACGCCGCCCCGGCCGAGCCCGCGCCCGCGTCGAACTGACCGTCCGGCGCCGGCCGGACTTCGGGACAGCCAGAGCCGGGGGCCGAACGCCCCCGGCTTTCGGCTGTCCGCCGACCGATCTCGGCGCGCCGCATCGGCCGCGCGCCCTGCAAGGAGTGCGCCATGCTTTGCCTGACCTGCCCCTGTTGCGGCGTGATTGCCGAAGAGACCGAGTTCCAGCCGGGCGGCGAGGCGCATCTGAAACGGATCGGCCCCGGCGGCTCCGATGTCGAGTTCGAGGCCTATCTGTTCGCCCGCCGCAACCTGCGCGGCGTGCATTTCGAACGCTGGCGGCACGCCTATGGCTGCGGCAAGTGGTTTCTGGCCGCGCGCGACACTGTCACCCTGCAGGTCTATGCCACCTATCCCGCGCAGACGACCGAGCCGCCCCAGAATGTCGTCGATGCGATCCGCGCCGCCCGGCCCGATTGGACCGCCGACTGGACGTCCGACCCGCACCCTGAACGGAACAGCGCCGAATGACCCGAACGCCCCCCTTCCGGCTGCCCAAGGGCGGTCGCCTGATCGATCGCGCCTTCCAGGTGCCGTTCCGTTTTGACGGCCGTCACCTGCGCGGGCTTGCCGGCGATACGCTGGCTTCCGCGATGCTGGCGAATGGCCAGATGATGATGGGCCGGTCCTTCAAGTATCACCGCCCGCGCGGCCCGGTGGCCTCGGGCGCGGAAGAGCCGAACGCCCTGTTCGGGCTGGGTCAGGGCGGCCGGTTCGAGCCGAACCAGCGCGCCACCACAACGCGGCTGCTGCCCGGCATGGTCCTGCGCAGCCAGAACTGCTGGCCGTCGCTGGATGCCGACATCGGCGAGATCAACACCTGGCTGGCGCCAATGCTGCCGGCTGGCTTCTATTACAAGACCTTCATCCATCCGCGGCCGTTCTGGAAGCACCTGTTCGAGCCGGTCATCCGCCGCAGCGCGGGCCTTGGCCGCGCGCCGGTCGATGCCGACCCCGACCGCTATGAACAGGCCTATGCGCATGTCGATACCGTCGTCGTGGGCGGCGGCATCGCCGGACTGGCCGCCGCGCGCGAGGCCGCCGAGGCCGGCGGCAGCGTACTGGTGCTGGAACAGGACAGGGTCTGGGGCGGGCGCACCCCGGTCGATCATCGGGGCGGGCAGGGGGTCATCGACGATCTGCTGGCCGACCTGCGTGGCCGCCCGAACGTCACCCTGCGGCGCGACACCATGGCCACCGGCCTTTACGACCACGGCTATCTGCTGGCCCGCGAGGCGCTGGCCGATCACGACCCGAACCTGGGCATCCCGCGCCAGCGGCTGTGGCGCATCCGCGCGGGCCGCGTGATCACCGCGACCGGCGCGCTGGAGCGCCCGCTGTCCTTCGCCTGCAATGACGTGCCGGGGGTGATGCTGGCCTCGGCCGTGCGCGATTTCATCGTCGACCACGGCGTGGCACCGGGCCGGCGGATCGTTCTCGTGACCAACAACGACGACGCCTACCGGACCGCGCTGATCGCCGCCGATGCCGGGCTGGAGGTGGCGGCGATCCTCGATGCCCGCGCCGAGGCCGAGGGGGATCTGCCGCAGGCGGCGCGGGCGCGGAACATCCGCGTGCTGACCGGCACCGGCATCGCGAAGGTCAAGGGTAGCCGCCATGTCGAGGGCGTGGCGATCTGCGACCAGTCGGGCGAGGGCAAGCCGAACGGCGGCATCGATTGCGACGTGGTGGCGATGTCGGGCGGCTGGTCGCCGGTGGTGCATCTCTACAGCCATTGCGGCGGCAAGCTGATCTGGGACGAGGCGCAGGCGATGTTCCGCCCAGATCCCGACCGCCCCCCGCTTGGCGCCGATGGCCGGGGGAATGTCTCGGCCGTGGGGGCCGCGAATGGCGATCTGCGCTGCGCGGCCGATCTGGAACGCGCCGAGGGCGCGACGCAGCCGGTCTGGTGCATGCCGGCGCAGGCCCCCTACAAGCTGCGCGCCAAGATGTGGCTGGACTATCAGAACGACGTCAAGGTCAGCGATGTCGAACTGGCCGCCCGCGAAGGCTACGCCAGTGTCGAGCATGCCAAGCGCTATACCACGCTTGGCATGGCCACCGATCAGGGCAAGGTCAGCAACATCAACGGTCTGGCGGTGCTGTCGACGGCGCTGGACCAGCCGATCCCGCAGACCGGCACCACCACCTTCCGCCCGCCCTACACGCCGCTGACCCTTGCCACCATCGCCGCCGACGCGCGCGGCGAGGCGTTCCAGCCGCTGCGCAAGACGCCGATGCATGACTGGCATCGCGGCCACGGCGCCTCGTTCGAGCCGGTCGGCCAGTGGCGTCGGCCCTATTGCTATCCGCGCGCCGGCGAGGATCGCCACGCCGCCGTCACACGCGAGATCCTGGCGGTGCGCGGCGGCGTCGGCACGCTGGACGCCTCGACACTGGGCAAGATCCTTGTCAAGGGGCCGGATGCCGGGCGGTTCCTCGACATGATGTATACCGGCGTCATGTCCAGCCTGCCGGTCGGCAAGTGCCGCTATGGCCTGATGTGCAACGAGAACGGCTTTCTGATGGATGACGGTGTGGTGGCGCGGCTGTCGGACGACACCTGGCTCTGCCACACCACGACCGGCGGCGCCGATCGCATCCACGGGCACATGGAAGACTGGCTGCAATGCGAGTGGTGGAACTGGCAGGTCTACACCGCCAACCTGACCGAGCAATATGCCCAGATCGCCGTGGCCGGGCCGAAGGCCCGCGAGCTGCTGGAGCGCCTGCCCGGCAGCATCGACCTGTCGCCGCAGGCGCTGCCCTTCATGCAATGGGCCGAGGGCGACATCGCCGGCATCCGCGCCCGTCTCTACCGGATCAGCTTTTCGGGCGAACTCAGCTACGAGATCGCGGTGCCGGCGGGTTGCGGGCTGCAACTCTGGGAACGCCTGCACGAGGCCGGTCGCGACCTGGGCATCACCGCCTATGGCACCGAGGCGATGCATGTCATGCGCGCCGAAAAGGGCTTCATCATGATCGGCGACGAGACCGACGGCACGATCATCCCGCAGGATCTGGGCCTGCACTGGGCGATCTCGAAGAAGAAGCCCGACTATATCGGCAAACGCGCGCAGTCGCGCAGCCACATGACCGACGGGTCGCGCTGGCAGCTTGTCGGGCTGGAAAGCCTTGACGGGCGGGTGATTCCCGATGGCGCGCTGGCGGTCGATGCGGGCCGGAACGACAATGGCCAGCGCAAGACCCAGGGCCGCGTCACCTCCAGCTATTTCTCGCCCACGATGAACAAGCCGATCGCGATGGCGCTGGTGCGGCATGGCACCGGGAGGCTGGGTCAGGAACTGGAATTCCCGATGCCCTCGGGCGAGGTGCTGAAGGCCCGGATCGTCGACCCGGTGTTCTACGACAAGGAAGGGAGCCGGCTGAATGGCTGAGGCGCTTGCACAGGTCGCCCGCGTCGAGGGGCTGGGCATGGTGACGATCCGGGCCGATCTGGCCCGTGCCGGCGATGCCATTGCCGAGGCGGCGGGGCTGGCGCTGCCCGAGGCGACGCGGATCGTCACCGACGGCTCTCGCAGCCTGGGCTGGATGTCGCCCGACGAACTGCTGCTGATCCTGCCCGCGCCCGAGACGGCCGAGGCCGTCGCCGCGCTGACCGGGGCGCTGGCGGGCGAACACGCGCTGGTCGCCGACGTCTCGGACGCGAGGGCGGTGTTCGACGTGCTGGGGTGCGATGCCGATGACGTCATCGCAAAGCTTTCGCCCGCCGATCTTGCGGCACTGCCCGAGGACGGGTTGCGGCGCAGCCGCGCCGCCCAGACGGCCGCGGCCTTCTGGCGAATCGCCGGCGGCTGGCGGCTGATCGGCTTCCGGTCCACCGCCGACTACCTGGACCTGGTGCTGCACAACGCCGCGCTGCCGGGCAGCCAGCTGGCGCCGCGCTGATCGCCGCCGACCGTCCGGTGCGGCGCCGGAACCGCCATGCCCCCCTTGCGTTGACCCGGCGAATGCGGGACTGTGCGCCCGAACACGACGCGCCCGCAGCAAGGGTTCAACCCTTTCAGAAAGGACAGGAAAATGGCTTTCACCCTTCCCGATCTTCCCTATTCCCACGACGCGCTGGCCGATGCCGGCATGTCGCGCGAGACGCTGGAATACCACCATGACATTCACCACAAGGCCTATGTCGACAACGGCAACAAGCTGATTGCCGGGACCGAATGGGAAGGCAAGTCTGTCGAGGACATCGTCAAGGG
Organism: Paracoccus spongiarum; assembly: GCF_030732095.1. Taxonomy (GTDB): domain Bacteria; phylum Pseudomonadota; class Alphaproteobacteria; order Rhodobacterales; family Rhodobacteraceae; genus Paracoccus; species Paracoccus spongiarum. The sequence continues at coordinate 76,356 of NZ_JAVAMQ010000008.1, read as the reverse complement.
CACCTACCAGTCCGGCGCGGTGGCCCAGAACGGCATCTTCAACAACGCCAGCCAGCACTGGAACCACACCCAGTTCTGGGAGATGATGGGTCCGAACCCCGGGGCCATGCCCGGCGAGCTGGAAAAGGCGCTGACCGAGGCCTTCGGGTCGGTGGACAAGTTCAAGGAGGACTTCGCGGCCGCCGGTGCCGGTCAGTTCGGCTCGGGCTGGTGCTGGCTGGTCAAGGACGCCGATGGCAGCCTGAAGGTCACCAAGACCGAGAACGGCGTCAATCCGCTGTGCTTTGGCCAGACCGCTCTGCTGGGCTGCGACGTCTGGGAACATTCCTATTACATCGATTTCCGCAACAAGCGCCCGGCCTATCTGTCGAATTTCCTCGACAAGCTGGTGAACTGGGAAAACGTCGCCTCGCGGCTCTGATCGCGTGGCGCCCGGCCGATGACGCACGCCCGTCGCGATGGCTCGCGGCGGGCGTCCTGCATTCCGGGCCGCGCCGTGGCGCGGCATTGGCAATTCCGGTGCGGGCGGTATAAGACGGCGTCTGACACGGAAAACTGCGGAACGCGCGATGGCCAACCAGAACGACAGCTTCATCGACGAGGTCACCGAGGATCTGCGGCGCGACCGGCTGTTCGGGCTGTTTCGCCGCTATGGCTGGATCGGGCTGGCACTGATCCTGCTGCTGGTCGGCGGGGTCAGCTATCGCGAATACAGCCAGTCGCGCGCGGCGTCCGAGGCGCAGGGCTGGGGCGATGCGATCCTGGCGGCCGAGGCGTCGGGCGACCCGTCGGCGATGCTGAAGGTGGATGCCGACGGGTCCGAGGGCCGCGCGGCGCTGGCGGCGATGCTGGCGGCCGGCGGCTGGGTCGAGGCCGGCGCCAGGGATGCCGCCGCCGACGCGCTGAAGGGCGTGGTCTCGCAGACCGGCACCGAATCCATCCTGCACGACCTGGCCGAGCTGAAGCTGGTGATGCTGAACGGCCCGGCGATGAACCCCGCCGATCGCGATGCCGCGCTGACGCGCCTGTCGCGCGCCGGTGCGCCGTTCGAGCTGCTGGCGCTGGAGCAGAAGGCGGTGGCCCTTGTCGAGGCGGGGCGGACCGACGACGCGATCACGCTGATCCGCCAGATCCAGCAGAAGGACGGCCTCAGCGAAGCCTTGCGCCGCCGCCTGTCCGAGATGATGATCGCGCTCGGGGTCGAACCCCAGACCAATGACGAAGTGCAAGCCGGCTGAGCCAAGACCGGCCCGAGAGACCGACGAGGGAGAGGCGAGGATGAGCGCCACGCTGCGACTGACCATGGCCCTCGGGGTCACGCTGAGCCTTGCGGCCTGCGCCGAACGCGAAATCATCCTGCCCGGCGAACGGCTGGACCCGCTTGCCGTCACCTCGCCCGACGGCCCCGCCGTCGAGGGGCCGGCGCCGGTCAGTTCGACCGCGCTGGCGCTGGCGGCGCCGGTCACCAACGGCGAATGGAGCCATCGCGGCGGCAACGCCGCCCACCAGCCGGGCCACGTCGCCCTTGGCGCCGGCACCACCCGCATCTGGTCGAACACGATCGGGGCGGGCAATGATCGCCGCCACCGCATCGCTGCCGATCCGATCGTCGCCGCGGGGCGGGTCTTCACGCTGGACAGCCGCGCCCGCGTGACGGCCAGCGCGCTGTCGGGCGGGACCGCCTGGACGACGGATGTGACCCCGCCGCTGGAAAGCCGCGACAGCGCCTCGGGGGGCGGGCTTGCCTACGAGGCCGGCCGGGTCTTCGTGACCACCGGCTTTGGCGAACTGGTCGCGCTGGACGCGGCCTCGGGCGGGGTGCTGTGGCGCCAGCGGGTCGAGGCGCCGGTGGGCGGCGGCCCGGCCGTCGCCAATGGCGTGGTCTATGTCGTGGCGCGCAACAATGTCGGCTGGGCGGTGCGCGCGGCCGACGGCAAGGTGCTTTGGCAGACCAGCGGGCCGTCCTCGCCCTCGGGGGTGATGGGGGTGTCGGTCCCCGCGGTGCAGGGCAACACGGTGGTCTTCGGCTTCTCCTCGGGCCAGCTGCTGGCCGCCGACGCGGCCAGCGGCGGGACGCTGTGGACCGCGCAGGTCGCCGGCAGCCGCGTCGGCCGGGCGATCACCGCGGTGCGCGACATGACCGGCGATCCGGTGATCGCGGGCGGGCGGGTCTATGGCGGCACCTCGGCCGGGCGGATCAACGCGGTCGATCTGACCGCCGGCATCGAGGACTGGTCCTCGCGCGAGGGCGCGAACAGCCCGGTGGTGGTCGCCGGCGGATCGGTCTTCGCGGTGAACGACCAGGCCCAGCTGATCCGGCTGGACGCCGCGACCGGCGGGGTGATCTGGCGCATCGACCTGCCCTATTTCACCGACACGCGCAGCCGCAAGCAGGATCGCATCCATGCCCATTACGGCCCGGTGCTGGCCGGTGGGCGGCTGTTCGTGGCCTCGTCGGACGGGGTGCTGCGGGCCTTCGACCCGGCAACGGGCGCGCTGGTGGGGCAGGGATCGATTCCGGGCGGTGCGGCCGCGGCGCCCGCCGTCGCGGGCCAGACGCTGTATGTGCTGTCGCGCAGCGGCCAGTTGCACGCCTTCCGATGAGCTTTACCCTCGCCATCGTGGGCCGGCCGAATGTCGGCAAGTCGACCCTGTTCAACCGTCTTGTCGGCAAGAAGCTGGCCTTGGTCGACGATCAGCCCGGCGTCACCCGCGATCTGCGCGAGGGCGCGGGGCGGCTGGGCGACCTGCGCTTCGTGGTGATAGACAGCGCCGGTCTGGAAATGGCCGAGGATGACAGCCTGCAGGGCCGGATGCGGCGGCTGACCGAACGCGCCGTGGACGAGGCCGACATCTGCCTGTTCGTCGTCGATGCCCGCGCCGGCGTGACCGCCGCCGATGAATATTTCGCCGAGATCCTGCGCCGCCGCGCCAGGCATGTCATCGTCGCCGCCAACAAGGCCGAGGGCCGGGCCGGCGAGGCCGGTGCGATGGAGGCCTATGGGCTTGGCCTGGGCGAGCCGCTGCGCATCTCGGCCGAACATGGCGAGGGGATGGACGATCTGTACCGGGTTCTGGCCCCGCTTGCCGATCGGGTCGAGGCCGACCGCCCCGCCCCCGTCGCCGCCGAGACCGATGTCGAACTGTCCGAGGCCGATGCCGAATCCGGCGAGGGCGAGGAAGACTGGCGGCCCTCGGCCGCGCGCCCCCTGCAACTGGCCGTCATCGGCCGACCCAATGCCGGAAAGTCCACGCTGATCAACAAGATCATCGGCGAGGACCGGCTGCTGACCGGGCCGGAAGCCGGCATCACGCGCGATTCGATCAGCGTCACGACCGAATTCATGGGCACGCCCATGCGGATCTTCGACACCGCCGGAATGCGCAAGCGGGCCAAGGTCACTGACAAGGTGGAAAAACTTTCCGTCGCCGACGGGCTGCGCGCGGTGCGCTTTGCCGAGGTGGTCGTGGTGCTGCTGGACGTCGCCATCCCCTTCGAGCAGCAGGACCTGCGGATCGCCGATTTCGCCGAAACCGAGGGACGGGCGGTGGTCGTCGCGGCGAACAAGTGGGATCTGGAAGAGGACAAGCCGCAAAAGCTGAACGACCTGCGTGCCAGCTTCGAAAAGCTGCTGCCGCAGTTGAAGGGCGCGCCACTGGTGACGGTCTCGGCGCAGACTGGCAAGGGGCTGGACCGGTTGCACGCGGCGATCCTCAAGGCGCATGAGGTGTGGAACCGCCGCGTCTCGACCGCGCGGCTGAACCGCTGGCTGGCCGCCATGACCGAAAGCCACCCGCCCCCGGCGCCGGGCGGGCGGCGGATCAGGCTGCGCTACATGACGCAGGTCAAGACGCGGCCGCCGGCCTTCATCGTCAAGGCGACCCATACGGACAAGCTGCCCGACAGCTATCAACGCTATCTGGTGAACGGGTTGCGGACCGATTTCGACATGCCGGGAACGCCGATCCGGCTGTTCTTCCGCGATCAGGGCGGCGACAACCCCTTCAAGGCAAAGGCCACCAAGATCACCCAGTCGGGCGCGCTGTCCAAGCACAAGACCCGTCAGCGCCCCAAGGGCAGCTAGGCGCCTAGCTGGCGGCGCTGACCAGCACGGCCGCCATCACCACGATGGCGAGGATCGCCGCGATCGCCGTCATCGGGCTGACCCCCATGGTGGTCATGGCGAGCCCGCAGAAGGCCCAGATCAGCGCCACCGAAACACCGATCCCGCGCCCCAGCAGAATCTGCGCCGCCACGCCGGATCCTGCGGCCGGCAGGATCGCCAGGGTCGCCATCTGCGCCAAGGACATTCCCGCCGGCGCGGCGATCTGGGCGGCCAGCGTCGCGCTGGCCAGTCCGACGCTCCATCCCGCCAGAAAACCAAGGGCAGGGCGACGCTGCGCCACGCCCCTCCAGGCGGCCAGAAAGGCCAGCAGCGCCGCTGCCACCGCCATGACGCCAGCGATTCGGGGCGCCGGCTCCAGCAGCCAGGGCCAGAGGGCCGCCAGCAGCAGCGCGGGCACCAGCATCGGCCAGACCCGCAGCCGCACCACCGCGGCAAGACGCCTGCGGCCGGCGCCTTCCGAGGGGTCGGTCAGCTGGCCCAAGGCGTCGGTCGCGACCGCGACCCAGATCGACATCAGCAGCGCCCACATCACGATGTTCTGGGGGTTGAGGAACAGATGCGGCAGGAATGGCCCCTCGATCCGGGGCAGGGGCAGGCCCGTGGTCAGCGCATCAAGGGCCGGCATCGGGCTGGCAAGCCGCGGATCATCCGGGCGGGTGATCGCGAACAGCGCGCCGCTGGCCAGAAAGCCGGCGGCGGACGCAATTTGCAGAAGGTGCCCCAGTCGTGCCATGCGGGCCAACGCCCGACAGGCTCGCCCGGTTTCGGTCCGAGGTGCCGCGCCGGTTCAGACCAGCGCGCCGTCCGCGCCCAGTCGCGTGGCGCCGCCCAGATAGGGGTGCAGCGCGGCGGGCAGATCGACCGAGCCATCCTCCTGCTGGCCGTTTTCCACCACCGCGATCAGCGCCCGCCCGACCGCCAGCCCCGATCCGTTCAGCGCATGCACGAACTCCGGCTTGCCGCCGCCTTCGGGACGATAGCGCGCATTCATGCGGCGCGCCTGGAAATCGCCGCAATAGCTGACGCTGCTGATCTCGCGATAGCGGCCCTGCCCGGGCAGCCACACCTCGATGTCATGGGTGATCCGGGCGCTGAAACCCATGTCGCCGGTGCACAGCACGACCGTGCGATAGGGCAGGTCCAGCGCCTCCAGCACAGCCTCGGCGCAACGGGTCATGCGCTCATGCTCGGCAAGACCGGTCCCGGCATCGGTGATCGAGACCATCTCGACCTTTTCGAACTGATGCTGGCGCAGCATGCCGGTCGTGTCGCGCCCGGCGCTGCCCGCCTCAGAGCGGAAGCACTGGCTGTGCGCGACCATCCGCCGCGGCAGGCTGGCATGATCGACCAGATCGCCATGCACCGTGTTGGTCAGCGTCACCTCGGCGGTGGGGATCAGCCAGTAGCCGTCGCGGGTCTGATAGCTGTCCTCGCCGAACTTGGGCAATTGCCCGGTGCCGGTCATCATCTCCTCCAGCACCATCACCGGCGTCCAGGTCTCTTCCAGGCCGTGGCGGGTGATGTGGAGATCGATCATGAATTGCGCCAGGGCCCGGTGCAGCCGCGCAAGCCCGCCGCGCAGCAGCATGAAGCGGCTGCCCGACAGCTTGGCCGCGGTCTCGAAGTCCAGCCCGCGGCTGACACCGGCGATCTGGAAATGCTCGACCGGCCGGAAGCCGAAGTCGCGCGGCGCACCCCAGCGGCGCAACTCGACATTGTCCTCCTCGCCGGCGCCGTCGGGCACGCTGTCCAGCGGCAGGTTCGGGATCGTCAGCAGCAGATCACGCAGGCGCCCGTCCAGCAGGGCAGCCTCGGCCTGCATGCGGGCCACATCGGCCTTCTTCTCGGCCACGAGATCGCGCAGCCGCTGGAAGCCGGCCTCGTCACCCCGCCCCTTGGCGGCCGCAACGTCCTTGCTGGCGCGGTTCTGCTCGGCCTGCGCCGCCTCGGCGGCCGCGATCCGGGCGCGCCGCTCGGCATCCAGCTCCAGCAGCGCCGAGGCCATCGCGGCGCCCCCGCGGCGCGTCAGGGCGGCGTCGAACATCTCCGGGTTCTCGCGGATCGCACGAATGTCATGCATGGCAGGCACCGTTGGCTTGGATCAGTTGGCGGCATGCCTAGCGCAAGCGGCGGCCGGACAAAAGCCCGCGCCTGCGGCCGCGCCGCAGTTTCGCGCCCGGCCCGCTCCGCGCGGCGGTTCAGCCCTGGCAGAACAGCCGGTACATGACGCCCACGACCTCGGCCGCGCGCGGGTCCGACACCGAGTAAAGCCGTGCCTTGCCATCGCGGCGGCAGCTGACCAGCCCCTCGGCGCGCAGCCGCGCAAGCTGCTGGCTGACGGCGGCCTGCCGATGGCCCAGCAGCCGCTCCAGCTCGGTCACGGTCTTCTCGCCCGAGGACAGGTGGCACAGGATCATCATCCGCCCCTCATGCGCCAGCGCCTTCAGGAAGGCCGCGGCCTCGGAGGCCCGATGCGCCATGTCGTCCGAGGACGGCTCGGCCGGTGCCGCCTGGGCAAGGCCCGCCCCCTCTCCGGGCGGCGGGAACGCCTCGGGACGGCTCATCGGCGCAGCTCCCGGCGGGAACCGGCCGCCCGTTCCAGCATGGCGGCGATGCGCGCCTCGAACGCGCGCGGCCCGCCATAGCCCTCCAGGCGCGACAGCTCGACCCCCTTGTGCAGCAGAAGAAAGCTGGGTGTGACGCGCGGGCGCGCGGCAAGCACCAGCCCGTCGGGGAACGGGCCATCGAAATCGACCGCCAGGATCGGCGCCGCCCGCCCCGCCGCCGAGCCCGCATAGCCCGGCCCGACCTCGCGCCGCCATGCCGCGCTGCCGGCACATCCCCGCGCCTCGACCACCATCAGCCGCAACGGCCGGGCCGCCCAGTCGATCCGGGCGGGCGCGCCCGGTTGCGGCATCGCCGCGGCGGCCGAGGGGCGGGCCAGCGCGCCCAGCGCCATGCCGAGACCGGCAAGCAGGACGGATCTTCGTGCGGTCTCACGCGGCATCGGCAGCCTCCTCCGGGACGGCGATGCCGGGCTTCTAGTCAGGCCGCCCGCGATGGGCAAGCGGGTCCGGGGCATCCCCGTGACCCAGCCTAGCACGCCATCCCGCGAATCCGTAGCACGACCGGCCCTGCCCCCCGCGCCCTTGGCATTTTGCCTTGGTCCAAATATCCACGGGGGTGCGGGGGCAGTCGGCCCCCGCTTGCGACGGGGCCGCATGGACGAACTTCTCGAATCGCTGATCCGGGGCGAGCGGCGGGCGCTGTCGCGGGCCATCACACTGGTCGAATCGACCCGCCCCGACCACCGCCGGCGGGCGGTCGAACTGCTGGCGCGACTGCCCGACCGGCAGGCGCTGCGGATCGGGCTGTCGGGAACCCCGGGGGTCGGGAAATCGACCTTCATCGAAGCGTTCGGGGGGCTGCTGACCGGGCAGGGGCTGAAGGTCGCGGTCCTCGCCGTCGATCCGTCCTCGACACGCTCGGGCGGGTCGATCCTGGGCGACAAGACGCGGATGGAGACGCTCTCGCGCGATCCCAACGCCTTCATCCGGCCGACCCCCTCCAGCGCCCAGCTTGGCGGCGTCGCGCGCCGCACGCGAGAGGCGATCCGGCTCTGCGAGGCGGCCGGCTATGACATCGTCCTGATCGAGACGGTCGGCGTCGGCCAGTCCGAGACGCTGGTGGCCGAGATGTCGGATCTCTTCGTGCTGCTGCTGGCGCCCGCGGGCGGCGACGAATTGCAGGGGGTCAAGCGCGGCATCATGGAAATGGCCGACCTGATCCTCGTGAACAAGGCAGATGGCGAGTTGCTGGCCGCGGCCCACCGCACCGTTGCCGACTATGCCGGCGCGCTGCGCCTGCTGCGCAGGCGTCCGCAGGACCCCGACGGGTTTCCCAAGGCCGTGCCGGTCTCGGCCGCGACCGGCGAGGGGCTGGCGGCCGCATGGTCCGAGATGCGGGCCCTGGTCGACTGGCGCCGCGCCGAAGGGCATTTCGCTGCCGCCCGCGCCGCGCAGGATCGCCACTGGTTCCTGGCCGAACTGCGCGGCGGGCTGCTGGCGCGTCTCGACCAGCCCGAGTTGCGGGCCGAGATCGCCCGCCTCGGAACCGAGGTCGCGGCGGGCCGTCTGGCCCCCGGCGCGGCCGCCGCGAAGGTGCTGGCCCAGCTGGACGTCAACCCGCCGCCCGCCGCCGCCGATGCTGGCCCGCACGAATGAGATGCCCGATTTTCGTGCCCGCCGCGCGGCGCGAATCGGCTAGAACAGGGGCATGACACAGGACCCCGCCATGCTTGAGCCTCCCGATGCCGACCGGCTCTATGCCGCATTGCTTGCCCGCGACCCCGCCTTTGACGGCCGCGCCTGGGTCGGCGTCGCCACCACCGGCATCTTCTGCCGCCTGACCTGTCCGGCGCGCAAGCCGCGCCCCGAGAACTGCCGCTGGTTCGCCGATCCGCGTGCCGCCCAGCAGGCCGGTTTCCGGCCCTGCCGGCGCTGCGACCCGCTGGCCGGGGCGGCGGACGGGACACCGGACGCGGCGGCGGGCGGGCAGGGTCTGGCACGGCGCCTGATGGCGATGATCCGCGCCGATCCGTCGCGGCGCTGGTCCGAGGCCGATCTGGCAGGGCTGGGGCTGGACCCCTCGACCGTGCGTCGCGCCTTCCGCCGGCAGTTCGGGCAGAGCTTCCTGCAGATGGCGCGCGGCGAACGGCTGCGCGAAAGCCTCAGGACCCTGTCGGGCGACCGCGACCTGATCGAGGCCCAGCTGGACGCGGGCTTCGATTCGGCCTCGGGCTTCCGCGCGGCCTTCGCGCGGCTTTTCGGCCACCCGCCGCATCTGATGCGCGGGCCCGCAGATCTGGCCGCCGACTGGATCGACACGCCGCTGGGCGGAATGATCGCGATCGCCGATGACGCGGCGCTGCACCTTCTGGAATTCACCGACCGCAAGGCCCTGCCCGAGGGGCTGCGACGCCTGTCGGCCCTTTGCGGCGGGCGCATCGGGCTGGGCCGCCGCGCGGTGACCGACCAGCTGGAAACCCAGCTGGATGCCTTCTTCGCCGGCCGCCAGCCGCGATTCTCGGTGCCGCTGCGCCTGCACGGCACCGGTTTCCAGCGCCGTGTCTGGCAGCAGTTGCAGACGATCCCGGCCGGCCAGACCCGCAGCTATGCCGGGCTTGCCGCCGAGATCGGCCAGCCTTCGGCGACGCGCGCGGTGGCGCGGGCCAATGCCACCAACCGGCTGGCGCTGGTGGTGCCGTGCCACCGGGTGATCGGCGCCGATGGCAGCCTGACCGGCTATGCCGGCGGGCTGTGGCGCAAGCGCCGCCTGATCGAGGCCGAGCGCGCCTATGCCGGCTGATCCCCGGTCCGGGCCCGCGGCGCAGCCGGGGCTTGACGCCGCCGCCCGCGCGCTGTAACCACCCGCGAACGGAATTCCGGGCGCTGCCTCGCGGCGCCCTTTCACATTGGGCCGGACCCTCCGCCGGGGAGGCCCGCCAAGCTTGAGACGAAGGATTACATCATGTCGCGCGTCTGCGAACTGACCGGCAAAGGCCCGATGACCGGCAACAATGTCAGCCACGCCAACAACAAGACCCGTCGCCGGTTCCTGCCGAACCTGAACGAAGTCACGCTGACCTCGGAAAAGATGGGCCGCGGCTATTCGCTGCGCATCTCGGCGGCCGCGCTGCGCTCTGTCGATCATCGCGGCGGCCTCGATGCCTTCCTGGCCAAGGCCCGCGACAGCGAGCTGTCGGACCGCGCGCTGAAGATCAAGCGCGAGATCGCCAAGCATGACGGCCCGGCCGAACTGCAGGCCTGAGACCGTCGGCCCCGCCCCCGCACGGCCCCGCTCCGGCGGGGCTTTCGCGTTTGCGCACAAGCGTGACCGCCGCGGCCCGATCCGCGCAGTCTGGTCGCGTCAGGGAGGCCGCCCGATGCTGCATGCGACCACGACCTGTCCCGACCTCGCGGCCGCCCATCACCCGGCCTCGTCGCGCCTGTCGCGCAGGCCCGCGCGGCAAGCTGATCGTCCAGCATTCCTAGTGCCGACCCAACGAGACCAACCATGAAACTCCTGCTTTCCACCGTTGCTGCGGCGCTGCTGCCGCTTGCCGCCTTTGCCCATGACGGCTTGCATGTCGAGGACGCCTATGCCCGCAGTTCCAACCCGGTGACAGGCGCGGTGTTCATGACCATCGTCAACCACCGCGAGGTCCCCTGCCAGCTGACCGGCGCCGCCTCGGACGCGGCCGAGCGGGTCGAGTTGCACACCCACCGCGAGGAGGGCGGCGTGATGAAGATGATGAAGGCCGAGGAGGGCTTCGCCATCCCCGCCCTTGGCCGGCACGCGCTGGCGCGCGGGGGCGATCACGTGATGCTGCTGGGCCTGCGCGAAAGGCTGACCGACGGCGCCGCGGTCGCGCTGACGCTGGATTTCGGCGACTGCGGCAGCCTTGAGGTGCTGGCGCCCGTGGACAACCGGCGCATGCCCGCCGCCGACGGCGATCTGGGCGGCAAGTCGAACTGACGCCTAGCCTGCCCCGCCTGTATCCTGGTCGCGATCAAGCCGATCCAGCAGGCGCAGCACCAGCGGCCCCAGCCCCTCGACGATGATCCGCACGCCCGATGCGGTCGGATGCACGCCGTCGGGCTGCAGGGCCTGTGCCAGCCGGTCCGGCGCCAGCGCCGCGAGCGGCGCGAAGAGGTCGGGCCACAGCAGCGTGCCGTGGCGTTCCGCAAGACGCGGCCAGATGGCGGCCCAGCCCGGCTGGCGGGCGGGATCGGGCGCGCGGACGCCAACCAGAAGGACCGGCCTGCCGCCGGCCGTGGCACGGGCCAGGATCGCGTCCAGATTGGCCTCGGCCTGTTCGGGCGCGAGCCCCATCAGCATGTCGTTGCCGCCAAGGGCGACGATCGCCGCATCGGGCCTGCGAAGCAGCGACCAGCCGATCCGCACCCGCCCGCCATAGGTGCTGTCGCCCGAAAGCCCAGCGTTCAGCAGCCGCACCGGGTGCCCGCGCGCCGCCAGCCAGCCCGACAGGACCGGGACCAGCCCCTCGTCGGGCGCCAGCCCGTAGCCGGCGGTCAGGCTGTCTCCGAAGGCCAGAAGCCGCGGCGGGGCAGGCAACGCGGCGCCCGCGCCGCAGGGCGCGAGGGCCGCCATCGCCCCCAGCATCAGCACATCGCGGCGCGCGATCCTCATGGTGCCGATCTCAGGCGCAGGGCATTCCCGACGACAAAGACCGAGGACAGCGCCATCGCCCCGGCAGCCAGCATCGGCGACAGGCTGGGACCGCCCAGCGGCACCAGCGCCCCCATCGCCACCGGGATCAGCGCGACATTGTAGGCGAAGGCCCAGAACAGGTTCTGGCGGATGTTGCGCATCACCGCGCGCGACAGCCGGATGGCCCGCACCACGCCCGAGGGATCGCCCGAGATCAGCACCGCGTCGGCGGATTCGATGGCGATGTCGGTGCCGCTGCCGATGGCGATGCCCGTCGCCGCGCTGGCCAGCGCGGGGGCGTCGTTGATGCCGTCGCCCACGAACACGGTCGCCGCGCCCAGATCGCGGATCGCGGCCTGCTTGTCGTCGGGGCGCAGCCCGCCGCGCGCCTCGTCGACGCCAAGCCGCGCGGCCACCGCCTGCGCGGTGGTCTCGGTATCGCCCGACAGCATGACCGTGCGCAGCCCCAGCCCGCGCAGGGCGCGGATGGTCGGGGCCGCCTCGGGCCGTTCGGGATCGGCCAGCCAGAGGCTGGCGCGGTGGCGGCCATCGAGGGCCAGATGCACCGGTGTCGCACCCTCGTGGGCGGCGTCCTCGGCCTGTCGGACCAGGTCAGGTTCGGCCGTGATGCCAGCCTCGGCCAGCGCCGCGCGGTTGCCCAGCAGCAGCGCATGTCCCTCGACCGTCGCGGTCAGGCCGCGCCCCGACGCCGCCTCGACCGACTGCGCGTCGGGCAGGCTCAGGCCGCGATCCTGCGCCGCGGCCAGGACGGCCGCCGCCAGCGGATGTTCGGATCGCGCCTCGGCCGCGGCGGCAAGGGCAAGCGCGCGATCCTCCGAGAGGCCGGCGACCGCGATTCCGACCAGTCGCGGCTGGCCAAGCGTCAGGGTGCCGGTCTTGTCGAAGCCCACGATCCGCGCATCGGCCAGCCGCTGGAGGGCGTCGCCGCGGCGAAACAGCACCCCCAGTTCCGCCCCGCGGCCCGTCCCGACCATGATCGACACCGGCACGGCCAGACCCATCGCGCAGGGGCAGGCGATGATCAGCACCGCGACCGCGGCAACCAGCGCCTCGGCCAGCCCCGGCCCCAAGGCCAGCCACAGAAGCAGCGTGACCAGCGCCAGCGCCATCACGGCGGGCACGAAGATGCGGGTGACGCGATCGACGATCGCCTGCACCGGCAGCTTGGTGGCCTGCGCGGCCTCGACCATCGCCACGATGCGCGCCAGCGCGGTGTCGGCGCCCGTCGCGGTGACACGAAAGGTCAGGGCGGCGTTGCCGTTGACGGTGCCGCCGGTGACCGCGTCGCCCGGTGCCTTGGCCGCGGGCACCGGCTCGCCGGTCAGCATCGATTCGTCGATCGCGCCGCGCCCCTCGGTGATCTCGCCATCGACGGCGACACGCTCGCCCGGCGCAAGCCGGACCAGATCGCCGCTGCGCAGCTGGTCCAGCGGCACCTGCACCGGCACGCCATCGCGCAGCACGGTGGCGTGATCGGGGGCCAGGGCCATCAGCCGGGCGATCGCCGCGCCGGCCTGGCCCTTGGCCCGCGCCTCGAGCCAGCGGCCCATCAGGATCAGCGTCACAATGACCGCCGCCGCCTCGAAATAGACCTGCCGCGAGGCGGGCGGCACGATCTGCGGCAGCAGCGTGACCACCGCCGAATAGGCGAAGGCCGCGCCGGCGCCCAGAGCCACGAGGCTGTTCATCTCGGGGCTGCCGCGCAGGAGGGCGGGAATGCCCACGCTGAAGAAGCGGCGCCCCGGCCCGGCCAGCACGGCGCCCGTCAGCAGCATCTGCGCGATCCACAGCGGCGTCTGGCCCGCCAGCCCGACCAGCGCGTGATGAAGACCCGGGATCAGGTGGCCGCCCATCTCGGCCAGAAAGACCGGAAGGGTCAGGACCAGTGCCCACAGGAAGGACCGCCGCAGCGCCGCGGCCTCGTCGCGGCTCCGGTTTCGGGACGGGGCCGCGGGCCGGCCGCCTTCGGCCGCTTGCGGCCTTGCCGGATAGCCGGCCGCGCTGACCGTGCCGGCCAGCGCCTCGGGGCCGACGCCCGGCGCATGGGTGACGGTGGCGCCGTGGGTGACCAGGTTGACGACGGCCTCCGCCACATCGGGGCGGGCAAGCAGCGCCCGCTCGACCCGGCCGGCGCAGGAGGCGCAGGTCATTCCGTCGATGGCAAGACGGGTGGTCGCAAGGGCGGGCGGATAGCCCGCCTCGCGCAGCGCCCCGGCCACATCGGCCAGACTGGCGCCGGCCAGATCCAGATGGGCGCGGCGGGTGACCGGGTTCACGCTGATCCGGCTGACGCCCGGAACCGGCGCAAGGCTGCGCTCGATCCGGGCCGCGCAGCTGGCGCAGCTGATGCCGGGGATGTCGAGATCAAGTTCGGTCGAGGATGTCATGTCCATGTTCCCAGATCATGCGTTGCAGTGAAGGCATGGCGGGAACGGCGGGGGGCGCCTGTGGACGGTCCGGCGCGGCATGGGGGATCTGGGTGCGCAGCGGCCGCTGCATCTGGTGCAGGTAGCGGCGCTGCCGTGACGACCGCGCGGCCAGGCGCGGCCGGTCAGCCAGATGGCAGCGGCAGGCACGATCGCCACGCGCCCTGCACAGATGCGCGGGGCGTGGTGCCGGGGCGCGCAAGGCGCGGGCATGACAGCAGGCGGTGGGCGATGTCTTCACGGGTGCCATGCCCAACAGATGTGGCCGAATGACGCCGCGATCAAGGCCGAATTCCGGCCATACGCCCTCTTGAGTTGCCATCGCGCGCGGTTGTCCTGTATTTTGCCGGGCAATGAACAGAGAAAACGCATACAGGACAACCCAAGCATGAACCGTCGTCAGATGATCTTGATGGCCCTGCCGTTGATCGCCGCGCCATCGCTGGTGCTTGCGCAGGCCACCCCCGCCCCGGCTCAGACCCGCGATCCCTATGCCCCGACCGAGGTCGCCATCCGCGAGGATTTCGAGGTCGGCAGCATCGTCGTGGTCAGCAAGGACTTCTTCCTCTACCATGTCGTCGCGCCGGGCCGCGCGGTCCGCTATGGCGTGGCCGTTGGCAAGGACGAGCTGGTCTGGAAGGGCCGGGCCACCATTGGCCGCAAGGTTGAATGGCCCAGCTGGACCCCGACGCAAGAGATGATCAAGCGCAACCCGGGCCAATACGGCAAATGGGCCGGCGGGATGCCGGGGGGGCCGCAGAACCCCCTCGGCGCGCGGGCGCTGTATCTCTACAACGCGGCGGGTCAGGATACCGCGATCCGCATCCACGGCACGACCGAGCCGAACTCGATCGGCCGCGCGGTGTCGAACGGCTGCCTGAGGATGCGCAACGAGGCGGTGATGACGCTGTTCGACCAGGTGCCGCTGGGCACGCCGGTCTACGTCTACTGAGGACGGCCCCTACTGAGGGCGGCCCCGGGCCGGCCGTTCGCCCCTTTGTGAACGGGCGGGCGGCCATTCCGGGTTAGGCAGGCGGCGATCTGCACGGAGGACCGCCGATGACCCGCATGACCGCCCGCGATTTCCCGCAGGAACTGCTGGAACTTTACGACTTCTACGCCCACGGCCGGATCACCAAGCGGCAATTCCTGGACCGCGCCGGCAAGTTCGCGGTCGGCGGCGTGACGGCGCTGGCGCTGCTGGACATGCTCAGCCCGGACTACGCGCTGGCCCAGCAGGTCAGCTTCAACGATCCCGAGATCCTGCCCGAATACATCACCTACCCCTCGCCGCAGGGGCATGGCGATGTGCGCGGCTATCTGGTGCGTCCTGCGGGCGCCGAGGGCAGGTTGCCCGCCGTTCTGGTCATCCACGAGAATCGCGGCCTGAACCCCTATATCGAGGATGTCGCGCGCAGGCTGGCCAAGGCGGGCTACATGGCGCTGGCGCCGGACGGGTTGTCCTCGGTCGGCGGCTATCCGGGCAATGATGCCGAGGGGCGCGAATTGCAGCAATCCGTCGATCCCGAAAGGCTGATGAATGATTTCTTCGCCGCCGCCGAACATCTGATGGCGCGCGAGGATTCGACCGGCAAGGTCGGGGCGGTCGGTTTCTGCTATGGCGGCGGGGTGTGCAATGCGCTGGCGGTGGCCTATCCCGAACTGGCGGCCTCGGTGCCCTTCTATGGCCGGCAGGCTGCGGTCGAGGACGTGCCGAAGATCGCGGTGCCGCTGCTGCTGCATTATGCAGAACTGGACGAGCGCATCAACGAGGGCTGGCCCGCCTATGAGGCGGCGCTGAAGGCCCACGACAAGCCCTACGAGGCGCATGTCTATCCGGGCGTCAATCACGGCTTTCACAACGACTCGACGCCGCGCTATGACAAGGCCGCCGCCGATCTGGCCTGGCAGCGGACCCTGGACTGGTTCGGACGCTATCTGGCCTGATCGTCGCGCAGGAAGCGGCGCAGCACCCGCTCCAGCTTGGCGGCGCCAAGGGGGGCCATGGCCTTGGTGTGGTCGTGGCTGATCGCCTCGTTGCTGAGGCCCGCGCCCATGTTGGTGATGACCGAGATCGCCGCGCAGCGCAGCTTCAGGAACCGGCCGAGGATGATCTCGGGCACGGTGGACATGCCCACCGCGTCGGCGCCAAGGATGCGCGCCGCCCGGATCTCGGCCGGGGTCTCGAAGCTGGGGCCGGAAAACCAGCAATAGACGCCTTCGGGCAGGTCCACGCCCTCGGCCAGCGCCGCGGCGGCCAGCGCCGCGCGCATCCCGGCGTCATGGGCATCGGTCAGCGGCACGAAGCGGGCATCGCTCGGCTCTCCGATCAGCGGGTTGGCGCCGGCGAAGGCGATGTGGTCGTTCAGCAGCATCAGCCCGCCCGGCGGAATGTCGGCGCGCAGCGACCCCGCCGCATTGGTCAGGATCAGCCGGTCGCAGCCAAGCGCGGCCAGCACCTCCAGCGGCAGGCGCATCGCATCGGCGCGGCCATGCTCGTAGTAATGCGACCGGCCGCCGAACACCGCGACCCGACGCCCTTCAAGCTGGCCGATCACCAGCTGCGGCACATGGCCCGACACGCCGGCATGGGGGAAACCGGGCAGGTCGTCATAGGCGATCGCCACGCCCTCGACCTGCGCGGCCAGATGGCCCAGCCCCGAGCCGAGGATCAGCCCGAATTCCGGGGCCCGGTCGCCCGCCCGGTCGCGGATCAGGGCGGCAAGCTCAGCGCTCTTTGACATAGGGTTCTCCGCCCGCGCGGGGCGGGATGGCGCGGCCGACGAAGCCCGCAAGGATGATGACGGTCAGGATGTAGGGCAGCGCGTTCATGAACATCGAGGGGATGGTGACGATCCCCAGGTCGAGGTTCGGATAGCGGTTGGCGATCGCTTCCAGCAGCCCGAACAGGAAGGTCGCGCCCAGCGCGCTCCAGGGGCGCCATTTCGCGAAGATCAGTGCGGCAAGGGCGATGAAGCCGCGGCCCGCGGTCATTTCCTTGACGAAGCCCGCTGACAGGCCGGTGGCCAGATAGGCGCCGGCGATGCCGCACAGCACGCCGCAGATGGCGATGGCGGCAAAGCGCAGCCGCGTGACCGAGACGCCGGCCGTATCGACCGAGGCCGGGTTTTCGCCCACCGCGCGCAGGCGCAGGCCAAAGCGCGTGCGCGCCAGCACCCACCAGGTCAGCGGCACCATCGCGAAGGCCACATAGACAAGGATCGTGTGGCCCGAGATCAGCTCGGCATAGATCGGGCCGATCACCGGCACCTCGCGCAGGCTGTCGGCGAAGGGCAGGGTGATCTCGCCAAAGCGTCCATCGCCCGACAGCGCAGGCGTGCGCCCGCCCAGCCCGAAGATCTTCTGGCCCAGCAGCACCGTCAGCCCCGAGGCCAGGAAATTGATCGCCACGCCGGAAATCAGCTGGTTGCCCATGAAGGTGATCGAGGCCGCGCCGTGGATCAGCGACAGCGCCAGCGACCCGCCGATCCCCGCGACCAGCCCCAGCGAGGCGCTGCCGGTGGCATAGGCGACCGAGGCGGCGGTGAAGGCCGCCATCAGCATCTTGCCTTCAAGCCCGATGTCGAAGACGCCCGAGCGTTCGGAATACAGCCCCGCAAGGCAGGCCAGCAGCAGCGGCGTCATCAGCCGCACGGCGGAATCGAGGATCTGGATGGCGGTTGCGAAATCCATCACGCCGCCCCCCGCTTGCGCCGCGACAGGAACAGCCGTTCCAGCGGCATCCGCACCATGTTGTCCAGCGCGCCGGTAAACAGGATCACCAGCGCCTGGATGACGATGATCAGCTCGCGCGGGATCGAGGTCCACAGCGCCAGTTCGCCCCCGCCCTGATAGAGAAACCCGAACAGCAGCGCCGCCAGCAGCACGCCCAGCGGGTGGTTGCGGCCCATCAGTGCCACCGCGATGCCGATGAAGCCCGCGCCCTCGACCGCGTTCAGCACCAGCCGCTCGGATTCGCCCATCACGTTGTTGATGGCCATCAGCCCGGCCAGCCCGCCCGAGATCAGCATGGCCAGCACGGTGATCCTGACCGGGCTGATCCCGGCATACAGCGCGCCGGGCTCGGACCGCCCGAAGGCGCGGATCTCGTAGCCGAGGCGCGTGCGCCAGATCAGCAGCCAGACCAGCAGGCAGGCGATGATCGCGACGATGAAGGTGACGTTGACCGGCGTGTTCTTGCCCCATTCGAGGCCCATCCCCAGCGCGATGTCCGACAGCTTCGGCAGATGTGTCGCCTCGGGGAAACGCCCCGAGGCCGGGTCCATGCTGCCCACCGGGCGCAGCAGGTTGACCAGCACATAATTCAGCAGCGCGGCGGCGATGAAGTTGAACATGATCGTGGTGATGACGATATGGCTGCCGCGTCTGGCCTGAAGCCAGGCCGGGATCAGCGCCCAGGCCGCCCCGAACATCGCCGCGCCCGCCATCGCCACCGGCAGCGCCAGAATCCAGTGCGGCAGCGGCAGATACAGCAGCACCAGCGCCACCCCCAGCCCGCCCATCGCCGCCTGCCCCTCGCCGCCGATATTGAACAGGCTGGCATGATAGGCGACCGCGACGGCCAGTCCGGTGAAGATGAAGTTGGTGGTGTAATACAGCGTGAACCCCCAGCCATAGCTGGACCCCAGCGCGCCATCGACCATGGTTTTCAGCGCCAGCCACGGGCTTTCCCCGATGGCCAGGATCACCAGCGCCGAGATCGCCATGGCCAGCAGCAGCGAGATCAGCGGGGTCAGGATCACATCCGCCCATTTCGGCATCTTGTCCATCAGCCGGCCCTTCCTGTTGCGCCGGGCGCGCCGCCCATCCGGTGGCAAAGGTCAAGAAACGCGCCCGCATCGGCAATCTGCTCGAGACCCAGCGGATCGCCCGTCCCGGCGATCCGCCCCGGTGTGCGGGCCCGCGGGATGACGCCGTTGCCGCCCTGATAGCCGCGCACCACAAGGATGTCCTCGGATCGCGGTGTGCCGTTTCGCGCCTCGCCGAAGCAGCGGCTGCGATCGGCCAGCGTCGCA
The DNA here is from genome assembly GCF_030732095.1 of Paracoccus spongiarum. Lineage (GTDB taxonomy): Bacteria > Pseudomonadota > Alphaproteobacteria > Rhodobacterales > Rhodobacteraceae > Paracoccus > Paracoccus spongiarum. The sequence continues at coordinate 57,513 of NZ_JAVAMQ010000008.1, read as the reverse complement.
AAGCCGATGGCGACCTGCCCCTGCCAGTCCAGGCCCGCATCCGCCGCGATGGCGAGGTGCCGGAACGCTTTCATGCCGTGTCCCCTGCCGCCTCGGCATGGGGTGGCGTTCCGGGCGGAATCCCCGCGTCGTCAGGCACATGCGCGGTGTCGGTGATGCCCGCCATCAGCAGGCCAAGCTCTCCGGTCGTGGTCTGGCCGGGAAGGCGTTCACCCATGATCCGACCATCGAACATCACCGCGATGCGGTCCGACAGCGACAGGATCTCGTCCAGTTCGACGCTGACCAGCAGCACCGCCTTGCCGGCATCGCGCAACTCGACGATGCGCTTGTGGATGAACTCGATGGCGCCGATATCGACTCCGCGGGTCGGCTGGCCGATCAGCAGCAGGTCGGGATTGCGCTCGATCTCGCGGGCGACGACAATCTTCTGCTGGTTGCCGCCGGAAAAATTGCGCGCGGCAAGGTGACAATTCGGCGGCCGAACGTCGAAGCGGGCGATCTTGCCCTCGGCATCCTTGCGGATCGCGTCGTTGTCCATCAGCCAGCCGCGATTGTATTTGGGGGCGTGGTGATAGCCGAAGGCGACATTCTCCCAGGCCGCGAAATCCATGATCAGCCCCTCGACCTGCCGATCCTCGGGGACATGGCCGATCCCCCGCGCGCGCCGGGTGGCGGCGTCGGAGCGTGTGCCGGTCAGGTCAAGCTCCTGCCCGTGCACGCGGATGCTGCCGCTGACCCTGCTGCCCTTTTCGGGGTAGCCGCCCAGCAGTTCCAGCAATTGCGTCTGGCCATTGCCGCTGACCCCGGCGATGCCCAGGATCTCGCCCGCGCGGATGTCAAAGCCGATGCCGCGCAGCCGTTCGACCCCGTCGGCATCGACCAGCCGCAGGTCGCGCACCTCGAGGACGGGCGCGCCGGGCCGGGCAGGGGCCTTGTCGACATTCAGCAGCACCTTGCGGCCCACCATCAGTTCGGCCAGCTCCTCGGGGCTGGTCTCGGCGGTGCGGACCGAGGCGACCATCTCGCCGCGCCGCATCACGCTGACATTGTCGGTGATCTCCATGATCTCGCGCAGCTTGTGGGTGATCAGGATGATCGTCTTGCCCTCGTCGCGCAGCCCTTCGAGGATGCGGAACAGGTGATCGGCCTCGGCCGGGGTCAGCACGCCGGTCGGCTCGTCGAGGATCAGGATATCCGCCTGCCGGTACAGCGCCTTGAGGATTTCCACGCGCTGCTGGTGGCCGACCGACAATTCCTCGATGGTTTCGTCGGGGTCGACGTTCAACTGGTATTCGGCGGCCAGTTGCTTCAGCACCCCGCGCGCCTTGGCCAGCGAGGGACGCAGCAGCCGCCCGTCCTCGGCGCCGAGGATGACGTTCTCCAGCACGGTGAAGTTCTGCACCAGCTTGAAATGCTGAAAGACCATGCCGATGCCGGCGCGGATCGCGGTCTGGCTGTCGGAAATGGTAATGGGCTGGCCGTTCACCAGAATCTCGCCGCTGTCGGGCTTGTAGAATCCGTAGAGGATCGACATCAGCGTGGACTTGCCCGCGCCATTCTCGCCGATGATGCCGTGGATCGTGCCCCGCGGCACGGCCAGGTCGATGTTGCGGTTGGCCTGGACCGGCCCGAAGGCCTTCGAGATCCCGCGCAACTCGATCGCAGGGGGGGCGGCCCCGTCAGGCCGCCCCCCCGCCGGTTCGCTGGCGCCGGCCATGCCTACTGGACCGGGCAGGTGCTGTCGGTCGCGTAGTCGTGCACCTTGATCTCGCCCGAGGCGATCTTGGCTGCCGCGTCGTCGACTGCGGCCTGCATCTCGGCCGTCACCAGATCCTTGTTGTTGTCGTCGATCGCGACGCCCACGCCGCCGGCGGCAAGGTCCATCACGGTGACGCCCGGTGCCAGGTCGGTGCCGGCCGTGAAGGCGTCGAAGACGGCATTGTCCACCCGCTTGACCATCGAGGTCAGCACCTTGCCCGGATGCAGGTGGTTCTGGTTGCTGTCCACGCCGATCGACAGGATGCCCTCGTCGGCCGCCGCCTGCAGCACGCCGATGCCGGTGCCGCCGGCGGCGGCATAGATCACGTCGGCGCCCTGCGATTTCTGCGCCTTGGCAAGCTCGCCGCCCTTCACCGGGTCGTTCCATGCCGCGGGCGTGGTGCCGGTATAATTGATCAGCAGCTTGCCGTCCGGCTTGACCGCCTTGAAGCCCTGCGCATAGCCGCATTCGAACTTGTGGATCAGCGGAATGTCCATGCCGCCGATGAAGCCGACCGTGCCGCTCTGCGAGGCCATCGCGGCCATCACCCCGGCCAGATAGCTGCCCTGTTCCTCGGTGAAGACGACCGACTGGACGTTGGGCTGGTCCACCACCATGTCGATGATCGCGAATTTCGTGTCCGGGTAATCGGGGGCGACCTTGTTCAGGACGTCGCCGAAGGCAAAGCCGGTCATCACGATGGGGTTGGCGCCGGTCTCGGCCAGCCGGCGCAGGGCCTGTTCGCGCTGCGCCTCGGACTGCATCTCCAGTTCCTTGTAGGCGCCGCCGGTCTCCTCGACCCAACGCTGCGCGCCGGCATAGGCCGCCTCGTTGAAGGACTTGTCGAACTTGCCGCCCAGATCGTAGATCAGTGCCGGGTCGGCCAGCGCCGCGCCGGAGGCCAGCGCCGCCAGCGCGCCCCCGGCCAGCAATCTCGTCATCACACCCATGGTCAGCCTCATCCTGTTGGCGCGGACGATTCAGGCCGCCCGCATGATGGCCCGATTAGGGCGCAACGCCGGAAAGCGGTCAACCGTCTTCTGCGTGATTTCAAAGCGCAAGGCGCAGCACCCTGGCGTCGTGCCCCGGACCGAAATAGTCCCGCCGCAGCCCCGCCTCGCGCCAGCCGAGGCCGGCATACAGCGCCAGCGCCGGGGCATTGTCGCAGGCGACCTCCAGGAATGCGGCGCGGGCAGCGCGGGCGCGTGACGTGGCGGCAAACGCCTCGGTCAGCTGTCGGCCCAGCCCCGCCCGGCGGGCATCCGGGGCGACCGCCAGGGTCAGCAGCTCGGCCTCTTCGGCGATGGCCCGGCCGATCAGGAAGCCGCCGGTGCGGTGGTGCAGGAAGACGCCCGGCAGCGCCAGCATCGCCGCGATCTCCGCGGCCGACCAGGGCCGGGGCCGGTCGGTGAAGCAGCGCCGGTGCAGGCCCGCAAGCTGGTCGGGCGTCACGGCAGCAGCACCGGCGCCGGCTCGGGCGCCGGGGCGGCGTCGGCCGGGCGCAGATACAGCGGCGCCGGCCGGGGGCAGGGCAGGTGCCGCCGCGCCATCGCCAGCCGGGCGATGGCCTCGGCCACGGGAAGGGGCGGCGCAGCCGGCGCGGGGCCGGGCGGCAGCGCGCCGGCCGCAGCTTGCTGCGGACGGCCCCCCCCGGCCCCCAGCGCGACATCGGCATCCGGCGCGGCGCCGAAATCCTGCCAGATCACCTGATCGCGCCGCGCGGGCAGCACCACCCGGCACGGCCTGGGCAGCCCGAGGGCCGCCGCTTCGGTGGCGCTGATCCCGATTGCCGGGATGCCCAGCGCCAGCGACAGCCCGCGCGCCGCCGCCACCGCCACACGGATGCCGGTGAAGTTGCCGGGACCGATGCCGACGCCGATGGCGGCCAGCGCGTGCCAGCCAAGCCCGGCCGCGTCCAGCAATTCGTGAAGCAGGGGAAACAGCCGTTCGGCCTGGCCGCGCTCCATCGCCTCGTGACGGCTGTCCAGCAGCCGCTCGCCCGACAGCAAAGCGGCCGCGCAATGCGCGGCCGATGTGTCGAAGCCCAGGACCAGTGGCTCAGGCAACGGGGCGAACCTCGATCACCTCCGGGATATAGTGGCGCAGCAGGTTCTCGATCCCCATCTTGAGGGTCAGGGTCGAGGACGGGCAGCCCGCGCAGGCGCCCTGCATGTGCAGGTAGACCACGCCGCGGTCGAAGCCGTGGAAGGTGATGTCGCCGCCGTCCTGCGCGACCGCCGGGCGCACGCGCGTGTCCAGCAGCTCCTTGATCTGCACGACGATCTCGGCATCCGGCCCGCTGTGGTCGGCATGGCCGGCGCCGGCCGGGGCATCGCCCTCGATGGCCGGGGCGCCCGACTGGAAATGCTCCATGATCGCGCCCAGCACCGATGGCTTCAGGTGATCCCAGGGCTGGTCGTCCGCCTTGGTAACGGTGACGAAGTCGCGTCCGAGAAACACCCCCCCAACCCCCTCGATGGCGAAGATGCGCCGGGCCAGCGGCGAGGCCGCGGCGTCGCCGGCGGTCGGGAAGTCGGCCGTGCCGCTGCCCAGGACGGTCTCGCCCGGCAGGAATTTCAGCGTGGCGGGGTTCGGCGTGGTCTCGGTCTGGATGAACATGGCGGGCGCTCCTTTGTCCTGCATATGGCCATCGCGGGCCGTCGGGTCAAGCCGCCGCGCGGTCGTGGCCCGGCCCGCGCGGCGGCCCGCGCGGCGGCCGGTCAGGTGATCGCCTCCAGCCGTTCCTTCGGGATGTCGCCCGGCACGATGGTGATCGGGCAGGCCAGCGTCGCCGCCTCGCGCAGCAGCCGCGTCAGGACCGGGTTCTGGCCCGACTTGTCGCTGTCCAGCCCCAGCACGACGACGCCGATCTCGGGGTCCTCGGCGATCTGGGCGATCAGCTCCTCGGCCGGGTCGCCTTCGCGGATGACCAGTTCCGGCTCGACCTTGGGGCGGGTCCTCATCCATTTGGCGAAGACCTCGAAATGCGCCTCGATGCGTTCCTGCGCCTCGGCGCGCATCACGTCGGCCACGCCGAAGCCGAAGCCGTGCTGGATGTCGTCGGCCGGAATCACCGACAGGATGACCACGCCGCCGCCCGTGCTGGCCGCCCGCATCGCGGCAAAGCGCATGGCGTTCAGGCATTCGCGGCTGTCGTCCAGCAGCACCAGGAATTTGCGCATGTCTTCGCCGCCTTGGGTCGATTTCCGCCGATACAGTGGCCGAACTGCCATGCCCACGCAAGTGTTTGCGCCCGATCGCCGAGGCGCGGTTTTCTTGCCCGGAATGATGTGCTACCGCGAAAAACGACGCATCAACAAACCTATCGGACGGCATCGTGACGATCCACCACGACTGGGACAAGACCTCGGCACAGCGCCTGACGGCGCTGACCGCGCCGAAGCTGGCCTGGTTTCTCAACCGGACCGCGTCCGCCACGATCCAGCCGATGCCACTGTCCAAGCGGCTGTTCGATATCGGCCTTGCGCTGCTGTTGCTGCTGCCCCTGTCGCTGGTGATGGCGGTGGTGGCGCTGATCCTGCTGGTCGTCCAGGGCCGCCCGATCTTCTATTCCGCGCAGCGGATGCGGGCGCCGGGCAGCGCCTTCACCCAGCTGAAGTTCCGCACCATGCTGCGCCAGGATGGCGATTTCGGCGCCACCGGGGCGCACAAGCACTGGCGCATCACGCCCATCGGGCATTTCCTGCGCCGCTCGCGCATCGACGAATTGCCGCAGCTTTTCAACATCCTGAAGGGCGACATGAGCTTTGTCGGACCGCGCCCGCCCCTGCGTGAATATGTCGAGCGGTTCCCCGCCATCTATGGCCAGGTGCTGAAAAGCCGTCCCGGCGTCACCGGGCTGGCCACGCTGATCTATCACCGCCACGAGGATCGTATCCTCGCCCGCTGCACCAGCGCCGAGGCGACCGAGGCCGCCTATTACCGCCGCTGCCTGCCCGCCAAGCTGAAGATCGACCTGATCTACCAGCGCCATCGCGACCTCAGCCTGGACCTGTGGATCCTGTGGAGCACGGTCAAGATCGTGGTCTCGCGCCGCGACGAGCGGCCGCGCCGCCGCAAGGCGCAGGCGGTCGCGGCGCTGCGCCGAACGCGTCAGGCGCTGAAGGGATCGGCCGGGTAGCCCACGCCCGTCAGGTACAGCCCCTGCGGCGGGCAGACCGGCCCGCAGGCGGCGCGGTCGCGCGCGGCCAGCGCCAGGGCCACCCGCTCGGGCGGCCAGGATCCGGCGCCGACCCGTTCCAGCGTGCCGACGATCGACCTGACCTGATTGTGCAGGAAGGATCGCGCCCGCAGCGAGAACCGGTATTCCCGGCCATGCGGGACCGGCAGGTCCTCGATGGTGATCTCGTCCAGCGACTTCACGGGGCTCTGCGCCTGGCAGAGGGATGACCGGAAGGTGGTGAAGTCGTGCCGTCCGACCAGATGCGCCGCCGCCTGCCGCATCGCCGCGGTGTCTAGCGGGTTCAGCACCTGCCAGACCTGTCCGCGCGCATGGGTCAGCGGCGCGCGCCGCGCCACCAGCCGGAACAGATAGCGCCGCTCGACGGCCGAGAAGCGGGCGTGGAAATCCGCCGGCACCGGCGCCGCGGCCAGCACCGCGACCGGTGCCGGCTTCAGGTGGAAGTTCAGCGCCTCGGCCAGCCGGAACGGGTCCCAGGCGCGCGCCAGATCGGCATGGGCGACCTGCCCGCTGGCGTGGACCCCGGCATCGGTGCGACCGGCCGCGGCGATCCGAGCCCCGGCCGCATAGGCCGGGTCCAGCCGGCCCAGGGCGGTCTCGACCGCCTGCTGCACCGAGGGCTGGTCGGCCTGCGCCTGCCAGCCCGCGAAGGGCCGGCCGTCATATTCGATCTTCAGCGCGAAACGCGGCATCGAGCCTCAGCGACGCCCGGCGGTCACGCCCTGCCGGGGCGACAGCACCTCGTCCAGACGGCGGGCATCCTCGCTGAGCGGCGTCGTCCCGCCGTCCACGGGGCGCACGCCCTCGCGCGCCAGCCGTTCGCGCAGCACCTCGATCTCGATCTTCAGGTCGCTGCGGTCGGCGTCCAAGAGCTTGCCGGACTGCGCGCTGAAATCCTTTTCCAGGTCATCAAGGAACGCCTCGTAGGCCGCCCGGCTTTTGGCGTCGCCGTGGCGGGCATAGAGGCTGGCGAACTTGTCGGTCGCCTCGCTGGCGCCCTGAAGGTAGATGCCCAGATAGCGACGCGTGGCCGACAGGTCGCCGGGATTGTCGCGGACGCGCTCGAACAGCCGGCGCACCGTGCCCGCAAACCGCGCCACGCGGTCATCGAGGCGGCGGTCGCCCAGGCCTCCGATCGCCTGCTGGATGCGCGCCAGATGCGCCTCGCCCTCGTCGATCATCCGCGCCGCGCGGTCCTGCTGGAAGCCGCCGTCCCCGTCGATGCCCTTGTCGCGCATCGGATCGGCCCCGAAGGCCAGCCAGTGCAGCGCGAAGCCGGCAAGGCCGATGACCGCCGCGCCGGCGATCGCGCCGGGTTCGGCCGCGCCCAGGCCCAGTCCCAGCCCGGCCAGCAGGCCGCCCAGCAGCTTGCGCGGGACGGCGGGCCGTCGCGCCACGCGGCGCAGGTCATAGGCGGCCTCGGCGGCCAGCCCCTCGCGGGTCAGCCACATGGCCGTCGCGATCAGCCCGAAACCGGCAAGGCTGCCGACCATTCCCAGCGGCGGCTGGAAGAAGGCCGCGATCAGGAAGGGCGAGGCCGCGATGGTGACCCATTTGGGGCGCGTCGCCAGCCGGTGCCGCAACGACGGCGGAAGGCCGCCGCCGTCGGAACCGGGCGAATGCGGGCCGCGGAACCTGCCAGCCACCCGCGCGCCCTCAGCCCGCACCGGCCAGCGACGCATACAGCGTCACCAGCACCAGCAGGTAGAAACTGAGCCTTTGCATGGCGTTTCGGGTCATGCGCTGCCTTTCGGTGACGAGGCCGAACGGCCTCTGATGGTCCTTATATCGGGGCCGTCGGCCCCTTTGCAAAGACCCGCGGCGCGGATTGCGCCATCACGCGGGCCGGGCCGCCTGCAGAAGCGACTCGATCTGCGGCCACAGCAGGTCCAGCGCCTCTTCGGGCGCGCGGCGCGAAAAGACCGCATCTCGGGTCCTCCATGTGTAAAGTCCGAAGATCGCGTCCGCCAGCCTTGCGGGGGCCAGCGTCGCCGCGATCTCGCCGCTGTGCTGCGCCTCGGCGACGAGATCGGCGACAAGGCCCTTGAAGATCGCGCGGGTGGCGCGGTTGCGGGTCTCGGTCTCGTCGGACCATTGCCAGGAATAGCCCTGCACCACCTGCAGGATGCGCGGGTCCGACAGGTCGCCCCGCGCCCAGACCAGCAGCATGTCGCGCAACCGCCGCAGGGGCGGGCCGCCGCCCTCGACGATGGCGCGGCTTGCGGCCTCCTGCGCGTCATTGAGGCTTTCCACGAGGGCATAGGCAAGGCCGGCCTTGCCCTCGAAATAGGTGTTGATCAGCGATGCCGAGACGCCGGCCTTGCGCGCGATCTCGGTCACCGACACCCCGTCATAGCCGTGCTGCCCGAACAGCGCATGCGCCGCGGCCATCAAGGCCTCGCGCGTCTCGGTGCTGCGCGCGGCGCGGGCGGCACGGCCATCTTCGGTCAGTTTGTAGGGGCGCGGCATGGGATCATGATGAAAATTTCTGTCGAAAAGGTCAACCAGCCCCGCCGCGGCCTTGATTTGCGCGGATCCACTCCATATTGAAAATTTCAATCGAAAAATTTATTGGAGAATCGAGATGTCCACCCGGCCCGGCGGGGAAGGCCCCCTGCGGCAGATGCTGCATCGCCTGAAAGAGGCGATTATCGGCCGCGAGGTCGAGGACGAGCAGTGGAGCCTCGATCGCGAGCACTATCCCAACGGCATCTGGATCGCGGTCCTCGTTGTGGTCAGCGCGGCAGTGGTCGTGGCGCTGGTCCTGTCGCTGGCCATGTCGGCACTGGGCATCTAGCCCCGGGGCCCGGCCGCTGCGGCGTGCGTTCAGCCGGGCCGGCGCAGCCCCGGCAACAGCCGTGACAGCGCGTCCAGCAGCGGGCGCGGATCGTCCAGGACCAGCCTGACCGGCAGCGCCAGCACCTTTGGCCGGAAGCCGCGCGGCAGGCGGGCGGCATCCTTTTCCGTGGTCACAAGCTGGGCGCCGGCCAGCCGCGCCTCGGTTTCCAGCCGCGTCAGCAGCGCGGGGGTGAAGGTCTGGTGATCCTCCAGCGCCTCGGCGCGGATCACCCGCGCGCCCAGATCGCGCAGGGTGGCGAAGAATTTCTCGGGATGGCCGATGCCCGCGAAGGCCAGCACGCGGTGGCCGCGCCAGTCGATGCCGGTCTGCAGCGGGGCCAGCCGGCCGCGCAGATGCGGCAGGTCCGGCGCGGGCGAGGCAAAGCCCGCCTGCGCCTCGGCCGGGCCGATGGACAGCAGCAGGTCGGCCCGCGCAAGCCCCGCCGCCACGGGTTCGCGCAGGGGGCCGGCGGGCAGGCACAGCCCGTTGCCAAAGCCCTTCGCGGCATCCACGACGATCAGCGACAAATCATGCGCCAGCGCCGGATCCTGAAAGCCGTCATCGAGAATCACCGCCTGCGCGCCCGCCGCGACTGCCGCGCGGCATCCGGCCAGCCGGTCGTCGGCGACCCAGACCGGTCCGAAGGCCGCCATCAGCAAGGGTTCGTCGCCGGTGGTGGCCGCGTCGTCGCGACGCTCGTCCACGCGCAGCGGGCCCTTGGCCGTGCCGCCATAGCCGCGCGAGACGACATGCGCGGCGATGCCCGCATCCTGCAGCAGCTGCAGCAGATGGATGACCGTCGGCGTCTTGCCCGTCCCGCCGGCGTTCAGGTTGCCGACGCAGATCACCGGCACCGGCAGCCGCGCGTGCCCGCCCTGCGCCAGCCGCCGCGCGGTGGCGCGCGCATAGGCGGCGCCCAGCGGCGCCAGCAGCCGCGCCGCAAGGGTCGGCGGGCGGCGATACCAGAAGCCGGGCGCCCGCCTCATCGTGTCGCCCCGCGCAGCGCGTCCAGCACCGGCCCGGCGATGCGCTGCGCGACATCGGCGCCGCCGGTGCTGACCGCCCAGGCCGCGCTGGCCAGCGCCGCGACCAGGTCGGGCTGCGTCAGTTCGGCGATCGTCGCGGCCAGCGCCTCGGCATCGCCGACCATCCGCGCTGCGCCCGCCCCGTCAAGCTGCTGCCATTCGGTCGGGTGCCGCCCGGTCGCCGGCCCGTGCACGATGGCCGAGCCGAGGGCGGCTGGCTCGAAGGGGTGGCGCGCCTCGTCGACCTCGCCGCTGAGGGTGCCGCCCATGTAGGTGACCGGGGCCAGCCGGTACCACAGGCCCATCTCGGTCGGACCGTCCGTGATCAGCGCGTGGATTTCCTCGGTCGGTTCCTCGTCGAGGCTGCGGCGCGCCACCAGCAGCCCCTCGGCCTCGAGTTGCGCGGCCAGCGGATCGACCCGCGCCGGGTCGCGCGGCGCCAGGAACAGCAGCGCGCGATGCGACTGGCGCATGGCGGCGCGATGGGCGGTCAGCACCGCCTGCTCCTCGGATTCGGGGACCGAGGCGGCCAGCCAGGCGTGCCGTCCGCTCAGCAGCTGGGCAAAGCCGCTGCGTTCGGCCTCGGTGCAGCGCAGCGGTTCGCGGATCTCGGCGACCGGCCCGGTCAGCACCACCCGGGCCGGATCGGCGCCCATGCGGATCGCGATGCGGTGGCTTTCGGGATCGGTGACCAGCACCGCCCCGGCGCTTTGCAGAAGGCGGCGGCGCATCGCCGCGCGCAGCCCCCAGCCGGTCTCGGGGGCGGTCAGCCGCGCCTCGGCCAGCATGACGGGCAGGCGGCGCTGCGCGGCGGCGGCGATCAGCGCCGGGGGCAGGTCGGCGCCCAGCAGCAGCAGCGCCGCGGGCCGCGCCTCGTCCAGCAGCGTCTGCGCGGCACCCGAATTGTCGGCCAGCGGCAGCGGCGGCAGGCCGCGCGTGTCCAGCACCCGCAGCTTCGGCATCCCGCGCCGCAGCCGGGCCAGGACCTGCGCCGCCGCGGTCTCGGCCGCGGCCGAGACATGCATCAGCAGCAGCGGGCCATCGCCCGGCGGCAGCTCGATGCGGGCCGAGGCCGGGTCCGGCCGGCTGCGCAGATGCAGCCAAAGCCCCAGCCTGCCAAGCCCGCCGCCCGCCATCAGCCGTTCAGGGCCACGGTCGGGCCGACCTCTTTCTCCTCGTCCACCAGCCGGTGCAGATGCGCGATGAAATAGCGGGTCTGCGCGCTGTCCACGGTGCGCTGCGCCTCGGCCTTCCAGGCGCGGTGCGCGCTGGCATAGTCGGGGAAGATGCCGACGACATGGATCGCATCGACATCGCGGAACTGCGTGCCCTGCGGATCGGTCAGCTCGCCGCCGAAGACGAGGTGAAGACGCTGGCTCATGGGACCTCCTGGGGATCGCCTGTCGGGGATGCCCGCAGCCTATCGCGGCGACGCAGCAAGATGAAGCGGCTTTGCATCAAAAGCCCCGCGCTTGGGCGTTGCGTTGCGGGCGCTGCCGCGCTATCCGGCAGCCACGGGTTCTCCGGGGGCATGCGATGGTGTGGCGCGCGCCTTCGGGACCCCCGCTGCCGCCGCGCCGGCGGCGGTCACAGCCCCGCCATCTCCAGGATCACGGCCCATTCGGCCTCGCTCACCGGCTGCACCGACAGGCGGCTGTTGTTGACCAGCACCATGTCCTTCAGCCGCGGCTCGGCCTTGGCCTCGTCCAGCGTGACGGGGCGCGGCAGGGGCCTGACCGCGCGGATGTCGACGCATTCCCATTTCGGGTCGGCGGCGGTGCTGTCGGGATGGCTCTCGGCCGCGACCTCGACGATGCCGACCGCCGCCTTGCCGATGTTGGAATGATAGAACAGCCCCAGATCACCGCGCTTCATGGCGCGCATGTTGTTGCGGGCCTGATAGTTGCGCACGCCGTCCCATTCCTCGCCGCGCTCGCCGCGCGCCACCAGGTCGTCCCAGCCGAACACGTCGGGTTCGGACTTGAACAGCCAGTAGGCCATCAGCCGATCACCTTCTTCCACTCGATCACCTCGACGCTGTCGAACAGCCCGGCGCCCTTGTAGGGGTCGTTGGCGGCCCAGTCGCGGGCGGTTGCCAGGTCCTCGGCCTCGAGGATCAGCAACGAGCCGCACATCGCGCCCTCGTCCAGCAGCGGGCCGGCCATGCGCACGATGCCGCTGTCGCGGATGAAGCCAAGATGGGCCTCGCGGGTATCGAGGCGGGTCTGCAGCGCACCGGGCTTGTCCCGGCAGATCACGGCGAACAGGGGCATCATTCCTCCTTCAGGGGTCGGCTCATCAGCTTCTCGACGGCCTTTTCGACCGAAACGCCGCCATCGGCAAGCCGCGCGACCATCGCGGCCACCGGCATGTCCTCGCCCAGCCGCCCGGACAGCGCGGCGACGGCGCGGGCGGTGGCCGCGCCCTCGACGGTGGTGGCGGCATCGAAATCCTCGGCGGCGCCAAGCGCCCGGCCAAAGCGGAAGTTGCGCGATTGCGGCGAGGTGCAGGTCAGCGTCAGGTCGCCCAGGCCCGACAGCCCGGCCAGCGTCTCGGGGCGGGCCCCCAGCCGCACGGCCAGCCGGGTCATCTCGGCGAAGCCGCGGGTGATGATCGCGGCGCGGGCGCTGTCGCCCAGCCCGGCGCCGATCACCACGCCGGCCGCGATGGCGATGACGTTCTTCAGCGCGCCGCCCAGTTCGGCGCCGGTCACGTCGGTGGTCCGGTAGAGGCGCAGCACCGGCGTCGACAGCGCATGTTGCAGCGCAAGGCCCGCATCGGGCCGGGCACAGGCCAGCGTCAGGGCGGTGGGCAGGCCGCGGGCGATGTCGGCGGCGAAGGACGGCCCGGTCAGCACCGCGACCGCGGCCGAGGGACAGGCCTCGCCCAGAAGCGCCGAGGCGCCGGTCAGCCGCGTGAGGTCGATCCCCTTGGCGGTGCTGACCAGCCGTTTTCCGTCCAGCAGCGCCGCATGATCGGCCAGAAAGCCCGCCAGCAGCTGCGCGGGCAGCGCCAGCAGGATCGTGTCGGCCGCGGCCGCGGCGGCGCGCAGATCCGCACCGGTCCGCACCGCCTCGGGCAGCGCGACCCCCGGCAGGCGCGGGTTGATCCGCCCCCAGCCGACATCGCGCCCCCACAGCGTCACCGGCCCGTTCGCCGACAGCGCCACCGCCAGCGCCGTGCCGAAGGCCCCCGCGCCCAGAATCGCCACGCTCATGCCTTGGCCCCCTTCCTGCCGCTGCCCAGCATCGGTGCCGCACGACCGTCCAGCGGCCAGCGGGGCCGCGCGGCCAGGTCCATGCCGTCGCGCTGGCCAAGGCGGAACAGCTCGATCCCCGCCCAGGCGATCATCGCGCCATTGTCGGTGCAAAGCCGCAGCGGCGGCGCCAGGAAGGCCGCTCCGGCGGCCTTGGCGACCTGCTCCAGCGCCCCGCGCACCGCCCGGTTCGCGGCGACCCCGCCCGCCACGGCCAGCACCGGCACCGGCGCGCGGTCCAGCGCGCGGCGCGCCTTTTCGGCCAGCACCTCGGCCACGGCCGCCTGGAACGCCGCGCAAAGATCGCGCCGGTCGCGGCTGCGCAGCCCGCCCTGTTCCTCGACCAGCCGGTCGCGCAGCCGCAGCGCCGCGGTCTTGAGCCCCGAAAAGGACAGGTCGCAGCCCGGCCGGTCCAGCAGCGGGCGCGGCAGATCGAAGCGGTCGGCATCGCCCCCGGCGGCCTCGGCCTCGACCGAGGGGCCGCCGGGCTGGGGCAGCGCCAGAAGCCGCGCCAGCTTGTCGAAGGCCTCGCCCGGCGCGTCGTCGATGGTGCCGCCAAGCCGGGTGAAGGCGCGCGGCCCCTCGACCCGCAGGAACTGGCAATGCCCGCCCGAGACCAGCAGCATCAGATAGGGAAACGGCGTCGCATCGGTCAGCCGCGGGGTCAGCGCGTGGCCGGCAAGATGGTTAACGCCGATCAGCGGCAGCCCGGTCCCGGCGGCGATGCCCTTGGCGCACATCACCCCGGCCATCACCCCGCCGATCAGCCCCGGCCCCGCCGTCACCGCGACCCCCGACAGGTCGCGCAGGCCCAGCCCGGCCTCGGCCAGCGCCTGTTCCACGGCCAGGTCAAGCCGCTCGGCATGGGCGCGGGCGGCGATCTCGGGGACGACGCCGCCGAAATCGGCATGCAGCGCGGTCTGGCTGCTGACGACCGAGGACAGGATGCGCCGGTCGCCCGCCACGATGGCGGCGGCGGTGTCGTCGCAACTGCTTTCGATGCCGAGAAAGATGAGGTCGTCCATGCTCTTGCCGGGCGGGGAAGGGAGGCTTACCCCTGATGGCCTAGCACCGGCCACGGGGGTTGCCAATGGACAGGCGCGCCGCGCCCACGCTTCTGCTGACCCGGCCCGAACCCGATTCGGGGCGGCTGGCGGCGCTGCTGCCGGGCATGGCCGCGCTGGTCTCGCCGATCCTGCGGATCGTCCCGGTCGCGCATGACCGGGCGCGGCTGGACGCGGCCGAGGGGCTGGTCTTCACCTCGGGCCATGCGGTCGCGGCGGCCGGGGCGGGGCGCGGGCGCCCGGCCTTCTGCGTCGGTCCGCGCACCGCGCAGCTGGCCGGCGCGGCGGGCTTTCGGGTGATCGAGGGTCCGGGCGATGCCGAGGGGCTGCGCGATCTTGTCGCGGGCTCGGCGCTGCGGCTGCTGCATCCGCATGGCCGCCACCTCGCCCGCGACCTGCCGGTCGAGGGGGTGGTGGTCTATGACCAGATCCCGCAGGACCTGTCGCCCGCGGCGCTGCGGCTGCTGGCAGGCGCCGCGCCGGTGGTGCTGCCGGTGATGTCGCCGCGCTCGGCCACGCTGCTGGCGGGCATGGCCGGCGCGGCGCGTGCGCCGCTGTGGCTGGCGGCGATCAGCCCGGCGGCGCTGGAAGGCTGGACCGGACGGCAGGATCGCCGGACCGTCGCCGCCGCGCCGCGGATCGAGGCGCTGGCCGCCGCGATCGGCGCAATGTGCGGCGTGGAACAATCCTGATCACGGCGGGTTGAGCAGAAGCCCGCGCGTCATTAGGCTGCGTTCACGCTGCGGCGGCGGGCACGCCGGGACAGGCGAGGACGGGGACAGCATTGTGAAAAAGCCAGACGAGAAGAAACCCTCGAGCGACAGCAAGTCCGAAGGATCCGAAAAGCCCGCGGCGGCGACGGCCGAAACGGTGGCAAAAACCGGGGATGCGACGGGTCGCAAAGCCGCCGCCGCGCCCGGCACGCTGGCCTCGTCGGCGACCGGGCCGGGCGACGGCGCCTCGGCGCGGGCCGGCGCGGGCAGCGCCGAACCCATCGAATCATCGCTGCTGGGCACCGGCAAGGACGGGCGGCCCGCAGCCGCGCCGAAGTCCGCCGCGACCGATGCGGGGACCGATGCGGGCAAGCCGGCCGCGAAGGCCGCCCCGGCCGGTTCCGCCCCCGCCGCCTCTGCGACGGCCGCCGCCGCCGCCGCCGCCGGGGCCGGAGCCGGGGCCGGGGCGAAGGACCCGGCATCCCCGACCCCGACCGGCAAGCCCGCCGCCGAGGCCACGAAGCCGGGCACCGGGGCCGCGAAACCGGCCGCCGACGCGGCCGCGCAGCCGCCGTCCCTTCCCGCCGACGCCGGACCCAGGGGCCCGCTGAAGGACACCCCGCCCGAGGCGATCCTGCGGGACACGCCCGCGGCAAGCCCCGCCCCGACCCAGAACGTCACCGTCCGCAAGGCCGGCTTCTGGCCCACAGCCCTTGGCGGCGCGGTGGCTGCGGGCCTTGGCGCCGCGGCGGCCCTCTGGGCGCTGCCGCATCTGCCCGCGGGCTGGCTGCCCGCCGATCCCGCCGCCGAGGCCGCACCCGCCATCGATGCCGAGGCGATCCGCGCCGAGGCCGTCAGCGCCGCCGAGACGGCGGCCCGCGACGCGGCCCGCCTGGCCGCGCGCGAGGAAATCGACGCGCTGCTGACAGAGATCGCGGGCCAGCCCTTCACCCCCGCCGAGCCCGGCAGCGACCCTGCCCCCGCCGAGTCCGGCACCGCCACCGCCGAGGCCCCGGCGGAACCCGCAACCGGCACCGCTGCGGAAACCGCGCCGGAAGCCCCCCCTGCCGAACAGGTCGCGCTGGTCTCGGCCGAGGATCTCGCGGCGCTTCAGGCCCGCCTCGACGAACAGGCGGCCCGGATCGAGGAACTGGCCGCCCGGCCCAGCATCGATCCTGCGGTCGCCGAGCGGGTGCAGTCGCTGGCCGATCAGGCCGGCGCGCTGGAACAGCAGATCCAGTCCGCAGCCGAGAACGCCCAGTCCGAGATCACCGCCGCGCAGGCCGAGGCGCAGAAGCTGCAGGAGGCCGCCGAGGAAAGCACCCGCCGCGCCGAGGCGGTCGCCGCCATCACCGCGCTGCAGGCGGCGCTGGACCGTGGCGTGACCCCGGACGAGGCGCGCCAGACGCTGGAAGGCGCCGGGCTGGACGCGCCCGAGGCGCTGACCCGCGAGGTGCCCAGCCTCGAAAGCCTGCAGGCGGGCTTCGGCGAGGCCGCGCGGGCCGGCCTGCGCGCCGCGCTGCGCAACGACAGCGCCGAGGGCGGCGGCAACCTGCTGACCAATTTCCTGCGCGCCCAAACCGGCGCCCGCTCGGTCACCCCGCGCGAGGGCGACGATCCCGACGCGATCCTGTCGCGCGCCGATGCCGCGGTCGAGGCGGGGCGCATCGACGCGGCGCTGACCGAGGTCGCGGCGCTGCCCGACCCCGCCCGCGAGGCGCCCGCGATGGCCGCCTGGATCGCCGATGCCACGGCCTATCGCGATGCGCAGGCGGCCCTGTCCGACCTGTCGGCCAATTCGAACTGAGGGCCCGGTCATGATCCTGTCGCTTCTGAAAATCCTGTTCTTCTTCGCGGTCGTCCTGGCCATCGCCCTCGGCGCCGTCCAGCTGTCCGAAACCGGCCAGACCCTGCGCCTCGAATATGGCGGCACGGAATATGTGCTGACCCCGGTCAAGGCCCTGGTCGCGCTTCTGGTGCTGATGGTCGCCGCCTGGCTGGTGCTGCGGCTTCTGGGCCTCGCGCTGGCCTTCCTGCGCTTTCTCGCGGGGGACGAGACGGCGATCAACCGCTATTTCGCCCGCTCGCGCGAGCGCAAGGGATACGAGGCCCTGGGCGAGGGGATGCTGGCCGTGGCCTCGGGCGAGGGCAAGCTGGCCCAGGACAAGGCGGCGAAGGCGCGCAAGTATCTGGACATGCCGCATGTGACCAACGTGCTGGCCGCGCAGGCCGCCGAGGTCGCCGGCGACCGCAGCCAGGCCGAGGCCGCCTATCGCACCCTGCTCGAGGATGACCGCACCCGCTTTGTCGGCGTGCGCGGGCTGATGCGCCAGAAACTCGACGCCGGCGACACGGCGACCGCGCTGCTGCTGGCGCAAAAGGCCTATGCGCTGAAGCCGCGCCACAAGGAGATCCAGGACACGCTGCTCGAGCTTGAGATGCGCGAGCATGACTGGAAGGGCGCGCGCAAGCTGCTGAAGGAAAAATCCCGCCAGGGCGAACTGCCCAAGGACGTGCATCTGCGCCGCGACGCGGTGCTGGCGCTGCAGGAGGCCAGCGAGGTTCTGGCCTCGGGCAATTCGATCAGCGCCCGCGAGGCGGCGATCTCGGCCGCCAAGGCCTCGCCCGACCTGATCCCGGCGGCGGTGCTGGCCGCGCAAAGCTATACCGAGGCCAAGGACTACCGCAACGCCTCGCGGATCCTGGAAAAGACCTGGTCGGTGCGCCCGCATCCCGACATCGCCGCCGCCTATGCCGCGATTGTCCCCGACGAGACGCCGAACGCCCGCCTCACGCGGTTCGAGCGGCTGATCGGCAAGAACCCCTCGGACGAGGAATCGCGCCTGCTGAAGGCCGAACTGCTGCTGGCGGCCGAGGATTTCCCCGGAGCCCGGCGTGCGCTGGGCGATCTGGCGCAATCCCACCCCACCGTCCGCACCCTGTCGATCATGGCGGCCGTCGAACGCGGCGAGGGCGCAGATGACAGCGTGGTGCGCGGCTGGCTGGCCAAGGCGCTGACCGCCTCGCGCGGGCCGCAATGGGTCTGCGACACCTGCCACAACGTGATGGCCGACTGGGGTCCGGTCTGCGACAGCTGCGGCGGCTTCGACACGCTCAGCTGGCGCGAGCCCGAGATGCGCCGCAGCGCCGCCACCGCGGGCACCGCGGGGCCCGAGATGCTGCCGCTGCTGGTCGGCAGCCCGGCCACCACGCCGGATGCCGCGGCCGCCGATGCCCCGCCCGCCGATGGCGCGGCCACCGATGCCGCGGCCGCGCCCGCCCCGGCGGCCCCCGCCGCACGGACGGCGCCCCCGGCCGACAGCCCGCGCAGCACCCGCATCGAGATCGCCGACGTGGCCCCCGGCATGGTGCCGCGCGAACAGGATTTCGTCGAGATCGAGCCGGCCACCACCGACACCTCGCCCGAGCGCCCGGTGGATGGCAGCCGCGCCCGCACGGCCCCGCCCGACAGCGCCGCCCCGCTGGCCGGCACTCCCGTGCCCGACAGGGCCGTGTCCCGCAAGCCCGTGCCCGACCGGACCGCGACGGCCGGCACCGCCGATGCCGAGCCGGTGCCTGTCCGCCCCGATGTCGAGCCGCCTTCCGAGGGCGCCTGGCAGGGCGACCGGGCGCGCGGCTGAGGCCGGGCCGGGTCGCGGGCGCGCGCCGCGTCGCCCCCCGGTGCCGCGGGCCAAAAATCCGCGGCGGGCTCTTTTCCTTGGCCGCGGAACCTGCTATCCGCCGCCGCACGATCTGTTGCCGGTGTAGCTCAGCTGGTAGAGCACGTCATTCGTAATGATGGGGTCGGGGGTTCGAGTCCCTTCACCGGCACCAGGATCGAAACGCGCAAGGGGCCGGTCCGCCAGGACCAGCCCCTTTGCCTTTCTTGCGCCCTTGGCGGGTCCGGTCGCGCGGTGCGATCCCGGCGCTAATAGGGCTGCGGCGGATCCTCGGGCAGCGGCAGCCCCGGGGCTTCCTGCCAGACGCTGCGGCCCAGATGGCCGATGTCGGCGATGGCCCGGCCGGCGATCGTGACCGTCTCGCAGCGCGTCAGATCAAGCGGCGGCATAGCGGACCACCCAGACCATCGGATCGCCGGCATGGGCCGCCAGCGCGGCGCGGTATCCGTCCTCGTCCCAGGGCTCGAAGCCCAGCACCCGCAGCCCCGGCGCGGCCAGCGCCGCGTCCTGCCAGCTGCCGTCGGCCGACCGGCACAGGGCCCGGCCCTCGGCGGTGATCGCCTGGCTGGGGCCGTAATCGGGATCGTTGACGCCATGCGCGGGGTCGGCCAGCTGCGCGGCGGTGACCTGCCCGTGCAGCATCCGGCCGCCGAACCAGACCTCGTTGTGGCGGCGCGCATTGCGGGTGCCGTTGCTTTCGACCACCCGCTGCGGATGGACGCCCGTCAGGTCGCCGCCCAGCCGGAAATCGCAGCCCGTCACGCCCGATCCGGTCAGATGCACCAGATGCGGACGTTCGGCGGTGCGGGCGCCGCCCTTGATCTGCGCGTCGATCCGCGCCCGGCGCAGCGTGCCATCGGCGCGCAGGAAACAGCGCGGCAGGCTGCGCGGCCCGCCATAGCCGAAGCCCTGGTGTTCCAGCCGGCCGCCGCCGGCCTCGTCCAGGTCGCCGTGGAAGGTGATCCCGGTATCGCCCGACAGGTGCAGGCCGGGACCCCAGCTGTCCTGGGTCGAGACATTCGACATCGTCAGCGCGGCCGTGCCCTTGTCGGGCAGGTGGATGCCCGCGCCGATCACCTCGGCGTCGCGCTGCATGCCGGTGAACCACATCTTCGAATTGGTCAGGCGCAGGTTGCCCGCGCGGGCGGTGATGATGCAGCCGCTGTCGCCATGCAGATAGCTGGTCAGGTCCGACACGAAGCAGTCGGGGCTGTCCAGATACAGGCCGGTGACCGCGCATTTGCGCAGCTCGACCCCGCGGATGAAGTTCTCGCCGCGCCCCGACATGCGGATGCCGCAGCCCGCGACATTGGTGATGGTGACGTTGTCCAGCCGGTTATGCGCGTCGCTGCCCGCCTCGCGCGCGGCCGAGGGCCCCGCCGGCCCCGCCGCCGGGGTGTCAAAGGCCACCGCGCATTGCGTCATGCGGTGCGGATCATAGGACCAGTTGCCGCCCTCCCGGTCGGCGGCATGGTTGCGCAGGGTCCAGCCCCCATCAAGGATCAGGTCGGCCAGCAGCGTATAGCCGTTGCCACCCTCGCGGCCGCTGACCGGGGGGCAGGCCAGCAGGTCGACGAAGGGCTCGCTGTCCAGCCGGGGCTGCAGGCGCTGGCGCAGCCGCGAGGAATGCTTGCCCGCGCCGCGCATCGAGGCGCCGAGGCGCCAGACCAGCGTGCCGGCCACGTCGATCGCCCCGGCGGGCAGCTGGATGAGCCCGCCCGTCGCCGCCGACCAGTCGATCGCGTCCTGCATCAGTCGCAGGTTCTGCCGGGCCACCGCGTCGCTGACCACGGCGTCGAACCCCTGCACGAGGACGCCGAAATGGCGGATGTCGGTGGCGGCGGCATGGCCCGTGGGCAACAGCGCGTCCTGTCCCCCGACGCGCACCGAGGCGCTGTGCAGAAAGGGCGTCGCCAGTCCCGCCGCGGGCAGGCTCAGGCTTGGCGAGGCGGCGGCCAGGCGCATCGCCTCGGCGGCCATCGCCTCGACCGCAAGGAAGCGGTCGTGGACGGCATCGGCGGTCTGGCCGGTGTCAGTGTCAGTGTCGGTGTCGGTGTCGGTGTCGGTCTCGATCTCTGGCATGATGCATCCCTGCGCCTGGACTCGGGACGGCAAGGATTGCGCAAGGAAGGTTAACGAAGTCGAGGCCGGGCGCACGTTGCTTGTGGCGAAGGCGCACCGGCGCGCCGATCCACGCGTTTCGCCGCAGGCCGGTGAAAAGGATCTCGTGATTGACACGGCGCGGATCGCCGGCCGCCGGTCGTGACCCTGCCGGATGACGCAGCGCGTCTGCGTTGCTTCGAAGACCCGCACTCCCCTCAGATTGTTTTCGACGACTTGTTCCGCCCAGCCGCCAACTTCAGCTGACTCGCCGCGCTGAGCGACATCATTGGCAGCTACCTGCCTGGGCGTCGGGATGCGACGGCATTGGAGAGCCGGGTGCTCAGCGAGCATTAGGGCGTGCCCGCACAGATTCCCCGAACGAATTCACCGACGTGCCATTTGTGCTATGATCGCTCTTGCTGTGGCGGATAATCAGGAGGCGCAGAGATGACCATTTCCCGGCGCAAGGCACTTTTCGGAACATCCGTAGCATTTGCGGCAGTGGGCGGCCGACATGTCGCGGCACAAGAGGCCGATATTCTTGCGCAAAGGCTTGAATTTGAACCCGCCTTCGAGGGGGCGGCCTTGGCGCTGGATGCTGCGACAGACAGTTTCATGGGCGTTGACAATGGTGGCGAGGTTAACGCCGAGGCGGCTTCTGAACAGCTTCGTGCCGCACTGGCGACGCTGGCCGAGGTCGGCGTCGGGGCGGAGGCGGCCTTGGTCGCGCGTACCGAACAGGCCGATCTCGTGGCGGATATCCTGGCGAACGAGGTCGATCTCGCTCCCGATCCCGAAGCCGTGGAAGACCTCCGCAATGCCGAGGCCCAGGCAGATGCCGACACTTGGCAGAGGGCGTTCACCGACATTCTTGCGCAGGCTTTCGGCATCGATCCGCAACTAGGCCCACAGCTTCGCGACGCACTCATCGCGCTCGACACGGCGCAGGACCTTCCTCGGCTTGCCGAGGCGGTGCGCAAAGGCGATTGGTGGGCCGCGTTGCGGATCACACGCAGAATTGTCGCGAAAATTGTGTCCAGGGCCGGGCTGTCGGCGCTGTCCGAGCGACTGGGCGAGGACGCCTACCGGCAGATTCTTCGCGCGCTCGCCAGGCGGGCCGTCCCCTACCTTGGTTGGGGCGCCTTCGCGCTTTCGCTGGCACTGGCGATCTGGGAAAACCGCGAACGCCTTGGCAACTTGGCCGACTGATCCGTCAGACCAGCCGGCCCTCGTCCATCGCCGCCCGCACGAAGCCTGCGAACAGCGGCGCGGGGGCGAAGGGCTTGGATTTCAGCTCGGGATGCGACTGCACGCCGATGAACCAGGGGTGGTGCGGATATTCGATCACCTCGGGCAGCTTGCCGTCTGGCGACATCCCCGAGAATGACAGCCCGGCCGCCTCCAGCGCCTCGCGATAGGTGGCGTCGACCTCATAGCGGTGCCGGTGCCGGTCCTCCATCTGCAGCGCGCCGCCATAGATCTCGCTGATCTTCGAGCCCTCGGCCAGCATCGCCGTATAGGCCCCCAGCCGCATCGTGCCGCCCTTGTCGTCGCCGAGCTTGCGGTTGACGGTGTAGTTGCCCTGCACCCACTCCTTCAGGTGATAGACGACCGGGGTGAAGCGGGTCTTGCCGGCCTCGTGGTCGAATTCCTCGGAGCCCGCATCCGGCATCCCGCCCAGATTGCGCGCGGCCTCGATCACCGCCATCTGCATCCCCAGGCAGATGCCCAGATAGGGCACGTTCTTCTCGCGGGCGTATCGGGCGGCGGCGATCATCCCCTCGGTGCCGCGCTCGCCGAAGCCGCCGGGCACGATGATGCCGTGATAGCCGTCCAGCAGATGCGCGCCCTCGCCCTCCAGCTTCTCGCTGTCCACCCAGTCGGCCTTGACGCGGACCCGGTTGGCCATGCCGCCATGGGTCAGCGCCTCGGCGATGGATTTGTAGGCATCCTCAAGCTGGGTGTACTTGCCCACGACCGCGATGTTCACCTGGCCCTCGGCATTGTCCAGCCGGTCCATCACGTCCTCCCATTTCGACAGGTCGGGACGCGGGGCGGGGCTGATCGCGAAGGCGTCCAGCACGGCGCGGTCCAGCCCGGCGCGGTGATAGGCAAGGGGCGCCTCGTAGATCGACTTCAGGTCATAGGCCGGGATCACCGCATCGGGGCGGACATTGCAGAACAGCGCGATCTTGGCGCGTTCCTTTTCGGGGATCGGGTGTTCCGACCGGCAGACCAGCACGTCGGGCGCAAGGCCGATCGACTGCAATTCCTTGACGCTGTGCTGGGTCGGCTTGGTCTTCAGCTCGCCCGAGGCCGCCAGATAGGGCAGCAGCGTCAGATGCATCAGGATGCACTGCCCGCGCGGGCGCTGATGGGTGAACTGGCGGATCGCCTCGAAGAAGGGCAGCCCCTCGATATCGCCGACCGTGCCGCCGATCTCGCACAGCATGAAATCGACCTCGTCCTCGCCGATGGCGAGGAAGTCCTTGATTTCGTTGGTCACATGCGGAATGACCTGAATGGTCTTGCCCAGGTATTCGCCGCGGCGTTCCTTTTCCAGCACGTTGGAATAGATCCGCCCCGATGACACGCTGTCGGTGCGCCGGGCGCTGACCCCGGTAAAGCGTTCGTAATGGCCGAGGTCCAGGTCGGTCTCGGCGCCGTCATCGGTGACGAAGACCTCGCCATGCTCGAAGGGCGACATCGTGCCGGGATCGACGTTCAGATAGGGGTCCAGCTTGCGCAACCGCACCGTGAAGCCGCGCGCCTGCAACAGCGCCCCCAACGCCGCCGAGGCCAGCCCCTTGCCGAGGGAAGAGACCACGCCGCCGGTGATGAAGATGTAACGCGCCATGTGGCCCCCGTGATGTGCGAATCGCCTGATCTGCGGGCCGCCGGAACGGCCCTGACCACGGGACCCGAGATATAGATGATTCGCCCCGTGGCCGCAATGGACCGCAAGTTGATGTGGGGAAGAATAATTCCTCCCCTAATTGTAGTGTCGCCTCAGTTCGCCGGTGCAGGCTCTGCCGGTGCGTCGGCCGGGGCCTCTGCGGGCGCCTCTGCGGGTGCCTCCGCCGGCGCCTCTGCGGCGGGCGGGGCCACGCCGTCGGCTGCGGGGGCCTGCACATCCGCGGCCGGTGCGGTCGCTGCGGGCGCGGTCGCCGCGGGCGCCGCGGCCTCGGGCTGCGCGGCCGCCGGGGCCTCGGGGGCGGGCGGGGTCAGCGGGTCGCCGCCGGTGCTGGGCGGGGGCGTGTAGGCCGGCAGCGTCGGCAGGGTCGATCCCGACCCCTGCTGCTGCGCCGGCACGCCAAGCTGATCCATGATCGAGCTGTTGCTGGCGTCGCGCGCGGCAATCACCGTCAGCCCGATCGAGGTGCAGAAGATCGCGATGCCGAAGATCCAGGTCAGCCGGGTCAGCGCGTTGGCGGCCTGACGCCCGCTCATCACGCCGCCGCCGCCGCCGCCGCCCATGCCAAGGCCGCCGCCTTCCGAACGTTGCAGCAGCACGACCCCGGTCAGCAGGACCGCCAGGATCAGATGGATGGTCAGCACGACGTTCTGCACGGAATTCGGCCTTTCATTTGCGGACGCGCCTATCTAGTCACCGGCGCAGGTGATGGCAAGCGAAGTGTCCCATGCCGGCGATGATGATCCAGGGCACCGGCTCGAATGTCGGCAAGTCGATGCTGGTGGCGGGGCTGTGCCGCGCCGCGCGGCGGCGCGGGCTGTCGGTCGCGCCCTTCAAGCCGCAGAACATGTCCAACAACGCCGCCGTGACCGCCGACGGCGGCGAGATCGGCCGCGCCCAGGCCCTGCAGGCGCGCGCCTGCGGGCTTGACCCGGTGACCGACATGAACCCGGTGCTGCTCAAGCCCGAGACCGACACCGGCGCGCAGGTCGTGCTGCAGGGCCGCGCCATCGCCCGCGCCGAGGCCCGCGACTATGCCGCGCTGCGCCCGCGCCTGCTGGCCGGGGTGCTGGACAGCTTTGCCCGGCTGCGCGCCGGCCACGATCTGGTCATCGTCGAGGGCGCGGGCAGCCCGGCCGAGGTGAACCTGCGCGCCCGCGACATCGCCAACATGGGCTTTGCGCGGACGGCGGGGGTGCCGGTGGTGCTTGCCGGCGACATCGACCGGGGCGGGGTGATCGCCCAGATCGTCGGCACCCGGGCGGTGATCGACCCGGCCGATGCCGCGATGATCCGGGGCTTCCTCGTCAACAAGTTCCGCGGCGATCCGCGGCTGTTCGACGAGGGCTACCGGCTGATCGCGCAGCGCACCGGCTGGCCAGGCTTCGGCGTGCTGCCCTGGTTCGCCGAGGCCCATCGCCTGCCCGCCGAGGACGCGGTGGACCTGCGCGCCAGCCGTGGGGCGGGGCTGCATGTGGTCTGCCTGACGCTGTCGCGGATCGCCAATTTCGACGATCTCGACCCGCTCGCGGCCGAGCCGGGCGTGCGGCTGACCATGCTGGGGCCGGGCCGGGCGATCCCCGGCGACGCCGATCTGGTGGTGATCCCCGGCACCAAATCGACCCGCGGCGATCTGGCCTTCCTGCGCGCGCAGGGCTGGGACATCGACCTTGCCGCCCATGTCCGCCGCGGCGGGCATGTGCTGGGCATCTGCGGCGGCTACCAGATGCTGGGCCGGATCATCCGCGATCCGCTGGGCAGCGACGGCCCGGCCGGCGAGACGCCGGGTCTGGGCCTTCTGGACGTCGAGACCGTGATGGCCGCCGACAAGCGGCTGGACCGCATCGCGGGCATCGCGCTTGGCCAGCCGGTCTCGGGCTACGAGATCCACATGGGCCGCACCGCCGGTCCCGACTGCGCCCGGCCCTTCGCGCATCTGCCCCATCCCGACGGCGCGATCAGCGCCGATGGCCGAATCGCCGGCAGCTATCTGCACGGGCTGTTTTCGGATGACGGCTTCCGCGCCGCCTGGCTGGCCCGCCTCGGCGCCGCCTCGCAACCCGGCTTCGAGGCCGGGGTCGAGGCCGCGCTGGACGCCCTGGCCGACCATCTCGAGGCGCATCTGGACGTGGCAGGCCTCTTGGCCGTTGCGCGACAGGGTTAACGCAGCGTGCGTTGTCGGTGTACAGGCTGTGCACGCCCTGTGCACGGCTTGTGACCCCTCGGTGCTGGACGAAAGCGGGGCTTCGCGCTACCTGAGGGGCATGACCCAGACCAAGCCGCCCCTGACCCTGTATCTGGCCGCGCCGCGCGGTTTCTGCGCGGGCGTGGACCGCGCCATCAAGATCGTCGAAATGGCCCTGCAGAAATGGGGCGCCCCGGTCTATGTCCGCCACGAGATCGTCCACAACAAGTATGTGGTTGATTCGCTTCGTGAAAAGGGCGCGGTCTTTGTCGAGGAGCTGGATGAATGCCCCGATGACCGGCCGGTGATCTTCTCGGCCCATGGCGTCCCCAAGGCCGTCCCGGCCGAGGCGCAGCGGCGCCGGATGGTCTATGTCGATGCCACCTGCCCCTTGGTCAGCAAGGTCCATATCGAGGCCGAACGCCACCACGCGGCGGGCCTTCAGATGGTCATGATCGGCCATGAAGGCCACCCGGAAGTCCTTGGAACCATGGGACAATTGCCGCCGGGCGAGGTGATCCTGGTGGAAACGGCCGAGGATGTCGCGGCCATCGCCCCGCGCGATCCGGCCCGGCTGGCCTATATCACCCAGACCACCCTGTCCGTCGATGACACCGCCGCCATCGTCGCGGCGCTTCAGGCCCGCTTTCCGGCGATCATCGGCCCGGCCAGGGAAGACATCTGCTATGCCACCACCAACCGCCAGGCGGCGGTCAAGGCGGTCGCCCCGCGGATCGACGCGCTGCTGGTCATCGGGGCTGAAAATTCCAGCAATTCCAAACGCCTGGTCGAGGTTGGCCGGGCCGCCGGCTGCGCCTATTCGCAGCTTGTCCTGCGCGCCGACCAGATCGACTGGCGGGCCATCGAGGGCGCCCGCGCCGTCGGAGTGACGGCCGGCGCCAGCGCCCCCGAAGTGCTGGTCAACGAGGTCATCGACGCCTTCCGCGCGCGCTATGACGTGGCCTTGGAAATCGTCGAGACCGCGCAGGAAAACGTCGAATTCAAGGTGCCGCGCGTGCTGCGCGAACCGGCCTGACCCGCGACCCAGGGACACCAGATGCGGCTTTATTCCATGCCCTCCTCGGGCAACAGCTACAAGGTCAGGCTGCTCATGGCGCTGACCGGCCGTGCGGTGCAGGTCGTCGATTGCGAATACGGCTCGGACGCGCTGGCGGGTGCCAAGGCCGGTGGCGCGCTGCCCTATGGCAAGGTGCCGGTGCTGGTGCTGGATGACGGGCAGATGCTGGCGGAATCGAACGCCATCCTGTGGTATCTGGGCGAGAGCACGGGCTTCGTTCCGGCCGATCCGGTGACCCGCGCGCAGATGCTGGGCTGGATGTTCTGGGAGCAATATAATCACGAGCCGGTCATCGCCGTGCGGCAGGCTCTGGTCAGCTATCCGCATCGCGCCGCCGAGGCGACGCCGCAGCGTCTGGCGAACCTCCTGGATCGCGGCCACGCGCTGTTGCAGGTGATGGAGGATCGGCTGTCGGGCCATGACTGGCTGGTGGGCGATGCCACAAGCCTCGCCGACCTCTGCCTCTATGCCTATACCCATACGGCCGGCACGCGCGGCGGCTACTGGATGGACCGCTTTCCCGGCATCGCGGCATGGCTGGCCCGCATCGAGGCGCTGCCCGAATATGCGGGGCTGTCGGCGTGACTCGGCTCTTCGCCTGGACTGATGGCGCCTGCAGCGGCAATCCCGGCCCCGGCGGCTGGGGCGTGCTGATGCGGGCGCTGGACGGTGAATCGATCGTCAAGGAACGCGAATTGCAGGGCGGGGAACCGGCGACCACCAACAACCGGATGGAGCTGATGGCCGCCATCTCGGCGCTGGAGGCGCTGTCACGGCCCAGCCGGATCGTCGTCGTGACCGACAGCGCCTATGTGAAGAACGGCGTCAGCCAGTGGATTCACGGCTGGAAGAAGAACGGCTGGCGCACCGCCGACCGCAAGCCCGTCAAGAATGTCGAGCTGTGGCAGCGGCTGGACGAGGCCCAGCGCCGCCATGAGGTCGAGTGGCGCTGGATCAAGGGCCATGCCGGTCACGCCGAGAACGAACGCGCCGACGAACTGGCCCGCGCCGGCATGGCGCCGTTCAAATGACCTTCCAGACCCTGCTGGCGGCGCTGGACTACGGCTCGGTGCTGATCTTCGCACTGACCGGGGCACTGGTCGCCAGCCGGGCGCAGCTGGATCCGGTGGGCTTTGTCTTCATGGCCGCGCTGACGGCGGTGGGCGGCGGCACGCTGCGCGACCTGCTGCTGGACCGCGAGGTGTTCTGGGTGATCCAGCCGGCCTATGTGACGCTGGCGGCCGGGGCGGCGCTGCTGGTGTTCTGGACCGCGCATCTCTTTGAAAGCCGCTATCGGCTGCTGATCTGGCTGGACAGCGTGGCGCTGGCCGTGGCGGTCGCGGCGGGTGCGGGCGTGGCCATCGAGGGCGGCTTCGGGCCGGTCATCGTCATCATCATGGGCGTGGCGACCGGCACCTTCGGCGGCCTCATGCGCGACGTCGTCGGCAACGAGGTGCCGCTGGTTCTGAAACAGGGGCAGTTGTATCTGACCGCGGCCTTTGGCGGCGCGGCGGTGGCGGTCGCGCTGATCTGGCTGGGCTTGCAGCGCGGCGAGGCATTGATCGCCTGCGCCGTGGCGGTCTGGGTGCTGCGCGCGGGCAGCCTGACATGGGGCTGGCGGCTGCCGGTCTATCGGCCGCGCCCGCCGCGCACGCGCGGTTAACGCAGCACGGGCGGGCCCTCGGCCGGCTGGCGCAGATCCTCGACCCCCATGCGCAGCCCGCGCCCGATGCGGTGGGCCAGCGCCGACCAGCCGGCTGCCGTCTGGGAGGGCACGCAGCGGCGCAGCGTCTCGTCGAACAGCGCCAGCCAGATCGGGAAATGCTGGGCGCGCACATCGCCCGCCGCCATGTGCACCTGCATCGGATTGCCGTCATAGCCCGGCTGATACAGGATCGCCTTCTTCCAGAACCGCGCGATCTTGGCCTCATGCGCGGGCCAGTCGCCGATATGGCGGTTGAAGACCGGGCCCAGAACCTCGTGGCGGCGTACGGCGCCATAGAACACCGCGATCACGCGGTCGATCTGGTCCTCGGTGATGTCGAATCGGGGCTGCATGGCGAGGGCACCTTCCGCCCGCCCGCCGCCGCCCGCAAGGCGACCTTCTGACGCTGGCCGAATTGCGTGCGGGGGTGTGGTCGGGCGCTTGCAGCCCCAAGGCTGCCTTCCTATAGAGGGCGGCATGGAATTTCCGGCGTTCGGACATCGAATTAGCGGCCCGGCGGCGTAAGGTCTTGCGCCGCCGGGTCAGCCATGTCCGAACGATTGACGAAGGAACGCCCCGATGAGCGCCGATCCCCGCGCCGAAGCCCCCGACTACCGCGATACCGTCTTTCTGCCGCAGACCGACTTTCCGATGCGCGCCGGCCTGCCCGCGCGCGAGCCCGACTGGCTGTCCCGCTGGGCGCGGATCGGCGTTTATGACCGGCTGCGCGAACGGGCAGCAGGGCGGGTGCCGTTCATCCTGCATGACGGCCCGCCCTATGCGAACGGGCATCTGCATATCGGCCACGCGCTGAACAAGACGATCAAGGACATCATCGTGCGCAGCCACCAGATGATGGGCCGCGATGCGCGCTATGTGCCGGGCTGGGACTGCCACGGCCTGCCGATCGAATGGAAGATCGAAGAGAAATACCGCAGTGAGGGCCGCGACAAGGACGCCGTCGACGTGATCGAGTTCCGGCAGGAATGCCGCCGCTTTGCCGAGGAATGGGTCGGCATCCAGCGCGACGAGTTCAAGCGCCTCGGCATCACCGGCGCCTGGGACCGCCCCTACCTGACCATGGACTACCACGCCGAGGCGGTGATCGCGGCGGATTTCATGAAGCTGCTGATGAATGGCAGCCTCTATCAGGGGTCCAAGCCGGTGATGTGGTCGCCGGTCGAAAAGACCGCGCTGGCCGAGGCCGAGGTCGAATATCACGACCACACCAGCCACACGATCTGGGTTCGGTTCAAGCCTCGGATGGTTGCCCGAGGCGACGACCCGGAGCTGCGCGGTCGCGATGATCTGCGCGCGGCCAGCGTGGTGATCTGGACCACGACGCCTTGGACTATCCCGCAGAACCGCGCGGTGGCCTATAATCCGGCGATCGCCTATGGCCTCTACGAGGTCGGCGGGACGGGCGAAAATGCCACGGCGCAGACTGGCGAAAGGCTGGTTCTGGCCGATGCACTGGCCGAGAGCGTCAGGGCCTCGGCCAAAATCGAGGACTGGAAGCGGATTCGGGATGTTCCGGCTTCGGAACTGGAAGGGCTGACCCTCGCCCATCCCTTGCGCGGGGTCGAGGGCGGCGAAGGCGAATGGGATTACGACGTGCCCATGCTGCCCGGCGATCATGTCACCGATGAGGCGGGGACCGGCTTTGTCCACACCGCGCCCAGCCACGGCGATGACGACTATCAGCTTGGCCTGAAATACAGGCTGCCCATGACCTACAACGTCGAACCCGATGGCAGCTATCGCAAGGACCTGCCGCTGTTCGGCGGCGAGGCGATCGTGGCGCCCGACGGCAAGGACGGTCCGGCCAATGTCAGTGTCATCAAGCAACTGGCCTGGGCCGGTGCGCTGCTGGCCAAGGGCAAGATCAAGCACAGCTATCCGCATAGCTGGCGGTCCAAGGCGCCGCTGATCTATCGCAACACCCCGCAATGGTTCGCCGCCATCGACACGCCGCTGGCCGACGGCATGGGCGATTACGGGGCCACGATCCGGGCGCGTGCGCTGACCAGCATCGACAAGCTGGTGAAATGGTGGCCGCAGACCGGCCGCAACCGCATCCACAGCATGGTCGAGAACCGCCCCGACTGGGTGCTGTCGCGCCAGCGCGCCTGGGGCGTGCCGCTGACCGCCTTCGTGAAGAAGGGCGCACGGCCCACCGACGACGACTTCCTGCTGCGCGATGCGCGGGTGAACGACCGCATCATCGCCGCCTTCGAGGCCGAGGGCGCCGATGTCTGGTATCGCGCCGGCTTCAAGGCACAGATGCTGGACGGAATCGCCGATCCCGACGCCTACGATCAGGTGATGGACGTGCTGGACGTGTGGTTCGACAGCGGCTCGACCCACGCCTTCGTGCTGCGCGACCGCGAGGATGGCGCGGCCGACGGCATTGCCGATCTGTATCTGGAGGGCACCGACCAGCATCGCGGCTGGTTCCAGTCCTCGCTGCTGCAGGCCTGCGCGACCAGGGGCCGCGCGCCCTATCGCAACGTCGTCACGCATGGCTTCACGCTGGACGAGAAGGGCATGAAGATGTCCAAATCGCTTGGCAACACCATCGTGCCGGCCAAGGTGATCGAACAATACGGCGCCGACATCCTGCGGCTGTGGGTGGCGCAGGCCGACTATACCGCCGATCAGCGCATCGGACCCGAGATCCTGAAGGGGACCGCCGACAGCTATCGCCGGCTGCGCAACACGCTGCGCTTTCTGCTGGGTGCGCTGTCGGGCTTCGACAAGGCCGAGACGATCGCACCCGCGCAGATGCCCGAACTGGAACAATGGGTGCTGCACCGGCTGGCGCAGCTGGATCATCAGGTGCGGCAGGGCTATGCCGCCTTCGATTTCCAGGGCGTGTTCCAGACGCTGTTCCAGTTCTGCACGGTCGATCTGTCGGCCTTCTATTTCGACATCCGCAAGGACGCGCTGT
This sequence comes from Paracoccus spongiarum, assembly GCF_030732095.1. GTDB lineage: Bacteria > Pseudomonadota > Alphaproteobacteria > Rhodobacterales > Rhodobacteraceae > Paracoccus > Paracoccus spongiarum. Next base: position 26,038 of record NZ_JAVAMQ010000008.1, on the reverse strand, counting down.
ATTGCGACGCGCCCGGCAGCACGCGGCGCCGGGCGGTGCGGACGGTCATGGACATCCTCTATCACCGGCTGGTGACATGGCTGGCGCCGATCCTGCCCTTCACCATGGAGGATGTATGGCTGTCGCGTTTCCCGTCCGAGGACGACAGCGTGCATCTGCATGATTTCGCGACCACCCCCGCCGACTGGCTGAACGAGCCGCTGGCCGCGAAATGGGACCACGTCCGCCGCGCCCGCCGCGTCGTCACCGCCGCGTTGGAGGTCAAGCGCGCCGACAAGACGATCGGTGCCAGTCTCGAGGCCGCGCCGGTCGTCCATGTCGAGGATGCCGAGATGCTGGCGGCGCTGAAATCGGTGAACTTCACCGACATGTGCATCGTCTCGGACCTGTCGCTGACCGGCGATCCGGTCCCGAACGAGGCTTTCCGCATGGCCGAGGCGCCGGGGCTGGGCGTTGTCTTCGAACTGGCCGAGGGCGAGAAGTGCCAGCGGTGCTGGAAGATCCTGCCTGATGTCGGCAGCCACGATCATCCGGGGGTCTGCGCCCGCTGCGACGCGGTTCTGGATCAGGCGTGATCCCCGGCCGTCAGACCAGCCACCAGCCCTTCTGCTTCAGCTGGTTGCGGATCGGCTGTTCCTTGCCGGGCAGGGCGTTGCGATCGAACATCGGGCGAACCTTGTCGCGGCCCTTGCCCTGATAGATCAGCTTGCGCGCCGGGTCCCAGTCGCGCAGGCGCTTCTTGATCCGGTTCCCCGCGACGGCCTCTTCCAGGGCGGCCAGCACCGCGTCGGATTCGCGGGTGTATAGCAGCGGAAGGTTGCGGTAATGGCAGGTGACCGCACCGTCCAGGCCGTTCAGGCCGGGGCCGGGCCGACCGCCGCCGAAGGAATGGATCACCAGCGGCAGAACCGCCTGGTCCAGCCAGGGATCGAGGCTCTGGCAGGCCAGTTCGTCGCCCGGCTCGTCGCGCAGGGCCAGCGCCCAGTTCTGGAACCTGCGCCCGAACTCTGCCGGGTCGGGCCCGAAGAACCATCCCGCGTTGAAGTAGAGATAGCGTTCCCAGTGCTCGTCCGGCTGGTCCCGGTCCAGCGAACTGTCGAAATCCAGCCCGAAGCGGTCATAAAGCGATTTCCAGATGCCGCCATAGCCCGGGCCGTAAAGCGGCGGGATGGGCCATGTCGCCTCGCGCCGCATCGAGGCCGAGGGCCGGGCAGGATCAAGGGCCAGGCTGTCCAGCGGCCCGGTGATCAGCGTGTCGGTGTCGAGAAACAGGAAAGGCTCGCAGGCGGGCAGGGCGAACAGCGCCTCGATCTTGTTGCCATAAGGGTAGGATGCCCCGAAATGCCGCGCCGTGAAGGGCAGGATTTCGGCGCCAAGGCTTTCCAGGAGGGCGCGGGTCTCGGGCGCGATACGGGTCTCGTGCCCGGCCCAGGCGCCCTCGGGCTGCGGCTCGGCCACGAACAGCCGTCCTTGCCAGTCGGGCGAAAACCGGCGCAGGCTGGCGGCAAGGATCAGGGACTGGAATTCCAGCCGCCCGGCCTGCGCCACGACCAGCAGGTTGACCGTGGATGCGCCGCCCGACATCGCGCCCTCTTTCGTGCCAGCCATCCGTCGCGCGCCCCGTGTTCCCGGCCTGATCCTCGGCGCGACCCTAGCCGCAGGCGCCGGGACTTGGAAGTGGCGCCCCGGCCGCCGCCTGCGTGGCAAGCCATGCCCGGAATGCCCGCAGCGGGGCGAGGTCGTCCTTCTCGGGCGGCCAGACCAGCCAGTAGGCGCCCGGACCCGGCACCGCCTCGCGCAGGATCGGCCGCAGCCGACCCTCGGCGATCTCGGTCCGGGCCAGATAGTCGGGCAGCAGCGCGATGCCGATGCCCGAGATCGCGGCCTGGATCATCATCGAGAACTGGTCCATCAGCATCGCCTGTGCGGCGGGCGGCGGCTCGGCGCCTTGCGCGGCGAACCAGGCCGCCCAGGCGGTCGGGCGCGTTTCCAGTTGCAGCAGAACCTGCCCGTCCAGATCGCGCGGGCCACGGACCGGCCGATCGGCCAGCAGACCGGGCGCGGCGCAGGCGGTCAGCGTCTCGTCGAACAGCCTGAGGTGCCGCGCCGCGGGCCAGTCGTCCTGGCCAAAGCAGATCATCGCGTCGAAGGGCTCGGCGTCAAAGCTGAAGCGGGCAAACCTCGTGGCGAGGTTGACCAGCACTCCCGGATTGGCCGACAGGAAATGCGGCAGCCGGGGCGCCAGCCAGCGCGTGCCGAAGGTCGGCAGCACCGCCAGGTTCAGCGTGCCGCCATCGGGATTGGCGATCAGCGCCATGCTGGCGCGCTGCACCATGTCCAGCGCGGCCGAGACATCGCGGAAATAGCGCTGCGCGGCCTCGGTGGGGATCAGCCGGCGGCGATCGCGGCGGAACAGCGGCCGGCCCAGCTGCGCCTCGAGGGTCTGGATCAGCCGGCTGACGGTGCTTTGCGTCAGCGACAGGTCCTGCGCCGCCGCCGTCACCGAGCCGCAGCGCATCACCGCGTCGAAGGCCATCAGCAGGCTGAGATTGGGCAGAAAGCGGCGCTGGCGCAACATCATTCATTCCATGCATGATCGGATGCGGATTATCCGTTTTCCGCGCCGGTTGCAAAGCCCTATGGCTTGCGGCCAGAATGACGGCTCATTCCGCGCAGCAAGGAGGTTCTCATGTCCGCCACGTCGCACCGAGGTCAGCCCTTTTCCTGGTCGGACCCGTTCCTTCTGGACGACCAGATGACCGCGGAAGAGCGGATGATCCGCGACAGCGCGGCGGCCTTCGCGGCCGAAAGCCTGGCCCCCCGCGTCGAGGACGCCTATCTTCACGAACGCACCGATCCCGCGATCTTCCGCGAGATGGGCGCGGCGGGGATGCTGGGCGTCACCGTGGCCGAGGAATATGGCGGCGTCGGCGCCTCTTACGTGGCCTACGGCCTTGTCGCCCGTGAGATCGAGCGGATCGACAGCGGCTATCGCAGCATGGCCTCTGTCCAGTCCTCGCTGGTGATGTTCCCGATCGAGGCTTATGGCAGCGAGGATCAGAAGCGCCGCTATCTTCCGCGTCTTGCATCGGGTGAATGGATCGGCTGCTTCGGGCTGACCGAACCCGATGCCGGCTCGGACCCGGGAGGCATGAAGACGCGGGCCCGCAAGACCGATGCCGGCTATGTTCTGAACGGCTCGAAGATGTGGATCTCGAACAGCCCGATCGCGGATGTCTTTGTCGTCTGGGCCAAGTCCGATGCGCATGGCGGCAAGGTGCGGGGCTTCGTGCTGGACAAGGGCATGAAGGGGCTGTCCGCCCCGAAGATCGCCGGCAAGCTGAGCCTGCGCGCCTCGATCACCGGCGAGATCGTGATGGAGAATGTCGAGGTCGGCGAGGAGGCATTGCTGCCCCATGCCGAGGGCATGGCCGGACCGTTCGGCTGCCTGAACCGGGCGCGCTATGGGATCAGCTGGGGCGTGATGGGCGCGGCCGAGGATTGCTGGTTCCGCGCCCGCCAATACGGGCTGGACCGGCACCAGTTCGCGCGACCGCTGGCCGCGACGCAGCTGTTCCAGAAGAAGCTGGCCGACATGCAGACCGAAATCGCGCTTGGCCTGCAGGCCAGCCTGCGGGTCGGGCGGCTGCTCGACGAGGGCCGCTTCGCGCCGGAAATGATTTCCATCGTCAAGCGCAACAATTGCGGCAAGGCGCTGGACATCGCGCGGCAGGCCCGCGACATGCATGGCGGCAATGGCATCCAGATCGGCTATCACGTCATGCGCCACGCCCAGAACCTCGAGACGGTGAACACCTATGAGGGCACGCATGACGTCCATGCGCTGATCCTGGGTCGTGCGCAGACCGGGTTGCAGGCCTTTGGCTGAGCCGCCGCTGAAGGGGCTGCGCGTCGTCGAACTGGCGCGGATCCTGGCCGGTCCCTGGCTGGGCCAGACGCTGGCCGACCTGGGTGCCGAGGTCATCAAGGTCGAGGCGCCCGAGGGCGACGACACCCGCCGCTGGGGTCCGCCCTTCATCCAGCGCCCGCGCCCCGACGGCACGACCGAGACGGTCGCCGCCTATTTTCACGCCGCCAACCGCGGCAAGACGTCGGTGATCTGCGATTTCAACGATGCGGCGGATCTGGACCGGCTGAAGGCCCTGATCGACAGCGCGGATGTGCTCATCGAGAATTTCAAGGTCGGCGGGCTGGCGCGATTCGGGCTGGATCATGCCAGCCTTGCGGCGCGCAATCCGGGCCTCGTCTATGCCTCGATCACCGGCTTCGGGCAGGACGGCCCACGGGCCGCGCAGCCGGGTTATGATTTCCTGATCCAGGGGATGTCGGGCATCATGGACCTGACCGGCGCGCCCGATGGCGAACCGCAGAAGGTCGGGGTTGCCTGGATCGACATCTTCACCGGACTTTACGGTGCCATCGCGGTCCAGGCGGCGCTGGCCGAGCGCACGCGGTCGGGGCAGGGGCAGCATCTGGACCTGTCGCTGCTGGATTGCGGCGTGGCGGTGCTGGCCAATCAGGCGACCAACTTTCTTCTGGGCGGGCACGAGCCACATCGCCTTGGCAATGCCCATCCCAACATCGTGCCGTATCAACTGTTCCCCGCCGCCGACGGGCACCTGATCATCGCCTGCGGCAATGACCGGCAATTTGCGGCACTGTGCCGGGCGCTCGGCCTGCCCGATCTGGCGGGCGACGCCGATTTCGCCACCAATGCGCTGCGCGTGGTGCATCGCGACCGGCTGACCGCGATCCTGGCCGAGGCGACATCGCGCCGCAGCCGCGCCGACCTGATTGCGGCGCTGGAAGGCGCAGCGGTCCCCGCGGGGCCGGTCAACAGCGTCGGCGAGGCCCTGTCCGAGCCGCAGGTTGCGGCCCGCGGCCTGCGCGTGGCGCCCGAAGGCATCGACGGGTTGCGCACCCCGATCCGCTTCTCGCGCAGCGAACTGGCCGCCGACCGCGCCGCCCCCGCGCTGGGCTGCGGCGCCTGGCGGTTCTCGCGGGACTGAGGCCGCAGGCGCGGCGGCCCGGTGCGCGGCACCCGCCTTTTGATCCGCGCGCGCGATGCCCACCAGCCTGGCATCCCCGCGATTTCCTGGCGATTCGACCTCGGGACGCTGCCGGGTCCGGCCTGCCACCCAAGGACAGCTGCCGCCTTTTCCGACCTGCGCACAGCTTCCCGTGAACCACTTCAGCCAGGGCGGCCCGTTCCTGGGAGACGAGACCCCGAACGAACTGCCGGCCTTGGCCGAATGAGGCGGTGCAGGGCGAGGGGCAGACCCCCGCCGATCTCGCCGCCTTTCTGCCCGACGCAATCCAGATCAGGATCCCGATGTCACACCTGATCCTGCCGCCCTTGTTCTGGCTGGCCACCATGCCGACGCTCGCCGACCAGGCCTCTGTCATCATCGGCGGCCGCGGCTGTCCGATCATCATCGACAGCGATGCCCCTGCCAAAGGCCCGCTGGTGGACGGTGGATGCGAACTGAGGCCGGGCGCGTGCTGTCCGGGCGTCAACCTCGACGGCGCCGGTCTGCGCGATGTCAGTCCGCGGCAGGCCGAATTGCAGCGGCCTGATGCCGCTGGCGCCGACTGACCGCCATCAGCACCGAGGCATCCCGCGCGCCCAACGGCCCGGATGGTCGGGGCCACCATCGTCGCCGCGAACCTGTCCGGGTCCAGGTTCTGCAAGGGGATCTGGCCGAGCAATTCCGGGTCACGCGCGGCGTCCGCCTCGGCGTTGCCAGCGAGGATGCGATTTTCGGGGCCTCCCTTCTCGACGACCGGGGCGCGGCGCATTAGCCTTGGCCGCGACGGGCAGGGAGGCGGCATGGGCGGGCCCACCTTCAGGGACATCGCGGCGCGCGCGGGCGTCGGCACCGCCACGGTCGAGCGGGTGCTGAACGGGCGGGGCGGCGTGCGGCCGGACACCACCGAAAAGGTGGTGCTGGCAGCGCGCGCGCTGGGCTATCCGCGGCTGCTGCCCGACCGGCATCGCGGGCTGCTGCGCGTCGAGGTGCTGATGGTGCGGCCCGAAACGACCTTTTTCCGGCGACTGTCGCACGCCTTCGAGCGCATCGCCGCGACTCTGAACCCGCTGGTGGTGCTGCAACGCAGCTTCACCGACGAGATGAACCCGGCCGAGATCGCCCGCCGCATCGCCGCCACCGGGACGCGCCGGGCCGCGCTGATCGTGACGGTGCCCGACCATCCGCTGATCCGCGCGGCCGTCGCAGGGGTCGCCTCGTCGGGCGTGCCGGTCGTGAACCTCGTGAACCCCGCCGCCGACCGGATCGGGGCGTTTGTCGGCATCGACAACTATGCGGCCGGGCGCAGCGCCGCGCGCTTCATGGCGCGGATGGCCCGCAGGCCCGGCCCCGCCATCGCGCTGTGTCATCCGATCTACCGGCTTCACCGCGAACGCATCCGCGGCTTCTCGGACGGGATCGCCGCCCATCCCGACAGCGCGGTGCATTTCGCCTGGCTGGGCTTTGGCCTCGACGACGACGCACGCAGCGCCGACCTGCTGTTCCACGCCCTTCGGCGGCACCCCGACCTGGCCGGCATCTACAATTCGGGCGGCGGCAACGCGGCCCTGCTGGAGGTGCTGCGCCACGATCCGCGCGGGCAGGACCTGTTCTTCGTCGGCCACGAACTGACCGACGCGACCGGCCGGGGCCTGACCGAGGGGCTGATGGACATCGTGCTGGACCAGGCGCCCGAGGCACAGGCCCGGCGCGCGCTGGATGTCGTTCTGCATCGGATCGGACTGACCGACATCGCGCCCGACAAAAGCCCGATCCGCTTTGTCACCTTCACGGCCGACAGCGTTTGATCTGATCAGATCAACGCGGCTTTGGCCCTGCCGCGCCTGGCCTGATACCTCTTGCTGCAGAAGGGGTGCCGCCCGACGGGCCCGCCCCGGGGGATCTGCCATCGACAGGAGGGGTGCATGGACGATCTGAAATTCGGCAAGCGCAACAAGCGCGGCGACTGGGCGCCCGACGCGCCGATCGAGACCGCGCCGCTGTTCGACTTTCCGCCGCGGCTGAAGGCCGTCCTGCATTGGCTGCCGCATTACTTCTTTCCGTGGAACGCGATCTTCGCCGCCTCGGCCGTGGCCTACTGGGCCTGGGTCGTGCCCTCGGTCGAGACGATGCAGAGCATCTCGATCGGCTGGGCTGCCTGGCTCTACGCCGTGAACGCGGCCTGCGTGTTCCTGTTCTACGGCGCGTTCGAGTTGCATCTCTATGTGCTGCGCCGCCAGCAGAACCGCTTCAAGTACAACGGCAAGTTCCCGTCAGAGCAGCGCAGCAAGGCCTTCTGGTTCGAAAGCCAGAACATCGACAACATGCTGCGCACCTTCCTGTCGGGGGTGACAATCTGGACCGGCATCGAGGTGGTGATGCTGTGGGCCTATGCCAATGGCTACGCCCCGTGGCTGAGCCTTGCCGAGAACCCCTGGACGCTGGCGCTGGTCGCGCTGGTGGTGCCGATCATTCACGAGTTCCACTTCTTCTGCGTGCATCGGCTCATCCACACGCCCTTTCTCTACAAATGGGTGCATTCGGTTCACCACAATTCGGTCAACCCCTCGCCCTGGTCGTCGCTGTCGATGCATCCGGTCGAACATCTGCTGTATTTCGGCACCGCCTTCTATCACCTGATCCTGCCGTCGAACCCGGTCATCATGCTGTATCAGCTGCATTTTGCGGGTTTCGGCGCAATTCCCGGCCATGTCGGCTTCGACAAGGTCGAGGTGACGGATGACAAGGCGATCGATAGCCACGCCTATACCCATTACCTGCATCACAAGTATTTCGAGGTGAACTACGGCGATGCGCTGATCCCCTTGGACAAATGGTTCGGCACCTTCCACGACGGCACCCCCGAGGGCGAGGCGCGGATGCAGGAACGCTATCGCAAGCGCAAGGAAAGACTGGCCGCCCGCAAGGCCCGCCTCGAAGCGAAAGGAGCCACCCAATGACCGACACGACCACCTGGATCACCGCCTGCCGCCTGGACGACATCGAACAGGAAGGCGCGCTGCGCTTCGACCATCAGGGCCGCAGCTATGCCCTGTACCGCGCGCCCGACGACAGCGTCTGGTGCACCGCAGGCCTCTGCACCCACGAGGCGGTGCATCTGGCCGACGGGCTGGTGATGGATTTCGAGATCGAATGCCCGAAACACTCCGGCGCCTTCGATTACCGCACGGGCGAGGCGCTGCGCCTGCCCGCCTGCGAAAATCTGAAGACCTATCCCGCCAAGATCGTCGACGGCGAGGTTCGCGTGGCGCTGGGCTGAGGCCCGCGCCGCAACCGGGCCGTCATGGCCTCCGGCCGAATGATCGGGTGAGCCGGCACCCCTTGGGAGGAAACCAATGAAAGCCAGTTTCGTCGCGGCCACCGTCGCCGCCCTGACCGCCGCTGCCGCACAGGCCGAGAATATCGGCGTGTCGATGCAAAGCTTCGACAACAACTTCCAGACCCTCCTGCGCCTTGGGCTGGAAAAGCGGGCAGGCGAGACCGAGGGCGTGACCCTGCAGGTCGAGGATGCCCAGGCCGATGTCGCCAAGCAGTTGAACCAGGTCAACAACTTCATCGCGGCGGGCGTCGATGCGATCATCGTGACGTTGGCCGACACCTCGTCCGCACCGGCACTGACGGCGGCTGCCGAGGGCGCCGGTATCCCCTTGGTCTACCTGAACCTCGAACCTGCGAACCTCGCGTCCTTGCCCAACACCCAGGTCTATGTCGGCTCGCGCGAGACGGATTCGGGGCGTCTGGGCGGCGAGGCCGGCTGCGCGCTGCTGTCGGCGGCGGGCAAGGCGGGCGACGGTCAGGTCTATATCCTGATGGGCGATCTGGTCCATGACGCGGCGCGCGCCCGTACCGCCGCGGTCAAGGAGGCGCTGGCAACGGGTGACTGTGCCGGAACGACCGTCGCCGACGAGCAATCGGCCGGCTGGACCCGCAACATGGCGCTGGACCTGACGACCAACTGGCTGACTGCCGGCAATCCCATCGATGCAATCTTCGCCAACAATGACGAAATGGCCATCGGCGCGATCCATGCGTTGAAATCGGCAGGCACCGACATGGACGAGGTGGTCGTGGTCGGCATCGACGCGACGCAGGACGGGCTGGCCGCGATGAAGGCCGGCGATCTGGATGTCACCGTCTTCCAGAACGCCGGCGGCCAGGCCGCCAGCGCGCTGGATGCGGCCGTCGCGCTCGCGCGGGGCGAGGCGGTCGAAAAAGAGGTGATGGTCCCGTTCGAACTGGTCACACCCGAGAACATGGCCGATTTCGCCGCGATGAACTGACCGGACGGCCGGCGCCGGCGACGGCGCCGCCCCTGCCAGACGGAGGCTGACATGGACGCAATGGTGATCATCGGGGCGGGCGAATGCGGCACCCGGGCGGCGTTCGCGCTGCGCGAGCAGGGCTGGGACGGGGCGATCACCCTGATCGGTGCCGAAGCGGGGCTGCCCTACGAGCGTCCGCCCCTGTCCAAGCCCCTGGCTGGCGCCGTTCACCGGAAGCCGATCTGCGACGACGCGGCTCTGCGCGCGGCGCGGATCGACTATCTGCCGGGTGTCTCGGCCACGGCGGTCGATGCGCCCGGCAGGTCCGTCCGTCTGTCGGATGGGCGCCGACTGCCCTGGCACCGGCTGCTGATGGCGACCGGCGCGCGACCGCGGCGGCTGGCCTGCCCCGGCGCAGGGCTTGCCCGCGGCTTCCGCAGCGACGCTGACGCCGCGCGGATCTTCGCCGGCGGCACCGCAGGTGCGCGCGTGGCGATCATCGGCGCGGGCCTGATCGGCATGGAACTGGCGGCCGCGCTGCGCGTCCGCGGCGCCGAGGTCGCGGTCGTCGAGTCCGCAGCCGCGCCGCTTGGTCGCGCCGTGCCACCGCACCTGGCGGCCCGGCTCCACGCCCGCCACCTCGCCGAGGGCGTCACCTTCCATCTGGGCGCCGGCGTCGCCGCGCTTGAGGAGGGCGGTGTCATTCTGGCCGACGGACGGCGAATCCCGGCCGATCACATCGTCGCGGCGATCGGGGTCAGTCCCGACACCGCGCTGGCCGAGGCTGCGGGGCTGGATTGCGCGAACGGCATCCTGACCGATCGGTTCCTGTGCACCAGCCATGCGGGCATCCTGGCCGCCGGCGACTGCGCCAGCGTCAGGGACGAGGCCGGCGTGGCGCGGCGGTCTGAAAGCTGGCGCGACGCCCGCCTTCAGGCCGAGACCGCGGCCCGCAACATGCTGGGTGCGTCCCAGGCCCATGTCGCGCGGCCGTGGTTCTGGTCGGACCAGTTCGACCTTGGCCTTCAGATCGCCGGCCGGCCCTCGACCGATCAGGCGATGGTGCGCCGGATCATCGCGCAGGATGCAGAGCTGAGCTTTCATCTGGACGGCGGCCGGCTGGTCGCCGCGGCCGGGCTGGGGCCGGGCAACTGCGTGGCAAGGGATATCCGGCTGGCCGAGATGCTGATCGAGGCGGATGCGCGGCCCGACCCCAGCGCGCTGGCCGATCCCGCCATCACCCTCAAGGCGCTGCTGCGCACGGCCAAGGCTGCGTGATGCAGCGGCTTGCGATCTTCCAGTCGCTCTGGGCGATGGAGCGGCGGCAGCCCGATGGCCGGGAACGCAGCCTGGACGAAAGCATCGCGATGATCGCCGAGGCGGGGTTTGACGGGATCAGCGCGCATTACACCAACCGCCGCGATGTCGAGACGCTGAACGCCGCCATCGCCGGGACCGGCCTCGGAATCGAGGCCGTGTGCTTTCCCCGCAGCGTCGACGAGTTGCGCCCGACGCTGGATCTGGCGGCCGCGTTTCCGGTGAGCCATGTCAACCTGCAACCCGACCTGCGCCCGCGCCGTGTCGAGGAGTGCCTGCCGCTGCTGGACGGCTGGATCGGGCTTGCCGACCGCGCGGGGATACCGGTGCTGATCGAGACGCATCGCGACCGCATGACCTGCGATCTGCACTTCACGCTGGACCTGCTGGACCACCGCCCCGACCTGCCGCTGCTGGCCGATCTGTCGCATTTCCTGGTCGGCCGCGAATTTCCTTACCCCGTCGGCGACGAGAACCACGCCCTGATCCATCGCATCCTGCGCAATGCCTGGGCCTTTCACGGCCGCGTCGCCTCGCGCGAGCAGATCCAGATCGAGATCGGCTTTCCGCAGCATCGCCCCTGGGTCGATCTGTTCCGCGACTGGTGGACGCTGGGCTTCCGCGACTGGCGCCGCCGCGCGGGCCCTGCGGCCGAACTGGTATTCACCTGCGAGCTGGGGCCCGCCCCCTATGCGATCACCGGGCCTGACGGCACCGACCTGTCCGACCGCTGGCAGGATTCGCTGACGCTGGCGGGGATCGCGCGGCAGGCATGGGCTGCCGCCTGAAATGCCTCGCGGGTCAGGGCCGGATGCCGACGGGCGATCGCAAGGCGCGGTTGTCGACCACGCCCCAGACCGGATGCCTGAGAGGCAGGATCCAGGGATCGCCCGCCAGCGGCGACCGGGCAATCGCGGTCAGGTCGACGGTCGGGTCCACGAAGGCCTGCGCGGGCCGCCCGTTCAGCGATTTGCGGATCGCCGCGCGCACTGCGACGTCGCCATGCCCCGCATCCCGCCACACCGCTTCCAGATGCCCGGCGAACTGGTGGATCATGTCCGGACGCACCAGCATCTTGCCGGCCTGTCGCGCGGTCAGGTAGTCGGTGGGCCGGACGGTCCATTCCTGTTCGTCCGAGGTGACGACGAACACCCCGTCGGCCTGACGGTCATGGAGGCGCATCCGCCACGAGAAACGGTGTCCCTCGCCGCTCCACCGCAGGTCGCTTGCAAAGATTGCCGCCCGCAGCGGCAGCGCCAGCTGGACCGCGATCCAGGCAGCCATGGCCAGCAGGGCGACCGCCGGCAGCCTTCGCGGCGCGGCTGGGGGCGGCGGCTGATGCGGGGGGACCGGCCTGAACCAGGCCATCAGCCGGCGGGCTGCACGGCGCGGCCAGTCGGGGGAAAAGAAGATGGTGGTCGCGGCGATGGTCAGCCAGGGAAAGATGCCGATGTTGAACAGGATCGCGTTCGCGGCGTGAAAGACGTAGTAGACCGCGAAGATCGCAAGCCGGCTGCGCCGCCACAGCAGCAGGGTGGCGCCGATCAGATGCAGCGCGGTGGTTCCCCAGGCGGCCGCGATGATCGCCGCGTCATGCTGAAACAGGAAGCCCAGGGGAAACCCGCCCGCCCGATCCCGCAGCCACAGGCCCAGAGGCTCGCCCGCCAGCCAGTCGGGCGTCAGCTTCGCGAGACCGGCAAAGACCAGCATGATCTCCATCTGGGCGCGCAGGATGAACACCGCGGCATAGGGCACCTGCGCGCCGCGCAGCGCCGGACGAAAGCGCGCGTCCAGGGACAGGGTGCGATGGGCCGGCAGGACGCACATCAGCATCAGCAACAGGATGACGAGGTAGAAGTGGTTCAGATACTCGGCCTTGTCGAGCAGGAAGAAGTAGCCGAACAGCAGTGTCAGCACGACGATCGCGACGCGATAGAACAGCCCCAGCATCACCAGGATGGCGGCAAGGCCCATCGCCAGCCACGCCGCATGGATCCAGGGCGGCGGCAAGGGCGTCACCCAGCCGAAGCCCCCATAGGCAAAGTGGAAATCTGGCTCGACCCAGTAGCGGAAGACCCGGTCGTGACGGATGAAGCGCCAGCAGTCCCAGGCCAGCAGCGCGCCAAGTGCGATGCGCACCATCGCCAGCGACACCCCCGACACCGGCTGCGACAGCGTCGCCGACGCCCGCCCGGCCAGCGATGCGGCGATTGCCCCGAACCTCATTTCCGACGATCCTCCTTTCCTGCCTGCCCGTGGAATTGCGCGTGGCGTGGCACGTTATTCCTGCGACCGGCGCAATCGAACATCTGGGGGTCATGACCAAGGGCATCACGATCATCTATGACGGGCAATGCCCTTTCTGCGCCTCCTATGTTGCGATGATGCGGCTGCGCGAGACGGTCGGCCCGGTCGCATTGCTGGATGCGCGCGGCGGCGATCCGCGTGTCGCCGCGGCGCTGCGTTCGGGGCTGGACCTTGATGCGGGGATGGTCGCGATCTGGCAGGGCCGGCAGTTCCACGGCCCCGAGGCGGTGCATCTGCTGGCGGTGTTGTCGGGACCCGCGGGGCTGTTGAACGGGTTGCAGCGACGGCTGTTTTTGTCGCCCCGCCGTGCCGCGCGGGTCTATCCGCTGCTGGCGCGGGGCAGGCGGCTGTTTCTGCGCCTTTCCGGCAGGCCGCCCATCTCTGGGCCGGCCGGAACCGCGCCGGACCGGGAATAGGATCCGGCCCCCTGCGTAGTCGCCGCGTGCTTCCTCGCGAAGCGGCAACCCACAGGAGCGACTGATGCAGTGTCTGAAAACCCTCACGGCGGCGGGCCTCGTGCTGGCCGCGATCACCACCGCGCCGGCGCCCGCGCAGGCGGATGTCGACCGGCTGCTGCGGATCATCAACGGCCATATCCTGACCGGCCATTCGGTCCGGGACGGCGGATACCGCCTGCGCGGCTGGCAGGGCGAGGATGACGATGGCTACCGGCACGGCCGCGACGACGATGACGATGGTGGCGACCGCCGGGGGCGCGGCCGATGGGACCATGATGACGACGGCGATGATGGCAATGATGACGACGACTGATGCCGCCATAAATTGCATACAAAAACAAAAATAACCTACAAAATGGATAATCTGTGGCAAGCGCGGGTCTGCCCGTGCTAGGCTTCCGGTCGACACCGGGATCATTCGAGGGAGGAAACCGAATGTTCGATCGACGCAAGACGCTTGGGCTGTTTGCGGCCAGCGCGCTGGCAATGGCGCTGGCGATGCCCGCATCGGCGCAGGACAAGCCGAAGCTGCGCTTTTCCGCCGTGTTCTCGGAACAGGACATCCGCGCCGACATGATGAAGCAGCTGGCCGAGGCGGTCGGCGACAGTGCCGAGATGGAGCTGTATTACGGCGGCACCCTGTTCAAGCAGACCACCGAGATCATCGCGATCCAGCGCGGCAACCTCGAAATGGGCAATGTCGCGCCGCAGGACATCGCCACGCAGATCCCGGCCTTCTCGATCCTGACCTCTGCCTATCTGTTCCGCGATGCGGCGCATATGCGCGACTTCTTCAACAGCGAGGCCGGCGCCGAGATGAAGGCCATGGCCGAGGATCAGCTGGGCATCCACATCCTCGGGCCGACCTATTTCGGCACCCGCCAGGTCGGGCTGAACATCGACAAGCAGATCACGACGCCCGCCGACATGTCCGGGGTCAAGCTGCGGATGCCGGGCGGCGATGCCTGGCAGTTCCTGGGCCAGGCGCTGGGCGCCAACCCGACGCCGATGGCCTATGCAGAGGTCTATACCGGGCTTCAGACAGGCGCCATCGACGGGCAGGACAACCCGCTGCCGAATGTCGAGAACATGAAGTTCTACGAGGTGATGAAGCAGATCGCGATGACCTCGCATCTGGTTGGCTATGACCTTCTGGTGATCTCGCAGAAGGTCTGGGACGAGATGGGTGCAGAGCAGCAGGCAGCCTTCCAGCAGGCCGCCGACGCCGCCATCGACTGGAGCCAGGCCCAGCATCTCGCGCGCGAGGAGGAACTGGCCAAGAGCTTTGCTGATAGCGGGCTGAAGATCTATACCCCAGACATCGACGCCTTCCGGGCCCATGCGCAGCAGATGTATCTGGACTCGGACATCTCGAAGGACTGGCCCGAGGGGATGCTGGAGCGCATCAACGCGATGTGACGGGACCCGATGCGAGGCGACGCGATCTGACGTGACGGGCAGGGCGTGGCGTGGCGCAGGCCCGCCGCGCCGCTGCCGCAGGCCCGGGAGGAATTCATGGACCGCATGACGCGAATCGCGGGGTGGTTGCACCGGCGCGCCGAGAACGTCGCCGCGCTGATGCTGGCGGTGATGTTCGCCGCCTTCATCGTGCAGATCGCCTCGCGCTATGTGTTCAACCTGCCGGTCGGC
This sequence comes from Paracoccus spongiarum, assembly GCF_030732095.1. Taxonomy (GTDB): domain Bacteria; phylum Pseudomonadota; class Alphaproteobacteria; order Rhodobacterales; family Rhodobacteraceae; genus Paracoccus; species Paracoccus spongiarum. Next base: position 10,975 of record NZ_JAVAMQ010000008.1, on the reverse strand, counting down.
GGGGCGAACGAGCTGACCATCACCATGTGGCTGTGGGTCGTGCTGTGGGGTGCGGCCTTCGTGCTGCGCGAGCGCGACGAGATCCGCTTCGACATCGTCTATGGCAGCGTCGGCCCGGGCGCGCGGCGGGTGATGACGCTCATCGCCTCGGCGGCGCTGGTGGCGCTGTATGGCTATTCGCTGCCGGCCGTGTGGGACTATGTGACCTTCATGAAGATCCAGAAGACCTCGTATCTGGACATCCGCTATGACTGGCTGTTCTCGATCTACGTCATCTTCGCCGTTGCGGTGCTGATCCGCTATGCTTGGCTCTTCGTTGGCGCCCTGGCCGGCCGGCGCACCGGCGAGATCCAGCGCGGAGACGGCCAGACATGAGCCTGACCGATCCGTTCACCCTGTCGATCATCTCGATCGTGCTGCTGTGCCTGCTGGGGCTGCCGATCGGACACGCGATGATCGCCTCGTCGATCCTGTATCTGATGCTGGCGGGCCTCGACATGGGCACCGCGGCCGAGCAGCTGCTGAACGGCATGTATTCCAGCTACATCCTGCTGGCAGTGCCGCTGTTCATCGTCGCGGCCGAACTGATGAATGCGGGCTCGATGACGCTGCGCCTGCTGGCCTTCTGCAACGCCTTCGTCGGGCGCTTTCCCGGCGGGCTCGCGCTGGTCAACGTGGTGCAGTCGATCATCTTTGCGGGCATGTCGGGATCGGCGATCGCCGATGCGGCGGGTTCGGGCAAGCTGATGCAGAAGATGATGACCCAGGGCGGCAAGTATCCCGCCGCCTTCGCCGCCGCGCTGACCGCCTCGACGGCGGTGATCGGGCCGATCATTCCGCCCTCGATCCCGATGATCGTCTACTCGCTGGTCTCGGATGCCTCGATCGGCTACCTGTTCCTGGCCGGGGTGCTGCCGGGCCTGCTGATGGGGCTGGTGCAGGCGGTGATCGTCATCGCCTCGGCGCGGCGCCGCAATTTTCCGGTCGAGGACCCGGTGCCGCTGCGCGACCTGCCGAAGGTCACCTTCCAGGCCTTCCCGGCCCTGATGATGCCGATCGTGCTGCTGGGCGGGATCTATGGCGGCGCCACCACGCCGACCGAGGCCGCGGCCATCGCCGCCCTCTATGCCCTGCTGATCTCGGCCTTCTTCTACCGTTCGATCAGCTGGAGCAGCGCCTATCAGTCGGTGCTGGCCAGCGCCCGGACGACGACCTCGATCGGGATGCTGATCGCCGGGGCGCTGGTCTTCAACTATGTCGTCACGGTCGAGAACATTCCCGCAGCCCTCAGCCAGTGGCTGGCCGGGTTCGAGATGTCGCCGCTGCAGTTCCTGCTGGTGGTGAACGCGGTCCTGCTGGTGCTGGGCTGCCTGCTGGAGGGCACCACGATCCTTCTGATCGTCGTACCGGTGCTGATCCCGACCGCCAGCGCCCTCGGCATCGACCTGGTGCATTTCGGCGTGGTCTGCGTGGTCAACATCATGCTGGGGCTGATCACGCCCCCCTATGGGCTTCTGCTGTTCGTGATGTGCAACATCTCGGGCTGCCCGCTAGGACGGATCGTGCGCGAGATCATGCCCTTCCTTCTTGCGCTGCTTGTCGCGCTGGCGGTCATCACGCTGGTGCCGGATCTGTCGCTGTGGCTGCCGCGGCAACTGGGATACCAGGGGTGAGCCGATGACCAAGCCCATCCACGTCCTGAACGGGCCAAACCTCAACCGTCTGGGCCTGCGCGAGCCGGAAATCTACGGGCCGACCACCCTCGCCGAGGTCGAGCGGATCTGCCGCGAGGCGGCGGGCGAGGCCGGGCTGGTGTTCAGGCAGACCAATGCCGAATACCAGATGATCGACTGGATCCACGAGGCCATCGACGCCTCGTCGGCGCTGCTGATCAACCCTGCCGCCTGGACCTTCTACTCGATGGCGGTGATGGACGCGCTGAAGATGTATCCGCATCCTCTGGTCGAATATCACATCAGCAATGTCCACCGCCGCGAGTCGATCTATCACCGGTCGCTGGTCTCGCCGGTCGCGACGGTGGTGATGGCTGGCGGCGGGGCGCGCGGCTATGGCCATGCGCTGCGGCTGCTGCGCGATCTGGTGGCCGACCGCGCGGCCGCCTAGCCGGGGATTCTGCCCGAGGCGATCACATGCTCCATTCCGGCGCGAATATGCCGGACCAGCAGGGCGCCGGCATCCTCGGTGCGCCGCGCAAGGGCCAGGTCGCGCAGCTGGGCGTGATCCTCGGCCACGGCGGCGCCGCGGAAATCCAGCGCCAGCAGGTGATAGCGGATATACCGGTCGAAGATGTTGCCATGCGTCGCCATCAGCGTCGGCATGTCGCAAGCCGACACCAGCGCGCGATGGAAGTTCCAGTCGTAATGCACCCATTGCGCCACCGCGTCCGCCTCGCCGCCCATCAGGCCGTGTTCGACCGACCGCAGCATGTGATGGGCCGACACGACCTCGGCCTCCCACGGCAGGCGGCCCTGCGCGAATGACTGGCGCATGGCGTGACATTCCAGCATGATCCGCATCTCGGCCAGTTCGCGCAGCTCGCGGACACGGACCGGCGCGACCTCGAAGCCGCGCTGGCCCTCGGCGATGACGAGGCTTTCGGCCACCAGCCTGTTCAGCATCTCGCGCAGGGTCGTGACGCTGGCGCCATAGGCCTCGCGCATCCGTTCCAGCCGCAGGCGCTGGCCCGGTTTCAAACGGCCGCGCAGGATGTCGCCGCGGATCGACTGAAGCAGCGTCTGGCCGATGGTGGCGGTTCCGCCCGGCGGGCCATCGTCACGGATCATCATGGGTCACCCCGGCGATTTCATGGCGCCATACCATAGAACGGAAAATCGCCCATGAATATCGCAAACCCGTGCGCGGCCCCGACATCGGCGGCCCGAGGCGGGCCCGGGCTGTTGCAAGCACGGGGCGGCTCGGTTAACTGCGACGCAGGGGTGCGCGGCCGAAGGAGTTTCGCATGGCGAGCAAGGTGTTCGTGATTGGCTTCAACAAATGCGGCACGACCAGCCTGACGCAGCTGTTTCGCAAGTCAGGCCACGCGGCGATCCATTGCCGCTATCAGGTGGCCAAGGGCCAGAAGGCCAACCTGGCCGAGCAGATGTTCCTGAACCGCAGCGCCGGCAACCCCCTGCTGCGCGGCATCGACGGCAGGGTCATGTACAGCGACATGGAATCCAACACCCAGCACTGGTATCTCGCGGCCTTCACCCTGTTCCCCGAGCTTGACGCCCAGTATCCGCGCAGCCGCTTCATCCTGAACCTGCGCGACCGGGCGAAGTGGCTGCGCTCGCGCACGCACCACAACAACGGCACCTACATGCGCAAGTTCCTGGCCAGCAGCGGCCTTGCCAGCGAGGACGAGGTGCGCGCGCTGTGGGCGCGGCAATGGGACACGCATCTGGCGAATGTGCGCGCATATTTCGCGGACAAGCCGGGCAAGCTGGTCGAATTCGACATTGCCGAGGACCCCATCGAGAAGATCTGCGACTTCCTGCCGGACCTCAAGCTGGACCCCGCCCATTGGGGCAAGTTCAATGCCAACGCGGCGCTGGAAGAACCGGCGGCCTGAGCCTGCCGCGGCAACCCCGGACCGACATCAGAAGAAATGATCGCCGTGACCACGACCGACCTGCCGTCCTCTCCCGCCCCGGCCGCCGCCTTCGACGCCATCCGGGCCGACCGGGCGACGCCGCGCAGCTATTTCGTGATGGGCGAACGCGCCTCGGGGACGAACTACCTGCAATGGGTCATCCGCGAGAACATGCAGGTTCGCCCCATTGCGCTTGAATACTGGAAGCACGGCTTTCCGACCTTCGACATGATCCCCGAGCATCTGCTGATCGTCGTCAGCTACCGGAACGCGCTGTCCTGGCTTCTCAGCCTGTATACCAGCCCCTGGCATGCCAGCCCGCAGATGCAGGCGCTTGGATTTTCCGAATTCATCCGCTGCCCCTGGGAGACGGTGATCGACAACCGCTTCATGCGCCGCAGATACCAGGGCACGCCGATGATCGGCAGGCCCCTGCAGGCGGATCGCCACCCGATCACCGGCCGCGCCTTCGAGAATGTGCTGCGGATGCGCACCGCCAAGATGCAGGCGCTGGAGGGGCTGCGCAACCGCCGCTGCAACGTCGTCTATACCCGTCAGGAGGACGTGCTGAAGGACACCGGGGCCTGCCTCGATGCGCTGTGCCGCAGCTTTGGCCTGTCGCGCCGGCAGGCGGAGCTGAGCCTTCCCACCAAGCGCCTCGGCGGCTGGCCCGAAGGGATGAAGCGCGAGGCCCCCAAGCGGATCTCGGATGACGACCTTGCCTTCATCAGGAGCCAGCTGGATCTGGGGTTCGAGGCACGGCTGGGCTACCACTATTGAGGCCGCGCATGCCGGCGCGCGACCTCGCGGGCCGGCAATGCCGCATGACTGTTCTTTTGCGGTTGACGGCCGGCGCGCAAATCGACAACCTGCCCCAACGTCAGGGGAGTCCCGCCACGGGGACTGAGAGGCTGACAGGGGTGCCGATCCGTTCGGTCCCCGGTGAAGCGACCCTTTGAACCTGACCCAGTTGACACTGGCGTAGGAAGACCGAAGGGCATTCCCCATGGCATCGCTCCGGGGGCCTTTTCGGGCCGGTCGAGCCCCGTTCCGGGGCCGCGGGCCCCTTTCTGCTTCCTGTCTCGGCCCGGGTCTTTCGCGAGGAAGGACCACAGATGACCAGCCCGAAGATTTCCACCGGCCCGCTGCCGGCATCGTCCAAGATCCATCTGGGCGGCAGCCTGCACGACATCCGCGTGCCGATGCGGTCGATCGCCCTCACGGGCGAGCCGCCGCTGACGGTCTATGATGCGTCGGGTCCCTATACCGATCCCGATGCGCAGATCGACATCGCGCGCGGGCTGCCCGACATCCGCGGTGGCTGGCAGCGCCTGCGCGGCGAGGTGGCGCCGACCGCCGCGCGCCCGGTGCAGCCGGCTGACAACGGTTTTGCGACCGGCGCGCGGCTGACGCCTGCCTTTCCCGTGCGGCGCGACCCGCTGCGGGCGACCGGCGGCCGCGCCATCACCCAGCTTGCCTATGCCCGCGCCGGCATCGTCACCCCCGAGATGGAGTTCGTCGCCATCCGCGAGAACGAGGGCCGCATTGCCGCCCACAGCCGCGACGGCGAGGGCTTCGGCGCCACGCTGCCCGATCTGGTCACCCCCGATTTCGTGCGCGCCGAGATCGCGGCCGGTCGCGCCATCATTCCCGCCAACATCAACCACCGAGAGCTTGAGCCGATGATCATCGGCCGAAACTTCAAGGTGAAGATCAACGCCAATATCGGCAACTCGGCCGTCACCTCGTCGATGGAGGAGGAGATCGAGAAGATGGTCTGGGCCATCCGCTGGGGTGCGGACACGGTGATGGACCTGTCCACCGGTCGCAACATCCACAACATCCGCGACTGGATCATCCGCAACGCGCCGGTGCCGATCGGCACGGTGCCGCTTTATCAGGCACTGGAAAAGGTCGGCGGCGTCGCCGAGGATCTCGGCTGGGAGATCTTCCGCGACACGCTGATCGAACAGGCCGAACAGGGCGTGGACTACTTCACGATCCATGCCGGGGTGCGGCTGGCGCATATCCCGCTGACCGCCCGGAGGGTCACGGGGATCGTGTCGCGGGGCGGCTCGATCATGGCGAAATGGTGCCTGCACCATCACCGCGAAAGCTTCCTGTATGACCGCTTCGACGAGATCTGCGAGATCATGCGCGCCTTCGACGTCTCCTTCAGCCTTGGCGACGGGCTGCGCCCCGGCTCGATCGCGGATGCCAATGACGCCGCCCAGTTCGCCGAGTTGCACACCCTGGGCGATCTGACCCGGATCGCGTGGGAAAGGGATTGCCAGGTGATGATCGAGGGGCCGGGCCATGTGCCCATGCACAAGATCAAGGCCAACATGGACGAGCAGCTGAAGCATTGCCACGAGGCGCCCTTCTACACGCTTGGCCCGCTGACCACCGACATCGCGCCGGGCTATGATCACATCACCAGCGCCATTGGCGCGGCGATGATCGGCTGGTTCGGCACCGCGATGCTGTGCTACGTCACGCCCAGGGAACATCTCGGCCTGCCCGACCGGGACGACGTGAAGACCGGGGTGATCGCCTACAAGTTGGCTGCCCACGCGGCGGATCTGGCCAAGGGCCATCCCGGCGCACGGGCCCGCGACGACGCGCTGTCGCGGGCGCGGTTCGAGTTCCGCTGGCAGGATCAGTTCAACATCGGCCTCGATCCCGACACCGCGCGGGCGATGCATGACGAGACGTTGCCCGCCGAGGCGCACAAGGTCGCGCATTTCTGTTCGATGTGCGGGCCTAAATTCTGCTCGATGAAGATCAGCCATGACATCCGCGCAGAGGCCAGGCGCCAGCAGGGTCTGACCGACATGGCCGAACGCTTCCGCGAGGGCGGCGCGATTTATGTGCCGGTGGCGGGGCCGGATGCCGAGCCGGTCGCGTGATCTCGGTTCTGGGGCAGGGCGTCGCCGGGCTGTGCGCCGCGACCGTGCTGGCCGAACGCGGCCTGCCGGTCGAGGTGATCGCGCCCGCCGCCGAGCCGCTGCCGGCGTCCTCGCTGGCCGGCGGGATGCTGGCGCCGTTCTGCGAGGGTGACGGCGCGCCGCAGGTGGTGGTGGCGCGCGGGCAGGGCGCGGCAGACTGGTGGGGGTCGCGTGTGCCGGGCGTGGTGCGGCGCGGCACGCTGGTTGTCGCCGCGCCGCGCGATGCGCCCGAGCTGGACCGCCTGGCCCGCGCCACGACCGGCCATGGCTGGGCCGATCCCGCCGCGCTGGAACCCGCGCTGCAGGGCCGCTTTGCGCGCGGGCTGTTCTACCGGGCCGAGGCGCATCTGGACCCGCGGGTCGCGCTGGATGCGCTGAGGGGGCGGCTGCTGGCGTCCGGCGTGGCGTTTCGGGACGGCCCGCCGCGCGGGCGGATCGTGGATTGCCGCGGGATGGGCGCGGCGCCTGACCTGCCCGACCTGCGCGCGGTGCGTGGCGAGATGCTCGAGCTGCTGGCCCCGGAAGTCAGGCTGTCGCGCAGCCTGCGCCTGCTGCACCCGCGCTTTGCCTGCTACATCGTGCCGCGCGGGGCGGGCCGCTACATGATAGGGGCGACGATGGTGGAAAGCGCGCGGCTAGGCGGCGTCACCGCCCGCGCGGTGGTCGAGCTGCTGTCGGCCGCCTACAGCGTCCATCCCGGCTTTGCCGAGGCCGAACTGCTGGCCACCGGCGCGGGCCTGCGTCCCGCCTTCCCCGACAACACGCCCGCGATCCGCCGCTGCGGCGACCGGCTGCACCTGAACGGCCTTTATCGCCACGGCTTCCTGATGGCGCCGGCGCTTGCCGGCGATCTTGCCGACATCCTCACAAGGGACCCTGCCCATGCAGATTGATCTGAACGGCGAAGGTATCGCCACCGGGGCCGGCACGCTGGCCGAACTGCTCTGCGAACGGTGCTTCGACGCCGACAGCGTGGCGACCGCGCTGGATGGCGTCTTCGTTCCGCGCCCGCTGCGGGCCGTGACGCCGCTGCATCCCGGCGCGCGGGTCGAGGTGCTGTCGCCGATGCAGGGGGGCTGAATGTTCTACGGCTTCACACCGGCCTCGCGCCTGATGCTGGGCACGGCGGGCTACCCCTCGCCCGCGCTGCTGCGCGACGCCATCGCGGCCTCGGGCGCGGGCATCATCACCCTGTCGCTGCGCCGCGAGGGCGGCGAGGGTGCGGGGTTCCGCGACCTCCTGCGGGCCTCGGGCTGCCGGCTGCTGCCCAACACGGCCGGCTGTCACAGCGCCGCCGAGGCGATCACCACCGCCCGCATGGCACGCGAATTGCTGGGCACCGGGTGGATCAAGCTGGAGGTGATCGGCCATGCCGACAGCCTCCAGCCCGATCCCTTCGCGCTGCTCGAGGCGGCGCGGGTCCTGTGCGCCGAGGGGTTCGAGGTCTTCCCCTACATGACCGAGGACCTGATCCTTGGCGAAAGGCTGGTCGAGGCCGGCTGCCGCGTGCTGATGCCCTGGGGCGCGCCGATCGGATCGGGGCAGGGGCTGCGCCATGCCGAGGCATTGCGGGCGATGCGGGCGCATTTCCCCGATGTGCCGCTGGTGATCGATGCGGGCATCGGCGCCCCCAGCCAGGCGATGCGAGCGATGGAGATGGGCTTCGACGCGGTGCTGCTGAACACGGCGGTCGCCCGCGCGCTGGACCCGGTCGGCATGGCGCGGGCCTTCGGACAGGCGGTCGAGGCGGGGCGCCTTGCACATGAGGCGGGCCTGATGCCGCCGCGCGACATGGCGGTGCCCTCGACCCCGGTCCTCGGCATGGCGCGGCTGGGGTGATGAGGCTGGACCCGTTCTATCCGATCGTCGGCGGCGTGGACCTTCTGGCGCGGCTGCTGCCGCTTGGCCTGCGGCTGATCCAGCTGCGCGCCAAGGACCTGCCCGAGCCCGAGTTGCGCCGCCAGATCGCTCGGGCGCGCGACCTGTGCCGCGCTCATGGCACGCTGCTTGTGGTGAACGATCACTGGCGCATCGCCCTGGATCTGGGCTGCGAGGCGGTCCATCTGGGGCAGGAAGACATGGACGGCGCGGATTTCGCGGCCCTGCGCCGCGCCGGCATCGCCTTCGGCCTCTCGACCCATGACGGGGCCGAACTGGACCGCGCGCTGTCGCATCGGCCCGCCTATGTGGCGCTTGGGCCGGTCTGGCCCACGCGGCTGAAGAGGATGGCCTGGGCGCCGCAGGGGCTTGCGCGGGTCCGCGCGTGGAAGCGTCTTGCCGGGCCGGTGCCGCTGGTCGGCATCGGCGGCGTCACGCCCGAGAGGCTGCCCGCCCTGTTCGCCGCCGGTGCAGACAGCGCCGCCGTCGTCACCGACATCGCGATGGCCCCGCAGCCCGAGGCGCGCTGCCGGGACTGGATCGCCGCCACCCGGAGCCTTGCGCCATGAGATATGATCGCCAGACGATCCTGCCAGAGATCGGCCCCCAGGGCCAGGCGCGGTTTGCCGCCGCGCATGTGCTTGTCGTCGGGGCGGGGGGGCTTGGCTCGGTCCTGCTGCCGCTGCTTGCGGGGGCGGGGGTGGGGCACCTGCGCATCATCGATCCCGACCGGGTCGAGGAAAGCAACCTGCACCGCCAGATCCTCTATCGCACCGCCGATATCGGCCGGCCCAAGGCGCGCGTCGCCGCGGCCGCGCTGACGGCGCTGAACCCCGGCTGCCGGGCCAGCGCGCTGGTCGCCCGGATGGATCCGGCGCTGGCGCGGGCCGAGGTGCCGCGGGCCGATCTGGTGGTCGACGCCGCCGACGCTTTCGTCGTGACCTATGCCCTGTCGGACCTGTGCGCCGCCCTTGGCAGGCCGATGATCAGCGCCTCGGTGCAGGGCCGGGCCGGACATGTCGGCGGTTTCTGTGGCGGTGCGCCCTGCTATCGCACGCTGTTTCCGGACCTGCCCGCCCGTCTGCAAAGCTGCGCAACCGCGGGGGTGATGGGACCGGCGGTCGCTGCGCTGGCGGCGATGCAGGCGCAGATGGTGCTGTCGGTGCTGCTGGGTCACAGCCCCTCGCCGCTGGGCCAGTTCATGACGCTGGACCTTGCCAGCTGGCGATGCTCGGGCTTTCGCTTCGACGGCGCCGCCGCCCCTGAACAGCCCGGCCCGCAGGTCCTTTCCCGCGCCGACCTGGCGTCCGGCGATCTGGTGGTCGAATTGCGCAGCGCCGCGGAATGCCCGGTCCCCCCGGTGCCGGGGGCGATCAGGGTCGCGCCCGGGGATCTGCCCACGATGTCGGTCGGGCAGTCGGGCCGGGTGGTGTTCTGCTGCGCGACCGGCTTGCGGGCATGGCGGGCCGCCCGTGCGCTGGCGGCCCGCAGCGAGGTGCCGGTAGCGGTGCTGTGCCCGTGATCCGGCCGGTCCTTTTCGTTGGCGGGCTTGATTCCAGCGGCGGGGCGGGCCTTCTGCGGGATGCCGCGACGGCGGCGGTGCTGGACCAGCCCGCCCGTGTCGCGGCGACGGCTGTGACGGCGCAGGGCACCGGCGGGGTCGCGGCCGTCCATCCGGTGCCGCCGGGCACCGTCGCGGCGCAGATCGGCCTCGCCGCGCAAGAGGGGCTGGCCACCGTCAAGATCGGCATGCTGGCCACCGCCGCGACCGTGGCCGCCGTCGCATCCGCCTTGCCGCCCGGTGTTCCGATGGTCCTCGACCCCGTGCTGCGTGCCAGTTCGGGCGGGGTGTTGCTGAAACCGGACGGGCTGGCCGCGCTGCTGGCGCTGCTGGTGCCGCGCGCCGCGCTGCTGACACCCAACATCCCGGAACTGGCGGCGATCGGCGGCGCGCTGGGTCTGCCGTCCGGCGCGGCCGAGGATCTTGTGGTGCAGGGGCTGCTGGACGCGGGATGCGGCGCCGTCCTTGTGAAGGGCGGCCACCGCGACACGCCCGCCATCTGCGAGGATCGTCTTTATCGCGGCGGCCATGACCCCGTGGCGATGCGGGCACCCCGGCTTGCCCGCACGTTGCGGGGGACCGGCTGCCACCTGGCCAGCGCGATCGCGGTGCATGTGGGCCGCGGCGCCGGCATGGCCGAGGCGGTGGCGCTGGCCCGCGACCATCTGCGCGCCCGCTTCGAGGCCGGGTGAGGCCGGGATTTCTTCATGATTGCACATCGCGGCAAACAGCCTGTAGCATCGGATGCAGCGCATTGGCGCAAGCATCTCAGGGGGCGCAGGGGGAGGCTGCGCATCCAGCCGGTGATTGCGGGTGAGGAGGGACCGTTTCGTGCCGCCCGCATGGGGGGCAGAACGTGCTTCATCCGCCGGGTCCCGGCCGGAATGGCCGAAGGGGGCAGCCGCGCAACCTGATCGAAGGAAGGCCATTTCATGACCACTGCCGCTGTCCTTGCTGCCGCATCCTCTCCGTCCG
>NZ_JAVAMQ010000079.1 GCF_030732095.1 Paracoccus spongiarum | reverse complement strand
ACCTTCTGGACCGAGTTCCTGCGGTCCCTGCGCGCCCGCGGTCTGGGTGGCGTCAGGCTGGTGATCAGCGACGCCCACACCGGCCTCAAGGCCGCCATCGCCCGGGTGTTCGAAGCCACCTGGCAAAGGTGCCGTGTGGGGCTGTTGAAGAAGTCCTACGGAACGCTGCCGATGCCGTTCGTCATCGGGTGGAGCAATGATGCCGCCAGCCTCCTTTGCAGGTAGCGCAGAAGGGCAGAAGAGGGTGAGAACAGCTCTCCCCGGCGCTTGGCCGCCCAGAAAGGCAGCAAAAGCGCGAAGAATGCGGCCGCTAACCGCTTCAGGTTCACGGCCGCAGCAGTGAGGAAGGCCTGAATGCGCATGTTCTCGAGCCCGCGCCTCACCGCACGGGCGAGGCCGTGCCAGGTCTTTGCCTCGCCGTGGAAGCCTTCCGAGCGCCAGCGGTGGCGCCGATAGAGCCGGTTCTCTTTCTCGCCCCACCGCTCCCGTCGCCGGCGCGCCCGCAGCAGGGCCGGATAATCATGAACAATCACGACTGCCCGGGTCTTTCGCGACGGTGAAAGACACAGAGCCGCGAGATCGCACCCGGCACAGTCTCGCACCCTGGTGACGAAGAACCTGCCGTGACTGATCCTGGTCTTCGTTGGCTGAAGGATTTTGCCGCGCGGGCATTTCACGAGATCATGGCACGC
>NZ_JAVAMQ010000078.1 GCF_030732095.1 Paracoccus spongiarum | reverse complement strand
TTCGGCTTCGGACGGACCAATGCCCAGGCCGATGATTTCTCTGCGCCCCTCGGTGTTGGCTGCCACGGCGATTATCGCTGCGACCGGCACGATGCGGCCGCCCTGGCGCACCTTCAGGTAGCTAGCGTCCAGCCAGAGATAGGGCCAATCGCCGGTCAGCGGTCGGTTCAGGAACTCGCCGACCCGCTCGTCGATATCCTTGCACAGCTTCGATACCGTGCTCTTGGAGATGCCCGATAGCCCCATGGCCTGCACCAGCTCGTCCACGCGGCGGGTCGAGACGCCACCGATCCAGGCTTCCTGGATCACCGCGACCAGCGCCTGCTCCGAGGTTTTGCGCGCCTCCAGGAAGCCGGGAAAGTAACTGCCCTGCCTGAGCTTCGGCACCCGCAGGTTCAAGGTGCCCAAACGGGTATCGAGAGCGCGCTCTCGATACCCGTTCCGCCAAGTCGTGCGCTCACCGCTGCGTTCATGCCGTCCGGCGCCGATCAGCCCGTCGACATCGCTCTCCATGATCAGTTGAAGGACGGCTTCGGCAATGCCGCGCAGAAAGTCGCCCTGATCATGCTTGGCCAGAAGCTCGGACAGGTCCATGTTGGATTTGGTCATCGGGGTCTCCGTAAGGTTCGTGGTTGAAGCGTCGAAACTCCACCTCGACCATACACCTCGATGGCCACCCGGGATTACACCGATGAAGGCGCAGAAATTACACCAC
>NZ_JAVAMQ010000077.1 GCF_030732095.1 Paracoccus spongiarum | reverse complement strand
CCCCGCGAACATGTCCGTCGCTGGATTACCGATCTCGGCCTGACCGAGGACCGGATCGTCGCGGTGGCCCGCGACAGCCGCAGCACGCATCCCAATCCGCCGGACGGCCCGAGAGCACTGGACAGGGCCATGGAACGGGCGGCACGGAGCGCCGAGGCGAGGAAGCCCGCTGACGGCGACAAGCGGAGCAAGCGCGGCAACAAGCCTGCCGACGCGCGACGTGCCAGCATGGACGAGATCGCGGATTTCTATGCCGGGCTGGTGAACGGGGATGGCTATCTGCCCTCCAATGCCATCTCGAACACCGTGCGCAATGCCATGCTGGAACGCGGCCTGGTCACGACCGAGCGGCTGCGAGAACGGGGCGTGGCATGAGCATCCATTCCCGCTTCCCGAACCGCAGCACCACAGGCACCCGAACCAAACGCGCGCTGGGCGTCCAGCAGGTGCTGGAATGGGCCTTTCGCATGGAGAAGGCCCGGCTGGAACTGCCCGGGCCGCCCGACCCCGAACGCAGCGAAGGTCTCGGCTTCGGCCTCGAATACATGCTGATGCAACGCGCCGCGCTGGGCTGCCGCATCGATGGCGGAAGGTACAAGCCAGACAGTTCCACCCACCAGGACGCCGAAGTCATCGCGGCTTGTGTCGCCGGACTGCCAACCTCACTCGGTGGCTTGCGCATGGCGATCCGCATCGCCGAACTGGCCCGGGCCGGCATGACACCGGATTGGATGCCCGGCGC
>NZ_JAVAMQ010000076.1 GCF_030732095.1 Paracoccus spongiarum | reverse complement strand
GGGGGAGGGCTGCCGGTCAATGGCTCAGAAGGGAAAAACCTACACCCTCTGTTGATTACTCCGTGAATTGCAACGAGAGCCTGTCCTGCTTATTGTCAAGCTAGTTTCATAGGTTCCAACTCAACCACTTGATGTGCCGCGCGATATGTTCTCTGCTTGTTGTCCTGCTCGTGTTGGCGGGCGCGACGCAGCATGGGCAAAGTGCTGGCCCAGCCGGACTGCCGACCGATCACGTTGTCGCTTCGATCAGCCATCCCGGCGACACAGCCGGGCATGAGCACGGTTATTCGGGAGAGCCTTCTCGGCACGATATGACCGATGCCTGTGCGATTGTATGTGTCGGCACACCTACGCCCTGGCTTGCTGCCGCGCAACTTGCGCCTGTTGAGACCGAGCATTCGCTGAAATGGCACTCTATAGCGGTGACACGTGAGGGCCGTCTGGTCGGCCCCGGATACCGCCCTCCGAAATCCATCTGAACACCTGATTTGCCGCACCTGTTCAAGGTGCCGAACATTGTTCGCCCCACGGGGTTTGATGGATTACTCATATGACATGCACGCTGAATCGCCGCGGCTTTCTGACCGCATCCGCTGCCATGGCCGCAGCTTTTGTCATCCCGCGCGCGGGCTTTGCGCAGCCAGCCGCGCTGGCATTGCAGGCAACGACGCGCACGCTTGACATCGATGGCCGCGCCGCCACTGTTTTCGGGCTGATCAACGGCAACGGAACGCCCGGGCTGATTCTGGACCCCGGCCAGCGTTTCCT
>NZ_JAVAMQ010000075.1 GCF_030732095.1 Paracoccus spongiarum | reverse complement strand
ATCGACACGATGATCCGCGACGGGCTGTGGGACGCCTTCAACGGCTACCACATGGGCCAGACCGCCGAGAACGTCGCGCAGAAATGGCAGATCAGCCGCGACCAGCAGGACGAATTCGCGGTCGCCTCGCAGAACAAGGCCGAGGCGGCGCAGAAGGAAGGCCGTTTCGACGACGAGATCGTGGGCTACACGGTCAAGACCCGCAAGGGCGACACGGTCGTGGACAAGGACGAATACATCCGCCACGGCGCCACGCTCGACGCCATGCAGAAGCTGCGCCCGGCCTTCACCAAGGACGGCTCGGTGACAGCGGCCAATGCCTCTGGCCTGAATGACGGTGCCGCCGCAGTGATGGTGATGACCGAGGAAGAGGCCGCCCGCCGCGGGCTGACGCCGCTGGCCCGCATCGCCTCGTATGCGACCGCCGGCCTCGACCCGGCGATCATGGGCACCGGCCCGATCCCGGCCAGCCGCAAGGCGCTGGAAAAGGCCGGCTGGTCGGTCGGGGATCTCGATCTCGTCGAGGCGAACGAGGCCTTTGCGGCGCAGGCCTGCGCGGTCAACAAGGACATGGGCTGGGACCCCGCCATCGTGAACGTCAATGGTGGCGCCATTGCCATCGGCCATCCGATCGGCGCCTCGGGCTGCCGGGTCCTGAACACGCTGCTGTTCGAGATGAAGCGCCGCGATGCCGCCAAGGGCCTTGCGACGCTGTGCATCGGCGGCGGCATGGGCGTGGCCATGTGCCTCGAACGCTGATCGACGACAGCAACACCCGGATTCGGCCGCC
>NZ_JAVAMQ010000074.1 GCF_030732095.1 Paracoccus spongiarum | reverse complement strand
GGCGCGCAAGGCTGATGCGCCGGCACCCGGTCGGATAGCGGGATTTGAACGACATTTACGCAGGAGAAGGGGGAACCATGTCGAAAGTTGCACTGGTGACGGGGGGCTCGCGCGGGATCGGCGCGGCGATTTCCAAGGCGCTGAAGGAGGCGGGCTATACGGTGGCGGCGAATTACGCCGGCAATGACGAGGCGGCGAAGGCCTTCACCGACGAGACCGGGATCAGGACCTACAAATGGTCGGTGGCCGATTACGACGCCTGCGCCGCCGGCATCGCCCAGGTCGAGGCGGATCTGGGACCGGTCGCCGTGCTGGTCAACAATGCCGGCATCACCCGCGATTCGATGTTCCACAAGATGACCCCGCAGCAGTGGAAGGAGGTCATCGACACCAACCTGACCGGGCTGTTCAACATGACCCACCCGGCCTGGGGCGGGATGCGCGACCGCAAGTTCGGGCGGATCATCAACATCAGCTCGATCAACGGCCAGAAGGGCCAGGCCGGCCAGGCGAACTACTCCGCCGCCAAGGCCGGCGATCTGGGCTTCACCAAGGCGCTGGCCCAGGAGGGCGCCCGCGCCGGCATCACCGTCAACGCGATCTGCCCCGGCTATATCGGCACCGAGATGGTCCGCGCCATCGACGAGAAGGTCCTGAACGAGCGCATCATCCCGCAGATCCCGGTCGGCCGCCTCGGCGAACCCGAGGAAATCGCCCGCTGCGTCGTCTTCCTCGCCTCCGACGATGCGGGCTTCATCACAGGCTCGACCATCAGCGCGAATGGCGGGCAGTTCTTC
>NZ_JAVAMQ010000073.1 GCF_030732095.1 Paracoccus spongiarum | reverse complement strand
AATCGACCCCATTCTCAGCATCACAACGAAAGCCGCTTGATCATGACCTCAGGCCATCCGCGAAATTACACCACCTTGACGGACGTGACCCCGTGGCCCGCTGGACCCACACCTACAACACCGAGCGACCCCATTCCGCCCTCGGCTACCAAGCCCCGGCGGCCTTTGCCGCCCAACTCACCGCAATGGGCGATCAGCTTCGCGCATCTGAGCCGCTACGCAGATCGCCCATTGCTCCGTCGGCGCAACCGCGCCACATTCAACCGCCGACTCTGGCCTCAGCCGGATGAGCATCGGGGGTCACAGCACGGCAGATCCCAATATAGGCAGACCCTTGCTTGGTCTTAACAACGACCCCGCCTTCAATTATAATAACGGTTGGCAAAAAATGGAGTATACATCTCGCACCTCACAGGGCAACATTACTGTTCATTATCAGGTAAATCAAACCTTACAGCCAGGCAGGGCGTTTGACCTCAAAATTGTAAACAATAGCGGTCTAAAATGAAGATAATTGTACCGTGGTCATCTGAGCCACTTCAAGTTTACGCAATAGCCTGGAGTCGCTTCCCTCACGAAGCTGATATTTTGGGAAATAGGACTATATTCTCAGTTGCGGATGGCGGTGGTCTTGCTGAAGTTTATGAGCACGAATGCGAGATATCATCATCCGATTTGAATGAGTTTTGCATAATGCCGAGAGAGTTTGATGCCCGCTACTTGGTTCTTATGTGGAAGCCATTGGCCGATTGTGGAATTTGGAAAGATTTGCGTGAGTTCGATAAGCCGGCGCTAAAGCGTTTTTCAGAGATGCGGGCTGCGAATGGCCAC
>NZ_JAVAMQ010000072.1 GCF_030732095.1 Paracoccus spongiarum | reverse complement strand
GATGCTGTTCGCCGCGACCGAGCCGATGCTGCGAGCGCGGGCATCCCTTCGACAGGAGCTTGCAGGATTGGAACGCCGGGTCCGTCAGTTGGCGCAAGACGACCCTGTCTGTCGCCGTCTGATGTCGATGCCGGGCGTGGGCGCGGTCGTGGCGCTGACCTACCGTTCCGCAGTTGATGACCCCTCGCGGTTCACGTCGTCGAAGAAGGTCGGGCCATGGGTCGGCCTCACGCCTTCACGCAACCAGTCAGGCGAACGCGACATCTCCGGCGGGATCACCAAAGCAGGGGACGTCAACCTGCGGCGTGCGCTGTGCCAGGCGGCGACGGTCATGATGCATCGTGGTCGCTCGACGTGGCTGAGAACATGGGCAGTGCAGGTCGCGCGCCGTCGTGGCGCAAAACGGGCCATGGTCGCCCTTGCCCGGCGCATCAGCGTGATCCTGCACCGGATATGGACTGACGGCACAACCTTCCGATCCGAGATTGAGGTTCCGCAAGCAGCCTGATCGGCCAAGCGCTTCACCGTCGCCTGCCTGACCGCAGGCCTTCCAGGTCCCCATGGGACGCGGTTCCGATGATGTCGTGGTCAGGACTGTTGCCGAACCACATCGAGCACGCCAATGAGATGGGCACATCGGACCTGCATTGAACCAGCATCATGTTGGCGGCCTGCGCGCCGACCACGGACCGAAGCATGCACCCAGGTGACCTCAGACGAAGTTGGCTGTGCCAGACGTGCGACGATCATAACAAACCTGAAACCGCCAATTCGCGGACGACCGCGCATGCGTGA
Organism: Paracoccus spongiarum; assembly: GCF_030732095.1. Taxonomy (GTDB): domain Bacteria; phylum Pseudomonadota; class Alphaproteobacteria; order Rhodobacterales; family Rhodobacteraceae; genus Paracoccus; species Paracoccus spongiarum. The sequence goes on along the minus strand of NZ_JAVAMQ010000072.1, from coordinate 38 downwards.
AATGGCTTGACTGAGACGACCCCGTTACCGAAGTCCTG
>NZ_JAVAMQ010000071.1 GCF_030732095.1 Paracoccus spongiarum | reverse complement strand
CATGTTGACAAATGGCGGAGCCAGAGGCGGATTGATGTGATGTCGATGAAACCGAGGAAGCTTTCTGCGGTCTTGTCGTAACGGGTAGCGACGCGGCGGGCGTTCTTCAGTTTGTTGAAGCACCGCTCGACCAGGTTGCGGAGCCGGTAGAGCTTGCGGTCGATGGCCACGCGCAGCTTACGGGATTTCCGCATCGGGATCACTGGCACGACGTTTCGATCCTCCATGGTTTTGCGAACTCTGTCAGCGTCATAGCCACGATCCGCCAGCAGGACGCGGGGCTCGGGCAGGTTGTCGTCCATGACCAGATCGAAGCCCAGATAGTCCGAGGTCTGTCCCGGTGTGATGTCCGATCTCATGGGCAGGCCGGCACCATTGACGCGGAGGTGGATCTTGGTCGTGAAGCCACCGCGCGAACGGCCAAGACCCTGTCGCGGAGTCCCCCTTTAGCGCCCGCTGCCTGATGATGGGCGCGGACTACGGTGCTGTCGATCATCTGGAGCCCATCCGGCGCGACCCGACTTTCGTTCAGGACCTCTAGGATCTGCTCCCACAGCCCCGCCAGGGTCCAGCGCCGGAACTGACGGTAGACGCTGGACCACTTCCCGAACTCTTCCGGCAGGTCGCGCCAGGGAGAGCCCGTCCGCGCGATCCAGAAAATCCCATCCAGAACAAGGCGGTGGTTCGTGGGTTTGCGCCCGTTAGGGGCTCGGACGGCCAGAATGAAGCGCTCGTGGAAGGCCCATTCCTCGTCCGACATCAGGTCTCGTGCCAAGCTGGTCTCCATCGCAGATACCAGCTTGAATCACGATCAGACCGCCCTGTGAATCCCTTTTGTCAACACAGCCTA
>NZ_JAVAMQ010000070.1 GCF_030732095.1 Paracoccus spongiarum | reverse complement strand
ACCTAGGCCGTGTTGACAAAAGGGATTCACAGGGCGCTCTGAACGTGATTCAAGCTGGTATCTGCGATGGAGACCAGTTTGGCACGAGACCTGATGTCGGACGAGGAATGGGCCTTTCACGAGCGCTTCATTCTGGCGATCCGAGCCCCGAACGGGCGGAAGCCCACGAACCATCGTGTTATTCTGGATGGAATTTTCTGGGTCGCGCGAACGGGGTCGCCGTGGCGTGACTTGCCCGAGGAGTTCGGCAAGTGGTCATCGGTCTATCGCCAGTTCCGGCGCTGGACGCTGGCCGGGCTCTGGGAAGGGATACTGGAGGCCCTGAACGAGAGCGGGCTGGTCCCGGACGCGCTCCAGATGATCGACAGCACAGTGGTCCGCGCCCATCATCAGGCAGCGGGCGCTAAAGGGGGACTCCGCGACAAGGTCTCGGCCGTTCGCGCGGTGGCTTCACGACCAAGATCCACCTCCGCGTCAACGGTGCCGGCCTCCCCATGAGGTCAGACATCACACCGGGGCAGACATCCGACTATCTGGGCTTCGACCTGGTCATGGACGACAACCTGCCCGAGCCTTGCGTCCTGCTGGCCGATCGCGGCTATGACTCTGACAAGGTTCGCAAAACCATGGATGCGCGGAACGTCGTGCCGGTGATCCCGATGCGCAAGACACGCAAGCTGCGCGTCGCCGTGGATCGCACCCTCTACCGGCTGCGCAACCTCGTCGAGCGGTGTTTCAACAAGCTGAAGAACGCCCGCCGCGTCGCGACACGTTACGACAAGACCGCCGAGAGTTTCCTGGGCTTCATCGACATCACCTCGATCCGTCTCTGGCTCCGCCATTTGTCAACATGACCTAG
>NZ_JAVAMQ010000007.1 GCF_030732095.1 Paracoccus spongiarum | reverse complement strand
GGAACACAGCTTTCCGCGACTCTTGCACAGTTCTGGCCTTCTCGCTAGTGCGGGACATTCGGAGGCGTGGCAGAGCGGTTGAATGCGCCGGTCTTGAAAACCGTTGAGCCTGAAAGGGTTCCGTGGGTTCGAATCCCACCGCCTCCGCCACTAGATAAGCCATTTTTACTAAAAGGTTTTATCGTCACATATTGTGGCGTGGTGCCCGCGACATCCGAGGCGCGATCCCTCTTAGAACTTTGAAATCGCAAGCCATGTAGCCGCCCAAAATAGCGCGAGTCTCTGGTTGCCATCTGGCGCGATGCGGTTTCCGGCCGTGTGTACGGGCGCCGGACCTGACTTCAGGGCACCAGCCCGCTGGCGTTGGCGTTGATCAGCAACGGGCAGTCTTGGCAGGTTTCATGCCGTCAGGCCGGAAAGCCTCGGGGTCCGTGAAGTGCCCCAGACAGCACTCGATCCGGTCCGGGAACACGATATGGGCACGATCCCGGTGCCATGCCTCGACCAGGTCGCGCGTTCCCTCGGGCCTGGTCGGCCGATGGGTCTGCACGACGATGAAGCCGCGGGTCACATTCATGCTGTCCTGGAGGTGCGAGGCGACCTTCAGGCGGTCTTGACCTCCGAGGCAGAGATGCGCCCGTCCGGCGACGAACCAGCCTTCGGACGTCGGCGGCAGGAACCGGCAGACGGACCGTTGCGGCGTCGTCACCAGCGCTGCCCGCTTCCGCAGGTCAGCTTCCATGACCACCAACGTCGCGTCCTGCGGCGCAGCGATCACCACCGAAACATCCGGCTCGACGGCGATCTCGGGTGTCGTCCTGGGGCGGCGGACGATCTCGTATCGGATGTCGTGGTCGCCGTCCCCCAAGATCGCGGCGACGCGCCGCGACTGGTTGCCGATGGCCACCCCGGCGCCCTCCACGCGCGACCTCGCTCAAACGGCCCGCGGGGCCGCTTGACGCTTGCTCGGGCGGAACCGGGCCGATGAACCGGGCACATCGGATCCCTCCGCGAGACCCAAGGGCAGATCGGCCGTCGGGACGGCGCATCCCGGGCGCGCGCGGCGCTGCTCAGGCGCCGGGTGGATCGGCATTCTGCCAGCGTGACAGCAGCATCCTGTAGAACTGTTCGGCGGCGGGCGGGGCCTTGGCCGCGGGGACGCGCACGACGCCGACAGTGCGGGTGACGGTGGGGTCCTTCAGCGCGACGGCGGCGATCAGCGGGTGGGGGGCGGCGGGCAGGGACATGCGCGGCAGCGCGGCGACGCCCAGGCCGGCCTCGACCAGGCCCAGCGATGTCGACAGGTGCTGCACCTCGTAGAACGGTCGGGGCCGGACCGTGGCACCAGCCAAGGCAAGATCCATGATGAGGCGGTTTCCGCTGGCCCGCCCGACGGTGATGAAGCGGTGGTCGGCCAGTTCGGCCCAGGTCACCTCGGCCCGTCGCGACAGGGGGTGGTCGCGGCGGCACGCCAGATGGAACGGTTCTTCGATCAGCGGCTCGAACGAGACTTCGGGCGCTTCGGTGCCAAGAAGGGTGATGCCGAAATCCACCTCGCGGTTGATGACGCTTTGCAGCACCTCGTTTGCCCCCGCATCGACGATGCGAAAGCGGATCAAGGGGTATTCCTTCGTGAACTCGCCGATCACGTCGGGAAGGAAATAATAGGCGGCGGTCGGAATGCAGGCGATGCTGACCAGCCCCGACCGGCGTTCGGCAATCTCGCGCACCGACAGAAGCGAGGTTTCCAGGTCGTCCAGCAGACGCCGGGCACGAGGCAGGAAATCACGCCCGACCGCCGTCAGCGACACGCGGCGGGTCGTGCGTTCGAGCAGCGCGACGCCCAGTGTCGTCTCCAGCTTCTGGATCCGCCGGGTCAGGGCCGGCTGGGACAGGTGGATCATCTCGGCAGCAGCGCGAAAGCTTTGCATCTCGGCCGTGGCAACGAAGGCCTTGAGATCCTCGAGGTCGATATTCATGTGCCATACGAAATTGTCATTCAGATAATTGCATTTCACACATGGCAGCCGGCCATGGCAAGGTTTTTCCATCGGAGCCCATCGACGCCCCGGCGGAGGAAAAACAGCATCATGTCCAGAATTCCATGCGTCCTCATGCGTGGCGGCACGTCACGCGGACCGTTCTTCCTGTCGTCAGACCTGCCGCAGGATCCCGCGGCGCGTGACGCCATCCTGTTCGCCGCGATGGGGTCGGGCCATCCGCTGCAGATTGACGGGATCGGCGGGGGGAATCCCCTGACCAGCAAGGTCGCCATCGTCGGGCCCGGCCGGCAGCAGGGGACCGACATCGAATACCTGTTCGCCCAGGTGAATGTCGACCGGGCGCTGGTCGATACAGCGCCGAATTGTGGCAACATGCTGGCCGCCGTGGGACCCTTTGCCATCGAGCAAGGTCTGGTCGCTGCGGGCGACCCGGAAACGCGCCTCACGATCCTGAACGTCAATACCGGCAAGCGGATCGAGGCGACCGTGCAGACGCCCGATGGTGCGGTCAGCTATGAGGGCGATACCGCCATCGCCGGCGTGCCGGGCACGGCGGCGCCGGTGCGGCTGGCGTTTCTGGACGCCGCGGGCTCGAAGACGGGCAGGCTGCTGCCGACCGGCGCGCTGCGCGATGAGGTGCAGGGCGTTCCGGTCACGCATTTCGACATGGCGGTGGCCGCGGTGCTGGTTGCCGCCGACAGCCTTGGCAAGTCCGGGCGCGAGGCCCCGGCCGATCTTGATGCCGACCGCCTCTTCATGGCCCGGCTCGAGGCGCTGCGGCTGACATCGGGCCAACTGATGGGGCTCGGCGACGTGGGCGACATGGTGATCCCGAAGCCCATCCTGCTGTCACGCCCGACGGACGGCGCCACGATCGACGCGCGCTATTTCATGCCGCATTCCTGCCACACGGCGGTGGCCATCACCGGCGCGGTCTGCATCGCGGCGGCCTGCTGCACCGAAGGCACGGTCGCGCATGATCTGGCGGTGTTGCCCGCACCGGATGCGCGGGGCCGCAGGATGCTGGTCATCGAACACCCGTCCGGCCGCACCCCGGTCGAGATCGAACAGGACCCCGACACCGGCGAGATCCGCCGTGTCGCGGTCATCAGAACCGCACGCAGGCTTTTCGAAGGCTTCGTGCATGTCCGCGACAAGGTCGCATGACCAATAGCCAAGGAGGAGGAAACATGATGAGAATGCTGAACAGGTCGGGCATCAGGTGGATGCTGCTGGGGGCCGCGGCCGCGCTTGCGATGCCCGTCGCGTCGGGCGCGCAGGACTTCGCCGGTGAGACGATCGAATGGACGGTGCCCTTCGGCGTCGGTGGCGGCACCGATGTCTGGGCGCGGTTCTTCGCGCCGCAGCTGTCCGAGGCGCTGCCCGGCAAGCCGACGGTGGTCGTGCTGAACGTACCGGGAGGCGGCTCGATCTCGGGGGCGAACCAGTTCGCCATGCGGGCCAGCCATGACGGTCTGTCGATCCTGGGCACATCGGCCTCGACGCAATACCCGGCGATCCTGGGCGATCCGCGGGTGCGCTATGACTATGCCGACTGGACGGCGGTGCTGGCATCGCCGACCGGCGGGGTCGTCTATATCGACCCGAAATACGGCGTCACCGGCCCGCAGGATATCGAGAAGCTGCGCGCCGAGGAGATCCGCTTTGCCAGTCAGGGCGCGACGGCGCTGGAAATGCCGGTGCTGCTGGGCTTCAAGATGCTGGGGCTGAACATCAAGCCGGTCTTCGGCATGGAAAGCCGGGGCGCGGGCCGCCTGGCCTTCGAGCGGGGCGAGGCGGGCATCGACTTCCAGACCAGTTCGGCCTTCATCAGCAGCGTCAAGCCGCTGGTCGATGGTGGCAAGGCCGTGGCGCTGTTCTCGCTGGGCGTGGTCGACGCCGAGGGCAAGGTCATCCGCGATCCCTCGTTCCCCGAATTGCCGACCTTCGTCGAGTTCTTCGAGCAGGCCACCGGCGCCACGCCCGAGGGAGAGGCCTTCGAGGCGTGGAAGGCCCTGATGCTGGCCGGCTTCTCGCTGCAGAAGATGGTGGTGCTGCCCAAGGATGCGCCGGCCGAGGTCATCGCGGCCTATGGCGATGCGGCACGGGCCATCGTCGATGCGCCGGACTTCCGCCAGCGGGCGGGCGACGAGCTGGGCGTCTACGAGCAGCTTGTCGGCCCGGATGCGGACGCCGCGCTGAAGGAGGCGCTGACGCTGGATCCCGGTGTCCGCGAGTTCCTGACCAACTGGCTTTCGGAAGATTACAACGTGCGGATGTGAGGTGGCAGGCGGGGCGATGCGCCCCGCCCCATCGCTCCGGGAGGAAATCAAAATGTTCGATATTGCCCTTGCGGCGCTGGGACAGGTCATGTCCGGCGGCCATCTCGTCTTTCTTGTCCTCGGTGTCGTCGTCGGGCTGGTCGTGGGCATCCTGCCCGGCCTTGGCGGCATCGCGGGCATGTCGATCCTGCTGCCGTTCCTCTACGGGATGGACCCAGCCTCGGCGCTTGGCATGCTGATCGGCATGGTCGCGGTCATCCCGACCGGCGACACCTTCACCTCGGTCATGATGGGCATTCCGGGCTCAAGCGCCACGCGAGGACCGGCCGGTGCCGCAGCGCGGGCAGGACGGGCGCATCCATCCCGCCGCGATCTTCGAGGCGCTGAAACAGGTCGCGCCGGCCGACTACATCGCCGTCGCCGATGGCGGAGATCTGCTGAGCTTTGCGCGCGTGGGGCTTGAGGCGCGCAGCTATCTGGATGCCGGCGCCTTCGGTTGCCTCGGCGTCGCGGTGCCCTATGCCAACGCCGCGGCGCTGGCATGCCCGGACCGGCAGGTCATCGCCGTCACGGGCGACGGGGCCTTCGGGCTGAACGCGATGGAGATCGACACCGCGCTGCGCCACGGTGCGCGGATCGTGGTGATCGTGTCGAACAACGCGGCGTGGAACATCGAACGCTATGATCAGGAATACAATTACGGCGGCCGGGTCGTGGGCACCACGCTGCGCCATTCCGACTATGCCGGCATGGCCCGCGCCCTGGGCCTGCATGGAGAGCGGGTCGACGATCCCGCCGATCTGGTCGGCGCCATCCGCCGTGCCATCGACCATGCGCCCGCACTTGTCGATGTGGTGACCTCGCAGGATGCGGTCTCCTCGGATGCGCGCAAGGGGCTGGGCTTCGTGCCAGACTACCAGCCGCTGACCGCCTGGGACGATGCCGAACGCGCGAGGCGGGGCCTGTGATGGTCGATTTCACGCTGTCGCCCGCGCATGAGGAGATCCGCCGCCGCACTCGCGACTTCGTCGAGGCGCATGTGCTGCCGGTCGAGGCCGACCGCGCGAACTGGGACGAACATGACAACATCGCCGACGGCCCGCTGACGCTGCTGCGCGACAAGGCGCGGGGGTCGGGGCTGTTCTCGCCGCAGGTGCCGCGAGAGATGGGCGGCATGGGGTTGTCGGTGGTCGGCCGCGCGGTGATGTATGAAGAGGCGAACCGCTCGATCTTCGGGCCGGTCGTGTTCAACTGCGCCGCGCCCGATGATGGCAACATGGACGTGCTGGCCCGCATAGCGACTCCAGATCAGCAGGTCCGCTGGCTTGCTCCCATCGTCGAGGGCCGCGCGAGGTCGGCCTTCGTGATGACCGAGCCGCATCCCGGCGGCGGCTCGGACCCCGGCATGATCCGCACCACCGCGACCCGCGACGGCGACATCTGGCGTATCCACGGGCGCAAGTGGTTCATCACCGGCGCGGCCGCGGCCGACCACTTCATCCTGATCGCCCGCACCGACCCGAACCCCGACGAGCGCCGCCGCCACCTCACCGCCTTCCTGTTCCACCGCGACCAGCCCGGCTGGCAGATCCTGCGCCGCATCCCGATCATGGGCCCCGAGGAGCATGGCGGCCATTGCGAACTGGCCTTCGACGGCCTCGAGATCCCCGACAGCGCGCGGCTGATGGGCGTGGGCGAAGGGCTGAAGGTCACGCAGATCCGCCTCGGTACAGCCCGGCTCACCCATTGCATGCGCTGGCTGGGCCTTGCCAAGCGCGCGATGAGCGAGGCGCAGTCCTACATCGCCCGGCGCGAGGGCTTCGGCGTCAGGCTGGCCGATCGCGAATCCGTTCGGCTGTTGCTGGGCGGGGTGGCGCTGAACATCCAGATCGGGCGGCTGCTGACGATGAACGCCGCCTGGGCGCTGGACCAGGGAAGCTTTGCCCGCAAGGAGGTATCGATGGCCAAGATCCATGTCGCCGACACGCTGCACCAGGCCGCCGACATGGCGATCCAGTTGAACGGCGCGCGCGGCTACAGCCGCGACACGGTGCTGGAGTGGATCTACCGCTATGCCCGGCAGGCGCGGCTGGTGGACGGTGCCTCGGAGGTCCATCGCATGGTGCTGGCCGATGCCTATGGCCGCGAGGGCGACGCCTTCTGGAGTTGGGGCGCGTGACGCAGCTGACCGAAAATCCGCATCTCGACGCCTGGCTTGCCGGGGTCCTGAACGCGCCCGCCGCGCGCGTGATCGCCGCCGAGAAGCTGTCGGGCGGCGCCATCCAGGAAAACTGGTCGGTCACGATCGATGCCGGGCTTGACGGCGGGGCCGGGCCGCGCCGCTGCGTCATTCGTCGCGACGCGCCCGCGACCATCGCCGCAAGCCGGTCGCGTGCGCAGGAATACGCGCTGATCCGCGCCGCCCATGAGGCCGGCGTCAAGGTGCCCACACCGCTGGGCTTCTGCGCGGACCCGCAGGTGATCGGCGCGCCCTTCGCGCTGATGGCTCTGGTGCCCGGCACCGGCTATGGCCCCCGGCTGGTGCGCGATGCGCAACTGGGTGGCGATCGGGCCGCACTGTGCCGCGAACTGGGCCGGCAACTGGCGCGGATCCACGCGATCCGCCCCGATCCGCGGCTGGACGCGATCCTCGGCGACCGGCCCGCCGATCCGGCCGCCGCCGCGGTCGCGTTGTGCCGCGACTGGCTGGATGCCCTCGGCACGCCGCGCCCCGGCCTCGAATGGGCGCTGCGCCGGGCCCAGCGCGACGCCCCGCCCCCCGGCGGGATCACCCTGACGCATCAGGATTATCGCACCGGAAACTTCCTCGTGGACGCCCGCGGACTGACTGCGATCCTCGATTGGGAATTCGCGGCATGGTCCGACCCCATGTCAGACCTGGGCTGGTTCTGCGCCCGGTGCTGGCGCTTTTCCCGCCCCGACCGCGAGGCCGGCGGCATCGGCGACCGGGCCGATTTCTACGCCGGCTACATCGACGAGGGCGGGCAGGACATCGATCCGGCCCGCGTCGCCTGGTGGGAACTGATGGCGCATCTGCGCTGGGCCGTGATCGCGCTTCAGCAGGGTCACCGCCACGCCAGCGGCGAAGAGCGGTCGTTGCACCTGGCGCTGACCGGGCGCATCGCCGACACGCTGGAACTTGACCTGCTGCACATGACCGCGCCCCGGATGGAGGTTCGATGACCGATCCCGCCGCCCTCGATCTTCTGGACGACACCGCGCGTGTCCTGCGCGAGGACCTGGCCGCGGCCCTCACCGGAGAGCAGCGCTATCAGGCGCTGCTGGCTGCCAACGCCATCGCGACGGCGCGGCGCGCGATCGCGGTGTCTGCACGCCTGCAGGCCGCCGAAGGCGCGATCGGGGCCGATGTCGCCGCCATCCGCGCAGGCCGCCATGACGGGGACGCGGCCCTGCACGGGCGGTTGCTGCACGCGGCGCGGTTGCGCGCCTTCGTCGCCGACCCCGTGGCGCTGTCGCCCGAGGATCGCGCCCCCTGCGAGGAGAGCCGAGATGCTTCCTGATCTTGCCCGCAACCTGTCGCTCGAGGGGCGTATCGCGCTGGTCACCGGCGCGTCGGGGTCCTTGGGCGGACGCTTTGCGCAGGTGCTGGCGGGTTCGGGTGCGGCCGTGGTGCTGGCCGCCCGCCGCCTCGACGCGCTGCAGGACCTGCGCGACCGTCTTTCGGCCGAGGGTGCCGTCGCCCATGCCGTCGAGATGGATGTGACCAGCCGTGACAGCGTCACCGCGGCCGTCGCGCAGGCCGAGCAGATGGCCGCAGGGCCGGTCGACATCCTCATCAACAACAGCGGCATCGCCCAGCCCGGCGCCGCGCTGGATCAGGACGACGAGGACTGGGCGCGGGTCTTCGCGGTCAATGTCGAGGGCGCGCGGCGCGCCTCGGTCGCGGTGGTGCGGCGACTGGTGCAGGCCGGCCGGCCGGGCGCGATCGTGAACGTCGCCTCGATCCTCGGGCTGCGGCAGGGCGCGGGCGTGTCCGCCTATGCGACCTCCAAGGCCGCGCTGATCCAGATGACCCGGCAGCACGCGCTGGAATGGGCGCGGCACCGCATCCGGGTGAACGCGCTGGCGCCCGGCTATGTCGAAACCGATCTCAACCGCGATTTCTTTGCCGCCGAGGCCGGGCAGGCGATGATCCGGCGCATTCCGCAACGCCGCCTGGGGCAGGCGGGGGAACTGGACGGCCCGCTGCTGCTGCTGGCATCGGGGGCTGGAAGTTTCATGACCGGATCGGTCATTGTGGCGGATGGCGGCCATCTTCTGTCGCCGCTTTGAAAGGACGATCCGATGACCGACTACGCGATGGTGACGCCCCAGCCCGGCGGCCCCGAGAATTTCGAACGCCGCGAGATCGCGCCGGATGCGCCCGGTCCCGGCCAGCTGCGCCTTCGCCAGACGGCGATCGGGCTGAACTTCATCGACATCTACCACCGGCGTGGCACCTATCCCTGGCCGGTGGACCGCGATCTCGTCGTGGGCTCCGAGGCAGCCGGCGTGGTCGAGGCGGTCGGCCCGGGGGTCGAGGGGCTTTCGGTCGGCGACCGGGTGGCCTACACGATCCCGATGGGCGCCTATGCCTCGGTCCGCGTGGTGCCGGCGGATCGGGTCGTCGCGATCCCCGACGCGATCAGCGATGCGGTGGCCGCGACCGTCATGCTGAAGGGCATGACAGCGCATTACCTGCTGCATTCCAGCCATGCGGTGCGGCCGGGCGATCAGGCGCTGGTCCATGCGGCGGCGGGCGGTGTCGGGCTGCTGCTGGGCCAGTGGCTGCGGGCGAAGGGCGTGACGGCCATCGGCACCGCGGGGGGCGCCGCGAAATGCGCCCTGGCGCGCGATCACGGCTATGCGCATGTGATTGACTATGACCGCGAGGATTTCGTGGCCCGCGTGGCCGATATCACCGGAGGGCACGGGGTGGACGTTGTCTATGACGGCGTGGCCGGCACCACCTGGCGAGGCTCGCTGCAATCGCTGGCGGTCCGGGGCAGCTATGTCTGTTTCGGACAGGCGGCGGGTCCGGTGACGGGCTTCCAGCTGTCCGATCTTGCGCCGAAGTCGGCCAAGGCGACGCGACCCAGCCTGTTTCACTTCATCGCCGATCCGGAGGAGCTGCGCGTCCGGGCGTCCGAGATGTTCGCGGCCTTGGCCCGCGGTGACATCACCTCCACCCCGCGCCAGGAATTCGCCCTTGCCGATGTGGCCAAGGCACATGCCGCGCTGGAGAACCGCCAGACAAGCGGCGCGACGGTGCTGATTCCCTGAGGTCGGCGCGCGGTTCCGGCGCCCCGCCGCCGGCACGGGGCGCGGCGGCGCGATCGGGATCGACCGCGGCGGGGCGGCGTGCATAATGGCGCCGACGAGGTCTTTCACAGGTATCTTCGATGCGCGTCTGTTATTGCCGGTCGCTTCTGGTGGCCCTGTCCGCAATCGCCCTGTCGGCGCTGTTCGCGGCAGGCCCCGGCCATGCCGAGGGGCGAGGCCCGGTCGTCTGGCGCGGCCAGGGCGATGTCTGGCTGCGCGACCCAAGCGTGTTCGCGGCCGATGGCGGAACCTACATCCTGCTGGGCACGCGATCGAATCTGATCGAATACCCCGATATCGCCCCCGGCGCGTTCAATGCCGAGGACGGCGTGGCCTATGACCTGCAGCTCTATTCGCCGGACGGCCAGAGGCTGTTGCGGCGGGCGGGCTTTCACAGCTGGGGCAAGAAGCTCTACCGCTCGGCCAGTGGAACCGTGCTCATCACCTCGCTGGAACAGGCCGGGGATTTCAACCGCGACGCGCCGAAGGCGCGCGGCCGCAGCGTCCATGTCTTCGTGCCGAAGGCCGATGCGCGCCGGACCCGGGGCGGCTTTCCGCTGGACTGGCGGATGCGCGACAATACCCCGATGATCCGGTCCAGCTATAATGCCGACATCTACGACAGCGGCGACGGGCGCTTTGTCTATATCGATGATCGGCAGGATCTGCCCGGCAATCCCGACCGGATCACCTGCATCAGGGTTCAGCGGCTTGACGAAGACCTGGTGCTGAGGCGCAAGGGGCCGCCCGTGCTGTGCCCCGGCCGTCAGGTCGATGCCGGCCGCGACGAGGCAGGCTGGGACCGGGCGCGGCCGATGCCGTCCGAACTGCGGCTGGAGGAAAACGGCAGCCTGATCGAAGGCGGCTGGGGCTATGCCTCGCCCAGCGGGCAGCACATGATCCTGTATTCTGCGGGGGCCTATCGGTCGGAAAGCAATTACGGCGGCTTCGTCGCGGCCTGTTCTGCGCCGACGCATGGCTGCCGCAAGACGCTGACCGCGGATGGCGCGGATGTGCGCCCCTTCATCGCGCCCAGTTCGCGCAACTACACCCATGTCGGGCGGCCCTTTCCGGTGCTCGATCGCAGCGGTCGGCTGGTCGACATCATCTTCCACGCCCGCCAGCGCGGCGCAAACGCGAATGGCGAGGGCGAGAACGACATCCTGCGCTGCATGAACTTCACGCCCGACATCCTCGAGCGGTTCGTGGCGGGCGGCCCGGCCTGCGCCTTCGACGACATCACCGGCAGCTGAGCGCGTCAAGGCCGCCTGCCGCGCAAGCCGGCCGGCAGCCTCACCGCTGTGTTGTCTGTCAAACCCGATTGGGCTAGGAGCGCGCTGAGCCAAGAGGATTCCCGGCATGCAAGCACATCGCGAACTGTCTGACGCACGGATTGTCGGCGCGGCGCAGGATCAGGGCAGGACGCTGATCTTCCACATCGGCGACCACAAGACCGGGACCACCACGATCCAGCACGCCTTTACGACCCGGTTGGTCCGCATCGGCGGCGTGCAGCCGCTGTACACGGCCTCGCTGAGCCACAACCACCTGCCGCAGCTGTTCCGCGCCGTTCTGCGCGACCGCAACAGCCCGACCGCCGAGAAGGGCCGGCAGGTCATCGCCGGCCTCGCCGCGAAGATCGCTGCCAGCGATGCCCCGATCTGCGTGATCTCGGCCGAGTCCTTCGAGGGCTTCGACCCCGCCGGCCTGCGCCGCATCCTCGACGAGCATTTCGCCGGCCTCTTCGACCGCATCCGCATCATCGCCTATGTGCGCCCGCATCTGCAGCGCTTCGTGTCGGGTTATGCCGAACGCACCAAGATCGGCATCCTGTCGGGTGACATGGAATCGTTCTTCCAGACCTGCCTGGCCCATGACGTGTTTCGCTTTGCGCCGCGCTTTCGCAAGTGGCGCAAGGTGTTCGGTGCGGATTTCGTGCTGCGTCCCTTCGTGCGCACCGCGCTGATCGACGGCTCGCTGATGACCGACTTCATCCGCTCGGCGGTGGGCGACGTGCCCTTCACCGTCGATCCGACCGACAATCAGAACGAGTCTCTCTCGCTCGAGGATCTGCTGCGGGTCAAGTATCTTCACGCGCAGATCAAGGGCCGGTCCGAGAAGTTTCACCACAATTACGGCTGGGCGCTGACCCGGATGCTGGGCGACATGCCGCGTCCCGAGACGGCGACGCGCATCCGGCTGCACAGGTCGCTGGCCGAACGGGCGGCCGAACATTTCCGCCCGGATGCGCGCCGGCTGGACGAGGCGTTCTTTCCGGCCGACCGGTTTCTGGAACAGGCGCTGTCGGATGACGTGGCAGCCGCCTGCGAGCTGCCCCAGCTGGCCACCGCCGAGGCGATGTTTTCGCCATCCGAAATGCGCAGCCTGGACCTGACCGGCCGGCTGATCGCGGAAATGCTGGACAACGGCAAGACCCCCTGGGCCGAACATTTTCACCGGCGGCGGCTCGAGCATCTGCACGGGGCGGAAAGCTAGCGCCGCGTCGTGGTCCTGCCGTATCGCCTGGTCTCGGCGATCTCCGCATTACGCGGCCGGCCGGACGCGGTGCGAAGGCGCCGTGCCCCCCTTTCCTTCGGTGAAAAGCAGAACAGCATGAAGGTCATCCTCTATATCGGGCATCACAAGGTCGGCTCGACCGCGCTGCAGACCTTCCTGTCCTGGAACTGGCTGAAGCTGCTGCGCGACGGCGGGATCCTGTATCCGATGGTCGAGGCCGAGGGGCTGGGCAATTGCCTCAGGCGTGCGATGACCGGGAAGGACGACCACGGCCGGCTCAGTCTGAACCAGCGCGAGCCGCACAACACGCTGGCCTTCCGCATGATCGACGAGGTTGGCGGCTTCAAGCTGCCGGCCTTCCTGGACCGCCCGCCCTCCAGCCTGCAGATGATGCGCGCGATCCGCGAGCAGGTGGAGAACCTGACCCCGTCGACGGTCATCATGTGTTCCGAGGTGATGTCCAATTTCGGCCATGTCGGGCCGCAGCTGACCCGCCGCATCCGCGACCTCTTTCCCGGCGCCGAGTTCGAGATCTACCTGACCCTGCGACGGCCTGACGAATACCTGGCGTCGTGGCACGGGCAGCGGTTCCGCTTCGGCTACAAGCTGGACCGGCTCGAGGGAGCGGTCGCCAAACGCTACGCGACCTCGGTTCATTTCGACTACAAGACGCTTCTGCTGCCCTGGCAAGAGACCTTCCCGGATGCCCGCTTCCACATCCGCAACTACCGCGATGTGCTGGCGGCGGGCGGATCATGCGAGGATTTCATCCGCCAGGTCGGCGTCAGGTTCCCCTCGGGCCTCGCAGCGGCCCCGCGGTCGAACCAGAGCATCCCCTATGCCTTCTACGAGATCGCGCGGCGGGCCAACCAGACGCTGGAAGGTCCGCTGCCGGGCCAGATGATGAATTTTCTCGAACGGACATCGGCGTCGCGCGATGTACCGGCGAATTCCGAGGTCGAGGTGCTGGGCGCCGAGGCCCGCGCCCATCTGTCGGACCGGTTCCAGCCGATCCACGCCTATCTCGGCAAGGTGGCAGACCAGTCGCCCTTCTTTCCCGACATCGACGAGCTGGGCCGGGTCCGGCCGGTGCCCGAGCTGGATGCGGCGCGGGCGGCGCTGGCGCGGTTGCGGTCCCTGCCGCCCTGGTCGCGGCCCTCGGCGCCGCTGTGGCAGTTCCTGAAGGAGCTTGAGATCTAGCGCCGCGCCCACCGCCCGCTCAGCCCTCGCCGGTCGCGCCGGCAAACCGCGCCGGGAACAGATGGCGCGACTGGCGCAGGGACTGCATCAGCGGGGCGGGCAGGAATTCATGCACCTTGTAGGCCCACGGCATGACCTTCGAGGGACGCTTGCGTGCCGGACCGGTCTCGCTGCCCAGCAGATGGTTCGGCCCGTTCGCCAGCAACCGTGCGACCGGGCGGCGATGGGGCAGGTCGCCCTCGTCCAGCGGGCGTTCCAGAAGGGCGGCTAGTTCGGTATCCTTTTCTGCCGCCGTCGCCTGCCAGGTGCAGAAATCCGCGACCGCGTCCTGCCGATACATCTCGTGGCGCACGGCCTGACGTTGCAGGGTATGTGTGATGTCGCTGTGCTTGAGATGGATCAGGTACAGATCCGGATCGAAGCGGAACGGGATCGACAGCCCGTGCGGGGCGATCTTGCAGGCGGTGTTGATGATGTGCGGCTTGGCCCAGACCGGCGCGCAGACATAGTTGCGGCGCTGCGCCAGAACCGGCCGGGCCGGATCGAGGGCGGGTTCGCTGCGCGGATCATGGATGATGTCCAGCCCCATCCCGGCCAGCGCCGGCGCCTTGCCCGCGCCGCCTTCCAGAAAGCTGCGCAGGTCGCGATGCTTCTGCGGGTCCACGATGAACAATTCGTCGGTGTCGTTGAAGATCACCGTGTCGTAATAGGCCAGCAGCCCCTCGACCATGCCCGAGATCAGCCGAAAGCGCGGCCCGTCCAGCTTTTGCGGGCGTCCCTGCGGGTCAAGCGCCCGCTCGAACGGAAGGGTCAGCATGTTCAGCGCGCCCGATCCGTCGGGCGCGGCGGGGCGGGTCTTCGACAGGTGATCGATGACGAACAGGTTCTCGCGCCCGAACAGCGATGCATAATAGCGATACCAGATCGGAAAGAAGAACTCCTCGTCCCTGAGCATGGTCAGGCAGGCTACGCGGCGGGGTCGGCTCATCGGCGGTGGTCTTTCGCTGGCCCGTGCATCAGGCGGGTGGTTGGGGCGGGGTCAGCCCGCAGTGATAGCCGCACGGGCCGCATTGTCCACCGGCTTGCCGCGGGTCGCGGGGCTATTGTTGCCGCGCGGCCAGCGCAGGATCGCGCGGGCGGGTGCGCCCTACTCGGCCGGGACCCGGCCTTCGGGGTCGGGGCGGGCAAGGCGCAGCCGCTCGACCAGCACATAGATCACCGGCGTCAACAGCAGCGTCAGGATGAAGGCCATGCTGAGGCCGCCGACGATCACCGCGCCGATCGCCTGCCGGCTTTCCGCGCCGGCACCGGATGCGCGGGCCAGCGGAACGGCGCCGAGTACGGTCGCGATGGTTGTCATCAGCACCGGGCGCAGCCGGGTGACCGCCCCTTCGCGCGCGGCCTCGACCAGCGGGCGGCCCTCATCGCGCAGCTGGTTGGCGAACTCGACGATCAGGATGCCGTTCTTGGCCATGATGCCGATCATCAGGATCATGCCGACCTGCGAGAAGATGTTGACCGTCCCGCCCGTCAGCAGCAGCGTCAGCACCGCGCCCGCCAGCCCCAGCGGCACCGTCAGCATGATCGTCAGGGGCGTGCGAAAGCTTTCGAACTGGGCGGCAAGCACCAGAAAGACGATCGACAGCGCCATCACGAAGACCATCGCGATGCCGCCCGAGCTGTCCAGATAGTCGGCCGCCTGTCCCTCCCATGCCAGCACCGCGCCGGCCGGCAGGTCGGCCATCGCCTCCTCTACGGCGCTCATGGCGTTCGCCAGATCGACGCCATCCGCAAGGTCCGCCTCCATCTCGACCGAGATCAGCCGGTCATATCGGTTGATCTCGGGCGCGGTCGCGCCGGTCTGGACGCTGGCAAAGGCCGACAGCGGAATCAGGTCTCCGCGCTCGTTGCGCAGCATGACCGCCAGCATGTCATCGATCGAATCGCGGTCCTCGGGCGAGGCCTGCAGGATCACCGGATACTGGCGGCCGTCGCTGCTGTATTCGCCAACGGTGCGCGAGGCGAACAGGACCTGCAGGGTCTGGGCGACCGTCTCGGCGTCCAGCGCCAGATCCTGCGCGCGGGTCCGGTCGATCGACAGGTTGGCGCCGGGCTGGTTGGCCGCAAAGCTGACCTCGACCGAGGCGAGGCGCGGGTCGTCCTCCAGCGCCGCGGCCAGCTGCGCCGACCATGCCGCGGTGCGCGCGGTGTCCGGCCCGCCCAGCATCCAGCGGATCGACCCTGACGCGCCGCCGATGCCCAGCCCGCCGGTGGGCCTGATGAAGGTCTCGGCCTCGGGGATGGCGGCCATCTGCGGGCGCAGTTCGCGGATCAGCTGGTCGACGCTGATCTCGCGATCCTCCCAGGGGGCGAGGTTCACGAACAGCAGCGCCCGGCGCAACTCGCCCCAGGTGCCGACGATGGCGGTGACATTGGTGATCGTGCCATCGGCGCGGCGGGGCTCAAGCAGGGCCTCGACGCGGCGCGTGGCGGCATCGGTATAGGTGAGGTTCGCGCCCTGCGGGGCCGACAGGATGATGCGCAGCCCGCCCCGGTCCTCGTCCGGGGTCAACTGACGCGGCAGGTTCTGGAATACCGCGAAGGAGGCGGCGATCGCGAAGGCCGTCAGTGAAAGGATCGGCACCGGCCGCGCGATAACCCGGTCCAGCACCGCGCCGTAGCCGCGTTCCAGCCAGCCGATGACGCGGTTCACGCTGCGGGTCAGCAGGTTCGGGCGATCCTCGCGCGGCATCGCCCATGCCGCCAGCACCGGCGACAGGGTCAGCGCGACGAAGCCAGACACCGCCACCGCGACGGCCAGCACGATGCCGAATTCGGCGAACAGCTGCCCGATCTCGCCCTGCATGAAGCTGACCGGCACGAAGACGGCGATCAGCACCGCCGTCGTCGAGATGACGGCAAAGCTGACCTGGCCCGCGCCGCGCCGGGCGGCCTCCGCCCGGCTTTTGCCCATCGCGCGGTGGCGCTGGATGTTTTCCAGCACGACGATGGCGTCATCGACCACGAGGCCGATGGCCAGGATCAGGGCGAACAGCGTCAGGATGTTCACCGAAAAGCCAAGCGCCATCATCGCCAGCCCCGCCCCGAGGGCCGAGATCGGGATGGTGACGACCGGCACGACCGACAGCCGCATCGAGCCGAGAAACAGGAAGATCACGGCGGTCACGAGGGCCACGGCCTCGGCAAAGACCTTCAGTACCTGCCGGATCGAACTTTCGATGAACTGCGCCTCGTCCGAGGTGACGATCAGCGACATGCCCTCGGGCAGGGTCGGCCGGATGCGGTCAAGTTCGGCGCGCACCGCGGTCGAGATGGCGACGGTGTTGGCCTGCGCCTGCGGCTGCACCCCCATTCCAAGCGCCACCAGCCCGTTGGCGCGAAAGATCGAATCGCGCTGCTCGGGGCCCTCGGCAATCTCGGCGACATCGCCCAGTCGCAGCGGGCGCACCCCATCGTCGCGGATCACCACCTGCCGAAAGCTGTCGGGGGTCGTAAAGCGCGTCTGCGCCAGCACCTGCAACTGGCGCACGCCGGTCTCGATCTCGCCGGCGGGCAGTTCGATGTTGTTGGACTGCAGGCTGGCGATGATGTCGCCGGTGGTGATGCCATAGGCCGCCATCCGCGCCTGATCCAGCCAGATCCGCATCGCCGGCGACCGCTGGCCGTAGATCACCGTGTTGGCAACGCCCGGCAGCCGGGCCAGCCGGTCGACCAGGAACCGGTCGGCATAGTCCGACAGCTGCAGCGGCGTCATCGCCGGGCTGGACAGGCTGAGCCGCAGCACCGGGTCGCCCTCGCTGTCGTTCTTGTCGACGCGCGGCCGGTCCGCGGCGTCGGGCAACTGGTTGGCGACGCGGTCCACGGCGTTGCGCACGTCGTTGGCGGCGGCGTCGATGTCGCGGCCCGGATCGAAGGAGAGGACCGTGCGTGTCCGGCCGCGTTCGGATTCGGTGGACATCGAGGTCATGCCCGAGATGCCGGCCAGCGCGCCCTCGATGACCGAGGCAACCTGGCTGTCCACCACGTCCGGCGCCGCCCCGACATAGTTCACCCGCACGGTGATCTGCGCCGCCTCGACCTGCGGCAGTTCGCGCACCGGCAGGCGCGAGATGGCGACCGCGCCGATGAGCACGATCAGCAGGTTCAGCACGGTGGCGAGGACGGGGCGGCGCAGCGACAGGTCGGGCAGGCTCATCCGTCCGGCCCCGCGCCGCCGGCGCCGTCATGCGCCAGGTCGTCCTGCCCCTGCGGCACGGCCTCGATGGCCATGCCCGCCGACAGGCGGTGCAGGTTCGAGACGATGACCCGTGCCGATGGCGGCAGGCCCGAGCGCACCTCGATCAGCCCGTCCTGCTGCTGGCCTGTCACGATCTCGGCCTCGCGGGCCACGCCCCCGTCGGCCAGCATCACCAGCGTGCGATCGCCGTCCACGCTGAGGGCGCGTTCCGGCACCGCCGGCTGGCGGCGCTCGTCAAGGACCAGTTGCACCTGCAGGAACATTCCGCCCGCAAGCGCGCCATCCGCGTTCGGCATCCGGGCCCGCAGCGCGACCGAGCGCGTGCCGGGATCCACACGGGTGTCGATGCCGCTGATCTCGCCGGTGAAAATCCGGCCCGGCCACGCGGCCGAGGTCAACTCGACCCGCTGGCCGAGGCGCAGGCGCGGCAGCACCGTTTCGGACAGGCTGAAGGCGATCTCCAGCGCGGAAAGATCGTCCAGCGTGGCGATGCGGGTCGAGGTCTCGATCAGCTGGCCCTCGACCAGATCGCTGAGCCCCACCACCCCCGCGAAGGGCGCGCGCACCTGGCGGTCCTCCAGCGCCGCGCGGGCCCGGTCGTGTTCGGCCTCGGCCCGCAGCAGGGTGGCGCGGGCGGTCTCGTAGGCGGCGGTCG
Source organism: Paracoccus spongiarum (assembly GCF_030732095.1). GTDB lineage: Bacteria > Pseudomonadota > Alphaproteobacteria > Rhodobacterales > Rhodobacteraceae > Paracoccus > Paracoccus spongiarum. The sequence goes on along the minus strand of NZ_JAVAMQ010000007.1, from coordinate 172,886 downwards.
AGGCGCTGCCGCTGCGCCGCAGCTGTTCCTGCCGGTCGAAGGCCGCCTGAGCCTCGGCCCGCGTGGCCTCGCTGGCCTTCAGGTCGGCCTGCTGGATGCGGTCGTCCAGCGTCAGAAGCACCGCGCCTTCGGCAACCCGGTCGCCGGGGCGGAAGGCGATGGTGTCGATGCGTCCGCTGGCATCGGGCATCAGTTCGACCGCGCGGGCCGCGCGCGCGGTTCCGACGGCGCGCAGCACCTCGACAAAGGTCAGCATCTCGACCGGGACCGTCTCGACGGGCAGGGCTGCAGCCTCGGTGCCGCGGCGGCTTTCGGCGCCGGCGTCCGAGGCCGCCATCAGCCGGTCGGTCACATGCAGACCGCCCGCAGCGGCGATCAGAATGACAATGAGGCCCGAAATCGCCCTGATGGCGCGCACAAGCTCCCCTTTTCGGGTGTGATCGGTGGCGTCGTTCATCCCAGAGTTACCCGGCGCGGCCGGCGGGGCAACTGATAATCCCGTGTGCCGCCCGCCTCGCCGCGGGCCGGCGATCACCGCGGCATCGGCGAGACCCCGAACAGAAGCGGATGGGCATGCAGCAGGGCCAGCCATGCGACGGCCGCCAAGGCACCGCGGATCGCCAGAGGGCGCCCGTTGGCCCGCCACCATGCGCGCCGCGCCAGCGGGCGCAGCGACAGGATCGCGCTGTTGTCGAAGAAGGCGGGCCCTTCCCGCCGGCGGGCGCGCGCCTCGAACAGCGCGATGGCAGCCAGCGACATCGCCGCGAAGCCTCCGAACAGGATGACATGCGCCAGATCGCCATTCGGCGCGAGATGCGCGCCCGCCCACAGACCAAGCGCGATCAGCAGGGGATGCCGGGTGATGGCGGCAAGGCCGGGCCGGTCGGCATCGAAGCTGGCATTCGGCCGGGCGCCGGGTGTATGCGGCTGGTCGATCCCCATCCCCAGCACCGCCAGCAGCAATGCGACCGGCATCGCGAGGCTGGGGATCCAGCGGGCTTCGGCCGTCTGCGGCCACAATTCGACATGCGGCGCCCGGCCCGCCGCGTCGATCAGCCAGATCAGGATGGCAAGCGAGACAAGGCCGTAGAGCACGAAGTAGCGCCCGCGCCCCAGCCTCGCGATCATGCGCCCCCGCAGGCCGCCGAGGCGTGGCAGGAAATGGCTGCCTGCAAACAGCGCCATGGCCAGCGTGAATTCACCCCAACCCGCCATGCCGACCCTTCCTTCGCCGGGCCATTTCGCCCTCGGCGCGAGCATGGATCAGCCGCCTTGCGGCCGCAACCGCCGGCCCCAGCGATGCCGCCGCCCGGCTGGCCTGACGCGGCGGGGCAGGGCATAAGGGGCGAGATTGCACAGGAACCCCGGCATGAGCGACGACTGGACCCGACAATTTCCCGGCCTTTCCCGGCTGGACCCCGCGCTGCGCGAGGTTCTGCTGCGTGAAAGCACGCTTGTCAGCGTCCCCGAGGGCGCCGTGATCTTCGGGCCCCACACCAAGCCCGAGAGCCTGCTGCTGCTGCTTGATGGGCGGGTGCGTGTGCAGCAGCTGTCCGAATCGGGGCGCGAGATCGTCCTCTACCGGGTCGAGGCCGGGGAAAGCTGCGTGATGACCACCGCCTGCCTTCTGGCTCATGAGGAATATTCCGCCGAGGGGCTGGCCGAGACCGCGGTGCGCGCCGCGGCCATCCCGCGTGCCGTCTTCGACGGGCTGGTGGCCGCGTCGGTCGAATTCCGCACCTTCATCTTCACCGCCTATGCGCGCCGCATGGCCGACCTGTTTCTTGTGATCGAGGAAATCGCCTTCCAGCGTCTCGACATCCGGCTGGCGCAGAAGCTGGTGGAACTGGCGCGGGGAACCGGCCAGATCCGCGCCACCCACCAGCAGATGGCGGCCGAACTGGGCACCGCGCGCGAGGTGGTGTCGCGGCTGCTGGGCGAGTTCCAGCGCCGCGGCTGGATCGCCCGGTCGCGCGGCGTCGTCGCATTGACCGACATTCCCGGCATCGAGGCGCTAGCGGCGCAGGACCAGGCCTGGCAGCGCAGCCGGCCTGCGTGACTTAGTTACCGACAGCCCCCGCCCCGGCAGGCTATGCAGGACCATCACCTGATGCCCTGGGGCAGCCATGACCATCAACGATCGGCAGTTCGGATCGCCTGATTCGGTTCATCCTCGGCACCGCGCTGCCGGGCACCACGACCTGCCGCCGCTGACCGCGCCGGCCATCCAGACGAGGACGACCATGAGCCAGTATTCGATCGACATGTCCATCAGGCCCGAGGTCACGGGCTTCTTCGATCCCGCCACGAACACCATCAGCTATGTGGTGCGCGACCCGCAATCGACCTCGTGCGCGGTGGTCGATTCGGTCATGGACATCGACTATGCCGCCGGCAGGATCACCTACGATCACGCCGATGCCATCATCGCGCATATCCGCGAACACGGCCTGACGCTGGAATGGATCATCGAGACCCATGTCCACGCCGATCATCTGTCGGCCGCCCCCTATATCCAGGCGGCCCTTGGCGGCAGGATCGGCATCGGCGACAAGATCATGGTCGTGCAGGAGACCTTCGGCAAGATCTTCAACGAGGGCACCGAGTTCCAGCGCGACGGCAGCCAGTTCGACGCGCTGTTCGCCGATGGCGATGTCTATCATGTCGGCCGGATGCCGGTGGTGGCCATCGCGACGCCGGGCCACACGCCCGCCTGCATGACGCATGTGATGGGCGACGCGGCCTTTGTCGGCGACACGCTGTTCATGCCCGATGGCGGTTCGGCGCGGGCGGATTTCCCGGGCGGGGATGCCGGGACGCTGTATGACAGCATCCAGAAGGTGCTGGCGCTGCCCGACGGGATGCGGCTGTTCATGTGCCACGATTACGCCCCGGGCGGCCGCGATATCCGGTGGGAGACCAGCGTGGCCGAGGAGCGCGCCCACAACATCCATGTCGGGCAGGGCCGGTCGCGAGAGGAGTTCATCCGCTTCCGCACCCAGCGCGATGCGACGCTGGACATGCCCCGGCTGATCCTGCCCTCGCTGCAGGTCAACATGCGCGCGGGCGAGCTTCCGCGCGATCCCGACGGCCGGCCGATGCTGAAGGTGCCGGTCAACGGTCTCTGACCCCTGTTCGCGGAGAGAAACAGATGGACGCAAGGATGCTTTCGCCGCGGATCGCGGTGGGCCCGCAGGTGGTGCCCGGCGACATGGCCGCGCTGAGGGACAGGGGCTACCGGTCGCTGATCGTGAACCGGCCCGACGGCGAGGCCGCCGACCAGCCCGACTTCGCGACCCTTCGCGAGGCCGCGGCCGCGGCCGGGATCGAGGCGCGGCACATTCCCGTGGCCGGCGGCATGATCCGCGACAGCGATGTGACCGCCTTCGGCACCGCGCTGGAGGAGATGCCGGGGCCGGTCATGGCCTGCTGCCGTTCGGGGATGCGCTCGGCCACGCTCTGGGCGCTGTCGCAGGTCGGACGGATGCCCGCGGCGCAGATCCTGGCCGCAGCGGGGGCGGCGGGCTACGACCTGTCGGATGTCGCGCGCCGCATGTCGGACAGCGGGGTCGCGCCGCCCATGCAGCAAGGCACCCTTCGGTCGCGGTCCACATGACCCGCGCCGCCGCAAGACACGGACCAGACCGGTGAAGCCGATCCGAGAATTCTTCCCGATCCTCGACTGGGCCAGCGATTACGGTCGCGCGGCGCTGGCCGACGATCTGCTGGCTGCGATGATCGTGACGATCATGCTGATCCCGCAATCGCTGGCCTACGCCCTGCTGGCCGGGCTGCCGCCCGAAGCGGGGCTTTACGCCTCGATCGCGCCGATCCTGCTGTATGCCGTGTTCGGCACCAGCCGTGCGCTGGCGGTCGGCCCGGTGGCGGTGGTGTCGCTGATGACCGCCGCGGCGGTCGGCACCATCGCCCAGCAAGGCACCGCGGGCTATGCGGTCGCGGCCCTGACGCTGGCCCTGCTGTCGGGGGCGATGCTGATGGTGATGGGGGTGCTGCGGCTGGGCTTCCTGGCGAATTTCCTGTCCCATCCGGTCATCTCGGGCTTCATCTCTGCCTCGGGCATCCTGATCGCGACCAGTCAGCTGGGCCATCTGCTGGGCATCGGCGCGGCCGGACACAGCCTGCCGCAGATGCTGTCCGCCCTGCTGCGCGGCCTGCCGCAGGTCAATCCGGTGACGCTGGCCATCGGCGCGGCCGCGCTGGCCTTCCTGTTCTGGGTGCGGCGCGGGCTGAAGCCGCTGCTCCGCCGCCTGGGGATGGGCGCGCGGGCCGCCGATGTCGTCGCGAAGGCGGGGCCGGTGCTGGCGGTCGTGGCCACCACGCTGGTGGTTCGCGCCCTGCGGCTGGACGAGATGGGCGTGCGGATCGTCGGCGAGGTGCCGCGTGGCCTGCCGCCGATGACGCTGCCCTCGCTCTCGTCGGATCTGGTCCGAGCGCTGCTGGTGCCGGCGCTGCTGATCTCGGTCGTGGGCTTCGTCGAGTCGGTGTCGGTCGCGCAGACGCTGGCCGCGCGCCGCCGCCAGCGGATCGATCCCGACCAGGAACTGATCGGCCTTGGCGCGGCCAATCTGGGTGCGGCCTTCACCGGCGGCTTTCCGGTCACCGGCGGCTTTGCCCGTTCGGTGGTGAATTTCGACGCGGGCGCCGCGACCGCGGCGGCCGGTGCGTTCACCGCGCTGGGGCTGGGTGTGGCGGCGCTGGCGCTGACGCCGCTGATCCATTTCCTGCCCGTCGCCACCCTGGCGGCGACGATCATCGTGGCGGTGCTGTCGCTGGTCGATGTCTCGATCCTGCGCCGGGCATGGGCCTTTTCGCGCGCCGATTTCGTGGCCGTTGCGGCCACGATCCTGCTGACACTGGGCGTCGGCGTCGAGGCGGGCGTGCTGGCGGGGGTGGTCCTGTCCATCGCGCTGCATCTCTACAAGACCTCGCGCCCGCATGTGGCCGAGGTGGGACTGGTCCCCGGCACCCAGCATTTCCGCAACATCCTGCGCCATGAGGTGCTGACCGATCCCGCGCTGGTGATCCTGCGCATCGACGAAAGCCTGTATTTCGCCAATGCCCGCTATCTCGAGGATCACATCGCCCGTCGGGTGACGCCGGACTGCGCGGTGCGGCATGTGGTGCTGATGTGTTCGGCGATCAACGACATCGACCTGAGCGCGCTGGAAAGTCTCGAGGCGATCGCGCACCGGCTGCAGACCATGGGCGTGCGCCTGCACCTGTCCGAGGTGAAGGGGCCGGTGATGGACCGGCTGAAGGCCAGCGACTTCCTGCGGGACCTGACCGGCCGGGTGTTCCTGTCGCAATATGATGCCTGGCGCGACCTGGCCGGGGCCGATCAGAATCGCAGCGTGGCGCCGATCACCGGGCCGGTCATCGCGCCTTCGAACAGGCTGCCATCCTCGTCGTAATCGACGTAAAGATGCCGCCAGCCGATCGACAGATACAGCCGGTCGCTGGCCTGGAAGTTGGCGGTCACGGCGGCCTGCCAGGTCAGCTCCGACCCGACCCCCAGCCCGCCGATATCGGCATAGGACAGCAGCGACCAGCGGTCCGACAGCTGCGTGTTCACGCGCAGCGCGATGATCGGATCGACGAAGCTGGCGCCCGGCGCGACCGACAGGACCGGCGAGACGACCTCGCCCTCGACCTTCCATGCGCGCAGGCCGGCGAGGATGTCGAGGGTGGTTCCTGCGCCCGCATCCATCCGCCGCCCCGCGGCCAGCGTGGCCGAGCGCAGCCTGACCTCGCCCGAGGCGGGGATCCCCGGCGGCACGATGCCGGCGCGCGAGGATTTCGAATATGTCAGGTCGCCGAAGACCACCAGATCGCCGCGCCGCGCCAGCGCGGTGGCGAAGAACGCGCCGTCCAGATCGTCCAGAACGTCCGACAGGGACTTGTCGAAAGACAGGGTCGGCGCCCCGGCGAAGGGCGTGAAGTCGCCGCTGACCCCGGCACCCCAGCCATAAAGCGTGACCTGCCCCGACCAGTCCTCGGCCAGAAGGGGCGCGGGCGCGGTGGCGCCGGCGGCGGCGATCAGCATGGCGGCGGCGCGACGGCGAAGACATGGGACTGCCGGGATCATCAAAGCTGCTCCTTGAAGATGCGCCCGCCCTTCATGACCAGGCGGAGATTGGCGTCCGGGTCGGACAGGAAGTCGAGGTCGCGCTCGGGGTCGCCGTCCCAGACCAGCAGGTCGGCCAGCGCATTGTCGGCGATCACGCCCAGCCGGCCGTCATAGGGCGCACGTTCGCCGGACAGCGCAAGCAGCTGCCCCGCGGCGCCGGTGGCCAGCCGCAGCGCCTCGAGGGGTGGCATGAACCGGGTCAGCTTGGCCAACTGGCGCCCCTGGCTGGCCGCCCCGCGCGGGTTGAACAGCACATCGGTGCCGAAGGCCATGTTCACGCCCTCGGCCCGGCCCTGCTGAAATGCACGCACCGTGCCCTCGGCCACGTCGCGCTGCTTGGCCTGACTTTTCGGGTCGCTGTACTGGTTGGCATCGTCATCGGCCAGGAAGGGCTGGATGCTCCACCAGACATCGGCCTCCGCCATCGCGCGGATGGTCGCCTCGTCGGCAAGCTGGCCGTGCTCGATCGACCTGACCCCGGCTTCAATGCAGCGCATGATGCCCTTGGGCGTGTAGACATGGGCGCAGACATAAGTGCCCCAGTCCGCCGCCGCCTCGACCGCGGCGCGCATCTCGTCCAGCAGGTACTGCGCGGTGTCCAGCGGATCATAGGGCGAGGCGACGCCCCCGCCGGCCATGATCTTGATCTGGCTTGCCCCGCGCATCAGCTGTTCGCGGGTCCGGCGCAGCACTTCGTCGCGCCCGTCCGCGATCGCGGCGACACCGCTGCGCTCGATATGGTCGGCACCATCGCCGGGCATGCGTGGCAGCAGGTTCAGAAGCCGGAAGTCGCCGTGCCCCGAGGTTTGCGACAGCATCGCGCCCGAGGGAAAGATCCGCGGGCCCGTCACCGCGCCCTGGTCGATGGCCATCTTGAGGCCGAAGACCGGCCCGCCGGTATCGCGCACGGTGGTGAAGCCGCGCATCAGCGTGGCGCCCGCCTCGCGCCCGGCCATCAGGTGGACCCAGCCGACATCCTGCGTCATCGCGGCGATCTGGCTGATCCCGACCAAGGTCGCGTGCCAGTGGCAGTCGATCAGTCCGGGCGTCACGCTGCGACCGCCGCAGTCGATCACCTCTGCACCCTCGGGGCCGGTGCCGGCCGCCAGCAGCCCGGCAATGCGGCCTTCGGCGATCAGGATGTCGCGGCCGGTCTGCATCGAGGGCGTGGTGCCGTCGAAGAAGCGCAGATTGGTCAGCAGCGTCGGCCGGCCGGGCGTCTGGGCCCGCAACTCGCGCGGCGCGAGGCCGAAGCCCGCGAACAGGCCCAGCACCGCCGCGGTTCCCCCCAGAAAGTGCCGGCGCGTCAGGTCCGCCTCGATCCGCGCCATTGCCCGGGCGGTCTGCGGTGCCCCGCAGAGGCAGGGGTCCAGCGCCGCGGCGCCAGCCGCGGCCTTCTCGCAACAGGTCATGCACATGATCTTGGCCTGCTCCTTGCGGGAGAAAGGTCACATCGTCGCCGTGGTCGCTTGATGGCACCAGACTGCTGAGAAATCACATCAAAATCAAGCCTGAATTCCCGGGTGTCATCTGCCGGCCAGATCGCGCCACGCCGGGATGGCGCGGCACGAGGGCATGGACGGGTCAGTTGCAGCCCGAATGATCCTCGCCCCTGCCGGCGATGTAGATGACCGAGGGGGTGTTGCCCGAACCACAGACAAAGACGCCCACATCGAAGGGCCGTCCCTCGCGGGCCATGCGGGCAAGCCGCCCGCGGTCGTTGCCGCCCGCCGCGACCATCGCCGGGATGCGGGCGCGCAGGTCGCGGTTGGCGAAGACCGGATCGGATTCGTCATTCGCGTGGCGAATGCCGAACCGGTGGTAATTCGCGCGATCCTGCTGCAAGGCGCCACCAAGCGACCGGATCGGCTGCCCGCTGGAACTGCGCAGGTCCTCGGGTCCGATCCGCGCGAGGTAATAGGCGAACTGGGTCCATTCCTGTGCCGGCGAGGCCGCCGGCAAGGCGGCAAGAAAAAGGGCAATCGTGACAGCGCGACGCATCGGCATCTCCTGGATTCAGCTGTGGGTCAAGATACTCCGTAGCAGGGCGCCGCCCGGTATGGGCGGGCACTAGGCCAGCATGATGGCGCGGGGTTTCCGTCTTGGCAAGGATAGCGGCTCAGGCGTGGCGCGCGTCGATTTCCTCGGCGACCAGCCGTTGCAGGGTCCAGATGTATTCGTCGTGGATGCCCAGCGCCTCGAGCCCGCGGGCCGTGCGCAGCAGGTATTCCGCGCCCGATCCCGCCGCGCCGGCGGCCGTCGCCAGCCGTCGCGCCTGTTCCTGGACCGTCAGGCGCAGCACCGGGGCATCGACCGGATCGGCATAGAAGGTCAGCGCGGTTTCGCGGCCGCGATCCGTCTCGACCTCGATCCAGCAGGCGTTGGCGGCCAGTTCATGCGCGACCAGTTCGCGGCGCAGGATCGCCCGCAGCGCCTCGGCCTCGCTGGCGACTGCAATCTCGAGCAGCAGGCCTTCGCAGCTGCCGCCCGAGGCAAGCGCCAGCATCAGGCCCGGCCGCTCGGGCGTCCCCCTGAAATGATCCAGCGACAGCGAGAAATCGCGATGCCAGCCGATCGCGGTGGCGCGGCGGCGGCCCTGAACCTCGAAGCCGGGGTTCCAGATCAGCGAGCCGTAGGCGAAGATCGGAACCGGCCGCGGCCGTCCGTCGGTCAGCCGCGCGGCCAGCCGGTCCAGATCGTCATCCTGAAGCATCTGCCAGGAGGGGTCGTGCAGCAGCCCGTCGGCCGGGGGCACGCGGGCGACGTGATGATCGGACAGCACGAGGGGGATGGGGCGGGGCATCGGGCACCTGTCGGCGGGACGGATATGGCAACGGATCTGTCGCAGGAAATGCGGCCGCCTCCAAGGGGGGCGACAGTCGGATCGCGGACTATCGTTCGGGTATCGGGCGGCGGCAGGGCCCGCTATGTCCGGCGTGAAATATCGCTTGCGTCGGCGCAGGATTCTCGCGATATATCTGATGAGACATATCCGGACGATCATCCATGCGCCATCTGATGCTGGCCTTTGCCGGCGTTGCATTCACCGCCAGCGGCGTGGCGGCCGGCGAGGTGACGGTCTTTGCCGCCGCCAGCCTGACCGACGCGCTGGACAGCGTGGCCGTGGCCTGGACCAAGCAGACGGGCCACAGCGCCGTGCTCTCCTTCGCCGGCTCGTCGGTGCTGGCCAAGCAGATCCGGCAGTTGGCGCCCGCCGACATCTTCATCTCGGCCAGCGCCGAATGGATGGACGAACTGGAGGCGTCGGGCAGCCTGCGCGAGGGAACCCGGCGCGACCTGCTGGGCAACCGGCTGGTGCTGGTCGCCCATGGCAACGCCGCGCCGGTCACCATCGACGCCAGCCTTGATCTGGTCGCGATGCTGGGCGGCGGCAGGCTGTCGATGGCCATGGTCGACAGCGTCCCGGCCGGCATCTACGGCAAGCAGGCCCTGTCCCGCCTTGGTCTGTGGGAATCGGTGGCGCCGATGGTCGCGCAATCCGACAATGTGCGCGCGGCCCTGGCCTTCGTGGCGCGCAACGAGGCGCCCTTGGGGATCGTCTATGCGACCGATGCCGCCGTTCAGGATGATGTTACGGTCATCGGCAGCTTTCCCGCCGACAGCCATGACCCGATCACCTATCCCGCCGCGATCACCGCGCAATCCGACAGCGATCTGGCGCAGGGGTTTCTGGATTACCTGTCCTCGCAGCCCGCGCGCGCGATCTGGCGCGAGTTCGGCTTTGTCGTGCCGCAATGATCGACGCGCTGACCGGCTGGCTGGGGCCCGCCGAGTGGCAGGCGGTGCGGCTGTCGCTTCGGGTGGGCGTCGTGGCAACGCTGGCCAGCCTGCCCCTGGGCATCCTTGTCGCCTATGCGCTGGCGCGGTGGACCTTTCCCGGCAAGCAGCTTCTTAACGGGCTGGTCCACCTGCCGCTGATCCTGCCGCCGGTGGTCACCGGCTATCTGCTGCTGATCGGGTTCGGCCGCCGTGGCGCGGTCGGGCAATGGCTCGAGGCATGGTTCGGAATCGTGCTGTCCTTTCGCTGGACCGGGGCCGTGCTGGCGGCCGCGATCATGGCCTTCCCGCTGATGGTCCGGGCGATCCGCCTGGCCATCGAGGCGGTCGATCCCCGGCTTGAACAGGCCGCCGCGACCCTGGGCGCGCGGCCCCCGATGGTGTTCCTGACGGTGACGCTGCCGCTGATCCTTCCGGGGGTGATCGCCGGCGCGATCCTCGCCTTCGCCAAGGCGATCGGAGAATTCGGGGCGACGATCACCTTCGTGTCGAACATTCCCGGCCAGACGCAGACGGTGCCCTCGGCAATCTACGCGCTGCTTCAGGCGCCGGGTGGCGAGGCCGCGGCATCGCGCCTGGTGATGATTGCCATCGCGATCGCGATGACGGCCCTGCTGTTGTCGGAACATCTGGCCCGCCGCGCCGCCCGAAGGGTCGCGGGCGCATGACGCTGCGGGTTCGGCTGTCGCATCGTCTCGGCGACTTTGCGCTGGATGCGGCCTTCGAGGCGCCGCCGGGCCTGACCGTCCTTTACGGCCCCTCGGGGTCCGGCAAGACCAGCGTGGTCAATGCGGTGGCGGGCCTGCTGCGCCCCGACAGCGGCCGGATCGCGGTCGACGACTGGGTGCTTCTGGACAGCGCCGCGCGGCTGTGCCTGCCCCCCCACCGTCGTCGCCTCGGCTATGTCTTTCAGGAAGGCCGGCTGTTTCCGCATCTGTCGGTGCGCCAGAACCTGCGTTACGGGCGCTGGTTCGCGCCACGGGCCGCGCGCGGCCCCGACATGGCGCGCGTCGTCGAGATGCTCGGCATCGGGCCCCTGCTGGACCGCCGCCCCGGTGCCCTGTCGGGGGGCGAGAAAAGCCGCGTGGCGATCGGGCGTGCGTTGCTGGCGGCACCGCGCCTGATCCTGGCCGACGAGCCGCTGGCGGCGCTGGACGAGGCGCGCAAGGCCGAGATTCTTCCCTATTTCGAACGTCTGCGCGACGAGGGCGGCGTGCCGATCCTCTATGTCAGCCATGCCAGCGCCGAGGTCGCGCGCCTGGCCACCACCGTCGTCGCGCTGCGCGCCGGCCGGATCGCGGCGGTCGGACCGCCGTCGCAGGTGCTGGGCGATCCCCGAGCGGTCGGGGTCGAGACGGCGTCGATCCTGTCGGCGCGGGTGGCGGGGCAGGACGCAGACGGCCTCACGCGGCTGCTCACGCCGGGCGGGCCGGTCTTCGTCGCGCGCCTCGCTGCACCGCCTGGCACGGAACTGCGCCTGCGCATCGGCTCGGGCAACGTCATCCTGTCGGGCGCGCGTCCGGAGGGGATTTCGGCGTTGAACATCCTGACGGGTCGGATCACCGCCATCGTGCCCGAGGACGGCCCGAACGCGCAGGTCACGCTGGCCCTCGGGCCGGATCGGCTGACCGCCCGGATCACCCGCCGGTCGCTGTCGCAGATGGGTCTCGCCGAAGGGCAAGGCTGCCATGCGATCCTGAAGTCGGTCGCCGTGGCCCCCGGCGATCTGGGGCTTGCCTCGGACCAGCCGGGCCACCCGCGGTGAGGGGGCGGGGCGTAATGCGTGCCGCCATGGTCCGTGCGGTGTCGTGCGCCGCCGCTGCGGCTGCGGAGGCGTGTCACGCCGTCAGGACGTTCCGCGTCTCGCCCGGCTGGAAGCTCTGGCCCGCCGCCAGAGCCGTCGCGGGCCCCGATCTGGCGGCCGAACAGGCGCAGCACGTAATGCTGCCCCAAGACGCGCGGATCGCCCAGCGGCACGTTGGACCGGCACTTGTCGCGCCCGATCCGCAGCGCCAGCTGCACGCTGAACCCCGGCACATTGCCCGGCCGGATCGAACGCCCCGCCTGCCCGCCGCCGAGAAGTCTCGGACGCCCAAGATCCGGCGATGTTCCGGGTGTCGGCGACATCGCCGACGGTCAGACCGTTCCCGCCGGCCGGTCATGGCCCGCGACGCGGTTGGCCCGCAGACTCGCCAGGCCCAGTGGCGAGATCCGGCCCACCAGCCTCACCGCCCGCCGCGCCATGGGCAGATGCCCGCCCTGTTCATTTGCCAGTTCAAGGCCCGGCGCCACGCGGCCGGTGATTGGCCCGTCCGCAGCAGCTCCGAAATCCCCGGATCGCCGGCGTCGGCGCGACCAAATCGCCGGCGGGTGCCTCATCGACCCGCATCAGCGGAATTCGTGTCGGCAGGATCGGCGCGGAGATCCGCGTCGCGAGATGGGCCGGAGACAGGTCCAGCATGACGGCTGAAATCGGCAAACGCGCCGCGAGAGGCTTGTCCGGGACGCCGGGCCGGGTCATTTCAGACCCTTGTCGGCCAGCCCGATGCTGACAGCCGTCGCCAGCACGGAGGTCAGCATCCCGCGGCGAGGGCGACCCTCTCCCCGGTGCCTCGATTGGCGGGGTCCGGGTCCGGGCTGGCAGGCGACCAGCCGGCAGGTCATTGCAGCGGGCAACAGCGTCATGACGGGAACACGGTCTCGTCCAGGAGTTCGTCCCGCAGGCGGCGATGCGGCTGTCGTCGGCGCGGCTTGCGGCGCTGTTCGAGGGGCCTGACTGGCGACTTGGCCGAGCGGACCGGGCATCGCGTCCACTGATAGCGCGGTGAGCGGTCTGATGCACGGGACGTCCGCGTCTTTGCTCGCCCGAACAGCATCAGCGTGGTCCACCCAAGGGCATGGATGCCGACGCTCTCAGCCGCGCGAACGCTGGCCTGAAGGCCCGTCTCGCCGAGGTGCAGGCGGCGCTGATGGAGGTTCTGGAGGCCGACCGCCGGCTTGAAGGCATCTTGCCTGCAGCACGGTGCGAGCGCTTCGGCAAGCGGTCCGAGACGCTGTCGCCCGACCACTGCGCTCTGCCGCTCGCGGATGCCGACCTGGCTCCCAGGCGTCCTGGAGGCCGCACAGGAGCAGGCCGAAGGCGCGCTGCACCGGACGCAAGGGGACGAACCGCGCAAGCCCGCACGCAGCCGCTTCTCGTGGTAGATGTGGAACAGGCGCTTGTGGTTCACCACATGCTCCTCACGCCGCGGATGCAGGTTCAGCCGACGGCAACCGAAGCCAGGTGCCGTGACGCCGCCCGGTGAGATCCTTGCGGGCGGGCCATCCGCGATCCGTGCGCCTGGGACCGTTCATCGGGGCATCGGATGGCCCAACGTCACGATTCCGGGCGACACCATCACCGCGGCGAAGCTGATCGACTGCTGCCTGGCCACGGATGCAGTCGGAACTGCGAAATCCACCATCGGCGAAAGCGGTGCCCGGACGCTCAACGATAGCGCGCCCTGGCGCCCGGGACGTTTCTGCGCATGCCCGCGCGGCGACCGGGACCATGGGCAACGCAAGGTCAAGGCCGGCGGCCGCAACGCCCGCCGCAGCACCCTGCCGCTGCGGGGCTGAGGGGCCGCGGGGGCGCGGGCTGATCCTTGCGGGCCTTGCGGAGGCGCTGCTTGCCGCGAGCGGGCCTCGTGTCATGGCGGCCGGGCAGCTTTGTGCGACCTCTGAGGCCGGGAAGGAATGCGAGAGAAGCGCACAGGCCCCTGGCCGCAGATGACCCGCTGGCCGAAATCGCGGCGATGCTTGCCGAGGGCGATCCCGAGATGTCCCACGCTGCGGTTGTGGCCTGTCAGCGCAGACCCGCCAACCCCGGCGCGGTACGGCAGCGCGTCGCGATCATGGGGACGCGGGTGCATGATCCGGCGACATCCGACAGCAGCGGGTCGCCGTTCAGCCAGCCGAACCCTTCGGCGGTGCGTCGCTCTTGTCAGGCCGGGCCGATCCGGGATCGGCTTCGGCGCAACAGGCATTGCAATGCCTGCCTGGATCCGCCTGCCGATCCGGGAACGGCCGACCGTTGTCGATGCGCCTTGCCAGAAGATCGCCGCCATCGCAGCGGTGACGACATTCCCGGCGCCTGGGTGGATGATCGGGGCGGCGGGTCCGGCGCGGATGCAGTGGCCTCTCGGATCCGACTGGACGATCTGCCCTGACGGGACGCGCTTGCGGACCTTTGCAGCCTCGCAGCTCCGCAGGCGAGACGCCCCGAGCCTTCCCAGAAGCTGATCGCGTCACCCGCCGAAGGATGGTATATGGCCCCTCTGGCATCCGAAAGCGTTTCGGATCACCCGGCGGAAGGAACGATGGCAACTCTCAAGGATGTCGCGAAGGCGGCGGGTCTTTCGGTCACTCAGGTCAGCCGTGCGCTGAACGGTCATTCCGACGTCAATCCCGACACGCGAGAGCGGGTCAAGGCGGTGGCCCGCACGCTGCGCTACCAGCCGAACCTGTCGGCGCGCAAGCTGGTGTCCGGACGCTCGGGCATGGTGGGGCTGGTGGTGCCGCAGGCCCCCGACCTCGCCTCGGACGGGCTGTTCATGGAGGTGGTGGCCGGGCTGTCGACCCAGTTTTCGGCGCGTGGGATGCAGTTCGTCCTGCATGTCGCCCGTCAGGACGAGCCGATCCTGCCGGTCTATCAGCGTCTCATCGGTCACGGGGCCTTGGATGGCTTCGTGCTGACCGATCCGCAGGAGGATGATCCCCGCGCCGCCCTGCTGGCCGGCGAGGGCATCCCGTTCGTCGTCCATGGCAGGATCGGGTCCGAGCCCCGGCACGCCTATTTCGACATTGATAACGAATGCATTTTCTTCGACCTGGCCGGTCACCTCATCGGCCTTGGCCATCGCCGTATCGCCTTGCTCAACGGCGTTCCGGGCCGCACCTACGTCACCGCCCGGCGGACCGGTTTCCTGCGGGCGATGGCGGGTGCGGGTCTCGATCCCGACGGCGCGATCATCCGCAATGGCGAGATGACCGAGGCGCTGGGCCTTGTTTCGGTGGTCGACCTGTTCGCCCCCGGTGCGGCGGCGCCGACGGCGATCATCTGCGGCAATACCCGCGTGGCAAAGGGCGTCTATCATGCCGCCAATGCGCTTGGGCTGGCGATCCCGGGGGATGTTTCGGTGATCGCGCATGACGATCACCTGGCCACCCTGAAAAGTGCCGCGTTTTTCCCGGCTCTCAGCGTGTCGGACGCGCCGCTGCGCGACAGTTGGCAGCCGCTGGCGGGCTGCCTTGCCGCCAGTCTCGACGGCGCGCCGCTGAAGCAGGCACAGATCGTCGGACCCCATCGCATGATCCTGCGCGATTCCACCGCCGCTCCGCGCGTCTGATCCCCGAAACCAACCGAATCGTTGACAGGAAGGCAATGTTTGCGCTAAATCACCCGAAACGTTTCGGATAGTGCCTCGCGGCGCGCATCGGTCCGGGCGGGGAGATTGCGCGGGCCGTGTCGGCATCGCGCCTTGGGGGGAGGAGAGGCCAACATGAAGATCAACGGCATAAGGTCGGGGCTGTCGGCGCTGGCCATACTGGCCGCGACAAGCGCACCGGCCGCCTGGGCGGAAGAGCTGTCCTATGTCAGCGGCGCGGTCGGCAACGCCATCGAGAACTTCAAGAAGACCGTGAAGCCCTGGGAGGACGCGACCGGCCATACCGTCACCATTGTGCCGATGCCCGCCTCGACCTCGGACCAGTTCGCGCAATACCGGCTGTGGCTGGCGGCCGGCACCGCCGATATCGACCTCTACCAGACCGACGTGATCTGGGCGCCGCAGCTTGCCGATCACTTTGTCGATCTGACCGAGGCGGCCAAGGACCTGATTCCGCAGCATTTCGAGTCGGTGATCGCCAGCCAGACCGTCGATGGCAAGCTGGTCGCGCTGCCGCTGTTCACCGATGCCCCCGCGCTGTATTACCGCAGCGACCTGCTGGAAAAGCACGGCAAGGCGGTCCCCGAGACATGGGCGGACCTGACCCGCGTGGCCCAGGAGATCCAGGAGGCCGAACGCGCCGAGGGCAATGCCGACCTGTGGGGCTATGTGTGGCAGGGCAACGCCTATGAGGGGTTGACCTGCAATGCGCTGGAATGGGTGAAATCCGCCGGCGGCGGGCAGATCGTCGAGCCCGACGGCACCATCTCGATCAACAACGAGAACGCAGTCAGGGCGCTGGAGGTCGCCAAGGAATGGGTTGGGACGATCAGCCCCCCGGGCGTGATGTCCTATATGGAGGAAGAGGCGCGTGGCGTCTGGCAAACCGGTAACGCCGTGTTCATGCGCAACTGGCCCTATGCCTTCTCGCTGTCGAACGGCGATGACAGCGCGGTGAAGGGCAAGTTCGACGTGGCGCCGCTGCCGTCGGGCGGCGAGGGATCGGCGGCCACGCTTGGCGGCTGGAACGTCGCGGTGTCGAAATACTCGACCAAGCAGGAGGCCGCGATCAGCCTTGCGCTGTATCTCGCGGGGATCGAGGGGCAGAAGGCCACCGCCCTGAACAACAGCAACCTGCCCACGATCACCGCGCTTTTCGACGACCCCGAGATCGCCCAGCAGGTGCCGCTGATCCCGCGCTGGAAGCCGGTGTTCGAACAGGCCGTCCCGCGCCCCTCGGCGCCGACCAAGGGCAAGTACAACGAGGTGTCGGCACGGTTCTGGTCGGCGGTCCACCAGACCCTGTCGGGCGATGGCAGCGCGGCCGAGAATCTCGAACTGCTGGAACTGGACCTCGACGACCTGAAGGGGTCGGGCTGGTAGTCCAGCCGGCTGCCGCCGGGTCGGGCGTTCCTCGCGCCCGCCCCGCCACAGGCCCGGTCGGGCCCGCACGAGGAGTTCCCACATGACGACACCATCCCTGGGCCGCGCCGCCGGTCCCAGCCTGCAGCAGCGCAGGCAGAAGGCGGCCTTCTGGTTCCTTGCGCCGATGCTGATCGCGCTGTTCTGCGTGGCCGCATGGCCGCTGCTGCGCACGATCTGGTTTTCCTTCACCGATGCCACGCTGTCGAACCTGTATGACGCGAAGTGGATCGGCTTCGACAACTATCTTCAGGTGCGCACGCTGTCCTCGGGGCGCACGGTCCTTCGCGGCACCCTGGTCGATCCGGCCTGGTGGAACGCGGTCTGGAACACGGTGCGCTTCTCGCTGGTCTCGGTCGCGTTCGAGACCGTCTTCGGCCTGATCGTCGCGCTGGTCATGAACGCGCAGTTCCGGGGCCGCGCGCTGGTCCGGGCCGCGATCCTGATCCCCTGGGCGATCCCCACGATCGTCTCGGCGAAGATGTGGGGCTGGATGCTGAATGACCAGTTCGGGATCATCAACGATATCCTGCTGAACCTCGGGATCATCAGCCAGAAGATCGCCTGGACCGCGAACATCGAGACGGCGATGACCGCCGTGCTGATCGTGGACATCTGGAAGACCACGCCCTTCATGGCGCTGCTGATCCTGGCCGGACTGCAGATGGTGCCGCGCGATATCTACGAGGCGGCGCGCATCGACGGGGTGCATCCGGTGAAGGTGTTCTTCAGGGTGACGCTGCCGCTGATCAAGCCGGCGCTGATGGTCGCGGTGATCTTCCGCATCCTCGACGCGCTGCGGATCTTCGATCTGGTCTATGTGCTGACGCCGAACTCGGCGGCGACCAAGACGATGTCGGTCATCAGCCGCGAGAACATGATCGACTTCGACAAGTTCGCCTACGGGGCCGCCCAGTCGACCCTGCTGTTCGCCATCATCGCCGTGTTCGTCAGCCTCTACATCTGGCTGGGCCGCGTCGACCTGTCGGGGGACCGTTCGTGATGCAGGCCAACGCGCTTCTGAAATCCATCGCCTTTTACGCGCTTGTGGCGGTGATCGTGGTCTTTTCGGTGTTCCCGTTCTACTACGCGATCGTCACCAGCTTCTCGACCGGCACGGCGCTGTTCCAGGTCAACTACTGGCCCAAGGTGTTCGACTGGTCCAACTACCAGGCCGTGCTGAGCAGCCGCAACTTTCCGCGCTCGATCCTGAATTCGGTGCTGATCGCAGGCTGCACGGTGGGCTTTGCCCTGTTCCTGGCCGTCACCGCCTCCTACGCGCTGGCCCGGCTGCGGTTCCGGGGCCGGGGACTATTGCTGCTGACCATCCTCGCCGTGTCGATGTTTCCGCAGATCGCCGTGCTGGCCGGCCTGTTCGAGCTGATCCGCTTTCTGGGCATCTTCAACACCCCCTGGGCGCTGATCCTCAGCTACACGATCTTCACGCTGCCCTTCACGGTCTGGGTGCTGACCACCTTCATGCGCGACCTGCCCGTCGAGATCGAGGAGGCCGCGATCGTGGATGGCGCGACGCCCTGGGTCATCATCACCCGCGTCTTCCTGCCGCTGCTGTGGCCGGCGCTGGTGACGACGGGGCTGCTGGCCTTCATCGGGGCGTGGAACGAATTCCTGTTCGCGCTGACCTTCACCAGCTCCGAGACGATGCGGACGGTGCCGGTGGCCATCGCGCTGCTGTCGGGCGCCTCGCAACAGGAAATCCCGTGGGGTCCGATCATGGCGGCCTCGGTCATCGTGACGGTGCCGCTGATCGGCCTCGTTCTCATCTTCCAACGCAAGATCGTGGCGGGGCTGACCGCTGGCGGTGTGAAAGGCTGAACCCATGGCGAAGATCGAACTGAAGAACGTCACCAAATCCTATGGCGCCGTCAACGTCATCAAGGGCATCGACCTGGAAATCCGCAAGGGCGAGTTCATGGTATTCGTCGGCCCCTCGGGCTGCGGCAAGTCCACGCTGCTGCGGCTGGTCTCGGGGCTCGAGGACATCACCAGCGGCGACATGCTGTTCGACGGGGAACGGGTGAACAGCCTCGTGCCTTCGGACCGGGGCATCGCGATGGTGTTCCAGAGCTATGCGCTGTACCCCCACATGAAGGTCTATGACAACATGGCCTTCGGCATGAAGCTGGCCAAGGCCGACAAGGCCGAGACCGACCGGCGGGTGCGCGACGCGGCGCGCCTGCTGCAGATCGACCACCTGCTGGACCGGCTGCCCAAGCAGCTGTCGGGCGGCCAGCGGCAGCGGGTGGCCATCGGCCGCGCGATCGTCCGCGACCCGCGGGTGTTCCTGTTCGACGAGCCCCTGTCCAACCTGGATGCCGCGCTGCGCGTGCAGACGCGGCTGGAGATCGCCAGGCTGCATCATTCGATGGATGACACCACGATGATCTACGTCACCCACGACCAGGTCGAGGCGATGACACTGGCCGACCGCATCGCGGTGCTGCGCGATGGCCGGCTGGAGCAGGTCGGCACCCCGGCGGAGCTTTACGAGAACCCGAATTCCATCTTCGTCGCAGGCTTCATCGGCAGCCCCAAGATGAACTTCCTGACCGGGGATTTTGCCCGCGACAAGGGCTGCGCCACGCTTGGCGCGCGCCCCGAACATATCGAGCTGTCACCCGATGGCAGCGGCGAGTGGCAGGGCGAGGTGGTCCATGCCGAGGATCTGGGATCGGACAACTTCCTCTTCGTCGACATCGGTGCGGATGAACCCGTGGTGGTGCGCCAGCCGGGCAAGCTGGCGATCCCCTATGGCAGCCGCATCAGCCTGCAGCCGCAGGCCGGGCAGTTGCACCGCTTTGACGATCAGGGTCGGCCGATCCGCTGATCCGGCGGCCCTCTAACCCGACATGTCACACCTGCGGCGCGTCCGCGGCACGATCAAGGAGAAGACATGACCATCCGCGTCACCGTGTGGAATGAAAACGTCCACGAGCAGAAGAACAGGCTGGTGGCCTCGGTCTATCCCGAGGGCATCCACGGCACGATCGCCGAGGCGCTGAACGAGGATCCTGCGATCCGCGCCACCACCGCCACGCTGCAAGAGCCCGAGCATGGCCTGACCGACGACCGCCTTGCACAGACCGATGTGCTGTTCTGGTGGGGCCATTGCGCGCATGGCGAGGTCGCCGACCATGTGGTCGATCGGGTCTGCAACGCCGTGTGGTCCGGGATGGGTCTCGTGTTCCTGCATTCGGCGCATTTCTCGAAGCCGTTCAAGCGGCTGATGGGCAGCCCCTGCAACCTCACCTGGCGCGAGGCCGGCGAACGCGAGCGGCTGTGGATCACCGCGCCCAACCACCCGATCACCGCGGGACTTTCGGGCCATTTCGAACTGGAGCACGAGGAAATGTATGGCGAACCCTTCGGCGTGCCCGAACCGTTGGAGACGGTGTTTGTCAGCTGGTTCGCTGGCGGCGAGGTGTTCCGCTCGGGGCTGACCTACAGGCGAGGGGCTGGAAACATTTTCTATTTCCGCCCGGGTCACGAGACCTACCCGACCTATTTCGACGCCAATGTGCGGCGCGTCATGGTCAATGCGGCGCATTGGGCGGCCAATCCCGCCGCGCGCATCGCCGACCCCTCGGCCGCGCCCAACGTGCCCGTCCACGAGGCGCTGGAGCCGATCGAAGAGCGCGGCCCGCGTCTGCACGAGGCGGGCGAGGCGGGGTACCGCTGATGACGCCGGTTCGCATCGTGGTCCTTGGCACCGGCGGCATGGCCCAGCACCACGCCCGCGGCTTTGCCGAGATCCCCGGCGTCGAGGTGGTCGCCGGCGTCGATACCCGGCCGGCCCAACTGAGCGCCTTCTGCGAGGCGCATGGCATCCCCAACAGCTTCACCTCGCTGGACGAAGCCCTGCTGTGGGGCCAGTTCGACGCGGTGACGAACGTCACGCCGGATGCGGTCCATTACCCCACCACCATGCCGCTTCTGGAACGGGGCAAGCATGTCCTGTGCGAAAAGCCGCTGGCGACCTCGGCCGCCGATGCCGACCGGATGGCCGCCGCAGCACAGGCGGCGGGCGTGGTGAACATGGTGAACCTGTCCTACCGCAACGTGCCCGCGCTGCAGCAGGCGGCACGGATGGTCCGGTCGGGGCAGATCGGCACGGTGCGGCATTTCGAGGCGTCCTACCTGCAAAGCTGGCTGACCCAGCCGGCATGGGGCGACTGGAGGACCGAAAGCCAGTGGCTGTGGCGGCTGTCCACGATGCATGGGTCCAAGGGCGTGCTGGGCGATGTGGGCATCCACATCCTCGATTTCGCGACCTTCATCGCGGCGCAGAACGCGCGCGAGGTCTCGTGCCGGCTGGCGACCTTCGAAAAGGCGCCGGAGGGGCGCGTCGGCGACTATCTGCTGGACGCCAATGACAGCGTGACCATGCAGCTTCTGCTGGAGAACGGCACCATCGGCACGGTCGCCGCGACGCGCTTTGCCAGCGGCCATCTGAACGATCTGCGGCTGCGCATCTATGGTGATCTGGGTGGGCTGGAAGTCACCTTCGAGCGTCAGCAAAGCATGTTGCGCGCCTGCCTTGCGCCCGATCTGCAGACGGCCGAATGGCGCGAGGTCGACTGCCCGCCGGTCGTGCCGATCTATCAGCGTTTCATCGATGCGATCCGCGGCGAGGGGCCGCCGGACCCCGACTTCGCCCGCGGCGCATCGCTTCAGCATCTGCTGGACCGCGCCGAGGATTCGGCACTTCAGGCCGGCATCAGCCTCGCCGTCTGAAGCGCCGAGGCGGCGCCTGTCCTCCCGGGCGCCGCCACAAACCCCGGCACGGGCGGCTCAGCCGGTCCTGGCGGACAGCGCCTCGCGGCGCCACGCCTCGGGCGTCATGCCCACCCGTTCGCCAAAGACGCGGATCAGGTGCGAGGCATCGCAGAACCCGGTCTCGGCGGCGATCTGGGTGACGGTGCGATCCGGGCGGCCCAGCAGCAGCCGCACCTGCGCCAGCCGGATCCGCAGGAACGCCTCGGACGGCGCCATGCCAAGCGAGGTCGAGAAATGCCGTTCCAGCTTGCGCCGGCTGACCTGAAGCCGGGCCGCGATCTCGGCCACGCAGGGCGGCGCATCCATGCTCTGTTGCAGCATCAGAAGGGCGCGCCGCACCAGCGGATCGTCGGTCTTCAGTTCCAGCGGCAGGCCGGGCTGCGGATCGTCGGCGGCCATCGCCTCGTCGATGATCATGATGTGCAGGCTTTTCTGCGCGGCGGCCCTGCCGATATGGCGGTCCACCAGGAAGGCCGCCAGATGCGCCGAACTGGCGCCGCCCGAACAGGTCAGCCGGTCGCGATCCACCACGAAGATGCGGTCCGACACCGGGTTCAGCCCGTCGAACTGTTCCAGGAAATCGTCGTGGTGAAACCAGCTGACGCAGCAGCGATAGCCGTTCATCAGCCCGGCGCGGTGCAGGATGAATGCGCCGGTGCAGACCCCCACCAGCGGCACCCCGGCCTGTGCGGCGCGGTGCAGGAACGCGGCATAGTCGGGCGACAGCCGCTCGATCTCGTCGATCAGGCCGCCGATCACGACGATATAGTCGAACCGCGTCGGGTCGCCCGGCTTCTCGTCGGGCGTGACGGCGATGCCGCAACTGGACCGGACCGGATCTGCCGAGGTCGCCAGCACCCGCCATGAACAGCGGATCGGCCGCGACCGGTCGCCCTCGTCGGCGGCCAGCCGCAGCACATCGACGAAATTGGCAAAGGCCGACAGCGTGAAGCGCCGCGCCAGCAAGAAGCCGACGCGCAGGCGCGGGGCAGGATCGGAGGATTCGTCGCGCATGGCGCAAAGGTAACATGCGTCTGGCGCAGAAATCCAGTCCTCGACCGGCAGGATCTGTCATTCATGCGCCATCACAAAGAACCCGCCGAGGTAGGTGTCATGACCCATTTTTCCGCCATGTCGCTGCTGAAGAACGCGCTGACCGGCCACAAGGGCTGGCGCGAACAGTGGCCCGACAGCCAACCCAAGCAGGAATATGACGTGGTGATCGTCGGGGCCGGCGGGCACGGGCTGGGCGCGGCCTATTACCTTGCCAAGGAACACGGCATCACCAATGTCGCGGTGATCGACAAGGGTTGGCTGGGCGGCGGCAATACCGGTCGCAACACCACCATCATCCGGTCGAACTATCTGTATGATGAAAGCGCGCGGCTGTTCGATCACGCGCTGGACCTGTGGGACAACCTCAGCCAAGAGCTGAACTACAACGTCATGTATTCCAAGCGCGGCGTGATGATGCTGGCGCATAATGTCCCTGACGTGCAGTCCTTCCAGCGCCATATCCACGCCAACCGGCTGAACGGCGTCGACAACCGCTGGCTCAGCAAGGAAGAGGCCAAGGCCTTCTGCCCGCCGCTGAACATCAGCCCCGATGCCCGCTATCCGGTGATGGGGGCGGCACTGCAGATGCGGGCCGGCACGGCGCGGCACGACGCCGTGGCCTGGGGCTATGCCCGGGCGGCGGCGGCGCGGGGCGTGGACATCATCCAGAACTGCCCGGTGACGGCGATCCGGCGGGGACCGGACGGCGCGGTGATCGGGGTCGATACCGCCAAGGGGTTCATCCGGGCGAAGAAGGTCGCGGTCTCGGCCGCCGGCCATACCAGCGTGGTGATGGACAGCGCCGGCGTGCGGATGCCGCTGGAGAGCTATCCCCTTCAGGCGCTGGTCAGCGAGCCGGTGAAGCCGATCTTCCCCTGCGTGGTCATGTCGAACACCGTCCACGCCTATATCAGCCAGTCCGACAAGGGCGAATTGGTGATCGGATCGGGCACCGACCAGTATACCAGCTACAGCCAGCGCGGCGGCCTGCCGCTGATCGAACACACCGTCGCCGCCATCTGCGAGGTGTTCCCGATCTTCACCCGGATGCGGATGCTGCGCAAATGGGGCGGCATCGTCGATGTCACGCCCGACCGCAGCGCGATCCTGGGCAAGACTCCGGTCAAGGGTCTCTACGTCAATTGCGGCTGGGGCACCGGCGGCTTCAAGGCGACCCCGGGCGCGGCGCACACCCTCGCCTGGACCGTCGCCAAGGACGAGCCGCATCCGATCAACGCTCCCTTCACGTTGGAGCGTTTCACCACCGGCCGTCTGATCGACGAAGCCGCCGCCGCCGCCGTCGCGCACTGAGGAGCCACGCACATGCTGCTGATCCACTGCCCCTACTGCGAGGAAACCCTGCCCGAACTGGAATTCGCCTATGCGGGCGAGGCCCATATCGCACGGCCCGCCGATCCCTCGGCGCTGTCCGACGAGGAGTGGCGCGATTTCCTGTTCATCCGCACCAATGCGCGCGGGCCGCATTTCGAACGCTGGCGCCATATCCATGGCTGCGCGCAATTCTTCAACGCGGTGCGCGACACGGTCAGCGACCGGTTCCTGATGACCTACAAGGCGGGCGCGCCCCGTCCCGACCTCAGCCCGAAGGAGGACGCAGAATGAGCCGTTATCGCATCGCCGGACGCGGCCGCGTCGATCATGGCGCGCCGATCAGCTTTACCTTCGATGGCAAGACCTATCCGGGCCTGCGTGGCGATACCGTCGCCTCGGCGCTGCTGGCCAACGGCGTGCATCTGATGGGCCGGTCGTTCAAGTATCACCGCCCGCGCGGCGCCGTCACCGCAGGCTCCGAGGAACCGAACGCGCTGATCGGCACCTCGCGCGGCCCCGGCCGGTTCGAGCCGAACACGCGCGCCACCGTGCAGGAACTGCGCAAGGGGCTGGTCACGGAAAGCCAGAACAAATGGCCGCGCCTGTCCTTCGACATCGGCGCGATCAACGACCGCGCCTACATGCTGTTCTCGGCCGGGTTCTACTACAAGACCTTCATGTGGCCGAAATCCTTCTGGGACAAGGTCTACGAGCCCTTCATCCGCAGCGCCGCCGGTCTGGGCAAATCGCCCACCGAGGCCGATCCCGACCGCTATGCCGCGCGCTACCTGCACACCGACCTGCTGATCGTGGGCGGCGGCGCGGCGGGCATCGCGGCGGCGCTGGTGGCGGCGAAATCCGGTGCCCGTGTCGTGCTGGTCGACGAGAACCCGGAACTGGGCGGCGCGCTGCTGTCTGACCCGGGTGTGACGGTCGAGGGGCAGCCGGCATGGGCATGGCTTGATGCCAGCCTGGCCGAGTTGCGCGCCCACGGCGTCAGGCTGATGACCCGCACCACGGCCATCGGCTATTACCACCAGAACTTCGTGGGCCTGTGCGAACGGCTGACCGATCACCTCGACACGCCGCCCGCCAACGCGCCGCGTGAACGGATGTGGCGTGTGCGGGCCGATCAGGTCGTGCTGGCGCAGGGTGCGCTGGAAAAGCCGCTGGTCTTCGATGGCAACGACCGCCCCGGCGTCATGCTGGCGGGCGCGGCGCAGACCTATCTGAACCGCTATGGCGTGCGGGTGGGCGACAACCCCGCGGTGCTGACCAGCCATGACAGCGCCTGGTACGCCGCGTTCGACCTGGCCGATGCGGGCAGCCGCATCGCCGCCATCATCGACACGCGCAGCGAGATCCGGGCGGACCTGCTGGATGCGGCGAGACAGCGCGGCATCCGGGTGCTGCAAGGCCACACCGCGACCGGCACCAAGGGCCGCCTGCGCATCGCATCGGTGCGCGTCAACCCGCTGCGGGGCGGCACGGTCGGCGCGGGCCGCGAGATCGCCTGCGACGCGCTGCTGATGTCGGGCGGATGGACGCCGTCGCTGCATCTGTTCTCGCACACCAAGGGCTCGCTGGCCTGGGATGCCGACAGCAACACCTTCCTGCCCGACCGCAAGACCGAAGCCTGTCAGATCGCCGGCGCAGGGCGCGGCTTGTGGGGCTATGCCCCGGTCCTGGCCGACGGCGTCGCCGCCGGTCTGGCCGCCGTCGCCGCGCTGTCGCGCAGCGCCGGGGCGCGGCAGTTCGCGGTCGCGAATGATCGCCCGGGCAGCGGCGTCAGCCACACGGAACTGCCCACCGACCGCAGCCCGGGCAAGGCCAAGGCCTTCGTCGATTTCCAGAACGACGTGACCGCCAAGGACCTGCGGCTGGCCGTGCGCGAAGGCATGCGCTCGATCGAGCATGTCAAGCGCTATACCACCAACGGCATGGCCACCGATCAGGGCAAGATGTCCAACATCAACGGGCTGATGATCGCCGCCGATGCGCTGGCCAAGGCGCCGCCGCAGGTCGGGCTGACGACCTTCCGGCCACCCTACACGCCGACCAGCTTTGGCGCTTTCGCCGGCTATCTGCGCGGGCAGACCTTCCAGCTGACCCGCAAGACGCCCATCGACCCCTGGGCCGAGGCGCAGGGTGCAGTCTTCGAACCGGTCGCGCAATGGCGCCGGGCCTGGTATTTCCCGAAACCCGGCGAGGACATGCACGCCGCCGTCGCGCGCGAATGCCTGGCCACCCGTGCCTCGGTCGGCATCTTCGACGCCTCGACGCTTGGCAAGATCGAGGTCGCCGGACCGGACGCGGTCGAGTTCATGAACCGCATGTACACCAACCCCTGGACCAAGCTGGCGCCGGGTCGCTGTCGCTATGGGCTGTTGCTGGGCGAGGACGGCTTCATCCGCGACGATGGCGTCATCGGCCGGCTTGCGAACGACCTGTTCCATGTCACCACCACCACCGGCGGCGCCGCACGGGTGCTGAACATGATGGAGGACTACCTCCAGACCGAATGGCCCGATCTGAATGTCTGGCTGACCTCGACCACCGAGCAATGGGCGACCGTGGCGCTGAACGGCCCGAACGCCCTCGCTGTCCTGAAACCGCTTGTCGAAGGGCTGGACTGGGACGATTTTCCGCACATGTCGGTGGCCGAATGCACCGTCGCGGGGTTGCCCGCGCGGCTGTTCCGGCTGTCCTTCACCGGCGAGGTCGGGTTCGAGGTGAACGTGCCCGCCCGCCACGGGCTGGCGCTGTGGACGGCGCTGATGGATGCCGGCAAGCCCCACGACATCTGCCCCTATGGCACCGAGACGATGCACGTCCTGCGCGCCGAAAAGGGCTATATCATCGTCGGCCAGGACACCGATGGCACGGTCACGCCGCAGGATGCGGGGCTGGACTGGGCGATCGGCAAGGCCAAGCCCGATTTCGTGGGCAAGCGGTCGCTGTCGCGACCCGACATCGTCGCCGGGGGCCGCAAGCAGCTGGTCGGCTTGCTGACCGAGGATGGCAGCCGGCTTGAGGAAGGCGCACAGATCGTCCTGGACCCGAACCAGCCTTTGCCGATGAAGATGGTCGGCCATGTCACCTCGTCCTACGATTCGGCCAGCCTCGGCCATCCCATCGCGATGGCGGTGATCGAGGGCGGCCATGACCGGATGGGCGAGGTGGTGCATGTCCCCATGCCCGACGGGGTGAAACGCGCGAGGATCACATCGACGGTGTTCTATGACCCGTCCGGCGACCGGCTGAAAGCGTAAGGAGAACGCGATGACGACGCAGAAACACGATTTTTCCGCCGCGCTGCAGATCGAGGAACTGGCCCCGTCCGCCCGCCTGTCGCTGCGCGTCCGGCCGCAGCATCGCGCCCAGCTGGCCCGCGCCCTGGGTCTGGATCTGCCGGTGCGGATCGGCGACAGAACCGCCGCCGACGGGCGCGAGGCGCTGTGCCTCGGCCCCGACGAATGGCTGATCCTCGCCCCCGAAGCCTCGGCGCTGACCGCCGCCGCCGCCGCGATATACGCAACCGCGCCCCACAGCCTGACCGAGATCAGCGACCGCGAGATCACGCTGCGCCTGTCGGGTGCCTCGGTCCTGGACCTGCTGGCCACCGGCTGCCCGCGCGACATCGCGGCGCTGGCCGAGGGACGCGGCTGCCGAACCGTCTTCGACAGCGCGACGGTGACGATCTGGCGCGACGGCCCGACGGCGTTCCGCATGGATGTCTGGCGCAGCTTCCTGCCCCATGTCCGCAACCTGATGGCGCTGGCCGAGGCCGAACTGGCCGCCGGCCTCTGACCCCCCTCTCATCTCACGGAGTTCCCCGATGCTTGACACGAAGACCCCCACCCTGTCCGACGACGCCATCGCGGCCGCCATCAGCCGCGAACTGGGGCGCCAGCAGGACCAGATCGAACTGATCGCCTCGGAAAACATCGTCAGCCGCGACGTGCTGGCCGCGCAGGGCTCGGTCCTGACGAACAAATATGCCGAAGGCTATCCGGGCAAGCGATACTATGGCGGCTGCGAATTCATGGACGAGGTCGAGGACATCGCCCGCGACCGTCTGAAGCAGCTGTTCGGCGCGGCGCATGTGAACGTCCAGCCGCATTCGGGTGCGCAGGCAAACCAGGCGGTGTTCCTGGCGCTGCTGAACCCCGGCGACAAGATCATGGGCCTGTCGCTGGCCCATGGCGGCCATCTGACGCATGGCTCGCCGGTCACCATGTCGGGCAAGTGGTTCGAGGTCGTGTCCTACGAGGTCGAGGAGGACAGCCAGCTGATCGACATGGCCAAGGTCCGCGACAAGGCCCTGGCCGAGCGCCCGAAACTGATCGTCGCCGGCGCCAGCGCCTATCCGCGCCAGATCGACTTTGCCGCCTTCCGCGCCATCGCGGACGAGGTCGGCGCATATCTGATGGTCGACATGGCCCATTACGCGGGGCTGATCGCCGCCGGGCAGTATCCCGACCCGATCCCGCACGCCCATGTCACCACCTCGACCACGCACAAGACGCTGCGCGGCCCGCGCGGCGGCATCATCCTGACCAATGACGAGGCGCTGGCGAAAAGGCTGAACTCGGCGGTGTTCCCCGGCAACCAGGGGGGGCCGCTCATGCATGTGATCGCCGCCAAGGCGGTGGCCTTCGGAGAGGCGCTGCGCCCCGAATTCGGCGACTATGCCCGGCATGTCATCGCCAATGCCCGCGCGCTGGCCGACACGCTGACCGAGGGCGGCGTCGGCATCGTCTCGGGCGGCACCGACTGCCACATGGTGCTGTGCGACCTGCGCCCGCTTGGCGTCACCGGCAAGACCGCCGAGATCGCGCTGGAGCGGGCGGGACTGACCTGCAACAAGAACGCGATCCCCTTCGACCCCGAAAAGCCGTTCGTGACATCCGGCATCCGTCTGGGCAGCTCGGCAGGCACCACCCGCGGCTTCGGCGAGACCGAGTTCCGCCAGATCGGCACGATGATCCTGCGCGTGTTGCGGGCTCTGGCCGCCAATCCCCAGGGTGATGCCGAAACCGAGGCCGCGACCCGCGCCGAGGTCAAGGCGCTGTGCGACCGCTTTCCGATCTACGGGGCCTGACGCCCGAATCAGCCGGGCAGGGGGCGCGATCGCAGGCTCGATCGGCCCCCGCCCGTGGACTTGGCGAGCCGCGATTGTCCCCGGTCGCCGCCCTTCAGTAGCTGATCCTGGCCAGACGGCGCAGTTCGTCCGCGGTGGTCGAGGGGTAGCCGAAGAACTCCAGATAGGCGGGGATCTGCTCGAACAGCATGTCTGTGCCGATCTGCGTCCGGCAGCCCCGCGCCGCGGCGGCGGCCAGGAAGGCGGTTTCCTCACGCTTCATCACGACCTCGCCGACGAAGGTCTCGGGCGACAGCCGCTCGACCGGCAGCGGCATCGGGTCGCCCTCGGCCATGCCCATCGGCGTTGCGTTGACCACGATGTCGAAGCCCGCGGGATCGTTGCTGCCGGTCTCGACGGCCAGGTCCGGGCAAGCCGCGCGGAGGCTGGCCGCAAGCCGCTCGGCCGAGGCCGCGTTGATGTCGTAAAGCGCAAGCCGCGCCGCCCCGGCCCCCGCCAGCGAGGCCGCGATCGCCGAGCCGACGCCGCCGGTGCCGACCACCAGCGCCGAGGCGCCGGCGACTGTCCGGCCCTTGCGGATCAGCCCGCGCGAGAATCCCTCGCCGTCGAACATGTCGCCGATCAGCCGCCCCTCGGCATCGCGCCGCACCGCATTGCAGGCCCCGCAGATGCGCACCGCCGGGCTGACCTCGTCCAGCAGCGGGACCACGCTGACCTTGTGGGGCATGGTGATCAGCGCGCCGGCGAAATTGCGCAGCCGGGCGACCAGCGGCAGGAAGGCCGGGAAATCCTCGACCTCGCAGCCCATCGGCACGACCACCGCGTCGATGCCGCGATCCTCGAAATAGGGGTTGTAGATCATCGGCGCCTTGAAGCTTTCGGTGGGCACGCCGATATGGGCGATCAGTCGGGTATGGCCGGAAATCATGGTTGTTCGTCCCTGACAGTTAGGCGCGCGGCATGTCCTTGGCGCGCAGAAGCCGTTTCAGCGCGGCGATGCGGAACGGCGCGTTGCTGGCGCCATAGCCGTCATAGCCGCCGCGCCGCTCGACGATCTCGAAGAACAGCCCGCCGGCCAGCGGACGGCCGTAGAACTGGAAGAACTCGGCCTCGCCCTCGGTCTCGTAGAGGATGTTCCAGCGCCGCAAGCGGGCGATTGTCGCCTCGTCGAGGCCGTGGCGGGCGCGCAGGTCGTCATAGTAGTTGTCGGGAATTTCCAGCGGCTCGAACCCCGCGCCGGCCATCGCCTCGGCGCTCGCAAAGATGTCGCGGCTGGCCAGCGCGATGTGCTGGACCGCGCTGCCCATGCTGTCGGCCAGGAACCCCCCGGCCAAGGTCCGGTGCGACTGCGCCCCGTTCAGGGTGATCCGGGTGCCGCCATCAGGGCTTGCGATCGCCTGGCTGCGCACCAGCCCGTCGGGATCGGCCACGTCCAGCATCGGCCTGCGCTGCATGTCGAAGATGGCGCTGTAGAACAGCGTCCAGCTGAGCATCTCGTCATAGCCCATCGTCTCGGCCAGGTGATCCACGCGGAACAGGCCGAAATCGGGCTCGGGCGCGCCGGTCGGCTGGAACTCGACCTTCCACACGGCATCCAGCCCGCTTTTCTCGTCGATGAAATGCAGGATCGAGCCGCCGACGCCGCGGATCGCCGGGATGGTCATTTCCTGCGGGCCAAGCGGCTGGCTGAACAGCGTGGCATCGAGGGCGGTGGCGCGGGCCACGGTGTTCGCGGCGTCCTCGACCCTCAGGCCGATGTCGCAGACCCCGGTGCCGTGGTTCAGAAAGAAGCTGTGGGCAAAGCCGGTCTGCTCGGTGTTCACCAGGATGCGCACAGCCCCCTGCCTCCAGACGCTGACCGCCTTGTTGCGATGCAGGCTGTCGCGGTGAAAACCCATCCGGGCCAGCGCCGTTTCCAGTTCGGGCGCGCCGGCGGGATCTGTGGCGAATTCGATGAACTCGACACCGCGCACCGCGATGTTGGCCGGGATCGCGGGCAGGTCTACGGCCAGCGACGGCTCGGCCCGGCGCACCTGATCCATCAGCCAGATCAGCGAGCGGTGGCCGTCGCGCGCGATGCCTGTGGGGCTGCCGCCGCGAAACTGGTCGTTGAAGATCTCCAGCGACAGCGGCCCGGCATAGCCCGTCGCCGCGACCGCGCGCATGAAATCCACCACCGGCAGGTCGCCCTCGCCGGGCATGTTCCGGAAATGGCGCGACCAGTACAGCAGGTCCATGTCGATCTGCGGCGCGTCGGCCAGCTGCACGAAGAAGATGCGGTCGCCGGGGATACGGCGGATCGTGTCGGGGTCGATCCGGCGCGACAGGCTGTGAAAGCTGTCGAGGATCAGGCCCAGCGCGGGGTGGTCGGCGCGGCGCACGATCTCCCAGGCGTCGCGGTGGTCATTGACGTGCCGCCCCCAGGCCAGCGCCTCGTAACCCAGCCGCAGACCCCGGTCCGCGGCGATCCCGGCCAGTTCGGCCAGGTCGTCGGCGGCCCGGTCGATGCCGCCCAGGGCCTGCGGATGCACCGACGAACAGATCAGCATCAGGTCTGCGCCAAGTTCGGCCATCAGGTCGAACTTGTGGCGGGCGCGGTCGAAGGCGCGCGCCCGCAGCGGGCCGGGCAGCCCCTCGAAGTCGCGAAAGGGCTGGAACAGCATCACCTGCAACCCGTGGTCGCGGATCATCTGGCCGACCTCGCGCGGGCTGGCGGCATCCTGCAGGAAATCCTGCTCGAAGATCTCCAGCCCGTCGAAACCGGCGGCGGCGATGGCCGCCAGCTTCTCGCGCAGGTTGCCGGCGATCGAGACGGTCGCGATCGAGGTTTTCATGTCCCGCCCCTTCCCTAGGCGCCCGAACCCGGCGCGTTGTGGTCGCCGCCGCTGGCCGGCAGGCCGGCCTTGTTGCGCCAGCGTTTCCAGATCGGCGTCTGGCTGACGAAGATCATCACCACCATGGCCAGCAGCACCAGCGACAGGGGGCTGGTCAGCATGCCCTTGAACAGGCTGACGAGGCTGCCCTGATCCGAAATGATCGCCCGGCGCCAGTTCTCGTCCAGAAGCCGCGACAGGATCACACCCAGGATCACAGGTCCCAGCTGGTAGCCATAGGACTTCATGAAGTAGCCCAGCACCCCGAAGGCCAGCATCCAGTAGACATCGGTGATCGCGTTGTTGACCGCATAGGCGCCGACAATCGACAGCAGCAGGATCAGGGGGATCAGCACCGTGCGCGGCATCTCGACGATCTTGGTGAACAGGCGGATGCCGGTCAGGCCGAAGATCAGCATGAAGATGTTGGCCAGGGCCAGTGCGCCGGTGATGAACCAGAACATCTGCGGCTGGTCGATCATCAGCATCGGGCCAGGGTTGAGACCATGAATATACAGGGCGCCGATCATGATCGCAGTCACTGCGTCGCCCGGAATGCCGAGGGTCAGCATCGGGATGAAGGCCCCGCCGACGGCCGCGTTGTTGGCGGTCTCCGGCGCGACCAGACCTTCCTTGGCGCCCTGTCCGAAGGGCACCTCGGGGTTCTTTGTCACGCGCTTGGCGTGGTCATAGGCCATCAGCGCCGCGATGTCGCCGCCGGTGCCCGGCAGGGCGCCGATGATGACGCCGATCGACGATGTCTGCAGCGACAGCGGCAGGTATTTGCGGACCGAGGCAAAGCTGGGCACGATCCGGCTGATCGTCTGCTTCACGGCGGTCTTGTCGACATGGTGCAGCTGGGCCAGCGCCTCGGAGACGCCGAACATGCCGATCATCACCGCGATGAAGCTGATCCCGCCCCACAGCTGGGTGAAGCCGAAGGTGAACCGTTCCTCTGCGGTCAGCGGGTCCATGCCCACGGTGCCGATCAGCAGGCCCATAGCGCCGGCGAAGATGCCCTTGACCAGGCTTTCGCCCGACAGCGACCCGACCAGAAGGATGCCCAGCACGGCCAGCAGCATGAAGTCGCGCGGCTGGAAGGTCAGGGCGAAGTCGCTGACGGTGGGTGCGGCCAGCGCCAGCACCGCGATGCCGATCAGTCCGCCCACGAAGGACATGACGGTGGAAATGCCGATCGCCTCGCCGGCCAGGCCCTTCTGGGCCAGCGGATAGCCGTCCATCGCCGTCGCGATGGCCGAGGGCGCGCCGGGAATGTTCAGCAGGATCGCGGTGCGCGAGCCGCCATACACGCCGCCCATGAAGATGCCGACCATCAGGCACAGCGCCGGATAGACATCCCAGGTGAAGGTGAAGCCGATCAGGATCGACACCGCCATCGTCACCGACAGGCCCGGAATGGCCCCGACATAGACGCCGGCAAAGGTGCCCGCCGCGACAAGGAACAGCAGCTTGATGTCAAGCCAGGGGGTCAGGAAATAGCCAAGCGCCTCCATCACTCCGCTCCTCCGAACATCCGGCCGATGGCCGCCAGGATCTCGGCTTCCGGGACGATCCCCGCCGGCATCAGGACGGTGAACACCAGGCGGAACACCACATAGACCAGCAGCAGCGCCACCAGCGAGACGGTCAGCGCATAGGCGATGCCGCCGCGCCGCAGGTAGATGATCGACAGCGCCAGGAACAGCAGCGAGGTCGGCAGGAAGCCAAGCGGCACCAGCAGCACCGCGTAGCCGGCGACGAACAGCATCATCACGATCACCGCCGGCGGCAGGATGTCGCGGATGAAGCGGGTGCCGTCACGCCGAGAGTTGCGGACATTGTCCAGCAGGATAAGGCCGGAACTGACCACCATCGCCAGCGCCACCGCCATCGGCAACGCTCCGGGCGAGCTGAGCGATTCGAAGCCCGAGATGGCGTACGCCGCGACCAGCAGCACGAGGCTGAGGACGAACATTCCGCCATTGAACGCAATCTCGCCTGCGCTGCGCATACGCTTGTCGTGCATGACCGATTCCTCCCTGTGATGCGGTGTCATGCCGCCCCGGCTGGCGGGCCGGGGCGGCGTTGGGTCAGGGCCGCGGGATGCCGAATTCCTCGGGCGAGGCCTTCGCAAGGCCCGCGTCCTGGATCAGCCACGAGGTGACCGACTGCCAGTTTGCCAGGAAATCCTGCGCAGGCTGTCCCGACAGGCTTTCGATGACGAAGCCCCGATCGGCCATCAGCTTGATGAAGTCGTCGCTTTTCGCGCCCTCGGCATAGGCCGCGGTCAGCTTGGCCACCACGTCCTCGGGGGTGCCGTTCTTCACGAAGACGCCGAAGAACGGGCCCCAGGGCAGGTAGTCGGCATATTCGGGGTTGGTCTCGCCCAGCGCCGGCACGTCCGGCAGCGCCTCGGAGGCCGCGTTGTCGACCAGGGCGATCGCCTTCATCCGGCCGCCCTTGATGCCCTCGATCGCCGCGCCGAGCACGGCGGGCATCACGTCGACGGCGCCCCCCTGAAGCGCGGTCAGCGCCGGGCCGTCGCCGTCATAGGGAACCTCGGTCACCTGCAGGTCGGTCTTGGACTTCAGCATCGCCGTCACCACCGATGCCAGACCGCCCGGGCCGGTCGAGCCGAACTTCACCGCGTTGGGATTGGCCTGGATATGGGCAACCATCTCGGCGAAGGTGTTGAAGGGCGCGTCGTTGTTGGCCACCAGGATCGGCACGCCACGGGCCAGGATGTTGATCGGGGTGAATTCCGAATAGTCGATGTCGCCCAGCCCCATCACCTTGTAGAGCAGCGGGTTCTCGGCGCCCATCAGCAGGGTGTAGCCGTCGGGCTTCTGGGCATAGACGAATTTCGTGGCGATGGCGCCGACGCCGCCGGTCATGTTCTTCATCACGACCTTGCCGCCCAGAACCTCTTCGGCATGGGGGGTGACGGTGCGCATCACGGTGTCGGTCGAGCCGCCGGCACCCCACTGGATGATGCCCTGGATTTCCTTGGCGGGATAATCCTGCGCGATCGCCAGGCTGCCGGTCAGGGCCGTGGTCAGCGCGAAGGCGGTCGTGAATTTCACGATGATCTTGTTCATGATGTCCTCCCTGCCGCGGGCGATTCCCGCGGCCTCCATGCGTCACATCATCACGTCGAGGCGCCTTTACGGCAAATATTAATCCGTCACTGACGTTAACATGATGTTAACTTCCGCCCGTGCCACCCGCGCCGCCCTGCCGCGCCTCCCAGGGGCGCGAGGCGGTGGCGCGCAGCAATTCGCGGCGCAGCTGGGCGATGGCGAATTCAGCAAAGCTGGACAGCACGCGCCCGGTCTTCGTGACGACATAGATCGTGATCGGCGCCTCTTCCTGCAGCCGCAGGCGGACCACGCCGGGCATGTACAGCTCGGCCACGGAAAACTCGTCGATGACCGCGACCCCAAGGCCGTGCCGCACCAGGCTGACCACGGTCTGCGCGAACCGCCCCCGCATCGAATAGCGCACCGGCAACCCGGCCTCGCGCAGCGGCCGCGCGCAGGCCGCGCCATAGGGATCGTTCGCATCGACGCCGATCATCGGATAGCGCACGAGATCATGGATCGAGACGCTGTCGCGCCCGGCCAGCTCGTGGCCCTCGGGCAGGATCGCGGCCAGCCGGCCCCGGGCGGCGATGTCGTTGCTGATCCCGGCATTGTCGACCGGCGTGCTCATCATCACGAACTCGCCGCGTTCCAGCATCAGATAGTCGATCGTCTCCTCGATCTTGAGGATGTTGAGGTCGATGAACAGGTCCGGGTATCGCTGCCGCACCGCGCGCACGGCGCGGGCGGCGATGAACTGCGCGACCGAGGGGGCCGAGGCGAAGGACAGGTCCACCGCCTCGCCCCGCTGCAGCGATTCGACGGCCCGGGTCAGGTTCTCGACGCCGCCGAAGACCCGGCCGATCTGGTCGAAGATGGCGCTGGCCTCGACCGCCGGCACATAGACCCCGCCGCGCCGCTCGAACAGGCGCAGCGACAGCGATTCCTCGGTATGCTTGACCAGGCGGCTGATGCCGGGCGCCGAGACGTTCAGCATCCGCGCCGCGCCGGTGATCGTGCCGGTCAGCATGACCGCCCGGATGACCTCGATCTGGCGCAGGGTAAGCTGTGGCATCGGTTCTGAAATCCGGGCGGGGGCGGCGCGTTGCTGACAGCAGGTCAGAGTTTTGCCGCCATGTCACGCCCGATGATCGGAGGTGCACGGGTGCGGCGCTGCGACCCCGTCATGTCTCAGCCGCGCGGCGCGGCCGCCTTGTCCCATGCCGCGCACAGTGCCCGCGCCTTGGCGGCGACATCGGCCACGCCGTCGCCCGGCCGGAAGATCGACGAGCCGATGCCGAACCCTGTCACCCCCGCCGCCAGCCAGTCGGCCATGTTGCCTTCCGAGATGCCGCCCACCGCATAGACCGGCATGGACGGGGGCAGCACCGCGCGCATCGCCCGCAGGCCGGCCGGGCCGATCAGCTCGCCCGGAAACAGCTTCAGCGCGTCAGCCCCGGCAGCCAGTGCGGCGAAGGCCTCGGTCGGGGTCATGATGCCGGGAAAGCTGGCCAGACCTGCCGCCTTGGTCGCCGCGATCACCGAAACATCGCAGTTCGGCGACACGATCAGCCGCGCGCCGGTCGCCGCGACCGCGCGGACCTGATCGGCGGTCAGCACCGTGCCCGCGCCGATCCGCGCCCGGTCCCCGCATTGCGCCTGCATCGCCGCGATGCTGTCCAGCGGATCGGGTGAGTTCAGCGGCACCTCGATGGTGGTGACGCCCTCGGCGATCAGCGCCTCGGCGATGGCTGTTGCCTCGGGCGGGGTGATCCCGCGAAGGATGGCCACGATGTTGCGGGTCATGCGGTCTCTCCGATCTGCAGGCGGGCGAGGTGAAGCCCGGCAAGGGTGGTGGCCTCGGCATCGGCCAGAAGGCAGGTCACGCCCTGCTGGCGCAGCGCCCGCGCGTAAAGCCCCGACAGCGCCGGCGCGCCGATGATGACCACCTCGTGGCCCAGCCAGTAGGGCTTGGCGCCCGCCAGCTCCCAGCCGATCAGCATGCCCGACAACCGCGAGGCGGCGCTGTCGGGCGCCAGATCCGCGATCAGCGATGCGGCGCGCAGCTGGAACAGCCGGGCATAGGCGCGGTGCGGCTGGCTCAGCGCATCGGCCACCGCCTCGTCGAAGGCGGCATCGTCGCGGGCCTCGCCGATGCCGTGGCGCAGCACCGACTGGCGGGCCAGCAGTGCATAGATCTCGCCGGTCATGAAGCTCTGGAAGGAACAGATCTCGCCTGCCGACAGGCGCGCCCATTTGCTGTGGGTGCCGGGCAGGCAGGCGCAGCCGTCAAAATCGGGCCGTGCGGCCAGCAACCCGGCAAGCTGGGTCTCCTCGCCGCGCATCACGTCGGGCGGGCTGGCCTGGCTGAGGCCGCAGGCGATCCAGACCCGCTGGCCCGGCACCCGGATCATCCGCGGCTGGCCGCGCACGGGCACGGCCGCATAGGGCGCGTCGATCCAGCCCTGCCGCGCGCCGACCATGCCACAGGCGACGACCGGCAGATCGCCCCAGCCCTGCGTCGCCTCGGCGAGGACCGTGGCGAACTCGTCGGCGGCAAGGCCCGACATGCCGCGACCCGAGGCGCGGCGGGCCACGACCCCGCCGCCGCGCATCGCCCAGAGCCGCAGGTTGGTGGTGCCCCAGTCGGCGGCGATCCAGTCGGCGCCTGTCCCGCCGCCGGCCTCGCCCTTGTCCTGCCGATCCGTTCCGGACATGGCATCATTCCCCTTTCACGCGATGCGGAGGGTGGCGGCCCTCGCCGCCGTCCCGTCAGGCTGCACTGATTCGCCAGATCACGTTGCCCACATCGTCGGCCATCAACAGTGATGCCTTGTCGGGGCCGATGGTGACACCGACCGGACGGCCATGGGCCAGCTTCTCGTCCTCGGACAGAAAGCCCCACAGGATGTCGCGCGGCACCCCTGCGGGCCGGCCATTCTCGAACGGCACGAAGACCAGCCGATAGCCGCTGAGGGTCGAGCGGTTCCAGGACCCGTGCTGGCCGATCACCATGCCGTCGGGAAAGCCGGGCAGGGTGCCTTCGGGCATCCAGCACAGCCCAAGCGAGGCGGTGTGGCCGCCAAGCGCGTAGTCGGGCGTGATTGCGCGGGCGACCATCTCGGCATCCTGGGCCACGCGGTCGTCCACGGTCTGGCCCCAGTAGCAATAGGGCCAGCCATAGAAGCCGCCCTCGCGCACCGAGGTCAGGTAGTCGGGCGGCGTCTCGTCGCCCAGCCCGTCGCGTTCGTTGACCACCGTCCAGAGGCTGCCGGTCACCGGCTCCCACGCCATGCCCACGGCGTTGCGCAGGCCCGAGGCGAAGATCCGCGCCGCGCCGCTGGCCAGTTCCAGTTCCCAGATCGCCGCGCGGCCTTCCTCGACCGCCATGCCCTTGTCGCCGATATTGCTCAGCGAGCCGACGCCCGCGTAAAGGCGGCTGCCATCCGGCGACAGGATCAGGCTGCGGGTCCAGTGCCCGCCCGGCTTGAACTCGACCAGCCGGCGGCCCGGCCCCTCCAGCCGGGTGGCGCCGTCGGTGTAGGGAAAGGCGACGATCCCGTCGGTATTGCCGACATAGAAGGTGCCCCCGGCCAGCGCCATGCCGAAGGGCTGGTTCTGGCCGTCCAGAAAGACCTCGCGCGTTTCGGCCACGCCGTCGCCATCGGCATCGCGCCACAGGCTGATGCGGTTGGCGCTGGTGCCGATGGCATGGGCGCGGCGCATCGTCGCCTGCATCGCCCGATCCATCATCGTGCGCGGCGGCGCGGGCTGTTCCTTGGCCTCGGCCACCAGAACGTCGCCATTCGGCAGCACCTCGATCCAGCGCGGATGATCCAGCCCCGACGCGAAGGCGTTGACCTTCAGCCCGGCCGCCGCCACCGGCAGCTGGCCGGGCGCCCAGCCATGCGCGCTTGGCATCTTCAGGGTCATCAGCCCCTGCCGCCTGGCCTCGGGGATGGTGGGCGCCGTGCCGACCGCCTGGGTCCGGGGCGCCCCGAAGCGCCGCAGCGCCACCATGATACCGCCGACGGCGGCGGTCGCCTGTGCCATGAAATCCATGCTCTGCCTCTCGCGTTTCGGGGGGCAGACTAGCGCGAAGCGGGCCGGCGTCAAATGCCTGCGCCGCCGGATGTTCCGGGCGACGCCGGACGGCGGCCGAGATGGTCGAGGATCAGCCGACAGGCCGTCGCCGGGGCCTCTTCGTGCAGCAGATGGCCCAGGCCGGGCAGCAGGCGCAATTCCGCGCCAGCAATCCGCGCCGCCGCCTGAGCCGAGACCTCGGGCGGCACCGCGCGGTCGTTCTGCCCGGCGATCAGCAGGCAGGGCGCCTCGACCCGGTCAAGCGCGGCCAGCAGCGGGTCGATCCGCCAGCTGGCCATCATCTTCAGCGTGCCCTCGACATGCGCCCGATCCGCGATCAGCCGCGCGTAAAGCGCGATCCCCTCGGCGTCGATCACCGATCCGGTGCCCTCGATCAGCCGCCGCGCGCGGCCGCGATGATCGCGGCCGGCGCTGAACAGCAACGCGGTCAGCGGGTTCAGCGCCAGAAACCGCGCCAGCAGCGGAAACAGCCAGCCGGCCACCCCCTCGAAATGGCCAAGCGCGGCGTTGATGCAGATGATCGCCGGCAGGGACGCGCCGGGCGCGGGTGGCCGCAGCGCCAGCGACAGCGCGATGACCGCGCCGGCGGAATGGCCGATGATGGCCGCAGGCTGCCAGCCTTCCTGCGCGCACAGCGCGGCGATGTCCTCGGTCATCTCGGCCAGCCCCGGACGCCGTCGCGGGCCGGCCCGGCTGAAGCCCTGACCCGGCAGGTCCAGCGCGATCACCCGGCTGGTGTCGGCCAGCACCGGGATCAGCGCCCGCCAGCTGTGGGTCGAGGCCCCCGCGCCGTGCAGCAGCAGCAGCAGCGGCCCCCGGCCCGCTTCCTGCACATGCCACAGATGCGGGCCGCAGGCGATGCGACGCGACAGCCGGTGCAGCGGCCAGTCGCCCAGATCGCGCGCCCAGTCCACCGCCTACCCCGCCAGCGCCGCCGCGGCGGCATCGCGCATGGCCCTTGCGTCGGCGCGGGGCAGCGCCAGATGGCGCGCGCCCAGCCAGCCCGCCAGCACCGAAGCCTCGGCGCCCGGGCGCGGCGCGCTGTCCAGGACGATGCAGGGCAGGCGGGCGCCGCGCAGCATCGCGGCAACCCGGCGGGCATCGTCTGCGGCGGCCTCGCGGCCCGGCCGTTCGTCCAGCCCGACATTGCCGCGCCCGTCGGTCAGCAGGATCAGCGCCGGGGCAAAGCCCTGCCGCCGCGCGGCCAGCCCCAGTCCATGCGCCGCGACCAGCCCCGCCGCCAGCGGCGTGCCGCCGCCACCCGGCAGCGCGGCCAGCCGCCGCTTGGCCATCACCAGCGCGCGGGTCGGCGCCAGCAGCATCTCGGCACGGGTGCCGCGAAAGGCCAGCAGCGCCACATGATCGCGCTGCGCATAGGCGTCGGCCAGGAACAGTTCGACCGCGCCCTTCGCCTCGGCCATCCGCGCCATCGCGGCCGATCCCGAGGCATCGACGCAGAAGATCAGCAGCCGGTCCGACCGGTCCTCATGGCGGCAGAGCCGCAGGTCGGACGGCGTGACGATGACCCGGCCCGCCGCCGTGCCGGGGCAATCGGCCCGGCGCAACCGCTGAAACGGGGCGGCCGCGCGCAGGGTCGCGATCAGGTCGATCCGGGCGCGGCCATCGGGGCGGCCGGGCCGGGCGGGCAGCGGGCGGCCGCGCCGGTTGCCGCGGACCCGCGCGCCTGCGCCGCTGCCCCGGCAGGCGGCGCCGGTGGCCCCGGCGTCCGACGCCAGCCGTGCCAGAAGGTGCGGCGGCAGACTGGCCGCGACCGCCTCGACGATCATCTCGTGCGGCGGGGTGGCGCCGGCGCTGTCGCTGTTGTCCTGAAGGTCGCCCTCGGCGGGCTCGGGCGGGGGGGGGGCATGGTCGTCGGGCCGGGGTTGCGGCAGGCGCGTTGCGCGGGGGGCAAGGACAAGCTCGGCCGCCTCGCGCAGATCCGGCTGCGCCACCGCGCCGCGCCCCGACAGCGCCGCCAGCGCCCGCGCCACCCGCAGCGCCAGCAGCGGGGCGCGCAGGCTTTCGATGCCGAGGCTGGCCGCCACCATGACCAGCGTGGCCGCGTCCTCGGGGCCGCCGGTGATCGCGGCAAGCCTCTGGCGGGCCGCGCCGATCATCGCCGCATCGGGCAGGTCGGTGGCGGTGCGGGCATGGCGCACATCGTCGAGGTCCACCGCGAAGGCCAGCCGGTCGCGCAGCGCCGCGGGTGGGACTTCGTCTGGCGTGGCGCCCTCGTCCTGAAGGATCAGGCAATGCCCGTGCCGGCGATCGAGGATGCCGGCCAGCGTGGCGGCAAGGCGTGGATCGGTGCGTTCGGCCATGACCAGCACCAGCATCGCGGGCCGCGCCGCAAGGCCCGCGACCCGCACCATGCGCCCGGCGCCAAGCGAGGCCAGCACGTCGATGCCCCCGCACAGGCGATCCTCGGGCGTGGCCGGCCCGATCCGGTGGCGCGGCAGATCGAGGGGCAGCATGGCGCAGGCGGCGTCGAAGGCGTGCCGCACGGGACCCGCGCGGGCGCGCAGCGTCAGCCCGCCCAGCCCGCCCGGATCGACCGCCAGGACCGCCAGCGCCCGCATCGCACGCGCCCAGCCATCCGGCGGCGCATCGCCGCCACCGGCACCGGAATCTTCACCGGCATCTGCTTCTGGATTGGCGGCGGTCATCCCAGGACCTCGGCCGCCGCCCGTTCGACGCGGCTGGCCGATCCGGCCTCGTCCAGCGGATCGCGGCGCAGCCGGTGGCTCATCGCCATCGGGGCGATGCGGCGCAGATGATCGGGCGTGATGGCCCCCGCACCCTCGTATCCGGCCAGCGCCCGCGCCGCCCGCAGCAGGGTCAGCTCGCCCCGCAGCCCATCGACGCCCAGCGCAAGGCTGAGGGCGGCGCAGAGGCGCAGGATCTCGTCGGTCGCCGCGATCTCCGCCAGCGCGGCGCGCGCCGCCAGGATCGCGTCGCGGATTCGCGCCTCGTCCGCGGCCCAGGCGGCGAGGAAGGCCGCAGGATCGGTCTCGTAGGCATCGCGGCGGCGCACCGCCTCGATCCGTTCGCCGATCTCGCTGGCCGAGCGCACCTCGACCGCCAGCCCGAACCGATCCAGAAGCTGCGGGCGCAACTCGCCTTCCTCGGGGTTGCCCGATCCGATCAGCACGAAGCGTGCCGCGTGGCGGATCGACAGGCCCTCGCGCTCGACGCTGTTGATGCCCGACTGGGCCACGTCCAGCAGCAGATCGACGAGGTGATCCTCGAGCAGGTTGACCTCGTCGATATACAGGAAGCCGCGATTGGCACGGGCCAGAAGCCCGGGCTGGAACCGCTTTTCGCCTCGGCCGAGCGCCGCCTCGATGTCCAGCGCGCCGGTCACGCGGTCCTCGGTCGCGCCAAGCGGCAGGTCCACCACCGGCGTCGGCCGGCTGACGAGGCCCGGCCCGGCCGGCCCGGCCCAGTCAGGGCAGTCCTCAGGGCGGGCCGAGTTGACCGGGCAGCCCTCGACCACCTCGATCGGCGGCAGCAGCGCGGCCAGCGCCCGCACCGCGGTCGATTTCCCGGTGCCGCGATCGCCGAAGATCAGCACCCCGCCGATGCCCGG
Organism: Paracoccus spongiarum; assembly: GCF_030732095.1. Classification (GTDB taxonomy): domain Bacteria; phylum Pseudomonadota; class Alphaproteobacteria; order Rhodobacterales; family Rhodobacteraceae; genus Paracoccus; species Paracoccus spongiarum. The sequence goes on along the minus strand of NZ_JAVAMQ010000007.1, from coordinate 130,157 downwards.
ATCGATGGCGGCAAGGATGATCGCCAGCTTCATCTGGTCCTGGCCGACGATGGCCGAAAAGGGGAACACCTGCCCGCTCATGCCGCTCCGATCCCGTAACCTGCAAGGGGGCGGCGGCCGTCCCATGACCCGACCGCGTCGAGGATGCGAAAGCGGGCGTAAAGTTCCTCTCGGAACCAGCCGCCCTCGCGCACGGCGCGGATCGCGGCGGCGTGGGCACCCTCGGCCCGCGCAAAGGCCGCCATCGCGCCATCGTCGGGCCAGATCGAGAAGGTGACCTGCTGCATCCAGGGAACCTCTCCGATTCCGATCTTGAAGGCCACATCCGGATTGGCGCCGATCCTGCGGCTGATCGCCGGCACCCGCCGCCAGAAGCGCAGCGCGATGGCCGGCCGCAGCGTCGCCCGCGTCAGCGCCGCGACGGCAGGACCACCGCGCCGCTGATGCCGATCGCCGCCAGCAGCGCCAGCATCTGATCCTCGACCACATCGGGCAGGGCACCGGCGATCAGCAGCTGGGCATCATCGGTTGCGGGCAACGCCGGGACCATCGCGGCGAGGCAGGCATCCTCGCCCTCGGTGAAGGTTGTCTCGATCCCCGAGCCGGAATAGTTCAGCACCCGCACACGGGGCGCATGGCGGGCCGACAGGCGTTCGGCGGCCCGCGACAGGTCCAGCTTGATGACCTCGGACGGGCAACTGCCGACAAGGAACAGCCGCCGGATGTCGCCGCGCCGGGCCAGCAGCCGGTCCACTTCGCGTTCCAGCGAGGCATGCGCATCGGCCAGCCCGGCCAGATCGGTTACCTCGAGGATCACCGTGCCGAAACGGGGTTCGGCGAAAATCATGACCCCGGCGGCGCTTTGCAGCAGATGGGCGCAGGTCCGGCTGCCGACCACGAGGAAGAAAGCGTCCGGCATCTTGCGGTGCAGCCAGATGATTCCGGTCAGGCCGCAGAACACCTCGTGCTGGCCACGCTGGCGCAGTACCGGAAGGTCTCGACATTCCGCAAGCGGCAGGGCGGCGGTCCCGGTCATGTTCCGGCCGCCGCTTGCAGCCGGGCCTGTCGCAGCTTCATCAGGAACTGCCCGGCATTGACGGCATAAGTGGCATAGGCGGCAAGGGCCAGCACCATCAGCCCATCGGGGCCGAGACGGACATCGAACAGGCACCACAGATAGGCCGTGTGCAGCGCCAGCACCGCCATGCTGAACACATCCTCCCAGAAGAAGGCGGGCGCGAAGAGATACTGGCCGAAGACTTCCTTTTCCCAGATCGCGCCGGTCAGCATGATGAGATAGAGCAGCCCGGTCTTGACGAGGATCGACAGCGTTGCGGCCTCGTAGCCGAGGCCGGTCGCCAGGTAGCGCAGTACAAGCGCCAGCGAGACCAGGAAGGCCGCGAATTGCAGCGGGGCAAGGATGGCCTGCACCAGCGTCCAGACGCTGCGATCCCGACGCGCGCGCTGGCTTTCGGAATACAGGGCAACCGATGCCGGAACTTTGCGCGCATGGTTCAACATGGACCCCTCGCAATCGCTGCAGGCTGGCCTCGATGCTAGCGCGCGGGCGAAATTAGTGTCAATTAAAATTTACACTTTTGGCCCTGACAGGTGTCACGCTGACTTGTCATTCCTGCCGCCGTCCGACTGGCTGGGCGGGCGCAATTGCCGCGTCGCGGCGGGGAAATTGACTGAGTGTTCAGAAATTCCCGCCCTGCGGATTGCCGCCGATCCGCTCCGACGAAAGGTGTAAATTGAAATTGACATATGATCGGGAACGGGCGCAGTCTTGCCCGACCAGCTTGTGATCTGTGGCCGTGACTTCGGTCGATTCCATTTGCCAGGGAGAGGTGCGGATGGGGAAGGAAGCGACGCGAGCGGTCCAGCCCGGCCTGGACGGCAGACGAACAGCCCTCGACGCCGTAGTGCTGGCTGCGCTGCGCAAGGTGGTCGATGCCGGCCAGCGTCCGCGCAGCCGGTGCGACTGGATCGACGCGTTGTGCGAGGCCTTGCGCGCCGACTGCGACAGCGCCCATGTCGCGGTCCTCAACGCCATCATCGCCAGCGGGATCGAGCGCGACGATGTGTTCCGGTCGCTGATCCCCGAGGTGGCGCGCCGCATCGGCGAGATGTGGGTGACCGACAGTGCAAGCTTTGTCGATGTGACAGTGGCGGCCGGGCGGCTGCAGCGGCTTTACCGCGACCATGACGCGGGCGGCGACTGGGAGTCGCGGACCATCCCGCTGGGGCAGTCGGCGCTGATGGTGGTGCCGTCCTTCGAGGATCATTCGCTTGGCGCCTTTGCCGCAGCCTCGCAGTTCCGCAAGCACGGCATCTGGGTGCACATGGCGATTGGGCTCGAGGCGGCGGAACTGGCCGAGGTCATCAAGGCGCGCCGGTTCTCGATGGTCGGGATGTCGCTGGCCACCGCGCAATCCGTCGAGAGCGCCCGGCTGCTGATCCATTTCCTGCGCGCCTCGATCGACGACCTGCCGCCGGTGGTGGTGGGGGGGAGGGCCGCGGACCTGTTGAATAATGTTGCGCGACGGACCGGGGCGGATTACACTGCGTTGTCGCCCCGGGAAGCCATCAACAGATGCGGGCTGGCAAGCGTGTCGCCGGCCTGGTCGGGCATGTCGCATGACCAAGCGGAGGCGACCGCAGCGGAGTAGAGCGGGTGACAAGGCAGGACCACAGACGAAGCTGGACCAAGGCCGGATCGCTTCCGCAGCCCGCAAATTTCGCGACCCTGATCGAAAGCGCCTGCGACCTCGCCGTCAGCCTGAACGAAGAGATGCTGGTCGAGGGGATCTCGGTCAATGGCGACGCGCCGTCCCTGGGATGCCTTGATCACTGGGTCGGGCGGCAGTTCGACAGCTTTCTGACCGATGAAAGCCGGATCAAGTTCAGCCAGCGCATCGCCGATGTCATGGCCGACCCCGATCTGGCGCCCAAGGCGATCGAGCTGAACCATGTGGACAATGCCACCTGGGAGTTTCCGGTGCGCTACACGATCCACCGCGGTCTCGACGGGCGCATCCTGCTGCTGGGGCGCGACATGCAGCCCATCGCCGAGGTCCAGCGCCGTCTGCTCCAGGAACAGCTTGCCCGCGAACGCGACTACCAGAAACTGCGGGCCGAAGAGAGTTTCTATCGCACCGTCCTCGAGGCGTCGACGACGCCGATCATGCTGGTCGATGCGCGGCAGGGGCGCATCCGCGATGCCAATGCCGCGGCGGCCGATCTGTTCGGAACCTCCGCTCAGGCGTTGTCGGGCGGCATGTTCGCGCAGCTGTTCGAGGGGCGCCGCCGGGACGAGCTGACAGAGGCGTTGCAGGCGGCCGCGGCGCCCGACCAGCCCGCCGGCGTCGATGTCGTGGTGCGGCGGCTGGGGCGGATGCTGCGCCTGATGCCGTCCTTCTTTCGCGCCTCGGGCGATCTTTACCTGCTGTGCCGCATCGAGGAGGCGGACCAGCAGCGCAAGGATCAGGAACATTCGTCCCGCGCGCTGGTGCAGCTGTTCGCAAGTTCGGCCGACGCGATCGTGCTGACCGATGCGCGCGGCGTGATCCGCGATGCGAACGAGGCCTTTCTGGCGATGATCGACGCCACCGAGGCGCGGCAGGCCCGCGGCCTGTCGCTGGCCGAGTTTCTGGCCCGCAGCGGCGTTGACATCAAGCTGATCCTCGAGGCCGCGACCAAGCAGGACCGGCTGCGCAGCTATGGCGCGCAAGTCGTCAGCCGCATCGGGTCGCGCACCAGCGTCGACATCTCGGCCGCCCGTCTCGACAATCCGCGCAGCGATCCGGGCTTCGGGCTGATCATGCGCGATGTCACCCGGCGCGAGCAGATGGCGACCGAGGGCGGGATGGTGTTGATGGGCGATGACGCGATGCGGCAGGTCATGGACCTTGTCGGCACCACCTCGCTGAAGGAGCTGGCCTCGGCCACCTCGAACGTCGTCGAGAAGATGTGCATCGAGACGGCGTTGCAGCTGACCTCGAACAACCGGGTCGCGGCGGCCGAGATGCTGGGCCTGTCGCGACAGAGCCTTTACGTCAAGCTGCGCAAGCACGGCTTCATCGACGATTCCGAGGATCGCTGACCGGCCCGGCGGCCGAGGCGGCCCTGATCGGCCACGGCCTGTCAGAAAACGCTTCCCGACTCTCGCGATGTATAGTTTAATTGACATCATGAGTGTCACGTTTGACTTACAGTCGGTGCGCCGTCATCCCAGCCCGCGGGCCGTTCTCGCGCTGTTCAAGCCGATCACCTGGTTCCCACCGGTCTGGGCCTTCCTGTGCGGCGCGGTGGCGTCGGGCGTGCCCCTTGCCGGATCGGTTTGGCTGGTCATCGGCGGCATGGTGCTGGCCGGGCCGGTGGTCTGCGCGATGAGCCAGGCGGCAAATGACTGGTGCGACCGCCATGTCGACGCGATCAACGAGCCGGACCGGCCGATTCCCTCGGGGCGGGTGCCCGGCCGGTGGGGCCTGTGGATCGCCCTTGCCATGAGCGGGCTGGCCCTGGTTCTGGGGGCGGCGCTGGGCCGATGGGCCTTTGCCGCCACGATCTTCGGCGTCCTGGCGGCATGGGCCTATTCGGCCGAACCGGTGCGGCTGAAGCGGTCGGGCATCTGGGGGCCGGGCCTTGTCGGGCTGTGCTATGAGGGGCTGCCCTGGTTCACCGGCGCGGCTGTCCTGTCCGGCGCGCTGCCCGGATGGCCGGTGATCGCCGTCGGGCTGCTGTATGCGCTTGGCGCGCATGGCATCATGACACTGAACGATTTCAAGGCCCTGAAGGGCGATCGGCTGACCGGCGTGCGGTCGCTGCCGGTCACGCTGGGCCCGGCCCGCGCGGCCCGGATGGCCTGCGTGGTCATGGCCCTGCCACAACTGGCTGTCATCGCCCTGCTGGCCGTCTGGGGGCTGCCGCTGCACGGGCTGGCGATCGCGGCGCTGCTGGCGGCGCAGCTTGCGGCGATGCGGGTGCTGCTGTCGGATCCGCGCGGCCGCGCGCCGTGGTACAATGCCACCGGCGTCACGCTGTATGTCGTCGGCATGATGGTCGCGGCGTCCGGTCTTGGCGGCATGGGGGGCTGAGATGGGGCTGGGCTGGCTGGCTATCCTGCGCCTCGGTCTCGTCCAGATGGCCCTGGGGTCGGTCGTCGTGCTCACCACCTCGACGCTGAACCGGCTGATGGTGGTGGAACTGGCGCTGCCAGCGATCCTGCCGGGACTGCTGGTCGGCTGGCACTACGCGGTCCAGATCAGCAGGCCAAGCTGGGGCCTGATGTCGGACCGCGGCGGGCGCCGCACGCGCTGGATCATCGGCGGCATGTCCGCGCTGGCCGGGGGGGCGACCGCGGCAAGCCTTGGCGTGGTGCTGTTCGCGACGCATCCCACGCTGGCGCTGGCCGTCTCGGTCCTCGCATACGGGATGATCGGCATGGGGGTTGGCGCTGCCCGCACCTCGCTGCTGGCCCTGCTGGCGGGCGCGGTGGCGCCGCATCGCCGCGCCGCCGCCGCGACGATCACCTGGCTGATGATGATCGCAGGCATCGCCCTGACGGCGGGCGGCGTTGGCGCGATCCTTGATCCCTACAGCCCGGCGCGGCTGATGCGGATCGTGCTGGCGGTCTGCACCGGGGCGGTGCTGGTCAGCGTCCTTGCGCTGTGGGGCATCGAACGCGCCGCACCGCCGCCACACCCGGGCTCCGATGGACAGGGGCATCTGATCGCCGGACTTCGCGAGATCTGGGCCGAGCCGCAGGCGCGCCACTTCACCATCTTCGTCTTCCTGTCGATGTGCGCCTATTTCATGCAGGAACTGATCCTGGAACCCTATGCCGGGTTGGTCTTCGCCTTCACGCCGGGCCAGTCCACCGCGCTGGGCGGCGCGCAGCATCTGGGCGTGTTCCTGGGCATGCTGGGCGTCGGCATCGCCGCGACCGGGCTTCGCCTCGGTAGCCTGCGGAGCTGGGTGGTCCTTGGCTGCACCGGATCGGCGGCCAGCCTGCTGCTGATCGCGCTGCTGGGCAACCTGCCGCAGCCCGGGCCGCTTGTGCCGGCGGTGGTCCTGCTGGGCTTGTTCAACGGCATCTTCGCCGTCGCGGCCATCGGCTCGATGATGGCGCTGGCCGGCGAGGGGCGCAGCCGTCGCGAAGGCACGCGCATGGGCCTGTGGGGCGCGGCGCAGGCCGTCGCGGCGGGTTTCGGCGGTCTGGCGGGCGCGGCCGCGGTCGATCTGATGCGCCGGGTTCTGGCGGCCGACGCGCCGGCCTTCGCGACCGTGTTCCTGGTCGAGGCGGCGCTCTTCCTGGCCGCCGCGCTGCTGGCGCTGCGGGTGATCGGGGCGGGGGCCGCGCCGCGCGTGGCCATCATGGCGGGAGAATAGCGGATGTATGATGTCGCCGTCATCGGGGCCGGTCCGGCCGGGGCCACCGCGGCCGAGGATCTGGCGCGGTCGGGCCATAGCGTCGCGATGCTGGACCGCGAGGGCCGGATCAAGCCATGCGGGGGCGCGGTGCCGCCGCGCCTCATCGCGGATTTCGACATTCCCGACCGGCTGCTGGTGGCCCGCATCACCACGGCGCGGATGATCTCGCCCACGGGCCGCAAGGTCGACATCGCCATCGAGGACGGCTTCGTGGGCATGGTCGATCGCGGCGATTTCGACGCCTACCTGCGCGACCGCGCCGCCGCGGCCGGGGCCGCGCGCTTTTCCGGCACCTTCCTGCGGCTGACAAGGCGCGAGGATGGCCTCGATGTGACGTTCCGCGACAAGCGGACCGGCGCCGAGCGCGTGCTGCCCGCGCGTCTGGTGATCGGCGCGGACGGTGCGCGGTCGGCCGTGGCGCGGGCCGAGGTGCCGGGCGGCGACCGCATCCCCTATGTCGTCGCCTATCACGAGATCATCGCCGCGCCCGACCGTGCCGATGCCGAGGCCGGCGACTACGACGCGACGCGCTGCGACGTGGTCTATGACGGCCGCATCTCGCCGGATTTCTATGGCTGGGTGTTTCCGCATGGTGCGCAGGCCAGCATCGGCATGGGCTCGATGGTGCGCGGGGTCGACCTGAAGCGCGCGACCGCGGATCTTCGCGCCGCCAGCGGCCTTGCGGGTTGCACGACCCTGCGCCGCGAGGGCGCGCCGATCCCGCTGAAGCCGCTGGAGCGGTGGGACAATGGCCGCGACGTGGTTCTGGCGGGCGATGCGGCGGGCGTCGTCGCGCCCAGTTCGGGCGAGGGGATCTATTACGCGATGGTCGGGGGGCGCGTTGCCGCGACGGCGGTTGCGGCCTGCCTCGCCTCGGGGCGGGCGCGGGACCTGCAACGGGCACGGCGGCTGTTCATGCGCGAACACAAGACGGTGTTCAGGGTGCTGGCCTCGATGCAGAATGCCTATTATCGTTCGGACGACCGGCGCGAGCGGTTCGTGTCGCTGTGCCACGATCGCGACGTGCAGCGGCTGACCTTCGAGGCCTACATGAACAAGAAACTCGTGCGCGCCCGGCCGATGGCGCACCTGCGGATCGGTCTGAAGAACCTGGCGCATCTGACCGGGCTGGTGGGGCCGCAATATCTGTGAGCAACGACATCCCGGCCTGGGTGAATGGCGTCCTGCAACCGGTCGACAAGTTGCTGGCCCATCAGCAGGGGCTGCGGCACAAGGCGGTGTCGGTGTTCGTCATGCGCGGGCCGCAGACGCTGATCCAGCGCCGCGCCCTTGGCAAGTATCACACCCCCGGGCTGTGGGCGAACAGCTGCTGCACCCATCCGCTGTGGGCCGAGACGCCAGAGGATTGCGCCGTGCGACGGCTTCGAGAGGAACTGGGCCTGTCCGGTCTGCGCCCGACCTATCTGCGCCGCGTCGAATACCGCGCCGATGTCGGTGGCGGCCTGACCGAACATGAAGTCGTCGATCTGTTCTCGGTCGAGGCACCGCCCGGTGTGGCGCCGCGCCCCGATGCCGACGAGGTGATGCAGACCCGCTGGATCGGCTATGATGCGCTGCGCGACGAAGTGGCGCGGCAGCCAGACCGCTTCACGCCCTGGCTGCGCATCTATCTGGACCTTTTCGGCGCGGCACCGCCCAGGGCCGAGGTCAGCGCCGAGGCGCGGGTGCCCTAGGCGCCGGCGTGTTCCTCGTCGGCCAGCGCGCGCGCCTGCGCGATCCAGCCGTCGCGGTCGATACGGCCGCGGAAGGACAGCCTTTCGTCCAGCCACGCGACCTCTGCCGGGGTCAGCCGGGCGATCTGGTCGAAGTGATAGATGCCCGTGTCGTTCAGCAGTTGCGCCAGTCTGGGTCCGACGCCCGAAATCCGTTGCAGGTCGTCCGGGCCAGAGGCGCGGGGCGCGCTCAGAAGGGCAGGGGCCGTGGGGTGCCCGGATGCCGCGGGCGCGTCGGCTTCGGGCTGCGATGCAGGTCCGTCGACGACGCCCGGATCGAGGGGCGGCTCGTCCGGCGCATGGCTGTCCCATCCGGGGACGCCCTTCAGGCCCTCGAATGGTCCCCAGTGGTCGCGGCCCAGACCGCAGACCTGCGTCTGCAGGAACAGTGCCGCCGCGGCGAACGCGACGAGGCCCAGAAGGACGGCGAAGATGACGGCCATGGCCGAGGCGATGCCGATGGCGAGGCCGATTCCGACCATCGCGGCCAGCGCCCAGCAGATCGCGGTGCAGGAACTTGAAGATCTCGAGACGGTCACGTCAGTACTCCACTGGTTTCGCACGGGTTTCCGACAAACATCCTCATAGTAGCGAAAATGCCGCCGCACGTCTTGCGATACGTTTCGCAACGTGCAGCGGTCGGTGCAAACTCGCCCGTCGCCTGTGTCCGGGACGCGCGCGGCCGGCCCTGGCCATCCGCGCGCGCCCATTGGCGTCACCTGGCGGCGGTCTGCAGCAGGTCCGAGATGCGGCGGACCGAGGCGCGGCGGTTTTCGCGCACGTCCCCCTCTTGCCGCAGTTTCAGGAACTGCTCGCCATAGCCTTCGACGACCATGTTCTCGGGCGGGACGTCGAAATATTCTGTCAGCGCGAGGGCCACCGACTCCGCGCGCCGGTCCGACAGGGCCAGATTTGCCGCGTCCGATCCGACCGTGTCGGTATGGCCCTCGATCAGGAAGACCTCGCGCGGATTGGCCTGCACCGCCTCGCGGATCACCTTGCCGAGGGTAGACAGCTGCTGCGCCTGGTCAGGATTGATCGCGGCCGAGCCGGTGTCAAAGGTGATCGCCTCGATCTCGACCGGCGCGACGAGCGCGCGGACCTGCGGGATGTTGCGGATCTGCGCCAGCGTGAAGCGCCGGTCCGCGGCCGATTCGCGCAGAAGCGCGGCGCGCAGCGCGTCCTCGTCCATCTGCCCGTTCACCGTCGCCGGCGCAGGGGCGGGAAGGCTTGCGATATCGACCGGTTCGGCCGCCGAGGTGTCGTCGATCAGCGGAACGGTCGAGCCGTCGGCCGCCACCAGCGTCCGGCGCAGCACCCGCAGGTCGGCATCGCGGATCGTCACCACCTTGCTGCCATCCGCGCGCGTGACAATCGTGCGTGACGATCCGTCATCGAAATTCTCGGTCGTCACCGTAGAGCCGGGCTGGCGCAGCAGGGCAACCTCGTCCTTGATGATCTGCTGGCTGCCGTCCGGGCGCGTCACCACGACCCGATCGGGGGCGCTGAGCGCGACCTGGCGGTTGTTGGTCAGCATCGCGCCGACCGCGATGCCGCCAAGCCCCAGCAGCAGGGCGCGGGTCAGGTCGCGGCGATCATCGTCGCCGTCATCCCCGGCCGCTTGCGCCTCGGCCGCTTGCGACTGACCGCCTTGCGCGCCGAGGGCGTCGCGCAGGCTGGTGGCGAAATCCTCGCTGGAGGAACGGCTGTTGTCCTCGGTGATCTGCACCTCGCTCACCTCGCCCTCGGGCGCGGCCTCGTCGCTGAGGGCGGCGGCTGCCGGGGCATCGGTCGCCTGCGCGGCCTCGCGCGCCGAATCGGTCTGGGTCGCGCCCTCTTCCGGCGCGCGGGTCGCGGTGTCCGGCCCACCCTTGGCCGGTGCCGCGCCTGCCTCCTGCGATGCGGCCTCGTCCGTGGCGGCCTGCCCGTCCTGCGTCTCGGCCTCGCGTGCCAGCGCATCGGCCAGGGCATCCGCATCGCTGGCCGGGTCGGCGGCGGCAGGTGCCGGGTCTGCCGAGGGCGTCGGGGCTTCGGCTTCGGCGGCTTGCGTCTCACCCTTTGCGGTTCCGCCCTTCCGCATACGCTTGGCGGCAGGGGTCGTCCCGGCTTCGGCGGCAGGCTGCGCGTCGTCAGCCTGCGGCATGGCGTCCGGCGCCTCCGCGTCGGCCGCCTTGGCCTGTTCGGCAGCCAGGGCATCGGCCAAGGCGTCCGTGTCCATGTCCGGTTCGGCGGGCGGGGCGGGCTGGGCTTCCAGCCCGGCGTCGGCGTCCGCGCCGGCGGCAGCTTCCGGCTCGGCTGTGGTGGTTTCGTCGGACGCCTGCTGGTCGCCCGTCATCTCTTCGGGGGCCTCCGCTGGCTCAACGGCAGGCGTGCCGGCCTCTGCGGCCTTGGGCTCGGCCTCCGGCTGATCGGCAGGCTGGGATGTCGCGGCGTCCGACGGCACGGTTTCGCTCACCGGTGGCTGGGCCGCCTGATCGGCGGGGGCCTGCGCGGCAGGGGCCGCCTCGGCTTCCGTTGCTGCCTGGTCATCCCCGGCCTCGGCCTCGGACTGCCCCGCATCCGAGGCCTCGGCAGCCGCGGCGCAGGGCGGGGTCGAGCCGTCCTCGCAGGTCTCGGCCGGCGCCGCGGTCTCGGCGGCGGCGGGGTCCGGGGCAGCCTCGGCCTGGGCCTGCGGCGCGTCCTCGGGGGCAGCCGTCTGGGCGAGGGCGAGATGCGGCGCCATCAGCGAGAGGCAGGCCGCGAGGGCGGTGGTGTTGTGGATGATCCGGCGCATGGTGGCTCCTTCAATGCCATTTCGGCGAATTGTCTGGCAAGGAAACGGAGCGATCCGCGCAGGGTTCCGCGCGCGGCATCACCCCTGCGTCAACCCGCCGCGCGCCGCAGGGCGGGTTGGCGGAAACCGGCCGCCTGCCTAGGTCGCGGGATCCTCGACCTGATCCAGCAGGTCCCCATAGCCCTCGGCCTCCATCGCGTCGCGGGGGATGAAGCGCAGCGCGGCCGAATTGATGCAATAACGCAGCCCGCCCGCCTCGGCGGGGCCGTCGGGGAAGACATGGCCCAGATGGCTGTCGCCGTGGCGCGAGCGGACCTCGGTGCGCAGCATGCCGTGGCTGGCATCGCGATGTTCGGTCACATTGTCGGCGATGGGCCGCGTGAAGGCCGGCCAGCCGCAGCCGGAGTTGTATTTCGCCGCGGATGCGAACAGCGGCTCGCCCGAGACCACATCCACATAGATGCCGGGCTCGAAATGATGGTCATATTCGCCGGTGAAGGCGCGCTCGGTGCCGTTTTCCTGCGTGACGCGGTATTGCTCGGGCGTGAGCCGCGCAAGGGCGTTCTGGGATTTGCTGTAGGCCATGTCAGTCTCCGTGATGCAAGGCGGTCGCCGCATCATATGGGCCTGACGGCCGGCTTGGCAAAGGTCAGTCGCGCGGCACTGCGGCCCTCGCGGCGTCGTATTCGGCGGCCAGCCGGTCGACAAGGGCGCCGGCGGGCACCACGTCGCGCACCGCGCCGATGCCCTGGCCCGCCCCCCAGATCTGGCTCCAGGCCTTGGGCTTGGCGCTGGCGTCCGAGAAGTTCATCGTCTCGGCATCGGCGCGGTCCAGCCGGTCGGGATCCATCCCGGCGGCGCGGATCGAGGGGGCAAGGTAATTGCCCGACACGCCGGTAAACAGCGACGAGGTGACGATGTCCATCGCGCCGCTGTCGCAGATCATCCGCTTGTAGGCGGGGTCGGCATGGGCCTCGACCGTCGCGATGAAGGGGCTGCCGATATAGGCCAGATCGGCACCCATCACCTGCGCGGCCAGCACCGCGCGGCCGGTGGCGATGGCGCCCGACAGCAGCAGCGGGCCGTCGAACCAGTCGCGGATTTCCTGGATCAGGGCGAAGGGCGATTGCGGCCCCGCATGACCGCCGGCACCGGCGGCAACCGCGATCAGCCCGTCCGCGCCCTTCTCGACAGCCTTGCGGGCGAAGGCATTGTTGATGATGTCATGCAGCGCGATTCCGCCGCAGTCATGGGCGGCCTCGTTTACCTCGACCCGCGCGCCCAGCGAGGTGATCCAGATGGGCACCTTGTGGCGGTGGCAGATCTCGATGTCTCGGTCCAGCCGGGCGTTGCTGCGGTGCACGATCTGGTTGACCGCAAAGGGCGCGGCGGGTCGGTCGGGATTGGCCTGGTTGTGCCGGTCAAGTTCCTCGGCGATGCGCGTCAGCCAGATGTCCAGCATCGCGGGCTCGCCGTCTCGCTCGCGCGCGTTCAGGGCCGGAAAGCTGCCCACGATCCCTGCCTTGCACTGCGCGATGACCAGTTCCGGCCCCGAGACGATGAACATGGGCGAGCCGACGACGGGGATGCGCAGCTTTTGCAGGATCGGTGGCAGCATGGACGGCTCCGGGGCAATTTGCGCCACGATGGCGGCTTGCACCGGCACGGGCAAGCCGTGACGCGGCGACAGGCGCAAGCGCGCAGGCCCCGGCGCGATGGCCGGGGCCCGTCTGCCGCCGAAGCGGCGTGTCAGTGCACCGGGATGTCGGGCTTGGGCCCCTCGCCGACCGCGCCCAGCCTTGGGCCGGCCTTGCCGATGCGGTTGCCGACGACCAGCCCGTCGCCCGAGGCGCTGACATGGACGGTCGCGCCATCCAGCACCTCGCCCGACAGCAGCAGCTCTGCCAGCGGGTCCTGCAGGGCGCGCTGGATCACGCGCTTCAGCGGGCGGGCGCCGAAGACCGGGTCATAGCCTTGATCGGCCAGCCAGGTCCGCGCCGCATCGTCAAGTTCAAGGGCGATCTTGCGACCCGCCAGCCGCGCCTCGAGCCGCGCGAGCTGCACCGAGACGATGCCATCCATGTTCGCCCGCGACAGCCGGCGGAAGATGATGATCTCGTCCAGGCGGTTCAGGAATTCGGGGCGGAAATGCGCCCGCACCGCCTCCATCACCTGATGGCGGGCATCGGTCGAATCGGCGGTCTCGGGCAGGTGCGACAGCGCCTGCGAACCGAGGTTCGAGGTCAGGATGATGAGCGTCTGCTTGAAATCCACCGTCCGGCCCTGACCATCGGTCAGCACCCCGTCGTCGAGCACCTGCAGCAGCACGTTGAAGACATCGGGGTGGGCCTTTTCCACCTCGTCGAACAGGATGACCTGATAGGGCCTGCGCCGAACCGCCTCGGTCAGCACGCCGCCCTCGTCATAGCCCACATAGCCCGGAGGCGCACCGATCAGCCGCGCCACGGAATGTTTTTCCATGAACTCGGACATGTCGATGCGGACCATCGCGCTGTCATCGTCGAACATGTATTCGGCCAGCGCCTTGGTCAGTTCGGTCTTGCCGACGCCGGTGGGGCCAAGGAACAGGAACGATCCCAGCGGCCGGTTCTCGTCGTTCAGGCCGGCGCGGGCGCGGCGCACCGCGTTCGCCACGGCGGTCACCGCCTCTTGCTGGCCGATCACGCGGCGGCCGATCTGGTCCTCCATCTTCAGCAGCTTGTCGCGCTCGCCCTCCAGCATCTTGCTGGTGGGGATGCCGGTCCAGCGTTCCACTACCTCGGCGATCTGTTCGGGGCGCACGGCTTCCTCGACCATCAGGCCGTCGCCGGATTCGGCCTCGGACAACTGCTTCTCGAGGCCGGGGATGATGCCGTAGGACAGTTCGCCGGCGCGGGCCAAGTTGCCCTCGCGCTTGGCCTGATCCAGTTCGGCGCGGGCGCGGTCAAGCTGTTCCTTCAGGTGACGCGAGCCTTCCAGCCGGTCGCGTTCGGCCTGCCAGCGGGCGGTCATCTCGGCGCTGCGCTGCTGCAGGTCGGACAGGTCCTTCTCCAGCCGTTCCAGCCGGTCGCGCGAGGCCGCGTCGTCCTCTTTCTTCAGCGCCTCGGCCTCGATCTGCAGTTGCAGGATCTGGCGGTCAAGCTGGTCCAGTTCCTCGGGCTTGCTGTCCACTTCCATGCGCAGCCGCGAGGCCGCCTCGTCAACGAGGTCGATGGCCTTGTCGGGCAGGAAGCGGTCGGTGATATAGCGATGCGACAGCGTCGCCGCCGCCACCAGCGCCGCATCGCTGATCCGCACGCCGTGATGCAGCTCGTATTTTTCCTTGATGCCGCGCAGGATCGAGATGGTGTCCTCGACCGTCGGCTCCTCGACCATGACCGGCTGGAAGCGCCGCGCAAGGGCCGCATCCTTCTCGATATACTTGCGGTATTCGTCCAGCGTGGTCGCGCCGATGCAATGCAACTCTCCCCGCGCCAGCGCGGGCTTGATGAGGTTGGCTGCATCCATCGCGCCATCGGTCTTGCCCGCGCCGACAAGGGTGTGCAGCTCGTCGATGAACAGCACGATCTCGCCCGAGGCGGCCTCGATCTCCTTCAGGATCGCCTTCAGCCGTTCCTCGAACTCGCCGCGATATTTCGATCCGGCGATCAGCGCGCCCATGTCCAGCGCCATCAGCCGCTTGTCGCGCAGGCTTTCGGGCACGTCGCCATCGATGATGCGCAGCGCCAGCCCCTCGGCGATGGCGGTCTTGCCGACGCCGGGCTCGCCGATCAGCACCGGGTTGTTCTTGGTGCGCCGCGACAGCACCTGCATGGCGCGGCGGATTTCCTCGTCGCGGCCGATGATCGGATCGATCTTGCCCTGCTCGGCGGCCTCGGTCAGGTCGCGGGCGTATTTCTTCAGCGCCTCATAGCTGTCCTCGGCGCTGGCGCTGTCGGCGGTGCGGCCCTTGCGGATGTCGTTGATGGCGCTGTTCAGCGCCTGCGCATTGACGGCGCCAGCCTCAAGCGCATCCTTGGCATTGGTGTTCACCAATGCCAGCGCCATCAGGATGCGTTCGGCGGGCACAAAGCTGTCGCCGGCCTTCTTGGCGACCTTTTCGGCCTCGTCCAGCACCCGCACCATCGAGGGATCGACATAGACCTGCCCGCCACCCGAGCCCTTGACCTTCGGCAGCTTCGCGACCGCCTGGTCGACCGCCTGCTGCACACGACGCGCGTCACCGCCGGCGCGGTTGATCAGGTTCGACGCCAGCCCCTGATCGTCGTCCATCAGGGCTTTCAGAAGATGCTCGGGGACGACGCGCTGGTTCTCCTCGCGGATCGCGATGGTCTGTGCGGCTTGCAGGAATCCGCGCGACCGTTCCGTGAACTTCTCCATGTTCATCGGCCATTCTCCTTTTCACTAGCCCCCGGGTCGGCGACGCCCTTCGATGGCACGTCGCGGTTCGGGTCTTCGGGTATGATTTGGGATCTTTCACGGCGCTTTCAAGCATGCGCGCCTTGTGCCATAAGGCCGCGATTTGCGGCGGATGGGGATGAGGATGGATGACAGGCTGATCGTGGCGCTGGACGTGCCGAATGCGCCGGCCGGGCTGGAACTGGCCGAGAGGCTGGGCAACTCGGTCGGTTTCTTCAAGATCGGGCTCGGGATGCTGACCGGCGGCGGGCTGGCCCTGGCGAACGAGCTGAAGCAGGATCACGGCAAGCGCATCTTCCTGGACCTGAAGCTGTTCGACATCGGCGCCACCATCGAGGCCGCCGTGCGCGGCCTCGCGCAGTTCGATCTGGATTTCCTGACCGTGCATGGCGATCCGCATGTCGTCAGCGCCGCCAAGGAGGGTGCGGCGGGCAGCGGCCTGAAGATCCTCGGCGTGACCATCCTGACTTCGCTGGAACGGGGCGATCTGGATGCCGGGCTGATCCGTCCGGGCGATGTACACGAGATCACCGTGGAACGCGCCGCGCGCGCCTTCGAGGCCGGCGCGGACGGCATCATCTGTTCGCCCCGCGAGGCGGCGGCGATCCGGGCGCTGCCGGGGGCGGGGCTGATCGTGACGCCGGGCGTGCGCCCCGCGGGTGCCGATCTGGGCGATCAGAAACGGGTCGAGACGCCGGCCAGCGCCATTTCCGCCGGCGCCGATCACATCGTCGTCGGCCGGCCGGTGTGGCAGGCCGCCGATCCACGCGCCGCCGCGGAGGCGATTCTGGCCGAGATGTCGTCGCTGCAGGCGCAACGCCCGCACCAGTGACGTCTTGCGCAACAGGTTGACCCGCATCGCCGGCCGCGCGACCTTTCCGTCCGGTGACAGAGGGGGCAACTCATGGGCGATCCGCGCGGCGCACGGCAAAAGGCCGAAAACGATCTGGTGCTGTCGTTCCTGGCGGTGCGGCGGTCGATCGGGGCGCTTGGCTTCTTCCTGCCGCTGGCGCTGATCGCCTTTGGCATGGTCGCGCCCCAGGGCATCCTGCGCAGCATGTCGGCGGCCTATTACGGCCCGATGCGCGAGGTCTTTGTCGGCACGCTGTGCGCGCAGGCGGTGTTCCTGTGGGCCTATGAGGGGTTCCGGCCCAATTCGGGCGAAATCATCAGCGATCGGGCCACGGCGCGCGTGGCTGCGGTGGCGGCGGCGCTGATCGCCTTCTCGCCGACCAGTCCGCAGGGGATCCTGCCTGCCGAAGGCCCCTTCGATCCCGCCCGGGATTGCACGCTGCTGCAATGCGTTCTGGGTGTGGGCACGGCCGACAAGCTGCATCTGGTCGCCGCCGCGATCTACTTCGCGGCGCTTGCCGTCTGTTGCCTCGTGCTGTTCCCGCGGGGCGAGGTGGACAGCGCCGAAAAGGCCGCATCGAACCGGATCTACCGGATCTGCGGCTGGCTGATCGTGCTCAGCATCGGTGCGGTGGGCGTGCTGTTCGCCACCGGCCTCGATGTGGCGCTGCTGGCGCTGCGGCCGGTCTTCTGGCTCGAGGTGGTGGCGACCTTCGCCTTCGCGACCAGCTGGATGGTCAAGGGCGACGCGCTGCGTCCGCTGGTGCGGGGCATGGCGCGGATGCGGCGCTGAGGGCCCGCACCCAGTCGCGAAAATGCGGCACCGCGCGCGGATGGACGACAAATTCCGCGACCGGCATCATGCACCAGCCCTGGCCCTCGTCGCCGAACCGGATCGCGGCGATCTCGTCCTGCCGCAGCAGGCCCGCGAACAGCCACGACATCATGCCCGGCCGTTGCTGCGAGGGGAAGCGGTGGCCCGTCAGGCGCGATGGCGGCAGGCGCAGGCCGAATTCCTCATGCAGTTCGCGCAGGGCACAGGCCAGTGGCGCCTCGTCGCCCTCGCGGCCGCCGCCGGGCAGGTCCCAATGGCCGGGAAAGGGGATCCGGGGGACATCGTCGCGCAGGCATGTCAGCAGCCGGTCACCGCAGGTCAGCATCAGCTTGGCGCCGTGAAAGGGGCTGTCCGCCATCAGTCGTTGATGTCGCGGTGCCAGATCCGGGTCTGGCCCTTCCTGACCCCCGCGACCCGCCGCAGCACCAGCCAGGCGACGCCCGACAGGATCGCGGTCGCCAGCAGCGTCACGGGCAGGCTGGCCGACCAGATCCCGGTCAGCAGCAGAACCCCCATCAACCCGACCGAGGCCGCCAGCCCCATGAACACCCAGCCCGGCGCAAGCAGTTCCAGCGCCGCCAGCACGATCGCCGCGACAAGCCACAGCCAGCCGTTCACCAAGCCCGTCATGCCCGGCCCTTCAGCAGCCGGAACGCCTCGCCGAACGCCTCGACCGCGCCGGCGGGCAGCACGATGGTCTGCCGGCCCTCGCCGCGCGCCATGTCGGACAGCGCCTCGACCTGCTTCAGCGCCACCTGATACTGTGCCGCCTCAAGCCCGTTGCGGGCGATCGCCTCGGCGATGGCCGCGGTGGCATAGGCTTCGGCATCGGCCAGAACGCGCTTGGCCTTGGCATGCTGTTCGGCGGCATAAAGTTCGCCATCCGCGGCCAGTTCGACGGCCCGGCGCTTGCCCTCGGCCTCGGTGACCTGCGCGCGGCGGGCGCGCTCGGCGTTCAGCTGTTGCAGCATGGCGGCGCGGGTCGCGTCGTCCAGATTGACGTCGAGGATCTCGGCCCGCGTCACCTCGATCCCCCAGTCATCGACGACATTGGCCAGCGAATCGCGGATCCTCTCGATCAGGCTGGCGCGGTTCGACTGGACCTGATCCAGCTCCATCGTGCCGATTTCGGACCGCACGATCCCCGCGACGGTGGTGGCAATGGCCGCGTCGATGTCGCGGATGCGGTAGACGGTCTTTTCCGGCTCGATGATGCGATAGAAGACGCTGGTTTCGACCTGCACCAGCACGTTGTCGGCGGTGATCGCGTCCTGCCGGCTCGTCGGCAATTGCCGTTCCAGGATCGAGATGCGGTGCGCCACGCGGTCCAGGAAGGGCATGATGATGTTGATGCCCGGGCCCAGCACCGCGCGCAGGCGACCAAAACGTTCGACCACGAATTTCTGCGATTGCGGCACGATCCTGACGGCCGAGCCGACCGCCAGCAGGATCAGCACTGCAATGAAGATCAGCGCGGCGTTAGCGCCGATCAGATCGCCGATCCCGGCCGGAAAATCCTGCATCTGCGTGCCCTTCTGCTGTGCTATTCGGCGGCGATGCCGTCCAGCCCGCCCGCCTCGGCCTCCAGCGTCGCAAGCTGACGGATCACGCGGGCCATGCGCGCCGCGAAGACATCGAAATCGGCATGCGGCGTGACGGTCGCCTCGTCCATGTAAAGCGCCCGGTCGATCTCCAGTTGCACCACATGGATGTTCTGGCCCGGACGGCCATAGGCCGAACAGATATAGGCCCCCGAGAAGGGCGAGTTGCGGCGGATCCGCCAGCCCTCGGCCTCGACCGCGGCGGTGACGGAATCCGAGATCCGGGCGGCCGCCGACAGTCCGTGGCGGTTGCCCAGCACCATGTCGGGTCGCGAGCCGTGCAGATGCGTCAGCGCATCATGCGGCATCGAATGCATGTCGATCAGGATCGCCTGCCCGAACCGCGACCGCGCCTCGGCGATCAGGGCGGACAGCGCCTGGTGATAGGGGCGCCAATAGGCGGCGATGCGGCGTTCGGCCTCGGCGCGCTCGATCGGGCGCAGATGGATCGGCCGGCCCTGCGACACGACCCGCGGAATCACCCCAAGCCCCGCCAGGGTGCGCTGGTTCAGCGGGTGGCGGGGCACGCCGCGCACCACCAGCGGGTCGATCTCGTCCGCGCCGCGATTCAGGTCGACGATGCAGCGCGGCACTTGCGCCCACAGGCTGACCGCGCCGAATTGCGGCGCGCAGGCGATCAGCCGGTCGATGAAGGCATCCTCGGATGACCGCAGCGCCGCCATCGGCAACCGGGTATCCTTCAGGAACCAGTCGGGATAGACACGCCCGGAATGGGGGGACGCAAAGATCACCCCACTGGCCCAACGGTCGGGGCGCACAAGCTGGACAGGCAGGTCAGGGTCGGTCAAATTGCGGATCCTGAAGACCGGAACATGCTTCGCTTATAGGCGCAAGATTGCCGTGCCGATAGGTCTTGAATCCCCCGCAGGGCGAAGATATAGACACGCGACCGAAGGCGTTTCGGCCCGGTCTGCTGGTGCAGGCGGGCAGAATCACCGAAGGTGGGGCGGTTAGCTCAGCGGTAGAGCACTACGTTGACATCGTAGTGGCCACTGGTTCGATCCCAGTACCGCCCACCAATGTTTCGCCGCCCCCGGCCGCAGTCGGGGGCATTTCGTTTTCCGATGCGGCTGCGAGCCGCGACGATGGAGAAGACCGATGAAGGTTCGCAACTCGCTCCGCTCGCTCAAGAGCCGGCACCGCGACTGCCAGGTCGTGCGCCGCAAGGGCCGCGTCTACGTGATCAACAAGACCAACCGCCGCTTCAAGGCCCGCCAGGGCTGAGACCGCGACGCGATCACCGCGAAGACGAAACGACCCGCCCGCCGTGGCGGGTTTTTTCATGCGCGGGCAGGGTCGTCGTGCGGCAGCTGTGGCGATCCGGCCTCACCGACCGGAATCCTCGGCTCGACGACTATGCACGACCGCGCGGAAATGCATGATGCCGCCCCGTTAACCGTCTCTTAACAAAGCATTTCGTTAACGCAAGGTTACTGTCGTATTGTTGTCAGGCGATGGGTCGCCTCGGCCCGTTTTCAAGGGTGGATCAGATGTTGATGCTTGCGGGTCTGATGGGGCTGCTGGTCGCTGGCCTCGCGGTCGACATGTCCGGGGTGTTGTCCAGCACCGCCGATGATGGCGACGACCTGCCGGACGAGGATGGCGGCGACGAGACGCTGTTGCCGCCCTACATGCCCGATCCCGACGGTGTCTATGTGCCCGACCCGCCGGATGACGCCGCAGGGGACGACCGGCCCGAGGAGCCCGCGCCGGTGGACCCGTCGCCCGACAGCGGCGAGCCTGAGGACCTGGCGCCCCAGCCCGTGTCGCGCGGGACCGACGAGCCTGCCGAAGCAGCAGAGATCGGCACTTCGCCTGCGCCAGACGGCCCGCCGGACGCCGGACCGCACACCGACCCCGAGACGCTGCCCGGCCCTGACCCCATCACAGATGACGATCTGATGATCGCCGACGAGGACTGGATCGGCGGCCAGGTGCCCGACGCCTCGGTTGTCGGCATCGTGATCAAGGGCGGCGCGGGCAGCGACGCGCTGATGGGCGGCGAGGGCGACGACCTGATCCTCGGCTTTGACGGATATGACGATCTGCGCGGCGGGCAGGGTGACGACAGCATCGACGGCGGCGCCGGCAGCGACTGGATCCAGGGCGACGGCAGCTATGGTGTCGGCGGGGCCGATGTCATCCTGGGCGGCGAGGGGGATGATTCGCTGGCGGGGCAGGGCGGCGACGACCAGTTGTATGGCGGCGACGGCGATGACACGCTGCTGGGCGGCGAGGGCAACGACACGCTGCATGGCGATGCGGGCAATGACTGGCTTTCGGGCCATGATGGCGACGACGTGCTGATCTCGGGCGGCGGCGCGGACGATCTTGACGGCGGCGACGGCAACGACCTGCTGATCGGCGGTGACGATGACGAGCGGGTCTGGATGCATGGCGGCGCGGGCGACGACACGCTGGTGGCGGGGGCGGGCGACTTCGCCGAGGGGCTGGCCGGCGCCGATCGCTTCGTGCTGCGCCCGCTGGACGGGTCGCTGCCGGTGATCGCGGATTTCGACGGCAGCGAGGACCAGATGGTGCTGCATCTGCCGCCCGAGATCAGCGGCGAGGTGGTGGTGGACCTGCATCGCGATCCCGACGGCACGGTGCTGGTGCGGCTGGACGGCGAGCCGCTGGCCCGGCTGCTGCAGGATGGCGGGCTGCGCGCCGAGGACATCGTGATCGTCAGGGCTGCGGGTTAGGGCTGCGGCTCGGGACTGCGGGTCGGGGGCTTTTCATTGCGCGCGAAAGGCAGTATAGGCGCGGCTTCCGCGGCGTTCCGGCTGGCGGAGATCTCCATGGGCCTGCGCTGGACGACATCCCGGGCTGTGCCATAACCCTGTTCCGAAAGGAGTCCCCGATGTCGATCACCGTTGAAGAAAAAGCCCGCGTCATCAAGGAATTCGGCACCAAGCCCGGCGATACCGGTTCGCCCGAGGTGCAGGTCGCGATCCTCAGCTCGCGCATTGCCACGCTGACCGAGCATTTCAAGAGCCACAAGAAGGACAACCACTCGCGCCGTGGCCTGTTGATGATGGTGGCACAGCGCCGCAAGCTGCTGGACTATCTCAAGAAAAACGACGAATCGCGCTATACCGCGCTGATCGGCAAGCTGGGCCTGCGCCGCTGAGCCCACCACCCGTTGAGGGAGGAGGACGCCCGCGGCGATGGCCGCGGGCGTTTTTCGTTGCCTGGCGCCTGCTGGCGGCCCGCCGCGGCGGCAAGGCCGCAGCGCGGGACGGCGAGGGGCGGTGCGCGTTGCGCGGAGCCGCGGCCGGGTGCGCAACGGCGGCGTGCGTTGCGCGGCGGCCGCGCGGCCCGGGTCGTCGTGAAAATCCCTGCGATTGCCGGGTCGGGCGCCGCACCGGGCGTGCACGCGGCAGGCACCGGGCGTGCACCGGGCGTGCACAGGCTGTACACCGCTTGCGCGCAGGGCCTTAACCTTCCGTAAAGACGTGTTGCACGGCGCGGGGGCTCAGCGATCCTGCATGCCCTTCCCGGCGAGGATCCGGGGCGTGGCGCGATCGATGCGATCCTCGCGCGTGCGGGCCTGCCGGGCCGCGCCGACATGCAGCAGCCAGCCACGTCGGCGTCCGGGGGTCAGCGCCGCGAAGGCGGCGGCAAGCACGGGGTCGGCGCGCAGCCGGGCGGCCAGTTCCTCGGGACAGGCGAGGTCGTCCTGTGGCAGATCGACCTTGCGGCCGGCACGCTGGATCCCGATGGCCTCGTCGATCAGGGCGCGCAGCTGGCCTGCCCGCGCGGCGACCTGCGCCGGGTCGGTGAAGCTGACCACCCGCGACGAGCGCGAATGCGGCCCCGGCGCCACGAGGATCCCCTCGGGGTCGCGCAGCAGCACCCCCTTGAAGAAGCCCAGCGTCGCGCGGTCGGAAAAGCCCCAGAGGATCGCGACATTGCCGCCCTGCCAGGTGTAGACCGGCGCCGACCACTTCCAGTCCTCGGCCAGCGGGCTTGCCAGCAGCAGCGCCCGCAGCGCCAGCAATTCCCCGCGCCAGGCGGTGAGGGTCGCGAAATGCGCGTCGGCCTTGGGGTGGGTCTGGGGCATGATGCGGGCGGTGGTTGCGCGACGATTGTCGCCCGTCGGGCCGCGCTTGTCCATGCCGCGCGCGCCCCGCCCCGCCCCACTTCCCAACAAGGGCGTTTTCCTGTAAACGCCCCCAATCTGTGACGTGACGCCCGGCTCCGGGGCGACGCATAAGGATCGGGGCGGCGGCAATGGGGCCGCCATAGGACACGGGCGCGGCCAGAGGGCTGGCGCGGCCCAGAGGAAACCAGATGTTCGACGATGTGAAGAAATCAATCCAGTGGGGCCAGGAAACCCTGACGCTGGAAACGGGCAAGGTTGCCCGCCAGGCCGACGGTTCGGTGATCGCCACGCTGGGCGAGACCAGCGTGATGGCCAACGTGACCTTCGCCAAGGAACCGAAGCCCGGGCAGGACTTCTTCCCGCTGACGGTTCACTACCAGGAAAAATACTATGCCGCCGGCAAGGTGCCGGGCGGCTTCTTCAAGCGCGAGGCGCGTCCGACCGAGAAGGAGACGCTGACCGCGCGCCTGATCGACCGCCCGATCCGCCCGCTGTTCGTCCCCGGCTTCAAGCATGAAGTGCTGGTGATGTGCACGGTGCTGAGCCATGACCTGGTCAACGATCCCGACATCGTGGCGATGATCGCGGCCTCGGCGGCGCTGACCATCTCGGGCGTGCCGTTCATGGGCCCGATCGCCGCCGCGCGCGTGGGCTTTGCCAATGGCGACTATGTGCTGAACCCCGAGGTCCAGGACATGGACCAGCTGCGCAACAACCCCGAACAGCGGCTGGATCTGGTCGTCGCCGGCACCAAGGACGCCGTGATGATGGTCGAATCGGAAGCCTACGAGCTGTCCGAGGAGGAGATGCTGGGCGCCGTGAAGTTCGGCCATGACGCGATCAAGCCGGTGATCGACCTGATCATCGACCTGGCCGAAGCCGCCGCGAAGGAGCCCTTCGACTTCCAGGCGCCGGACTACAGCGCGCTTTATGCCCGCGTGAAGGCGCTGGGCGAGGCCGAGATGCGCGCCGCCTATGCGATCGGCGACAAGTCGCAGCGCCAGGACGCCGTGGCCGCCGCCAAGGCCGCCGTGAAGGCCGGGCTGAGCGAGGAGGAACTGGCCGATCCGAACCTGGGCTCGGCCCTGAAGAAGCTGGAATCGGGCATCCTGCGCGGCGACATCATCAATGGCGGCGCCCGCATCGACGGCCGCGACACCCGCACCGTGCGCGCCATCGACAGCGAGGTGGGCTTCCTGCCGCGCACGCATGGCAGCGCGCTGTTCACCCGCGGCGAGACGCAGGCGCTGGTCGTCACGACGCTGGGCACCGGCGATGACGAGCAGATCATCGACGCGCTGCACGGCAATTTCCGGTCGAACTTCCTGCTGCACTACAACTTCCCGCCCTATTCGGTCGGCGAGGTCGGCCGCGTGGGCAGCCCCGGTCGCCGCGAGATCGGCCATGGCAAGCTGGCCTGGCGCGCGTTGCAGGCGGTGCTGCCGGCGGCGACGGATTTCCCCTATACCATCCGCGTGGTCAGCGAGATCACCGAATCGAACGGCTCGTCCAGCATGGCCTCGGTCTGCGGCGGCTCGCTGTCGATGATGGATGCGGGGGTGCCGCTGAAGGCGCCGGTCGCCGGCGTCGCGATGGGGCTGATCCTGGAAGAGGACGGCCGATATGCGGTGCTGACCGACATCCTCGGCGACGAGGATCACCTGGGCGACATGGACTTCAAGGTGGCCGGGACGGAAAACGGCATCACCAGCCTGCAGATGGACATCAAGGTGGCCGGCATCACGCCCGCGATCATGGAGCAGGCGCTGGCGCAGGCGCGTGACGGCCGGATGCACATCCTGGCCGAGATGGGCAAGGCGCTGGCCGAGGGACGCCGCGAGTTCAGCGCCCATGCCCCGCGCATCGAGACCATGCAGATCCCGACCGACAAGATCCGCGAAGTGATCGGCTCGGGCGGCAAGGTGATCCGCGAGATCGTCGAGGTCTCGGGCGCCAAGGTCGACATCAACGATGACGGCGTCATCAAGATCGCATCGGCCAATGCCGAGTCGATCAAGAAGGCGCATGACATGATCTGGTCGATCGTGGCCGAGCCCGAAGAGGGCCAGGTCTATACCGGCCGGGTCGTCAAGCTGGTCGATTTCGGCGCCTTCGTGAACTTCTTCGGCAAGCGCGACGGGCTGGTGCATGTCAGCCAGATCGCCAACCGCCGCCTGGGCCATCCCAGCGAGGTGCTGCAGGAGGGCCAGGAGGTCAAGGTCAAGCTGCTGGGCTTCGACGACCGCGGCAAGGTGCGCCTCGGCATGAAGATGGTCGACCAGGAGACCGGCGCCGAGATCACCGAGAAGAAGGAAGAAACCGCCGAGTGATCGGCGGGGTCCTCGAAACCCCCTGTCCGAACCGCGACAGCCCCGCTATGCCGGGGCTGTCGTCATGTTGCGAGGGACCGCGCCCGTGCCATCCGCCGCCGAGATGCTGCTGTCGGTGTTCGACCGCGTCTACATCATCAACCTGGCCCATCGCGAGGATCGCCGGCGCGAGATGGAGGCCGAGCTGAACCGCATCGGGCTGAGCCTGTCGCATCCGGCGGTGACGCTGTTTCCGGCCAGCTTTCCCCCCGACCAGGGCGATTTTCCCAGCCGGGGGGCGCGCGGCTGTTTCGAAAGCCAGCTGGGCGTGCATCGCGCGATCCTGGCCGATGGCGCAGCCCATGCGCTGATGCTGGAGGACGACGCCGATTTCGCGCCGGATTTCACGCCGCTGCTGGCAGCGATGCTGCCGGCGCTGCGGGAGACGCGGTGGGACATGCTGTATTCCGTCTCGCCGCTGGAGGCGCGGCCGGGCGATCAGCCTGTCGGCGCGCATCTGCTGCGGCTCTCGGCCGATCATACCTTCCCGCTGGCGCATTTCGTGGGCTTCAGCCGCCGGTTCTCGGAACGCGCGGTGCCCTATCTCGAGGCGATGCAGGCGCGGGCGATCGGCGATCCGGCGGGCGGGCCGATGCATGTGGACGGCGCCTATTGCTGGCTGCGCGCCGACCAGCCCGATCTGGTGGTGCTGGGCAGCCGCCAGCCGCTGGCGGTGCAGCGGTCCTCGCGCAGCGACATCGCCGATCTGCGCTTCTGGGACCGGCTGCCGGTGTTGCGCCAGATCACGGCCGCGGCGCGACGGTCTCCCCCGGTGCTGGCGCTGCTGCACCGGCTGCGGCGCCGATAGGCGCGGGCGGGCCGCGATGAGGCATGTGGCAAGCCTGTGGATCGGCGCGCGGCTGGGCGAGATCGAACGCGCCGCGATTGCCTCGTTCCTGCGGCTGGGCCATGCCTTCACCCTCTATGGCTATGGCGCGATCGGGAACCTGCCCGCTGGCGTGACGCTGGCCGATGCCTCGGAAATCCTGCCGGGGGACAGCATCCTGCGCGACCGGCGCAGCGGCAGCCCGGCCATGCATGCCGATCTGTTCCGCTATGCGATGGTGCGGGCCACCGACGCGCTGTGGGTCGATCTGGACATGATCGCGCTGCGACCCTTCGATTTCGACACGCCCTGGGTGCTTGGCCGGGAGGATGACGGCCAGCTGAACAATGCCGTTCTGGGGCTGCCGCGCGAGTCGCGGCTGCTGGCGTCGCTCTGTGCCATCACGCCCGCCACGCGCGGCGTTCCGCCGCATCTGCGCGGCCTGCGGCGCCAGAAATACAGGCTGCGCAGCGCGCTGCGCGGCGGGCTGCCGATCACCGAATGGCCCTGGGGCAGCACCGGGCCGCGCGCCCTGACCCATTTCGCGACCCTGACCGGCGATGTCGGCCGGGCGATGCCGCCGCAGGCCTTCTATCCGGTGCCGATCCACGCGGTCCGCCGCTTTCTGACCCCCGGCGCGCTGCGGCCGGAGGACCTGCCCGCCGACAGCTTCGGGGTGCATCTGTGGGGCAGGGAGCTGCGTGCCGAACTGGCCGGCAGCTTTGGCGGCCGCGTTCCGCGCGGCAGCTTTCTGGACCTGATCCGCGCGGAGGGCGCATGACCCCGCCAGCCTATCTCATCAATCTGGACGGCTCGGAGGCGCGCCTGCGCAGCGCAAGCGCGGCGCTGCGGGCGGCCGGCATCGCGTTCGACCGTGTGCCCGCCTTCGACGGCCGGCAGCTGACGCCCGACGCCTTTCCCGACTACGACGCCGCCGCGGCCATGCGCCATCTGGGGCGGCCGATGCGCGGCGGTGAGATCGGCTGCTACCTCAGCCATCTGCGGGTGGCCCGGCGGTTCCTGGAGACGGCCGCCGACAACTGCCTCGTGTTCGAGGACGACCTGCAGCTGCGACCGGGCGCCGCAGAAGGCATCGCGCAGGTGCTGGACTGGCTTGCGCGGCGCGACCTGGCGTGGGACCTGATCCATCTGGCGCCGGCCCGCCTGCGCATCCACACGCCGATCCTCGAACTGCGCCTGCCCGAGGGCGGGCACCGGCTGACCCGCGCGCACTACTTTCCGATGACGACCACCGCGCTGATCTGGTCGCGTCCGGGCGCCGAGGCGTTCCTGCGCGGCCATGAGCGCATCTTCGCGCCGGTGGACATCTATTTCCGGCACTGGCTGACCCGCAGCAACCGCGGGCTGGCAGTCTGGCCGCCGCTGGTCGTCACCAGCGGCGCCGACAGCGAGATAGCGCCCGCGGCGGCGGCCCGCCGGTCGGCCGGGGGACGCCATCCCCTTTATCCGCTGATCCGCCAGTACCGGATGGCGACCGACAAGCTGATCGCCCTGCGCCACCGGTGGCGGGGTCGCGGTCCGGGTGGGGATCAGGCCGGGTCCTTCGCAAAGCGCAGATAGGGCAGGCGGATGTCCAGCGGGCCGTATTTCTCGGCCGCGGCCTTGTCGTCCAGCGCCAGCGCCACGATCACGTCCTGTCCCGGCACCCAGTTGGCGGGGGTGGCCAGCGGCACGCCGTCGGTCTTGATGACCGCATCCAGCGCGCGGATGATCTCGGCGAAGTTGCGGCCGATGGACATGGGATAGGTCATGGTCAGCCGGATCTTCTTGTCCGGGCCGATGATGAACACGCTGCGCACGGTCGCGGAATGCTGGGGCGTGCGGCCGTCCTGCGGCAGGTAGTGATCGGCCGGCAGCATGTCATAGGCCTTGGCGACCGCCAGCGAGGTGTCGTCGATGATGGCGAAATTCGCGGGCGTGCCGGCGACCCTGGCGATGTCGTTCTTCCATTTCTGGTGATCCGCGACGCTGTCCACCGAGACGCCGAGGACCTTGGTGTTGCGGGCCTCGAACTCGCCGGCCAGCTGGGCGACGGCGCTGAATTCCGTCGTGCAGACAGGGGTGAAGTCGCGCGGATGGCTGAACAGGATGGCGTAGCCGTCACCCAGCCACTCGTGGAAGCGGATCTCGCCCTCGGTCGAGTCGGCGGTGAAGTCGGGGGCGATGTCGTTGATGCGAAGTCCCATGGAACATCCTCTCGGTTCGGGTGCGTTGCCCCCTACATAGGCGACGCGGGGGCAAATGCCAGCCCGGCGGATGATGGCGCCCTGCGGGGGCCATGCCGGGGTGGGGCCGTGCCGCGGGCGGCTTGCGGTAGGGCGTCGTTGCGGCGGGGCGGGGTTGCGGCGGGGCGGGGGCGGTGCCACCTTCTGCAGCAGACGCATTTCGGGAGGACGCGATGAACATCGTTTCGGACAGGGCAGTGGCGGACAGGCGCAAGTTCTATATCGGCGGAGAATGGGTCGATCCGGCGGCGCCGGGCGACCTTGAGGTGATCGACCCCTCGACCGAGGAGCCGGTCGCGGTCATCAGCCTTGGCGGGCAGGCCGATACCGACGCCGCCGTGGCCGCGGCGAAGGCCGCCTTCCCGGCCTGGTCGCAAAGCGCCCCGGCCGACCGGCTGGCGCTGGTCGAGAAGATCCTGGCGGTCTATGAGCGGCGCGCCCCCGACATGGCGGCGGCGATCACCCACGAGATGGGCGCTCCGCAGGACATGTCGCTGGAGGATCAGGTCGGCGCCGGCAGCAGCCATATCAGGAACTTCATCACCGCCTTCCGGGATTTCCGCTTTGTGCGGCCGCTGGGCGATCACGCGCCCTCGAGCATGACCGCATGGGAGCCGGTGGGCGTGGTCGGGCTGATCACGCCGTGGAACTGGCCGATGAACCAGGTCACGCTGAAGGTGATCCCGGCGATCCTGGCGGGCGATACCTGCATCCTGAAGCCCAGCGAGATCGCGCCGCTGTCCTCGATGCTGTTTGCCGAGATCCTCGACGAGGCGGGGGTGCCGGCCGGGGTGTTCAACCTGGTGAACGGCGACGGGCAGGGGGTGGGCACGCAGCTGTCCACCCATCCCGATGTCGAGATGATCAGCTTTACCGGATCGACCCGCGCCGGCATCGCGATCAGCAAGGCCGCGGCGGACAGCCTGAAGAAGGTCTGCCTGGAACTGGGCGGCAAGGGCGCCAACCTGATCTTCGCGGATGCCGACGACAAGGCGGTGCTGCGCGGGGCGCGGCATTGCTTCTACAACAGCGGGCAGTCGTGCAACGCGCCGACCCGGATGCTGGTCGAGCGGTCGGTCTACGAGCGCGCGGTCGAGACCGCCGCGCAGGTGGCCCGCGACACCCGGGTGGCCACGGCGCACCAGCCGGGGCCGCATATCGGCCCGGTGGTCAGCAAGGCCCAGTGGCAGAAGATCCAGGACATGATCCAGACCGGCATCGACGAGGGCGCGAGGCTGGTCGCCGGCGGGCCGGGCCTGCCCGAGGGGGTGAACCGGGGCTATTTCGTGCGCCCGACGGTGTTTGCCGATGTGACGAACGACATGGCCATCGCCCGGCAGGAGATCTTCGGGCCGGTGCTGTCGATCATCCCCTTCGACAGCGAGGAGGAGGCGGTGCGGATCGCCAATGACACGCCCTACGGGCTGACCAGCTATGTCCAGTCGCAGGACGGCGCCCGGCGCAACCGGCTGGCGCGGCAGCTGCGCTCGGGCATGGTCGAGATGAACGGCCAGCCGCGCGGGGCCGGGTCCGCCTTCGGCGGCGTGAAGCAGTCGGGCCGGGCGCGCGAGGGCGGCGTGATGGGGCTGGAGGAGTTCATGGACAGCAAGGCGATCAGCGGCTGGGACCGCGACGCCTGACCGGCCGGCCCCGCGGGCCGGCGGAAGCCGGGGGGCCGTCTGCCCCCCGGACCCCCCGAGGATATTTGCGCCAGGGCAAAGGGGCTGATCAGCCCGGTTCGGCCAGGAAGATGTAGCCGGCGCCGTAGATGGTCTTGATGAGGCGCGGGTTGCGCGGGTCCTCGCCCAGCTTGGTGCGCAGCCGCGAGATGCGCACGTCCATCGCCCGGTCGAAGCTGTCGCCGGCCGCGCCGCCCAGCGTCTCGAGCATCTGGCCGCGGGTGATGAGGCGGCGGGGATTGTCGGTGAACATGCGCAGCACCTCGGCCTCGGCATGGCTGAGCGGGGTTTCCGTGCCGTCGGGGGCGGTCAGCATGTAGCGGTCGAAATCGGCGGTCCAGCCGGCGAAGCGGACCGCCGCGCCGGCACGGCCCTGCGGCTGGGCCGGACGGCGCAGGCGGGCGCGGATGCGGGCCACCACCTCGGCGGGCTCGAAGGGCTTGGTGATGTAGTCGTCGGCGCCGAGTTCCAGCCCGGTCACCCGGTCCTGCAGCTGCGCGCGGGCCGAGATGATGATGATCGCCGCGCCGGATTCGGTGGCCAGCCGGTGGACCAGCGCCAGCCCGTCGCGGTCGGGCAGGCCGAGGTCGATCAGGCAGGCATCCGGGGTGATGCGGCGCAGCGCGGCCTCGAATTCGGTGGCGCGGGCGAAGGCCTGGATGCGGAAGCCGGCATCCTCCAGCGCGGCGCCCAGCAGGCGGCGGATCTCGGGCTCGTCGTCGAGGATGGCGATCAGGGGCGCGTCGGTCATGGGCCTTCCTCGGCGGC
The DNA here is from genome assembly GCF_030732095.1 of Paracoccus spongiarum. GTDB lineage: Bacteria > Pseudomonadota > Alphaproteobacteria > Rhodobacterales > Rhodobacteraceae > Paracoccus > Paracoccus spongiarum. Next base: position 99,495 of record NZ_JAVAMQ010000007.1, on the reverse strand, counting down.
GTGGGCAAGGGCGGTGGCGCGGGCCAGGGCGGTGGCCAGCCGGGCCGGGGTGAAGGGTTTCGACAGCACCGGGGCGGGCGCGCGCGCGCGCAGCGGATCGCCGGGCGGCAGCGAGGTCATCAGCACGGTCGGCAGCAGGCCCGCGAGGTCGTGGCCGAGGCCGTCGCCCAGCTGGATGTCGGAGAGGATCAGCGTCAGCCCCGGCAGGTCGGTCAGCGCGCGGGCCTCGGCGAGGCTGGCGGCCTCGATCACCGCGTGGCCGAGGCCGGTCAGCATGGCGCGGGTGTCGGCGCGGATCTGGTCGTCGTCCTCGACCAGCAGCACCATCTGCCGCGCGACCGGCCGGCGCGGCAGGCGCAGCGTGACGCGGGCGCCGCGGCCGGTGTTTTCCAGCCGCATCCGGCCGCCGACCAGCTTGGTCTGGTCATAGACCATCGACAGGCCCAGCCCCGAGCCCTGGCCCTTCTTGGTGCTGTAGAAGGGCTCGGTCGCGCGGGTCAGCGCCTCGTCGCTGAAGCCCGGGCCGGTGTCGCTGACCGCAAGGTCGACCCAGTCGCCGCCGGCGGCGCGGGCGGCAAGCGTGATGCAGCCCGGCCCGGCGATCGCCGCGTTGGCGTTCAGGATCAGGTTCAGCAGCGAATCCTGCAGCGCGCCGGGATCGAGCAGCAGCGGACCGGGCGGCAGATCGAGATCGAGCACCAGCCGCGTCTCCTCGCCCAGCGCGGGCCGGGCCAGCGTCGCGGCCTCGTGCAGCAGCGCCGGCAGATCGACCGGCTGCAACGCCATCTCGGGCGTGCCGCTGATCCGCGACAGCCCGTCGAGCAGCGCCGCGCCGCGCCGCGCGGCGGCCAGCGTGGCCTGCACGTCCTCGGCCGCGCCCGGCGGCAGCGCGCGCGCCGCCAGCCGCCCCTGGAGGCCGAGGATGATGGTCAGCAGATTGCCGAAATCATGCGCCATACCCGAGGTCAGCTGCGCGGCAAGGCTGCGCTTGCCGGCATGGGCCAGCGCCTCGCGGGCCTGCACCTCGGCGCTGACATCGGTGGACAGCACATAGACGCCCTGCCCGTCCAGATCCGGGGTCAGCGCGATGCGGATGCGCCGGCCCGAGACGGCATGGGTGATCTCGGCCACCTGCGGGTCGCCGGCCAGCGCGCGATCGACATGCGGCCGCAGGGTCTGGAAGGTCTCGGGGCCCAGCGCCTCCTCGACGCTGAGGCCGACGATGCTGGGGGCGGCGCCCGGAAAGATGGAGGGCTGCCGCCGGTTCGAGAAGGTATAGCGGTAGTCGGCGCCGAGATGCGCGATATGGGCTGGCACCATCTCGGTCACCTGCCGGGTGCGGGCCTCGGTGCGGGTCAGCACGCGCTGCGCCTCTTGCAGGGCGGCGTTGGTGGCGGCCAGGGCGCGATTGGCCGCGGCCAGCCGCTCGGCATGGTCCAGCACCTGTTCGCTGAGTTCGGCGGACCGCGCCCGCAGCAGCGTTTCCTGGCGCTTGATGTCGGTGATGTCGGTATAGACGGTGATCCAGCCGCCCTGCGACAGGGGCGCCCCCTCGACCGCGATCCAGCGGCCATCGGCGCGCTGGCGTTCGAAGTAATGCGGCTGGAAGGTGCGGGCCTGTTCGACGCGAAAGGCCACGGCGGCGGCCGGGTCGTCCTGCGGGCCGTATTCGCCGCGCTCGACCAGATAGCGGATCGTGTCCTCGAAGCTGGTGCCGGGCCGGGTCAGCGCATCGGGCAGGTCGAACATCGCCTGATACTGGTTGTTGGCGACCGCCAGCCGCAGATCGGCGTCGAAGATCGACAGCGCCTGCCCGATCAGGTTCAGCCCCGACCGCGTCAGGTCCGCGCGCAGCGTCTCGGGCGTCATGCGGGGGCCGCCGTGACGATCCGTGCCGCGGCCCGCGCGGTGCTGTCCGTTGCGTTCATTCCCGGCCCTCCGATGCCAGCGTTAGCACCGCCCCGCGCGGCGGGAAAGCGCCGTAACAATTCGTTGGAATTCGGACAAACTGCGGCAATGATTGCCCGCAAGGATGGCCACAGTCAGGGCGGGGAGGCCCGGACGAGGCGCGGCGCGAGACCGCGACAGGGGAGGACACATGCCGGACCAGCAGGCGCCGACAGGCGAATTGCATTCTGTTCCCGCGCTGCTGGCGCGGAACGTGGCCCGTTACGGAAACCGGCCCGCCTATCGCGAGAAGGAATTCGGCATCTGGCAAAGCTGGAGCTGGGCCGAGGCCGCCGACGAGATCCGCGCGCTGGCGCTGGGCCTGATGGCGCTGGGGCTGAAGCCGGGCGACCACATGGCGATCATCGGCCGCAACCGCCCGGCGCATTACTGGGGCATGATCGCCGCGCAGATGTGCGGGGCGGTTCCCGTGCCGCTGTATCAGGACGCCGTGGCGGAAGAGATGGCCTATGTGGTCGAGCATTGCGGCGCCCGCTTCGTGCTGTGCGGCGACCAGGAGCAGGTCGACAAGGTCCTGGAGGTCGAGGAGACGGTCAAGGGGATCGAGCAGATCCTGTATACCGACCGCCGCGGGATGCGGAAATACGACCACTCCCGCATGAACGCGCTGGCCGACGTGCAGGCCGAGGGTCGCGCCGCGGCGACCCGGCTGGGCCCGGAACTGGACCGGCGCATCGCCGCGCTGGATTACGACAGCACCTGCGTGATGCTGTATACCAGCGGCACCACCGGCAAGCCCAAGGGCGTGGTGCTGTCGAACCGCAACATCATCGAGACCTCGAAGAACACCGCGGGCTTCGACCGGCTGACCCAGGCCGAGGAGATCGTGGCCTATCTGCCGATGGCCTGGGTGGGCGATTTCATCTTCTCGGTCGGGCAGGCGCTGTGGTCGGGCTTTACCGTCAACTGCCCCGAGGGCGCGCACACGATGATGACCGACATGCGCGAGATCGGGCCGACCTATTTCTTCGCCCCGCCCCGCGTCTTCGAGGGCCAGCTGACCACCGTGATGATCCGCATGGAGGATGCCGGCCGCATCAAGCGCTGGCTGTTCCGCCACTTCATGGAGGTCGCGCGCCGGGTCGGGCCCGCGCTGCTGGACGGCAGGCCCGCAGGGCTCGGCGACCGGCTCTCCTACGCGCTGGGCCGGCTGTTCGTCTATGGCCCGCTGAAGAACACGCTGGGCCTCAGCCGGGTGCGGGTCGGCTATACCGCGGGCGAGGCGATCGGCCCCGAGATCTTCGATTTCTACCGCAGCCTCGGCATCAACCTGAAGCAGCTTTACGGCCAGACCGAGGCCTCGGTGTTCATCACCCAGCAGCCCGACGGCGAGGTGCGGTCGGACACGGTGGGCGTGCCCAGCCCCGGCGTCGAACTGAAGATCGCCGAGAACGGCGAGGTGTTCTATCGCAGCCCCGGCACGTTCGTGGCCTATTTCAAGAACCCCGAAAGCACCGCCTCGACCAAGGATGCCGAGGGCTGGGTGGCGACCGGCGATGCGGGGTTCTTCGAGGACGCGACCGGGCATCTGCGGATCATCGACCGCGCCAAGGATGTCGGCAAGATGGCCGATGGCAGCATGTTCGCGCCCAAATATGTCGAGAACAAGCTGAAATTCTATCCCAACATCCTCGAGGCAGTGGTCATCGGCAATGGCCGCGACTTCTGCACGGCGATGATCAACATCGACCTGAACGCGGTCGGCAACTGGGCCGAGCGCAACAACATCGCCTATGCCAGCTATCAGGAACTGGCCGGCCATCCGCAGGTCTACGCGACCATCCGCGAGCATGTCGAGGCGGTCAACCGCTCGGTCGCGGAGGATCCGATGCTGTCGGGCTGCCAGGTCCACCGCTTCCTGGTGCTGCACAAGGAACTGGACCCCGACGACGGCGAGATGACCCGCACCCGCAAGGTGCGCCGCGCCGTCATCAACGAGAAATTCGCAGACCTGGTGGCCGCGCTCTATGACGGCTCGTCCAGCGTCTACACGGAAACCGCGGTCACCTACGAGGATGGCCGCAAGGGCCGCATCACCGCCACGCTGAAGATCGAGGACGCGCAGGTCTTCGGCGAGGCGCAAGGCCGGAAGGTGGCGGCGGAATGACCCGGATGCAGACGCAATCGCAATCGCAATCGCAGGCCCCCTTGCCGGCGCAGGACGGCCATGTGACCGCCGACGGCCGCCAGATCGGCGGCGTGATGATGGAGATGAAGAACATCACCCTGCGCTTCGGCGGCGTGGTGGCGATCAAGGACATCAGCTTCGACATCCGCCAGGGCGAGATCCGCGCGATCATCGGGCCGAACGGGGCCGGAAAGTCCTCGATGCTGAACGTCATTTCGGGCTTCTATCATCCGCAGGAGGGCGAGGTCTGGTTCAAGGGCTACCGCCGCGGGCCGATGAAGCCCTACGAGGTCGCCCGCCTGGGCATCGCCCGGACCTTCCAGAACATCGCGCTGTTCGACGGCATGTCGGTGCTGGACAACATCATGACCGGCCGGCTGAACCGGATGAAGTCGGGCTTCCTGGCGCAGGCGCTGTGGTGGGGCCCGGCCGAGCGCGAGGAGAACCTGAACCGCGAGGCGGTCGAGAAGATCATCGATTTCCTCGAGATCCAGAACATCCGCAAGACGCCGGTGGGACGGCTGCCCTACGGGCTGAAGAAGCGCGTCGAACTGGCCCGCGCCCTCGCCGCCGAGCCGCAGCTGCTGCTGCTTGACGAGCCGATGGCGGGCATGAATGTCGAGGAAAAGGAGGACATGAGCCGCTTCATCCTCGACGTGAACGACGAATTCGGCACGACCATCGCGCTGATCGAACACGACATGGGCGTGGTCATGGATCTCAGCGACCGGGTCGTGGTGATGGATTACGGCCGCAAGATCGGCGACGGCACCCCCGACGAGGTGCGCAGCAACCAGGACGTGATCGACGCCTATCTGGGGGTGGCCCATGACTGACCGGATCAAGCGGGGGATGCGATGATGGACCAGTTCTTCTTTGCCGCCGAGGTCGTGGCCAACGGGTTGATGACCGGGGTGATGTATTCCCTCGTGGCCTTGGGCTTCGTGCTGATCTTCAAGGCCTCGGGCGTGTTCAACTATGCCCAGGGGGTGCTGGCGCTGTTCGCCGCGCTGACCCTGGTCGGCATCCAGCAGGGGCAGATTCCCTTCGCGGACCTGATCAACGCCGCCTTCGGAACCAGCCTGCATCAGTTCGGCTGGACCGTGCCCGCGGTGCTGGCGATCGCGCTGACCGCTGGGGTGATGGTGCTGCTTGCCTTCCTCATCGAGAAGCTGGTCCTGCAGCACCTGGTCGGGCAGGAACCGATCATCCTCTTCATGGCGACGATCGGGCTGGCCTATTTCCTCGAGGGCCTCGGTGACGTGATGTGGGGGGCCGACATCAAGACGCTGGATGTCGGGCTGCCGCAAGGCATCTCGGACGCGATCGAGGGGGCGACGGCCGAGTGGTTCGGCTATGGCTTCTTCATCGACCGGCTGGACATCTGGGCCACGCTGATCGCGGCGATCCTGGTCGCGGCGCTGGTCGCCTTCGCCCAGTACACCAAGCAGGGGCGGGCGATGCGCGCCGTGGCCGACGATCACCAGGCGGCGCTGTCGGTGGGCATCTCGCTGCGCTTCATCTGGGTGATGGTCTGGTCGATCGCGGGCTTCGTGGCGCTGGTCGCGGGCATCATGTGGGGCACCAAGTCCGGCGTCCAGTTCAGCCTGTCGCTGATCGCGCTGAAGGCGCTGCCGGTGCTGATGCTGGGCGGCTTCACCTCGATCCCCGGCGCCATCGTCGGCGGGCTGATCATCGGCGTGGGCGAGAAGCTGTTCGAGTTCTTCATCGGCCCGATGGTCGGCGGCGCGACCGAGAACTGGTTCGCCTATGTGCTGGCGCTGGTGTTCCTCGTGTTCCGCCCCCAGGGGCTGTTCGGCGAACGCATCATCGAGCGGGTCTGACGATGAAGGATTTCAATGCCTCCGGCGGGGATATTTGCCCACAGGAGAGAGCCGCGGCGATGGCCCGTCTTCTGTGCGGAAATATCCCGCGGGGGTGCGGGGGCGCGAAGCCCCCGCGGCGAGACAGCGAACAGGAGCGCGACGATGATCTATCGTGAGGCGGGCGACTTCAAGACGAGCTATCGGGACGATGGCCAGACCTTTCCGATCCGGCTGGATCGCTGGGGCTATTACGCGGTGCTGGCCGTGGCCTTCGGGATCATTCCCTTCCTGATCAACGACTACTGGGCGAGCGCGGTGTTCGTGCCGCTGCTGATCTACGCGATCGCGGCGCTGGGGCTGAACATCCTGACCGGCTATGCCGGGCAGGTCAGCCTGGGGACCGGCGGCTTCATGGCGGTGGGCGCCTATTCGGTCTACAAGCTGATGACCGCCTTTCCCGAGATCAGCATCGTCATCCACATCCTGCTGGCCGGCGGCATCACCGCCCTCGTGGGCGTGCTGTTCGGCCTGCCCAGCCTGCGCATCAAGGGGTTCTACCTGGCAGTCGCCACGCTGGCCGCGCAGTTCTTCCTGGTGTGGCTGTTCAACAAGGTGCCGTGGTTCTACAACTATTCCGCCTCGGGCCAGATCAATGCGCCCGAGCGCACCCTGCTGGGCCATGCGGTCACCGGCCCCGCCACCAGCGCGCCGGCCAAATACCTGATCTGCCTTGTCTTCGCCTTCGTCCTGGCCTGGGTGGCCCGCAACCTGACGCGCGGCACCCTGGGGCGGAAGTGGATGGCGATCCGCGACATGGACATCGCCGCCGAGATCATCGGGGTGAACCCGCTGACCGCCAAGCTGTCGGCCTTCGCGGTCAGCAGCTTCTTCGTCGGCATCGCCGGGGCGCTTCTGTTCGCGGTCTATCTGGGCGCGGCCGAGGTCGGCGAGGCCTTCGGCATCAACAAGAGCTTCCTGGTTCTGTTCATGATCATCATCGGCGGGCTGGGCAGCATCTTCGGCAGCTTCGCGGGCGCGGCCTTCATGGTGCTGCTGCCGGTGCTGCTGAAGAACGTACTGGTCGGCAGCTTCGGCTGGCCGACCAATCTGGCGGCCCATATCGAGCTGATGATCGTCGGCGCGCTGATCGTGTTCTTCCTGATCGTCGAACCGCACGGGCTTGCCCGGCTGTGGGCGCTGACCAAGGAAAAGCTGCGGCTGTGGCCGTTCCCGCACTGACCGAAAAGACCGGGCAACCGGCAGATTTCAACCTTGGGGAGGAGACCCGAATGAAAACGACCTTCACCGCACTTGTCGCGGCCGGGATGATGGCGGCGGCGCCCGCCATGGCCGATCTGGTGGTGCCCAACCTCAGCTATCGCACCGGGCCCTACGGCGCCAACGGCACGCATTATGCCGACGGCTTCAACGACTACTTCACCCTGCTGAACGAACGCGACGGCGGCATCGGCGGCGAGAAGATCCAGGTGCCCGAATGCGAGACCGCCTACAACACCGAGAAGGGCGTCGAGTGCTACGAGGCGACCAAGGACACTGGCGCTCTGGTCTACAACCCGCTGTCCACCGGCATCACCTATCAGCTGATCCCGAAGGTGGGCGTGGACAAGAAGGTGCTGTACACGCCCGGCTATGGCCGCACCTCGGGCAAGAACGGCAAGGTGTTCGAATGGGTGTTCAACGCGCCCGCGAACTACTGGGACGGCGCCTCGGTCGCGATCAAGTACCTGCTGGACGAGAATGGCGGCGATCTGTCGGGCAAGAAGATCGCGCTGGTCTATCACAACAGCGCCTATGGCAAGGAGCCGATCCGCACCCTGCAGGGCCTGGCCGAGAAGCACGGCTTCACCCTCTCCGAGATCCCGGTCGACGCGCCGGGGCAGGAACAGAAAAGCCAGTGGCTGCAGATCCGCCGCGACAAGCCCGACTATGTCATCATGTATGGCTGGGGCGTGATGAACCAGGCCGCGATCCAGGAAGCCGCGAACATCCGCTTTCCGATGGAGAACTTCATCGGCATCTGGTGGTCGGGCTCCGAGGTGGACGTGCTGCCGGTGGGCGCCGCCGCGAATGGCTACAAGGCACTGACCTTCAATGGCGTCGGCATGGATTATCCGATCTATGACGACATCAAGACCCATGTGATCGACCCCGGCAAGGCCAGCCAGGGCGGCAGCCATGTCGGCTCGGCGCTGTATTCGCGGGGCATGTATGCGGCGGTGGTGATCGCCGAGGCGATCCGCACCGCGCAGGAGCTGGCCGGCACGGCCCAGATCAGCGCCGAGCAGCTGCGCGAGGGCTTCGAGAACCTCGAGATCACGCCGGCGCGGCTGGAAGAGATCGGCCTTCCCGATTTCGGCCCCGAGATCAAGCTGAGCTGCGACAACCACGGCGGCAGCGGCATGGCCCGCCTGCAGCAATGGGACGCCACCGCAAAGCAGTGGAGCCTGATCACCGAGTTCACCGAACCCGACCAGGAGATCATCGCCCCGCTGATCGCCGAGGACAGCGCCGCCTATGCCCAGGAAGCCGGGATCACCCCGCGCGACTGCTGAGCCCGTTTCCCGGCGGCGCCCGCCGCCGCCGGGACTTCCCAAGCCGGAGAGCCGCCATGCTGGACACCGCACCCCGCGACAGCCTTTTGGAAGTCAACAATATCGAGGTGATCTACAATCACGTCATCCTGGTGCTGAAGGGCGTCAGCCTGTCGGTCCCCAAGGGCGGCATCACCGCGCTGCTGGGCGGCAACGGCGCCGGAAAGACCACGACGCTGAAGGCCATCTCGAACCTTCTGGCCAGCGAGCGCGGCGAGGTGACCAAGGGCAGCATCGTCTATCGCGGCGAGGCGATCGTCGATCTGAACCCCGCCGCACTGGTCCGCAAGGGCGTGATCCAGGTGATGGAGGGACGCCACTGCTTCGAACATCTGACGGTCGAGGAAAACCTGCTGACCGGCGCCTACACGCGCCGCGACGGCGCCGCCGCAATCCGCCGCGACCTCGAGATGGTCTATGAGTATTTCCCGCGCCTCAAGGAGCGCCGCAAGTCGCAGGCCGGCTATACCTCGGGCGGCGAGCAGCAGATGGTGGCAATGGGCCGCGCGCTGATGTCGCGCCCCGAGACGATCCTGCTCGACGAGCCCTCGATGGGCCTCGCGCCGCAGCTTGTCGAGCAGATCTTCGAGATCGTCAAGGCGGTGAACGAGGGCGAAGGCGTCACCTTCCTGCTGGCCGAGCAGAACACCAATGTCGCCCTGCGCTATGCCCATTACGGCTACATCCTCGAGAATGGCCGGGTGGTGATGGACGGGCCCGCCGCGCAGCTGCGCGAGAATCCGGACGTGAAGGAGTTCTATCTGGGCATGTCGGACGAGGGCCGGAAATCCTTCCGCGACGTGCGCAGCTATCGCCGCCGCAAACGCTGGCTGGCCTGAGGAGAGTGCGATGCCGTCCCATTACGACGATCTGGAAACCCGCGACGAGGATTCCCGTCACGAGGCGCTGGCCCGCGACCTGCCGGCCGCCCTGGCGCGCGCCCGGACCGCGCCCGCGATGGCGCGGCTGCTGCGCGACATCGACCCCGCCGCGGTGACCGACCGCGCCGCGCTGGCGCGACTGCCGGTGATCCGCAAGGCCGAACTGTCCGAGGCGCAGAGGAAATCCCCCCCCTTCGGCGGCTTCGCGACCCGCCTGACCGCAGAGTTCGACCATGTGTTCCAAAGTCCCGGCCCGATCTACGAGCCGGGCCGGCGCGAGGGCGACTGGTGGCGGCTGGGGCGGTTCATGCATGCCTCGGGCGTGGGGCGCGGCGACATCGTGCAGAACTGCTTCGGCTATCACCTGACGCCCGCGGGCATGATGTTCGAATCGGGCGCCCGCGCGGTCGATGCGGCGGTGCTGCCTGCCGGAACCGGCCAGACCGAATTGCAGGTCCGCGCCGCCGTCGACATCGGCACCACCTGCTATGCCGGCACCCCGGATTTCCTCAAGGTGATCCTGGACCGCGCCGACGACATGGGCGAGGCGCTGGCGATCCGGCGGGCGGTGGTGGGCGGGGGCGCGCTGTTTCCCTCGCTGCGGCAGGCCTATGCGGATCGCGGCATCGTCACGCGGCAATGCTATGCGACTGCCGATCTGGGCAACATCGCCTACGAGACCGACGCGCTGGAAGGAATGATCGTGGATGAGGGCGTGATCGTCGAGATCGTGCGCCCCGGCACCGGCGATCCCGTCCCCGAGGGCGAGGTCGGCGAGGTTCTGGTCACGACGCTGAACCCCGACTACCCGCTGGTGCGCTTTGCCACCGGCGATCTGTCGGCGGTGCTGCCCGGCACCAGCCCTTGTGGCCGCACCAACATGCGCATCAAGGGATGGATGGGCCGCGCCGACCAGACCACCAAGATCAAGGGCATGTTCGTGCGCCCCGAACAGGTCGCGGCGCTGGTCGCCCGGCACCCCGAAATCGCCCGCGCCCGGGTCATCGCCGACCGCGACGGCGAGATGGACGTGATGACCGTTCAGGTCGAATCGCCCGCCGAATCGGCCGATCTCTACGCACGCTCGGTGGCCGACACCCTCAAGCTGAAGGGCGACGTGCAGATCGTCGCGCCCGGCAGCCTGCCCAATGATGGCAAGGTGATCGAGGACCGCCGCAGCTATGACTGAATAGGGATCATTTGATCCGTTAACTTGTTTGCCCGCCGCGCCGCAGCGACATTCCTCCGGGAAGTTGCGAAAGGCTGGGTCACGTCATGGCTGCGGGGAAAGGCTCCAAGGGGGCCACGATCATCATCAAGCGCGGCGGTGACGGCGGCGGACATGGCCATCACGGCGGCGCGTGGAAGGTGGCCTATGCGGATTTCGTGACCGCGATGATGGCCTTCTTCCTGCTGATGTGGCTGCTGAACGCGACCACCGAAAAGCAGCGGACCGGCCTTGCGGATTACTTCAACCCGACCGTGGTGCAGACGCCCGGTGCGGCCGGCGACGGGGTCGAGGCAGGGGTACGCCACGCCGTCCTGCAGGACATCCCCGACAGCGAGAATGCCGCCGATTTCGAGGAGGTGGCCCGCCAGGTGCAGCAGCAGCTGACCGGCAGCGGTGCGGAATCCATGCAGCTGACGAATGTGCTGCGCCACGTCGTGACGCGGATGACCGACGAGGGGCTGGTGATCGAACTGACCGACCTGACCGGCGAGCCGCTGTTCGTGGACGACACCGCCCAGCCGCAGCCGGCGCTGGTCGAACTGACAGCCATCGTCGCGCGGGTGCTGGCGCGGGTGCGCAATGAACTGGCAATCTCGGGGCATGTGCGCGCCTACCCTGAAATGCTGGTCTCGTCGCCGGTCTGGGCGCTGTCGGATGCCCGCGCCCATGCGGTGCGCAACCTGATCGAACGCGCCGGGCTGGATCCGCTGAGGGTGCAGCGGGTGTCGGGCTATGCGGACCGCAAGAACCGCTCGGGAAACCCGATGGACCCCGCAAACAACCGGATCGAAGTGATTTTACTGAGATAGCCGGGCGGCACGCGCCCCGGTTAGGCGAATCTTAAGCTGTCTGTCGGATAGTCGCCGGACCGCTGAACTGAAAGGGTCTCACTCATGTCCATGTCTTCCGCGCTGAATGCCGGCGTCGTCGGCCTCGCGGCGAACTCCACCCGCCTGGCGACGATCTCGGACAACATCGCCAATTCCGGGACCTATGGCTACAAGCGGATGGAAACCGAATTCGACGCCTTCGTGCTGAACCAGAACCGCGTGGCGGGCCTCTACTCGGCGGGGGGGGTGCGGGCGACCACCTATCGCGCGATCGAGGAGGACGGCGCCCTGGTGCCGACCTCGAACCCGCTGGACATGGCGATCACCGGGCGCGGCATGCTGCCCGTCACCTCGGCCGTCGATCTGGACAACGGCTTCGACCAACTGCCGATGATGATGACGCGGACCGGATCGTTCCGCGCCGATGCCGAAGGGGTGCTGCGCACCGAATCCGGACTTGTGCTTCTGGGCTGGCCGGCCGCCGCCGATGGCACCGTGCCGCTGATGCCGCGCGACACGATGGGCGCGCTCGAGCCGGTGCGCATCGCGGTCAACCAGACCGCCGGCGATCCCACGACCCGCGTGAGCCTGGGGGTGAACCTGCCGGCCACCGAAACCGTGCCCACCGCATCAGGCGATCCGCTGGCCCTGAAGGTCGAGTATTTCGGCAATCTGGGGACGTCGGAGTCGCTGGACATCACCTTCACGCCCGATACCAGCGACCCTGCGGGCATGTCGAACACCTGGGTGATGGAGGTGCGCGACTCGGCCTCGGACCCTGCGGCCAACCTGGTCGGTTCCTACCGCGTGGTCTTTGACAGCACCCAGCCGAATGGGGGCAGCATCCAGTCGGTGACGACGTTGTCGGGCGGCGCCTATGACACGGCGACGGGTGCCCTTTCCCTGACCGTCGCAGGCGGGCCGTTGGATCTGGTGATCGGCGTTCCGAACGGGACCACCGGGCTTCGGCAGCTGTCGGCCAGCTTCTCGCCGACCAACATCACCAAGAACGGCTCTCCGGTCGGTCACCTGACGGCCGTGCAGATCGACGAGGACGGCTTTCTCAAGGCGACCTATGACACCGGCTTCGTGAAGACGCTCTACCAGATCCCGCTGGTGGATGTGCCGAACCCGAACGGGCTGATCTCGCTTGACGGGCAGGCGTTCAAGATTTCGCCGACCTCGGGCAACTTCTTCCTCTGGAATGCGGGCGACGGACCGACCGGCTCGATCCAGGGGTATGCCCGCGAGGCCTCGACGACCGACGTTGCCGAGGAACTGACACACCTGATTCAGACCCAGCGGGCCTATTCGTCGAATGCCAAGGTCATCCAGACCGTCGACGAGATGCTGCAGGAAACCACCAACATCAAGCGCTGATCGCCTCGGCCTGACCGGGCAGGCCCGAGGAGGGCGGCATGAGTATCGCAAGAGCACTGACCAACGCCGTCTCGGGCCTCACCGCCAATGCGCGGGGAACCGAGACCGTCGCGGCGAACCTCGCCAATGTCATGACCCCCGGCTACGGCCGCCGCGAGGTCGCGCTGACCGCGCAGACGCTTGGCGGCAATACCGGCGGGGTGCGGATCGACGGCATCTCGCGGATTGTCAATGCAAGCCTCGTCGCGGAATCACGCCTCGCGCTGTCGGCCCGCTCGGAGGCCGCAACCCGCCTCGACTTCCTCACCCGTATGGGCGAAACCGTCGGTCTGCCGGGCGAGGCGGGCTCGCTTGGCAGCGCGCTGACCGAGTTCGAGACCGCCCTGCAGGCGGCTGCGACGCGACCCGACGACGACCTGCGCCTCGGCGCTGTCGTCGATGCGGCAAGCAGGCTCGCGGGCAGGCTGAACGCGGCATCCCAGTCGGTGCAGGATGCGCGCAGCGCCGCCGATCAGGCGATCGCGTCGGATGTCGCAGCGCTGAACGCCAGCCTCGAGCGCGTGGCCTATCTGAACCGCCGGATCTCGATCATCGAAAGCGAGGGTTCCGACCCGTCGTCGCTGGTCGACGAGCGCCAGACTGTCATCGACAGGATTGCACAGATCGTGCCGGTGCAGGAGGTGGCGCGCGACAGTGGCAAGGTCGCGCTTTTCACGGCGGAGGGCGCGGTTCTGCTGGATGGCAGCCTGCCAACCCGGTTCGGGTTTGCCGCGGTCGGGCAGATGACGCCCGACATGGCGGCGGGAACGCCGCCCGTCATGCGCCTGGTGCAGAACGGACAGGAACTGACGGCCAGCCAGATGCGCCTTTTCGGCGGCGGATCGCTTGCCGGAAATGTCGCGATCCGCGATGAATTAGGACCGCAATTGCAGCACGAACTGGACGCACTGGCCCTTGACCTCCACGACCGGCTGGCAGACCCCGCTGTCGACCCTACCATGACCGCGGCAGATCCGGGATTGTTCACCGACGCGGGTTCGCGCGCCGACGCCGCGAACGCCGTGGGCCTTGCATCCCGGTTGCGTGTCAACACGCTGGTCGTCCCCGGCGCAGCAGGAGATCTGTGGCGGATCCGAGACGGGCTGGGCGCCGCGGCGGCCGGGCAGGTGGGCGATGCCACCATGCTGCTGTCGCTTGCCAGCGCAATCGGCAGTGCCCGGCCGGCAACTCCCGGCAGCGGGTTCGAGGGCTCGGGGTCGTTGCAGTCGCGTTTTGCCTCGATCGAGGCGCGAGTCACATCCCGCCGCGTCTCCGCCGAGGGCGAAAGCGCCATCCGGAACAGCCGTGCCGAGACGATCACCGCGAAGCTGACGGCCGACGGGGTCGACAGCGACGCCGAGATGCAGCGGCTTTTGCAATACGAACAGGCCTATGCCGCGAACGCGCGCGTCATTCAGGCCATCGACGAGATGATGGACAACATTCTGAGGCTTTGACCATGACCAGCTACTCGATAGGCGATCAGGCCCGGGCCTTCGCTCTGCAGACCGCGTCACATCGCCTGAAGACCACGCTGGCAACCCTGACCTCCGAGATGGCCAGTGGCGAGGTCGCGGATCTGGGCCAGCGACTTCAAGGGAACACGCAGATGCTGCGGCAGATGGAGGCGCGGATCAGCATGATCGACCAGCTTGACCGAAACGCCGCGGAGATCGAGATCTTCTCGCAGGGCATGCAGGATGTCCTCGAGGCGATCAGGGGACAGACTGCCTCGCTCGGATTGTCCCTGCTGGCCGAACCGTTCAGCGAAACACCTGCCCTGGTCTCGATGCGTGCCGCCGAAGCCGGCGATGCGTTCGAGACCGTGGTGTCTCGCATCAACGGCGCGGTCGGTGGCAAGTATCTGTTTTCAGGTCTCAACAGCGACGCGCCACCCCTGTTATCTGCCGGGCGCATCCTGGATGAACTGGAACTGGTCACCGCAGGCATGACAACCGCCACCGACGTGTCCCAGGCCGTTTCCGCATGGTTCGACGCGGCACCCGGTTCAGGGGGCTTTCTTGACACGGCGTATCAGGGGACGATCGGCCAGGCGCAGGCGTTCGTCGTCGGTGACGGCCAGACCGTCGAACTTGGTGCAACCGCGGCATCCACCCCGCTGCGCGAGGTCCTGAAGGGCATGGCAACGTCAGCCCTGGTCGATCGCGGTCTGCTTGCGGGCCAGTATCACGAGCAGCGAGACCTGCTTCAGCGAGGGGGCCAGATCATGACCGACAATGCCTCCGAGGTGCTGGCCGAAATGGGCAGGATCGGTCAGGCTCAGGGCCTCACCGAGCGCGCGAGGACGGAAAATTCGTCGGCACGTGCTGCGCTTTCGGCGGCGCGTAACAATCTTCGTGCCGCGGATCCCTACGAAACTGCGGGCGCCATTACAATGGTCGAGGCCCAGCTCGAGGCGCTCTACTCCGTCACGGCTCGCCTCGCGAACCTCAAGCTGGTGGATTACCTGCGGTGAGACATTTATTGGCAATTCTGACGCTGTTCCTCATGCCGATCGCGGTTGGCGCAACGCCGGTGCGGATCAAGGATCTGGCCGATTTCGATGGTGTCCGGGGCAACGACCTGGTGGGCTACGGCCTTGTCGTGGGCCTTGACGGCACGGGCGACGGTATGCGCAATGCGCCGTTCACCGAGGAGATGCTGGCGGGACTTCTTGAGAGGCTGGGCGTCAATGTTACCGATGATGCGTTGCGGTCAAAAAACGTGGCAGCGGTCGTCGTGACCGCGACATTGCCGCCCTTTGCGAGGTCGGGTAGCAGGATCGATGTGGGGGTGTCCACCATCGGTGACGCGAAAAGTCTGTTGGGTGGAACGCTTGTGATGACACCTTTGAAAGCCGCGGATGGCAACATCTACGCTGTGGCACAAGGGTCGATCATCGCCGGCGGCGTGTCAATTGCGGGCGAGGCATCGCGGGTCGTGGAAGGGGTTCCGACGGGCGGATCAATTCCCGTGGGGGCTCGCGTCGAGCGCGAGGTCGAATTCGACTTTGCCGAGGTCCGGAATATCCGGATCGCATTGCGCAACGCCGACTTCACGACGGCGACACGGATCGAAGATGCAATCAACCGTGAATTCGCGCGCCGTCTTGCCGTCACGCAGGACAGCGGCACCGTGCTTGTCGAGTTTGCCCTACTCGGGGACGTCAATCCGGCGCGCGTCGTGGGACGGATAGAGAACCTTTTGATCGAACCCGAGGATCGGGCGAAAGTCGTCGTCGATCACAAGGCTGGCACGATCGTGATGGGCGACCGAGTCCGCATCTCCAAGGTTGCCGTGTCACAGGGTAATCTCACCCTCAAGGTCAGTGAAGCGCCTCTCGTTTCTCAGCCTAATCCCTTTGCTGACGGGGAAACCTTCAGCGTTCCTAGGACGTCTGTCGAAGTGCGAGAAGAGGCAGGCATCGGATTCGCTCAGGTGGACGACAGCGCATCGCTGAGTGATCTGGTAGGTGGCTTGAACGCCTTGGGTGTAAGGCCTCGAGACATGATTGACATCCTCAAAAGTATCCATGCGGCCGGCGCCCTGCACGCCGATCTGATTGTGCAGTAGGTGCGCAATCGGGATGTTCAGGAACCGTTGGACCGGTTGGATTGCCGCCACTGATTTGGCCCACCAGCTGGGATGGAATTTTCCCGTCGGGAGGATCTGCAGCAGACGTTTTTTTGGATCGCCCGAACAGGTTACCGAACTCGCCGATGGGGGCATGGTGTTCTTGGTGCCCCCAAGCCAGCTAGGGTCCAGGCTCATTGATCTTCAGAGCCGGAGCATGACGGTTGCGGCGAGGGCGACGGCGGAGAGAAGGTCTTGGCGCATCTGCCATAGCGGGTTACGCCCCGCGCCAGTCTTGCAGACGCCCGAACATGACCTCGATGCGGTTCCGGCGGCGATAGCGTCGAACAGCCACTGCGACAGTGGGCCAGCTTAGAGCCCGATCCGTTCGATACGGAACCCCGTCCCCGTCAAGGCCTTCGACAGATCCTCAGGATGGCTGACAACCTTTGCTTCACGGCAAATTCGTCCGTCCTCATCGACGATGGAGATGGCGGTCTCGTTCACCGAAACATCCAATCCGGCATAGCGCTTCATGCTGCGCTTCCTCCCTCATGTTTGATGCGCTCACCGTCCGCCGCCGACAGCTGCGCGCCGGTGTCACAAAGCCCCTCGGCCAGCCGGTCGACCCAGAGCCGACCATCCGGGTTGAGCATCACCTCAACGACAGTGGCGTCTTCGAGCCAAGCTGCAACATTCGCCCCCAAAGCCGTGCGCAACATCCGCGCACCGCGGGTCAAAGCGTCAGGATGGAGGGTGGTGACAGACATGAACGGCCCCGCGTTGGATCACGGGACCGATCAAGAAGACCTCATTCAGGCGCGGGGCAACAGCCGTGTGGGCGTAGCAGGGCTGGGGCGCGCAAAAGCAGGGGAATGCGCTGAGGGCGTGAATCTCAACCAGCGAGAAGCTCAGATGCCATTTGCGCTTAGCGCCCGGAGTTTCGTGCCGCGACGCCTCAAGAATACGGTTACAACGTGCCTGATCTTGAGCTTCAGACCCACGGACATCCTGTCAGCCGGGACGCGCCACAGATCGCGCTCGATTTCCGCCCAGCGCCCGAAACGGACTTCGTTGGTGCGGGTCATTGTGTGGATCAGCAATTCGAGCGCCAGAGCGGTCTTGGGGTCGCCGTCGAAGGCCCGCAGCCGCTGCATGAAGTCAGGCATGTCAGCGGCCCTCAGAGCGGCCATGTGGCGCGTCTTGGGTGGGGGCTTCAATGCACCCTTCAGCGGTGCCGCCGGATCATGCTTGGCCCGCCCGGTTGCGATGGCATAGCGGAAGATGGAACTGATTTTCTGGCGCAGCCGCTTGGCGATGTCTTGCGCCCCGCGCGCCTCTACCGCACGCAGCACCTTCAGCACCTCGCTGGCCTCGATTTCGTCAACGGGTCGGTTGCCTAGCGCCGGGAACACGTCACGCTCGAACTGGCGGAACACCTGCGGGGCATACTTGGGTGCCCATGTCGGTTCTTGCGCCTTCAGCCACTCGCGCCCGATGGCCTCGAAGGTGTCGTGGTCGGTCTTGTCGATGTTGGTATGCTTCGCCGGGTCGATACCATCAGCAAGCGCCTTCTTGGCGCGGTCCCGCAACGCGCGGGCGTCGGCCAGTGAAACCGTGGGGTAGGCACCGAATGCGAGGGTCTTTTGCTTGCCGTCAAAGCGATAGGCCAAGCGCCAGAGCTTCGATCCGTTCGGGTTCACCAACAGGAACAGCCCCCCGGCGTCGCTGTATTTCTTGGGCTTTTCTTGGGGCTTCAGGCCCCGCAATGTGGTGTCGACCAATGCCATGAGTCACCTGTTGGTATCGCGTAAGAATCCGATACCAGCATTTGATACCAACATTGCGTGGATGCATAGAGACGCATCTGGACGCATGAATTTTCGGGGGGTTGATTTTAAACGATTTTCTCCCCTGCGAAATGGCGTGGAACACATTTCTAGGGAGAGTTGGCAGCCCGTAGGGGAATCGAACCCCTCTTTCCAGGTTGAAAACCTGGCGTCCTAACCGATAGACGAACGGGCCATCAGGGCGGCGCGGCCGGTCGGGCCGGCGGCGTGGGGCGGTGTTTAGGGAAAGCCGCTGACGGGCGCAAGCGAAAATTCGGTGCCTTGTGCGGAATTATTCACTGCCCGGGGGGCCTTCGGATGTGCCGCGCTGGCGCCGCATTCCGGAGCAGGGGGAAGGGGCGCTGCGGCGGGGGTTGCGCTGCGGTCTCGCGCGGTTCTTGCAGCGCGGCGCGGCCGGCTGTAGACCGCCTGCGAAGGAAAGGAACTGCCATGTCGATCACCGAGGACGAGGCCCGCAAGGTCGCCCATCTGGCGCGCATCGCGGTCGCTGACGCCGACCTGCCGGCGCTGGCCCGCGAGTTGAGCGGCATCCTGCATTTCATGGAACAGCTGAACGAGGTCGATGTCGAGGGTGTCGAGCCGATGACCGGCGTCACCGCCATGCGCCTGAAGCGACGCGAGGATGTCGTCACCTCGGGCGGCATGGCAGACCGGATTCTGTCCAATGCCCCCGATGCGCGCGAGGGGTTCTTTGCCGTGCCGAAGGTGGTGGAATGACCGATCTGAACCGACTGACCATCGCCGGGGCACGCGACGCGCTGGCGCAGCGCGAGGTGACCGCGGCCGAACTGACCGAGGCCTGTCTTGCGGCCATTTCGGCCTCGGGCCGGCTGAACGCCTTTGTCCACGAGACCCCCGACATGGCGCGGGCCATGGCGGCAGAGGCCGACCGTCGCATCGCCGCGGGCGAGGCCCTGCCGATGACAGGCATCCCGGTGGGCATCAAGGATGTGTTCTGCGTCAAGGGCGTGCCGTCGCAGGCCGCCAGCCGCATTCTGAGCGGATTTCGCCCGGAATACGAATCGACCGTCACGCAGAACCTGTGGAACGCCGGCGCGGTCATGCTGGGCAAGCTGAACCAGGACGAGTTCGCGATGGGCTCGACCAACGAGACCAGTTGCTATGGGCGCGCGGTGAACCCCTGGAAGGGCACCGACGGGACCGAGCTGACACCGGGCGGCAGTTCGGGCGGCTCGGCCGCGGCGGTCGCCGCCGATCTGTGCCTCGGCGCGACCGGCACCGATACCGGCGGCTCGATCCGCCAGCCGGCCGCATTCACCGGCACGGTGGGCTTGCGCCCAACCTATGGGCGGGTCAGCCGCTGGGGCGTGATCGCCTATGCCTCCAGCCTCGACCAGGCCGGCCCGATGACCAAGTCGGTGCGCGACGCGGCGATCATGCTGGGGGCGATGGCCTCGGTCGACCCGCAGGATTCGACCAGCGCCGACATTCCGGTGCCCGATTACGAGGCGCTGCTGACCGGCGACATCCGCGGCAAGAAGATCGGCATTCCGCGCGAATACCGTGTCGACGGCATGCCGGACGAGATCGACGCATTGTGGCGCAAGGGCGCCGAGATGCTGCGTGACGCGGGTGCCGAGATCGTCGACATCAGCCTGCCCCACACGAAATACGCGCTGCCGGCCTATTACGTCATCGCGCCGGCCGAGGCGTCCTCGAATCTGGCCCGCTATGACGGCGTGCGCTATGGTCACAGGGCCCGTCTGGGGCAGGGCGACGGCATCACCGAGATGTACGAGAAGACTCGGGCCGAGGGCTTCGGCCCCGAGGTGCGCCGCCGCATCATTATCGGCACCTATGTGCTGTCGGCCGGGTTCTATGACGCCTATTACAATCGCGCGCGCAAGGTGCGCAGCCTGATCAAGGGCGATTTCGACGCGGCCTTCGGCGCGGGCGTCGATGCGATCCTGGCGCCCACCACGCCCTCGGCCGCGTTCCCCCTGGGGGCGATGGACGCCGCAGATCCGGTGCAGATGTATCTGCAGGACGTGTTCACGGTGACGCTGAACCTGGCAGGTCTGCCCGGAATCGCGGTGCCGGTGGGGCAGGACGGGCAGGGCCTGCCGCTGGGCCTGCAACTGATCGGCCGGCCCTTCGAAGAGGGGGATCTGCTGAACCAGGCGCTGGTGCTGGAACGGGCGGCGGGTTTTGTGGCCAAGCCGGAACGCTGGTGGTAGGCTGCCCGAAAAAGGGCATGTTGCGCCGGTCGGTGGCCGGCGCGGAAACGGGGGCAGGATGCGCGGCTGGTGGGTGATTTCGATGCTGGCGCTGGCCGGCTGCGGCGAGCATCAGGGCTTGAACCCGAACTATCGCTTCGGCGCCACGCCCTATGGCGAATATCTTGCAGCGCGCGAAACCGCGCTGACCCGCGGCAGCGATCCCGCCCAGATCATCCCCATCGCGCTGCCCGCCAAGGCGCCGACGGCCGAGGAGATCGCCGGCGTGTCGCCGGTGCCGGTGCCGCCGACCATGGGCGTCGCGACGCGGCGGCTGGTGGCGCGGAAGCCCGCATCGCAGGCAGCCGCGCGGGGATTGCCGGTCACGAGCACCGGCCCCTATCCCGGCTCGACCCCGGTCTTGGTGCGCTATGCTTTTGCGGCCGGTCATGCGCCGGGGACCGCGATCCATGCCCGCCCGCAAGGATCCGCGGCCCGGGCGGCCGCGGCCTGCGCGCGATATGCCGGGACCGACGCCGCGCAGATGGCGTTCCTGGCGGCCGGCGGGCCGCGGCTTGATCCGCTGGGTCTGGACCCGGACGGCGACGGTTTCGTCTGCGGCTGGGATCCTGCGCCCTTCCGCACCGCGCAGCCTTGATCCGGGGGCAGGCCAGCCCGAACCACGGCGACCGGCGCGGCGAGACACCCCGGCTGATCGTGCTGCACTATACCGGCATGGCGGATGCGGCCTCGGCGCGGCGGCGCCTGTGCGATCCGGGGGCCGAGGTCAGCGCCCACTGGCTGATCGACGAGGACGGCGCCACCGAGGCGCTGGTGCCCGAGGATCGGCGGGCCTGGCATGCCGGGGCCGGCAGCTGGCAGGGGCGCGAGGACGTGAATTCGCGCAGCATCGGCATCGAACTCGTCAATCCCGGCGACCGCCCGTTTCCGGCCCCGCAGATGGCGGCGCTGGCCGCGCTGCTGCGCGGCATCATGGCGCGCTGGCAGCTTGGCCCCGAGGCGGTCATCGGACATTCCGACATGGCGCCGGGGCGCAAGGTCGATCCGGGACCGCGCTTCGACTGGGAAGGTCTGGCCCGCGCCGGTCTTGCGCTGTGGCCCGATGCGGGCGGGGCCGACCTGCCGCTGGCCGACTGCCTCGACGCGATCGGCTATCCTCCCGCCGATGCCCAGACCCGGCTTGCGGCGTTCCGGCTGCGCGCCTGCCCCGGGGCGCAGGGTCCCGAATCGGTCGAGGATCGCCGCCGTGCGGCCGCGCTGGCGGCCCTGTTCCGCGCCGCGCGATCCGCCGCCGCGCGGGGTGCGCCGGCCCGCTGCGGTCATTGACCCCGCCGCCCATTCCCGCCATATCGGCGATGCGCGGAGGGCCGGATGGCCGCGGCGGCGACCTGCCGTCGAGGAAAGTCCGGACTCCATGAGGCGACGGTGCCGGGTAACGCCCGGCGGGGGCAACCCCAGGGAAAGCGCCACAGAGAACAGACCGCCGCTGTCCGCAGCGGCAAGGGTGAAACGGTGGGGTAAGAGCCCACCGGGGGGCTGGCAACAGACCTCGCACGGCAAGCCCCACCGGGAGCAATGCCGAATAGGGACCGCGCGCGGGGGCAACCCCGCAGGGCCGCCTTGCCCCAGCAGGTCCGGGTAGGCAGCTTGATCCGGCCGGCAACGGCCGGGCCAGAGGAATGGCCATCCGCCACGGGGCGACTCGGGGCGACAGAATCCGGCTTACAGGCCCTCCGCGCAATCGGGCCGACGCCTCGCCCGCAAACGCGGCCTTGCATGTCGTGCATGGCCGCATTGCCCCGGATACCGGGGCTTTTCTGGCGATTCGCGGTTGACTTCATGCCGGCCACGGATAAAACGCGGGCTCGAAACGAATTCCACGGGGTGACGCTCTGCGCGACTTTCCCCGAAGCAGGAGCGAAGACCATGGCGAAGCCGACGACCATCAAGATCCGGCTGAACTCGAGCGCGGGGACCGGCCACTTCTACGTGACCAAGAAGAACGCCCGCACGATGACGGAAAAGATGACCGTGCGCAAATACGATCCGGTCGTGCGCCAGCACGTCGAATACAAGGAAGGCAAGATCAAGTAGATCTGCCTTCGCCTTGCGCTGCCCGGTGGCCTGCGGCCTGACGGGCAGGGGCGGACATTGCATGTGCCGGACTGTGGGGGTGTTGCCATTGCAGCGCCCCGTTTCCGTTTCTGTCGAGCGTGGCGGATGCTGATCCCGCGCCGCTCGCCAGGTGCGGTCGCGGCGCCGGCTGTCCGTCACGATTCGCCGCGCTGCACCAGCATCTGACGCCCGGACCGGATCGAGCCGTCGCGGATGTCGCGCTCGATCGCCGTGCACAGCGCCGGCAGGTCGCGTGCAGACAGGGCGGCCAGGATTTCCTTGTGACGATCGACGGTCTTGATGCTGTCGATGTCCTCGATCACCCGGCGCTGGAACGGGCCAAGCTGCAACCAGATGCTTTCGATCAGCGGCATCACCACCTGATGTGGGTTGAGACAGTACAGCATCTCGTGAAAGCGGTGGTTCAGCCGGGTCAGCGCGTCCAGGTCGCGGGTCTCGATGGCGCTGTCCATCGAATCGTCGAGGCGCCGAAGATCCTCGATGACCATCGCGGTGAGATGGGGAAACGCCCGCTGTGCCGCGTGGATTTCCAGTGACACGCGCATCCGCACCAGTTCCTCGAACCGGCCGAGGCTCATCTGCGGGATGCGCAGGCGGCGGTTCTCAAGCACCTCGATCGCATTCTCGCTGGACAGCCGGCGCACGGCCTCGCGGATCGGCGTCGGGCTGAGGTCCAGCTGCTGCGCGAGGCCCCTGAAGGTCAGCGCGGTACCCGGCGCCAGAGCCCCCACCATGACCGCGTTGCGCAGCCGCTGATAGGCATAGTCCTGCGTCGTCATCTCGCCGCCCTGAGGGATCGGGGGAAGGGTGCCTGGGATCATGCGCGGCGGTCCGGTTCTGCCGTGCCGCGGCCGCATGGGCCGGGCGGGCGATTGACTTGGGGAAAAAACTGTATCACATATACACGAATGCTATCACAATTGGGGGCTGGGATGCAACTCGGCGACGTGGCGGGCTGGTTGCGCGACCGGCCGGAAATCGAGACGATCTTCGCCTGCATCTGCGACCTGAACGGAGTGATGCGCGGCAAGCGGGTGCCGGTCGACCATCTCGACAAGATCCTCGCGGGCGAGTTGCGGATGCCGCTGTCGCTGCTGGGCATGGACATCTGGGGCGAGGATATCGAGGGCAACGAACTGGTCTTCGACACCGGCGATGCCGACGGGCTGTGCGACTTCACCGGCCGCGCGCTGAGTCCGGTGGACTGGATCACCCGCCCCGCCGCCTTCGCCCAACTGTGGATGCGGCAAGAGGACGGCGCCCCGTTTCCCGGCGATCCCCGCCGCGCCCTTGCCGCCGTCGCCGCTCGGTTCGGTGCGCTGGGCCTGACGCCGGTCGTCGCGACCGAACTGGAATTCTACGTTGTCGATCCCGCCGCGGCCGCGCCGTTGCCGCCCTGTTCGCCGATTACCGGCAAGCGGCTGGATTCCGACGGCGCGCTGTCGCTGGACGAATTGCAGCATTTCGACGCCTTCCTGAACGATGTCTATGACGGCTGCCGCGCGCATGGCATCCCCGCCGATTCCGCGATCTCGGAAAACGGCGCCGGCCAGTTCGAGATCAACATGATGCACGTCGCCGACCCGCTGCGCGCGGCCGATGACGCGGTGCTGTTCAAGCGGCTGGTTCGGGGCATCGCGCGCCGGCACGGCTTTGCCGCAACCTTCATGGCCAAGCCCTATGGCGACCGCGCCGGGTCGGGGATGCATGTGCATTTCTCGCTGAACGATGCGACGGGGCGCAACGTGTTCGACAATGGCGGCGCGGCCGGCAGCGAGACGCTGCGCCATGCCGTCGCCGGGCTGATCCGCACCATGCAGGAAAACACCCTGGTCTTCGCCCCGCACGAGAACTCGTTCCGGCGGTTGCTGCCCGGCGCCCACGCCCCTGCGGCCGTCGCCTGGGGCTATGAGAACCGCACCGTCGCGATCCGCATTCCCGGCGGCTCGAACCGGGCCCGGCGGATCGAGCATCGGGTCGCAGGTGCCGACGCCAACCCCTATCTGGTGCTGGCCTCGATCCTTGGCGGTGCACTGCTGGGCATCGAATCGCAATGGCAGCCTCCCCAGCCGGTCGAGGGTGATGCCTATTCGATGGACCTCGACACGCTGCCGCCGGACTGGGCCTCGGCGATCGAGGCGTTCTCGCGCGGCCCGCATGTCGAGCAGATCTACAGCAAGCGGCTGCGGCGCATGTTCGTGCAGTGCAAGATGCAGGAATTGCGCCGCTTTTCGCGCCATGTCACCGATTTCGAATATTACAGCTATCTCGAGTCCGTATGATGACTGCCAATCGTCCCGCGAAGCCGAACTCCTATGCCGGCGATGGCCGGCATGTCGGCAGCTACTATGCCGCATCCGCCAATCCCGCCCCTGACCGACCGCCGCTGCGGGGCACGGCCGAGGCCGATATCTGCGTCGTCGGCGCCGGCTATTCGGGGCTGTCGACCGCGCTGCACCTGGCCGAGAAGGGTTATGAGGTCACCATCCTCGAGGGGGCGCGGGTCGGCTGGGGCGCGTCGGGGCGCAATGGCGGCCAGATCGTCAACGGCCTCAACGCCAGCCTGCAGACCATCGGGCGCCGCTATGGCCCCGAGACGGCGCGGTTCGTCGCGGGCCTCGTGCAGGAGGGCGGCCAGATCATCCGCGATCGCGTGCGCCGCTATGACATCCGCTGCGACCTGAAGGATGGCAATGTCTTCGCCGCACTGACCGCGCGGCAACTGCGCGAGCTTGAGGCCCGCAAGCGGCTGTGGGAAAGCCACGGGCTGCACAACCAGCGCATGTTGTCGCGCGAGGAGATGCGCGACCACGCCGCGACCGATCTTTATGTCGGCGGCATGATCGACGGCAGCGGCGGCCACATGCATCCGCTGAACCTGGCGCTGGGCGAGGCGGCGGCCCTGGAAAGCCTTGGCGGTGTGATCCACGAGATGTCGCCGGTGCTGTCGGTCGACAGGTCCGGGCCGCGGCCGGTTGTCACTACCGAGGCCGGCGAGATTCGCTGCCGCGTCCTGGTGCTGTGCGGCAATGCCTATCTGGGCCATGTCGTGCCCGAGCTTGCGCCGCGGGTGATGCCGGTCTCGACGCAGATGATGGCGACCGAGCCCCTGGGCGAGGCGCGGGCACGGGCGCTGATGCCGGCCGATACCTGCATCGAGGACGTGCGCTACATCCTGGACTATTACCGGATGTCGGCCGATCACCGGCTGCTGTTCGGCGGCGGCACCGTCTATGGCGGCACCGATCCGCGCGACATCAAGGCCAAGCTGTGGCGCAACCTGCTGAAGGTCTTCCCGCAACTGGAAGGAACGCGCATCGACTTTGCCTGGTCGGGCAATTTCGCGCTGTCCTTCAGCCGGGTGCCGCAGATGGGCCGGCTGGGCGACAACACCTACTTCGCGCATGGCTATTCCGGCCACGGGGTCACCGGCTCGCACACCTTCGGGCGCATCCTGTCCGAGGCGATCGACGGCGACCTGTCGCGTTTTGACGTGTTTGCGGGGCTGCCCTGGATCCCGTTTCCCGGCGGGCGCACCTTCCGTGTGCCCTATTCGGTGATCGGGTCCTGGTGGTATGCCGCCCGCGACAGGCTGGGTGTCTGACGCGGGCGCTCTGGTCGGCCGGTCGGGGCGGGGCGCAGGCCCGCGCCCCGAGGATCAGAAGCGGTGGCGCAGGGTCAGCGCGACCTCTCGGCCGGGATTGTAGTAATCGGCGCTGCCACGCCCCACGACATGCTTTTCGTCGGTGAGGTTGCGGATGTTCAGCGCCACCTGCGTGTCGTCGGTCAGGTCATGGCTGAAGGCGGCGTCCAGAAGGATCGCGGCCTCGCTCTTGCCGTTGTCGTTCTGGGTGGTGAAGTAATATGACCCGGTATACCGCGCACCCAGCCCGATCGTCATGTCGCCGCGCCCGCCAAAGCCGGGCAGCGTATAGTCCAGCCACAGCGAGGCCATGTGATGGGGCACGGCGCCCATCTCGTTGCCGACCACATCGACCCCCCGCACCGGCCCTGACCGCAGCACTTTGGAGTCCGCATAGGAATAGGCGGCGGTCAGGCTGAGGTTCGAGGCAAGCTCGGCCTTGGCCTCGAGGTCGAGGCCGCGCACGCGGATCTCGCCCACCAGCGAGCGTTCGAAGGTGTCGGGATCGACCACGGTGATGTTGGTCTTGCTGAGGTCATACAGCGCCGCGCTGAACAGCGCGGTGGTCCCCGCCGGCTCGTATTTCAGGCCCAGTTCGTATTGTTCGCCGCGCTCGGGCTCGACCCCCAGCACCGGCGGCGCGACCGATTCGGCATAGCTGACATAGGTCGATATCTCGGGCGTAACCTTCCAGGTCAGCGCACCGCGCAGCGAGGTCTCGGCGAAATCGTCGCCGGTCGTGGTGCCGCCCAGCAGATCCTGCACGTCGATGTCCAGCCGGTCGTGACGCGCCCCGATCGTGGCGATGAAGCGGTCGTCCAGCGACAGGTTCTGCTGCACGAAGATCGCCCGCGTGCGGCTGTCGCGGCGTTCGTCCTGATAGGGTGCCAGATCGTCGGGCGCCCCCGTATAGACCGGGTCGCGCGGGTCGATCGGGGATGCGGCGCCGAAATAGGCGCTTTGGGCCGAGGACACGTCGCGATATTCGATCCCGGCCAGGGTGCTGCTGTCGATCCGCCCGAAATCGCGGTCATATTGCAGGATGACGTCGCCGGCCAGTTCCTCGGCCGCGCCATCGGTCCCGAAATAGCCGCGCGGGACGGGAAATACTCCGTCATCGCCCGAGATGTAGACATAGCCGAAATCGTCGTCCGTGTCGCTGTAGCGAAGGTTTGACCGCAGGGTCAGCCCGCCGCCGAAATCATGTTCCGCGATCAGGCTGACGGTCGAGCGTTCGACGTTCAGGTCGTTGAAGCCGGGTTCGCCGAAGAACTGGTCGCGGTCGTAATCGCCATAGCGCGGATAGCCGCCGCTGTTGGGGGTCGCGTCCCGGTCGAGATGGTCGGCGATCAGGCTGATCGAGGTGACGTCGCTGGGCTGCCAGGTCAGCCCGGCCATCAGGAAGGTCTCGTCATCGCGCGACCGGTCGTAGTCGCGCGCGCTGTCCTGCAGCTTGCCGGTCAGGCGCCAGGACAGGGTGCCGTCCGGCGTCGCCGCGTCCCCGAAGTCGAAGCCAATCTCCTTGCGGTCGTTGGTCCCGACCGTCGCGAACAGGTCGGAAATGCGTTCGTCGCGCGGGCGTTTCGTGACAAAGTTGATCGAACCGCCCGGGTCCGCGACCCCGAACAGGGTCGAGTTGGCGCCCCGGATGATCTCGACCCGCTCATAGGCCAACGGCTCTTCGCGGATGCCGCGCATCGATCCCAGGGTGATCCCGTCGCGATAGGTCGAGGCCTGAAAGCCCCGGATCAGGAAATAGTCGTTGCGATCATCGGTGCCGTAGTAGTCGCTGATCGCGCCGGCGGAATATTGCAGCACGTCCTCCAGCGTGCGGGCATCGCGGCGCTCGATCTCCTTGCGGGTGATGACCGAGACCGAGGCCGGCGTGTCGAGGATGCTGGTCGCGACCTTGCCGCCGACCGCCAGCTCGCGCGCGACGATCGAGGCGGCGTCGTCATCACCGCCGGCCGCGTCGAGGGTGATTTCGGGCAGCCGGATCACCGGTGAGATGCGGCCGCTGTCGGCCGCCTCCTGTGCGAGCGTTGCGGCCGGCAGCAAGGCGAGGGCGCAGCAGGACAGCAGCGCGCGGCGGCGCGCGGCAGGACGAGAGCGGGCGATCTGGGGCATCGGGTTATCCTTATCTAAATTGTCGGATTAACCCTCGCCTAGGTGGGACGCGCCCTGCTTTCAAGGCGCATCAGCGGGTTCCACGAGAACTTCGCGCGGCCGTTGCAAAAAGGCGACTGTTTCTCTTGGTTACTTGCGTGCGGCGCTTGCGAGCGTCCGATTCCGGCCGACCGGCAGGACCATCGGCCGCCCCGAGACCGGATCTGCGATGACCCTGCTGCTGAGCCCGAAGACCTCGCGCATGGTCGGTTCGGTCAGCACCTCTTCCGGTGTTCCCTGCCTGTGGACGCGCCCCCGCGCCAGCGCGACCAGGTGATCGGCATAGCGCGCGGCAAGGTTCAGGTCGTGCAGAACCATGACGATGGTCGTGCCGCGCCGCTCGTTCAGGTCGCACAGAAGGTCCAGCAGTTCGACCTGATGGGTCACGTCGAGGAAGGTCGTCGGTTCGTCCAGCAGCAGAAGGTCGGTTTCCTGCGCCAGCGCCATGGCGATCCAGACCCGCTGGCGCTGTCCGCCGGAAAGCTCGTCGATGGCGCGTTCGGCCAGGTCTGCGGTGCCGGTCGCCTCGAGGGCCGCGGCCACCGCCGCGTCGTCCTGCAGGCTCCAGCGCGAGATGAGGCCGTGATGCGGGTGGCGGCCGCGGCTGACCAGATCGGCCACGGTGATCCCCTCGGGCGCGGCGGGCGATTGGGGCAACAGCCCCATCACGCGCGCCAGCGCCCGCGTCGGCATCCGGTGGATCGAGGCGCCGTCCAGCGTCACCGCGCCACGACCGGGTCGCAGAAGCCGCGACATGACCCGCAGCAGGGTCGATTTCCCGCAGGCATTGGCACCGACGATGGCGGTCACCCGGCCCGGCAGAATGTCCAGGTCCAGCCCCTCGAGGATGGGCCGGCCGCCATATCCCGCCGACAGGTCCGCAACGCGCAGTTGGTGGCTCCGGGTCACAGCGAGGCTCCGTTCCGGTTGGCTCGGATGATGAGGTGGATCAGGAAGGGCGCCCCGGCCGCGCCGGTCACCACGCCGACCGGATAGCGGCCGGGCAACAGGAACTGGCCCGCATAGTCGCCCGCAAGGACCAGCACCGCACCGACCAGCGCGGCCGGCACGAGGACCGAGCCGTGCGGCCCCACGATGCGTGCGGCGATTGGACCGGACAGGAAGGCCACGAAGGCGACCGGCCCGGTGGTCGCGGTGGCGACCGCGATCATCGCAACCGCGCCGATCATGACGGCCAGCCGCGTGCCCGCGACCCGCACCCCAAGCGCCGCGGCGAGGTCGTCGCCCGCGCGCAGCACCTCGAGGTCGCGCCGTCGGGCCAGCACCAGCCCGCCGCCAAGCATCAGCGCCGCCAGCAGGGGCGGGGCCTGGTCAAGGCGTGCGCCATTCACGCTGCCACCCAGCCAGCGCAGCGCCTCTTGCAGGTCCCAGGCAGGCGCCCGCGCCAGCGCGTAGGCGATGACGCTGTCCAGCATGGCCGCGATGCCGATGCCCACGAGGATCAGCCGCGAGCCGGTCACCCCGTCGCGGAAGGACAGCGCATAGATCAGCAGCGCCACCGCAAGGCCCGCGGCGATCGCCAGCCCGAAGATGGCCGCGCCGTCCAGCGACAGGAACACGATGCCGCAGATCGCCGCCGCGCTGGCACCGGCGCTGACGCCGAGGATGTCGGGGCTGGCCAGCGGGTTGCGCAGCATGACCTGAAAGGCCGCACCCCCGAGGCCGAGGCTGAGACCCGCCAGCACCGCCACGACCGCGCGCGGCAGCCGCAACTGGCCCACGGTGAAGCTGGCGCCCGGAACATCGTGGCCCGTCAGCACGCGCAGCACATCGGCCGGCGGCGTCAGGCTCTGGCCCAGGATCAGCGTCAGTGCGAAGCATACGGCGATCAGCGCCGCGATCACCAGAAGGATCGACCTGCGCCGTCCGGCCCGGGCGCGGCGCCCCGCGATGAGGGCGGTGATCGCGGCGCCGCTCACAGCGCGCGCACCCGGTGCCGGCGGACGATGGCGATGAAGACCGGCGCGCCGATCAGCGCGGTGACGATGCCGACCTCCAGTTCGGCGGGGCGGGCGACCAGCCGGCCGAGGATGTCCGAAGCGGTCAGCAGCGCCGCCCCGCCCAGCGCTGACGCCGGCAGCACCCAGCGATGATCGACCCCCAGCAGCAGCCGGCAGACATGCGGGATCACCAGCCCCACGAAGCCGATCGGCCCGCAGACCGCCGTGGTCGCGCCGCACAGCATGATCGCGGCCAGTGCCGCCATCGCCCGCGCGGCCGCGACCCTCTCGCCAAGGCCGGCCGCCACCTCGTCGCCAAGCGCCAGCATGTTCAGCCTGCGCGCCGACAGCATCGCAAGCGCGAACCCGGCCAGCAGCACCGGCAGCACCAGATGGATGCGATCGGGCGTCATTCCGCCGACGCCGCCCACCTGCCAGCTGCGCACGCCGCCGGCGATGTCGGCGCGGGGCAGCACCACCGCCAGCGTCAGCGAGGAAAAGGCGACCGATGTCGCCGCCCCCGCCAGTGCCAGCTTCAGGGGCGTCGCGCCGCCGCGGCCAAGCGATCCGACGGCATAGACGAAGCCCGCCGTGATGCCCGCGCCGAGGATCGCCAGCCAGACAAAGCTGGCCGGCGAGGCCAGGCCGAACCAGGCGATGCCGATGACCACGGCCAGCGCCGCGCCGTTGTTGATGCCCAGAATGCCCGGATCGGCCAGCGGGTTGCGGGTGATGCCCTGCATGATCGCCCCCGACAGGGCCAGCGCCGCCCCGGCCGCGCAGGCCATCAGCGTGCGCGGGATCCGCAGCGCCACCGCCGCCTGGCCGATGGTCTCGGTGCCGCCTGTCAGCCCGGCCAGCAGGTCTGGCCATCCCACCGCGCGGGCACCGACCGCGATCGACAGGGCGCCCAGCAAGGCCACGCACAGCGCGAGGCCGATCAGCGCCGCCAGCCGCGCCGCCGCCGGAGAGGCGCGAGGCGCCGCGACCACCGGGGCAAGGTCACTCATCGGCCGCACGCGCGGCATCGGCCAGCAGCGCCAGATAGTCGTCCAGCACCCAGGAAATCGACAGCGGCGTCGGGTTCGCGCCGGTGCCGACGGCGTCGTTGCCCAGCATCACCAGCCCGCCGCGGGCCACCGCCGGCATGTGCGCAAACAGGGGATCCTGCGTCAGCCGCTTGCGCAGGTCCGGGCCGCCATAGGACACGAAGATGTCCACGTCGCGGAAGGCGTCGATCAGTTCGGCGCTGGTCTCGCCCGCATACTGGCCGGGCCGGGTCGCCTCGCGAACCGCCTGCGGCAGGGCAAGCCCCAGGTCGCCGAAGAACTTCACCCGCGTGTCATTGGCCGAGTAGAACCGCACCACGCTGAGATCGGTGCTGTCCAGATGGGTGATGAACATGGCCGACTTGCCCGCCAATTCGGGACGCTCTGCCGTCGCCGCGGCGATTTCGGCCTCGAGCCGGGCAATCAGCCGATCGCCTTCGGCGGCCATGCCAAGCCCTGCGGCGTTGATGCGGATCATCGCGCGCCAGTCGGTCGACCAGGGCGCCTCGGGATAGGCGACGACCGGGGCGATCTGGCTCAGCATGTCGTAGTCGGCGCGGCTGAGGCCCGAATAACCCGCAAGGATGACATCCGGCGTGGTGGCGGCGACCGCCTCGAAGTCGATGCCGTCGCCCTCGTCGAACAGGGGCGGGGCTTCGGCGCCCAGCTTGTCAAGCCTGGCCTTGACCCAGGGCAGCAGCCCGTCGCCGTCCTCATCGCCGAATCCGGCCGCGGCAAAGCCCACGGGCACGATGCCCAGCGCCAGCGGAACCTCGTGGTTGGCCCAGGCGACGGTGGCGACGCGCTGCGGCTTGCGGGGAATGACGGTCTGGCCGAAGGCGTGGTCGATGACGATGGGCGCGTCCCCGGCCCTTGCCGCGCCCGCAGCCAGCAGAAGCGCGAGGACATGAAGTGCCGTCCGAAAGCCCGTCATCACCATTACCTTATTCTTTCTGTCGCCTTTCCCATGCCGCGCCGGGCGTGTCAAGACAAGGGTGGTGTCTTCGCGGCTGGCGACTGTCGCGGCGGCGCGATCAGGCGGGAAGGGCCGCCGCGATCCGCGCCAGGTCGCCGGCATCGGCGCGGCCCTCGCCCGTTGCGCGGGCCGCGATGCGCTGCCAGACCGCACGCAGCAGCAGCCGTGCGGTTCGGTGCGCGAAATCATGGGCCAGCGGCAGCGGATCGTCGGATGCCCCGATCCGGGTCGCGTCCTCGCGCCATGCAGCCAGCGCCGCGATGGTCGCGGGATCATCCCCGGCAAGGCGTCCGATCAGCGCCCCGAAATCGCCCTGCGCGGCGCCCTCGGCGAGGCGCAACCCGCGGGTGGCCAGCGTCACGGCGTGGATGCCGTTCGTGCCTTCGTAGATCGCGGTGATCCGCGCGTCGCGCCAGATCTGTGCGACCCCGTATTCCTCCAGATAGCCATAGCCGCCCAGGACCTGGATGCCCAGATCGGCGGCGCGGATGCCCGCCTCGGATCCGAACAGCTTGCACAGCGGGGTCAGGAACTCGACCAGCGCCGGACGCTCGGCGCGCTCGATCTCGGCCAGCGCCAGATGGCACATCGCGCGCGCCCCCATCGCCAGCGCCTGCTGTTCGTCCAGCATCCGCCGCACATCAGGGTGGTCGGCCAGCACCGCAGGGCGACCATCGGCGGTGCGGCCCTGATGGCGATCGGCCGCATAGGCCGCCGCGATGGCATGGGCGCGGGCCGCATGGGCCACGCCCTGCAGGGCCACGTCGATGCGGGCGTGGTTCATCATCGTGAACATCGCCGCCAGCCCGCGCCCCTCGGCACCGATCAGCCAGCCCGTCGCGCCGTCGAATTCAATCTGGCAGGTGGGCGAGGCGTGCAGCCCCAGCTTTTCCTCGATCCGGGTTACCGTGACGGCGTTGCGGCGGCCCGCGACTTCGGCGGGGCAGAGAAACAGCGACAGACCCTTCACCCCGTCCTCGGGCGCCCCGGTCCGGGCCAGCACCAGATGCAGGATGCCCGCCGAAAGGTCCTGGTCGCCCCCCGAGATGAAGATCTTCTGCCCGTCGATCCGCCAGGCATCGCCCGCGCGGCCGGCGCGGCAGCGGATGCGCGACAGGTCCGACCCGGCGCCCGCCTCGGTCAGGCACATCGTCGACAGCCACGCGCCCGAGGCGAGGCGCGGCACGAATTCGGCCTGCTGCGCGGCGCTGCCATGCGCCATCAGCGTCTCGATGGCCCCGGCGGCGAGGCTGGTCACCATCTGCAGCGAATGGTTCGCGGCGGTGAAGATCTCCGAGATCGCGGCAGCGGTCAGATGGTCCAGCCCCTGCCCGCCATGGTCTTCGGGCGCGGTAAGCCCCTGCCAGCCCGCGCCCGCCAGTTCGGCATAGGCGGCGGCGAAGCCGTCCGGCATGACGACCCTGCCGTCCTCCAGCCGGCAGCCCTGGCGGTCGCCCGGTGCGTTCAGCGGCGCCAGCACGCCCTCGGCGAAGCCTGCGAAATGCCGGACGATCTCGTGCGACAGCTCGGCATCCCAGCAAGGCACGTCGCCCGCGAAGGTCCGCAGGCTGAAGAAGATGTCATCGACCGGGGCCCGGAAGGGGATCATGGCGCGATCCCCAGCAGGCGCATGGCATTTTCTTTGAGGATCAGCGGGCGCACCTCGTCGCGGAAATCGGCCTTGTCGAAGGCATCCAGCCATTTTTCCGGCGCGATCATCGGCCAGTCGCTGCCGAACAGCATCTTCCTGCGCAGCATGGTGTTGGCATATTGCACGAGGATCTTCGGGAAGTATTTCGGCGACCAGCCCGACAGGTCGATATGGACGTTCGGCTTGTGCTGGGCGACGGCCAGCGCCTCTTCCTGCCAGGGAAACGAGGGGTGGGCGAGGATGATCGGCATGTCGGGGAAATCGACCGCCAGATCGTCCATATGCATCGGGTTCGAGTATTTCAGCCGCATCCCGTTGCCGCCGCGCATCCCCGAACCGACGCCGGTCTGTCCGGTGTGGAACAGGGCGGGCTTGCCGCTTTCCGCGATCGCCTCGTAAAGGACATAGGCCGCGCGGTCGTTGGGATAGAATCCCTGCATGGTCGGGTGGAACTTGAAGCCCTGGACGCCGTGGTTCTGGACCAGATCGCGCGCCTCTCGGGCGCCGATGCGGCCCTTGGCCGGGTCGATCGAGGCGAAGGGGATCAGGATGTCCGAATGCCGCGCGCAGGCATCCGCCACCTCGTAATTGTCATAGCGGCGATAGCCCGTCTCGCGTTCTGCATCGACCGGAAAGATCACCGCCGCGATATTGGCCTGCCTGTAATGCGCGGCCGTCTGGTCGATGGTCGGCGGGTGCTGCCAGGGTGCGCCGAAATACCTGGCCATCGTCGATTGCAGGTCGTCATATCCATCATCGGCATGGCAGCCGCAGGGTTCCTCGGCATGGGTGTGAAAGTCGATGGCGCGGATCTTGTCGAAATCGATCATCGGGTTTCCTTTCAGACGCGGATCAGCGCCGGGTCCTCGTTGTCGTAAAGCCGTTCCAGCAGGGCGGCGCGGCGGGTCAGGATCTTCTTGATGTTCAGCGATCCCTTGTCGGTGATCTCCTGGGCGGCCAGCACCGGCGGCTCGGCCAGCACCAGCGCGCGGGTGATGCGTCTGGCCGATCCGGTCGCGCCCTCGTTCAGCCCCCGCAGGGCGGTCTCGATCCGGGCGGCCAGTTGCGGGTCGGCCAGCGCGCCCCGCGAGGCGGCATCCGGCGCGGCAAGGCCGGGCAGGGGAAAGACGAACAGGCCGATCTCGCCCCGGTCATGGCCGCAGATCACCACATCCTGCGCGAGCCCCCTCAGCCGGTCCAGCACGGTCATGCGCAGCGTCCCGGCCTGCACCCAGGTGCCGGTGTCCAGCTTGAAATCCTCGGACACCCGCCCATCGAAGATCAGCCCGCGCGAGGCGTCGGCCGGATCGACCAGCCGCACCGCGTCACCGGTGATGAAGAAGCCCTCGGCATCGAAGGCCTCGGCGGTCTTGCCGGGGTCGCCGTAATAGCCGCGCGTGACGTTCGGCCCCCTCACGCGGATCTCGCAGCGCATCTCGTCATCGGGGATCAGCTTGACCTCGACGCCGGGCAGCGGAACGCCGATCACCCCTGAGCGGCCGATGGGTTCATGGACCATCACGCAGGCCGGGGCCGTCTCGGTCAGCCCCCAGCTCGAGGCCATCATGGGCAGGCCGCCGCGCTCCTCGATGCAGAATCGCTCCAGCCGCAGCCAGACCTCTTGCGGCAGCGAGGCTCCGGCATAGAAGATCAGGTCCAGATCGCGAAACAGCCGTGCCCGCGTCTCGGCGTCGGCCTCGGCGGCGTCGGTCAGCATCGCGAAGCCCACCGGCACGTTGAAGGCCAGCGTGCCGGGATGGTCGCGGCGGTTGGCCAGCGTGGTGGCAAAGCCGCGCGCGGTCGGCTTGCCCTGGTCGATCGTCAGCGTGCCGCCATTCGCCAGCATCATGTTGACGTTGTGGCTGCCGCCGAAGACGTGGTTCCAGGGCAGCCAGTCGGTGACGCGGGGCGGATGCGTGCGCAGATAGGGCATCACCGGGGCCATCTGGGCCTGGTTGGCGCACATCATGCCGTGGGTGGTCAGCACTCCCTTGGGCTCGCTGGACGAGCCCGAGGTGAACAGGATCTTGGCCAGCGTGTCGGGGCCGACACCGGCATGGGCCGTTTCCAGACCGGGATGGTCGGGCGCGGCCAGCAGGTCGGCAAAGGCCGTGACGGCCCGCGGCGCGCCCTCGGGACGGGCCGCGACGATCTCGACCTCGGCCAGTTGCGGCAGACGCAGCGCGCCGGCGTAACGTTCCGCGTCATCCACGAAGGCCAGCCGCGGGCGGACCTTGTCGAGGACGAAGACCAGCCGGCCATGCGCCTCATCGATCAGGGAATACTGCTCTGCCAGGGGCACCACCGGGACGCCGACATATTGCGCGGCCAGCGACAGGACCAGATGGTCGATGCCGTTGCCCGACAGGATCGCGATGCAGTCGCCCGCGCCCATGCCCCGCGCCAGCAGCGCCGAGGCCACGGCACGGACCTGCGCCAGCAGGTCGCGATAGGTGACATCGCGCCACGGCCCGCTGTCCGTCGCCGGACCTGCGCGTTCGGACAGGGCCACGCGATCGGGCGCGGCCTCGGCCCAGCGGTGCAGCCAGTGCCCGGTATTGGGCGCCACCGGGTCCATCTTCTGCGCCGCGCGCAGCAGGATGGTGCCGTCCGGGCGGTCCTCGCGGATCGTGTCATGCGGCACCCAGGGGGTGACGGTGCGGCCGCGTGCCCAGGCGGCGCGTTCGGCGGTGTTGTCCGCGGTCAGGGGCGGTATGTCGGTCATTCTCTCCTCCCTTTCGCGCTGTCAGCGGAAAACCGGCGGGCGCTTTTCCAGAAAGGCGCGCAGCCCTTCCT
The DNA here is from genome assembly GCF_030732095.1 of Paracoccus spongiarum. GTDB lineage: Bacteria > Pseudomonadota > Alphaproteobacteria > Rhodobacterales > Rhodobacteraceae > Paracoccus > Paracoccus spongiarum. The sequence continues at coordinate 62,601 of NZ_JAVAMQ010000007.1, read as the reverse complement.
CGGCGTCGGGCGTGGTCTGGACCAGCGCCGCGCAGAGGCTTTCGGTGAACAGCCCGTCGGCGCGCGACATGTCGTTGATCCGGGCCAGCGCCTGCACCATGAAATAGTTCGACATCGGCGCGTTCCCGGCGATCTCGGCGGCCAGCTTGCGGGCCAGCGGCAGCGCCTCCCCCTCCGCGACGCTGTAATGGGTCAGCCCCAGTCGCAGGCCATCCTCGGCGCCGTATTTCCGTCCCGTCAGCATCATTTCCACCATCCGGTCCGGCCCGATGATGCGGCCCACCCGGACCGAGGCGCCGCCGCCGACGAAGATCCCGCGCCGCCCCTCGGGCAGCTGGAAGATCACCGAGGGCTCGGCGATGCGCACATGCGTCGCCGCGGCCATCTCGAGGCCGCCGCCGATCACTGCCCCGGCCATTGCCGAGATCGTCACGCGACCGCCGAACTGGATCATCTCCATCACCCGGTGCCAGTTGCGCGAGTGATGCACGCCCTCTTCGGCGCTGCGGTTCACATGTTCGGACAGGTCGAGGCCGGAACAGAAATGCCCGCCCGAGCCGGTCAGGATGACCACCCGCACTTCGGCGGGCAGGGTTGCATAGGCGTGTTCGATCGCGGCGATCAACCCGTCGCTCATCGCGTTGCGCTTGGCGGTGCGGACCAGGGTGATGGTGGCGACCTGGCCGTCCGGTTCGGTTGTCAGGTAGGTGGCGTGATCGGACATGGCGTCCTCCTTGAGCAGGGTCATTTGGGTTGCAGGCGCACGGCGCTGTCGAGCCGGATCACCTCGCCATTCAGCAGCGGGTTCTCGACGATGGCCTGCACGAGCATCGCGTATTCTTCGGGCTTGCCCATGCGGGCGGGAAAAGGCAGCCCGGCCTCCAGCGCGGCGCGGGCCTCGGCGGGCAGGCCCGCGCTCATGGCGGTTTCGAAAAGGCCGGGGGCGATGGTCATCACGCGGATTCCCCACCGGGCAAGCTCGCGGGCCGCGGGCAGGGTCAGCGAGGCGATGCCGCCCTTGGATGCGGCATAGGCCGCCTGGCCGATCTGGCCGTCCTGCCAGGCGACCGAGGCGGTGTTGACGATCACCCCGCGCGCGCCGTCCGCGTCCAGCGGCGCGGCCTCGGCCATGGCGCGGGCGGCGTGGCTGAGGACGACATAGCTGCCATAGAGGTTGACGCGCAACGTCCGCTCGAACAGTTCCAGCGACAGGCCGCCGTCGCGGGGCAGGATGCGGGCGGCGCTGCCGATGCCGGCGCAGTTGACCACGATCCGGGGCGTGCCCAGGTCGGCCGAGACGCGGACGAAACCCGCCCCAACGGCGGCCGGGTCCGCGACATCGGCGGCAATCGCGAGCCCGCCGATATCATCCGCCACGCGGCGGGCCGCGGCCTCGGTCAGGTCCATGACCGCGACCCGTGCGCCCTGCGCGGCCAGCCGTCTTGCGGTGGCCTCGCCCAGCCCGCTGCCGGCGCCGGTGACAAGCGCGATCTGTCCGTCGATCTGCATCGCAGTTCCTTTCGCTCAGATGAAGCCGCGCAGCGCCACGAGGCCCGCGACCAGGGCCAGGTCGGCCAGGATGAACGGCACGATCCCGGCAAAGACCTGTTCCAGCCGCACATAGTCCCGCGCGACCGAATGGATGACGAAGACGTTCAGCCCGACCGGCGGGGTGATCATCCCGATTTCCAGCAGCTTGGCGACCAGAAGGCCGAACCACAGCTTGTCCACGCCGTGCTGCGCGAGGATCGGCAGGAACAGCGGCAGGGTCAGCAGCAGGGCGCCGATCGGTTCGAGGAACATCCCCAGGATGAGGTAGATCACGATGATCGCCAGCAGCAGCGCGAAGGTGCCCAGCCCCAGCCCCTCGACGAAGGCGCCCATCTGCATCGACAGCCCCGACATCGCGACCAGCCGCGTGAACAGGTTGGCGCCGATGGCGATGATGAACAGCGAGCCCGAGGACAGCAGCGTATCGACAAGGCTTTCCTTGAAGCCCACCCAGCTGAGCGAGCGGCGGCCCAGCCCGATCAGCAGCGCCACGAAGCTGCCGAAGGCGCCGGCCTCGGTGGCGGTGAAGAAGCCCGAGAAAAGGCCCCCGAACACCGCCCCGATCAGCAGCAGCACCGGCCAGATCTGCGCCGTCTTCCGCCAGCGGTCGCCCATCGTGTAGGCCTCGGCCCGTGGCAGCCGCGACGGATCGCGCCACCAGACCACCAGCACGGCGGCGACATAGAAGGCCAGCGAGGCAAGGCCCACGAACAGCCCGCCCAGGAACAGCTGGTTGATCGAGGTCTCGGCCTGGATGCCGTAGAGGATCAGGATGATCGAGGGCGGGATCAGCGCGCCGATGGTGCCGCCCGCCGCGACCGAGCCGGTGGCGATGCGCAGGTCATAGCCCTGCCGGGCCATTTCCGGCACCGCGATGCGCCCGATCGCGGCCGAACAGGCCACCGACGAGCCCGACACCGCCGCGAAGCCCGAGGCCCCGGCCAGCGAGGCGATGGCCAGCCCGCCCGGCATCCAGCCCCACCAGACCCGCGCCGCCTCGAACAGCCCGCGGGTCAGCCCGGAATGATAGGCGACATAGCCCATCAGCAGGAACATCGGGATCGACGACAGGGTCCAGCTGGCCGAGGTGGTATAGGGGATCGTGGACAGCATCGACAGCGCCGGGCGCAGCCCCGCGACCGCCCAGATGCCAAGGAATGACACGGCGATCAGTGCGGCGGCGATGGGCACGCGGGCGGCGATCAGCGCCAGCAGCGCGACCAGGGCCAGAATGCCGATGGTGACGGGTTCCATCACGCGTCCTCCTCGAGGGCCTGAAGCTGATCCAGCGGGTCATGGTGGCCGTCAGTGAAGCGGCCGGTCAGCACCTCGAGGATGCGGATGGCAATCACCAACAGCGCCAGCCCGAACGACACGGGCAGGATCCAGTAGCTGGGCCAGGTGACAAAGCGGATGGTGCCGGCCTCGATATAGGCGCCGCGCGCCGTCTGCCGCATCGCCTCGCCCGCAGAGCCTTGCAGAAGCACCGCCAGCACGCCGCCGAACACCGCAAAGCCGAACAGATGCACCGCAGCCAGCGCCCGACCGGACAGGCCCTGGGTGAAGATCGTCGCCTCGATATGGCGTCGCTTCACCTCGGTCAGGGCCAGCGGCAGCACGCTGACGGCGACCATGTAGTACTTGCCGACAAGATCGGGCGTGGCCGGAAAGCCCGCGCCGATCAGGGCGCGCATGAAGACGTCCACCACGACTTGCAGCATCATGGCCAGCAGCACGAGGCCGCCGATGACCATGCTGGACCGCGCAATCGCGGCCTCGACCGGTTTCAGCATCCGATCCTCCGGGGGTTGGGGGGCAAGGCTGGGCGCGCGCCGCGGTCCGGCGCGCGCCGGGGGACTTACTGGCCGTAGGCCGCGAAATCGACCTGCGACCAGATCTCGCGCTCGCGCAGCGCGCCGAGGTCCTCGGCCGTCATCCCGGGCGTCACCAGCCCTTCCCATTTCTCGACCAGCGCGGCGTAGCGGTCGATCTTGGCCTGCGCGTCCGCGACGCCCCGATCCTGCAGGATGCTGGCAGCGGCGGCCAGCCGATCGGCATTGAACGCGTCGCGCGCGGCGATCAGGCTTTCGTCGGGCTCGATGAATTCCACCAGCTTCTCGGCCCGGACCTCGTCGATCTGCGCGTCGAAGCCGGCAAGGCCCGCGGCGATGCCGTATTGCGCGGCAGTCGCCAGCGCGTGGCGGTCAGTGGCGTCCATCCGGTCCCACAGCAGTTGGCTGGCGGTGCCGGTGGCGGCGCCATTGAACAGGCCCTGGTCGATCTCGGTCACGTATCCGATGACGTCCCCCAGCCGGTTCGAGATGATCTCGTGGGGCGAGCTGATGGTCGCGTCGATCACGCCCTGGCTGAGGGATTCGAACAGTTCACTGGACTGCATCTGCACGGCCACCCCCCCAAGGCTTTCGATGAAGGCCGCGTAGAAGGGCGAGCCGCTGCGCACCTTCATGCCGCGCATCTCGGCCGCGCTGCGCACCGCCTTCGTGGACAGAAGCTGATAAAGCGGCGTTGCGTCCGAGCCCAGATAGACCTGGCCATTCCGCGCGAACTCGGCCAGGCAGGGCTCGCAGGTGGCGATGTATTCGGTGACGGCCGACGAGACCACCCCGGGATTCGAGCCCAGCATCGACAGTTCGGTCACGACCCCGCTTTCGGGATACTCGGCCACGAAATAGGGCATCAGCAGCGGGCCGAATTCGGTGATTCCATCGCGCAGGCCGGTGGACATCTCGTTCGGCGCGACCAGCCCCGAGGGGGTATCCTGTCCGGTCCAGCGGCCCTCGGTCAGTTCCTCTAGCTTGGCGAACATCGTCGGATAGACGTCGCGGGCGATGGCGTGGTTGGGGCCGAAGCCGCTGGTTGCACGGATGGTGTCGGCCGAGGCTGTTGCGGCCAGGGTGGCCATCGAGCATGCGACGGCCGTCGCGAGAATACGCGTTTTCATGGGGTTCCTCCCTTGGATGGCTCTTTGTCGCGGCCGGCCTCCTCTGCCGGCGCGCGGGTCTTCCGTCAGGCTGTGGCGCGGCCCTCCAGCCGCAGCAGCGCCGCGATCAGGGTGGCGCGGTCGTCCTCGTCCAGCCGGCCGAAGACAGCATCCTCGGCCTCGCGGATGTTCTGTGCCGCGCGGTCGCGCAGATGGTGCCCGCGCAGCGTGACCCCAAGCGCATAGCGCCGGCGGTCGGTGGGCACCTTGGTGCGGGTGATGAGGCCGCGGTCCTCCAGCTCGTCGATGATGACGACAAGGTTGGACCGCTCCATCTGCAGGGCCTGGGCCAGTTCGGCCTGCACGATGCCGGGATTGTCGGCGATGATCGACAGGCAGGAAAAGCTGACCACGCGCAGGTCGTCCTCGGCCAGAACCCGCTGAGCCTCGGGCTGGATGCGCATGTAGGCGCGCTTCAGCCGGTATCCGATCAGCGAGCCGAGCACGAGATCCTCAACGATGGGGCCGGTCCGGTCGTCGGGCGATTCGTCAGGTTGCGCCATGCGTTCCTCCTGCCAAGATGGGTATGATGAATAATGGTTATAGTCAATAACAATAAACGGACCTGCGTGCGGTCGGCGCCGTCCCGCCCTGAGGATACGTGACGCAGCCACGCGCAACGCAAGGGGACCGCCGGGCGGATCAGCGCCGACGGTCCCCGGATCCAATCTGCGCCGGGTCAGGCCAGCGAGGTCGAGCCCATCGACAGGAATTTCTGCCGCCGCTCGCGGATCAGGTCGGCGGGCTTGCGGTCGGCGAGATCGGCCAGCATCGCGGCGATCTCGGCGCCGACCGAGGCGATGGCGGCCGCGGGGTCGCGCTGCGCGCCGCCGACGGGTTCGGCGATGATCCCGTCGATGACGCCCAGCTTCTTCAGGTCCTGCGCCGTCAGCCGCAGCGCCTCGGCCGCGTCGCGCATCCGGTCGGCGTCCTTCCACAGGATCGAGGCGCAGCCCTCGGGCGAGATCACCGAATAGATCGAGTGTTCCAGCATCGCGATGCGGTTGGCCGTCGCGAAGGCCACCGCGCCGCCCGACCCGCCCTCGCCGATGATCACGCTGACCAGCGGCACCCCGATGTCCAGGCATTTCTGGGTGCAGCGGGCGATCGCCTCGGACTGGCCGCGTTCCTCGGCACCCTTGCCGGGATAGGCGCCGGGCGTGTCGACCAGCGTGATGACCGGCAGGCCAAAGCGATGCGCCATGTCCATCAGCCGGATCGCCTTGCGATAGCCCTCGGGCCGGGCCATGCCGAAATTGTGGTGGATGCGCGACTTGGTGTCGTTGCCCTTTTCATGGCCGATCACCACGCAGGGCGCATCGTTGAAGCGCGCCAGCCCGCCCATGACGGCGTGATCGTCGCCAAAGGCGCGGTCGCCCGCCAGGGGAGTGTATTCGCTGAACAGCGCGTCGATATAGTCGCGGCAATGCGGGCGATCGGGGTGCCGGGCGACCTGCGTCTTGCGCCAGGGGTCAAGCGAGCGGTACAGATCGCGCAGCAGGTCGGCGGATTTGCGGTCCAGCGCCGCGGCCTCTTTCTCGACATCGACGGCGTCCTCCGCCTTGCGGGCCATGGCGCGAAGTTCTTCGGCCTTTCCCTCGATATCGGCCAGCGGCTTTTCGAAATCCAGATAGACCATGCGCGGGATGCTCCGGGGCTGTTCGCGGGGTGGTCCCTATATGATCGCCTGCGGGGCGGATTGCAACGCGGCCGCGGCGCGGCGACTTGCGCATCCCGGCCCCCGTCAGGGGCGGATCTCGACCTGGGTGCCGATGGCGGTGGCGGCGAAGAGTTCGCGGATCTCGGCATCGGAGATCGCGATGCAGCCGGCCGTCCAGTCGCCCGGCAGCACCTCGCCTGCGGGGCGCTGGTTCGGCTGGCCGTGGATGAAGATGTCGCCGCCCGGATCGACGCCCGCCGCCGCCGCCCGCGCGCGGTCCTGCGGCTGCGGATAGTCGATCCCGAGGGACAGGTGATAGGCGCTGGCGTCATTGCGCCGGTCGATGCGGAAGACGCCCTCGGGGGTGCGTCCGTCGCCCTGACGGGCCTTGTCTCCATCCGGCGCGAAGCCAAGGGCGATGCGATAGCTCTTCACGGGCCGGCCATCGCGAAATGCGGTCAGTTGCCGGGCCGACTTTGCGATGAGAATGCGGTCGACCGGACCGGCCAGCGGCGCGCCCGGCGGGGCCGTGCCGGGTGCGGTGGGTGAGGGCCGCATCGGCGGCCTGACCACCTGCTGCGGCGGGGCCAGCATGACCCAGGCGGCCCAGGCCAGCCCGGCCAGGGTCAGCGCCCGGAACAGTCGTGCCGTCGGCCTCATTGCAGGTCCGCAAAGGCGTCGGTGAGGCGCGCCACCGCCTCGGCCACGCGGGCGCGCGGCGTGGCGATGTTGAAGCGCAGGAAACTGTCGCCGCCGGCGCCGAAGGTCGCCCCGTGGTTCGCGGCGATGCGGGCGGTCTTCTCGACGCGGGCGATGAATTCCGCCGGCGCCATGCCGGTGCCCGAGAAATCGACCCAGGAAAGGTAGGTCGCCTCCAGCGGCATCGAGCGCAGGCCGGGGATCGCGTTCACGCCCCGGTCGAACAGCCGGCGGTTGCCGTCGAGATAGGCAACCAGCGCATCCACCCATGCCGCGCCCTCGGGCGAATAGGCGGCGGCGACCATGTCCATGCCGAACATGCCGGGCGAGATCGCGCGGGCGGCCAGCGCTGCCCTGAACCTGGCTCGCAGGTCGTCGTCGGCGATGATCGCGTTGCCCAGATGCGCGCCGGCGATGTTGAAGGTCTTGGTCGCCGCGTTCAGCGTCACCAGCCGATTGGCGATCTCGGGTGCGGCGAGGGCGGTGACGGTATGGGCCGGCGCGCCCGGCATGACCAGGTCGCAATGCACCTCGTCCGACACCAGGATCAGGTCGTGGCGGCGGCAGAAGGCGGCGACCTCGCGCAGTTCGTCGGGCGTCCAGACCCGCCCGCCCGGATTGTGCGGCGAGCAGAGGATCAGCATCGTCTCGCGCCCGGTCATCATCGTTTCCCAGCGCGGCCAGTCCATGTGATAGCGGCCGTCGCGGTCGGCCAGCGGCAGTTCGAGCAGCGTCCGCCCCGTGGCGCGGACGATGCGGCCGAAGGCGTGATAGACCGGGCTCATCACCGCCACGCCGTCGCCGGGGCCGGTGCAGGCCTCGAGCGCCATCGCGACCCCATTGACCAGACCGGCACAGGTCAGCACCCAGCCGGGCCGGATGTCCCATCCGTGGCGGTTGGCCATCCACCAGCCGATCGCGGCCAGATAGGGCGCATGGGCGCCGGGATAGCCGTAGACGCCATGGGCCGCGACCGCCTCGACCGCGCGCTGCACGGCGGCGGGGGGGCGGAAATCCATGTCGGCCACCCACATCGCCAGCCCGTCATCCTCGGCCAAGACGCCATAGGCGGCCTGCATGTCGTCCCATTTCGAGCATAGGGTGCCGCGCCTGTCGATGATCTCGTCGAAATCGGGCTTGGTCATGGGGCCTCGCGTCGGGTGGGGGTCACGCCTTGCATACGCTGCTTGTTGCGTCAGGTGAAGGCATCGCCTAAATGCGCTGGCATGAGCATGCGACCGATCCTCATCCATCCTGATCCCCGCCTGAAGAAGGTGGCCGATCCCGTCGCCCGCATCACGCCCGAGATCGAGGCGCTGGCGGCGGACCTGCTGGCCACCATGTACGACGCGCCGGGCATCGGCCTGGCCGCGCCGCAGGTCGGCGTCGCCAGCCGCGTGTTCGTCATGGACGCCACCCGCGACCCCGAGGCCGAGCGGCAGCCGCTGGTGCTGGTCAACCCGCAGGTCACCTGGGCGTCCGACGAGACCAGCACCTATGACGAGGGCTGCCTGTCGATCCCGGACCAGTATGCCGAGGTGACGCGCCCGGCGCAGGTGCGGATGCGCTGGCTGGGGCTGGACGGCAAGACGCACGAGCAGGAATTCGACGGCCTCTGGGCGACCTGCGCCCAGCACGAGCTGGATCATCTGGACGGCATCCTGTTCATCGACCACCTGTCGGCGATCCGGCGGCAGATGATCACCCGGAAGATGGTCAAGCTGAAGCGGGACCGCGCGCGTGCCTGATCCGGGCGCCCGCGACTGGTGCCGGCCCGACCTTCCCGAGGGTCTGTCGGGGGGCGCGCCGCGGACCATCCTGATCCATCCCGACCCGATGCTGCGCGACCGTGCGCAGCCTGCCGGCATTCTGCCCGGCCCCGAACTGGCGCAGCTGGCCGCGGACTTGCTGGCGACCATGTATGGTGCGGGCGGGCGCGGTCTGGCGGCGCCGCAGATCGGCGTGCTGCGGCGGATCTTCGTGATGGATTGCGGCTGGAAGTCAGGCGATCCGCGGCCGTTGGTGATGCTGGATCCCGAGATCGTCGCCCGCTCGGACCGCATGGCCGTGGCGGCCGAGCAGTGCCTGTCGATCCCCGACCGGCCGGTCGAGGTGGCGCGCCCGGAAGAAGTCGTCATCACCTGGTACGATCTGGACGGCCGGCACCTGCGCCGCAGTCTCGACGCAACCGCCGCCCGGATCGCCCAGCACGAGCTGGATCACCTGCACGGCCGGCTGATCCTGGACTACCTGTGAGCCGGCGTGCCTTCCTGCCCTATGCGGATCCCCGGCTGCACAGGCCGGCCGCCCCGGTCGAGGCGGTGACCGATTCGATCCGGATGATCTGGGACGACATGATCGACACCATGGAGGCGATGCCGGGCGTGGGCCTTGCCGCGCCGCAGATCGGCATCATGCTGCGCCTTGCCGTGGTCGATGCCTCGCCGCAGCGCGGGCAGGCGGTGCGCATGGCCAATCCGCAGCTGCTGCATGTCAGCAGCCAGTTTCGCGACCACGAGGAGGCAAGCCCGAACCTGCCGGGCGTGTCAGCGGCGATCCGGCGCCCCCGTGCGGTGACGGTGCGCTTTCTCAACGACCGCGGTGTCAGCGAGGATCGCGATTTCGTCGGTCTCTGGGCGACAAGCGTGCAGCACCAGATCGACCATCTGGACGGGCGGATGTATGTCGATCACCTGACGGCCCTGCGGCGGAAGATGCTGGTGCAGAAATCGGCCAAGCTGGCGCGGCGCGGCTGACGCCGGGGGACTGCGCGTCCCCCGGACCCCCTGCGGGATATTTGCGCACAGAAGATGGAGGCGCGATGCGCGTTGTTTTCATGGGGACGCCCGCCTTTTCGGTGCCGGCGCTGCAGGCCCTCGCGGCCCGGCACGAGGTCGTGGCGGTCTATTCGCAGCCGCCGCGCGCTGCGGGGCGCGGGCAGCATCCGCGGCCCTCGGCGGTGCATGCCGCGGCGCTGGAGCTGGGGATCGAGGTGCGCACACCGCAGCGGTTGCGCGAGGTCGGCGTGCAGGCCGCCTTCGCGGCGCTGTCGGCGGATGTCGCGGTGGTCGTGGCCTACGGGCTGATCCTGCCGCAGCCGGCGCTGGATGCGCCGCGGTTCGGATGCCTGAACATCCATGCCTCGCTGCTGCCGCGCTGGCGGGGGGCGGCACCGATCCAGCGTGCGGTGATGGCCGGTGATGCCGAGACCGGCGTGGCGATCATGCAGATGGAGGCAGGCCTGGACACCGGCCCGATCCTGGCCGAGGCGCGCATGCCGATCGGCGCCGGGGACACCGCCGCAGACCTGCACGACCGGCTGGCAGGCATCGGGGCTGCGCTGGTCCTGCGGGTGCTGGATGGCCTGCCGATGCCGGCCCGCGCGCAGGATGAGGAGGGCGTTACCTATGCCGACAAGATCGACAAGGCCGAGGCGCGGATCGACTGGTCGCGACCGGCGGTCGAGGTCGACCGGCTGATCCGCGGCCTGTCGCCCTTTCCGGGCGCCTGGTGCGACATCGCAGGCGAGCGGGTCAAGCTTCTGCGCAGCCGCCTGGTCGAGGGAGGCGGCGCAGCCGGCGAGGTCCTGGGTGGCTTCCGCGTTGCTTGCGGCACCGGCGCCGTCGAGATCCTCTCGGCGCAGCGCTCGGGGCGAAAGCCGATGACGACCGGGGATCTGCTGCGCGGGTGGGCGCTGCCAGCGAGGCTGGGCTAGGGCCGGCGGCTGCCGGCCCTCGCGGTCGATCGCGGCGGGGCTTGCCCCGCCCGGCGGCCGCGAGCGCCGTCGCGGGACGCAAGCGGCCACGGCTGCCTCAGATGGCGCCGTGGCAGTGCTTGAACTTCTTGCCCGATCCGCAGGGGCAGGGGTCGTTGCGCGAGGGGTTTCCCCAGGTCGCGGCATCGGCCTCGTCGAATCCCTCGACAAGCGCGGTGGGCCGATCCGCATCGTCGTCGGACTGACGCTCGGCGCCATGCTCCATCGTCAGATGCGCCTGCGCCTCTTTCTGTTGCGCCGCCATCTGGCGCAGCATCTCCTCGCGCTCGGCCTCGGTCAGCGGGCGGATCTGCGCCAGGCGCTGCGTCACGTCGACGCGCAACCCGTCCAGCAGCGTCTCGAACAGCTGGAACGCCTCGGACTTGTATTCCGAGAGCGGGTCGCGCTGTGCATAGCCGCGAAATCCCACCACCGAGCGCAGGTGTTCCAGCGTCACCAGATGCTCGCGCCACTTCTGGTCGATCATCTGCAACAGCACCTGCTTCTCGATCTGGCGCATGTTCTCGGCGCCGAAGGCGGCGGCCTTTTCGGCCATGTAGGTGTCGGTCGCGGCCTCGATCCGTTCGCGCACGACCTCCTGGTCGACGCCTTCCTCGTCCGCCCAGGCGGCGATCGGCAGGTTCATGTTCAGCCGTTCGCGCACGGCGACTGTCAGGCCGTCGGCATCCCACTGGTCGGCATAGGATTTCGGCGGCATGAAGTCGTCGACCAGATCCTCGATCACCTGATGGCGCATGTCGGTCGCGATCTGGTCGACCTCCTCGCTGTCCATGATCTCGCGGCGCTGTCCGAAGATGGCCTTGCGCTGGTCGTTCATCACGTCGTCGAATTTCAGCAGCTGCTTGCGGATGTCGAAGTTGCGGCCCTCGACCTTCGCCTGGGCGCGCTCCAGCGACTTGTTGACCCAGGGGTGGACGATCGCCTCGCCCTCTTTCATGCCCAGCTTGGACAGCACCGAATCCAGGCGTTCCGACCCGAAGATCCGCATCAGGTCGTCATCCAGCGACAGGAAGAACAGCGACCGGCCCGGATCGCCCTGACGGCCCGAACGGCCGCGCAGCTGGTTGTCGATGCGGCGGGATTCATGGCGTTCGGTGCCCAGCACGAACAATCCGCCGGCATCCAGCACCGCCTGCTTGTCGGTGGCATGGCCGGCCTCGATCCGGGCGCGCAACTCGTCGGGCTGCGCCTCGGGATCGGCCTTCAGCGCCTCCATCACCTTCATCTCGACATTGCCGCCCAGCTGGATGTCGGTGCCCCGCCCGGCCATGTTCGTGGCGATGGTCACCGCGCCCGGCTTGCCGGCATCGGCGACGATCTGGGCCTCGGCTTCGTGCTGGCGGGCGTTCAGCACGTTGTGCGGCACGCCATCCTTCTTCAGCAGTTCGGACAGCATCTCGGATTTCTCGATGCTGGTGGTGCCGACCAGGGTCGGCTGGCCCTTGGCATGGGCCTCCTTGATCGCCTCGATCACGGCGGAATATTTTTCCATTGCCGTGCGATAGACGCGGTCATGTTCGTCCAGCCGCTGGATCGGCCGGTTGGTCGGCACCTCGACGACGCCCAGCCGGTAGATCTCGGCGAATTCGTCGGCCTCGGTCGAGGCGGTGCCGGTCATCCCCGCCAGCTTCTCGTAGAGGCGGAAATAGTTCTGGAAGGTGACGCTGGCCAGCGTCACGTTCTCGGGCTGGATCGCCACTCCTTCCTTGGCCTCGATGGCCTGGTGCAGCCCGTCCGACAGGCGGCGGCCCTTCATCATCCGGCCGGTGAATTCGTCAATCAGCATCACCTCGCCGTCGCGAACCATGTAGTGCTGATCCTTCAGGAACAGCTTGTGGGCGCGCAGCGCCTGGCTGGCATGGTGGACGATGGTGGTCGATTCCGGGTCATAAAGCGTCTGTCCCTCGGGCAGCACGCCATCGGCCCAGAGCCGCTGTTCGAGAAACTCGTTGCCCTCTTCGGTGAAGGTCGCGTTGCGGGCCTTTTCGTCCAGCTTGTAATGCTCGGGCGTCAGCAGCGGCACATAGCGGTCCAGCACGCGGTACAGCTCGCTGCGGTCCTGCGACGGTCCCGAGATGATCAGCGGCGTCCGCGCCTCGTCGATCAGGATGCTGTCCACCTCGTCGACGATGGCGAAATTGTGACCGCGCTGCACCATCTCGGCGACGCTGCCCTTCATGTTGTCGCGCAGATAGTCGAAGCCAAGCTCGTTATTGGTGGCATAGGTCACGTCGCAGGCATAAGCCGCGCGCTTCTCGGCCTCGGGCTGGAAGGGCACCACCACGCCGCAGCTCATGCCCAGTGCGGCATAGACCTTGGACATCCACTCCGCATCACGCCGGGCGAGGTAATCGTTGACGGTCACCACATGCACGCCCTTGCCCGCGAGGGCGTTCAGATAGGCGGGGAAGGTCGCGACCAGTGTCTTGCCCTCGCCGGTCTTCATCTCGGCGATATTGCCCTGATGCAGGAACACCCCGCCCATCAGCTGCACGTCGAAGGCGCGCAGGCCAAGCGCGCGTCGCGCCGCCTCGCGGCAGTTGGCGAAGGCCTCGGGCAGGATCGCGTCAAGGCTCTCCCCGGCTTCGATGCGCTGGCGCAGCTGCTGCGTCCGGTCGATCAGCCCCTGGTCGGGCAGCGCCTGGAACCCGGGCTCGAGCGCGTTGATCCTGGCGACCAGCGGGCGGGTCGACTTCACCTTGCGGTCATTGGGCGTGCCAAAGACCTTCTTCGCCATAGTTCCGATGCCCAGCATAATACCTTCGCAATCACGTTGTTGGGAAAGCCCGTCACGGGTGGGCCACTTGCCCCGGCCTTCCGCATTGCCGTATCAGGGGCCTGAACGAAACGCGGCGGCGGCGCCTTCCACGGTTGCCGGGGGATGTATGCCTCGCCCGCCTCACTGTCAACGCTGGCCCGCCGCGAACCGCGCGTCGGTCCATGACCTGAAAAGGATCTTCCATGCTCAAGACCTCGATTCTGGCGCTGCTGGTGGCGGCCGCGCCGCTGATCGCGCCGGCCGCCGCGCTGGCGCAGGACAAGGGCGCCGATACCGTGGTCGCGACCGTGAACGGCCAGACGATCACGCTTGGCCAGATGATCGTCATGAAGCAGTCGGTGCAGGACCCGCAGATGGCCGGGCTGCCGGACCAGGCGCTTTGGGACATGATGCTGGACCAGCTGATCCGCCAGACCGCCGTGGCCGAGACCGGCGCCGAGAACGCGGGCGTGCGCGCCCAGCTGGAACTGCAGCGCCGCAACACCCTTGCGACCGCCGCCGTGACGCAGGTTGCCGAGGCCGAGCCGACCGAGGCCGAGATCACGGCGACTTACGAAAAGCTGTTCGCCTCGACCGATCCGGTCACCGAATATTCGGCCGCCCATATCCTGGTCGAGACCGAAGAGGCCGCGAAGGCCGTCAAGGCGCAGCTGGACGAGGGCGCCGACTTCGGGACGCTGGCCGAGGAACGCTCGACCGGGCCAAGTGGTCCGAACAAGGGCGATCTGGGCTGGTTCAGTGCCGACCAGATGGTGCCGCCCTTTGCCGAGGCGGTGAAGGCTATGGAAAAGGGCGCCATATCCGACCCGGTCAAGACCGATTTCGGCTGGCATGTCATCAAGTTGAACGACACCCGCCTGCGCGAGGCGCCGCCCCTGGACGAGGTGCGCGATCAGGTCGCGCAGATGGTGCGCCGCGACAAGGTCGAGGCCGAGATCGAGCGCGTGATGGGCGAGGCCAAGGTCGAAAAGACCGAGGGCGTCGATCCGTCGCTGATGAACCAGACCGATCTGCTGGAGGCCGAGTGATGGGCAAGGCGGGGCTTGCGGTCTCGCCGCTGGCGCCGGCGCGATTTCCCGACCTGCCGGTGATCGACGGCGTCGATTTCGCCAGCGGCGCCGCCGGCATCAAGTATCAGGGCCGCACCGATGTCACGCTGATCCGCGTGGCGCCGGGCGCGACCCTGGCAGGGGCCTTCACCCGGTCGACGACCCGCGCCGCCTGCGTTCTGGACAACCAGGCCAAGCTGGCCGCGGGCGGCGATGCGCCCGACGGCGCGGCGATCATCGTCAATTCGGGCAACGCCAACGCCTTCACCGGGGCGCGTGGTCAGGCCTCGGTCGATGCGGTGACGGGGGCGGTCGCCGCGGCGCTGGGCATGCCCGCCGGACAGGTCTTTTCCTCGTCGACCGGGGTGATCGGCGAGCCGCTGCCGCATGACCGGATCGTCGCCATCATCGACGATCTGGCCCGGGGCCTGGATGGCGGCGGCATCGCGGACGCCGCGCGGGCGATCATGACCACCGACACCTTTCCGAAGGGCGCCTCGGCCGTGGTCGAGGGCGAGGGCGGGCAGATCCGCATCGCCGGCATCGCCAAGGGATCGGGGATGATCGCGCCGGACATGGCGACGATGCTCGTTTATCTGTTCACCGACGCGACCATCGCCGCGCCGCTGTTGCAGCAGGCGCTGTCATCGGGCCTCGATGCAACCTTCAACGCGATCACGGTGGACAGCGACACCTCGACCTCGGACGCGCTGATCCTGGCCGCGACGGGGCGCAGCCCGGCGGCGCCGATCACCGCGCTGGACGGCGGCGTCGGGGCAGGCTTCGTCGCGGCGCTGCACGGGGTCATGCGCGATCTGGCCCAGCTGGTCGTGCGCGACGGCGAGGGGGCCACGAAATTCGTCGAGGTGGCGGTGACCGGCGCCGCATCCCAGGGCGATGCCCACAAGGTCGCCATGGCCATCGCCAATTCGCCGCTGGTCAAGACCGCCATCGCCGGCGAGGACGCCAATTGGGGCCGCATCGTCGCCGCGGTCGGCAAGTCCGGCGCCGAGGCCGACCGCGACCGGCTGACCATCCGCTTCGGCGACATGGTTCTGGCCGAGAATGGCTGGCGCGCGCCGGACTATGACGAGGTAGCGGCCAGCGCCTACATGAAGAACCGGGATCTGCGGATCGCGGTTGATCTGGGGCTGGGGCAGGGCGCGCGCACCGTCTGGACCTGCGACCTGACCCACGGCTATATCGACATCAACGCCGATTACCGCTCGTGACGAAGACGGTCCTGGTCGCGGCCGTCGCGCTGATCGATCCCGATGGGCGGGTGCTGCTGGCACAGCGCCCCGAGGGCAAACCGATGGCCGGGCTGTGGGAATTTCCGGGTGGCAAGGTCGAGACGGGCGAGACGCCCGAGGCCGCCCTTATCCGCGAGTTGCGCGAGGAACTGGGCATCGAGACCTGGAACTCCTGCCTGGCACCCCTGACCTTCGCCAGTCACGGCTATGAGACCTTCCATCTGCTGATGCCTGTCTTTGCCTGCCGGCGCTGGCAAGGCGTCGTCCGTCCGCTGGAGGGGCAGGCGCTGGCCTGGGTCCGCGCCCGCGACCTGCGCGACTATCCGATGCCCCCCGCCGACATCCCGCTGATCCCGGCGCTGCAGATGTGGCTTTAGGGCCGCATCTGCCCGCCATCCATCAGCATATCGCGCCCATGTTCCGCATAATACTCAGGTCTTGCTTCAATTTTAACCAATTCGTGACAGCCTTGCCATGTGAGGGAAGGAGGACTTGACATGATTCGCACCATTGCCATCGGGCGATATATCTCGGTTCAGGGGCTGTTCGAGCGACTGGCGCCGAACGGGAACATCGTGATCCGGGTCGGCGCACGCACCTTTGTCGGCAGGCCGATCGGCGCCTGACCGCGCCGGTCGCAAGCTCGTCGCAGGCCACCGCCCGCCGGCTGGCGCGGCGCTGACCTGCAAGGGCGGCCGTTCGGGCCCTTGCCGCCGACCGTGCCGGATGCAGGCAGCGGCCGGTGGCGGCTCGGAAAGCCGGCCTACGGGAAGAACGGAAACAGCATCGGCAGCAGCGTCATGCTGACGACGCTGGACACCAGGATCAGCGGCAGGCCGGCCCGCGCGTAATCCTTGAAGCTGTAGCCCCCGGGCCCCAGCACCATCACGTTGGCGGGCATCCCGATCGGCGTCGCATAGGCCAGCGAGCCGCCAATGACGATGGCCATCAGGACCGCGCGCGGATCCGCGCCGATCGTGGTCGAGATCGACAGCCCGATCGGCACCAGCAGCGCCGTCGTCGCGGTGTTCGACATGAAGTTCGTCAGCGCGACGGCCAGCAGGAAGATCACCAGCATGATGACGAACATCGGCGTGTCGGGGCCCGGCACGCCCAGCACCGCATTCGCGACGGCCGTGCCGGCGCCGGTGGTTTCCATCGCGGTGGCAAGCGACAGGATCCCGCCGAACAGGAAGATCGTGCGGGCATCGATGGACTGGTAGGCCTGCCTCTCGCTGACCACGCCCAGCATCACCAGCACGATCGCGCCGATCGCGCCGGTGATGTGCAGGCGGATGCCGATCTGGCGTTCGAACACCATGCCGATCACGGTGACGATCAGCACCACAAGCGCGACCGTCTTCTTCCAGCGGGCGACCTCTGGGCCTGTCGTCCCTTGCCCGACCCCGCGGATTTCGTCATCGACCCGGTGGACGGGCAGCAGCCGAAAGCCGATGGTGGCCATGAACAGGATGCCGGCCAGCAGCATCGGCAGGCCGATATAGCCATATTCGAAGAAGCCGAAGCGCAGCCCCCCGGGTTCCAGCGCGGCCTGGGCGATCAGGTTGCCCGGCGCGCCGATCAGGCTGAGATTGCCGCCCATCGCCGCGGCGAAGACGATCGGCAGCAGCAATCGCGACCGCGCGAAGCCCGACCTGGCGGCGATGCCGATGACCACCGGGATCAGCACGGCCGCCGTGCCGGTGTTCGACAGCAGGCCCGACATCAGCCCGGTGATCAGCATGATCGCGACTATCAACTGCCGTTCGGTGCGCGCAAAGCGGGTCACCAGCCCGCCGATCTCGCTGGCCATGCCGGTCTGGAACAGGGCGCCGCCAATGACGAACATGGCGACGAACAGGATGACGTTGCTGTTGACGAAGCCCTCGAAGGCCTCGGCGGGGCTGAGAACCCCGGTCAGCGTCAGGCAGACGCAGACGATCATCGCGGTCAGGGCCAGCGGGATCCGCTCCCAGACGAACATGATGATAGCGAACAGCAGAAGCAGAAGTGTGATTGTCGTGGGACTCATCATTCCCCTCCCCGGGAAACGGAGGCGATCGGGCGATCGCGGCCGGTTGTGCCATTGGAGCGATGGCCGAGGCAGTCCGCTGGCCGCATCGGGGCAGGACGCAGCAGCACCATCGCCGGCGCGACCGGATGGCCGCCCGCCGGTGGGGCCGCTGGCCTGACACCGGGAAAGGTGCCCGCGTCACGGATGCCGGTTGATGTCGGGAATCCTCCTCCGAAGGCCCCCGGCGAGATGCCCGTGGAGACCTCGCCTGCGGATCAGCATCGTCACCGCGATGCCGAAATCCAATCGCTGCGGGATTATATACAGTTCTGCGCCAATGCTCAGGCGGTGATCTCGATCTCGGCGAGGTTGGCGTCAAGCAGCGCCAGCAGCGCATCGCGGCGCTCGTCCCGGGTGCCGCGCGCCCAGGCTGCGGCCAGGATCAGCTTGCTGCGGCTGAGCCCGTCGGGCACCGCCAGCGGCACGAAGGCCACACCGGGCACCGCGATGCGCGACACCCATCGCGGCACGATGGCAAGCCCGGCGCCGATCGCGACCAGGCTGACGATCGTGTGCTTTTCCTCGGCCACCTGCGCGATCCGCGCGCTGAGTCCCGCATCGGTGAACAACCGGATCGTCAGGTCGTGCGAATGCGGCCGCGACCGCCGGTCCGGCACGATCAGCGGCAGGTTCGCAAGATCCTGGATCGACAGCTGCGGGCGGTCGGCAAGCGGGTGGTCGCCGGGCAGGGCGACCACCGCGCTTTCGAAGAACAGCGTCCGGAAATGGATGCGCGGGTCGCGGATGTCGGGTGGCCGGCAGAAGGCGATGTCGATCCTGCCGCTGAGGACCCGCGGCAGCAGGTGGATGGTCTTCTGCTCGACCAGCTGGATCTCGATCCGGGGGTGATGCCGCCTCATCAGCTGCATCAGCTGCGGCATCAGCCCGCTGGCGGCGCTGTCGATCGCGCCGACCCGCAGCACCGCGCTTTCGCTGCGGCGCATGCCCAGAAGCCTGGCTTCGAACCGGTCGGCCTGGGCGATCAGCGCGCGGGCATCCTCGACAATGGCTGCCCCGGCCTCGGTCAGGCTGACATTGCGGGTGGTGCGCAGGAACAGCCGCGTCTCGAACCGTTCCTCCAGCAGGCGGATCTGGCGGCCAAGCGAGGCGGGCAGCATGTCCAGCGATTTCGCCGCACGTCCGAAATGCAGCTCCTCGGCGACGGCCAGAAAGCATCTGATCTGCACAAGGTCCATGATCCGCCCTGCCATGCCGAATTGACGCGACTCTGTATATAATCCCACGCAAGTTGTCCCCATGGCAACCGCGCCGCTAAACTCGGTCAGGTGCATGCCAAGGGGCGTCGCGATTGGGGGGACTGACCATGAGCGAAGACCATTCCGACGACGCGCCCGGTCCGCTTCAGCCACGCGAGGAATCGACCATGAAAACATACAAGATCGCCGCAATTCCGGCCGACGGCATCGGCCCAGAAGTCATCGCCGCCGGCCTGCAGGCGCTGGACTCGCTGGCCCGCCGCGATGGCGGCTTTGCCTTCGACGTGACCGAGTTCGACTGGAGCTCGGATCGCTACAGGAAGACCGGCGCGCTGATGCCCGAGGACGGGCCCGCGCAGTTGAAGCCCTTCGACGCGATCTTCTTCGGCGCGGTCGGCGCGCCCGACGTGCCCGATCATATCACCCTGTGGGGCCTGCGCCTGCCGATCTGCCAGGGCTTCGACCAATATGCGAATGTGCGTCCGACCAGGATCCTGCCGGGCATCCAGTCGCCGCTGGCGGGCGTAGGCCCCGGAGACCTGGACTGGGTGATCGTGCGCGAGAATTCCGAGGGCGAGTATTCCGGCCATGGCGGCCGCGCCCACAGGGGCCAGCCCGAGGAGGTCGGCACCGAGGTCGCGATCTTTACCCGCGTCGGCGTGACCCGCATCATGCGATATGCCTTCAAGCTGGCCCAGTCGCGGCCGCGCAAGCTGCTGACGGTGGTGACAAAGTCGAACGCCCAGCGCTTCGGCATGGTGATGTGGGACGAGATCGCCGCCGAGGTGGCGACCGAATTTCCCGATGTCACCTGGGACAAGATGCTGGTCGACGCGATGACCGTTCGGATGGTCAAGAACCCGCAAAGCCTCGACACCATCGTCGCCACCAACCTGCATGCCGACATCCTGTCGGATCTGGCCGGCGCGCTGGCTGGCAGCCTGGGCGTGGCGCCCACCGGCAACATCGACCCCGAACGACGGTATCCCTCGATGTTCGAGCCGATCCACGGCTCGGCCTTCGACATCACCGGAAAGGGCATCGCGAACCCGGTCGCGACCTTCTGGACCGCCGCGCAGATGCTGGAGCATCTGGGCGAGGCGGACGCCGCCAGACGCCTGATGCGCGCCGTCGAGAAGGTCTGCGCCGATGGGATCATGACACCCGATGTCGGCGGCAAGGCCACCACCCGCGAGGTCACGGACGCCGTCTGCGACGCGATCCGCGGCGACAACATCTGAGGCCGCGATGCAGAACGACGACGCCCGAAACCTGCTGCTGGGCATGATGCAGGCCGCCATCGCCGCCGCGGACCCCGCCACGGTCCTCGCCCGGCATCTTCCCGCAAAGCCCGCGGGGCGCTGCATCGTGGTGGGGGCGGGCAAGTCCGCCGCCGCCATGGCGCTGGCGGTCGAGACGGCCTGGCCCGATGTGGACCTGTCGGGCGTGGTCGTCACCCGCTATGGCCACACCGTGCCCACCCGGCGGATCGCGGTGCGGCAGGCGGCGCATCCCGTGCCGGACCGGGCCGGGCTTGACGCCGCCGGTGCCATCCTGCGCGCCGCCGAACAGGCTGGGCCCGAGGATCTGGTGCTGGCGCTGATCTCGGGCGGCGGTTCGGCGCTGATGAGCCTGCCGGTCGACCCGCTGACGCTGGACGACAAGATCGCCGTCAACCGGCTGCTGCTGGCCTCGGGGCTTGCCATCGACGACATGAACCGCATCCGGCGCCGGCTGTCGCGGCTGAAGGGCGGCGGGCTGGCCCGCGCCGCCGCGCCGGCGCGGCTGGTGACGCTGGCGATCTCGGACGTGCCGGGGGACGATCCGGCGGCGATCGCCCCGGGGCCTACGGTCCCCGATCCCACCGCGACCGAGGATCTGTCGCACCTGGTCGAGACGCTGGGTCCGGCCCTGCCCGATGCCGCGCGCCGGATCCTGCTGGCGCCGGGCCGGCCGCAGGACCCCTTCACGGTGGATTACCGCCTGATCGCCACGCCGCAGATGTCGCTGCAGGCCGCGGCCGAGGTGGCGCGGGCGGCCGGGGTAACGCCGGTGCTGCTGGGCGATGCCTTGGAGGGCGAGGCCGCCCAGATGGGCGTGGTCATGGCGGGCATCGCGCGCGCCGTCGCGACCCATGGCACCCCCGCCCGGGCCCCGGCCGTGCTGCTGTCTGGCGGCGAGGGCACGGTGACGTTGGGCGGCAAAAGCCCCGGACGCGGCGGCCGCAACACCGAGTTCCTCCTGGCGCTGGCGCAGGCCCTGCAGGGCCATGCCGGGATCCATGCGCTTGCCGTGGACACCGACGGCATCGACGGAACCGAGGATGCGGCCGGGGCGATCATCGCGCCCGCGACGCTTGCGACCGCGCGCGAGGCCGGGCTGGATCCGCGCCGGTATCTTGCGGGCCATGACAGCTACAGCTTCTTCGATGCGGCCGGCGCGCTGCTGCGCACCGGGCCGACCCTGACGAATGTCAATGATTTCCGGGCGATCCTCGTCCTCTGACCGGCCAAGGCGCGTCCATGCGGCGACAGCCTGCGCCTGAATGACGGCATGATGACCATGCCGCAAGGCACGAGTGATGGCAGCCCGCCGCGACCGGCCGGCCGGGGGCGCTGCGGCGGCCGCATCGGGGTGCGGTCCGGCCTGCGCTTCGGATCAATCGGGCCGCACGACCGGGAACCGGGGGGTGCGCCTGGCCGGATCGGCCGGCGCATCCGCTGACGTGCGGCGGGGGTTGCCTAGCTTCCCAGCATCTCGGGCTGTTCGCGGCGCAGCCTTTCGAGCGTCTCGTTGATGCGCCCCAGATGCGCGCGGATCGCGGCGACGCCCTGTTCGGCGTCGCGTGCGCGCAGCGCCGACAGGATCTCGCGATGTTCCTGCATCGCGTTCGTGGCGTTGTACGACAGCGACATGTATCGTGCGCGATCCATGTGTCCCTTGTTGTCCTTGACCAGCGTCCACACGAAGCCCAACCCCGACAGCGCACAGATGTCGTGGTGGAACTGTTCGTCCAGCGCGTGGAAGGCGCGGCGGTCATCGGCGGCGATGGCCTCGGCCTGGCGGGCGATCAGCAGGTCCAGCCGGGCGTGATCCGCCGGGCCCAGCAGATGCGCCGCCTCGCGGATGCAGGCGATCTCCAGCGCCTCGCGGATGAAATGCGCCTGCCGGATCGCCTCTTCCGAGATCCGCGTGACGACGGTGGCGCGCTGCGGGCGAATGACGATGAACCCCTGTTGCGACAGCCGGTAGAAGGCGTCGCGCACCGGCTGTCGCGAGACGCCCATCTGGGCTGCCACCTCGGCCTCGGACAGCCTCGCGCCGGGGGGCAGGGTCAGGTTGATGACCCGTTCGTAAAGCGCCTCGTAGATCTGGTCGGTCACGGAGGGGGGCCGGATCTCGTCGAGGCTGGGCAGAAGGGCGGCGGCGTTCTCTGGCTGAGGCATGGCGACATCCCCGGATTGACCTGCATTGCAAACTAACATATTAGACGACTAGATGTGATGCAAGGCGATTCGAGTCGGAGGGGGCGATAATGGCATTGCTGGACGAGAACCGGTTGCTTCCCGTCGACAGCGCGACGCGCCGGGTTGCGCGCGACCTCTACGATGCGGTGCGCGACCTGCCGATCGTCAGCCCGCATGGCCACACCGATCCGCGCTGGTTCGCTGAGGACCAGCCCTTCCCGGACCCCGCCCGGCTGTTCGTGACCCCCGATCACTATGTCTTCCGGATGCTGGCCTCTCAGGGGGTGCCGCTGACCGATCTGGGCGTTCCGCGCGTCGATGGCGGCCCGACCGAGACCGATGGCCGCAGGATCTGGCGGCTGTTCGCGGGCCATTACCACCTGTTCCGCGGAACGCCGTCGCGGCTCTGGCTGGACCATGCCTTCCAGGAGGTGTTCGGGATCGACCGGCGCCTCGGCGCCGAGACCGCGGACTGGTATTACGATCACATCGCCGACTGCCTCGCCCGTCCCGAATTCCGTCCCCGCGCGCTGTTCAAGCAATTCAACATCGAGGCCATCGCGACGACCGAGGCGGCGACGGACGATCTGCGCTGGCACCGGATGATCCGCGAATCGGGCTGGGATGGCCGGGTGATCACCGCTTATCGCCCGGACGGGGTCATCGATCCCGACATGGCGGATTTTGCCGACAATGTCGCCCTGTTTGGCGAACAGACCGGCTGCGACACGACCACATGGACGGGCTATCTGGATGCGCATCGCGCAAGGCGGGCCTTCTTCATTGCGCATGGCGCGACCTCGTCGGATCACGGCCATGCCAGCGCCCGCACCGAGGACCTTCCGCAGGCCGAGGCCGCCGCGCTGTTCGCCAGGGCCCTGGCCGGCACCTGCACGGCGCAGGAGGCCGACGCCTTCCGCGGCCAGATGCTGACCGAAATGGCGCGGATGAGCCTTGATGACGGTCTGGTCATGCAGATCCATCCGGGTGCCCGCCGGAACCATTCCGATCAGGTCATGGCGACCTTCGGGCGCGACAAGGGCTTCGACATCCCCGGCCGCACCGATTACGTCACCGCGCTGCGGCCGCTGCTGAATGCGGTGGGAATGCGCCCCGACCTGACGGTGATCCTGTTCACGCTGGACGAGACCTCCTATGCGCGCGAACTGGCGCCGCTGGCCGGCGCCTGGCCCTGCCTGCGGCTGGGGCCGGCTTGGTGGTTCCACGACAGCCCCGAGGGGATGCGCCGGTTCCGCGAGATGACGACCGAAACCGCGGGCTTCTATAACACCGTCGGCTTCAACGACGACACCCGTGCCTTCTGTTCGATCCCGGCGCGTCACGATGTGGCGCGGCGGGTGGACTGCGCCTGGCTGGCCGATCTGGTCATGTCGGGCAGACTGGCGGCGGACGAGGCCCCCGAGGTCGCCCACGACCTGGCCTGTCGCCTTGCCAGGCACGCCTACCGACTTTGAACTTCAGACAGGGAGGATAACAACATGAAGTTCCTGACAACCACTCTGGCCGGGCTACTGGCCTCGGCCGCGCTGGTCTCGGCCGCTGCCGCCGCCGAATGCGAGGTGACGCTGCGCTCCTCGGACACCCATCCCGACGGCTATCCCACCGTCGAGGGGGTCAAGGCGATGGCCGCCGAGGTGAAGGACAAGACCGAAGGTCGCGTCTGCATCGAGGTGTTCCCCTCGTCGCAACTGGGCGAGGAAAAGGACACCATCGAGCAGACTCAGTTCGGCGTCATCGACATGGTGCGCGCCTCGTTCGGGTCGTTCAACGACATCGTGCCCGTCACGCAGCTGCTGTCTCTGCCCTATCTGTTCCGCTCCGAGGATCACCTGCACAAGGTCATGGACGGCCCGATCGGCGACGAGATCGGCGAGGCCTTCGCCGAACGCGACCTGATCGCGCTGGCCTATTACGATGGCGGTGCGCGCAGCTTCTACAACAGCCAGAAGCCCATCAAGTCGATAGAGGACCTGAAGGGCATGAAGTTCCGCGTCATGCAGAACGACGTGTTCGTGGACATGATGGCCGCGCTTGGCGCCAATGCCACGCCGATGCCCTATGGCGAGGTCTATTCGGCGATCCAGACCGGCGTCATCGACGGCGCCGAGAACAACTATCCCAGCTATGACAGCTCGGGTCATGCCGAGGTGGCGAAGTATTTCACCCTGGACCAGCACCTGATGGTGCCGGAACTGGTCGCCATGTCGAAGCTCAGCTGGGAGAAGCTGTCGCCCGAGGATCAGGCAATCCTGCGCGAGGCCGCGCGCAACTCGGCCCAGGTGCAGCGCAAGCTGTGGGCCGATCAGGAAAAGGCATCCGAGGAAAAGGTCATCGCCGCCGGGTCCGAGGTCATCAAGGACATCGACAAGACGCCGTTCATCGAGGCGATGGTGCCGGTCTACGACAAGTATGTGACCACCCCGGAAGCCAAGGACCTGGTCCAGCGGATCCAGGCGACCGAGTAAGCGACGGGCCGCCCGCGCGGGTCGCGGGCGGCCTTGCCATTTCCCGAGGGGAGGTCTGCGGATGCGCGGGGGCTTGTTGAAACTTGCCGAGGTGACGGGCGTGATCGCCCGGATCGGGCTGTGGATCGCGGGGATCGGCCTGGTGCTGATGACCGCCTTCGTCTTTGCGCAGGTCTTCTATCGATATGTGGTGGGCACAAGCCTGTTCTGGGCCGAACCCGCCAGCGTGATGCTGATGGGCTGGTTCATCTTCATCGGCGCGGCAGTCGGCGTGAAGGAGGGCTACCACCTGTCCTTCGATGTGGGCCTGATGGTGGTGCCCGAAAGCTGGCGTCCGTGGTTTCACAGCCTGTCGGATCTAGTCGTCGCGGCCTTCGGCTTCGGCATGATGTGGTTCGGCTGGCAACTGGCCGCCAAGGCCGCAAGCGGCGTGGTGCCGGGGCTTGGCATCTCGCGCATCTGGGACTTCGCGCCGGTGATCGCGGGCGGGTTGCTGCTGATCCTGTTCTCGGCAGAACGCATCCTGCGCCGCGCGGCGGGCCTGCGCACGCTGCGCTTTGGCGACATGGACGACGCGGCGGACGGCATCGCGGATGGCCGCGCAGACGGCCCCGACGCCGGAAAGTTTCTGGACCCTTCGTCGCGCAGCGGGAGGTAGGACATGGAATACTGGATCCTCTTCGGAAGCTTTGCGGGACTGCTGCTGATCGGCACGCCGGTCGCCTTCTGCCTTGGCGCATCAAGCTTTTTCACCGTGCTGTATCTGGGCCTGCCGCCGGTGGTGGTGTTCCAGCGGCTGAACAGCGGCATCTCGGTCTTTGCGCTGATGGCCATTCCGTTCTTCATCTATTCGGGGGACCTGATGGTGCGCGGCGACATCGCGCGGCGGCTGGTGGCGCTGGCCGGCGCGCTGGTCGGGCATCTGAAGGGTGGGCTGGGGCAGGTCAACATCATGGCCAGCCTGATGTTCGGCGGCGTCTCGGGCTCGGCTGCGGCCGATGCCAGCGCGGTCGGCGGGCTGATGGTGCCGCAGATGAGGGAACGCGGCTATGACGTGGATTACGCGGTCAACATCACCGTCGTCAGCTCGATCATCGCGCTGATGATCCCGCCCAGCCACAACATGATCATCTATTCCATCGCCGCCGGCGGCCGACTGTCGATCGCGGACCTGTTCACCGCCGGCATCGTGCCGGGGCTGCTGCTGGCGCTGATGCTGATGGCCGCGGCCTGGTGGGTGGCGCGCAAGAAGGGCTATCCGACCGAGCCGTTTCCCGGCCTGCGGATGATGGGCGCGCTGTTCGTCTCGGCGCTGCCCGGGCTGATCCTGATCGCGATCATCTTCGGCGGCGTCCGATCCGGCGTGTTCACCGCCTCGGAAAGCAGCAACATCGCGGTGGTCTATGCGCTGCTGATCACCGCGCTGGTCTATCGCAGCCTGCCCTGGGCCGAATTCGTCGAGGCCACCAAGGGCGCCGTGCGCACCACCTCGATGGTGCTGCTGGTGATCGGTTGCGCGGCCTGTTTCGGCTGGCTGCTGGCCTATCTGAAGGTGCCCGCGCAGCTGGTCGAGCTGCTGCAGAACATCTCGAACAACCCGCTGGTGATCCTGTTGCTGATGAACGTGATCCTGCTGATCCTCGGCACCTTCATGGACATGTCGCCGCTGATCGTCATCACCACGCCGATCTTCCTGCCGGTCGCGCAGGCCTTCGGCGTCGATCCGGTGCATTTCGGGGTCATCCTGATCCTCAACCTGGGCATCGGCCTGTGCACCCCGCCGGTCGGTGCGGTGCTGTTCGTGGGCTGCGCGGTGGGGCGCATCAGCATCTGGCAGGCGATGCGCACGATCTGGCCGTTCTATGGCGCGGCCTTCGCCACGCTGCTGCTGGTCACCTACATCCCGGCGCTGTCGCTGTGGCTGCCCTCGGTGTTCAGATGAGCGATCCGGTCCGCACGGTCCTTGCCCATTCGCCCGATCTGATGGTCGTCCGCTTTGCCTTCGCGGCGGGGGACCGGGGCGCGCTGCACAGCCACCCGCATGTGCAATCGACCTACGTCCGCTCGGGCCGCTACCTCTTCACGCTGGACGGGCGCGATCTCGAGATCGGGCCGGGCGATGCCTTCATCATTCCCTCGGGCGCCGAACATGGCTGCCTGTGTCTCGAGGCGGGCGAACTGATCGACAGCTTCACCCCGCGCCGCGACGATTTTCTGTGAAAGGACCCCTGATGACCCATGTCGAGACCCGCCACGCGATCCATCCCGGTCACGCGAAAGGCATGGACACCGCCGATTTGCGCCGCCACTTCCTGGCAGAAGGCATCTTCACGGAGGGTCAGATCCGGCTGGTCTATACCCATTACGACCGCTTCGTGGTGGGGGGCGCGGTGCCGGCCGGGGCGGCGCTGGTGTTGGACCGCATTGCGGAGACGAGGACCGACAGCTTCCTCGAGCGCCGCGAGATGGGCATCGTCAACATCGGCGGTCCGGGCCGTGTCGAGGCCGCGGGCACCGGCTGGGACATGGCCCATGGCGATGTGCTGTATCTGGGCATGGGCGCGGGCGCCGTGACGTTTGCGGGCGAGGGGCGGTTCTACATCACCTCGGCGCCCGCGCATCGGGCGCTGCCGCACCGCCTCGTGACCGTGGCCGAGGCCAAGGAGGTCCGGCTGGGAGCCGCGGAAACCTCGAACAAGCGCACGATCCGGCAGTTCATCCACCCGCTGGTGATGGAAAGCTGCCAGCTGGTGCTGGGCTATACCTCGCTTGAGGACGGCTCGGTCTGGAACACCATCCCCAGCCATGTCCATGACCGCCGGATGGAGGCCTATCTGTATCACGGCATGGCGCCCGAATCGCGCGTCCTGCACCTGATGGGCGAGCCGCAGGAGACGCGGCACCTGTTCGTGGCCAATGAACAGGCCGTCCTGTCGCCGCCCTGGTCGATCCATTCGGGGGCCGGCATCGGTGCCTATACCTTCATCTGGGCGATGGCGGGCGACAATGTGGACTATACCGACATGGATTTCGTCCAGCCCGGGGACTTGCGGTGAGCGCGTTTTCCCTTGAGGGCCGGACCGCCCTCGTGACCGGCGCGAACACGGGCATCGGCCAGGCGATTGCCGTGGGTCTGGCGGGTGCCGGCGCCGAGGTGATCGCGGCGGGGCGGCGCGATTGCGCCGAGACGCTGGCGCTGATGGGCCGGGGACGGTCGCTGCAGCTGGACTTCGCCGATCCGATGGCGGCCCGCGACGTCTTT
Source organism: Paracoccus spongiarum (assembly GCF_030732095.1). Lineage (GTDB taxonomy): Bacteria > Pseudomonadota > Alphaproteobacteria > Rhodobacterales > Rhodobacteraceae > Paracoccus > Paracoccus spongiarum. The sequence goes on along the minus strand of NZ_JAVAMQ010000007.1, from coordinate 34,328 downwards.
GCCTCCGAACGCATCGACATCCTCGTGAACAATGCCGGCATCATCCGCCGCGCCGATGCGGTGGATTTCACCGAGGCCGACTGGGACGCGGTGATGGACGTGAACCTGAAGGCGCTGTTCTTCACCTGCCAGGCCTTCGCCCGCGCCGCCCTGCCGAGGGGCAGCGGCAAGATTGTCAATATCGCCTCGCTGCTGTCCTTTCAGGGCGGCATCCGGGTGCCCAGCTATACCGCCAGCAAGCATGGCGTGGCGGGGCTGACCCGGCTGATGGCGAATGAATGGGCGGGTGCCGGGCTGAACGTGAACGCGATCGCGCCCGGCTATATCGAGACGAACAACACCGAGGCGCTGCGCGCCGACCCGGATCGCAGCCGGGCGATCCTCGATCGCATCCCCGCCGGCCGCTGGGGTCGGCCCGAGGACATCGCGCAGACGGCGGTGTTCCTGTCCGCGCCGGCCTCGGATTACGTGAACGGCGCGATCCTGAATGTCGATGGAGGCTGGCTTGCACGATAGGCTTTACCGCACCCCTTCCGAGGCGCCGGCGGGCATCGTCCATCTGGGCCTTGGGGCCTTTTTCCGCGCGCATGGCGCCCTTTATGTGGCCGAGGCGGCGGCGGAAGGGGGCGGCGACTGGGGCATCATCGGCGTGTCGCTGAAATCGCCCGGCACTCGCGACCGGCTGTTGCCGCAGGGCTGGGCCTATACCGCGGTCGAACTGGGACCGGACGGCATGACGCCGCAGGTGGTCACGGCGCTGACCGATGTGCTGGTCGCCCCCGAAGATCCGCAGGCCGTGCTGGACGCCATGGCCGCCGAAACCACCCGGATCGTCAGCCTGACGGTGACCGAGAAGGGCTATTGCCACGAACCCTCGACCGGCCGGCTGAACACCGCTCATCCCGACATCGCGCATGATCTGGCCCATCCGCTGCCGAGCTCCGCGCCCGGTTTCCTTGTCCGGGCGCTGGCGGCCCGGCGTGACGCGGGGCTGGGGCCCTTCACCGTGCTCTGCTGTGACAACCTGCCCGAGAATGGCCATGTGGTGCGCGGGGTCGTGCTGGAACTGGCCCGGCTGGTCGAGCCCGCGCTGGCAGACTGGATCGCGCAGCACGGCGCCTTTCCCTCGACCATGGTCGACCGGATCGTGCCGGCCACCACTCCCGAGGATCTCGACCGGCTGGAGGCCGAGACGGGCCAGCGCGACGAGGCGCCGGTCATGCACGAGCCGTTCCGCCAATGGGTGATCGAGGATCGTTTCTGCACCCCGCGCCCGGCCTTCGAGGCGGTCGGCGCGCAGCTGGTCGCGGATGTGACGCCTTTCGAGCACATGAAGCTGCGGATGCTGAACGGCACCCATTCCAGCCTCGCCTATCTGGGCTATCTGGCGGGCCACCAGACCATCTCGGACACGGTGGCCGACCCGGTCTTTGCCGGCTTCGTGTCGCGGCTGTGGCGCGACGAGATCATCCCGGCGCTGACGCCGCCGCCGGAGGTCGATCTGGCGGCCTATGCGGCGGCGCTGGCCCGACGCTATGCCAACCCCGCGATCCGCCACCGGACCTGGCAGATCGCCATGGATGGCAGCCAGAAGCTGCCGCAGCGGATCCTGTCCACGATCGCGGAATCGCGCGCCGCGGGTCGTGCCGTACCGGGGCTGATGCTGGCCGTGGCGGGGTGGATGCGCTATGCGTCGGGCCGCGACGAGGCCGGCCAGCCCATCGAGGTCAAGGATCCGCTGGCCCAGCGTCTGGCCGCGCTGTGGCAGGACGACCCCGCGGCGACGGTGGCGGGCTTCCTGACGCTGCAGGAGGTGTTCCCGCGGCAATTGCGCGAGGATGCGGACTTTGCGGGGGACCTGACCGGGGCGCTGCGGACCCTCGTGGATCGCGGCGCGCGCGAGGCGGTGCGTGGCTGAGCCGATGATCCTGAATGCGGCCGACACGGTCGCGATCCTGACCGAACGGGGCATCGCGCCGGCCGGTCACAAGATCGCCCGCCGGGACATCGCGGCCGGCGAGGCGGTCCTGAAATTCGGTCAGGTGATCGGCTATGCGACGCAGGCGATCGCGGCGGGTGCGCATGTCCACAGCCACAATCTCGCCTTCGGCGCGCATGATCGCGACCATCGACCCGGCGCGGGGCTGGCCGCCGCGCAGGCGGCGCTGGAGCGCCATCGCGGCCCGGCGATGAATTTCCGCGGCTATCACCGCGCCGGCGGGCAGGTCGGCACCCGCAATTTCATCGCGCTGGTGGCGACGGTGAACTGTTCGGCCACGGTCATCCGTCGCGCCGCCGAGGAATTGCGGATCGAGGGGGTGCTGGACGCCCATCCCGACATCGACGGCATCGCGGCCTTCGCGCATGGCACGGGCTGCGGCATGGCAGACAGCGGCCCCGGCTGGCAGGCGCTGCAACGGGTGCTGACCGGCCATGCGGGGCATCCGAATGTCGGTGCGGCGCTGTTCGTGGGGCTGGGCTGCGAGGTGATGCAGATCGCCCGCATGAAGCAGGACCTGGGCGAGGCTGCGCGGTTCCACGGGCTGACCATCCAGGACAGTGGCGGCACCCGCGCCACGATCGAGGCGATCAAGGCCCGCGTGCGGCAGATGCTGCCTGAAATCGGCGCCGCGCGCCGCGCCCCGGCGCCCGCCAGCGCGCTGCGGATCGGCCTGCAATGCGGCGGCTCGGACGGGTTTTCGGGGATCACCGCGAACCCCGCGCTTGGGGTGGCCTGCGACATGCTGGCGGCGCAGGGTGCTTCGGTCGTGCTGTCCGAGACGCCCGAGATCTATGGCGCGGAACGGCTGCTGCTGGATCGCGCTGCCAGCCCCGACGTGGCCCGGCGGCTGGTCGATCGCCTGCGCTGGTGGGAGGATTATACCGCCCGCAACGGCGCCTCGCTGGACAACAATCCAAGCCCCGGCAACAAGGCGGGGGGGCTGACCACCATCCTCGAGAAATCGCTGGGCGCGGTCGCCAAGGCCGGTGGAACGCCCCTGAACGCGGTGCTGGAATACGCCGAGCCGATCACCGCGCCGGGGCTGAACTTCATGGACACGCCCGGCTATGACCCGGTCTCGGCGACCGGCCAGATCGCCGGGGGGGCGCAGCTGATCGTCTTTACCACCGGCCGCGGATCGGCCTTCGGATCGAAGCCCGCGCCCACGATCAAGCTGGCGACCAACGACCGCCTTTATCGCGCGATGACCGAGGACATGGACCTGAATTGCGGCGATATCCTGACGCAGGGCGTCAGCCTCGAGGCGAAGGCGCGCGAGATCGTCGCGCTGATCCTCGAGACCGCCTCGGGCCGGGCCAGCAAAAGCGAGCTTCTGGGCCTTGGCGACAACGAGTTCCTGCCCTGGCAGATCGGCGCCGTCGTCTGAAGCCGCGCGATCCTAGCCGCGATGGGTGATGCTGCCGCCCTCGATCCGGCGCAGCGAGATTTCCAGCCGGGCATCTGCGGCGGCGATCTCGGACAGGACCCTGCGGGTATAGGTCATGTGATCCTCGGCCGCGCGGGCGGCGGCAACCGGGTCGCGCGCCATCACCGCGTCATGGATGGCCTGGTGCTGGCCCAGCAGGACATCGCGCACCTCCGCGCGGGCATAAAGCCTTTCGCGGTTGTGGAACACGCCCTTGCGCAGCATCCCCGACAGCGCCCGCATGACCTGCAGCAGGACGATGTTGTGGCTGGCCTCGTAGACCGCGATATGCAGGTCCACATCGGCCTCGGCTTCGTCGCGCGGATCGGCCTTGTCATGCGCCGCCGCGATCCGCGCCATGCAGCGGCCCAGCGTCTCGCGGTCGACATCATTGGCGCGGGTGGCGGCGAGGCTTGCGGCCATGCCCTCCAGCGTGGCGCGCAGTTCCAGATAGTCGTTCACCACCGCGCCGCGCGACGACATCAGTTCGATCAGCGGGTCGGTGATGCTGGTCGCCAGCATGGCGACCTTGCGCCCCCCGCCCGGCTCGGCGACGATCAGGCCCTTCTCCTCCAGCATCCGGATGCCCTGCCGCAGCGTCGGCCGCGACACGTTCAGCCGCAGCGCCATCTCGCGCTCGGGCAGCAGCGGATCGCCGGGGCGCAGCGATCCCTCGAGGATCAGGTCCTCGATGTGGCGCGCGGTGCTGGCCGCGGCGGGTGCGCCCTTGTTCACTTCGCTGCCCATGCGCGTCTCCATGTGCCGGGGATCGGTGATCGACATTAGCCGCGCGGCCTGATCGGGGACAACCGATTTCCACATTGACAAGAGCGGTAAAAATAATTTACCACATGTCAAGGAAGGGTAATTCCAGATGTCCTGCCGTCCCCGTTCGTGCGGCAGGACAGGGCGGGCCGGGTCCAGGGAGGGATGCGATGGCCAATTCGGTCAGCCGGACAGAGGCTGTGGCGCCGGTGACGCGCGCCGCGCTGCTGGACCAGTTGCGCGGTATCGTCGGCCGCAGGAACGTGCTGGCCACGGCGCGCAGCCAGCGCCCCTTTACCCGCGGGTTCCGCTATGGCGGCGGCCCGGTCGCGGCGGTCGTGAGGCCGGGCTCCCTTCTCGAGATGTGGCGCGTTCTGAACCTCGCCGTGGCCGGCGGGCGGGCGGTGATCCTGCAGGCGGCCAATACCGGGCTGACCGGCGGCTCGACCCCCTGGGGCGACGACTACGACCGCGAGATCGTGCTGATCAACGTGATGCGCCTCGCGGGTATCCACCTGCTGCAGGATGGTGCGCAGGTCGTCTGCCTGCCTGGCGCGACGCTGGACAGCCTGGAAAAGCGCCTGCGCCCGCTGGGCCGCGAGCCGCATTCCGTGATCGGGTCGTCCTGCATCGGCGCCTCGGTGCTGGGCGGGGTGTGCAACAATTCCGGCGGCGCGCTGATCCATCGCGGCCCCGCCTATACCCAGCTGAGCCTTTATGCCGAGGTGCGCGCGGACGGATCGGTGGCGCTTGTCAACCACCTGGGGCTGGACCTCGGCGACACGCCCGAAGAGATCCTGTCGAGACTTGAACGCGGCGACCTGCCACGCCCGGCGCCAACCGACGCCTGGGCATCGGACCGCGACTACGCGGACCATGTGCGCGAGATCGAGGCCGACAGCCCGGCGCGCTTCAACGCCGATCCCCGGCGGCTGCACGAGGCGGCGGGCTGCGCGGGCAAGCTGGCCGTTTTCGCCGTCCGGCTGGACAGCTTCCCGGCCGAGCGCGAGACTGCGGTGTTCTACATCGGCAGCAATGACCCGGCCGAGTTGACCGGGATCCGGCGCCACATCCTGTCGCGGTTCGCGAACCTGCCGATTGCCGGCGAATACATCCACCGCGAGGCCTTCGATGTCGCCGCGACCTATGGCAAGGACACGTTCCTGTTCATCCGCCGCCTCGGCACCGACCGGATGCCGGCACTGTTCGCGGCCAAGGCGCGCATCGACGGGTTGACGGAACGGCTGGGGCTGGGCACGACCATCTCGGACCGTGTCGCGCAGCGGATCGCGGCGCTGGCCCCGCAGCACCTGCCGGCGCGGATGATCGCGTTCCGCGACCGCTACGAGCATCACCTGCTGCTGAAGATGGGCGGGGCCGGCATCGCCGAGGCCCGCGACCATCTGGCCGGGATCTTTCCCTCGGCCAGCGGCGACATGTTCGAATGCACCCCCGACGAAGGCCGCGCGGCCTTCCTGCATCGCTTTGCCGTGGCCGGGGCCGCCGTGCGCTATCGGGCCATCCACGCCGCCGAGGTCGCCGACATCGTCGCGCTGGACATCGCGCTGCGCCGCAACGATCGTGACTGGGTCGAGACGCTGCCCGCCGATCTGGACGCGAAACTGGTCAAGAAGCTCTATTACGGTCACTTCTTCTGCCACGTCTTTCATCAGGACTACGTGGTTCGCAAGGGCCATGACTGCCTTGCGGTCGAACACGAGATGTGGCGGCTTCTGGACCGGCGCGGTGCCGAATACCCGGCCGAGCACAATGTCGGCCATCTCTACAAGGCCAAGCCCGGACTGTCGGCGTTCTACCGGCAGATCGACCCGACCAACAGCCTGAACCCGGGCATCGGGCAGACATCGAAACGCGCGCACTGGCACTAGGCCGGACGCGACCGATCCTGCGCCCGGCACGACCGGGCGCAGGCCGCCATGATGGCGCGCGGCGCGCCGCCACCCGCCCGCCGAGGGCCCGCCGCATCCTGTGAGGAGGACAGATCTCATGCTGACATTCGTTCTGGCATTGTTGCCCATCGCGACGGTGTTCCTGCTTCTGGTCGTGCTGGCCCGATCGGCCAAGCTGTCGATGGGGGTCGCCTATGTGGTGACGGCGGCGACCGCCCTGCTGGTCTGGGGGACCGATCCGGCCAAGGTGATGGGGGCCACCGTGAACGGGGCGGTGACGGCTGTCAGCCTGCTCTACATCATCTTCGGGGCGATCCTGCTGCTCTACACGCTTGAGGAAAGCGGCGGCATCCGGTCGATCCGGGCCGGCTTTACCCGCATCTCGCCGGATCGCCGGGTGCAGGCGATCATCATCGCCTGGCTCTTCGGGTCGCTGATCGAGGGCGCCTCGGGCTTCGGCACGCCGGCGGCGATCGCCGCGCCGCTGCTGGTCGCGATCGGCTTTCCGGCGATGGCCGCGGTGCTGGTGACGCTGATCATCCAGAGCACCCCGGTCTCGTTCGGGGCGGTTGGCACGCCGATCCTCGTGGGCGTCAACACCGGCCTGTCGGGACAGCCCCTGGTCGAGCAGACCATCGCGCCGATGGCCTTCGGCCAGTATCTGCTGGAGATCGCGGTGAAGGTCGCGACGCTGCACGGTCTGGTGGGCTTTCTGATCCCGCTGATCATGGTCGGCATGATGACGCGCTTCTTCGGTGCGCGGCGCAGCTTTGCCGACGGGTTCCGCATCTGGAAATTCGCGCTGTTCGCGGGGCTCGCCTTTACGCTGCCCTACTGGATCATCGCCAGCCTGCTGGGGCCTGAGTTCCCCTCGCTGCTGGGCGGCATCATCGGCCTGCTGATCGTGGTGCCGGCGGCGCGTGCCGGGTTCCTGATCCCGCAGGAGGTTTTCGATTTCCCGCCCCGCGCCCAGTGGGACGGCCGGTGGATCGGCAAGCTGGACGATCTCGAGGATCATCGCGCGGGACAGGCGGTGATGCCACTGCTGAAGGCCTGGACGCCCTATGTGGTGGTGGTCCTGCTGCTGGTGGCCACGCGCACCATCCCCGACCTGAAGGCGTGGCTGACCGCGCCCGCGCGCAGCATGGCCTTCGACGACCTGTTCGGATCGGGCATCAATGCGCGGGTGCAGTGGCTTTACCTGCCCGGCACGGTGCTGATCCTCGCCTCGCTGTTCACCTTCCTGTTCCACCGGATGCGGGTCGGCGATTTCGCCCGGGCGATGCGATCCTCGGGCTCGACCATGATCGCGGCCGCCCCGGCGCTGCTGCTGGCGGTGCCGATGGTGCAGGTGTTCCTGAACTCGGCCTCGGACAGCATGGCCAGCATGCCCATCGTCCTGGCCGAGGGGGTGTCGTCGGCGGTCGGCACCGCCTGGCCGATGTTCGCCCCGCTGATCGGCTCGATGGGCGCCTTCGTCGCCGGCTCGAACACGATCAGCAACATGATGTTCTCGCTGTTCCAGTTCTCGACGGCCGAACAGATCGGCCTGGGCGCTGCCGGGGCGGGGGTCGTGGTTGCGCTGCAGGCGATCGGCGGCGCGGCGGGCAACATGATCTGCGTGCACAACGTCGTCGCGGCCTCGGCCACGGTCGGGCTGGTGGACCGCGAGGGCGAGATCATCCGCATGACGCTGATCCCGATGTTCTACTACATCGTGCAGGGCGGGCTGATCGGCATGGCGGTGCTGGCGGGCGGGCTGAACGCGTGGTGGATCGCGGCGCTGATCTGGCCCACACTGGTTCTGTTCGCCATGTCGCGCAACCGTGGCGCCGCCGCGGTCGCCACCCCCGCCAGCAGCCGGAGCTGACCCCGCCATGTCCGCAAAGCCCGCCCCCCGCGTCGGCCTGTTCGTCACCTGCCTCGTCGATGCGATCCGGCCGCGGATCGGTTTTGCGGCCATCCAGCTTCTCGAGGAGGCCGGCTGCATCGTCGAGGTGCCGCTGGCGCAGACCTGCTGCGGCCAGCCGGCCTTCAACAGCGGCGACGACGCCGATGCCGCGCGGCTGGCACGCCAGACCATCGCCGCCTTCGAGGGCTTCGATCATGTGGTGCTGCCCTCGGGGTCATGCGCGGCGACGATGGTGCATGGCTATCCCGACCTGCTGGCGGGCGATGCGGACTGGGCCGCCCGCGCCCGCGACCTGGCCGCCCGCACGCACGAGATCACCAGCTTTCTGGTCGATGTCATGGGCTTCCGCCCCGAGGGGCGGCGGCTGGAGGCCAGCGCCACCTACCACGACAGCTGTTCGGGCCTGCGCGATCTGGGTGTCGCGGCGCAGCCCCGCGCACTGCTGGCCGCGGTCGAGGGTCTTCAGATGCGCGGGCTCGAGGGGAATGATGTCTGCTGCGGCTTCGGCGGCACCTTCTGCGTGAAATACGCCCCGATCTCGAACGCCATCGTCACCGAGAAGGCCGAGGCGATCCAGCGCAGCGGCGCCGATCTGCTGCTGGCGGGCGATCTGGGCTGCCTGATGAACATGGCCGGCAAGCTGCATCGGAGCGGCGCGGCGACGCGCTGTTTCCACACCATCGAGGTGCTGGCCGGCCAGGCCGACGGCCCGGCCATCGGCGAGGAGGGTTGACCATGTCCCATGCCACGACCCGCGCCCCGTTCAAGGCACGCGCCGATGCGGCACTTGCCGACCGGACGCTGAAGCTGGCCATCGACCGCACCACCGGCACCGCCGAGGCCAAGCGCGCGGCGGCGCTGTCGGCCTTTCCCGAATTCGAGGCGGCGCGGGCGCGCGGCAAGGCGATCAAGGATCACGTCATTGCCCATCTCGACCACTATCTCGAGGAGTTCGAGCGCAACGCCATCGCCTCGGGTGCTCGGGTGCACTGGGCCGCCGACGACGCCGAGGCCCGCGCCATCGTCACCCGTATCTGCCTTGAGGCCGACGCCCGGCTGGTGACGCGCGCGAAATCCATGCTGGGCGAGGAAATCGGCCTGCCACATGCCCTTGCCGACGCCGGCATCGAGCGTGTCGAGACCGATCTGGCCGAGCATATCATCCAGCTGGCGGGCGAGGCGCCCTCGCACATCATCTGGCCGGCGATGCACCGCACGCGCGAACAGGTGGCCGATCTGTTCCGCACCGGCCACCACCCGCCGCCCGCAGCCGAGGACCCCGCAAGCATGGTTCAAAGCGCGCGGCGCGAATTGCGCGCCAAGTTCCTGGGCGCCGATGTCGGCATCTCGGGCGCGAATTTCCTGGTCGCCGACACCGGGGCGACCTGCACCGTCACCAACGAGGGCAACGCCGAACTGACCACCACGCCGCCGCGCATCCACATCGTGACGGCGGGGATCGAGAAGCTGGTGCCCTCGACCGCCCACGCCTTCGCGCTGCTGCGGCTTCTGGTCCGCTCGGCTACGGGGGGCGAGATGACGCAGTACACCACCTTCCATTGCGGCCCGAAGCGGCCGGGCGATGCCGACGGTCCCGAGGAAATGCACATCGTGCTGGTGGACAACGGCCGGTCGCGGATGCTGGCCGACGAGTTCCGCGCGATGCTGCGCTGCATCCGCTGCGGGGCCTGCATGAACCACTGCGTCGTCTATCGCCAGATCGGCGGACATGCCTATGGCGGCACCTATCCCGGCCCGATGGGTGCGGTGCTGACGCCGGTGCTGGACGGGCTGGCAGCCGCGCGCGACCTGCCGCATGCCTGCACGATGAACGGCCGCTGCGCCGAGGTCTGTCCGGTCGGCATTCCGCTGCCCACGCTGCTGCGGGCATGGCGGGCGCGCAGCTGGCGCGAGGGCCGCGAGCCGGGCGCCGTCCGCGCGGGCCTCAGCCTCTGGGCGCGCCTCGCGACACGGCCCCGGCTTTACCGGCTGGCGAGCCGGATCGGGGTTCGCGGCCTGCGGCTGTTCGGGCGGGGCGGATGGATCGCACGGCTGCCCCTGGCCGGCGGCTGGACCGCGCATCGCGACCTGCCGCGCCCCGAGGGCCGCACCTTCATGGAGCAGTATCGCGCCTGGCAGGCGCGCAAGGGGGCCGGCAGATGACCGCGCGCGACCGCATCCTGAACGCCGTGCGGGCTGGCCTGCCCACACCGCGCGCCACGCCCGACGCAATCGCCGCCGAGGCGCGCGCGCTGCTGGACGCGCCCGAGGCACGCCGCCCGGCGCTGGCCGCGCCGGGTCTGGCCGACAGCTTTTGTGCCAAGGCCGCCGCGCTTGGCACCACGGTCGCGCGCCTGCCGGACCTCGCGGCGCTGCCCGAGGCCGTGCGCGGCTATCTGGCCGATCACGGGCTGTCCGCCACGCTGGCGCTGCAACCGGCCCCCTCGCTGGCCGTGCTGGACTGGTCGGGCATCGAACGGCATTCGGCCATCGCCCCGGACGAGCCGGTGGCCCTCGGGCTGGCCCGCTGGGGTATCGCGGAAAGCGGATCGCTGGTGATCCATTCCGGCCCCGACACGCCGATCCTGCTGTCCTTCCTGCCCTTGCACCACATCGTCGTGCTGCATGAGGACCGGCTTCTGCCCCATCTCGAGGATTACGCCGCCCGCACCGCAGGCGAGGCGCCGCCGCGCAACGCCATCCTGATCACCGGCCCAAGCGGCACCACCGACATCGAGGGCAGTTATGTGCGCGGCGCGCACGGGCCGGGCTTCCTGCATGTCATCCTGATCGCGCCCGAGGCCCGGCCTGCCGACTGATCGCCACGCCTCTGCCGGTCAGGTGGCGCGGACATAGCTGCCGGGGGCGGGCTCGATCGCCTTCAGCTTGCCCTTGCCCGGCTGGTAGGCGGGCACCTGTTCGCCGCTGGAATGGCTGTCGATCCAGGCCAGCCAGTGGGGCCACCATGATCCCTCGGTGTGGCTGGCGCCCGCCAGCCATTGCTGGGGGCTCTCTGGGTAGTCGTCACCCGTCCAATAGCCGTATTTCGCGCGCTTCGAGGGCGGGTTGATGACGCCCGCGATATGGCCCGACCCGCCCAGCACGAAGGTCGTCTCGCCGCCCAGTAGCCCGGTGGTCGGATAGATCGAGGTCCAGATCGCGATGTGGTCCTCTTTGGTGGCGAGGACGTAGAAGGGCGTTTCGATCTTCGAGATGTCGATGGGCACGCCGTCCATGGTGAGGTGGCCGGGCTGGCGCAAGCCGTTCTCGATATAGATCTTTTCCAGATACCACAGCAGCATCGCCGCCGGCATTCTGGTGCTGTCGCTGTTCCAGAACAGCAGGTCGAAGGCGGGCGGCTTGCGGCCCATCAGGTAGTTCATCACATGGAACGACCAGATCAGGTCGTTCTCGCGGATCATCGAGAACATGTCCTGAAGGTGATGATTCTCCAGATAGCCCTTTTCGGCCATGTGCTCGCGCAGCACGGTCAGGCGGTCGCGGTCGATGAACACGCCCAGTTCGCCGACATCTGTGAAATCGACCATGGTGGCCAGCGTCGTCGCGGTCTTGACGCGGGTGTCGCCCTTGGCGGCCAGATAGGCCAGCGTCGCAGTGACGAGGATGCCGCCGATGCAGAAGCCGAGGATGTCCACCTCGGTCTCGCCGGTGGCCTTCTCCACCGCGTCCAGCGCCGCCAGAGGGCCAAGCCGCATGTAATCCTCGAAGCTCATCGCGGCATGGTCCTGGGTCGGGTTGACCCATGAGATCAGGAACACGCTGTGCCCGTTTTCCAGCATGTAGCGCACGAGGCTGTTGTCGGGCCGCATGTCGAAGATGTAGTATTTGTTGATCCAGGGCGGCACGAACACCAGCGGGCGCTTGTGCTGCGTCTTGGTCATCGGCGCATAGTGGATCAGCTGCATCAGATCGTTCTGCCAGATCACCTGACCGGGCGTGGTGGCAAGGTCGCGGCCGACCTCGAAAGCCTTCGGGTCATGGGTTGCGATCTCCAGCCGGCCATCGCCGCGTTCCAGATCCTCCAGCAGGTTGCGAAACCCGTCCAGCAGGCTGCGGCCCTCGGTCTCCAGAAAGCGTTCGCGCGCCGCGGGGTTCAGCGCAAGGTAGTTGCTGGGCGACAGCGCGCTGAGAAGCTGGCGGGTATAGAACCTCACGCGCAGGCTGTCCTTCTCGCCCTTCGGAAGCGAGTCCAGCAGCCGTTCGGCCGCCTGCTCGATGACCAGATGCACGTCGCGCAGCCCGCGGCTGACCGGATCGGTAGTCCAGCGCGGATCGCGGAAGCGGCGATCCTTGCTGTCCTCGCCCTTGCCGTTCCAGGCAGAGGCCCAGGCCCGCGCGCTGTCCTTCCAGAGGCTCATCTGGAAATCCATCATCGCCCAGGGGTTGCCGGCAAGTTCAAGCCCGGCGCGGGCATAGGCGCTGGCCACCGTCTTGGCATCGACGACCGAGAAGTCCTGCCCGGTGGCCTTCGCCACCGCCGTGGCCTGGCTGCGCACGGTCAGTTCGCGCGCCCGTTCGATCAGGTCGACGAATTCGGCGGTCTGCTCGGATATCTTCGTCTGGTCCATGAATCCTCCCTCGCGTGTCGCGACCCGGCGGGCGCCCCGCCGGGCGCGCAGGATCATCGTCGCCGTCCGGCACGGGTCCGTGCGCGGCGCGGCGAGGGCGATCCTAGCACCTCGCCCCGGGATCGTCAGCACAGTTGCTGCCCGCCGGCACTTGCCCTGCGCGCCGCGACCGGGCAGTGAGATGACAAGGAGGATCGGCCATGGATTTCGACCCGTCCGAGATCGACCGGCTGATGGCGCTGCTGCGCTGGCGCCGCGATGTCCGCCATTTCCGCAGCGATCCGGTGCCCGAAGCCGCCATCGACCGGCTGCGCGAGGCGATGGCGCTGTCGCCCTCGGTCGGGAATGCGCGGCCGTGGCGGGTGATCCGCGTCGAGGATGCGCAGCTTCGGGCGGGCGTGCGCGCGGAATTCGCCCGCTGCAACGCCATTGCGGCCGAGGCGTATCAGGGCGACCGCCGGGCGGCCTATGACCGGCTGAAGCTGGCCGGGCTGGATGCCGCCCCGCTGCAACTTGCGGTCTTCTGCCTCGATGCGCCGGTGCAGGGCCACGGGCTGGGTCGCCAGACCATGCCGCAGACGCTGGCGCAGTCGGCGGCGATGGCGGTGTTTTCTCTGTGGCTGGCGGCGCGTGCGCAGAACCTTGGTCTGGGCATGGTGTCGATCCTCGATCCGGCGCGGATCGAGGCGCTGCTGGCGGTGCCGCCCGACTGGCATTTCATGGCCTGGCTGTGCATCGGCCATCCCGAATTCCGCGACGACAGGCCCCTGTTGCACCGGTCGGGCTGGCAGGAAAACGACGAGGCAAGCTGGGAGACCCGCTAGGCGATCAGAAATCCAGCCCGAGGTCCAGCGTGCGCGCCGAATGGGTCAGCGCCCCGCAGGAGATGTAGTCGACGCCGGTGGCCGCCACCTCGGCAATGCGCGCCAGCCGCATGTTGCCCGACGCCTCCAGCACCAGACGCGATGCGGTCATGGCGACCGCCTCGCGAAGGGTCGGGGTGTCCATGTTGTCCAGCAGCACGACATCGGCGCCGCCCTCTTCCAGCACCTCGGCCAGCTGGTCCAGCCGGTCCACCTCGATCTCGACCCGCATCATGTGCGAGGCGCGGGCCTTCACCGCGCGCAGGACAGGCCGGATGCCCCCGGCGGCGGCGATGTGGTTGTCCTTGATGAGGATGGCGTCCGACAGCGAAAAACGGTGGCTGAAGCCGCCGCCATGCAGCACGGCCTGCTTTTCGACCAACCGCAGGCCCGGCGTGGTCTTGCGCGTGCAGGTGACGCGGGCGGCGGTGCCCGCGGTTTCGGCCACGAAGGCCGCCGTCAGCGTGGCAATGCCGCACAGCCGGCCCGCGAAGTTCAGCGCCACCCGTTCCGCAGACAGGATCGAGGCGGCTGCGCCCTCGATCTGGGCCAGCACCTCGCCGGCGGCGAAGGCATCGCCATCGGCCCGCAGGATGCGGACGCTCAGCGTCGGGTCGACCAGCCGGAAGGCGATCTGCGCAAGTTGCATCCCCGAGGCGATGCCCGCCTCGCGGGCGCGGATCTCCGCGCGATAGCGGGTGCCCGCGGGGATCACGAGGCGCGTGGTCACATCGCCATTGCTGCCCAGATCCTCGGCCAGCGCGGCACGGACAAGGGGTTCCAGGATCATCTCGGGCAGCGGGGGCAGGGCGGTCGCGGTCATGTCGTCTCCGGTTGGAGGCCGGCGCGGATCGCCGTCGCCTCGGCCAGGGTCAGCCGGCTGCGGCGGGCGACCGGCGCGGCGTCGGGAAAATCGCTGCGGCAATGCGCGCCGCGGCTTTCCTCGCGCAGCAGGGCAGCGGCGCAGATCAGCGTTGCGGTGGCGGTCATGTTCAGCAGGGCCTCGCATCCCGGCTGCGCGGCCTCGATGCCGGCGATCTCGCGCAGGGTGCGGCGCAGGCCCGCGCCGTCGCGCACCACACCGGCCCCATCGGTCATGGCGCGGCGCAGGCGGGTGACCAGGGCCGGTTCGGGCTGCGCGGCCGGCGCCAGCCCGGGCAGCCTCAGCGGCGCCGCCTCGCTCGACGGCGGCAGCGTGGCGGCGATGTCCTCGGCGCAGATCCGGGCAAAGACCAGAGCCTCGAGAAGGCCGTTCGAGGCCAGCCGGTTCGCGCCGTGGAGCCCGGTCGACGAGGCTTCGCCGCTGACCCACAGCCGGGCAAGGCTGGCGCGGCCGCGGTCGTCGACGGCGATGCCGCCCATGTGGTAATGCGCTGCCGCGGCCACCGGGATCGGCCGCTGCACCGGGTCGATGCCGGCCCGCGCGCAGGCGGCGGCGACGGCGGGAAACTGGTCGGGCAGCCGCGCGCCGATGCAATCGCGGGTGTCCAGCATCGGCCCAAGCCCGGCCTGCGTCTGGGCATAGATCGCGCGGGCCACGATGTCGCGCGGCGCCAGTTCGGCATCGGGATGGATGGCGGCCATGAAGCGTTCGCCCCGGCGGTTGATCAGCACCGCGCCTTCCCCGCGCAGCGCCTCGGTCGCCAGCGGGGCGGGGTCCTCGTCACAGGCGATGGCGGTCGGGTGGAACTGCACGAATTCCGCATCGTCGATCAGCGCACCGGCGCGGGCGGCCATGCCGATCACCTGCCCGCGAATCCGCGGCGGGTTGGTCGTGACCGCGTAAAGCCCGCCCGAGCCGCCCCCGGCCAGCAGCACCGCCGGCGCAAGGATGCCTACGGCCTCGGAGCCGTCGGCCCGGGCGACGCGCAGGCCGGTGACGGTCGCGCCATCGGTCAGCAGGCCGGTCGCGATCATCCCTTCCAGGACCTGCACAGAGGGCGCGGCGCGGACCGCGGCGATCAGCGCGCGCATGATCTCGGCCCCGGCCTGGTCGCCCTTGACCCGAACGACCCGCGCAAAACTGTGCGCGGCCTCGCGCGACAACACATAGCCGCCATCGCCGGTGCGGTCGAAGGGCGTGCCAAGCGTGGTGAGGTTCAGGATATGCGCGCGCGCCTCGGCGGTGACCATGCGGGCCACATCCGCATCCACGGTGCCGGCGCCGGCGAGCACCGTGTCGCGGGCATGTGCGCCCGAGCTGTCAAGCGGGTCCATGGCCGCCGCAACGCCACCCTGCGCCCAGGCAGAACTGGCGCCCTGACCCAGAGGGTCGGGCGAGATCATCACCACCGGACGCGGCGCAAGGCGCAGCGCGGCGTAAAGCGCGGCAAGTCCCGCGCCGACGATGACGACGCGATCGGTCTCGACAGGGATCATCCGCGCGGGCCTCAGGCGGCCAGACGGCGCGACAGGTCGATCATCCGCTGCACCGCCAGCCGGGCGCGGGCCGCGATCTCGGGGTCTACCTCGACCACCCCGGTCATCGAATGCAGCGACCACAGCACCTTTTCCAGCGTGATCTTCTTCATGTAGGGGCACATGTTGCAGGGTCCGAGGAATTCAACCTCGGGATGCGCGTCCGAGATGTTCGCGGCCATCGAACATTCGGTGACCAGCATCGCCTGGCTGGGCCGTTCGCGGCCGACCCAGTCCAGGATGCCGGCCGTCGAGCCCGCGAAATCGGCTTCGGCCACGACATCGGGTGGGCATTCGGGATGCGCGATGATCTTCAGGTCGGGGTGCCAGCCGCGGAAGTCGCGCAGGTCCTGTGCGGTGAATTTCTCATGCACGATGCAGCGCCCGTCCCACCAGACGATCCGCTTCTGCGGCACCTGGGCCGCGACGTTCTGGGCCAGATACTTGTCGGGGGTCATGATGACGGTATCCCCCTCCATAGCCGCGACGATCTGCGCGGCATTGGCCGAGGTGCAGCAGATGTCCGAGGCGGCCTTCACCTCGGCGGTCGTGTTGACATAGCTGACGACCGGGGCGCCCGGATGGCGGGCGCGCATCTCGGCGATGCCCGCGGCGGTGATGCTTTCGGCCAGCGAGCAGCCGGCATCCATGTCGGGCATCAGCACGGTCTTTTCCGGGCTGAGGATCTTCGATGTCTCGGCCATGAAATGCACGCCGCACTGCACGATCACCTCGGCCTCGACGCGCGTGGCCTCGATCGCGAGGGCGAGGCTGTCGCCCACGAAGTCCGAGATGCCGTGATAGATCACCGGCGTCATGTAGTTGTGCGCCAGCACCACGGCGTTGCGTTCGGCCTTCAGCCGGTTGATCGCGGCGACATAGGGCGCGGCCACGGCCCAGTCGGGCAGCGGCACCACCCGATCCATGCGGGCGTGGATCGCTGACATGGTCTCGGCAAGCTCCAGCGAGGGCGCCAGATCGTAATGCGCATTCAGCTCTGCGCGGATGCCCGTCATGTCCAGCAATGTCACGTCCTCCCTGTGCGCCGCACGGACGGGTGCCAGCGCCAGCCCCTATGTGGCCCTTGCCCCCCATGCGCACAAGCCACGAGGGGCGCTGTTATCGAAAAGCTGACGCTGGGGCAACCAGTGAGCGTCGAGTTTGTGCGCAGGGGTTGCCAGGTCGCCGAAGGCTCAGCCGGGTGCCCCGGCCGCGCGGCGCGCCTTGCGGGCCTTCTGCCAGGGGGCGCCATGGGCCATCCAGATCGCAGCCAGCCACCACAGCGCAACGACCGCCCAAAGATCGACTGCCAGCTTGCGCCACAGCCCCTGACCGGGCGGGTTCATCTGGAAGGCATCCGCCACGATCGACAGCAGCACGCAGGCGATGAAGGACCACAGCCCGCCGCGCCCGATCTCCTGCAGGCCAACGCCGAGGCGGGTGGACGCCAGACGCTCCATCACGCGGGCCAGCGGCACGGCGACCAGCCAGCTTGCCGCGAGGATCGCCAGATAGCGGGTGCCGTCCAGCGGCCATTTGTCGATCTGGCCATAGACCAGCTTCAGCGCGTCGCGCACCGGCAGTGCCGCATCGCCGAATTTCAGCGCGATGATGATCGAGGCGCCGAACAGGAACATCCCCCAGGCCAGCACCGTCAGCAGACGGCTGTGGCGCAGCAGAAGGGGCATGACCTGCGCGCGGAACAGGCCCATCGCGACGCCGGTATAGAACAGCATCTGCCAGCCGAAGGGATTGAATAGCAGCCCGCCCTTGTTGTGGTTGGGGATCAGCGGATTCAGCACCGGCGCGAACCACCACAGCGCCAGCGATCCGGCCGCGAAGCTGAGGGGAAAGCGCCGCAGCAGCGGCACCAGCAGCGGCGCCGAGGCCAGCAGGATCACATAGACGGCCAGCACGTCCAGAAGGTTCGGCTGAAGCCACATGGTCGCCAGCGTGCCGACATAGCCAAGCGGATTGTCGAGGATCCAGATCGCATACTGGTTCCAGACTGCGGTGTGTTCCATGCCGATCGCCAGCAGCCCCGCCGACAGCAGCGCCATGACGATGCCGCCCAGCACCAGCGCCCGCCACACCTCGAACGAGCGGCGCGCGAAACGCCACTGCGCGGCCCGCAGCCCGTCCTTGCGCTCGACGCTTTGCCAGACGATGCCGACGAGGAAGCCCGACAGCAGCACGAACAGTTCGGCCGCATCGAAGACCGAGAAGTTGGCCAGGGTCAGCTTGCGCGATGGCGAGACGGGCATGTGGTCCAGCATGATGCAGACCAGCGCATAGCCGCGCAGCATGTCGAGGGCGATCAGGCGGTTCATGATGTTCGATATCCCGTGCCGCCGCCGCGCTCAAGCGGGCAGGCGGCTCCAGCGTTCCAGAAGCGCCGCGTCACTGACCAGGGCTTCGGTCTCGTCCCTGGTCAGGAAGCCCAGCGCCTCGGCGCGGTTGGCGGCATGGTCGATCTTGGCCTCGGCGGTGATCTGCGGCAGGCGCTGCGCAGCCGACCGCGCAGGCGGCGGGTCCAGAAGCGCGGCGTGGCGGGTGCGGGCCGCCGCATCCTCGGCCAGGTGCAGGATCGCCTCGGCGCCGGCCATCGGACGGGGCAGTGCGCGGGTCGCGGCAGAGGCCTCGGACAGGATCGCCGGCGGATCGCGTTCCTCGGGCGTGACCAGGAGCCCGCGCATCCGTGCCCACCGTCCGAAGACCGGGCTGGCCGAGAAACGCGAGGTCAGCGGCGACAGCAGCAGCCCCGCGAGGATCGGCGACAGCCAGATCAGCTGGCCGGGCGCGAAATTCGCAAGGATCACCAGCGTGACCGCCCCCAGAAGGACGTGGATCCAGTGGCGGCTCAGCACCACCCCCCAGCCGGGCATCGAGCCGGCGCGGACCTGCGCCTGCCAGCCGCTGTCATGGCCGCGCAGGATCTCGTAGATCTGCCGGGTCTGGATCAGCATCTGCACCGGCGCGATCAGCGCCGACAGCAGGATCTCGAACAGCGCGCTGGCGAAGATGCGGACCGGCCCGCCCGAGTTGCGCGCCAGGGGCCGCAGCCAGGCCCGGACGGTCGCGATCAGCTTGGGCAGCAGCAGCAGCGCCATCGCCGCCGCGAACAGCCACAGCATCCGCCGCGAGTCGAACACCGGCCAGTCCGGGAAAAGCTGGTAGGCGTTCGGGAAGTATTCGGGCGTTGACAGCAGCACCGTCGCGGACAGCACGAGGCCCACCAGGATCAGTGCCAGCCAGATCGGGCTCATCAGGAAGCCCAGGATCCCGACGGCGAAATGCACCCGGCTGATGGCCCGTGCGCCGCGCATGCCGAACAGCCGGGCATGTTGCAGGTTGCCCTGCGCCCAGCGCCTTTCGCGGGCCGCCATGTCCAGCAGGGTCGGCGGGCAGCCCTCGTAGCTGCCACGCAGGTCGGGATCCAGCCGCACCTTCCAGCCGGCGCGGCACAGCGCCGCCGCCTCGACGAAATCATGGCTGAGGATCGTGCCGCCGAAGGGCGGCCTGCCGGGCAGGCGCGGCAGGCCGCAGCTTTCGGCGAAGGCCTGCACGCGGATGATGGCGTTGTGGCCCCAGTAATTGCCGGTGCTGCCCGACCACGCGGCGACGCCGCGCGCGATCATCGGGCCATAGACACGGCCCGCGAACTGGGTCAGCCGCGCGAAGATCGTTTCCCCGCCGACCAGCACCGGCATGGTCTGGATCAGCGCAAGGTCGGGATCGGCATTCATCCGCGCCGACAGGATGCGGATCGTCTCGCCGGTCATCACGCTGTCGGCGTCAAGCACAACCATGTGGTCATAACGGCCGCCCCATCGGCGGATGAACTCGGCCAGGTTGCCGGATTTGCGGTCCTCGTTGCTGCGCCGGCGCCTGTACCAGATCGGCAGCGGCGACATCTCGCGCGCGGCGGCGATGGCAAGCGTCTCGTTGACCGCGACTGCCGGGTCGCGGCTGTCGGACAGCACGAAGATTTCGGCCCGTCCGGCCATGCCCTGCCGGTCGAGATCGGCGGCCAGCGCGGTCAGCAACCCGATGCTTTTCGCGGCATTCTCGTGATAGATCGGCATGACGACGACGAGGCGGGCCTCGTTCGGCCCCTCGGGAAGGGTCAGCCGCGGCGCGAACAGCCCGGCGACAAGGCCGCTGAAGGACAGGCCCACCCAGGCGAAGGTCGGCACGAACAGCACCAGCAGGGCGATCTGCATCGGCGTCGGACGGTCGCCAAAGCTGGCCAGCATCTGCGTATAGCCGATCACGGCCAGCGCCGCCGTGCCGCCGAAGGCCACCAGGCGCGCCAGCCAGACCCGCCACAGGTCGTGCGGCCGCGCCCGCCGGCGCTGCGGGCGCAGGCGGAAATCCTGCACCGGCATCTCCAGCGGCGCGGCCGGCGGCACCGCCGCCATCGCGGTCATCGACGGGGAGATGTCGCCGCTCATGCGGTCCAGCGCGCCAGCCAGCTTTCGCTGAGCGCGACGCCATCCTTGTCCGTCAGCAGCGCCTGAAGGTCAGCCAGCACCGCATCGCCCGGCTCGAACTCGAAGGCGAGGCGCAGCACGCGCTGTTCGGGCAGCGGCTTCAGATAGGCATGGACGATCCGCCCTGCCGAGGTCGTGACCCGCGATTCGGGCAGGTCCGTGCCGAACAGGGACAGGTCGAAATCGACGATGAAGCTGCGCGTCGTCTCGACATTGATCGAACGTCCCGTGCGCACCTGCCGCACGCGCGACAGGGGCAGGTCGTTCGGCGGCAGCGCCGCGAAGCTGAGCCGATAGGCGAATTCGCTGCGCTCGCCCTTGGCCATCACGGCCTTGGGCAGCCAATAGCTGACGATGTTGTCGTTGAACTCGTTCTCGACCGGGATCTCGATCAGCCGCACCTCGCCCTCGCCCCAGTCGCCCTCGGGCTCGATCCAGGCCGAGGGGCGCTGGTGATACATCGCCTCGGCATCCTGGTAATCCTCGAAGGCGCGGTTGCGCTGGACCAGGCCGAAGCCGCGCGGGTTGCTGTCCACGAAGGACGAGATCTGCAGGTTCTTGTGCGAGGCGAGGCTGCGCCACAGCGCCTGGCCGGCGCCCGTCTGCATCTGCAGCCCATCGCTGTCATGGACGGCCGGCCGATAGTCGTCGACCGCGCGGCGGCTGGCCGGGCTGAACCAGAACATCGAGGTCAGCGGCGCGATGCCGGTGTTCTGCAGATCGACGCGCGGAAAGATCGCCAGCCGCGTGCGCACCATCGTCACGGCGCCCGGATTGACGTCGAACTGGAACGCGGCGGTCAGCGACTTGCTGTCCAGCAGCGCGTGAATGCGGACGGATTGCGAGGACTCGTCCGGCTGATGCACCCAGAAATCGGTGAACAGGGGGAATTCCTCGCCATCGGGGCTTCCGGTCTTGATCGCCAGGCCGCGGGCCGACAGGCCATACAGCGTGCCGCGCGCCACCGCGCGGAAATAGCTGGCGCCCTGGAAGACCAGGAATTCGTCCATAACGCCGGGCCGGTTCAGCATGGTGCGCAGCCGGAAGCCGGACCAGCCCATCTCGCCCTTGGTCTCGAGGTCGGGGCCATCGGGGAATTGCGATGGATCGAAGTCCAGCATCTTCGGGTCGAACACGATCCGCTGCGGGACTCCGTTGCGCACGACGCTGATATTGACGGGCTCGTAGAAGATCGCGCCGGGCGGCAGCAGATCCATCCGGAAGCCGCCCTCGCCGCCCAGGGGGTCGCGCTCGGGCCGGAAGCGGATGCCGCGATACTGGTCGTAGTTCAGGTTGGCAAAGCTGCCGACCTGCTCGGCCACCGGCTGCTGGTAGACGCGGGTGGCGCGCTCGGCCGCCAGGGCCGCGACCTCCTCGAAGCCGAAGACGGTCGTGGCGGGCCGGGGCGCCGTCGGATCGTCGCCCGCCGGGGCCTGTGCCTGGGCGGGGGTGGCGACGAAGGGGCCGCTGGCGGCCAGCGCGGTGGCGGCATTGAGGAATTGGCGACGCTTCATGTCAGTGATTTTTGCCGATAAAACCTAGACATCTTAGGGCGACTGCCGCAGCGCAGCAAGCTGTGTCGAGGCCGGGCCGTCATGCCCGTGGGTTGAATCAACGTCTCGTCTGTTCGTGGCTCGGCGCTTATCTGCCGATCGGCGCTATTGTCTTGCAAGCCATTCCGTCACCGGGCGGCGCAGGTTTGTCAGTCCGAAATCCTGCGCCTCGTCGATGACGCCGCGCAATTCGGTGATCGACACGCGCCGGATCAGGTGCTTGACCGGGCCGATCGAGGCGGGGCGCATCGACAGGCGGCGAATGCCGAGGGCGGCGAAGGTCAGCGCCTCGATGGGCCGGCCCGCATCCTCGCCGCAGAAGGACAGCGGCACCCGCGCCTCGTCGCAGCGCGAAACGATCTGGCGCAGCAGCGACAGGAACGAGCTGTTCATTGTGTCATAGCGCCTGCGCACCCGTTCGTTCTCGCGGTCGGCGGCGAAGAAGAACTGCTTCAGGTCGTTGCCGCCGATCGAGATGAAGTCGCACATCTCGAAGAACTTGCGCGGCGCGAAGGCCAGCGAGGGCGTTTCCAGCATCGCCCCCACCCGGATGTCGCTGGGCATCGGGTGCCCCATCCGCTGCTCGCGCGACAATTCCTGCATCAGGATGCGGTGCGCCGCCTCGTATTCGCCGATATCGGCGATGAAGGGGAACATCACATGCAGCGGCCGGCCGACCGAGGCGCGGATCAGCGCCTGAAGCTGCATCCGCAGGACCCCGCGCTTGTCCAGCCCCACGCGGATCGCGCGCCAGCCCATGGCCGGGTTCGGCTCGTCCTGCGGCTTCATGTAGGGCAGCACCTTGTCGGACCCGATGTCCAGCGTGCGGAACATCACCGGCTTGCCCATCGCGCGGTCAAGGACATGGCGATAGAGGTCTGCCAGCTCGCCCCGCCGCGGCACATGGTTGCGGATCAGGAACTGCAATTCGGTGCGGAACAGCCCGACGCCCTCGGCGCCCGATCCCTCCAGCGAGGGCAGGTCGGCCATCAGCCCGGCATTCATGTAAAGCTGGATCGTCGTGCCGCAGCTGCCGGTCGCCGGCAGGCCGCGCAGGCTGGCATAGCGGTTCTGCGCCTCGGCCTGCATGGCGATCTTGTCGCGGAAGGCGGTCGCGACCGATTCCTCGGGGCGCAGGTGAACGATGCCCTGGTCGCCATCCACGAGGATGGGGTCGCCGTTCAGCGCCTCGGTGGTGATGCGCGGCGCATGGATCACCAGCGGGATTGCCAGCGCGCGGGCGACGATCGCCGCGTGACTGCCGACCGATCCCTCCTCCAGCACCACGCCCTTCAGCCGCCTGCCGTATTCCAGCAATTCGGCGGGGCCGATGTTGCGCGCGACCAGGATCGGGTTCTCGGGCATGGTCGCGCCGGTGTCGTTGCCCTGCCCGGTCAGGATCCGCAGCAGCCGGTTCGACAGGTCGTCCAGATCGTGCAGGCGGTCGCGCAGATAGGGGTCCGACGACATTTCCAGCCGCGCGCGGGCGGCGGACTGTTCCTTCTCGACCGCGGCCTCGGCGGACAAGCCCAGGCGGATGTCCTCTTCCATGCGCTTCAGCCAGCTGCGCGAATGGGCGAACATGCGGTAGGCTTCCAGCACGGCCGCATGATCGCCGCCGCCGCCCATGTCGGCGGCCGCCACCATGCCGTCCACGGTGCTGCGCAACCGCTCGACCCCGTCGCGCAGGCGGGCCCGTTCCTTTTCGGGGTCGTCGCCGACCGGGTTCGAGACCACGACGCGCGGCTCGTGCAGCCAGACGCAGCCCTCGGCCGCGCCCTCCTGTCCGGTGCCGCCGCGGATCATCAGGGGAAAGCGATGGCCCTGCGGCATGCTGTCGGACGAACTGCCCTGGAAGGCGCCAAGTTCGGTCATTTCGGCCAGGACCATTGCCACGACCTCGAGGCCCCAGATCTCGTCGTCGCTGTAAAGCCGCTGATCGCGCGACTGCACGACCAGCACGCCCAGCCGTTCTCCGACCCGCTGGATCGGCACGCCGAGAAAGCTGGGAAACACCTCTTCGCCGGTTTCGGGCATGAATCGGAAGCCGGGCTCGGCCGGGGCGTTGGCGCTGTTCACATAGCGGCCGGTGCGGGCGACGCGGCCCACAAGGCCCTCGCCCAGCCGCAACCGCGTCTGGTGGACTGACTCGGCGCGCAGGCCCTCGGTCGCGCAGAGTTCCAGCGTGTCGGCATCGCGGAACAGGTAGATCGAACAGACCTGCGTGCCCATCGAGTCGGCAATGTGGTGGGTGATCTGGTCAAGCCGGTCCTGCCCGCCGCCGGGCGCGGCAAGGATGGCCTTCAGCCGCCGCAGCAGCTTGCGTGAATCGCTGTTCTTGCGGTCTTGCATCGCGTGCCTGCCCTTGCTGTCGCGACAGCCCCGCGCGCCATGTGGCGGAACGGTTCCTCGGAAGTGATTTCAGGCCGCCTCGAGGCCAAAGGCATCATGCAGCGCCTGAACCGCCAGTTCCATATACTTGCGGTCGATCAGCACCGAAATCTTGATCTCGCTGGTGGCGATGACCTTGATGTTGATGTTTTCATCGGCAAGCGCCTTGAACATTCGCGCAGCGACGCCGGTATGGCTGCGCATGCCGATGCCCACCACACTGACCTTGGCCACGTCGGTATCGACGACAAGCTCGTCATAGGCGATGCGCCCGGCGGCCTTGGCTTCCTCCATCGCCTTCTTGGCGCGCTCGACCTGATTGATCGGCACCGAGAAGGTCATGTCGGTCACCGAGCCGGGGTGATCCTCGTAATCCTTCTCCGAGATGTTCTGCACGATCATGTCGACATTCACACCGGCGTCCGCCAGCGGCGCGAAGATCGAGGCCGAGATGCCCGGCCGGTCGGCCACGGTCACCAGCGTGATCTTGGCTTCCTCGCGCGAGGCGGCGACACCGTTGACGACTTTCGATTCCATGATTTCATCCTCATCGCAGATCAGCGTGCCGGAATTCTCGTCCGAATCCTCGAACGAGGATAGCACGCGCAGCCGGACCTTGTAGCGCATCGCCAGTTCGACCGACCGGGTCTGCAGGACCTTGGCCCCGAGGCTGGCCAGTTCCAGCATCTCCTCGAACGCGATCTTCGGCAGCTTGCGCGCCTTCGAGGCGATGCGCGGGTCGGTGGTGTAGACGCCGTCCACATCGGTATAGATGTCGCAGCGTTCGGCGGCGAAGGCTGCGGCGAAGGCCACGGCGGTCGTGTCCGAGCCGCCGCGACCCAGCGTGGTGATGCGGCCATCCGGGCCAAGGCCCTGGAAGCCGGCGACCACCGCCACCTTGAAGCCTTCGGCGAATTTCTGGTCCAGATTGGCGCGGGGGATCGATTCGAAGCGCGCGGCGGAATGGGCGGCGGTGGTGTTGATCGGCACCTGCCAGCCCTGCCAGCTGCGCGCCGGCACGCCCATCTCCTGAAGAGTCAGAGCCATCAGCCCGGCGGTGACGTTCTCGCCGGAACTGACCACGGCATCATATTCGCGGGCGTCAAACAGCGGCGAGGTCTGTTCCACCCAGCCGACCAGTTCGTTGGTCTTGCCGGACATGGCGCTGACGATGACGATCACATCATAGCCGCGGTCGACCTCGCGTTGAACCTTGCGGGCGGCGTTCCGGATCCGGTCCAGATCGGCGACCGAGGTGCCGCCGAATTTCATCACCAGAAGCGGCATCACGGGCCTCCAGCCTCACAGTTGCGCGTCGGCGCGGCTTTTATGGGCGGTGTGCGGAAAGGGCAAGGCCCATATGGTCGCGCGAGGGCCGTCCGGCGGCGTGTGTCAGTTGGATTTCTGGCGCGGCAAGAAGGGCAGGGGCGCGACCGGGGCGCCGTCCTCGATCAGCTTGCGCGCCTCGTCGGGACGGGCCTCGCCATGGATGGCGCGATGCGGCGCCGCACCCTCGTGCATGGCGCGGGCCTCGGCCACGAAGTTCATGCCGACATAGTCGGAGTTCGCCTCGACATGCCGGCGCAGACTGGCCAGCGCGGCCTCGGCGGCGGAACGCGGCCGGGACAGGGGGTGCGACGAGGGTTGCGCGGCGGGCGCGGCCGGCTGGTCGGCCGCCTCCTTCGGGACCGCGGGCGCCATCAGCGCCTTTTCGACCTGCGTCGATCCGCATTGCGCGCAGACGACCTGCCCCGCGCGGCGCAGCGACTCGAACCCCTCGGACGAGCGGAACCAGCCATCGAAGTCGTGTCTTTTGTCACAGCGCAAGGCATAGCGGATCATGACGTTTTCCCTGTCATCTCCCCTTCATATCGGATCTGGCAGGGCGTTGCGCAAGATCGCGCAGGCGGTCGACGAGGGCCCCGGGTGCGCCTGTGCGATCGTCCAGCACATCGCGTGCCGCGCGGCCCATGCGCCGTGCAACCGCCGGATCGGCGCGCAGCGCGGCCAGTATCGCCGCCAGATCCCCTGCCGATACCTGCCGGGCGGCGCCCGCCTCGGTCAGCGCCGCGTAGGCGTCGAGGAAGTTGCCGACATGCGGGCCGGTCAGGATCGCGCAGCGATGGGCCGCCGGCTCCCACGGGGTGTGCCCGCCCCGGTCGGTCAGCGAGCCGCCGACAAGGCAGATGCCCGCCTGTGCATACCAGCGATCCATCTCTCCGAGGGTGTCGGCCAGCAACAGCGGATCGGTCGTGGCGGCCGCGCCCGCCGATCTTCGTGCCAGCGGCAGGCCGCGCGCCACGATCAGCGCCGCCACCTCGTCGCCGCGTTGCGGATGCCGGGTGGCGAGGATCAGGCGCAGGTCGGGATGCTCGCGACGCGCCGCCATCCAGGCGTCCAGAACCGCGGCCTCCTCGCCCTCATGGGTCGATGCCGCAAGCAGGGTGCGGTCGCGCAGGGCGTTGTCCTCGGGCGGCGCGATGCGGGCAGGGGTCAGCAGCTTCAGGTCAAGCCGTGGCAGCAGCGCGGCCTGTGGCAGGCCCAGTTGCAGCAGCCGCGCCTCGCTGTGGCCATCCTGCGCCGAGACGGCGGCAAGGCGTTGCAGCATCGGCTGGATGACCCCGGGCAACCGCGCCCACAGCGTGGCCGAGCGTTGCGACATCCGCGCGCCGATCATCGCCTGCGCGATGCCCCGCTGGCCCAGCAGCCGCGAGCGCAGCGGCCAGAATTCGTTCTCCAGCGTGATCTGCAGGGCGGGCGTCACGGCGTTCAGGAACCGGTCCAGCGCCCCCGGCAGGTCCAGCGGCGCAAGGCGCGCGGACAATCCCCAGCCCGCCACCATGTCGCGGCCGGTTTCGCTGTTGGTGGTCACGATCAGTCGCAGGTCCGAGGCCAGCGCCTCGATGATGGGACGGGCCGATGTCAGTTCGCCCACCGAGGCGCCGTGCACCCAGATGTCGGCCGCGGCGGGCGGTGCGCCGCCGACCAGCCGTTCGCGCAGGCTGTCCGAGCGTGACAGCCGGGCGCGAAGGCGCAGAGCGCCTTCGGCGATCCTGGTCGTGGCGGCATAGATCATCGGTCGCCCCTGGGCCGCGCAGCCCGGTCGGGGCTGCGCAAGCTTCCTAGGATGAACCATGGCGCTTGTAAACGATGCTTGACGATCGCGTAGCCATATCAGTCGGTTAGGCGGGCCCTGGCGCCCGCCTCGCCTCAGCCGGCAAGCAGCGCGGCGTTGCCGCCGGCCGCCGTGGTATCGACGCAGAGATGCCGTTCATGGGCAACATGCGCCAGGTCGGGCCGCGCGGTGATCAGCGGCAGGATCGGGCCGGTCCCCGCCGCCAGCGCCTTGGCGTAGGCGCGGCCGCGATCGTCGTCGCCCCACCAGATCACCGCCGAGATGTCGTCCGTCGCGGCGAGGCTCTCGGGCGACGGCTCGGCCTCGGCGCGGCGCGCGATGCCGCCCAGTGTCTCGACGGCGCGGGCCTGCGCCTCGACCGCATCGCGGCCGGGGCCTGCGCAGAGGATCGCCGGGCGCGCCAGCAGGGTCAGCTGGTTCAGCTCGCCGGTGGGGCCGGGCATCAGGCGCTGCCGGGGCAGGGTCTGGGCCCTGGGCGCCGTTGCGGCCGCGCCGGCGGCTTGCGGCGGTTCGGGGGCGAAGAAGCGTGCCAGATACAGCGGGCCGCCAGCCTTCGGTCCGGTGCCCGACAGGCCCTCGCCGCCAAAGGGCTGGCTGCCGACGACAGCGCCGATCTGGTTGCGGTTCACGTAGAGGTTGCCGGCATGGATCGCCTCGGTCACCTCTTGCACGCGCGAATCGATGCGGGTGTGCAGGCCGAAGGTCAGGCCGAATCCCCGGCCGTTGATTTGCGCGATCACCTTCGGCAGGTCGCGGTTGCGGAAGGTCGCGACATGCAGGACCGGGCCGAAGATCTCGCGTTCCAGATCCTCGATGCCGCCCACCTTCATCAGCGTGGGCGCGATGAAATGGCCCTGCTGCGGGGCCGAGAGGCTATGCAGGACACGTCCCTTGCCGGCGTCGAGATAGGCGGCGATACCCTGCTGCGCCTCGGCGTCGATCACCGGGCCGACATCGGTCGCCAGATGCCAGGGGTCGCCCACGCGCAGCTGATCCATCGCGCCCTTGATCATCTCGATCACATGCGGCGCGATGTCGTCCTGCACATAAAGGCAGCGCAGCGCCGAGCAGCGTTGCCCGGCCGAGCGGAAGGCCGAAGCCACGATGTCGCGCACCGCCTGTTCGGGCAGGGCGGTCGAGTCGACGATCATGGCGTTCAGCCCGCCGGTCTCGGCGATCAGCGGCGTGCCGGGGGGCATCGTCGCGGCCATGGCGCGGGCGATGATCCGGGCGGTGTCGGTCGAGCCGGTGAAGACGACGCCGTTGACGCGCGCGTCCGAGGTCAGGGCCGCGCCGACAGTGGCGCCATCGCCCGGCAGCAGTTGCAGGGCCGCGGCGGGCACGCCGGCCTGATGCAGCAGCCGCACCGCGATGGCGGCGATCAGCGGGGTCTGTTCGGCGGGCTTCGCCAGCACGGCATTGCCGGCCATCAGCGCCGCGGCAACCTGCCCGGTGAAGATCGCCAGCGGAAAGTTCCACGGGCTGATCGCGGTAAAGACGCCGCGCGGCGCCTGGTCGCGGGCCTCGCCCTCGGCGGCATAGAAGCGCAGGAAATCGACGGCCTCGCGCAGTTCGCCCACGGCATCGGCAAGCGACTTGCCGGCCTCGCGGCCCAGGGCCGCGAAGATCGGGCCGAATTCCTGTTCATACAGATCGGCGGCGCGGCGCAGCGTTGCCGCACGCTCGGCCGGCGGGGCGGACCAGGGCCGGGCATCGGCGATCGCCTGTGCCACCGTCGCGGCGTCGGCTTCGGTGATCTGCGCGACGGGCTGACCGGTGGCCGGGTTCAGCACCGGCCGGGCGGTGCCGCTGGACGCGGACACGGTCATCGGTCCGGCATCCGGAATCGCCACGTCGCGCGCGGCGCCGATCCGGGCCAGCGTGGCTTCGTCGGTCAGGTCGAAACCCGTCGAGTTCGTCCGGCCCTGGCCGAAGATGTGCGCAGGCGCCGCAAGGCCGGCCGGGGCGCGGGCCGATGACAGTGCCCCGAAGGGATCGCGGGCAACCTCTTCGGGCGAGACGTTCTCATCGACGATCTGGTGGACAAAGCTGCTGTTGGCGCCGTTTTCCAGCAGCCGGCGGACCAGGTAGGCCAGCAGGTCGCGATGCGCGCCGACAGGGGCGTAGATGCGGCAGGCACCCTTGGTCTGGCGCAGAACGATGTCATGCAGCCGTTCGCCCATGCCGTGCAGGCGCTGGAATTCGAAGTCGATGCCGCCGGTCATTTCCAGCACCGCTGCGACGGTCTGTGCGTTGTGCGTCGCGAATTGCGGATAGATCCGGTCGGCATAGCCGATCAGCTTGCGCGCATGGGCGATATAGCTGACATCGGTCGCGGTCTTGTTGGTGAACAGCGGGAAGTCGGGAAAGCCCTCGACCTGCGCGCGCTTGATCTCGGTATCCCAATAGGCGCCCTTGACCAGCCGCACCATGATCTTGCGGTCCAGATCGCTGGCGGTCTGGTACAGCCAGTCGATGACGGCGCCCGCGCGCTTGCCATAGGCCTGCACCACCACGCCGAATCCGTCCCAGCCCGCCAGCGAGGGATCGGACAGCACCGCCCCGATCACCTTGAGCGAGATCACCAGCCGGTCCTGTTCCTCGGCGTCGATGTTCATGCCCATCCCGGCGGCCTTGGCCTGCTGCGCCAGATTCAGGACCACGGGCACCAGTTCGGCCAGCACGCGATCTTCCTGTGCGACCTCATAGCGGGGATGCAGCGCCGACAGCTTGATCGAGATGCCGGGGTTCTTGCGGACGGTGCCCTTGGTGCAGGCGCCGGCGATCGCCTTGATGGCGGTGGCGTATTCGCGGGCATAGCGATCGGCGTCGGCCTGGGTCATCGCGGCCTCGCCCAGCATGTCATAGCTGTAGGTATAGCCCTGCGCTTCCTGCGCACGCGCGCGGTCCAGCGCGGCGTCGATGGTCTGGCCCAGCACGAATTGCCGGCCCATCTCCTTCATCGCGCGGGTGACGGCGGTGCGGATCACCGGCTCGCCCAGCCTGCGGATCGCGCCGCGCAGCGTGCCGGCGATGCCGGGCTGGTCGTCGTCCAGAACCTTGCCGGTCAGCATCAGCGCCCAGGTCGAGGCATTCACCAGGCTGGACGATGCCTCGCCCAGATGCCGGCCCCAGTCCGACGGCGCGATCTTGTCCTCGATCAGCGCGTCGATGGTCATCTTGTCGGGCACGCGCAGCATCGCCTCGGCCAGGCACATCAGCGCCACGCCCTCGCGGGTGGACAGCCCGTATTCGGACAGGAAATGTTCCATCAGCGTCGGCTTGGCCTCGCTGCGGATGCGGCGCACCAGATCGGCGGCGCGGGCGGTGATCGCCGCGCGGGCCTTTTCATCCAGCCCTGCCTGCGCGACCAGCTCGGGCAGCAGGTTGTCTTCGGGCCGGAACTTGGCGTCGGTGGTGAAGGCGGACAGATCGGTCTGGGTCATGGCGGTCTCCTGCTGCATTGGCGCAGAATACCGGATCACGGATGGACGATGTGACCAATTTCAGCCAGTATCGTGGTCATACGGCTTACAAAAACGGGGATTGGCAGATCGTGGACGACATTCTGGACGCCACCAACCGGAAGATCCTGGCAGAGCTTGTGGCGAATGCGCGTATCCCCATCACCGAACTGGCGCGCAAGGTCGGGCTGTCCAAGACCCCGGTTGCCCTGCGGCTGCGGCAGATGGAGGAGATGGGCCTGATCACCGGCTATCGGGCCATCCTGTCACCGCTGAAGCTGGGCCTGACCCATGTGACCTATGTCGAGGTGCGCCTGACCGATACCCGGCAGAAGGCGCTGGAGCAGTTCAACACGGCGGTGCGCGCCATCGAGGAGGTCGAGGAATGCTACATGATCGCGGGCGGCTTCGACTATCTGCTGAAGGTGCGGTCGCGCGACATCGCGGGCTATCGCCGGATCATGGCCGAAAGGATCTCGGCGCTGCCCCACATCAATGCGACCACGAGCTACGTCGCGATGGAGGCGGTGGTCGAACAGAACTGGACCGCGCCATGAGGGCTCCGGATCAGTCCCCGGCCCATCGCGGCCGCCGCTTTTCGAGGAACGCGGCAATGCCCTCGTCGGTGTCGGGCAGCATCAGGTTCTCGCAGATCGTGCCGCCGGCATGGTGGTAGGCCTCGGACAAGCCGAGCCGCAACTGGTCGTGGAAGGCGCGCTTGCCCATCCGCACGGCCGCCGGCAGCTTGGCCGCGATCTGCTGCGCCAGGTGCATCGCCTGCGCGGGCAGATCCGCAGGCGCGGCGACGCGGTTGACCAGCCCGAGGTCCCGCGCGCGGGTCGCGTCGATGAAGTCGCCCGTCACCAGCATCTCGAACGCGGCCCGGGGCGGCACGGCGCGGGTCAGCGCGACCATCGGGGTTGCGCAGAACAGGCCGATATCGACGCCGTTGACGCCAAAGCGCGCCGTGTCGGCCGCGATCGCCAGATCGCAGGATGCGACCAGCTGGCAGCCGGCGGCCGTGGCCACGCCCTGAACCTCGGCGATCACCGGCTGCGGCAGGTCGGGGATCATCTGCATCATGCCGGCGCAGCGCGCAAACAGCGCCTCATAGGCCCTGCGGCCCGCATCGTCATCGGCGCGCGCCCGCTGCATCTGCCGCAGGTCATGGCCGACCGAGAACGCCTTGCCCTCGGCTGCCAGGATCACCGCACGGATGCGATCGTCCGAGGCGATCAGGCGAAAGGCATCGGCCAGCGCATCGATCATTTCCAGCGACAGCGGATTGAAGCGCGCGCCGTTGTTCAGCCGCAACCGGGCCACATGGCCGGTATCGTCGCGCAGCACGAGGTCCTGCATCTTGTCTTCTCCTCCCTTTGCGCGGAAGCCTAGGGGGGAACGGGGCAAGGGGAAAGCATGCAGATCATCATGGACGCCGAGGCGCTGAACGCCTTTCTCGCGCGGGACTTTCCGCAGGTCGCGGGAAGCTACCGGGTCGAGCAGGTCGAGGCGCAGCGCCTGACCGCGCGGCTGTCGGTCGATGACGCGCATCTGCGCCCCGGCGGCACGGTGAGCGGCCCGTCGATGTTCGCGCTGGCCGATCTGGCGATCTATTGCGCGATTCTGGCGCGGCTGGGTCCGGTGGCCCTTGCGGTGACCACGAACGCCTCGATCGACTTCATGCGCAAGCCCGAGGCCGGGCGCGCCCTGATCGCCGAGTGCCGGCTGCTGAAGCTGGGGCGTGTGCTGGCGGTCGGCGAGGCGCTGATCTTCTCGGAGGGGTCGGAACTGCCGGTCGCGCGCAGCTCGATGACCTATTCGATTCCGCCAAAAGCCTAGCCAGGCGGGGGTTTGGCATGCGGTATATTGATACCTATTTCGCAAGTAGCTGAAATACAATGATTTTTGCGACATCGCCGGTCTTGACCTTGCAGCCGCGATCTTCGATACACCGCCATCTCGAATTGCACACCGACCCTGAAGGGACGACACATGAAAACCTATACCGCGAAACCGGCGGAGATCGAGAAGAAGTGGATCCTGATCGATGCCGAGGGCGTCGTTCTGGGCCGCCTCGCCACGATCGTCGCCAATCGCCTGCGCGGCAAGCACAAGCCGACCTTCACGCCGCACATGGACATGGGCGACAACGTCATCATCATCAACGCCGACAAGGTGCAGATGACCGGCAACAAGCGTGACGACAAGAAATACTACTGGCACACCGGCCATCCGGGCGGGATCAAGCACCGCACGGCCCGCCAGGTGCTGGAAGGCGCCCATCCCGAGCGCGTCGTGATCAAGGCCGTCGAGCGCATGATCAGCCGCAACAAGCTGGGCAAGCAGCAGATGACCCATCTGCGCGTCTATGCGGGCACCGAGCATCCGCACGAGGCGCAGCA
Source organism: Paracoccus spongiarum (assembly GCF_030732095.1). Lineage (GTDB taxonomy): Bacteria > Pseudomonadota > Alphaproteobacteria > Rhodobacterales > Rhodobacteraceae > Paracoccus > Paracoccus spongiarum. Next base: position 1,004 of record NZ_JAVAMQ010000007.1, on the reverse strand, counting down.
GCCCGAAGTTCTGGACGTCAAGGTCCTGAACGCCAAGAACACCCGGAGCGCGTGATTATGGCCGAAGACATCAAAACCCTCGACGATCTGAAATCGGCCGTCTCGGGCACCGCCGCCGCCGCGACCGCCGAGGCCCCCGCGCGCCGCGAGGCGCAGCGCGACGACCTGAACCGCAGCTATGCCACCGGCAAGCGCAAGGACGCGGTCGCCCGCGTCTGGGTCAAGCCCGGCTCGGGCAAGGTCACCGTGAACGGCAAGGACATCAACGACTACTTCGCGCGTCCCGTGCTGCAGATGATCCTGCGCCAGCCCTTCGACGTGGCGGGCGTGGCCGGCCAGTATGACGTGCAGGCCACCGTCAAGGGCGGCGGCCTCTCTGGCCAGGCGGGCGCGGTCAAGCACGGCATCAGCCAGGCGCTGCAGCTGCACGAACCCTCGCTGCGCGCCGCGCTGAAGGCCGCAGGCTTCCTGACCCGCGACAGCCGCGTGGTCGAGCGAAAGAAATACGGCAAGGCCAAGGCCCGCCGCAGCTTCCAGTTCTCGAAGCGCTGAGCATTTCGGCATCGCAACTGCTGCAAGGCGCGTCCCTCGGGGCGCGCCTTTTGCATTGTCGCCCGGCCGGCGGCGATTCCACGCCCCGTTGCTGGCGGAACCCGTGGCAGCCTTGGCGTCCTTGCGAGTCGCCGGACAGCGAATCCGCCGGCCAACCTCCCGAAATCCGCGCGAATCCTGGCACCGGGCAGGCGAGCAGGAGAGTCGCGGGCCTTTCACCGTCACGACGCTGTCACGAATTTCTGCTTTTCTGTCAGAAGGTTGTGCGAAATCTTCCGGGGTTTCGCATTTTTCCTCTTGCGGGTTCCGGCCCCCATCCGTAAATACCCCTTCACCGGACGGCGGAACACGCTGAACGGGACGGGGAAAGTGGCGTCGCCGCGATCTTCGGAAGACAATTCGGGAATGAACGACCGGTAGGGGCGTCGCTAGAATGGCGCATCTTCCGCAAT
>NZ_JAVAMQ010000069.1 GCF_030732095.1 Paracoccus spongiarum | reverse complement strand
CTTCTGGGCGACACTTTTCCGTCAGCTTCCCTCGCCGGGCCGATTTCCTGACACCCGTCTGACGCCGTCGCGGCCCCGTCGGGACCACTCCTCCAGCCGGTCCCGGTGCTGGCGGACCCACCGCCTCGCCTCGTCGCTTCTCGCCTCCATGGCCGCCCGCAGCTGGGCGCGGGTGACGGCGGCGAACAGGCCGTCATAGCCGCCCTTCACCCGGTCCGCCTCGGCGACACGATATTCGGCGGGATCGCGGTCATGGATGAGGCAGGCTGCCTGCACCCCGCATTCATGCCCCATGACCTCCATCTCGCGGCGCCCGGTGGCCGACAGCCGTGTACGCAGCAGGTTGACCGGGTTTGCCTTTTGCATGGCCTCCCAGGCTTGCTGGGCCAGGACCGCCGCGGGGAGCCTTGCGTCGGGGTCGAGCAGGACGAGGCCGGGCCAGTTGCGGGCTTTTGCGCCGTCGAGGCGGCGGTGAAGGACGATGGGGAAGATCATGGTTCCGGCTCCTGCGGTATATGGCTGTTGGCCCAGGCCCATGCCGCATCGCGCCCGGTCGCATCCAGCCCGGCGCCGTGGATGCCGAGGGCTGCGCCATCGACGGTGATCGAATTGCCCGATCGGCTCACGGACAACGCGATCTGCGAGGTCGCCCATGCGGTGATCGCCGCGTCCGTGACCGGCGCCGCGCCGTCCGTGTCGTCAAGGCGCCCCGGATCGTGCCGAGATCCACATCCCCTTGCACGACCGCCCGCGTCTCGGCGCTGCAGCGGCCGAAGTCGGCGCCGTCGATGGTCGCATTGCCGGTCGAGGTGGCTAAGGCGCCCAGCCAGCCGCCGACATGGTTCTTGGCGATCCGGCAGACATTCGGGGTCGCCAGCGGGTCGCCCGCGTGAAGCGCGGAGAGCACATGAATGTCGTTGTT
>NZ_JAVAMQ010000068.1 GCF_030732095.1 Paracoccus spongiarum | reverse complement strand
CCCTTGTCCGCGCCCAGTGTCAGTTGCCGGGTCGATCCGGGGGAATGGCGATGGATCATGTCCATTGCCGCGCGCCGTTCGGCATGACCATCGGCCTGCGTCAGGTCGCCCTGCACGATCAGACCGGCGCGGTTCTCCATCAGCGCGTGGCCGATGAAGCACAGCATGGCGCCGGTGCCGGGGGACTTCTTGTAGAGCCGCGCATCGGGGTCCGTGGTCGAGGCATGGGTGGCGTTGGACCGCCTCTCGCCCCGGAAATCGACCTCGGTATTGCGGCTTTGGCGGGTGGGGCGGGGCATCGGGTCGGTCTCGGCTTCGGTTGCTTCGGTCAGGTCTTCAGCAGTCGCGTCGGGTCCGGGCGGGTCGCCCGGATCGTCGTCGGGCGGCGTGCCGATGGCTTTGGGCTGGAAACTCTTCATCGAAGCCCAGGCCTTGACCAGCGTGCCATCGACCGAGAAGTGATCGTCCGACAACAGCGGCGCGACCTCGCGGTGGGCTAGGATCGCCGCCATCACCTTGCGCGACATGTCGGTCGTCAGCAGCCGGTCGCGGTTCTTGGTGAAGACGGTCGGGACCCAGACCGGATCGTCGATCCCGAGGCCGACGAACCAGCGGAACAAGAGGTTGTATTGCATCTGTTCCATAAGCTGCCGCTCGGAGCGGACCGAGAACAGGATCTGGATCAGGCTCGCGCGGATCAGCCGTTCCGGCGCGATCGAGGGCCGGCCGAAATCGGTGTAAAGCGCCTCGAACTCGGCATCCAGGCTCGCAAGCGCGTCGTTCACCACCTGCCGGATCTTGCGCAGCGGATGCCGCGCGGGGATGCGCGCTTCCAAGTCGACATAGCTGAACAGCGACCTGCTCGCCTCGTCCGTCCCGCGCATCATCACCCTCGCCAAAGCCTGCGAAGGGTGAATCATGTTCCTCGAACCGGGCCAAGGGCCGACTTCTTCAGCAGCCTGCTA
>NZ_JAVAMQ010000067.1 GCF_030732095.1 Paracoccus spongiarum | reverse complement strand
TCGGCTGAACATCGAGGTTCCCCTTTCCCCAGACGGACTTATCCCACAGCTTCCGTGACGGGTATGCCGAGCGCGGTGTAGCCGTTCAGGACGGCGATGCGGACCTGTAGCTCGGCGACCTGTCGGTCGAAGTCCCGCGCCATGAGCCGCTGGCCCAGCAGTTTCACGCAATGCATCTTCGTTTCGACGCGGCTTCGGCGGTGATATCCGCTCCATCGCCGCCACAGGGCACGGCCGAGGTATTTCGATGCGCGCAGGGCCTCGTTTCGGGCGACCGCGCCGGCGGTGACGGTCTTCCATGGCTTGGCGTTCTTGCGGGGCGGGAGTGAGGGCACGAACGCCATCGGTTCGAGAGAGTGCCCGAACGCGTGGGCGCCGCGGTCAGCGATGGCATCGTGGCATTTGCGTGTGTCGTAGGCCCCATCTGCCGTGACGCTGCCGATTTCCTGGTCCGCCGGGATCTGGCTGAGCAGGTCGGGCAAAACCGGTGCATCGCCAATGTGGCTCCCGGTGATCTCAACAGCGCGGACCTCCAGCGTTTCCTCGTCAATCCCGAGGTGAAGCTTGCGCCACACACGCCGTTTGGGACCACCATGCTTGCGAGCGTGCCATTCGCCTTCGCCCTCGACCTTGATGCCGGTGCTGTCGATCAGCAGGTGCAACGGACCCTTGGAGCCGCGATACGGGATATTGACGGCCAGGGTCTTCTGGCGGCGCGACAGCGTGCTGAAGTCGGGCACCGTCCAGTCGAGGCCAAGCAGTCGCAGCAGACTTTCGACGAAGCCGGTTGTCTGCCGGAGCCCCATCCCGAACAGCACCTTCATCGAAAGGCACTCTGTATAGCGGCGTCGCTGTAGCTCTGCTGGCGGCCACGCCTGCCTGTCGGCGCGCCATCCCAGCTCATCTCAGGGTCGAACCAGATTGTCAGCGAGCCACGGCGCTTGAGCGCTTCGTTATAGGCTGGCCAGTTCTTGGTCCTGTAGGTTGCGGGTGTGGGTCTGCTCATGCATCCCAGCTACCACGCTGGATTCAC
>NZ_JAVAMQ010000066.1 GCF_030732095.1 Paracoccus spongiarum | reverse complement strand
CGCCGGGGTCGATGCCGTGGCCAGCGCCTTCCGGCCAAAGCCGGTGCTGGTGCATGATGCCGGGGCGCAAGATGATCAGGCGCGCAAAAGCGCCTGACCAAACGTCGGCCTCTCGCAACGGGCGCTATGGGGTTTCCCGCAGCGCCCGCCAGATCGGGGTCAGTCGCCTTCGGATCGTACTCTCATCAGGTATCTCGCGACCCGGAGAGGTCTTTGCGAACCAGTCCTGAACTTCCGCAACCCATTCACCCTGCGTTGCAGGCAGGCCATCCTCGTGCAGACGGACCATCTGCGAGATATAAAGACCTTCCCAGTCATAGCGGGATGGCGCACCGCCCGGATCTGCCGCGCGCTTGGCGAGACCGTGAGCAATCTCGAACTCGTAAACCTCACTCGCGAGGATCAGCAGGTCGGAGGGTTCGACGGTGATGTGATTTTCGGGATCCGCGATCATCACCCAGTCCTTCTGGCCAATTGGTCGAACCCGCCGGATCACGCGGCGTTGCGGCCCGCTGGCCCAGCGCCGGAACATGCTGAGGATATCGACCACGGGCACCACGACCAGCCCTGACAGAATCGTCCCGTTCTGCTGGATCGGCTCGATCGCCATGACGACCTCGGGCTTTCCGTTGATGGCCCAACCCGCCAGATCGTCGAGGCTGCAATCCCATCTGATCGCAACTTCCTGAACCGTGAAAAACGTGCGTTGCGGCAATCCCATCTTCTTTCGTCTCCCTGCTCGTAGGCGCTGGGCTGCCCTTCTTCCGATCCCAAAGCGCCTTGCCTCAATCCTCTCGCGCGCAGACACAGCTTTCCCGATCACGGGCCTTGCAAAGGCTCGCGTCGCTCGACCGCATCCGGCGTGATTGGCCGACTTCTTCACCACCAGAACGAGACTTGTCCAGACGATTTCACTGGGGACAACCGACTCTTTGTTCTTGACATGTTCCAGCCCCAACAAAGGCTGAATCTGACACCGGCGACCGGCAGAACCGGTTCTGCCGGTCGCCGGATTTTGCCTCTTGACAGCCTGTCTCGCAGTGCATGCGCA
>NZ_JAVAMQ010000065.1 GCF_030732095.1 Paracoccus spongiarum | reverse complement strand
CGCGCATGCACTGCGAAACAGGCTGTCAAGAGGCAAAATCCGGCGACCGGCAGAACCGGTTCTGCCGGTCGCCGGTGTCAGATTCAGCCTTTGTTGGGGCTGGAACATGTCAAGAACAAAGACGCGGTTATCCCCAGTCAAATCGGCTGGACAAGTCGCGTCCCGGTGGTGAACAAAGCTGCCCAATCACGCCGGATGCGGTCGAGCGACGCGGGCTTTGTCAAAGCCCGTGACCGGGAGAGTTGTGTCCTGACGTGAGAGGAAAGAGGCAGGCGTTGATCGCCGTGAAGAACGGTTTCAGCGCCGGAAGTACAGGGAGACGACACCAATGCCATTGCCGCCGCGCGCGTTCTTCACCATTCAGGAAACAGCCATCCGTTGGGGCTGCAGCCTCGATGAACTTGCCGGATGGGCGGCCGTCGGAAAGCTGGACATCGCGATGGCCATCGAACCGGTTCATCATGGCGCAGGTTTCATGTCAGGCTTCGTCGCCGTGCCGGTCACGGATATTCTTGGCCTGTTCAGAAACAACGGTGGCGAGACGGCACGCCGCGCCGTCAGGCGTATTCGACCGCTTGGACAGGAGGACTGGATCTGGCTGTCAGGTCCAGCCGACCCCATCGAGGTGTCGCTCGACGATCTGCTGATCATGTCGGACGACGTGCATCAGTTCGAAACCGATCACGACGTTCTGCGCCGGTCGTCTGGCACCGGCGCGCCGAACCGGTACGATTGGGAAGGGCTCTTCGCCATGCTGATCCGGCGTGTGCATTTCGAGGGTGTTCCCGCGTCACAGGCCGAACTGATCGCCATCGCGCAGGAATGGTTCGCTGAGAAATCTCCCAATGGCGAGGTTCCGGACGAACGCACCCTGCGCCGCCGTCTGGGGCCGATCTGGAGATCGCTGCAAGGGGACGCGTAGCGCAGGCTAAGCGCCCAGCGCCTCCTTGCCATCAGATTGATCAGGCACATTCGCGCGGCTGATCGTCTTGTGACCCGGCATCATGCACCAGCACCGGCTTCGGCCGGAAGGCGCTGGCCACGGCATCGACGCCAGCA
>NZ_JAVAMQ010000064.1 GCF_030732095.1 Paracoccus spongiarum | reverse complement strand
GTTCGCTGACCGCGGCCTGCGCCTGCGCCACCGCCATGCCATAGCCCGGCACGATCACCACGCTGTCGGCCTCGTTCAGCGCCGCCGCCACGCCGTCGGCGTCGATGGCGACCTGTTCGCCCTCGATCTCGGCGGCCGGTCCGGTCTCGCCGCCAAAGCCGCCCAGGATCACGCTGACGAAATGCCGGTTCATCGCCTTGCACATGATATAGCTGAGGATCGCACCCGAACTGCCGACCAGTGCGCCGGTCACGATCAGCAAGTCGTTGCCCAGCGTGAAGCCGATCGCCGCCGCCGCCCAGCCCGAATAGCTGTTCAGCATCGACACCACCACCGGCATGTCGGCACCGCCGATACCCATGATCAGGTGATAGCCGATGAAGAAGGCCAGCAGCGTCACCAGGATCAGCCAGAACACGCCCGACCCGAAGCCGGTGAAATAGAGGATGCCGAACAGGATCGACAGTGCCAGCGCGCCGGCGTTCAGCATGTGCCCGCCCGGCAGCTTCCTGGGCTTGCCGTCGACGCGGCCGGCCAGCTTGCCGAAGGCCACCACCGACCCGGTAAAGGTCACCGCCCCGATGAAGATGCCCAGGAAAACCTCGATCTTCAGCATCGCGATCTCGGCCGGGGTCTTGTGGGCCAGCACGGCGGCAAAGCCCTCGAATTCCTGGATCACGCCCTCGGCCCGGATCCGCATGACGCGGGCCAGTTCGATCTGGGCGTTGAAGCCGACGAAGACGGCGGCAAGGCCGACCAGGCTGTGCATCGCCGCGACCAGCTGCGGCATCTCGGTCATCTGGACGCGCTTGGCGACCACCCAGCCGGCGGCGCCGCCGATGGCGATCATGATGGCCGACAGCAGCCAGTTGCCCGCGCCCGGCCCGAACAGCGTCGCCAGCACCGCAAGGCCCATGCCGACGATGCCGTACCAGATCGCGCGCTTGGCGCTTTCCTGTCCCGACAGCCCGCCAAGGGACAGGATGAACAGGACGGCGGCGACCACATAGGCCGCGGTCGTGAATCCGTATTCCATCATTGCCTCCTTACGACTTCTGGAACATGGCGAGCATT
>NZ_JAVAMQ010000063.1 GCF_030732095.1 Paracoccus spongiarum | reverse complement strand
ATTCGCTGACCGCGCCCTGCGCCTGCGCCACGGCCATGCCATAGCCCGGCACGATCACCACGCTGTCGGCCTCGTTCAGCGCCGCCGCCACGCCGTCGGCGTCGATGGCGACCTGCTCGCCCTCGATAGCGGCCGCGGGGCCGGCCTCGCCACCAAAGCCGCCCAGGATGACGCTGACGAAATGGCGGTTCATCGCCTTGCACATGATGTAGCTGAGGATCGCACCGGACGAGCCTACCAGCGCGCCGGTCACGATCAGCAAGTCGTTGCCAAGCGTGAAGCCGATCGCCGCCGCCGCCCAGCCCGAATAGCTGTTCAGCATCGACACCACCACCGGCATGTCGGCGCCGCCGATGCCCATGATCAGGTGATAGCCGATGAAGAACGCCAGCAGCGTCACCAGGATCAGCCAGAACACGCCCGATCCGAAGCCGGTGAAATACAGGATGCCGAACAGGATCGACAGCGTCATCGCGCCGGCGTTCAGCATATGTCCGCCCGGCAGCTTTTTCGGCTTTCCGTCCACCTTGCCGGCCAGCTTGCCGAAGGCGACGACCGATCCGGTAAAGGTCACGGCGCCGATGAAGATGCCCAGACACACCTCGATCTTCAGCATCGCGATTTCGGCCGGCGTCTTGTGCGCCAGCACGGCGGCAAAGCCCTGGAATTCGTGGGCGACGCCTTCGGCCTTGATCCGCAGCACGCGGGCCAGTTCGATCTGCGCGTTGAAGCCCACGAACACGGCCGCAAGACCGACGAGGCTGTGCATCGCCGCGACCAGCTGTGGCATTTCGGTCATCTGCACGCGCTTGGCGACGACCCAGCCCACCGAACCGCCGATGGCGATCATGATGACGGACAGCAGCCAGTTGCCCGCGCCCGGCCCGAACAGAGTCGCCAGCACCGCAAGGGCCATGCCGACAATGCCGTACCAGATGGCCCGTTTGGCGCTTTCCTGACCCGACAGGCCGCCCAGGGCGAGGATGAACAGCACGGCGGCGACCACATAGGCGGCCGTGGTGAATCCGTATTCCATATGCCCCTACTCCTTACGACTTCTGGAACATGGCGAGCATC
>NZ_JAVAMQ010000062.1 GCF_030732095.1 Paracoccus spongiarum | reverse complement strand
GTATTCTCAATCCCCTGCAGTTGCGAGCGAAGGGCTGTAAGTCTTCTAATCAAATCGAAGCCGAGATTAACTTCTGAAATCAGATCCGCGCTCGTCATGACTCTCTTCTGAAGGATCGCAGTCTCATCCAGTAGAGCTCTTCGCGCCAGTTCAACTTCCTTCAAATGCTCTGAGTGCCTCTTGCCCAAGAAGTAGATTACGATTGTCGCAAAAACGGCAATTAGGGCAAGAACGGCTGCCATAAAGCCCAAACTCAGGCCCACAATATCGGGAATGGTGAACCCGAGCAACTTGATCACCTCTCCATCATCATTCGACATAGTTGGCCGCCAACTCGAAAATCTCCTTAAGATCAGCATCTGCCCGCTTCTGCCACTTTCTAACCCGATGGTCAGAACAGAACCTGTCGACTTTTGACCAAAACTGAGTCTTCTGATGAGCAGAGTACAAAACGATGTTGCTCCTACGTGCATCATCAACAATTTTCTCTCGCACAATGCAATTGGCGAGGACGAGACCGGTCGTCATGAAGTTGTCTGTCGCCGACAGCGAGAATAATTGATCATCAGCACCAGGTTCCAAAGCCATATCGATGAACATCAAAGCGCGTGAACTTTGCTCCGGATTAGCTAAAATTAGGTTCCAGGCACTTGTGGCATCAAAGCATTGCGTCACGTTAAACCCGCAGATTCTTAGCGCTGTCGCCATAATCTCGGAAAAGTGCGCCTCTTCATCTATAACGTACGCTGGTCTAAGCACAGTCATGATTTCTCCGATTGGTTCAATAGAGGCAGAACTATGGTGAAGATGGATCCTTCTCCACCCTGAGGTCGACCAGAGAACTTCATATCGCCCCCGTATGCATTCAGCCCACGTCTGCTTACACACAGGCCGAGCCCATTCCCACGCGTTGCTTCACGCAACGCGTTTCTAGCCCTGAACCCTTCTCGAAAGAGAGCCGGTACATCATCCTCTGCGACGCCAATTCCTTGATCAGACACCTGAAGCACAAGAGAGTTTCCATCAACAAACCAATGCAAGTCGATGCGCGGCACCTCAGTCCGTCTCGTGTATTTTATCGAATTCTCAACGAGGTTCCTCAATG
>NZ_JAVAMQ010000061.1 GCF_030732095.1 Paracoccus spongiarum | reverse complement strand
CGTTGTCCCGAAAGCCGCGGCCTGGGGCGGCTTTCGGCGGCGATCACTCGATGATCTTCGAGACCACGCCGGCGCCGACGGTGCGGCCGCCCTCGCGGATGGCGAAGCGCAGCTTCTCTTCCATGGCGATCGGGGCGATCAGCTCGACCTCGAACTTCAGGTTGTCGCCCGGCATCACCATCTCGGTGCCTTCCGGCAGCTTGACGGTGCCGGTCACATCCGTCGTGCGGAAGTAGAATTGCGGCCGGTAGTTCGCGAAGAACGGCGTGTGGCGGCCGCCCTCTTCCTTGGTCAGGATATAGGCCTCGGCCTCGAACTTGGTGTGCGGCTTGACCGAGCCGGGCTTGCACAGCACCTGGCCACGCTCGACCCCGTCGCGGTCCACGCCGCGCAGCAGCGCGCCGATGTTGTCGCCCGCCTCCCCGCGGTCCAGCAGCTTGCGGAACATCTCGACCCCGGTGCAGGTGGTCTTCTTGGTCGGGCGGATGCCGACGATCTCCAGCTCGTCACCCACGTTGACCGCGCCACGCTCGACCCGGCCGGTGACCACGGTGCCGCGGCCCGAGATCGAGAACACGTCCTCGATCGGCATCAGGAACGGCTGGTCCACGGCGCGCTCGGGCGTCGGGATGTACTCGTCGACCGCGGCGATCAGCGCGCGGATCGAATCCTCGCCGATCTCCTTGTCGCGGCCTTCCATCGCCGCCAGCGCCGAGCCCTTGATGATCGGGATGTCGTCGCCCGGATAGTCGTAGGAGGACAGCAGCTCGCGCACCTCCATCTCGACCAGTTCCAGAAGCTCCTCGTCATCCACCTGGTCGACCTTGTTCAGGTAGACGACCATGTAGGGGATGCCGACCTGGCGGCCCAGCAGGATGTGCTCGCGCGTCTGCGGCATCGGGCCGTCGGCCGCGTTCACCACCAGGATCGCGCCGTCCATCTGCGCCGCGCCGGTGATCATGTTCTTGACGTAGTCGGCATGGCCCGGGCAGTCGACATGCGCATAGTGGCGCGCGTCGCTTTCGTATTCCACATGCGCCGTCGAGATGGTGATCCCGCGGGCCTTCTCCTCGGGCGCGCCGTCGATCTGGTCATAGGCGCGGAACTCGCCGAAATACTTCGTGATCGCAGCCGTCAGAGTCGTCTTGCCGTGGTCAACATGGCCGATCGT
>NZ_JAVAMQ010000060.1 GCF_030732095.1 Paracoccus spongiarum | reverse complement strand
CGGCCAGCCCTGCCACCAGCCCGGAAGACCGGCGTTGGTGTCAAAACCGAGGGCGTCGAGCAGCGCGCCAAAAAACTCTTCAAATCGATCATCGCGCGCTCGCGCGCCCTCCTCCTCCTTTACTGGTTCCCTTAATGGTTCTCTTACAGGGTTAGTGTCCGGATTCCGGACACGGGAATCGCCATTTTCCGGACACGGCTTTGCCCGAAATCCGGACACGGCTCCGTGTGCAGATTCCGGACACGGGTTCACGGCATTGGCCGACACTGGACAGCTTTCGCCGTCAGGATCATTCTCTGAAAACCCGGGAAAATCGCCATGTCCGAATTCCGGAGACGGCTCGGATTCAGGGTCGTCGAACCCTTCCTCGAAGCCGAGAATGTAGCGGGTCGGTTGTTGGCGCTTTGTCACCGGATCGACGCTTGCACAGCGGCGGATCAGACCGGCCAGTTCCAGCTTGCGGAGATGGTCGTTCAGGGCGGACCGGCTGATCTCGCAATCCGCCGCCAGCCGCGCCTGAGTCGGAAAGCAGCCGAAATCGGGATTGTGCCGGTCGCAGAGATGCCAGAGGACGATCTTGGTCGAAGGCTTCAGCCCGCGCTGCAGGATGGCCCAGTTGGTCGCGAAATGGCTCATCCGGCTTTCCTCCGCAGTGCAGCGCTGGCGTTGTGTCGCTTGCGCGCGTTCATGGCCTGGACGCGCGTGGTGATGCCGTGATCGGCCAAGGCGCCCAGCGCGTCCTCGACCGAGCGCACCAGCGCCCAGCCAAAGCCCTGGGCTTTCACCATGTCGCGAAACGCCTTCTGCGCCGGGCTGAGACGGCCTGACGGGCTTTTCACTTCCAGAAACAGCACCTGACCGCCGGTCAGGACGATCAGATCGGCGAAGCCCGGAAACACGCCCATGCCGGTGAGGATCGCCTGGTGTTGGCGAGCGGCTTTGCCTCCTGCGCCCACCTCATTGGCGGAATGGTGGATGATGGCATCGCGGGGCAGAACGATGCGCAGGATGTGGACGATGGCGCGCTGAATGTCAGCCTCAGGGGTGCGGCGGGTCATGCGTCACCGCCTTTCGGTTTGCGGTTCGACACGGCGATCAGCAGACCGGCCAGAGCGAGTGCTTCGCGGCATTCTTGCGGGTCAGGACTGTGCGCAGCGATAGCGCGGCAGGCGAGGATGATCAGGCTGTCCGGGTGAGGGACGAAATCGGCGACAATGCCGCGCGCTTCTTCCAGGCGCTGGGCGGGCCAGTCGGCGGGGCAGGACGTGGCATCCGTACTGTTGCAATTCGCGTTGGATGCGGTGATCGGGGTCATGGCGTTCATTTCCGCCCCCGCGCCTTGTTGGCGGTCTTGTCCACGA
>NZ_JAVAMQ010000006.1 GCF_030732095.1 Paracoccus spongiarum | reverse complement strand
GGCACCACGACCCTTTGCTTTGACGGTCAGAACTTCTTCGACACCGATCACCCGGTGCTCGACCCCGACGGTGCCATTGTTATCGACGGCGAGAATTATTCGCCGGTCAGCAACTTTGATACCGGTACGGGGCCGGCCTGGTATCTTCTGGATACCTCGCGGGCGGTGCGTCCGATCATCTGGCAAGAGCGCGAGAAATACGAGTTTCAGAACGTCACCCGGCTGAATGACGAACGCGTCTTCATGACCGACAACTTCCTGTATGGCGTTCGGGCGCGCGCCAACGCAGGCTTTGGCCTTTGGCAACTGGCCCATGCCAGTCGCCAACCGCTGACCGCTGCCAATTATGCTGCGATCCGGGCCAAGATGCAGACGCTGACCGGCGATCAGGGACGCCCGCTAGGCATCCGACCGAACGTCCTGGTCGTTCCGCCCCAGTTGGAAGAGCCGGCGTTCCACCTGCTGAACACCGAAACGCAGGATGGCGGCGGTTCGAACCCCTGGAAAGGCACCGCAGAAATCGTCGTGACCCCGTATCTGGGCGGCTGACATGACCGACAGCACCGCAATCTGTGAAGCCGTCGAGCTGCCCGCGAAGGCCGCGCCTGATTGGGTGCACATCCTGCCGGTCGGGGCGGTCAACGGCCGCGACGGGCGGCGATGGCGCCTGGACGATCCGGCGCAGCTCATCACCCGCTCGGCAAAGGGTGGCGATCTGCCTGTCGACTATGACCATGAAAGCGAGAAGCCAAAATCGCATGGCGGGCCGCTTCCGGCCGCTGGATGGATCAAGAGCCTGCAAGCGCGCGAGGACGGCATCTGGGGCAAGGTCGAATGGACAGCCCGCGCCGCCGAAATGATTGCCAATCGCGAATATCGGTTCCTGTCGCCGGTCCTGCATTATCACCCGACAACCGGCCAGGTTCTGCGCCTGATCGGTGCGGGACTGGTGCACCGACCCAATCTCGCCCTGACCGCCCTTTCCGAACAGGAGATGACCATGACCGACGCCCCCTCCGACCTCTCGCGCATCGCCGAAGCCCTTGGCCTGGATGCCGGCACGGATGCCGACGCGATCCTCGATGCGATCAAGGCGAAGGGCGCGCCCGATCCGGCCCGCTATGTGCCTATCGAGGCCGTGGCCGATCTGCTGAAACAGCGCAACGGCGCCGACAGGGACTGCGCGGCGCGCGCGGCCGAGGCGAAGGTTGAACAGGCGATAAACGCGGGATATCTGACGCCCGCCATGCGGGACTGGGCGTTCGCTCTCTGCACGCAGGATCAGGCAAGTTTCGACAGCTTCGTTGCGACCGCCAGCCCCGCTTACGCGCACCTGCACCGGCCCAGCCGTTTGCAAGACGCCAGCCACGATGCCCGAGGCCGACCGGGCAGCGCCGCTGCGCGGGCGATCTGTGAACAGCTCGGGCTGTCGCCCGACGATCTGAAATAGGAATGTGCGGGCCGGGTAGCGGGCCCGGTCGGCACAGTCACCGCGCCGCGACGGTTTGGGGCCAACTGTCCCTGTCGAGGGCCGAAGCGGCGCGGTGAAAATTCAACTGACCCTTCACCGCCCTGATAAAGGCTTGCAGCTGAGGCCCGACATGTCCGACCGCCTGACAGAGATCGACACCGCGCTGGCCGAAATCAATGTGATGCGGGCGACGATGACACGACTTGAATCCGCCATTAACGACCTGCGCGACGAGCTACTGCAACATTCCCTGTCACAGCTTCCGAGCTGCGACGTGCTGCCGACACAGCACCGTCGCGAGCATCGTCCCGGCCGCACGCCGATCATCGACACCGATGCCGAGCTGCAAGCCTTCATCCTCGCCCGCCTGGACCGCCTGACATATCACCAGATCGCGGCAGAGGTCGCTAGTCACTTCCCGCCAGACCGCCATATCAGCCACGCCACCGTCCACCGGTGGGCACGGAAACAGTGCTGACCTGCCCTGAGAAGGACAGAGACGATATCTGATAAGCGCGAGAAGTTAATGGGTCTTCTCAGATCAAACCTTTTGGGACAGAGGTATCAGGAGTTTTGGGATATAACAGCAGGCCCCCCGGCCGTCGCGGGACGCAAGGAGTTGCCGCCATGGCTGAGACCCTGCTGATCCCCTTCACCTATGGCTACATGGCGCAGGCCATCTGGGTCTCGGCGCTGGTCGGCGCGGTCTGCGCCTTCCTGTCGGCCTATCTCATGCTCAAGGGCTGGAGCCTGATCGGCGACGCGCTGGCCCATGCCATCGTGCCCGGCGTCGCGGGCGCTGCGATTCTGCGCCTGCCCTTCGCGCTCGGGGCCTTCCTCGCCGGCGGGCTTGCGGCGCTGTCGATGCTGTTTCTCAACAGCCGCACCGGGCTGCGCGAGGATGCGATCATCGGGCTGATCTTCACCAGCTTCTTCGGGCTGGGGCAGTTCATGGTCTCGCTCGACCCGGTCTCGGTCGACCTGCAGGCGATCACCATGGGCAACAACCTCGCCATCTCGCCGGCCGACACCTGGCAGCTGACCCTCATCGGCGGCGTCTCGATGGCGGTGCTGCTGGCGAAATGGCGCGACCCGATGGCGGTGTTCTTCGCCGAGACCCATGCCCGGACCGTGGGGCTGCAGCCGATCCGGCTGCGGGTGCGGTTCTTCACCCTGCTGGCGGCCTCGACGGTGGCGGCGATGCAGACGGTCGGCGCCTTCCTGGTCATCGCGATGGTCGCCACCCCCGGCGCGACGGCCTATCTGCTGACCGACCGCTTCCCGCGCCTTCTGGTGCTGTCGGTGGCCATCGGCGCGCTGACTTCTGCCAGCCGCGCCTATGTCAGCTTCTTTCTCGAAGGGGCCACCGGCGGCGTGATCGTGGTGCTGCAGACGCTGATCTTCCTCGGCGTCTTCACCTTCGCGCCGACCCATGGCGCGCTGGCGGCGCGGGCCCGCGCCCGTGCCGCGCTGGAGCCGCGCTGATGGACCTGCTGCTGGCGCCCTTCCCCTATTCCTTCATGGCCGAGGCCGCGCTGGTCGCGGTCATCATCGCCATCCCCTCGGCGCTGCTCAGCTGCTTTCTGGTGCTCAAGGGCGGGTCGCTGATGGGCGACGGCATCAGCCATGCGGTGCTGCCCGGCATCGTGCTGGCCTATGTGGCGGGGGTGCCGCTGCTGGCGGGGGCCTTCGCGGCCGGCATGGTTTGCGCGCTGGCGGCGGGCTATCCGGACGCCAACAGCCGCATCCGGCAGGACACCGCGCTGGGCATCGTGATGTCGGGCATGTTCGGCCTGGGCATCGTGATCTACACCCAGATCCCGACCGACGCGCATCTGGATCACATCCTGGTCGGCAACATCCTGGGCGTCGGTCGCGCCGATTTCGCCTCGGCCGGGGCGATCGGCGCGGCGGTCACGGTCATCCTGATCCTGAAATGGCGCAACTTCGCGATGCTGGCCTCCGATCCCGTGCAGGCGCGGGTCTCCGGGCCGAGCGTGCGCTGGCTGCATTACGGGCTGCTTGCCATGATCTCGGCGGCGGTGGTGGCGATGCTGTCGGCCGTGGGCATCATCCTGTCGGTCGCGCTGCTGAACGCGCCGGGGTCGATCGCCTTTCTCGTCACGCGCCGGCTGCAAGGGATGCTGTAGGTCGCGGTGGCGGTTCTTGCGGGTCTGGGCGGCGTCTGGGCCAGCTTCTGGCTGGACAGCGCCCCGGCGCCGACGATCGTGCTGGTGCTGACCGGGCTCTTCGTGGCGTCCTTCCTGTGGCGACAGCTTGCCGGGCGCCGGGTGGCGCGCGCCTGACCCCTTCCGCCCGCGACCC
Source organism: Paracoccus spongiarum (assembly GCF_030732095.1). Classification (GTDB taxonomy): domain Bacteria; phylum Pseudomonadota; class Alphaproteobacteria; order Rhodobacterales; family Rhodobacteraceae; genus Paracoccus; species Paracoccus spongiarum. Next base: position 197,701 of record NZ_JAVAMQ010000006.1, on the reverse strand, counting down.
GGGCATGGCAGCATGTTTGCGCCACCAGAGGAGGTCCGCCATGCTGCCGCCCAGATCCGACTTTCCCGCCGGCTTCGTCTTCGGGGCGGCCACCGCCGCCTACCAGATCGAGGGCGCGGGCTTCGGCGGCGCCGGTCCCTCGCATTGGGACAGCTTCGCGGCGACGCCCGGCAACATCGCCGATGACAGCAGCGGCGCGCGGGCCTGCGACCATTACCACCTGTGGGAAACCGATCTGGACCTGATGCGGAACGCGGGCTTCGGCGCCTACCGCTTTTCGACCTCATGGGCGCGGGTGATGCCCGACGGACGCCGGCCGAACCCCGAGGGCCTGGATTTCTATGACCGGCTGGTGGACGGGATGCTGGCGCGCGGGCTGGCGCCGTTCCTGACACTGTATCACTGGGACCTGCCGGCGGCGCTGGCCGACAGGGGCGGCTGGCGCAATCGCGACATAGCCGGATGGTTCGCCGATTATGCGCTTGCCGTCCACGCCCGGCTTGGCGACCGCGTGGCCAGCACCGCCACCCTGAACGAGCCCTGGTGCATCGCCTGGCTGTCGCATTTCCTGGGCCATCACGCGCCGGGGCTGCGCGACATCCGCGCCGCCAGCCGGGCCATGCACCATGTCCTGCTGGCACATGGCACGGCGATGGCCGCGCTGCGGGCCGAGGGTGCGCAGGATCTCGGCATCGTCCTGAACTTCGAGACCGCGCATCCCGCCGACGACATCCCCGGATCGGCCGAGGCCGCCGCCACCCATGACGCGATCTACAACCAGTGGTTCATCCGCGCGCTGACCGGCCAGGGCTATCCGCAGGCGGCGCTGGCCGGCATCGGCCCGCATCTGCCGCAGGGCTGGCAGGACGATATGGGCCTGATCGCGCAGCCGCTGGACTGGCTGGGCGTCAACTACTACACGCGCGGCCTGCACGCTCATGCGCCCGGGCTGTGGCCCAACGACCGCAGCGTGGCCGGCCCCCTGCCCAAGACCCAGATGGGCTGGGAGATCCGCCCCGAGGGGCTGGCCGAATTCCTGCTGCGGCTGTCGCGCGACCATGTCGGCGACCTGCCGATCTTCGTCACCGAGAACGGCATGGCGCTGGAGCCGGGCGCCGATGTCACCGCGGACCCAGCGCGGATCGACTTCATCGCCGGCCATCTGCGCGCCGCGCGTGAGGCCCTGGCGCAGGGCGTCAATCTGCGCGGCTTCTTCTACTGGTCGCTTCTGGACAACTACGAATGGGCCTTCGGCTACGGGCCGCGCTTCGGGCTGGTGCATGTCGATTACGACAGCATGGCGCGCAGCCCCAAGGCCAGTTGGCATGCCTTCCGGCAGATGCTGGCGCAGGGCCGCGCGGACTAGCCCCCGCCGGGCGCGGGGAACAGCCGCCGCCAGACCGGATGGCCGCCGTAAAACCGCGCCAGTCGCCGGCTTTGTGGCCCCTCGCGATCCAGCCCCAGCCAGCGGCGGGCATTGTCGCCCATGACCGCCTGCGCCTGCGCGGGGGCCACCGGCAGATCGGCCAGGAATCGCTGGATGCCGGCCAGATAGGCGGGGTGGCCGGGCAGCCGCGCGATCATCGACCAGTCGCTGCCATACAGCATCCGCTGGGCCGCGCCCGGCGTGCTGGCCAGCAGCCGCCGGGTCGTGGCCAGCGATCCCGGCCGTGCCGCCGCGCCCTGCAGCGTCTCGGTCCAGAAGCCGGTATCGAAATACAGCGAGGGAAACTCGCCCAGCATCGCGGACAGCTGGCCCTCCCATTCCGGCAGGCCATGCCCGCCAAAGCCGCCGAAATGCGCCAGATTGACCCGCAGGCCCGGAAATTCGCGCAGCACCGGCCGCCACAGCCAGGGCGCGGAATAGGCCGCAGTGCCCGGCCCCGCACCCATGCTGGCCGAGGCATGGGCCGCCACCGGCAGGTCGTTGTCGAGGCACCAGCCGTAAAGCCTGCGCAATTCGCGGTCCAGCGCGGCGCCACCGCCGGGGGGCGCGCGCCTTGCATGGCCAAAGCCCACATCGCCATTGCCAAGCGGCCGGAAGCCCATCGGCGGATACAGCTTGACGCCCGCAAAGCCGTGCTCGTCGATTGCCCGGCGCAGCCGCGCATGGGCGACCTCGCCCTCGATGGCGGCGCGCAGCGGGCAGAAACCCGCGAAATTCAGCACCAGCACGTCGCTGCGCCGGGCCGACAGGGCCGCAAAGAGGCGGATCAGGTCGTCCGGGTCGCTTTGCTTGATCTCGTTGCCCTTCAGCCACCACGAAAGGTCCAGCAGGTGGTTGCAGAAGACCTGCACCTCGCCGGGCCGGCCGTAAAGGCTGGCGGCCTGCTGCAGGATGCGGGCCCGGTCGCGGGTCATCAGCTCGGCCCAGCGGATCATGCCCGACAGCGTCTCCTTGACCGGATCGCCGGCCTGGTTGCGGGGATCGAACAGACCCTCGGCGATGGCGCGGGCGCTGCGCGCCGGGTCCTCGGCGACCACCGGCGGGGGCGGCGCGGCGGCGGTCCTGCGCGAGGCCGGCGCCGCGCCGTCGGCGGGCAGAGGCTCGGCCAGGATCTCGGCCCGGTCGAGCCCGGCCGCCGCGGCCAGATCCGCGAAAAGCTGCTGGTCCTCGGCGCGGCGGGTCAGTTCGGCGGCGGGCAGCGCCCGCATCCGCGCGCCGGGCGGCGGGACGGCCAGCCGTTCTGCCTCGTAGTCCGCAAGGAAATCGGCCAGCCGCGCCACGCCGTCCTCGCGCATCTCGCGGTCCGACGCCCGCGCCAGATTGGCGGGCAGGCGGGCCAGCTCCTCGCCCGCGTCACGCGTGCCGTTGGCCATGAAGGCGACGATCAGCCGGATCAGCGGCGATCGGGTGGCATCGGGCAGGCTGCCGCCTCCCTCGGTGGTGAAATCGACCTGATCCAGCCAGCCCATCACCGGAACGTCGGTGGCGTTGAACAGATGCAGATGCGCGTCGATGCCGAGACCGGGCAGAGGCGCGGGCGGGCCGGGCCGCAGCGCACCGCCCGCCAGGCCGCAGCCCGCCAGCGCGGTCGTGCCAAGCGCGATCTGGACGAGACGGCGACGGGTCGGCATGGCGCACCTCGGCTTGGGCGGATCGGCGCCAGACTAGCACGGCCGCGGGGGCCGCGACAGCATCAGCGCGCCGCCTCGAGGATCATCCGGGCGGCCTTTTCCGCGATCATCGTGACCGGCGCATGGGTGTTGCCCGACACGATCGCCGGCATGATCCCGGCATCCGCGACGCGCAGCCCCTCGATGCCGTGCACGCGCAGCCGGGCATCGACGACCGCCATCGGGTCCTGCCCCATCCGGGTGGTGCCGACCGGGTGGAAGATGGTCGTGCCGACATCGCCCGCCGCCCCGGCCAGATCGGCGTCGCTTTGCAGATGCGCGCCGGGCCTGATCTCGTGCGGGGCGAAGGCGGCCATGCGGCGCGTGGCCATCAGCCGCCTTGCATGGCGCAGGCTGTCGATCGCCACCTGCCGGTCGCCCTCGGTGGACAGGTAGTTGGGCCGGATCGCCGGGGCCGCCGCGGGATCGGCCGAGGTGACATGGCAGCTGCCACGGCTTTCCGGGCGCAGGTTGCAGACCGAGACGGTCAGCCCCGGAAAATCATGCAGCGGATCGCCAAAGGCCTCCAGCGACAGCGGCTGGACATGGTATTCCAGATTGGCGGTCGCCAGCGCCTCGGAGGATTTCGCGAAGATGCCCAGCTGGCTGGGCGCCATCGCCATCGGCCCGCGCCGCCACAGCGCATATTCCAGCGCGATCCCGGCCTTGCCCCACAGGGTCCGGGCGCGGTCGTTCAGTGTGCGCGCCCCGCTGATCCGGAACACGGTGCGCAATTGCAGGTGGTCCTGCAGATGCTCGCCCACGCCGGGCAGGTCATGGACGGGCGCGATGCCCAGGTCGGCAAGCCGCCCCGCCTGCCCGATGCCGCTGAGTTCCAGCAGCGCCGGCGAGTTGATCGCACCGGCCGCAAGGATCACCTCGCCCCGCGCCCGCGCCTGCCGCACAAGGCCCTGCTGCTCGAACACCACGCCGGTCGCGCGGCGATCCTGCAGCAGCAGGCGATGGACCTGGGCGTGCGTCTCGACCCGCAGGTTGGGACGGTCCAGCACCGGTTGCAGGAACGCCTTGCGCGCGTTCCAGCGCAGCCCGCCGCGCTGGGTCACCGGGAAATAGCCCACGCCCTCGTTGTCGCCGCAGTTGAAATCGGCGCAGGCCGGCAGGCCCAGCTCCTGCGCGGCCTCGGCCACGGCATCAAGGATCGGCCAGTTCAGCCGCTGCCGCTCGACGCGCAATTCGCCCCGGTCGCCATGCAGTTCGTCAGCGGGGCCGAAGTGACGCTCGCTCTGGCGGAACAGCGGCAGCACGTCGTCCCAGCCCCAGCCGGGATTGCCGGCCTGCCGCCAGCCGTCGTAATCGGCCGCCTGCCCGCGCATGTAGATCATGCCGTTGATCGAGGAACAGCCGCCCAGCACCCGCCCGCGCGGATAATTCAGCCGCCGCCCGTTCAGCCCCGGCTCGGGCTCGGTCCGGTAGCACCAGTCGAGATCGGGATTGCCCATCGCATAGAGATAGCCGACCGGCACATGCACCCAGAAGCGGTTGTCGCTGCCGCCCGCCTCGAGCAGCAGGACCCGGTGGCGCGGATCGGCCGACAGCCGGTTGGCCAGCACGCAGCCGGCCGATCCGGCGCCGATCACGATGAAGTCATAGCTGCCGAAATCCTGCATCCTCTCCCCTCATGCGGTGCCGCCCGAAACCTAGCCGCTGCTCCCTGCCGCGGCAAGGCAGGCGCCCGCGCGCGACTGCGGCACGGGGGCCGGTTGCACGGCCGCGCGCAAGGGTCTATCTGCGGGTCGTGCAACAGATCGGGGGCGTCATGATCGTCATTGCTGCCATGCTCATCGGCGGCCTGCTGGGCTGGCGCCGCGCCGCCCGCCTGGGGGGCAATCGCCGCGACCGGGCGCAATACGCGGCGGGCTATGCGCTGGCGCTGGCGGTCATCGGCCTGTTCGCGACCGTGATCCTCGACCGGATGATCTGATGTTCGTCCCCTTCCTCGACGCGCTGCGCCGGCAGGGGGTGCCGGTTTCGCTGACGGAGTGGCTGGACCTGATGGCGGGGATGCAGGCCGGGGTCGCCGGCTGGACGGTCGACGGCTTCTATCACCTCGCGCGGCTGGTCCTGGTGAAGGACGAGCGCCATCTGGACCGCTTTGACCGGGCCTTTTCCGAAAGCTTCGCCGGGCTGGACCAGATCCCGGTCGAGGCGCTGGTCACCGAACAGGCGATCCCGCGCGACTGGCTGGAAAAGCTGGCCGAGAAGATCCTGACCGACGCCGAAAAGGCCCAGATCGCCGGCAGCGGCAGCTTTCAGGCGCTGATGGACAAGCTGCGCGAAAGGCTGGCCGAGCAGCAGGGCCGCCATCAGGGCGGCAGCAGATGGATCGGCACCGCCGGCACCTCGCCCTTCGGCGCCTATGGCTACAACCCAGAAGGCGTGCGGATCGGCCAGCACGAAAGCCGCCACCGTCGCGCCGTCAAGGTCTGGGACAGGCGCGAGTTCCGCGATTTCGACGACAGCGTGGAACTGGGCACCCGCAACATCAAGGTCGCGCTGAAGCGGTTGCGGCAATGGGCCCGGCATGGCGCCGCCGAGGAACTGGACCTGCCCGGCACGATCCGCGCCACCGCCGAGGATGGCTATATCGACGTGCAGACCCGGCCCGAACGCCGAAACGCGGTCAAGGTGCTGCTGTTTCTGGATGTCGGCGGCAGCATGGACGATCACAGCCGGCTGGTGGACGAGCTGTTCTCGGCGGCGCGGGCCGAGTTCAAGCACATGCAGCATTTCCATTTCCACAACTGCCTCTACGAGGGCGTGTGGACCGACAATCGCCGCCGCTGGACCGAACAGACGCCGACCTGGGACCTGCTGCACCGCTTTGGCCGCGACTACAAATGCATCTTCGTCGGAGATGCCTCGATGTCGCCCTACGAGATCGCCGTGCCGGGCGGCGCGAACGAACACTGGAACCCCGAACCCGGCGAGGTCTGGCTGCGCCGGGCCTGCGAGACATGGCCCGATCACGTCTGGCTGAACCCGGTTCCCGAACGGCACTGGCACCGCACCCGGTCGATCGCCATGATCGGCGACATCTTCGAAGGCCGGATGGTGCCCCTGACGCTCGAGGGGCTGACCCGCGCGATGCGCCTGCTGGGCTGAGGGCGCGGGCCGATTGACCCGGCGCCGCCCCGGCCCCACATAGGTCGGATGCTGAAGCTGACACCCTTCCTGCTGCTGATCCTCTATCTGGCCGCGATGTGGTTCTTTTCCGCGTGGCGCCTGAAGCAGGAGTTGCGCCAGAAATCCACCCCCCTGCGCCATCCCCGCCTGACCCCGGTGCTGAAACGCCTGGGCGCCGCGATGGACCTTCCGCCGGTCAGCGCCCATATCTACGAGGTCGAGCCGGTGAACGGCCTAGCTGCGCCCGACGGCCGGATCTTCCTGACCCGCGGCTTCATTCGCAAGCTGGATGCCTGCGAGGTCACCCCCGAGGAACTGGCCAGCGTCATCGCGCATGAGCTGGGCCATGTCGCCCACGGCCATGCGCGGCGGCGGATGATCGACTTCGCCGGCCAGAACGCCATCCGGCTGGCGCTGACCGGGGTGCTGGGCCGCTTTCTGCCCGGCATCGGCGGCTGGGTCGCCAACCTCGTCGCCAGCGCGGTCGCCGCCCGGCTGTCGCGGCAGGACGAATTCGAGGCCGACCGCTTTGCCAGCGCGCTGATGATCCGCGCGGGCTTTGGCACCGGGCCTCAGAAATCGCTGTTTCGCAAGCTGGACAAGCTGGCCGGCCGGGCCGGCCCCGCCGCGCCCGCCTGGCTGCTGTCGCACCCGCCCTCGGCCCAGCGGATCGCGGCCATCGAGGCGCATGAGGGGCGCTGGCAGAACGGCTGAGGCTTGCCCCGCCGGCCCGGTCGCGCGTAAGTTGAACCAGCATCACCGAGGCCCTGCATGACGCCCCCTTTCCGCCGCCGGGTCCTCTATGTGCCGGGCTTCGATCCGATCCCGCCCCGGCGCTATCGCGAATTGTTCCGCAGCGAGGCGGCACGTCAGGCGGCGATCAGCGGCTATGGCATCGCAACCGAAGGACGGCCGGGGCAGCCCGGCTTCGGCTGGCACGCGACCGGGCACTTTCCCGAGGGCGAGGCCCAAGCCGATTTCGAGGTGCTGGTCTGGGACGACCTGGTGCAGGCCTCGATGCGCGGCGGGATCGGAGCGACCTATCTGCAACTGCTGGGCACCGCCTGGGCCTATATCGGCTCGGGCGCGCTGCTGCGCCTGATGGGGCTGCGGCGCGGGCCGGTCATCGCCGCGCTCTACCCCATCGTGGTGCTGCTGGCGCAGGCGCTGGCGGGGCAGCTGCTGGGCGGGCTTGCAGGCGTCACGGCGGCGCGGCTGGCGGGCGGCGGGATCGCCGGGGCGGGCCTGGGCCTCGCGCTGGGCACCGCCGTCCTCGTGGCGGTGCTGTGGCTGTTCCGGCGGCTGGACCACCGGATCTTCGCCTATTACCTGATGCATGACTACGCCTTCACCGCCCGCCACCGCGGCGCCTATCCCGACGCGCTCGAGGCGCGTCTGGCCGTCTTTGCGGCGCGGCTGCGGCAGGCACTGGCCGAGGATGTGGACGAGGTGCTGGTGGTCGGCCATTCCTCGGGGGCCTATCTGGCGGTGTCGCTGCTGGCCGATGTGATCCGCGCGGGCGGGCTGCCCGCGGACCGCCCGGCGCTGGCGCTGATGACCCTTGGCCATGTGGTGCCGATGGCCTCGTTCCTGCCCGATGCGGGGCGGCTGCGCGCGGATCTGGCCTTCCTCTCCGAATGCGCCGGCCTGTTCTGGCTGGATGTCAGCGCGCCGGGCGATGCCTGCTGCTTCGGCCTGTGCGATCCGGTGGCGGTGTCGGGCATGGCCGGGCCCGGCCAGCAGTGGCCGCTGGTGCTGTCGGCGGCCTTCACCCGCACCCTGTCGCCCGAGGCGCGGCGTCGGTTGCGCGGGCGCTGGTTCCGGCTGCATTTCCAGTATCTCTGCGCCTTCGACCGGCCAGGCGACTACGACTACTTCTCCATCACCGCGGGGCCACGCCGGCTGGCCGACCGCTTTGCCGGGCGCGGCCATTCGCCGGGCCGCATCGCCCGCCCCGTCGGGCGGCGGAGGGCCGCGTGATCCCGCCCGCGCCCTTCCCGCCCAAGCCCGTCCCGCCCGCGCCCGTCCCGCCCAAGCCCGCCGCGCGCGAGGCCCGCGGCTCGGTCCTGCGGCTGGCGGGTGGCTTTCGGCGCGACCTGCTGTCGGCGCTGCCCGCGCGGCTGTTCCACGCCTGGATGGCCGAGTTCCGCAGCCCGCTGATCCACAGCTTCCTGTGCAACGATCCGGCGCTGGTGCGGCTGGTCCTGCAGGACCGCCCCGGCGATTTCCCCAAATCGAACCGCCTGCGCGAGGGGCTGGCCCCGCTGCTGGGCAATTCGGTCTTCGTCACCAACGGCGCCGAATGGGCCCGGCAGCGCCGCATCATCGACCCCGCCTTCGAGGGCGGCCGGCTGCGAGAGGTCTTTCCCGCGATCTGGGCCGCGACCGAGGCCGCGGTCGCCCGCCTGCGGCCCGGCCAGATCGACATCGAGCCCGAGGCCAGCCACGCCGCCGCCGACGTGATCTTCCGCGCCCTGTTCAGCCTGCCGATCGAGCATCGCATCGCCGCGCGTGTCTTTGCGGCCTTCCGCGCCCATCAGGACGCCCAGCCCATCGTCAACCCGGCCGCGCTGCTGCCGCTGCCGCGCTGGCTGCCGCGCTGGCATTCGCGCCGCACCCGCCAGACCGCGGCCGAGATCCGCGCGCTGATCCGCGATCTGGTCGCGCGGCGGCTGGCCGACATCGCCGCGGGCACCGCGCCAGACGATCTGGCCAGCAAGATCATGACCACGCCGGATCCGGCCACCGGCCGCCGCTTCGACCAGGCCGAGATGGTCGACCAGGTGGCGATCTTCTTTCTGGCCGGGCACGAAACCAGCGCCTCGGCGCTGTCCTGGGCGTTGTGGCTGCTGGCGGGGAATCTCGACTGGCAGGATCGGGTCGCCGCCGAGGGCGCGGCCCTGACGGCCGATTTCGGGGCCGTCGCCGGGCTGCGCGCCAGCCGCGCGGTCTTCCGCGAGGCGCTGCGGCTGTATCCGCCGGTGCCGATGATGGTGCGCGAGACGACCCGCAGCGAAACCCTGCGCGGGCGGTGCGCCCCGCCCGGCGCGCAGGTGATCCTGTCGCCCTGGCACCTGCACCGCCATGACCGGATGTGGGACCGGCCCGACGCCTTCGATCCGGCCCGCTGGGACAGCGCCGGGGGCAAGGCCAGCGCGCGCGCCGCCTATCTGCCCTTCTCGGCCGGGCCGCGCGCCTGCCCCGGCGCCGGCTTCGCGATGATCGAGGGGGTGGTGATGCTGGCCCGGATCGCCGCCGCCTTCCGCCTGTCGCCGGGCGACGCCGCGCCGGTGCCGGTGGCGCGGCTGACGATCCGCGGCCGCGACGGCATCCTGATCCGCCTCGCGCCGCGCATGGAATAGCGGCAACAAATCTTTCGGATCAGGATTTTACGGCAGGCTATTCGCGCAAGTTCGACCCGTCAGCGGAACAGCACCAGCGATCCCGGCGACCAGGCCAGCCGGGTGCGGGTGCCCACGTCCTGCACGTCGCGTCCGAAGACATTCCGCATCGAGATGCGCACCGTCCGCGCCTGCCCGTCCAGCCGGGCGGCGCCGTCCAGCCGCAGGTCGTAATAGGTCATGTCGCCGTAATAGACGACCTCGTCGATCGTCGCCGCCGTCTCGCGGGCCTGCCCGTGGCTTTGGCCCGGGCCGATCAGCGTCATCGTCTCGGGGCGGAAGCCGACCGTCACGGCGCGGTCGTCGGGATTGGCGCGGCTGATCTGGCGGGCGGGCAGATCGACCACGCCCAGCCCGGCGACCTCGACCCGCGCGCCGCCCTCGGGCAGATCCTCGATCACCCGGGCGGGCAGGAAGTTCATCACGCCGATGAAATCCGCGACCCGGCGGTTCGCCGGGCGGGCATACAGCGCCTCGGGCCCGTCAAGCTGGGCGATCTCGCCCTCGAACATCACGGCGATGCGGTCCGACATGACCAGGGCTTCCTCCTGGTCGTGGGTGACGAGGACGAAGGTGATGCCGACCTGGCGCTGCAGCTTGATCAGTTCGACCTGCATCTGCTCGCGCATCTTGCGGTCCAGCGCCGACAGCGGCTCGTCCAGCAGCAGCACCTTGGGCTTCAGGATCAGTGCACGCGCCAGCGCGACCCGCTGCCGCTGGCCCCCCGACAGCGCATGGGCGGCGCGCCCGCCATAGCCCGCCAGCCCGACCATGCCCAGCGCCTCCTCGACCAGGGCCGCCTTTTCGGCCTTGCCGCGCGGGTCGCGGCGCAGCCCGAAGGCCACGTTCTGCGCCACGGTCAGGTGCGGGAAGATCGCGTAGGACTGGAACACCATGTTGGTGGGGCGCTGGTTGGCGGGCACGTCCTCCATGTGGCGCCCGTCGATCAGCACCGCGCCGCTGCTGATGTCCTCGAAGCCCGCGATGGTGCGCAGCAATGTCGTCTTGCCGCAGCCCGATGGCCCGAGAAGCGAGAAGAACTCGCCCTCGCGGATGGTCAGGTCGATGCCGCGCAGCGCGTGATAGTCGCCATAATATTTCTGCACGTCGCGGCATTCGATCATGGGCTTGCGGTCGTCGCTCACAGGAAGCCTCCGGTATCCTTGCCGCCGATCCGCGCGATGCCGCGGCGGCGGAAATATTCGCCGATCGCCAGCAGGACGATCGACAGAGCGACCAGCACGGTGCCCAGCGCCATGATCATCGGGATCTGCTTGGGAAAGCGCAGCTGGCTGAAGATGTAGGTCGGCAGGGTCGGCTCTTTCCCGGCGAGGAAGAAGGCGATGATGAATTCGTCGAGGCTGATCGTGAACGAGATCAGCAGCGAGCTGATGATCCCCGGCATGACCAGCGGCAGCGTCACCAGCCGGAACGCGCCCCATTTCGTCTCGCCCAGATCGTAGGCCGCTTCCTCGAGCGAGCGGTCGAGGCTGGAAAAGGCGGTGGACAGGATGGCGATGCCATAGGGCATGCAGATCAGCGCATGGCCGAGGATCACCGTCAGGATCGACAGCTCGACCCCCGCGCCCAGCAGCACCACCAGCAGCGACATGGCCACGATGATCTCGGGCAGGACCATCGGCAGCAGGATGAAGCCCATGATGCCGCCCTTGCCCGGAAAGTCGAACCGCGTCGAGGCGCGGGCCGCGAAGATCGCAAGGCAGGTCGCCAGGATCGAGGCCGAGACGGCGATGGTCAGCGAATTGGCCAGCGCCCGCCGCAGCGTCGCGTTGCCCCACATCTGCGAGAACCAGTCGGTCGTGAAGCCCTGCAGCGGAAAGGCGATGATGGTGCCCGAATTGAAGGCGAACAGCGGCAACAGGATGATCGGCGCATAGAGGAACAGAAGGTAGAAGATCGCATAGGCGCGCAGCCCGCTGCCCTCGAAGCGTCGCTGGCTCATTGGCGCACCTTCAGGAAGCGGCGGTTGAGGAACAGGAACAGCAGGCTGACGATGGCCACGATCAGCATGGCGGTGACCGCCAGCGCCGAGCCCAGCGGCCGGTTGTCCAGCGCCAGCATCTGCACCTGGATCAGGTTGGCGATCATCGGGATCTTGCCGCCGCCGATCAGTTCGGGCGTGACGTAATCGCCGATGGTCGGAATGAACACGATCAGCACAGCCGCGATCACCCCCGGCATCGCCAGCGGCAGCGTGACCCGCCAGAAGGTCATCAGCCGGCTTTCGCCCAGATCGCGCCCGGCCTCCAGCAGCGAGCGGTCGATCTTTTCCAGCGCCACGAAGATCGGCAGGATCGCGAAGGGCGCATAGGCATGTGCCAGCGTCAGCACGATCGAGTTGACGTTGTAGAGGATGAAGGTCAGCGGCTCGTCGATGATGCCAAGACCGGTCAGCGAACTGTTGATGACGCCGTTGTAGCCCAGGATCACCTTCCACAGGAACACCCGGATCAGGTAGCTGGTCCAGAAGGGAATGGTGATCAGGAACAGCCACATCGACTTGCGTTCGGGCCGCACCATGAAGCTGACGTAGTAGGCGACCGGAAAGGCCAGAGCGACCGTCACCAGCGTGACCATGCCCGACACGAACAGCGACCGCAGCATCACCGTGCGCACGATCGGATCGGTCAGCACCTGCGCGTAATTCGACAGTGTGACCTGGCGCAGGATCTCCAGATAGCCGTCGGTCAGGAAACTGTAGGCGAGGATCGTCAGCAGCGGCGCGGCAAGAATTGCCAGGGCATAGAGGAAGGGCGGCGCGATCAGGGTCAGGCCCTGGCGTGCCTCTGGATCAAGTCCTCGTCTGGCCATCCTGCTGTCCCGCGATCCTGTGGTCCCGTCGTCGTGGTGGCGGCGTCACGGCGTGGTTCTGCCGCCCGCGCGAAAACGCCTCCTCGCCAATTCCTTCCACAGCGGCGCGGGCTTGGGAAGGGCTTTCTGGCTCCGCCCCGCGGCTATCGCCACCAGCGCCCGGTCAGCGCCAGACGCGCCAGCGAGGCGCGGCGCTGGAAGGGCGTGATCTCTGGCGTGGCGGTCAGGCAGTCGATGTTGCCGCGCTCGATCTCGGACAGGAAGCGGGGCACGCGAGGGCCGGGATACAGCGCGGCTGCCGCGCTGCGCGGCACGGCCCGGCTGCTGCGCGCCGCGCGGCGCAGCGATTCCCGCGCCAGCCCGGCCAGACGCAGCGGGATCTGTGGCTGCGGCTCGGCAAGGCCCAGACCCATCGCCTGCAACTGCGGCAGGGCGCGCAGCCAGGCCGCCAGTCCGGCGCCCAGGGCGTGGTCGGCGATCACCCCGCGCGCGGCGGCGGGCGCGCCCAGGCGCTGCGCGGCCGTCCACATCAGTGCGCCCGCCGTCGCATCGACATGCGACACCACCGCCTCGACGCCGGCCAGCGGCTCGCGGGTGCAGTCGCGCCGCCGCGCCTCGGCCAGCCCGGCCAACTCGCCCGCGCCGCGGCCCCATTCCTGCCACAGCGGCGTCAGCACGTCATGCAGCGGCGGCGCCGTGCCGCGCCCCATCTCGGCCAGCCGGTCGATCCACCATTGCAGGCGCATCTCGGCCAGCATCGGCTCGGCCGACTGGAACGGCGCCCGCGCGATCTCGAGGTTCAGCGCGTACAACGTGACCAGCGCCGGACGCTGATCCGCCGCCGCGACCAGCACCGCACCGAAGCGGTCGGGGTCCTGCTGGCGCACGGCCTCGGTGCAGGCGTCAAGGCTCATGCCGGGGCGACCCCGTCGCGGATCAGCTTCCAGGTGATCGCGTCGATCAGCGCGTCAAAGCTGGCATCGACGATGTTGGCCGACACGCCGACGGTGGACCAGGTCCGTTCCTGCCGGTCGGCGCTGTCGATGATGACGCGGGTGACGGCATCGGTGCCGCCCTGGGTGATGCGGACGCGGAAATCGGCCAGGTGCATCTGGTCGATCACCGCCTGATAGGGCCCCAGATCCTTGACCAGTGCCCGCCACAGCGCGTTGACCGGGCCGCGGTCGCCGCCCTCGGCATCCTGGCTTTCGCTGACCGACAGGACGCGCTGATCGCCCAGCCGCACCGCCACCACCGCCTCGGAGACCGAGATCCGCTCGCCCCGCGCGTTGTGGCGCCGCTCGACCGTGACGCGATAGCGGTCGGTCTCGAAAAAGCGCGGCAGGCTGCCCAGTTCGCGCCGCGCCAGCAGCTCGAAGCTGGCCTGGGCGCCGTCATAGGAATAGCCCTGATCCTCGCGCCGCTTGACGAGATCGAGGATCCGCCCCAGCGCCGGATCGCCGGCCGCGACCTCGATCCCCGCATCGGCCAGCCTTGCGCGCAGGTTTGACTGGCCGGCCTGGTTCGACATCGGGATCACCCGCGCATTGCCCACCAGCGCCGGATCCACATGCTCGTAGGTCGCCGGGTTCTTCAGGATGGCGCTGGCATGCAGCCCGGCCTTGTGGGCAAAGGCCGAGGCGCCCACATAGGGCGCGCCGCGCCGCGAGACGCGGTTCAGGATGTCGTCCAGCCGATGCGACAGCCGCGACAGGTCGCGCAGCCGGTCGCGGTCGATGCCGGTGGAAAACCGCGTCGCATAGGGCGGCTTCAGCAGCAGCGTCGGGATCAGGCTGACCAGATCGGCATTGCCGCAGCGTTCGCCCAGCCCGTTCAGCGTGCCCTGCACCTGCCGCACGCCGGCGTCGATGGCGGCCAGCGAACAGGCCAGCGCATTGCCGGTGTCGTCATGGCAGTGGATGCCCAGCCGGTCGCCCGGGATCCCTGCCGCGATCACCTCGCCGACGATCCGCGCGACCTCGGCCGGCAGCGTGCCGCCATTGGTGTCACACAGCACGATCCAGCGCGCCCCCGCCCCCAGCGCCGCGCGCAGGCAGGCCAGCGCATGGCCGGGATCGGCCTTCCAGCCGTCGAACAGATGCTCGGCATCGAACAGCGCCTCGCGCCCAGAGGCAACCAGATGGGCGACCGACTCCCCGATATTGGCCAGGTTCTCGTCCAGCCCGATGCCCAGGGCCTCGGTGACATGCAGCACATGGGTCTTGCCCACGAGGCAGACAGCCGGCGTCCGCGCGTCCAGCACGCCCGCGAGAACCTCGTCATTGGCGGCAGAACGACCGGCCCGCTTGGTCATCCCGAAGGCCGTCATCACGGCGCGGGTGGCGGGGGCGTCGGCAAAGAACTCGCTGTCGGTCGGGTTGGCGCCGGGCCAGCCACCCTCGATATAGTCGACGCCGAGGCCATCCAGCATCCGCGCGATCTCGACCTTCTCGCGGGCCGAGAACTGCACGCCCTGCGTCTGCTGCCCGTCGCGCAGCGTGGTGTCGTAAAGATAGAGGCGCTCGGGCGTCATGCCGGCTGGCTTCCGCTCAGGGCCTCGGCCAGGGCCCTCAGCCGCGCCGCGTCGAAGCCCGGCTGCAGGCTCCATTCGGCGCCACCGGCGGTGTCCTTGATGGCAACCCCGGCGGCGGCAAAGCCGTCGCGGATGGCGTCCGCCCGGGCAAAGTCGCGGGCGCTGCGGGCCGCGGCGCGCGCCGCCAGCAAGGTCCCGATCAGCCCCGCCGCATCGGCATCGGCATCCGCCCCGGCCTCGGCCCATCCGCCCATCCCGGGCAGCAGCAGCCCCAGCATCCGCGCACCGGCCAGCAGCCCCGCCGCGTCGCCCTTGCCCGCCAGGTCGTGCAACGCCGCGATCGCGCCCGCGGTGTTCAGGTCGTCACACAGCGCGTCGAGGACGGCGGGCGCCGGGCTCGGGGCGGGTTCGATGCCCGCCACGAGACCACGCCACCGCCGAAGCACCGCTTCGGCTTCCGCGCGCTTCGCCTCGGTCCAGTCCATCGGCTTGCGATAATGCGTGGACAGCATGACAAGGCGGATCACCTCGCCCGGCACCCCCCCGCCCTGCCCGGCAGGACGGTCCAGCAGATCGCGGACGGTGAAGAAATTGCCCAGCGACTTGGACATCTTCTTCCCTTCCACCTGCAGCATCTCGTTGTGCAGCCAGACTTTCGCGAAGCCGGCGCCGGGATGGGCGCAGCAGCTTTGCGCCACCTCGTTCTCGTGATGGGGAAACTGCAGGTCGATGCCGCCGCCATGGATGTCGAAGCTGGGCCCCAGAAGCGCCTCGGACATCGCCGAACATTCGATATGCCAGCCCGGCCGCCCGCGTCCCCAGGGGCTGTCCCAGCCCGGCTGATCCCCGTCCGAGGGCTTCCACAGCACGAAATCCATCGGATCACGCTTGAACGGCGCCACCTCGACGCGGGCGCCGGCGATCATGTCATCGACCGACCGGCCCGACAGCCGCCCGTAATCGGCATAAGAGCGCACGTCGAACAGCACATGCCCCTCGGCCGCATAGGCGTGGCCGCGCCCGATCAGAACCTCGATCATCGCGATCATCTGGCCGATGAAGTCGGTCGCGCGCGGCTCGTGGTCGGGCCGCTCGGCACCCAGCGCGTCCATGTCGTCATGATACCAGCCGATCGTCTCGCGGGTGATGTCGCGGATCGGGCGCCCGGTCTCCGCCGCCCGGGCGTTGATCTTGTCGTCGACATCGGTGAAGTTGCGCACATAGGTGACGTGACCGGCGCCATAGGCGTGACGCAGCAGCCGCACCAGCACGTCGAAGACCAGCACCGGCCGGGCATTGCCCAGATGGGCGCGGTCATAGACGGTCGGCCCGCACAGATACAGCCGCAGGTTCCGGGGATCGATGGGGGTGAAATCCTCTTTCCGCCGCGTGCGGGTGTTCGTCAGCCGGATCTGCACCATCTGCCTGCCTTCTCTGCCAGTCGGCAGGGTCTAGCGCATCCCGCCCGCGCTTTCCACCCATTCGATCTGGCGCGGCAGGCTGTGGCGGGCCAGGTCGTATCCGTCCAGGATGGTCTGCCGCGCCGCGTCGCGCAGCCGGGCGGCGTCGGGATCGCCCTGAAGCCCGCGGATCAGCGCCGCCGACAGCGCGGCCACGTCGAAGAACGGCACCAGCCGGCCGTTGCGGCCGTCCTGGATCAGTTCCCGCACCGGCGCCGTGTCCGAGGCGACCACATAGCCGCCCGCCGCCAGCGCCTCGGTCAGCGACCATGACAGCACGAAGGGATAGGTCAGGTAGCAATGCACCCGCGCCAGCTGGATCAGCGACAGATATTCCGCATAGGGCAGCCGGCCCACGAAATGCACCCGCGACAGGTCCAGCCGGTCGCCCAGTTCCTCCAGCATGATCTGCTTCCAGCCGCGCCCGTCCCTGGGCGCGCTGCCATAGCTGACGCCCTCGCCGCCGACCAGCACCACCTGCGCCTGCGGCCGCGCGGCCAGCACCGCGGGCAGCGCGCGCATGAGGACGTGAAAGCCGCGATAGGGTTCCAGCGAGCGCGACACGAAGCTCAGCACCTCGTCGCCCCCCTGCAACTGCTGCCCGCTGGGCAGGGTCAGCCGCGCCCCGGCGTCCGGGCAGACCCGCGTCGTGTCGATGCCGTCATGGATCACGGTGATCTTGCCGCGCAGTTCGGGCGGAAAGCTGTCAGCCTGATAGCGGGTCGGCGCAATGGCCGCATCGGCCTGCACGATGCCCTGTATAAGATGGGCCGACCGCGCGACGGTCATGAACCGCCCCTCGTCGCTGTCCGGATGGATCTCGGGATCGAAGCCCACGTCATGGCCGCGGGTGCGATACATCAGCTCGGCATAGACCAGCAGCCGGGCATCGGGCCAGATCTCGCGCAGGAACAGCGTCTCGCCCCAGCCGGTGTGGCCGATGATGACATCCGGGCTGAAGCCGTGGCGGTCGCGCAGCGCCCGCGCGCCGCGCGCGGCCAGAAGCCCGCGTTCGGCATGTTCGGAATAGGTGCGGCCCAGCACGCCCGTGGTCTTGACCGGCTCGGGCGCCTTGTAGCGCACCGTGCGCACCGGGCTGGGACGGTCGTTCTTCTCGTCGGTCAGCGCCACGACCTGATGGCCGCGACGGGCCAGCGCCGGAGCGAGATGCGGGAACTGGCCGGGGAAGTTCTGGTGAACGAAGAGGATCTTCATGCCCGCTCCGGGAAGGCAGCCTTCAGCAAGCTGCGGGTATAGTCGTCCTGCGGCGCCGCGAAGATCGCCGCCGCAGGCCCATGCTCGACCACCTCGCCCGCGCGCATCACCATGATCTGGTGCGCCATCGCGCGCACCACCCGCAGGTCGTGGCTGATGAACAGGAAGGCCAGCCCGTATTTCTGCTGCAAGCCGCGCAGAAGCTGGACGATCTGCACCTGCACGGTCATGTCCAGCGCCGATGTCGGCTCGTCCAGCACCACCAGTTTCGGGCGCAGGATCATCGCCCGGGCGATGGCGATGCGCTGGCGCTGGCCGCCGCTGAACTCATGCGGATAGCGGTGCATCATCGCCGGGTCCAGTCCGACCTCGGCCATGATCGCGCTGACCTGCTCGCGGCGGTCGCGGCCCTTCTCGACGCCATGCACGCCCAGCCCCTCGGCGATGATCTGTTCGACCGTCATGCGCGGGCTGAGGCTGCCGAAGGGATCCTGGAACACGATCTGCATGTCGCGCCGCAGCCGGCGCAGCTGCGGCCCGCCCCAGCCCGAGATGTCCTGCCCCATGTAGAGGATCGGACCGCGGCTTTCGATCAGCCGCATGATCGCCAGCGCCAGCGTGGTCTTGCCCGACCCGGATTCGCCCACGATCCCCAGCGTCTCGCCCGCCCGGACCGACAGCGTCGCGCCGTTGACGGCCTTCACATGGCCGACGGTGCGGCGCAGCAGGCCGCGCTGGATCGGGAACCAGACCTTCAGATCGCGCGTCTCGACCATCACCTCGGCGCCGTCGGGGACCGGCTCGGCCAGGCCCTTCGGCTCGGCCGCCAAGAGCTTGCGGGTATAGGCGTGCTGCGGATCGGCAAAGATCGCCTCGACCGGGCCCTGTTCGACGATCTCGCCATCCTTCATCACGCAGACCCGGTCGGCGATGCGCCGCACGATGCCCAGATCGTGGCTGATGAACAGCATCGACAGCCCCTCGGCGCGCTTGAGTTCGGCCAGCAGTTCAAGGATCTGCGCCTGGATGGTCACGTCCAGCGCGGTCGTCGGCTCGTCCGCGATCAGCAGGTCGGGGCCATTGGCCAGCGCCATCGCGATCATCACCCGCTGGCGCTGGCCGCCCGACAGCTGGTGCGGATAGTCGGCCAGCCGGCTTTCGGGGTCGCGGATGCCGACGCGGCTCAGCAGTTCGACGATCCGCGCCCGCGCCGCCGCGCCCCTCAGCCCCTGATGCAGCGCGAGGCTTTCGGCCAGCTGCTTTTCCAGCGTGTGCAGCGGGTTCAGCGAGGTCATCGGCTCCTGGAAGATGAAGCTGATGTCGTTGCCGCGAATGTCGCGCAGCAGCCGGTCGGGGGCGCCGATCATCTCGCGCCCCTCGTATTGCACGCTGCCCTCGACCAGGGCGGCATCGCCCAGCAGCCGCACCGTGCTGAGCGCGGTCACCGACTTGCCCGAGCCGGATTCGCCCACCAGCGCGACGG
Organism: Paracoccus spongiarum; assembly: GCF_030732095.1. Lineage (GTDB taxonomy): Bacteria > Pseudomonadota > Alphaproteobacteria > Rhodobacterales > Rhodobacteraceae > Paracoccus > Paracoccus spongiarum. The sequence continues at coordinate 178,516 of NZ_JAVAMQ010000006.1, read as the reverse complement.
TCTCGCCACGCGCGATGTGAAAGCTGACACCCTTGACCGCGGGAATGATGCGGCCTTCCTGCCGAAAGCTGATCTTCAGGTCACGGACGGCCAGGACCGCGTCCGAGGGCGGCGCGGGATCGGGCCGCGTGGCGGCCTCGCCCGGCATCCGCGCGCCGTGATCCTCGGCCACCGCGGCGGGGGCGCCGCTGGCGGGGATCGTCGGGCGCAGATGGGCTTCGTCGTCACCGCTCATTTGAAGGTCTTCCGGGGGTCGAAGGCGTCGCGGACCCCCTCGAAGATGAACACCAGAAGCGACAGCATGATCGCGAAGGTGAAGAAGGCGGTGAAGGCCAGCCAAGGCGCCTGCAGGTTCTGCTTGGCCTGCAAGGCCAGTTCGCCCAGCGAGGGGGCCGAGGCCGGCAGCCCGTAGCCCAGATAGTCCAGCGCCGCCAGCCCGCTGATCGTGCCGGTGACGACAAAGGGCAGCATGGTCAGCGTGGCGACCATCGCGTTGGGCAGGATGTGGCGGAACATGATCGTGCGGTCGCCCACCCCGAGCGCGCGGGCGGCGCGGACATATTCGAAATTGCGCGCCCGCAGGAACTCGGCCCGCACCACGCCGACAAGCGCCGGCCAGCCGAACAGGATGGTGACGAAGACCAGCAGCCAGAAGCTGCGCCCGAGGATCGCGAACAGGATGATGATGACGTAAAGCCCCGGCGTCGAGGCCCAGATCTCCAGCACCCGCTGGAACACCAGATCGGTGCGGCCGCCGAAATAGCCCTGGATCGCGCCGGCCGCGATGCCGATGGTCGAGGCGATGACGGTCACGATCAGCGTGAAGAGGATCGAGATGCGGAACCCGTATATCACCCGCGCCAGCACGTCGCGCGCGGTGTCGTCGGTGCCCAGCCAATGGGTGGCGTCCGGCGCGCTGGGGGCGCTGCCGACATTGTTGATGGTCTTGTAGTGGAACGGAATCGGCGGCCAGATCATCCAGCCCTGTTCCTCCTCGGGCACATCGCTGGTGCCGGCCCGCACGGCGGCGATCAGGTCCTCGGGCGTGTCCCAGCACGCCTCGCGCCCGCCGGTGACGATCAGGCATTGCACGGCCTCGTCGCGATAGATCGCCTCGGTGCCGAAATCGCCGCCGAAGGCGGTCTCGGGATAGAAGCGGTAGGCCGGAACATGCAACTCGCCCCGATAGCTGACCAGGATCGGCTTGTCGTTGGCCACGACCTCGGCCAGCATCGCCACCAGGAACAGGACCGAAAAGATCACCAGCGACCAGAAGGCCCGGCCATTGCGCCGGAAGCTGCGCCAGCGGCGGCGGTTCAGTTCCGACAGCGCCATCACCCGGCCCTCGATTCAAAGTCGATGCGTGGATCGACGAAGACATACATCAGATCCGACAGGATGCCGACGATCAGGCTCATCAGGCCAAAGACGTAAAGCGTGCCGAAGATCACCGGATAATCGCGCTGCACCGCCGCCTCGAAGCCCAGCCGGCCCAGCCCGTCCAGCGAGAAGATCGTCTCGATCAGGATCGACGCGCCGAAGAACACCCCGAGGAACATCGCCGGAAAGCCCGCGATCACGATCAGCATGGCGTTGCGGAAGACATGGCCATACAGCACCCGCCGTTCCGTCAGCCCCTTGGCGCGCGCGGTCATCACATACTGCTTGTTGATCTCGTCGAGAAAGCTGTTCTTGGTCAGCAGCGTCAGCGTGGCAAAGCTGGAGATCGTCGAGGCGAGCACCGGCAGGGTGACGTGCCAGGCATAATCCTTGATCTTGCCCCAGGTGTCGAGGTCGGCGAAATTGTCGCTGGTCAGGCCGCGCAGGGGAAAGATCTTCCAGTAGCTGCCGCCCGCGAACAGCACCATCAGCAGCACCGCGAAGAGGAAGGCCGGGATCGCATAGCCCATGATGATGACGCCTGAGGTCCAGGTGTCGAAGCGCGTGCCGTCGCGGACCGCCTTGGCGATCCCCAGCGGGATCGAGATCAGATAGGCCAGCAGCGTCGACCACAGCCCCAGGGTGATCGAGACCGGCATCTTCTCGATCACCAGGTCGATCACGCTGATCGAGCGGAACCACGAGGTGCCGAAATCGAAGCGGACATAGTTCCACAGCATGGACAGGAAGCGTTCGACCGGCGGCTTGTCGAAGCCGAATTCCTTCTCCAGCTGGGCGATGAATTCCGGCGGCAGGCCCCGCGCGCCCTGATACTGGTCCTGCACGCCGCCCGCGCCCGCCTCGGCCCCGCCGCCTGTGATGTTGCGGAACACGTCGCCCTCGCCCTGCACCTGCGCGGCGATCTGTTCGATCGGGCCGCCGGGAACGAACTGGGTCAGGGTGAAGTTGACCAGCATGATGCCGATCAGCGTGGGGATGATCAGCAGCAAACGCCGCAGGATATAGGCACCCATCTGCCTGCCCTTCTGCCCGCCCCTGGGGACCATGCGAGCCTTTGCGGCCCTGTTCGGTTGTGACGCCTTTTCGGCAATCGCGTCCGGGAAATCAAGAGAATTGGCCTAGCGCAGCGCACCCGCCTCGCGCAGCGCCTTTGCCTTCGCCTCGTCGTACCACCAGAAGTCCAGCTCGCCCAGGCTGTAGGGCGGCAGCGTCTCGGGCCGGCCATACTGGTCGTAATAGGCGACCAGGTGATTGGCGTTGTACCATTGCGGCACCCAGAAGCTGAGGCTGCGCAGGGCGCGGTCCAGCGCGCGGGTGGCAATGGTCAGCCGGTCGCGGCTGTCGGCGGCCTCGACATGACCGATCAGGGTGTCGATGGCCGGATTGGCCAGCCCCATCGCGTTGAACACATCGCCCACATTGGCCGATCCGAAATATTGCTGCAGCCCGGCGCCGGGGATCTCGTCCTGCCCCAGGTGATCGCTGATGACATCGAAATCATGGCTGCGCTTGCGGTTCTCGTATTCGGCGTTGTCGACGCGGACATTGCGCGCGTCGATGCCCAGCGCGCGCAGGTTCTGGACCCAGGGGTTGATGACCCGGTCGAAGGTCTGGCTGTCATTGAGGATCTCCAGCGTCAGCACCCGGCCCTCGCCGTTGCGCCGCATCCCGCCCTCGCCCACGGTCCAGCCCGCCTCGTCCAGCAGCGCCGCGGCCCGGCGCAGGTTCGCGCGGTCAAGCTGGCGGTCGCCGCTGACCGAGGCCATCGCCGCATCCTCGGTGAGGATGCCCTGCGGCAGGTCCCCGGCCACCGGCTCGAGCAGCGCGATCTCGCCCTGCGAGGGCGGGCCGCTGGCGGCCAGGTCGCTGTTGTCCCAGAAGCTGTGGACGCGGTCGTAAAGACCGTAGAACAGCGAGGCGTTCGACCATTCGAAGTTGAACACCAACCCCACCGCCTTGCGCACGCGGATGTCCTGCCAGTCGGGGCGGCGCAGGTTCAGCACCCAGGCCTGCCCGGAGGCGATATTGCCGTCGGGCAGGGTCTCGCGGACGACCCAGCCATTGCTCAGCGCCGGGAAATCGTAGCGCGTCGCCCAGATGATGCTGCTGACCTCGCGGCGGAAGGTGTATTCGCCGGCCTTGAAAGCCTCGAACGCGGCGTCGTAATCGGCGAAATACTCGAAGCGGATGCGGTCGAAATTGTAGCGGCCGACATTGATCGGCAGATCTGCGCCCCAGTAGTCGGGATCGCGGCGATAGACGACGGCCCGGTTGATGTCGGCGCGCTCGAACACATAGGGGCCCGAGCCGATCATCGGCTTGTCCATCGTCTGTTCCAGGTCGCGCCCGTTGTCGGCGAAATCCTTGCGGCTGAACACCGGCAGGCTGCCGACCGACTGGATCACGTCGCGGCGCGGATAGTCGGGGGTGAAGATGAACCGGATGCTGTGGTCGTCGATGACCTCGGCCTTGGCGACCTGCTGGCCGATGATGACCCGGAACGACGACAGCCCCTTGTCGCGCAGCGTCTCGTAGCTGAACAGCACGTCATGCGCGGTCAGCGGCGTGCCGTCGCTGAAGCGCGCCTCGGGGCGCAGGCGGAAGATCACCCAGTCGCGGCTTTCGGGATACTCCAGCTCGCTGCACAGCAGGCAGTAGGCCGCGCCCACCTCGTCGGCGGTGGTGGTCAGGATCGATTCCAGCATCGACGAGGACAGCACCGCCGCCCGGCCGCGGAAGGTGAAGGGGTTGTAGTTGTCGAAGCCGGTCGAGTTCGGGATGGCCTCGGCGATCTCGCCGCCCTTGGGCGCCTCGGGGTTCACATAGGCCAGATGCTTGAAATCGGCCGGCAGGCGCAGGTCGTCGAAAACCCCGATGCCGTGGCTGGTGATGATCGTCTCGGCCTTGGCACCCGAACCGGCCGGCGCTTCGGCCGCAGTCTCGGCCGCTGTTTCCGCCGCCGCCTCGGTCGGCTGCGCCAGCGCGGGCAGGTTGCCCGCCAGAACGGCAAGTCCGGCGATCAGGGCGAAACGGCGCATCGGCAGGCTCCTGCATGGGTCATTCGGGGGTCACGCTAGGCCAGCGCGGCGCGGACGATCAAGCCGCGTTTTCGTGAGCCCCCGCGCCCGTCGCCCGAACCGGTCGCCCGAACCGGCCGCCCGAACCGGCCGCGGCGCATGACGGAAAGGGCGCGGGTTTCCCCGCGCCCCGCATCCGGCGCCGGCGCTGTCCGGCGGACCTATTGCTGCGACTGCAGATAGGCGATCAGGTCGGCGCGCTCCTCGGGCTTCTTGAGGCCGGCAAAGGACATCTTGGTGCCCGGCACATCCGCCTTGGGGTTGGTCAGGAATTCCTGCAGAGCCTCGGGCGTCCACTCGGGCGCCTCGCCGGCATGGGAGACCATCGCATCCGAATAGGCAAAGCCGCTGACGCTGGCGACCGCGCGGCCGACCACGCCGTTCAGATGCGGACCGACGCCATCGCTGCCATCCAGCTTGTGGCAGGCCTTGCACTTGCCGAAGCCCTTCTCGCCGGCGGCCGGATCGGCGGCCTCCATCAGCGCGGCAAAGTCGATCTCCTCCTCGGCCTCGGCCTCGCCGCCGCCCTCGCTTTCCTCGACGGGGATCGTGTAGGCCTGCGCGCTTTCCCCGTGGCCCTCGCCGCCGCCGGCAGAGCCGACATGGTAAAGACCGCTGGCCGCCCAGTTGGCCAGCATCAGAAACAGCAGCGCGCCGATCAGCGCGCCGGCGGCCTTGGTCACGGTCATGGTGTTGAACATCGCGCGCGGTCCCCGCATTGGTAAGCTCGTCAATCCGGCCCGTATCTATCCGCTTTCGCTTTGGGGGATCAAGGTATAGTTACCCGAGGGCATTCAAAATTCGGACAGTGAAGGCCGGCCCATGACCACCAACCGCATCGCATTCCAGGGCGAACCCGGCGCCTACAGCCACGAGGCCTGCCGCAGCGCGCGGCCGGCGATGGAGCCGCTGCCCTGCCGCACCTTCGAGGAGGTGATCGAGGCCGTGCGCACCGGCGCGGCCGATCTGGCGATGCTGCCGGTCGAGAATTCGACCTATGGCCGGGTCGCCGATATCCATCACCTGCTGCCCGAATCCGGCCTGCACATCATCGAGGAAGCCTTCGTCAGGGTGCATATCAGCCTGCTGGCCGTGCCCGGCACGCCGCTGTCCCAGGTCCGCGAGGCGATGAGCCACACGGTCCTGCTGGGCCAGTGCCGCGGGTTCATGCGCCGCCACGGCATCCACCCGGTGACCGGCGCCGACACGGCCGGATCGGCCCGCGAGGTCGCCGCCCGCGGCAATCCGTCGCTGGCCGCGCTGGCCGCGCCGCTGGCCGCCGAAATCTATGGCCTCGACCGGCTGGCCGACCAGATCGAGGACCGCCAGAACAACACGACCCGCTTTCTGATCATGGCGCGCCAGCCCGATTTCAGCCGCCGGTCCGACCGGATGCTGACCAGCTTCGTCTTTCGGGTCCGCAACATTCCGGCCGCGCTCTACAAGGCGATGGGCGGGTTCGCGACGAATGGCGTCAACATGACAAAGCTGGAAAGCTACATGGTCGACGGCGTGTTCACCGCCACGCAGTTCTATGCCGATATCGAGGGCCACCCCGAGGACGACGATGTGCGTCGCGCGATGGACGAGCTGGCCTATTTCACCTCGATGCTGAACGTGCTGGGCGTCTATCCGGCCGCGCCGCTGCGGGCGGCGCAACTGCGCGACAGCCCGGCCTGAGAGGCATCGCCCCCGCGCTCAGGCGCGGGCCCGCATGTGGTCGAGAAACTCGGCGATGCGCCGGTCGTATTTGCGGTCCAGCTGCGGCTTGGCCAGCTTGGCGGTCTGCAGCATCAGCCTTGCCCGCATGTTGCGCGGGCGCAGCGTGGTCTCGAAGATCAGGCGGGACCGGCTCGGGCTCAGCGCGACCACGCTGGCCTCGATGGCCACGTCCAGCGCCTCGGAGGTGCCGGCCATGGTCAGATGCTCGGGCGGGTCGCTGCGCGTCACCTCGAGGCGCAGCTTGCGCGGGCGTCCGCGCCAGTCGAAGCCGATCAGCCAGCCGACCGGCCCGGCGTCCGGCGCGACCCGGCTGACGCTGGTGCCGCGCCGCCGCAGCACGCGCTCGAGCCGGTTGAAATCGCTGATTGCGGCGAACAGGTCGTCCGCCGTGCTGTCCACGTCGAAGCGTGTCGAAAACTTCATCAGGTAACACCCGTCACAAACACCGGACCTGCCGGAACGACAAGCGGCCTTCTGGCCGCTCATAGTCCAAACACGAAGACCTCTTCAACCGGCACATCGGTATTCGAGACGCTACTCTTTACACAGGGCAGTTATGGCAGATTCGGCGGCGGCTGAAATCCTGTCCTTTTGGTCAATTTGACTGGCGATCCGCGTCAGGGGACAGATGCGTCGTGAAAATACAATCAAAGGTTGAGAAATGCCGCGCCTTCCTCTAGGGTGGCGAGGCAGTCCGGGCCGATCAAGCATCATGTGACGGAACGGCCGGTGCTGCGGCGACGGAGAACCCGGATGCCCGACGGCAGAGGCGACACATCGACTTGCGCGGCGATGGCCGCAGGGCACGACACCGGGCTTGGCCTGCGCATTCTCGCCACCACCGACATGCACATGAACGTGCTGCCCTACAACTACTTCACCGGGCGGCCCTGCGACCGGGTCGGGCTGGCGCGCACCGCCTCTCTGGTCGAGATCCGCCGCGCCGAGGTGCGCAACGCGCTGCTGCTGGACAATGGCGATTTCCTGCAGGGCACGCCGCTTGGCGATCTTGCCGCGGCGGGCATCGGGCGGGAATTGCGGCGCATCCATCCGGCGATCGCGGCGATGAACGCGATGGGCTATGACGCCGCGGCGCTGGGAAATCACGATTTCAATTTCGGCCTGTCCTTCCTGCGCGCGGTGACGGCGCGGGCGGGCTTTCCCTTCCTTGCCGCCAACCTGCGGGTGCGGCGCGGCCCGTCCTTCCGCCGCCATGTGATCCTGCGGCGCGAGATGATCGACTGGCATGGCCGCCGGGTCGAGGTGGCGGTGGGAATCGTCGGCTTCCTGCCGCCGCGCACCGCCGAATGGGACCGCGACCTGTCCGACCAGCTGGCCTGCGACGACATCCTCGAGACCGCCCGCCGGGTGATCCCCGAGATGCGGGCCGAGGGCGCGCAGATCGTCATCGCGCTGGCCCATAGCGGCATCGGCCGGGCCGAGCCGCGCCCCGGACTTGAAAACGCCGCCGCCGCGCTGGCCGCGATCCCCGGCATCGACGCGGTCGTGGCCGGCCACACGCACGAGGTCTTTCCCGGCCCCGACTTCCCCGCCGCGCCGGGCATCGACCCGGTCGCCGGCACGCTGGCGGGCAAGCCGGCCGTCATGCCCGGCTTCGGCGGCTCGCATCTGGGCGTGATCGACCTGCAATTGCGGCCCGACGGTGCCGGAGGCTGGCGGGTCGCCGCGGCCTCGGCGCGGGCGGAATCGGTCGATGCCGCCCTGCCCAGCCTCGCGCAAGTGGCCCGGCCGGTGCTGGGCGCCCACCGCGAGACGCTGCGCCACCTGCGCCGCCGCGTCGGCCGCAGCGCCACCGCGCTGAACAGCTATTTCTCGGTCATCGGCGACGATCCGGGGCTGCGGCTGGTCAACATGGCGCAGCGCTGGCATGTCCGGCAGCGGCTGAAGGGCAGCCCGTGGGAGGGCTATCCGGTGCTGTCGGCCTCGGCGCCGTTCCGCGCCGGCGGCCGCGGCGGACCGCAGCACTACACCGACGTGCCGCCCGGCCCGCTGAGCCTGCGCAACCTGGCCGACCTCTATTTCTTTCCCAACCGGATCTGCGCCATCCGCCTCAGCGGGGCGCAGCTGGCCGACTGGCTGGAGCGATCGGCCAGCCTGTTCCGCCGCGTCGCGCCGGGCAGCACGGACAGTCCGCTGATCGATCCGGCCTTTCCCTGCTACAATTTCGACGTCGTGGACGGCATCACCTGGCAGGTGGACCTGTCGGCCCCGGCGCGCTTTGCCCCCGACGGCCGGCTGCTGGCACCGCAATCGCGCCGCATCCGCGAGCTGCGCTGGCAGGGCCGCCCGGTCGGCGCCGAGGACATCTTCGTGCTGGCGACCAACTCCTACCGGCTGGCCGGCTGCGGGCTGTTCAGCCCGCTGGTCGCCGACAACGAACTGGCGCTGAAGACCGACGACCTGACCCGCGACGTGCTGCGCCACTATATTCGGCGCCGCCGGTCGGTCGCCATCGACGCGCCGCCGCACTGGCGCTTTGTCCCGATGCCGGGAACCTCGGCGCTGTTCAATTCGGGGCCGGGCGGGCTGGCGCATCTGGACCGGGTGGCGGAGCGCCACAAGGCACGGATCGAGTATGACGGCGCGGCCGAGGGCGGCTTTGCGCGGTTCCGGCTGTTCCTGTAGCCTCCCTGACAGGGCTTGCAACGGCGCCGCGCCGGGCTTATCTGTCGCGTCGAGAGGTTGGCGCGGGCAGGCGTCTCGCCAACTCGGTCAGGTCCGGAAGGAAGCAGCCGTAACGAATTCCGCCTGGGTCGCTGTCCAGCCTCTCACCCCCATCCCCGCTTTCCTGTGCCACCCGGCCTTGCATCGCGCAGGCCCCGGCCCCATTCTTCATGCGATGAGCCGTGCCCTTGCCCTGTCCGCCCTGCTTGCCGCCGCGCTGCTGGCGCGGCCCGGGCTGGCCCAGCAGCAATACGAGCCGCCGCTGGCCGGCCCGCCCGAGGCCGAGGCGTCCGACGGGCTTGGCCTGATCGAGCGCGGCGTCGGCATCATCATGCAGAACCTGTTGCAGGACCTCGGCCCCGACATCGACCGGCTGGGCGAGGACATGTCGGCGGCGCTGTCGCGCATGGGTCCGGTGCTGCAGGACCTGTCGGCCCTGGTGGACGACCTCGCGAATTACCAGCCGCCCGAGCGGCAGGCGAATGGCGACATCCTGATCCGCCGCAAGCCCGGCGCACCGCCGCCGCCGCCCCTGGGTGACAGCCTGCGCGACTTCGCGCCGCCCGGCACACCCGCGCCCGGCGTGCCGCGCGACCCCTACGCCCCCGAAATCGAATTGTGATCGCCGGCCCCCGCCGCGAGGGCGGGATGCGGCGGCTCGTTGGCATCGGCGATCAGCCGGCGATGGCGGCGGGCCTCGGCCACGGCCTCCTCGAAGCGGGTGATCCCCTTGGCCTCCAGCGCCGGGATCAGCCGCAGGAACGCCTCGGCGGTGGCGATGGCGTCGCCCATTGCGGTGTGGCGATCCTCGGGCGCGATCTCGATGCCCAGCCGCGCGCTCAGCGCGTCCAGCGTATGGACGGCCGATTGCCCCCAGACCATCGCCGACAGCAGCACGGTATCCAGCACGCGGTTGTCGAAATGCGCCCCCGTCTCGGCCGCGGCGGCCCGCAGCAGGCCCATGTCGAAGGGGGCGTTGTGGGCGATCAGCACGGCATCCTCGGCGAAGTGGCGAAAGGCGTGCAGCGCGGCGGTCATGTCGGGGGCGCCGGCGACCATCGCATCGGTGATGTGATGGATCGCGGTGGCAGCGGGCGGGATCGGCCGGCCCGGATCGACCAGCGTCTCGAAGCGTTCGCCGGTCAGCCGACCGCGCGCGATGCGCAGCCCGGCGATCTGCACGATGCGGTCCTGGCTGACCGACAGGCCGGTCGTCTCGGTGTCGAAGACGACGCAGGTCAGGTCGGCCAGCCGCGACGAGGCCGCGCCGCGGCTGGCCAGCGCGAAATCAAAGGTCAGCCCGGCGGCATCGGCCGGCCCCGCGGCGCGGCGCAGCGGCATCACCAGCCGCGCCGGGCCGTCACCGGCCTCGGGCCAGATGCCGGTGCCATGCGCGGCCAGGATCTCGGTCGCCGACTGGCCCGGCTGGCCACTGTCGGGCGCCTCGGCCAGCCACCCCTCGAGCAGGTCCATCGGCACCGGTGGGCCGGCCCACTCCAGACGCAGATGCACCTCGTCCGGCTCGACGGGGCCAAGCCGAAGCAGCGCAACCGCGCCGCTGCCGGCCAGCCGGTCGTGCAGGTGGCGCAGCACAGCGTTCATCGGCCCCGCCTCGGCCAGCACCGACAGCGCGGGCAGGTCCGCCGCGCCCGGCAGCCCCGCAGCCAGTTCGGCCAGCGCGGCACGACCCGAGATCGCGTCGCCCGACATGATCTCGGACAGCCGGCGCAGCGCCGCCGCCAGCCCCTGCCCCTCGTCGCGGATCGCACGCGCCAGCGCCGGGGGGATCGGGCCGTCCAGCGCGTCCAGCATCGGCACCAGCGTCGCGGCGTGGCGGCGCAGCGATTCCAGCGCGTCGCGCGGCGCCGGTCGTTCCAGCGCACGGTCGCGCAGGATCAGCAGCGTGCCGGCATCCAGCCGCCGCATCCGCCCGGTCAGCCGCTGCCCCTCGCCGCCGAGGCAGACGAGGTCGGTTGCTTCGACGCCGGCCTGCAGCCGCGCCGCCGCCGCCTCCAGCGCGCCCGGCGCGATGTGGCGCGACAGCGGCCGGTCCAGCGCCAGGCCGGGCAGCAGCCGCGCGGCCGAGGCGTTGTAGAACACCACCCGGCCCTGCGCGTCGGTCACGAGCGCGCCGGCCCCGATATCGGCGAGGATCGATTCCATCGTCGCCTTCTCGCGCGCGAGGTCGGCGGCGTGGTCGCGCACCGCCTCGGCCAGCGCCTCGGCCGACCGGGCACGCGCCTCGGCCGCGGCGCGCGACGCGGGGCCCAGGTCGGCAAGATAGCGGGCCGCATCGCGGTCGGGCGCCCGCCCGGTGCGCAGCCCCCCGGCCAGCGCCTCGATCGGCCGGGCCATGTGGCGGTCGAAGAGGAACCACACCAGCGTCACCGCCGCCACCGCGCCGAAGCCCAGCACCGCCGCCGCCTGCACCAGCGGGTCCGCCGCGACCGGCAGCCCCGCGCTGGCCGAGCCGCGCGCCAGCAGCACAAGCGCCAGCCCGGCCAGCCCCAGCAGCCCCGCCAGCAGCGCCGCAAAGATCATCAGGATCCGCAGGCGCAGCGGCAGGCCGGTCAGCATGGCGGCCCGTCCAGCAGCCGCGCCATCTCCGAGCGCAGTTCGCTGAGCTCGAAGGGCTTGGCGATGAAGCCGTCGGCGCCCAGCGCCAGCCCCTTGCGGCGTTCGACGACCGAGCCGCGGGCCGTCATCATCAGCACCCGTACCCCGTCCAGCGCCGGATCGGCCCGCACGTCCTGGATGATCTGGTAGCCCGAGACATCGGGCAGCATCACGTCCAGCAGCACCAGGTCGGGCCGGGTCTCGCGGATGCGCGCCACCGCCCCCGCGCCGGTCGCCATGCGGTCGTGGCGGTGGCCGTCGCGCGTCAGCAGGAAATCCAGCGCGACGGCAATGTTGTCCTCATCCTCGATCACCAGAATCTCGGCCATCATCCCCCTCCTCGCGACAGACCGCGGCCAGGGCCGGGTCATCCGGCGCCGCCTCTGTCCAGTCGCCGCGTGCCGGGCGGATCATCCCCCGGCCGCAGTCGAAATCCTGCGGCACCACCAGCGTCGGGCCGCGCCGTTCCACCAGCATGATCTGCGCCTGCCGGACGCCGGCCTCGCCCGCGCGCACGGTCGCCGGGTCCAGCGCCGCAAAGCGCAGCGTCACCGGCGCGAGGTAGGTCCAGGGCGCCCAGGGCTGGCTGCCCTGCCCCACCATCAGCACCTGCGACTGCGCGGGCAGCCGCGCCACGGCGCGGCCATACCAGCTGTAGTCGTTCCAGATCGCATAGCCGATCATCGCCAGGCCGATGCCCGCCGGCAGCAGCCAGCGCGGCAGCGACAGCCCGGCCTTGCGGCTGGCATGCATCAGCGCGAACAGCAGGGCCGCCGCCCCGATGCCCACCGCGATCACGCCCAGAAGCTCGATCCCCACGCCCGCCATCACAACATTCCCTTCCCGTGGCCCACCGCGGACTGCATGCCGCGCACCACCACGAAGGCGTCGCGCAGATGGCTTCGTTCGAAGTCCGGCAGGTCCGAGGGTGACAGATAATTGTCGGGCTTGCGCCCGGCGCGGATCAGATGCGCCTGATTGTCCAGCCGCATCGTCTGGATCAGGTCATAGGCGGCCAGCAGGTCGCGCGCCCCGCTGGCCGAGATCACGCCCGCGGCCTCGGCATCCTCGAGCCGGGCGCGGGTGTTGACGGCGGCGATGCCGCCCTGCAGCGCATAGACGCGGGCGAGGTCGGTGACCGGCACGACGCCGTTGTGCTTCATGTCGATATGGTGGCGATGCTCGCCCGCGCGGATCGTGGCAAAGCCGCCGATCAGCCCCAGGGGCGGGCGATGCTTCAGCGAATTGGCGATCATGTGCGCCACGAAGATCGAGTTCTTGCCCGCCATGCCCAGCGTCTCGCGTTGCAGGTCGGCCAGCAGCGCGGCCTCGCCGCCGATGGCGCGCAGGTCGAACATCACGCTGGCCAGCATCTGCGCCTCGGGGCTGGGATGCTCGATCCAGTCACGGAAATAGCCGCGCCAGACCTCGCGCGGCTGGCGCCAGCGCGGGTTGGTGGCCATCATGTCGCCGGGGCAGTAGACATAGCCGCAGGCGTGCAGCCCGTCGCTGACCTGCCGGGCCAGATCGGCGAACCAGGGATCGGCGGGGTCCGCCCCCTCGGCCAGGATCAGGCAGTTGTCCTGGTCGCTGACGCCGGTCTGTTCCTGCCGTCCCTGGCTGCCGCAGGCCGCCCACAGCCAGGGCGCGGGTGCCGGGCCAAGCCGGTCGGCGGCCATGGCCAGCAGCCGCCGCGTCACCGCGTCGGCGATGTCGGTAATCATCCCGGTGACGACCTCGTGGCGCTGATGGGCGGTGACAAGGCGGGCCAGCAGGTCGGGGATACGGGCGGTCGTGCGGGCCAACGCCGCCACGCTGTCAGCCATCGCCACCTCGCGGATCAGGGCCGAGGCGGTGATCGCCTGCACCCGCGTCAGGTCGGTCTGGCTGACCATGCCGACGAAGCGGCCGTCCTCGACCACCGGCAGGTGGCCGACGCGGCGTTCCAGCATCACGTTCAGCACGTCATAGCCCAGCGCCGAGGCCGGCAGGGTGATCGGGTCGTGGGTCATCACCGCGCGCACCGGCCCGCGCAGGTCGCGGCCCTCGGCGACCACGCGGTTAGACATGTCGCGGATCGTGACCAGCCCCGTCAGCCGGTCGCCCTCGGTGACGCCGATGCTGCTGACGCGCGCCTCGCGCATCATGCGCGCGGCCTCGATGATCGGCGTGTCGGGCGGGCAGGACAGCGGCCGGCGGGTCAGCAGCTCGCCCACCTTCAGCAGGGCGATGTCGGTGCCGCGGTCGGCCGGGCCGCGGCCGCGGTCGAAGAAGCGCGCCACCGGGCGGTGTGCCTGGATCAGCCGCCGCACCTCCTCGGCCGGCAGCATCAGCACCACCGCATCCTCGCAGGCCACGGCCGATGTGACGGCCGCGCCGTCGCGCAGCAGTCCGCGTTCGCCGAAGGAGTTGCGCGGCCCCAGTTCCGACACCGAATCGCCGTTGCGGTCGGTGACGCGGATGCGGCCGCTTTCGATCAGGTAAAGCCCCGGCAGCAGGTCGCCGACATGATAGACCTCGGCGCCGGCGGCATAGGCCCTGCGGCTGAAGGAGGCGGCGACACGCGCCAGCTCGTCCCGCGGCAGGCTGTCATAGGGATGCACCGTGGCGATGAAGTCGGCGGTTTCCCACATGCCCTGACATTCCGTTCCGGAGGGGGGGGGGGTGGCCGCGCCCCGTCCCGGGGGCGCGGCCAGGGGTTTCAGTGGGCGACCGCGCCGCCGGCCCCGCGCGGGACACGGATCGATTCGACCAGTTCCTGCACATGCACCGGCGGTTCCTCGGTCGCATTCGAGACGACATAGGCGACCGCGAAGTTGATCAGCGCGCCGATCACGCCGAAGGAGGCGGGCGAGATGCCGAACAGCCAGTTGGCCGCGTTGTCCTCGAGCATGTTGGTGCCGGCGACGAAGAACCAGCCCTTGTAGGTGAAGATGTAGAGCAGCGTGGACAGGATCCCCGCCAGCATCCCCCAGATCGCGCCCTGCTTGTTGATGCGCTTCGAGAAGATGCCCATCATCAGCACCGGGAAGATCGAGCTGGCGGCAAGGCCGAAGGCCAGTGCCACGGTCTGCGCCGCAAAGCCCGGCGGGTTCAGCCCGAGGATCGTCGCCACCAGGATCGACACCGCCATCGAGATCCGGGCGGCCAGAAGTTCGCCCTTCTCGCTGATGCCGGGGTTGATCGCGCCCTTCACGAGGTCATGGCTGACCGCGCCCGAGATCGCCAGCAGCAGGCCGGCGGCGGTGGACAGGGCTGCGGCAAGACCACCGGCGGCCACGATCGCGATGACCCAGCCCGGCAGGTTGGCGATTTCGGGGTTGGCAAGCACCATGATGTCGTTGTTCACGGTGGTCAGCTCGTTCCCGGCCAGGCCCTGCGCGGTGGCCATCTCGGCCGCGGGGCCGGCGGCTGCGGCGTCGTTGTAGTACTGGATCAGCCCGTCGCCGTTCTTGTCTTCCCAGTTCAGCAGACCGGTCGCCTGCCAGGTGCGCATCCACTGCTTTTCGGGATCGTTCTGGATCGTGTCCAGCGAGATCGCCGGCTGGCTGAAGGTCTCGCCCGTCTCGGCGCCCGGCCACATGGTCGCGGTCAGGTTGAAGCGCGACATCGAGCCCACGGCCGGCGCGACCGTGTAGAGCAGGGCGATGAACACCAGCGCCCAGCCCGCCGACTTGCGCGCATCCGACACCTTCGGCACGGTGAAGAAGCGGATGATGACATGCGGCAGGCCCGCGGTGCCGATCATCAGCGCCAGGGTGAACAGCACCATGTCCAGCGTCGACTTGTGGTGGCCGGTATAGCTGTTGAAACCCAGGTCGGTGACCACCTGATCCAGCTTGGTCAGGAACTTGACGCCGGATTCCGTGTGGGTGCCGAACAGGCCCAGCTGCGGCAGCACGTTGCCGGTCAGCTGAAGCGCGATGAACACCGCCGGGATCGTGTAGGCGATGATCAGCACGATGTACTGGGCGACCTGGGTGTAGGTGATGCCCTTCATGCCGCCAAGGACGGCATAGCAGAACACCAGCGCCGCGCCGATCCACAGGCCGGTCGCGTTCGACACCTCGAGATAGCGCGAGAAGGTCACGCCCACGCCGGTCATCTGGCCGATCACATAGGTGATCGAGATGATCAGCAGGCAGATCACGCCGATGATCCGCGCGGTCTGCGAATAGAACCGGTCGCCGATGAATTCCGGCACGGTGAACTTGCCGAACTTGCGCAGATAGGGCGCAAGCAGCATCGCCAGCAGCACATAGCCGCCGGTCCAGCCCATCAGATAGGTCGAGTTGTCATAGCCGGTGAAGGCGATCAGACCCGCCATCGAGATGAAGGAAGCCGCAGACATCCAGTCCGCGGCGGTGGCCATGCCGTTCATCACCGGGCTGACGCCGCGGTTGGCGGCGTAGAACTCGGCCGTCGAGCCGGCGCGCGCATAGATCGCGATGCCGATATAGAGGGCAAAGGACAGGCCGATGACGATCAGGTTGAGGGTAAACTGGCTCATGGGGTTGTCCTCCTCATTCGTCCACGCCGTGGTCGCGGTCGAGCTTGTTCATCCGCGCGGCGTAGAAGAAGATCAGCACGATGAAGATCAGGATCGAGCCCTGCTGGGCGAACCAGAAGCCAAGATCCGATCCGCCGACATTGATGCCCGCGATCAGCGGGCGCAGGATGATCCCGAACCCGTAGGACACCAGGGCCCAGATCGCCATGCAGATCCAGATGATCCTGAGATTCGCCTGCCAATAGGCGTTCGATGATTGCTTGTCGCTCATGTCCCGTCTCTCTCCCTAGTGGGTCAAAGCTGCGCCGCCTTGTCGTGAACCATCCCGTCCCGGCGGCAGGAACGGATGCATCTTCGGCCCGGCGCCGCGCGGCGCCGGTTGGTCCGGTGTCGGAAATTGCGCGGCGGGCCCGTGCCGGACAGGGCTGCCCGGCCCGGCCCCGCGCGCCTCAGCCCCGGTTCATCCGGTTCGCGATCAGGTCGTCGACCACCTCGGGCTCGGCCAGCGTCGAGGTGTCGCCCAGGCTGCCATAATCGTTCTCGGCGATCTTGCGCAGGATGCGGCGCATGATCTTGCCCGAGCGGGTCTTGGGCATCCCCGGCGCCCACTGGATCAGGTCGGGCTTGGCGATCGGGCCGATCTCGTTGCGGACCCATTTTTCCAGGTCGGCGCGCAACTCGTCGGTGGGATCGACGCCGTTCATCAGCGTCACATAGGCATAGATCCCCTGCCCCTTCAGCGGGTGCGGATAGCCGACCACGGCCGCCTCGGCGACCTTTTCATGGGCCACCAGAGCGCTTTCGACCTCGGCCGTGCCCATCCGGTGACCCGACACGTTGATGACGTCATCGACGCGCCCGGTGATCCAGTAATAGCCGTCCTCGTCGCGCCGGCAGCCGTCGCCGGTGAAGTAATAGCCCGGATATTGCTGGAAATAGGCCTCCATGAAGCGGTCGTGATCGCCCCAGAGGGTGCGCATCTGACCGGGCCAGCTGTCGGCGATGCACAGCACCCCCTCGGCCGGGTTGCCATCGATCAGCTCGGCGCTGCTGGCGTCGAGGATCGCGGGCCTGACGCCGAAGAAGGGCAGCGTGGCCGAGCCGGCCTTGGTCTCGATGGCGCCGGGCAAGGGCGTGATCAGGTGGCCGCCGGTCTCGGTCTGCCACCAGGTGTCCACGATCGGGCAGCGGCCCTTGCCGACATGCTCGTTGTACCAGTTCCAGGCCTCGGGGTTGATGGGCTCGCCCACCGTGCCCAGCAGGCGCAGGCTGGACAGGTCGTGCTTCTCGACGAATTCCGGCCCCTTGCCCATCAGCGACCGGATCGCGGTCGGCGCGGTGTAGAACTGCGTGACCTTGTGCTTGGCGCAGACCTCCCAGAAGCGGCCGGCATCGGGGAAGGTCGGCACCCCCTCGAACATCACGGTGGTCGCGCCATTCGCCAGCGGCCCGTAGATGATGTAGCTGTGGCCGGTCACCCAGCCGACATCGGCGGTGCACCAGAACACGTCGCCATCGTGATAGTCGAAGGTGTACTGATGGGTCATCGCGGCATAGACCAGATAGCCGCCGCTGGTATGCACGACCCCCTTCGGCTTGCCGGTCGAGCCCGAGGTATACAGGATGAACAGCGGATCCTCGGCGTTCATCGGCCGGGGCGGGCAGTCGGGGCTGACATGCCGCATCTGTTCCTTCACGTCGATGTCGCGGCCCTCGACCCAGGTGGTCTGGTCGCCGGTATGCTTGACGACCAGGCAGCGCACCTTGTCGGAGCAATGCAGCAGCGCGGCGTCGGCATTGGCCTTCAGCGCGGTGCGGCGTCCACCCCGCGGCGCGCTGTCGGCGGTGATCACCACCTTGGCGCCGCAGTCGTTGATGCGGTTGGCCAGCGCATCGGGCGAGAAGCCGGCGAAGACGATGGAATGGATCGCGCCGATCCGCGCGCAGGCCAGCATCGCATAGGCGGCCTCGGGGATCATCGGCAGGTAGATCACCACCCGGTCGCCGCGCATGACGCCCTGGCTCAGCAGGACGTTGGCAAAGCGGTTCACGCTTTCGGACAGTTGCGCATAGGTGATGTGCTGGGCGGGGGTCGCGGGGTCGTCCGGCTCGAAGATGATCGCGGTCTGGTCGGCGCGGGACGCCAGATGGCGGTCGACGCAGTTCACGCTGACATTGAGGACGCCGTCCTCGAACCACTTGATGCTGACCTTGCCGAACTCGAAGCTGGTGTCCTTGACCTTGCTGTAGGGCCGGATCCAGTCGATCCGCCTGCCCTCGCGGCCCCAGAAGCCCTCCGGGTCCTCGATCGATTCGGCATAGAGGCGGCGATAATCCTCGGGCCCGGCATGGGCCGCCTCGAAGCCGGCCGGAATCGCGTGCTTTTCAATGGTGTCGGTGCTCATGGCGTCCCCTCCTCAGCAGCAACGGCGCGCGCCGGATCGCCTGCCCGATGCCGGACAGCCGGACGCAGGGCGCCTTGGGGCAAATGTTAATCACACCACAAGCGCGATGTTAAGTGTTTTTTTTCATTGGAGATTTTTGTAAATTACTTGACCGATTGTTGGCGCTATCTGTAAATTGTTCACAGATCCGTCAGGCGGCGCGCGGCATCGGGATCGGCGGCATGGGCAAGCCCGTGATCCAGCACCGCCCGCAGCCGCGCATGGGCGCCCACCACAACCAGCCGGATGCCGCGCCGCCGCAGCCGGTCGGCCAGCGCGGCGATCATCTGTGCGCCGGTGGTGTCGACAAAGGGCACCGCGCTGACATCAAGCATCAGCAGATGCGGGCGGGTGACGATGCGGTCGATCAGCGTCTCGATGCGCGCGACCGATCCGAAGAAGACCGGCCCGCGCAGATGCACGATCAGTTCGTCGGGATCGTCGCTGTCCCAGCCCGCGCCGGGCTCGGCGCCGCTTTCGCGCGCCATCCGGGCGATGAACACGACACCGGCCAGGGCCATGCCCAGGATGATCCCCTCGGTCAGGTCGCGCAGGATCACCGTCAGGAAGGTGACCAGCATCGTCGCCGCGTCCCCGCGGCTGATCCGCGCCAGGGCCCCGATCGCGTGCCATTCGACCATCTTCCAGGCAACCACCATCAGCAGGCCCGCCAGCGCCGCCAGCGGGATCGCCCCGGCCAGCGGGGCGGCCAGCAGCAGGAAGCCCAGCAGCAGACCCGCATGGATCATCCCCGAGGCCGGCCCGCGGCTGCCCGCCCGCACATTGGTCGCCGTCCGGGCGATGGTGCCGGTGGTGCAGAAGCCGCCGAACAGCGCGACCGCGACATTGGCGAGGCCCTGCCCCACCAGCTCGTCATCCGGCCGCATCCGGCTGCCGGCCATCTGGTCAGCAACCATCGCCGACAGCAGCGATTCGATGGCACCCAGCAGGGTAAAGCTGACCGCGAAGGGCAGCGCGGCCATCAGCAGCGCGGGATCGGTCAGCGGCGGCAGGCTTGGCATCGGCAGGCTCGCGGGCAGCGCCCCGAACCGATCCGCGACCGTCGGCGCCTCCAGCACCTGCGCCGCCAGCGTCGCCACCACGATCCCCAGCAGCAGCGAGGGCAGCCGCGGCCAAAGCCGCTGCACGCCGAGGATCGTGGCCACCGCGATCGCCGCGACCGCCAGGCTGCCGGCCGACAGCGTGCCCCGCACCGCCCACAGCGCCGCCAGCTTGTCCGGCAGCGGGCCGGGCTCGGCCGCGGCCAATTGAAGGCCCAGCAGGTCGCGCAGCTGGCTTGCCGCGATGATGACTGCGATGCCGGCCGTGAAGCCCAGGATCACGGGATAGGGAACATAGCGGATCGTGCCGCCCAGCCGCAGGGCGCCGAGGATGACCAGCATCGCGCCCGACATCATGGTGGCCAGCAGCAACCCCTCGACGCCCAGCCGGGCGACGCAGGCCGAGACCAGCACGATGAACGCGCCGGCCGGCCCGCCGATCTGGTGCCGGGTGCCACCCAGCGCGCTGACCAGAAAGCCCCCGATGATCGCCGTCACCAGCCCCCGGTCCGGGCCGACACCGCTGGCGATGGCGATGGCCAGCGACAGCGGCAGCGCGACGATCGCCACCGTCAGCCCGGCCTGCAGATCGCCGCGATGCAGGGAAAGCCCAAGAAATGCAGGACGATAGGACATCATGGTTCCAACCGGATCGCGGCCAGACTTTCCATCGCGCAGGCCCTTGTCAACCGGATGCCGGGCGGCATTCTGGGATCATGGAGAACACAGCGCCGCTTCGCCCCGCCGACGCCCATGCCCGCGAGACCGCGCGCCGGATGCTGGCCGCGATGCGGCACGCGACACTGGCGGTCATCGACCCCGGCAGCGGCCATCCGCATCTGTCGCGCATCCTCTGCCAGGCGGGGGCGGATGGCGGGCCGGTGGCGCTGCTGTCGGCGCTTGCCGCGCATAGCCGCAGTCTGGCCGCCGATCCGCGGGCGGGGCTGATGATCGACGCGCCGCAGGACAAGGGCGATCCGATGACCTGGCCGCGGCTGGCGCTGCAGGTGACGGCGCGCCCACTGCCCGACGGCGCGCCGCTTCGGGCAGGCTGGCAGGACCGCCACCCGCCGTCGCGCCTGTTCCTCGGCCTGCCGGATTTCACCTTCTGGCAGCTGGTCCCGCGATCGGGGTTCCTCAATGCGGGCTTCGGCGCGGCCTTCCACCTGGCCGCTGCGGACCTTCTGGCCCCCTGACGCAGGACGCCGCCCCGGGACCTGACCCGAGGCGGCGCGTGCCGGAAAGCAGGGTGCGGATCAGCCTATTGCGGCCGGTCCATCCGCGCATAGACGCAGACCCGCCCCTTGACCGGCTTCGACCAGTTCAGCCGGATCTGGCGATTGCTGGTGCCGACCTGCGTCTGCACCCAGGGCGCGGCATCCTGCTGGACCCCCGTGGCGTCGGTGATCGGCCCCTCGGAGACGACCGACTGCACGGATTTCGCCCAGCCCTGGAAGGGCAGCCCCTCCACAACCGGCAGCGTCCAGGTGGCCGCGTTGCTGTTCTGGACATGCTGGATCATCAGCGGGTTCGAGATGTAGTTCAGCACCCCGTTGAAGGTGTTGCCCTCGAACTGCACGTTGCGCATGTTGTTGTAATCCAGATCGGCGATCGAGGTGTCCACACGCTCGATCCGCTGGATCTGCCGGCGCACGGCCTTGAAGACGTTGCCGACCACGCTCAGCCCGTGGACGAAATGCCCGCTGCCATAGGGCTTGACGGTCAGCCAGGTGAACCACGGCACGGTGTTGCTGCACAGGCAGGTGTTGCCGATGATCGTCAGCCCGCCAAAGCTGAACTCGTCGCCGCTGAAGTCGGGATAGGCCGCGTGCTCGTTGGTCCACTCGATCGAGGCATTGTCGATGTAGTTGCCCGACACCGTCGCCTGCACATTGGGCTGCGTCAGCACCAGCCCGGCATAGCGCAACCCCTCGTCGCTGCTGTCGCCCTGGAACCAGTGGTTGCCGGTGATGATGTGGCCGCCGCCGCCCGCGACCATGAAATGCGCGAACCGCACGAAGCGGTTGTCGCGCATCTTCACGTCATTGGCATTCACGTTGATCGCCACGGTGTTGCGCTGCTGCGCGGGCAGCTGCATCTCGTTCGACAGGAACTGGCAGCGATCCACCAGCATGTCCTGGCAGCCGCGCCCGATCGAGGTGATCGCGCGATCCTTCGGCCTGGTGATATAGCAGTCGCGGATCGCGATCATCTCGCCCCTGACCGGCAGCATGATGGCGCTGGCGATGCCGTCGCAGGTCAGGTCCAGATCGGCGAGGTTCAGCCGGTCCAGCTGCTGGATCCCCGAGAAATCCAGCAGATAGCGATAGCGCTGGAAGGTATAGGCCCGCGTTCCGGCGCCGCCATGCAGGGGCTGCGACAGGCTCAGCCAGCCCTGTGCGACGTTCTTGCCGTTCACATAGACCTCGCGGCCGACGCCATTGCCGATGACCCGGCTGCCGATCTCGATGGCGGCGACGTTGGCCACATTCGTCAGCCGGTTGGGGTTGGCTGGATCATAGCTGGCCTGCCCGGTGCGGATGCCGGTCTGCCAGGCGGGACCGGCCACGGGCACGATGCTGCCATTGCAGATCACCCGGCGGTTCGAGAATTCGGTAAGGTTCGGGGCCAGCTCGTCGATCAGCAGCGGCTCGGTCAGGTCGATGCGCCGCCCGCACAGGTTCAGCGTCACATGATCGGTATAGCCGAACAGCGCCTGCAACGCCTTCTTCAGCCCCAGCGTCTCGTCGCCGAAGGCGTCTGCGTAGGTCGGATAGTCGAAGCTTTGCAGGAAGGTGATGCGGGTCGATGCCGGGGCGCTCAGCTTGCCCTTGAAGCGGATGGGGCTGTTGATGGCCAGATCGCCCGAGATGAAGAAATTGCCCGCGGGCACCAGGATATGCCCCCCATTGGCCGCCTGGTCGGCCGCCACGAAGGCGGCGCGATCGTTGGTGACGCCGTCGCCCACCGCGCCGTAGTCGCGCACATCCACCCAGTCGATCAGCGAGGGCACGAAGGCCGCGCTGACATCCTCGATGCGGATCGACTCGATGCGGATCGCGCCGCCATTCGCGCCGATCAGATCAAGGCCGAAATGCCCGAAGACCGGCTGCGTGCCCCAGCCCATGTCCACGCCGGCGCGTGCCCCCACGCCGACGATGGCGCTGACCTCGACGACCTCGCCATAGGTGGTCAGCGGCACCGAGGCGCCAGATTCGACCAGTCCCGAAACATGGTTGCGCGCCCCGTCACCGGCCCAGCCGGCGATGCGAAGGCTGCACAGCGCGCCCGCCACGGCCTTCACGCGCGCCGACACGCGCAGATAGACGCCGGGGATCATCGGCGTCTCGCCCATGAAGCGGATGCTGGTGGTGGTCTGCTGCTTCAGGATCTCGAGGCAGGCGCCGAAGTCCTGATCGGCAGGGACGATGCCGGCATTGTCGGCGGTGGCCCAGGTCGGACTGCCCTGCGTCCCGTTGCCGCGCGACCAGGCACGGAGACCCGCGCGGAACGCGGGCGGCATCAGCAAGAGGCCGTTGGTGATCGCTATGTTCATGTCCTATCTCCCAAAGGCGGAACGGAAAACGGGCCGGATGACGGCTCCGCGTGGTTCCAAAGGAAATAGTTGATCAGGCGTTAACAGCCGGTATGACCACCGTGCGGCGGAAGGCCCGTTTCGGCAACCCCGGGCCCGCCGATCCCGGCCTTGCGCCCTGCCCTCAGCGCCGCCGTCACTGCGTCGCTACAAGCTGTCCGGCCAGCGCGCGGTCGATCAGCGCGCGGGTTTCGTCGATGCCGTAAAGCGCGATGAAGCCGCCAAAGCGCGGTCCCTGATCGGCGCCCAGCAGCACCTGATACAGCGCCGCGAACCAGTCGCGCAACGGCTCGAACCCATGTTCGCGGCCCACTGCAAAGACCATGCTTTGCAGCGTTTCGGGATCGGCGGGCTGATCCCATGCGGCCAGCCGGGCCGACAGGTCAGCCAGTGCGGCGCGCTCGATTCCGCTCGGTGCGCGGAACGTGCGGCCCGGCGCGACGAAATCGCGGAAATAGCGCAGCGCGTGGCCTGCCGCCGCATCGAGGCCCGGATGGGTTTCGGGGCTGGCCTCGGGGGCATAGCGCCGGATGAAGCCCCAAAGCCCCTCCTTGCCGGTGTCGCCCGCGACCGAGGCCAGGTTCAGCAGCATCTGGAACGGCACCACCATGTCCGAGGCGGGAACCTGCCCGCCATGGATGTGGAACACCGGGTTGGCGGCCTGCTGGTCCGGCGTCTGGTCGGGATAGGCGCGCAGCTGCTGGTGGTATTCGTCGACCGCCTTCGGGATCACGTCGAAATACATCCGCTTGGCGGTCTTGGGCTTCTGATACATGAAATAGGACAGGCTTTCGCTGGCCGCATAGGTCAGCCACTCGTCGATCGACAGCCCGTTGCCCTTGGACTTGCTGATCTTCTGGCCGTTCTGGTCCAGGAACAGCTCATAGGTGAAATGCTCGGGCTTGCGCCCGCCCAGGATCTCGCAGATCGCGTCGTAGATCGGCGTGTTGGTGCTGTGATCCTTGCCATACATCTCGAAATCGACATCCAGCGCGGCCCAGCGCGCTCCGAAATCGGGCTTCCACTGCAGCTTCACATTGCCGCCGGTGACCGGCAGGGTCATCTCTTCGCCGTCCTCGTCGAAGGTGATCGTGCCGGCCTTCGCATCGACATGGGTGATGGGCACATACAGCACCCGGCCGGTCCGGGGGCTGATCGGCAGGAAGCAGGAATAGGTCTGCTGGCGTTCCTCGCGCAGGCTGGCCAGCATCACCTCCATGATCGCGTCATAGCGTTCGGCGGCGCGCAGCAGCACCCCGTCGAACTGGCCCGAGCGATAGAATTCGGTCGCGCTGACGAATTCGTAGTCGAAGCCGAAGGTGTCGAGGAACCGGCGCAGCATCGCGTTGTTGTGATCGCCGAAGCTGGCGAATTCCCCGAACGGATCGGGCACGGCCGTCAGCGGCAGTTGCAGGTGACGGGCCAGCATCTCCTGCTGGGGCACGTTCTCGGGCACCTTGCGCATCCCGTCCATGTCATCGGAAAAGCAGATCAGCCGGGTCGGGATGTCGCTGATCATCTCGAAGGCGCGGCGGATCATGGTGGTCCGCGCGACCTCGCCGAAGGTGCCGATATGGGGCAGCCCCGAGGGGCCGTAGCCCGTCTCGAACAGCACATGGCCCTTTACGGGGTCTTTGCCGGCATAGCGTTTCAGCACCCGACGCGCCTCTTCGAACGGCCAGGCCTTCGATGTCATCGCGGCGTCGCGCAGGGTGGTCATCGCATCTTCTCCTGTTGCAAGGCTACGACGCCTTATTGAAAGCCCGTGGCTTGGTCAATAATTTGCACCCATCCTCAGGAGACGACACCATGACCACGGAACTTCCTTCCCTTTCGCCCTGCGATGCGCTGGTGGCCGTGATGGTCGCGGTTTCGGCCTCGGACCAGACGATGCGGACCTCGGAACTGGTCGCGATCCAGCGCATGGTCGATCATGCGCCGGTCTTCGCCGCCTATGACGACGACCGCATCCGCGCCGTCAGCCAGACGGTCATCTCGCTGTTCGAGCATGAGGACGGCGTCGATGCGCTGTTCGGCCTGATCCGCGACGCGCTGCCCGAAAAACTGTACGAGACGGCCTATGCGCTGGCCTGCGACGTGGGCGCGGCCGACGGGCGGCTTTACGAGGGAGAGATCGTGATGCTGGCCGAGATCCGCGACCAGCTGACCATCTCGCGCCTGCATGCCGCCGCCATCGAACTGTCAGCGCAGGTCCGCCACCGGGTCCTGTAGGAAACGGGCGTTCCAGCCCGCCAGAAGCTGCGCCTGCAACGCCTTGGCATCGCGCGTCCAGCTCAGCACGCCCTCGGGCAGTTCGGCGCCGCTTGTGGCCTGATGCCGCGCCTCGTCGGCGCACAGGATCGCGAAGCCTGCGCGGCGGCCGGTCGCACCGCTGATCTGACCCGCAAGGTTCGACACGAAGTTCAGCGTTCCGGTCTTTGCTGCCACCGTGAAACCCGGCGCCTTGTCGGCCTGATCCAGCGGGTCGGTCTTCAGCAGCGACCGCAGGTCGTCGGCGCCCTCTGCCCGCACCAGGGCCCGCGCCAGCCCCCCGGCCGTCACCCGGCTGTCGCGGGCCAGCCCGGAATGGTCCCGCAGCACGAAGCCACCGCCCAGGCCCTGCTGCTGCAACCACCGGCCCATCGCCGCGGCCGAGGCCGTCAGGCTGGCCGCGCCGCTGGCCGCAAGCCCGATGGCCTCGGCGGTCAGATTGGTCGAGAACAGCAGCATGTCACGCAGCAGATCGGCCAGCGGCGCACTGTCCAGCGACGCGATTTCGGGGCCGGCGGGCAACTCGGCGATCACCTCGGGCGCGGGCAGCACAAGACCGCGCGCGCGACACAGCGTCTGGAACACGTCGCCGGCATACAGCGCCGGCCGGCGCACCGGCAGCCAGCGGCCGCCCGGCCCCCGCAGCGCCGATCGCGCGATCGACCACTGCTCGCGCATGCCATCATAACGGTGGCGAAAGGGTTCGAACTGTTCGCGCGCGGTCGCCTCGATCGTGTAGGCGCGCGGCGACAGGCTGCGCGCCCGCGCCTCCAGCGACATCCTGATTGCGCCCTGGTCGTGCCGCCAGCCCAGATGAACCCGGTTGAAGTTCAGGATCATCCCCGACAGGGCCGGATTGTAGGCAAGGTGATCGTCCTGTTCCGGCGCGATCTCGTCCAGATGCGGCAGCGCGCCGGCCCAGACCGCAAAGCGCGCGGCCGCGGCCGGTCTTGTGGCGACAAGCTGATCGGCCAGCCGCGCCAGCGCGTCGGTATCGAGGACCGGATCGCCACCGCCCGCCAGAACCAGCATGTCGCCAGCCCGCAGCACGCGCGTCCGGAACCGGTGCCGCGGCCCCAGACGCGACAGGGCATAAAGCGCGGTCAGCGCCTTCATCGTGCTGGCGGGCGGCATCTGCAGCGCAGCATTGCCGCGATCCAGCAGGTCGCCGGTATCCGGATCGACAAGCGCATGGGCGACGCGGCCCGACAGCCCGGCCCGCGCGATCTGCCGCCCCGCATCGGGCAGCGGCCGCGGCGGTGGCCGTCCGGGCACCGGGGTTTGCCCGATCCCGGCCGGCGCGATCGCCAGCGCGGCCATGCCGGCGGCGCCTGCCAGGACGGCGCGGCGGTCCAGCGCCATCATCGGCGCGCGCCTTCGGCCACGCCGGATCGTGCGGCGCGGATGGCCGAGGACGAGTGCGATTTCATCGGCAGGTTGATCAGCACCCAGGCGGGGGGACGGCGCCGCGCAAGGCTGCCGGCCTGATCCTGCGGCAGCCGCCACCGCCGCAGGATCTGCGCGGCAACCGCGTTGCGGGCCGGAATGCGCGTGCCGGGCCGTGCCAGAACGCCGATCGGCACCATCGCCGCGATCTCGCGCCAGCGGTCCCACAGGTGGAACTGGCACAGATTGTCCGAGCCCATCAGCCAGACGAACCGCACCCCCGGATAGTGCCGGGTCAAGGCCGCGATGGTGTCGGCGGTCAGCCGCGTGCCCAGCCGCATCTCGACATCCGTGACGATGACCGCCGGATCGTCCAGCAGCCGCCGCGCGGTCGCCATGCGTTCGGCCAGGGGCGCCGGCCCATGCGCCTTCAGGGGATTGCCCGGCGAGACCAGCCACCAGACCCGGTCCAGACAGAACCGCCGCCGCGCGGTTTCGGTGATGTGCACATGTCCCTCATGGGCGGGATCGAAGGATCCGCCCAGAAGCCCGATCCGCATGCCCGGTCGCGCAAGGGGAAAGCCGCGTGTCATGTCATCGACCTAGAACATCGCGCAGGACATGCCAACAGAGCACGGCCCACAGCCCTGCCCCCGCCCGCGGCAGGCAGCCATTCTCGCCTCGTCATGCCGATCCACTGCCGCCCCCGGGGGGGCCGGGCGCGGTCGGCGTCGCGCGGCACAGGATCGCCGCAGCACGGCGGCGGGGCGGGCCGGTGTCAGCGCATCGCCTAGCCCGGATCGCCCGAAGGCCCGGTCAGGATCGTCACCCGTCCCTTGCCCGCGCGCTTCGACCGGTAAAGCGCGCCGTCGGCATCGGCCAGCATGCGCGCCACCGGGGCATCGCGGTAATTGCGCGACAGCACGATGCCGAGGCTGGCCGAGACGGCGCAACTGTCCGTCTCATCCGCCAGCGCGGCCTCGATCCCGGTGATGATCCGGCGCGCCAGCCTGTGCAGGATCGCCTCATCCTCCAGCCCTTGCAGCAACAGAACGAACTCGTCCCCGCCGACACGGGCGGCGGTGTCGTCACTGCGCGTCACCTCGCGCAGGACCTGCGCGACATGGCACAGAACCGCGTCGCCCGCCGCATGGCCCAAGCGGTCGTTGACCTGCTTGAAGTCGTCGAGGTCCAGATGCGCCAGAGCGAATTCGGGCTTTGCCAGGCCGCGACCGCGCAGCGTCGGCTCGCGCCGCGCCGCCGCCAGCGCCAGTTCCAGGCCGCGCCGGTTGCAGAGCCCGGTCAGCGGATCGGTATGGGCCTGGATCTCGGCCGCCTCGCGCGCGGCCTCGAGTTGGCTGTTGAAATGAGACAGCTCGCCCAGAACGCCCCCCACCGCCTCGCGCATGAACAGCAGTTCCATCGCCAGTTCGGGCGGCGCGAAATCGCGATCGGTCAGCCCCGCGAAGCCGACCGCATCGGTCAGCCCGATCCCGAAGCCGAGGTTCATCAGGACCAGGTCGTCGCTGGCCGGCACCGCATGGCCGCGCAGGTTGAGGCCGGGCGGCTGCCGCATCCGCAGGAACAGCCTTTCGGCCCGATCCGCCGCCGACAGGATCGCCGGAACCAGCGGCCCCGTGCTGCCGGGCCTGCCATTCTCGAAGGCGGCATCGATGTATTGCAGACCCGGCGCCACCACCTTGCGCAGCGTCGGCCCGACCGAGCGGATCACACCCTCGCGGGTCATCAGCAGGTGCATCGGCAGCAGCCCGTCCGCCGCCGCGCGATCCAGCCCGATCAAGGCGCCGGTCACCAGGCTCATCGCAGCTCCGTCCGCAGGCAGGCCTGGCCAAGCCGGAATTCGCGCCCCTCGGCGAAGGCGTGGTCCGAGATATGCACGTCGATCTCGCAGCCCTCGACCACGATCAGTCCGAGGGCGCCGTAATCATCCGCCATCGCCCGCAGCAGCCCGCCGAGGATGGCGGTCCAGCCCTGCGCCGCGCCGGCCAGGATCAGCCGGATGGTGCCGTCGCCGTCGCGCGCCACCTCGATGCGCGGCATGTCGAGATCGGGAATGACATAGCGCGTCCGGCCCGGCAGTTCCTCGAGGCTGAGGACGAAATCGCCGAAATCGCGGCCCGAGAAGCGCAGAAGCCTGCGAATCGCCTCGCACCGCGCCAGCCAGGCGCCCAGATCCTCGAACAGTTCCTCGGCCGGCTTCTCGAGAATGATGGCGGCCGAGGTGATCAGCGCCTCGCCATGCGCGATTCGTCCCGGAGAGCCGGGCTGCCCGCCCCCCGGTTCCGGCGGCGCGATCGGGCGCGCGCCTTCGGCGGTCGCCACGTCGCGCCACAGCGCCTCTCCGTAGGTATCGCGCAGGAATTCCTCGACCGCGCGGATGACAAGCCTGTGCATGGATCACCTCTGTTGCGGCAAGGCTATCGCGCAAAGGTGAAGAAATCGGAAACCGCGCAGGGCGCCACGCGAAGAGGTAGGTGCGCCCTCAGTCGGCCTCCCAGCCGAAGCTGCCCGGGCCTGCCAGCGCGGTGCGCGCGGTCAGCAGATCCTGCGGGCGCAGTCCCAGATGCCCCGCCGCTTCGATGACACGCGAATCATCCTCCAGAAGGAAATCCAGCGCATGCACGGCCAGGTCCTCGCCCTGCGCCATGTTTCGCAGATCCTCGGGCCGCAGGCCGGTCGCGCCCATGAAGGCGGCAGCCTGGTCAGGCCGCTCGATCAGGTAGATGAGGGCCGCCATGGCCATGTCGCGCGCTTGCGCAAGGGAAAATCTCATCGGCGCACACTCCTTTGGATCGGCGGGAATCAGCCGGTCCTACCTGTCTGGAAACCCTTTGTTAAGCATTTGCTGAAAGGGTTCACGGGGAACGGTGCAGAGCAAGAAACGGGACCGAGATGACCGCACGCATCCTGGTGGCAGATGGGGTGGCGACGACGCGCATCACGTTGAAGGTGCGCCTGGCCGCTGCCTGCTATGACGTGCTGACGGCCTCGACGCCCGATCAGCTGATGGCGCAGGCGCGCAGTCACCGGCCCGACCTGATCCTGCTGGGCGGCGGCTTTGCGGGCCGTGAATCGGTCCAGATCTGCCGCGCGCTGGTGGAGGATCGCGACTGCGCGGCGATCCCCGTGCTAATGCTGGCCGACAGCCAGACCCGGCTGGACGCGCTGCGCGCCGGGGCCTCGGCGGTGCTTGATCCGGCCGTTGACGAACAGATGCTGGCCGCGCGGATCCGGGGGCTGTTGCGCGATGCAGGCAGCGGGCTCGAACCGCAGCGATCGATGGCCGAGGCGGCCGTCAGCTTCACCCCCGCCCCAAGCGCCATCGAGATTGCGCTGGTGGCCGACAGCGCCGCGCGGGCCTTGCGCTGGAGGCACCTGCTGCAGCGGCGCCTGCCGCATCGCTTCTCGATCCGCAGCCCGGAAGAGGCGCTTGGCGCCGCGGCCTCGGGCCGGGCGGCCGATCTCTACCTGATCGCGGCGGATATCGGGGCGCGGGGCGAGGGGCTGCGGCTGCTGTCGGAACTGCGCTCGCGCAGCGGGTCGCGCGACGCGGCCTTCGTGGTGGCAACCGAGGCCGACCGGGTCGAGTTGTCGGCCGTCGCGCTGGATCTGGGGGCGGGCGAGGTGGTGCCCATCGATCTCGGCGGCGGCGCCGGGGTCGAGATCGTGGCGCTGGCGCTGCAGACGCAGTTGTCGCGCAAGGAACAGGGCGATCGCCGCCGCGCCGAGGCACAGCGCAACATGATCTGGGCCATGACCGATCCCCTCACCGGCCTTTACAACCGCCGCTATGCCCTGCCCCGTCTGACCGAGATCGCGCGCGACGCGCTGCGCGACGGCCACAGTTTTGCGGTGCTGGCGCTGGATCTTGACCGCTTCAAGCGCATCAACGACCGCCACGGCCATGCGGCAGGCGACGCCGTGCTGCGCGAGGTGGCACGCCGGCTGGAACAGATCACGGGCAAGGACGGCATCACCGCCCGGCTTGGCGGCGAAGAATTCCTGTCGGTCCTGCCGGACGCCTGCGACAGCCGCGCCTATCGTCGCGCCGAGGAGATCCGCCGCGCCATCGAGACGACGCCGATCGACCTGCCGGACCTGTCGGGCGGCGGCCACATCACCGTGACGCTGTCCGTCGGCGTGGCGATCGGCCGGTCCTTCGGCATGGCGATGCCGCCTGACCGCCTTGCCGAACTGTCGCTGGAACGCGCGGACCGGGCCCTGCTGCTGGCCAAGTCGATGGGGCGCAACCGCGTCATGCTGGCCCAGGCCGAGCGCGCCGCCTGATCGCCCCGGGGCGGCGATCCGCCGCGCCACCCTGCCCTTCCGGGGCTGGCGAAAGCCGGCCCGGGTCGCTAGGATGCCGGCCACGCGCCAGCCGAAGGAGTTCGCGATGTCCCGATTAGACCAGGCCGCCGGCCCGGCGGTCACGGCGATGCCCAGCCGCGCTGCCCAGCAGCAGGCCGAACGGCCGACCGGACAGGCAATGCTGCGCGGGATGCGCGGCCAATGCCCCTCCTGCGGCAGCGGCCGGCTGTTTCGCGGCTATCTGACGGTGCGCGACCGCTGCCCCTCCTGCGACGAGGCCCTGCATCACCAGCGCGCGGATGACGGGCCCGCCTATCTGACGATCCTTCTGGTGTCGCATCTGGGGGCGCCGCTGCTGCTGGCCTGCTACATCGCGTGGCGGCCGACCGCCATGACGATGATCCTGTGCTTCGGGCTGGGCGCGATCGTGCTGTCGCTGCTGCTGCTGCCGCGCATCAAGGGCGCGATGGTCGGCCTGCAATGGGCGCGCCGGATGCATGGCTTCGGCATCGAGCCCGACCCCGCGACCACATGAGCCACGCGCCGGGCGAGCCGCCGATCCGCGACGCGGCGACGATGATGCTGCTGCGGCGCAGCGCCGCGGGTGCCTCGATCCTGATGGGAATGCGCGGCGCCACTGCTGCCTTCATGCCCTCGAAATACGTCTTCCCGGGCGGCGCCGTGGATGCCGAGGACGCCGGCGCGATGCTGGCGCGCGGCATCGGCGAGCCGCACCGCCGCCGCCTGATGGCCGAGCCGCGCAACGGCCAGCCTGCCGACCCCGACGCCATCGCCGCGGCCGCGCTGCGCGAACTGGCCGAGGAGACCGGCTTGCTGATCGGCACCGCGGACGGGCCGCACAGCGGCTGGCCGGGCTATGCCGAGACCGGCATCAGCCCCGACGCGGGCACACTGGTCTATCTGTTCCGAGCGATCACGCCGCCCGGACGACCACGCCGCTTCGACGCGCATTTCCTTGTCGCCGACGCTGCGGCCATCGCCGGCGATCCCGACGATTTCGGGCGGGCCTGCGACGAGCTGTCGCATCTGCACTGGGTGCCGCTGGCCGAGGCGCGGGCGCTGAACCTGCCCTTCATCACCGAGGTGGTTCTGGCCGAACTTGCCGAACTGGTCCATGCGGTGCCCCATCATGCGGATCTGCCGCTGCCCGACACCGTGCCGTTCTTCGACAATCGCGGCCCTGCGCCGCGCTTTGCCCAGATCGCCTGATCAGCGTCCGCTGAACCGGGGCTTGCGCTTCTGCAGGAAGGCGCTGACCCCTTCGTGGAAATCGGCGCTGCGACCGGCCTCGCCCTGCAGCCGCGCCTCCAGCGCCAGCTGGGACGCCAGATCATTGTCGAAGGCGCCCGCGACGGCCTGGCGGACCCGCAGATAGGCGCCGGTCGGCCCCTGCGCCAGCTGTCGCGCCCGGGCCAGCACGCCCTCGGCGAAGGACTCATCGGGCAGCGCCTGCCAGATCATGCCCCACTCCTCGGCCTGCCGCGCCGACACCGGCTCGGCGAACAGCATCATGCCCATCGCCCGCGCCGCCCCGACCGCGCGCGGGATCGCCCAAGTGCCGCCCGCATCCGGGATCAGGCCGATCCGCGTGAAGGCCTGGATAAAGCTGGCGCTCTCGGCGGCGATGACCACATCCGCAACCAGTGCCAGGTTCGCCCCGGCACCCGCCGCCACGCCGTTCACCGCGGCGATGACCGGGGCGGGGCAATCGCGGATCGCCTGCAACATCGGCTCGTATTCATCGCGCAGCACGGCCTGAAGATCGGTGCCGGACGCCGCGTCCTTCAGGTCCTGCCCCGAACAGAACGCCCGGCCCGATCCGGTCATGACCACGCAGCGGACCCCATTTGGCAGCGTCGTCAGCGCCTGCGTGATCTCGGCCCTCATCCGGGCGTTCAGCGCGTTCATGCTGTCGGGACGGTTCAGGATCAGCGTGGCGATGGCGTCGCTGACGGCGAAGGTGATGGTCTCGAAGCTCATGGCGATCCCCCTGTTGCGGGGCATCATGCCGAATTCGTCGCGCGGCGAAAGTCCGACCCGGCGTCACTCGTCGCGCATGATCTCGTCGAGGCGGGCGCGTTCGGCCTCGCTCAGCGCGGTGACCGGGGGGGCTGCGCCGGCCCGCGCGCCGAGAAAGCGCCAGGCAATCAGCAGCGCGATCAGCGCCATCGCCGGCCCGGCCAGCCACAGCAGCAGGTTGCCGCCGCGGGCCCGCGGCTCGAACAGCACGAATTCGCCGAAGCGATCCACGACCGCGTCCACCACCTCGTCATTGCCATCGCCCGCCTCCAGCCGCTCGCGGACGTAAAGCCGAAGGTCGCGGCTGATCGGCGCGTTGGATTCGTCGATGTTCTCGCCCTGGCAGACCGGGCAGCGCAGCTTCTTGGAAATCTCGCGCGCCCGCGATTCCAGCAACGGATCGGCCAACACCTCGTCGGGCTGCACCGCCGGCACCGCCGACGGCAGCATCAGCAGCAGCGCAAGGATCGCGGCAGCCCGCCTCATTCCGCCGGCACCGCCGAGGCCCGCCGCCGGCCGGCGCCGGCCGCCACGCGATAGCGCCGGTCGGTCAGGCTGACGACCCCGCCAAGCGCCATCAGGATCGACCCGGCCCAGATCCAGTTCGCGAAGGGCTTGACGTAGGACCGGACCGCCCAGCCGCCATCGGGCTGGGCGTCGCCGATCACCAGGTAGATGTCGCGGAAGAAACCGTTGTCGATCGCCGCCTCGGTCGTCGGCATCGCTTGCACCGGGTAGACACGCTTTTCGGGGCTAAGCGTTGTCACCGCGCGCCCCCCGCGCGCCACGTCCAGCCGGGCCATGGTCGAGACATAGTTCGGCCCCTGCACCTCGTCCACCGCGCGCAGGGTGATCTGGTAGCCCGCGACCTCGAAGGGCTGGTCGATCCGGGCCACGCGAATATCCTCGGTCTGCCAGGCGGTCAGCAGGCCGACCCCGATGAAGGTGACGCCCAGCCCGGCATGGGCAATAGCCTTGCCCCAGTCGGCCCGTGGCAGCCGCACGAGCCGCCCCAAGCCCGACGACCCGGTGCGCGAGATCAGATCGGCCACCGATCCGGCGATCAGCCAGGCCCCGAGCCCCGCCCCGATCACCGCGATGGCCGACCGGCCCGTCGAGACGGCAAAGACCAGCAACGCCACGGCGAGGGCAAAGACCAGCGCGCCCCGCAACGGTCGCAGGACGCGCGTCAGCGTCGCCCGTTTCCACGGCATGATCGCGCCAAGCGGCAGCACCAGCGCCAGCACGATCATGAAGGGTGTGAAGGCCTTGTTGAAGAACGGCTCGCCCACCGACAGCTTGCGGTCCCACAGCATCTCGGCCAGCAGGGGCCACATCGTGCCCACGAAGACCACGAAGGCCGAGACCGCCAGAAGCACGTTGTTCAGCACCAGCGCGCCTTCGCGCGACACCGGCGAGAACACGCCCCGCGCCGTCATCGCCCCCGCCCGCGCGGCATACAGCGTCAGCGCCCCGCCCACGAAGACCGCAAGGATGCCAAGGATGAACACCCCGCGCGCCGGATCGCTGGCGAAGCTGTGGACCGAGGTGATGACGCCCGAGCGCACGATGAAGGTGCCGATCATCGAGAAGCCGAAGGCCATGATCGCCAGCAGCACCGTCCAGCTTTTCAGCGCCTCGCGCTTTTCGACCACGATGGCCGAGTGCAGCAGCGCCGCGGCCAGCAGCCAGGGCATGAAGCTGGCATTCTCGACCGGGTCCCAGAACCAGAACCCGCCCCAGCCCAGCTCGTAATAGGCCCACCACGACCCCAGGGCGATGCCGATGGTCAGGAACATCCAAGCGGCCAGCGTCCAGGGCCTGACCCAGCGCGCCCAGGCCGCATCGACGCGGCCCTCGATCAGCGCGGCGACGGCAAAGCTGAAGGTCATCGAAAGCCCGACATAGCCCAGATACAGGAAGGGCGGGTGGAAGGCCAATCCGGGGTCCTGCAGCAGCGGGTTCAGGTCGCGACCGTCGAAGGGCGGATTCGCCAGCCGCAGGAAGGGGTTCGAGGTGAAGATGATGAAGGCGTAGAATGCCGCCCCGATCGCCGCCTGCACCGCCAGCACCCGGGCCCGCAGGCTGGGCGGCAGGTTGTCGCCAAAGGCCGCCGCCGCCGCGCCGAACAGCGCCAGGATCAGCACCCAAAGCAGCATCGAGCCCTCGTGATTGCCCCACACGCCGGTGATCTTGTAAAGCAGCGGCTTGGCCGTGTGCGAGTTCTCGTAGACCAGCTTCAGCGAGAAATCCGAGGTCACGAAGGCATGGGTCAGCGCCGCGAATGACAACCCGGTCAGCAGGAACTGCGCCAGCGCCGCGGGCCGGGCGCTGTCCATCCAGCCGGTCAGCCCCCGCGACGCACCGACGAGCGGCACGGTCATCTGGTAAAGAGATACCGTAAAGGCAAGGATCAGGGCGAAATGCCCAAGCTCGGCGATCATCAGCGGCGCTCCTCCGTTGCGGCCAGCATAGGCGCAGGAAAAATGGGGGGAAAGTCCCCCCATCCGCTGACAGCATCAGTTTTGCGTGCGACCTATTCGCGCAAGCCCGTCACCCAGTCGCGCAGCGCGGCATTGTCGGCGAAATCATCGTCGGGCTGGGCGCGTTGCTCCGTCGGCGCCGCGGACGCCGCAGCGGCATCGGATGCACCGCCGGCGGACTTGCGTGCCGGCCAGACGCGGCCGCGGAAATAATGCGCCTCGCGCGCGCCGAAATAGAAGCCGACGATGGCACCCAGCAACCACCACAGCGGCTCGGGAACCTGCTGCAAGCCTTCCATGCGCAGCCCGAAGCCGTCCGGCTCGACCATCGCATAGACGAACAGTCCCATGGTCCCCAAGGCGAGAAGGGGACGGGGAAGCCTGTTCAGGCCGTTGATGAAGCTGTCGAAAAATCCGGCTCGCGCGATCTGGAATTCCTGGCCCAGCTGGGTGATCGCGCGGGCATAGGCTTCTTCCTCAAGCTCCATCTTGCGGGTCGCGTTCTGGGTGAAGACCTCGGCCATGCCCGTGGCGGCGCTGCCCAGGGCGGTGACGCCCTGACCAAGCCCGATGAAGCGGTCGATCATGCCCATTTTGCAGTCCTTTCGCGATGCTCGGCCTCGGTCAGGTGATAGCGCGGCGCGATGAATTCCTCGGCGCGGGTGATCCAGCCGCCCTTGCCGCCCGACTTGCTGCGCGCATATTTGCGGCTGGCAGGGCGCTGATCGGCCAGCGCGTAGTAATAATTGCGCCGCGCGATCCCGTAAGCATCGGCCAGATGCGCCGGCGCCGCCTCGGCAGCCCCGGCCACCGCGGCGATGGTGCGCGGGCCGATGACGCCATCGGCGGCGGCGGCAAAGCCCATCCGCGAGACCAGCTTCTGAAGGATCTTCACGGCATTGGTGCCGGCGTTCACATACATGTCGAAAACGCTTGCCTGCACCGGCTGCGGCAGCTCCGACAGGCGCGGCCGGCGGAAGTAGTGCTCGACGAAGATCTGTTCGGCCTGGGCGCGGGTCAGCGCCTTCACATCGGCCGCGTCCACGCGGCCGTCGCGGGTCAGGTCCAGACCCAGCGTGCGCATGGTGCCGATCGTGACCCCGAAATTCGTGGCCCCGCCGGGATCGTCGGGATCGTTCACATAGCCGCCCTCGCGGGCGACGATCTGCTTGGCTATTTCTGCGACGCTTGGCATGGCGGTCCCCTCGTGCCTGCCGCCCGGAACGGCGGATGGCCAAGGGTGCTGGCGCCCGGTTAACCTTCTGTTAACCCGCCGTGCGTTGCCCGGGATCGGCGCCTGCGGTCAGGAATTCGGATCCTGATAGACGCCGCTTTCCTTCAGCGTGTCGATCACCTCGCGGGGCATGTAGGTCTCGTCATGCTTGGCCAGCAGGTCGCGCGCCTCGAAGCGGCCTTCGCGGAAATACCCCTTGGCGATGGTGCCCTGCCCTTCGCTGAACAGGTCCGGCCGGGGGTCGCCCCCGACATAGCTGACCGGGATCTCGGCCACGCCGTCGGTGATGACGAAATCGAACGCCACCCCGTCACGCGCCACGATCGAGCCTTCCTTCACCAGCCCGCCAAGCTGGAAATATTCGTCCGGGTCGGGTGCCGCCGCGCTGACCTGCGTCGGAGAGCGATAGAGGTTTATGCCGTCGCGAAACCCGTAGCCGATCAGCCCGGCGGCGATCAGAAGCGCCGCGGCTGCGGCAAGAAGCACCTGCATACGGCGTCGTTTCTTCAGGGATCTCAGCCCGGCCATCGCCTCACCTCATGCCGCCTCGAAGCGGATCGACCGGCGCAGGAACTGCGTGGCCTTGC
Organism: Paracoccus spongiarum; assembly: GCF_030732095.1. Classification (GTDB taxonomy): domain Bacteria; phylum Pseudomonadota; class Alphaproteobacteria; order Rhodobacterales; family Rhodobacteraceae; genus Paracoccus; species Paracoccus spongiarum. The sequence goes on along the minus strand of NZ_JAVAMQ010000006.1, from coordinate 141,075 downwards.
CCGACACACGCACCGGATCGCCCGTGGTCAGGAATTTCGACTCCGTTCCCCTGCCGAGGAATTCGGGTCGCCGTTCAAGATAGTCCGCAAGGCTTTCCGCGACCAGCCCCGCCTGGCTGTAAACCTGCACCTTGCTGCCCAGGGCACGCTGGAACGCGGTCTCGACCAGAGGATAATGGGTGCAGCCGAGGATCGCGGCCTCGGGATGCGGCATCCGCCGCAACAGCGCCTCGACATGGCTGGTCACCAGTGCCTCGGCCAGGATTTCGTCTCCCATTTCAATGGCATCGACGACGCCGCCGCAGGGCTGCGCCTCGACATCGACGCCCACCGCGCGAAACGCCAGTTCGCGCTGGAAGGCGCGGCTGGCGACGGTCGCGGGGGTGGCGAACAGCGCCACCTGGTTGATCGCGACCCGCCGGGGCGGCGAATTGTCGCCCCATTGCCGTTCGGTCAGCGCCTCGATCATCGGCACGAAGACGCCCAGCACGCGCTTGTCGGCCGGCAGCCATTTTTCCTGGATGCGGCGCAGCGCGGCGGCGCTGGCGGTGTTGCAGGCCAGGATCACGAGGTCGCAGCCCTCGGCCCACAGCCGCTCGACCGCCGCACAGGTCAGGTCGAAGATGTCGTCGGCGGTCCGGACGCCATAGGGCGCATGCGCATTGTCGCCCAGATAGACCAGCGGCAGGTCGGGCAGCCGGGCCGCGATGGCCTGATGCACGGTCAGGCCACCAAGTCCCGAATCGAAAACGCCCACCGCCATCATGCCGCTCCCTCTGCCGCGAAACGTCCTTCTAGGACGCCGCGCGGCATTTGGGAATGGCCCTGATCGCCCCGGCTCAGGCCGCTTTGGTCCGGCGGGCGGGGCCGCCGTCGCGGATCTGCGCCAGGATCTCGGCCCGGCGCCGCGCGGCAGACTCGGCGGCCTTCTGCTTGACCGGGCCATAGCCGCGCACGCCCAGCGGCAGTTCGGCCAGCTCGATTGCCAGCGGCATGGTGGCGTCCGTGACGCCCGCCATTACCTCGCGCATGTCGGCCTCGTATTCGCGGATCATCGCGCGTTCATGCCGACGCTCGGCCGAATAGCCGAACGGGTCCAGCGGCGTGCCGCGCAACCCCTTGAGGCCGGCCAGGACCTTGAACGCCCGCAGCATCCAGGGCCCGAATTCGCGCTTTCTCGGACGGCCGTTCGCGTCCGTGCCCGGCAGCATCGGCGGGGCCAGATGCAGCGACAGTCTCGGCTCGCCCTCCCAGATCTCGGCGACCTGCGCAGCGGTGGTCAGGTGCAGCCGCGCCACTTCGTATTCATCCTTGTAGGCCAGAAGCTTGTAATAGCCCTTCGCGACGCTTTCGCGCATCGGCGCCGGCGCCTGATCGACCAGCTTGCGGAACCGCGCCGCCAGACGCCTGCCCTGATAGCCCACCAGCCTCTCGGCCCGATAGGCAACCGGATCGGCGGGCAACGTCGCGACCTCGGCGGGCCGGGCGGCCTCGTCGGGATGGACCATCGCCCAACGGCCGATCTCGAAGGCGCGCTGGTTCTCGGCGACCTTGGCACCGTTCAGGCGGATCGCCTCCATGATCGCGTCATGCGACAGCGGCAGCAGGCCGCGCTGCCAGCAGGCGCCCAGCACCAGCATGTTCGAATAGATCGAATCGCCCAGCATCCGCAGCGCGAGGTCATTGGCATCGAAGAAGGCCAGCCGGTCGCCGAGGCGCGCCTGCAAGGACAGCTTCAAGCGGTCGGACGGCACCTGGAAGTCGCGGAAGCGGGTGAAGTCGCCCGTGATGATCTCGTGATCGTTCACCACCGCGCCGGTGCGGCCTGCGGTCATCAGGCCGACCGTCTTGGCGCCGCCCGTGACGACCAGATCGCCGCCGATGACGCAATCGGCCTCGCCCGTTGCGACGCGGATGGCGCTGATGTCCTCGGGGCGGTCGGCAAGCCGCAGGTGGATGTGAACAGCGCCGCCCTTCTGGGCCAGGCCCGCCATTTCCATCATGCCCGCGCCCTTGCCGTCGATATGGGCTGCCTGGGCCAGCACCGCGCCGATGGTCACGACGCCGGTGCCGCCGACCCCGGTGATGACCACGTTATGGGTGCCGCTGATGGCCGGCAGGTCTGGCGCCGGCAGGTCGGGGATGTCGAAGGTCTCTGCCCTGGGCTTGCGCAGCTTGCCGCCCCTGACGCTGACAAAGCTGGGGCAGAAGCCGTTGACGCAGCTGTAATCCTTGTTGCAGCTGGACTGGTCGATCTGCCGCTTGCGGCCCAGTTCGGTGTCCAGCGGCACGATCGACACGCAGTTCGACTGCACCGAACAGTCGCCGCAGCCTTCGCAGACTTCGGGGTTGATCCAGATGCGACGGTCAGGATCGGGAAACTGGCCCTTCTTGCGGCGGCGGCGCTTTTCCGCGGCGCAGGTCTGGATGTAGAGGATCGCGCTGACGCCCTCGACGCCCTCCATCTCGCGCTGGACGGCCATCATCTCGGCGCGTTCCTCGAAGCGCAGGCCCTTGGGGAACTGGTCGCGGGCGACATCCTCCTTCTCGTCATAGACCACGACGACCGGCTTGACGCCCATCGCCACCAGTTCCTGCGCGATCTGCGGCGCGCTCAGCCCGCCCTCGTTGGGCTGGCCGCCGGTCATCGCCACCGCGTCGTTGAACAGGATCTTGTAGGTGATGTTGGTGCCCGCCGCCAATGCGGCGCGGATCGCAAGTGTGCCGGAATGATTGTAGGTTCCGTCGCCAAGGTTCTGAAAGACATGCTTTCTTGTGCTGAACGGGGCCTCGCCGACCCAGTTTACGCCCTCGCCGCCCATATGGGTGAAGCCGGTCGTCTCGCGGCCCATCCACTGCACCATGTAGTGGCAACCGATGCCGGCATAGGCGCGGCTGCCCTCGGGCAGGCGGGTCGAGCTGTTGTGCGGGCAGCCCGAACAGAACCACGGCGTGCGGGTCGCGATCTCGGGGGCGTTGTCGTTGCGGCGCACCTCGGTCAGGCGGTCCAGCCCGGCGCGGATGTGTTCGGTGCCGCGCCCCTCCTCGATCAGGATGTTGCCGATCTTCTGCGCGATCATCACCGGGTCCAGCGCATAGCGGGTCGGGAACAGTTCCTCGCCGGTGCGGTCATGCTTCCAGCCATGCACGCGGCGGCCATGGCGGTTGTCGAAGATCGCCTCTTTCAGCTGCACCTCGATCAGCTTGCGCTTTTCCTCGACGCAGACGATAAGTTCAAGGTTTTCAGACCATTCCTGGAAGGATTTCATATCCAGCGGCCAAGTCTGCCCGACCTTGTAGGTGGTCAGGCCCAAACGCTCGGCCTCGGCCTCGTCGATGCCCAGCAGCGACAGCGCATGCACCAGGTCCAGCCAGTTCTTGCCGGCCGCGACGAAGCCGATCTTGGCGCCGGGCTTGCCCCAGATCTTGCGGTCGATGCGATTGGCGCGGCTGAAAGCCTCGGCGGCCCAGCGCTTGTAGTCGATCATCCGGGCTTCCTGCGCCACCGGCGTATCGCCGAGGCGGATGTTCAACCCGCCCTCGGGCATGGTGAAATCGGGCAGCACGAACCGCATCCGGTGCGGATCGCCGTCCACCACCGCGGTCGCCTCGACCGTGTCCTTCATCGTCTTCAGCCCGGTCCAGACCCCGGCAAAGCGCGACAGGGCAAAGCCGTAAAGCCCGTAGTCGAGGATCTCCTGCACCCCGGCCGGCGAAAGCACCGGGATATAGGCGTCGATCATCGCCCAGTCCGACTGGTGCAGCACGGTCGAGCTTTCGCCGGTGTGGTCGTCGCCCATCGCCATGACCACCCCGCCATGGCGGGACGATCCGGCCATGTTGGCGTGGCGCATCACGTCGCCGGTGCGGTCGACGCCCGGCCCCTTGCCGTACCACAGCGCGAAGACCCCGTCATGCTTGCCCTCGCCGCGCAGTTCGGCCTGCTGGCTGCCCCAGATCGCGGTCGCCGCAAGATCCTCGTTCAGGCCCGGCTGGAACAGCACGTTCGCCTCGGCAAGCCGCTTGCCCTCGCGCATCATCTGCAGATCGACGCCCCCAAGCGGGCTGCCGCGATAGCCGGTGACGAAGCCCGCCGTATCGAGCCCCGCGGCTTTGTCGCGTGCCGCCTGCATGAGCATCAGCCGCACCAGCGCCTGCGTGCCGTTCAACAAGACGTGTGCCTTCGACAGATCAAAGCGGTCGGCCAGCGAGAATTCCTGCTTGCTCATCCGATGTCTCCTCCCATGCGTGATGGCGTGGCCCCCATTATAGGTCAGAAATATTGACCGATAAAGCCCGAATTCCGTTCTTGACGCCGCGGCGACCGACAGGCAGGGGATTGGCAGCAATGCAAAAAACACATGCCTGATGGCGCAGGAATGTAACAGCTATGGACTGGGACAAGCTCAGAATATTTCACGCGGTCGCGGATGCGGGCAGCCTGACCCATGCCGGCGACACGCTGCACCTGTCGCAATCGGCGGTCAGCCGGCAGATCCGCGCACTCGAGGAGTCGCTGGGAACAACCCTCTTTCACCGTCATGCGCGGGGGCTGATTCTCACCGAACAGGGCGAATTGCTGTTCGATGCCACCTCGTCGATGGCGCGCAAGCTGGATTCGGCCTCGGCGCGGATCCGCGACAGCGAGGAAAACGTGCTGGGCGAGCTGAAGGTCACCACGACCGTCGGCTTCGGCACGCTGTGGCTGGCCCCGCGGCTGGCCAAGCTTTACGAGACCTATCCCGATCTGAAGATCGACCTGCTGCTGGAAGAGCGTGTGCTGGACCTGCCCATGCGCGAGGCCGATGTCGCCATCCGCATGAAGGAACCCAGCCAGTCCGACCTGATCCGCCGTCGGCTGTTGAACATCCGCATGCGGCTTTACGCCTCTCAGGCCTACCTGGATCATGCCGGCGCACCGGCCACCATCGCCGATCTCGCCAGCCACCGGATCATCTGCCAGAAGGCCGACCAGCCGCAGGTCGCCGCCGGGGCGCGGCTGGTGCAGGATGTCATGGCGCAGAACATCACCTCGACCCTGACGGTGAACAACTATTTCGGCGTGCTGCAGGGCGTGCTGGCGAATGTCGGGATCGGCGTGCTGCCGGACTACCTGACCGCCGACCATCCGCGGCTGGTGCGGGTGCTGCCCGATACCGAATCGGGCGAGGTCCCGGTGTTCCTCGCCTATCCCGAGGAATTGCGGCAGACGCGCCGCGTGGCGGTGTTCCGCGATTTTGTCTTGGAAGAGATCCAGGCCTATCGCCGCCGGCAAAGCGAAGGCGCGCTGCCCTGATCGCGTAAGCGGACGGATTCATTTGCGCATATTTTTCGGATTCAGATGATTCGGCCGTTGCAGGACAACTGTTGCGTGTAGCTATTCAGCAACTGCATGCCGGCTATGCTGCACGCGCAGCATCATAAGGCTTGATCCGTTAACATTCTGCCCATAGATCAGGCTGCGAAGGCGGTGGCAGCCCAGAGGCGCATCACCTTCTACCTCCCTGTTGGACTTTGGCCGGGCCTCGTGCCCGGCTTTTTTTTGGCGCGCGTGGCCGTGCCGCCGGCGGGCCGCCCTTCCCAAGTCCCGCATCTGCCCATAAAAGGCGCCTGACTTTACCGGCAGGAAGGCAGGACCATGCAGGAACCGACGATCACCCCCGACCTGATCGCCGCGCACGGGCTGAAGGCCGACGAATACGACCGCATCCTCGCGATCATCGGCCGCGAGCCCAGCTTTACCGAGTTGGGCATCTTCAGCGCCATGTGGAACGAGCATTGTTCCTACAAATCCTCGAAGAAATGGCTGCGCACCCTGCCGACCGAAGGGCCGCAGGTCATCTGCGGCCCGGGCGAGAATGCGGGCGTCGTCGACATCGGCGACGGGCAGGCCGTCGTTTTCAAGATGGAAAGCCACAACCACCCGTCCTACATCGAGCCGCATCAGGGCGCGGCGACCGGCGTGGGCGGCATCCTGCGCGACGTGTTCACGATGGGCGCGCGGCCCATCGCCGCGATGGATTCGCTGTCCTTCGGGAGGCCCGAACATCCCAAGACCGCGCATCTGGTCAAGGGCGTGGTCGAGGGGATCGGCGCCTATGGCAACGCCTTCGGCGTGCCGAATGTCGGCGGCGAGGTGCGCTTTCATCGCAGCTATGACGGCAACTGCCTGGTCAACGCCTTCGCCGCGGGCCTCGCGGATGCGGACAGGATCTTCTATTCGGCGGCCTCGGGCGTCGGGATGCCGGTCGTCTATCTGGGCGCCAAGACCGGCCGCGACGGCGTCGGCGGCGCGACCATGGCCAGCGCCGAGTTCGACGACACGATCGAGGAAAAGCGGCCGACCGTGCAGGTCGGCGATCCTTTCACCGAGAAATGCCTGCTGGAAGCCTGCCTCGAACTGATGGCCTCGGGGTCGGTCATCTCGATCCAGGACATGGGTGCGGCGGGGCTGACCTGTTCGGCGGTCGAGATGGGCGACAAGGGCGGCCTCGGCATCCGGCTGCAACTGGACGCGGTGCCGCAGCGCGAGGCCGGCATGACCGCCTACGAGATGATGCTGTCGGAATCCCAGGAGCGGATGCTGATGGTGCTGAAGCCCGAGCACGAGGCAGAGGCCCGCGCCATCTTCGAGAAATGGGACCTCGATTTCGCGATCGTGGGCGAGACCATCGCCGAGGACCGCTTTCTGATCCTGCACGGCAATGACGTGAAAGCCGATCTGCCGCTGTCGAAACTGTCCTCCAGCGCGCCCGAATACGACCGGCCCTGGGTGGCCACGCCCGCCGCGGGCGACGCCCCCGTCCTGCCGCCGATCCGCCCGATGGCGGCGCTGCGCGCGCTGATCGGCAGCCCCTCCTACGCGCACAAGGGCTGGGTCTGGGAACAATACGACACCCAGGTCGGCGCCGACACGGTCCGCCGCCCCGGTCTGGGCGCGGGGGTGGTGCGGGTCCACGGCACCCGCAAGGCGCTGGCCTTCACCAGCGACGTGACCCCCCGATATGTGAAAGCCAACCCGGTCGAGGGCGGCAGGCAGGCCGTGGCCGAGGCCTGGCGCAACCTCTGCGCGGTCGGCGCGCTGCCGCTGGCCGCGACCGACAACCTGAATTTCGGCAATCCCGAAAAGCCCGAGATCATGGGCCAGTTCGTCGGCGCCATCCAGGGCATCGGCGAGGCCTGCCGGGCGCTGGATTTCCCGATCGTGTCGGGCAATGTCTCGCTTTACAACGAGACCGACGGCACCGGCATCATGCCCACCCCCACCATCGGCGGCGTCGGCCTGATCGAGCATCTGGACCACATCATCGCGGGCCTGCCCGAGGATGGCCACATCGCCATCCTGATCGGCCTGACCGAGGGCCATCTGGGCCAGTCTGCGCTGGCGGCCGAAGCCTTCGGGATCGAGGACGGCGACGCCCCGCCCGTCGATCTGGCCGCTGAACGCCGCCACGGCGAATTCATCCGCGCCAACCGCGCCCATCTGCGCGCCGCGACCGACCTGTCGGATGGCGGCCTTGCGCTGGCCGCCTTCGAGATGGCCGAGGCGGCGGGCATCGGCGTCCGTCTGGACAGCGGCGAGATTGGCCAGCTTTTCGGCGAGGATCAGGCCCGCTATCTTGTGGCCTGCGACGCGGCCGGGGCCGATGCGCTGATCGCGGCCGGCAAGGCGGCGGGGGTGCCGGTCGCGCAGGTGGGCATCTTCGGCGGTGCCTCGGTGCAGCTGGGCGAGGACGCGGCCGATCTGGCCGAGCTGTCGCGGCTGTATCGCAGTGCTTTTGCCAGGGCCATCAGGGGCGGCATGCCCGACCACGCATGACGGTGATCGCGCCCCAGGGCTATGCCGCCATCATCACGGCGGCGGGCCGCGGCCTGCGCGCGGGCGGCGAGACCCCCAAGCAATGGGGCGACCTTGCCGGCCGCACGGTGCTGGATCGCGCGGTCGCGGCGTTCAGCGGCTTTTCCCGCGTCATCCTGGTGGTGCATCCCGACGACATGGGCCTTGCGCTGGCCGCCTTTGGCGGGCGCGTCACCCTCATCACCGGCGGCGCCACCCGCGCCGCCAGCGTGCGCGCCGCGCTGGACACGCTGGAGGACGGCGACATCAGCCATGTGCTGATCCATGACGGCGCCCGCCCGCTGGTCAGCGCCAGGGTGATCGCCGGCGTGATCGCGGCGCTGCAATTGGGCGCCCGCGCCGCAGCACCGGCCCTGCCCGTGACCGATGCGCTGTGGCGAGGCGCCGATGGCCAAGTGGCCGGCACCGCACCCCGCGACGCCCTCTATCGCGCGCAGACCCCGCAGGGTTTCCTGCGCCGGGACATCGCCGAGGCGCATCGCCGCTTTCCCGAGGGCGCGGCGGATGATGTGGAACTGGCCTGCAAGGCCGGCATCGCGGTGACCATCACGCCGGGTGACGAGGACAATCTGAAGGTCACCTTTCCCGACGATTTCACGCGGGCAAGGCGCATTCTGGGGGCAGGCATGGATATCCGTCTGGGCAATGGCTATGACGTTCACGCCTTCGGGCCGGGCGATCATGTCTGGCTGTGCGGCGTCAGGATCGCGCATGATGCCGGGCTTGTGGGCCATTCCGATGCCGATGTCGGGATGCATTCGCTGACCGACGCGATCTACGGCGCGCTGGCGGCGGGCGATATCGGCCGGCACTTTCCGCCCTCGGACCCGCAATGGAAGGGCGCCGACAGCGCGATCTTCCTGCGCCATGCCGCCGACCTTGCGCGGGCACGGGGCTTCGGCTTCGGCAATCTCGATGTGACACTGGTCTGCGAGGCGCCGAAGATCGGCCCCCACGCCGCCGCCATGCAGGCACGGCTGGCCGAGATCACCGGCATCGAGGCGGCGCGCATCAGCGTCAAGGCGACCACCTCGGAACGGCTTGGCTTCACCGGCCGGCGCGAGGGCATCGCCGCCCTCGCCACCGCCGCCCTCATGAAAGGATAGGCGATGCAGCGGCTCTTGTGCATCTGGTTCGGCGCGGGCCTGCTGCGCCCTGCCCCCGGCACCTGGGGCTCGGCCGTGGCGGTCGCCTTGGGCGTGCTGCTGCACCGGGTGGGGCATTTTCCGCTGCTGGCGATCGCCACGCTGGCGGTGACGCTGGCGGGTTTCTGGGCGGTGCGCGGCTATACCGCCGGCATGGCCGATCCCGACCGCGGCGAGATCGTCATCGACGAGGTGGCCGGGCAATGGCTGGCGCTGTGCTTTCCCTCGGCGGCCTTCTTCTTCGCCGGCATGTCCGCCGATGTGTTCCCCTATCCTGGCTGGCTGGCCGCCTTTGCCTTCTTCCGCCTCTTCGACATCTGGAAGCCCTGGCTGGTGGGCCGCGCCGACCGCGAGGGGGGCGTCGACGGAGTGATGAAGGACGATCTGTGGGCCGGGCTGTTCGCTGGCATCGCCACGCTTCTCGCTGCCGCCCTGGCCCATCTGGTGCTGATGTGAGCCATGCGGCGCAGGTTCTTGACACCGCCCGCGCGGCCGGTGCGCGGATCGCCACCGCCGAAAGCTGCACGGGCGGGCTGATCGCCGCCGCGCTGACCGAGGTTCCGGGATCGTCCGATGTGCTCGACCGCGGCTTTGTCAGCTACTCCAACGCCGCCAAGCAGCAGATGCTGGGCGTGACCGAGGACAGCCTGTCGCGCCACGGCGCCGTCAGCGAGACGGTCGCGGCCGAGATGGCGGCAGGCGCGCTGGCGCGATCGGCCGCGACGCTCGCCATCGCCGTGACCGGCATCGCCGGGCCGGGCGGATCGGAACACAAGCCCGAGGGCCGGGTCTGCTTCGGCATCGCCGACGCCGCCGGGGTCAGGACGGAAACGGTGGAATTCGGCGCCATCGGCCGCGGCGCGGTGCGCGCCCGCACGGTCGATCATGCGCTGCGCCTGCTGCTTGCGGCGCTGGGCGGCGCGCGTTAGGCCAGAAGGGCCGCGAGGCGGTCCAGATCGGCCTCGGGCGTATCCCAGGCCGTCACCAGCCGCACTGGAACCGGGTCAAGCCCGGCGGCCGACCGGTCGGGCCAGATGTGATAGATCGCCCCGGCCGCGCTGGCGCGGCGATGCGCCTCGGCCGGGATGGCGGCGAAGACGGCATTAGACTGCACCGGCGCCAGCAGACTGCCGCCCGCATCGCAGATCGCCGCGGCCAGCCGCGCGGCCAGCGCATTCGCCCGGTCGGCCAGTCGCAGCCAAAGCCCGTCCGCGAACAGCGCCAGCATCTGCGCCGCCAGGAACCGCTGCTTCGAGAACACATGCCCCGACTGCTTGCGGCGATAGTCGAAGCCCTCGGCCCGCGCCGGATCGAAGAACACCACCGCCTCGGCCGCCATTGCGCCGGCCTTGGTGCCGCCGAGGCACAGCGCATCGACCCCCGCCCGCCATGTCAGATCGGCGGGCGCACAGCCCAGCCATGCCAGCGCATTGGCGATCCGCGCCCCGTCGAGGTGCAGCGGCAGGCCCGCATCATGGGCCACCCGCGCCAGCGCCGCCACCGCCTCGGGCGCATAGGCGGTGCCCCATTCGGTCGCATTGGTGATCGACACCAGCGCATTCGGCCCGCCATTCAGCCCGCCGCCGGCACCGCGCCGGATGGCGTCTGCCAGCGCGGCGGGGGCCAGCCGGCCCTGCGGCCCCGGAAGGGTCACCAGCTTGGCCCCGTGGGCGAAGAATTCCGGCGCGGCGCATTCGCTTGTCTCGATATGCGCATCCTCGTGGCAGTAGATCCGCCCGCCCGGCGGCGCAAGCTGGGCGCAGACAAGGGCGTTCGCCGCCGTCCCGGTGGCCACGAAGCGCACCACCGCATCGGGCGCCTGCAACATCTCGCGGATCGCCCCTTCGGCCGCCTCGGTCACCGCATCGGCGCCATAGCCCATCATCGCGCCGCGATTGCAGTCCGCCAGCGCCTGAAGGACCGCCGGGTGCGCGCCATAGGCATTGTCCGAGGCGAAATTCACGACAGGTCCTCGATGATGTGGTCTTCCCAGTCCTCCTCGGGGATCTCGACCTCGCTGACCGTCCAGCCGCGCACGCTGACGCCGGCGCGGTGCACGGATTCGGGATCGCCCGACAGCAGCGGATGCCATGCGTAAAGCGGCCGCCCCTCGTGCCGCAGCCGATAGGCGCAGGTGGCGGGCAGCCACCAGGCGATGTCCTTCAGCTTCTTCGGGGTCAGCACCACGCAGTCGGGGACGTAGTCATGCCGGTTCGCATACGAGCCGCAGCGGCAGGCATCACCGTCCAGCAGCTTGCAGGCGACGCGGGTGAAGGCCAACTCGCCCGTATCCTCGTATTCGATCTTGTTCAGGCAGCACTTGCCGCAGCCGTCGCACAGCGCCTCCCACTCGTCGCGGGTCAGCTGCGCCAGGGGCAATTCCCAGAACGCCTCGCGCATCAGGCGCCCGCCAGCACCGCGCGGGCCTCGTCGGCGTCGCGACCGATCTGGTCGACAAGCGCCCCGATGCTGTCGAACTTCGCCTCGTCGCGCAGGAACTCGACCAGCGCCACCGACAGGTGCTGCCCATAGAGATCGCCCGAAAAATCGAACAGATGCACCTCCAGATTGGGCGCGTTTCGGCCGAACATCGGGCGCACCCCCAGGCTGGCCACGCCCAGGCAGGACAGCCGATCGGGCCCGGTCAGCACATCGACCAGCACCGCATAGACCCCGAGGCGCGGCAGGTGCAGCCCCTCCATCCGCATGTTGGCGGTGGGCCAGCCAAGATCGCGGCCGCGCTTCTCGCCATGAACGACCTCGCCCTCGATCCGGTGCCAATGGCCCAGCATCCGCTCGGCATCGCGGGTGCGGCCTTCGCTCAGCGCCTCGCGGATCGCGGTAGAGCTGTATTCCTGCCCGCCGACACCGGCCAGCGGCACCGCCGTGACGCCAAAGCCCATCTCGCGGCCCAGCCGCGCCAGGTCCTGCACATCGCCCGAGCGGCGGTTGCCAAAGCAGAAATCCTGCCCGACGGTGACATGGCGCACGCCCAGGCCCTCGACCAGCACCTCGCGGGCGAAAGCCTCTGGCGACAATCCGGCGAGGGCCGGGCCGAAAGGCAACTCGTACAGCTGCTCGACGCCCAGACGGGACAGCCGGTTGGCCCGCGCCTCGGAATTCATCAGCCGGAAGGGCGGTGCGTCGGGGGCAAAGAATTCACGGGGATGCGGCTCGAAGGTAACGATGCCAAGCGGCGCGTCACAGGACGACCGGGCCGCGTCGATCACCGTGCGATGGCCACGGTGGACGCCATCGAAATTGCCCATCGCCACGCTGGCGCCGCGTGCGCTGGCTGGCAGCCCTTTCCAGTCGCGATGGATCTGCAATGCGCCCCCATTCGGGACATTGCCGCCCCGTCAGTCGAACTTGCGGCTTGGGGCCAGCACGACCGCCTCGCCTTTCAGCACGACCGTATCGCCCACCAGACAGCGGGTTGCAAGCGTCACCCGGCGTCTGGCGTGGTCGATGGTCTCGACCGTGACCTCGGCCCGCACCAGGTCGCCCGGGCGCACCGGAGCCATGAATTTCAGCGTCTGGCCCAGATAGACCGTGCCATGGCCTGGCAGCTGTTCGCCGATCACCGCCGAGATCAGCCCGGCCGTCAGCATGCCATGCGCGATCCGCCCCTCGAAGATGGTGTCCTGCGCATAGGCATCGTCCAGATGCACCGGGTTGCGGTCGGTCGAGACCTCGGCAAACAGCTCGATATCACGGTCGGTGACCTGCTTCTGAAGGTATCGTGTCATGCCGACTTCCAGATCCTCGATGACGATGGTGCCGCGGGGAAGATTGTCGAACATGCTGTCATCCATCTGCTTGGCCGGGTCCGTGTTGCACCATGCTGCATAGCAGCATTTTGGCTTCTGCGCAATAAATGATCCCATACCCTGCACCAAAGTATAATAATGTTGCAGATCGGTAATGATCTTGCGCCGATCGGCGCAGGCAAAAGCCCGCGCCAGTGACGGCGCGGGCCTGAATCGGGTCGGGCGTGACGCCTCTAGCGCAGGCGGCCGATGCTGAATTCGGGATCCATCTGGCGCATCGCCAGCCATTCGCGCAGCAATTCTGGATCGGGGTTCTCGAAATCCGCGCCGAAGGCCTCGGCGGCAAGGCCGCCGGTCACGAACAGGCAGTCGATGCCCTCTTGCAAGGCGCCGCGCACATCGGTGTTGATGCCGTCCCCGATCGCCAGCACCCGCGCGCCATCGCCCAGCCCCAGCAGGCGCCGCGCGCGTTCGTAGATGGGCGGGTGCGGCTTGCCGAAATACAGCGCCTCGCCGCCCAGATCCTCGTAGAACTCGGCCAGCGCACCGGCGCAGTAGATCCGGGTCTCGCCCATGTCCACGACGACATCGGGGTTGGCGCACAGCATCTTCAGGCCGCGCTGGCGAGCCAGCATCAGCCGGGCGCGGTAATCCTCGGGGGCTTCGTTGGCCTCGTCGAAGGGGCCGGTGGCGACGATCCCCTCGGCCGCCTCCAGATCGACACGGGTGATCGCCGGCGCGTCTGCCCATTCCGCCGGGATGTCGGTGAAGAAGCCGTCGTCCTTTTCGGTGCCGATATGCCAGACCTTGCGCCCGACCGCGCCCGCGAACATCGCGTCCTGCGCCGCATCCCCCGAGCTGATGACCATGTCCCAAGCATCGCGCGGCACGCCCATCCGGTCAAGCTGGGCGATCACATAGGCGTTGGGGCGCGGCGCGTTGGTCATCAGCACGACCCTGCCGCCTGCCGCCCGATAGGCACGCAGCGCGGCGACCGCTGCGGCATAGGGCTGCCGGCCATTGTGCAGACAGCCCCAGAGGTCGCAGAACAGCGCGTCGTACTGGGTGCCGATCTCGGACAGCGCCGCGATGATGCGGGTCATCAGACGGCCAGGACGGGGATGATCTGCTTCTTGCGGCTCATCACGCCGGGCAGCACCACGCTGTCTCCGGTGACGCTGACGCCAAAGCTTTTCTCGGCCACCTGGCGGACGAAATCGTTCGGCACCAGCAGCGTCGCCTGTTCCCGAAGGATGTCGACGATGAACAGCAGAACCTGATCGGCGCCGTCGGCGGCGGCCACGGCGGGCATCGCGGCCATCAGCGCATCCTTGCGGTCCAGCAGCACCTGCGGCGCGGTGGTTTCCAGCACCGAGACGCGCAGCTGCTTGCCGCCCAATTCGTACTCCTTGCTGTCCATGCGCAGCAGCGCATCATCGGCGAAGGCGCTGACATCCGATTTCGCGGCGAACATCTCGGCGGCGAAATCGGTGATGTTGACGCCCAGGTCGGCGGCCAGCTTCTCGGCCACGGCGCGGTCATGGGGGGTGGTGGTCGGGCTGCGGAATTCCAGCGTGTCCGACAGGATGCAGGTCAGCATCGCGCCCTTGATGCCTTCGGGGGCGCGGGCCATGTCGTCACCGATCAGGTCATGCATGACCGTCGCGGTGCAGGCCAGCGGTCGGATCGTGATGTTGATGGGCGCGCGGGTCTTGACGCCGCCGGCCAGCATGTGGTGGTCGATGATCTCGATCACCTCGGCATCGTTGATGCTGGCGGGCAGTTCGCCGGGGTTGTTGGTGTCGACGATCACGCAACGGTCGCCGGCTGCCACGTCCGCGATGATCTCGGGCGTCTCGAGATTCCAGCGGCGCAGCATCCAGGCCGCCTCGGTGTTCGGTTCGCCCTGCAGGACGGCCTTGGCGGGCGTCTTGCGGACCTCGTTCAGATACCAGGCCCAGATGACGGGCGAGCCGGTCGAGTCGGTGTCTGGGGCAATGTGGCCGAAAACCTTGATCATGATGCACCTCTGCGGGGTCTGAAGTCGCGGGCCTTATAGGCGGCGCGGCGGGGCTTGTCCACGCGGCCCGCCCGGACGCGGAGGCGCCCCGGCCGACCGCCTCGCAGCCGGACGTGGACGCGCCGCCCCGATCATCGCCGCGCTCAGCTCCCTGGCTGGAAACCCGGCTGTCGCACATCCCGCAGACGTCCCAAGTCGCCAAGGATGGCCGCCATGCCCTCGCGCGCTGGCCGGGCCTGATCCGCCTCCTGGAACAGGGCACCCTCGAGGGCGACACCAGCCCGGTCGAGCGCCGGATCCGCCCGATCGCGCTGAGCCGGAAGAACGCGTTCTTCGCCGCACACGACATCGGCGCCGAGACCCGGGCCATGCTCGCGTCGCTCGTCGCCCCCCGCAAGCTGCCGGGCGCGGACCCCATCGACGACATCGCCGAAACCCTCCGGGCCGTCCTCGAGGGGAACACCCAGGTCCCGCCTCGAAGACCTCATACCCCCCGCACCGACCTCGCTCGTCAAGCCCCGCCCCACAGGACCCCGCCGTCGCGCTTGCGCCGGTGCGCGCCCGGCGCCGACAAGAAAACGCCCGCGATCCGCCTCCGGCTGGCACGCGGGCGCATCCATGAGCGGGATTTACCGTGATCGGTCGAAGCCGACCGTGATCATTTCTGCGGTTCCGAGCATTGACCTGCCCCCCCGGCTTGTCCTCGATCAGCCGTCGAGTCTGTTTCCGCTGTGGTCCTTATCGGACCGGCTCAGGTATTCCGACGGCGTGAGCCCGAGCATCCTGTGCTGCAGCCTCTGTGCAAGCGACTCGCCGGGGGAAGTAGAGAGCAGGGTGGCGCCTGGACTGCCAGCCATCCCCGCACAGCCGGCAGTCCGGTGAGGAGGCCTTCCAGTCTTCTGCCCTTCGGGCGCCGACGCCGTCGAAGACCGTCCATCCGCCACCATGGTTCGGGGCACATGATCGTGCGCTCACCGACAGCCTTCAAGGCGACGCCCGTTGTGCTCCAGCCCAGGAAAGCCGGAATGGCTTTTCCCAGCATGCTCAACCTTCCGAGGGGCCCGACCACGGCTCTGACAGCAAAGCCGACTGTCGCTCCCCCAGCAAGAAGGCTGAGCAGCGACAGGATGGCTGGCATCGAGAGATGCCCCTGGTTTCAGGGAACAGAGACCGAAGACCGTGGACCGAAAACGGCACCGCGAAGCCTCGCAGGGGGCCGCAAGCAGCAATATCGACCGCAAAAGGCCGGGCGCAGCGGCCCGGCCTTCGATGACTGTCGCGATCTCCGGGGTGGTCGCGATTATTCGCGATTGCCCATGAACTGCAGCAGGAACATGAACAGGTTCAGGAAGTCCAGGTACAGCTGCAGCGCGCCCATGATGGCGGTCTTGCCCAGGAAATCACGATCCGTACCGGCGAGGCGCAGATAGGTGTTCTTGATGTTCTGCGTGTCATAGGCGGTCAGGCCGGCGAAGATCAGCACGCCCAGGATCGAGATCGCGAACTGCATCGCCGACGAGGCGAGGAAGATGTTGACGATCGAGGCGACGATCAGGCCGATCACCCCCATGATCAGAAAGCTGCCCCAGCCCGAGATGTCCTTCTTGGTCGTGTAGCCCCACAGCGACAGGCCCGCGAAGGCGATTGCCGTCACCAGGAAGGTCTGCACGATCGAGAACGGCGTGTAGACCAGGAAGATCGAGCTGATCGACAGCCCCATCAGCGCCGCGAAGCCGTAGAACAGCATCGTCGCGCCCTGCACCGACAGACGGTTCATCGCCGCGCCGAAGGCGAAGACCACCAGAAGCGGCGCGAACATGATCACCCATTTCAGGGGCGAGGCGTAGATCGCCGTCCCCAGCTGGGTCAACTGGCCGCTGGCATCGACCGCGGCGGTGCTGATCCCGTAAGCCGCGACGGCAGTGACACCCATGCCAACCGCCATCAGCCCATAAACCTTGTTCATGTAGGCCCGCAAGCCCTCATCGATCACCGCGCTGCGGGTGCCGACGCCCTGCGCGGTGCGGTAGGTGTTGTAGTCTGCCATCGATGTCTCCCCTGTGAGGCGGTCCCGGGGTCTTGCCCCGCGATATGTGGTCCATATTGGCAGGCATGGCCGCGGTTTCAATGCCGAAGACGCGTCAAATGCGCCCGTTCACAAGGATATCACGACCTTGCCGACCGCCTTGCGGTCGCGCAGCAGGCCATAGCCTTCGGCGATCCGTTCCAGCGGCAGGCCGTGGCCCGCGACCGGGGCGAGCCGGCCGGCCTCGAACAGCGCGAACAGCCGCGCCATGCTGCGGCGCAGCGCGGCCGGGTCAAGCTGGTGGTAGCCGCCCCAATAGAAGCCGTGGATGGCGATGTTCTTGACCAGCGCATGGTTCAGCGGCAGCACCGGCTGGCGCCCGCCCGCGAAGCCGATCACGAGGAACCGCCCGCCCCTGCGCAGCGCCGCGAAGGCAGCCTCGCCGGCGCTGTCGCCGACCGGGTCATAGACCACGTCGACCCCGCCCAGATCGCGCAGCGCGGATTTCAGGTCGGCGCAGGTCTCGCTGTCAATGACCTCGTCTGCGCCGGCCTCGCGCACCCGCGCCAGACGCTGGGCTCCGCGCGCCACGCCGATCACCCGCGCGCCCATCGCGTGGCCGATCTCGACCGCGGTCAGCCCCACACCGCCCGCAGCACCCAGCACCGCCAGCGTTTCACCGGGCTGCAGCGCGGCCCGGAAATCCAGGGCCAGGTGGCCGGTGCCATAGGCGATCTGGAAGCCTGCGGCCTGCGCGAAATCCATCGCGCCGGGAATGGGCAGGCAGCCCGCGGCGGGAACGGCGACGATTTCGGCCATGGTGCCCGGCGCCAGCACGGCCACCCGGTCGCCGGGGGTCAGCCCGCTGTCGCCCGGCGCCGCGATGACCTCGCCGGCGCCCTCGAGACCGGGCACGAAGGGCGGATCGGAGGGTTCCTGATAGCTCCCCTGCGCCTTCAGCAGATCGGCGAAGTTCAGCGCGGCGGCCCGCATCCGCACGAGGACCTGCCCCGCCCCCGCCACGGGCGCCGCCGCCCTGCGCAGCACCGGGTCCTGCCCCAGTTCCTCGACCTGCGCGATTCGGATAAGGTCTGCCATCTTCATCTCCGGAAAAATTGACTGCGACTTCATTCGCTTGGCGGGATGCCACCGAAAGCTGCACGATACGCAACCGCGGACCTGTCTTTTTGGTCAGAAACGGCCCCGTTAACCATGTTGACACTCGATAATTGAGACGCCTTGAGCTACTGCCCTCTTAGATTGAATGAGGTTGGGCGATGAAGCACGGTGTAGATGTTCATGTTGGTAAGCGTATCCGCCATCGTCGTTGGATGATCGGAATGACCCAGCAACAGCTGGCGGACAAGGTCGGAATCAAGTTTCAGCAGATCCAGAAGTACGAAACCGGGATGAACCGGGTGTCGGCATCGCGGCTGTGGGATATCGCCCGCGCCGTCGATGTTCCGGTCAGTTTCTTCTTCGAGGGCCTGCACGAGGGCGAAATGGCCCAGGAGGTCGAGGGCGACATCCTCGCGGACAAGGAGGCGCTGCAATTGGTGCGCGCCTACTACGCGATGCCCGCGGCGCAACGCCGGCAGATCTTCGAACTGGCCCGCGTCCTGTCGGACGCCGCCTGAGACCTTGAAAGGCGGCCCGGTCGCGGGCCGCATCGCGTCGCCTCCCCCCCCCCTGCATCGGGGCGACGCCCTGTCCAGGCCTGTCCCTGGTGCCCCACGCGGTCCGGCGGCAACGCGACCGTCGTATGTCCCTGATCCCACGCGCCGCACATGGCCCGCCCGGAATTCGGGCGCCTCGGCACTGGCGGTGCGGTGCCGTTGCCGCTAGACCAAGAGCGGCGGGAACGGCTTGGGGATGGCGAACGGCGATGCGGGATGCGCAGCAGATCATCGACACGGCGCATGCCATGGCGGATGCGGCCCGGCTGGCCATCCTGCCCTATTTCCGCGACAGCGGGCTGGTCGCCGACAACAAGCGCCCGGCGGATTTCGACCCCGTCACCGAGGCCGATCGCGCCGCCGAGATCGCCATGCGCGCGGTGCTGGCCCAACGCCGGCCGCAGGATGGCATCCTTGGCGAGGAATTCGGCCGCAGCGACGGCAGCAGCGGAGTCACCTGGATCCTCGACCCCATCGACGGCACGCGCGCCTTCCTGTGCGGCGCGACCAGCTGGGGGGTGCTGATCGGGGTCAGCGAAGGCGGCGCGCTGCGATACGGGCTGATCGACCAGCCCTACCTGGCCGAACGCTTCGAGGGGGGCCTCGGCCTCGCGCGCCTCGGCGCGCCGGCCGGCACGCGCCCGCTATCCACGCGACAGGGGGTTGCGCTGGATCGCGCGACGCTCATGACAACCTATCCCGAGATCGGCACCGTCGAGGAGGCCCGCGCCTTTCGCCGGGTCGCCGACCGGGCGCGGCTGACGCGTTACGGGCTTGACTGCTATGCCTATGCGCTGCTGGCGCTGGGGCAGGTCGATCTGGTCATCGAGGCCGGGCTGCAGGCCTATGACATCGCCGGCCCGCTGGCCGTGGTCGAGGCGGCGGGCGGCATCGTCACCGACTGGCAGGGCGGCTCGGCCGCCGATGGCGGGCAGGTCATCGCGGCCGCGTCACCCGAGCTGCACCGCGCCGCGCTGGCGCTGCTGAACGGCTGACGCCCCCGAACCGGCGCGACGGCAACACGAGACAGGAGGGCGCATGGCCGATCACCAGGAACCCGGCAGCGAAGCCGACGAGGCGCAGGCCGCCGCACCCGCGCCCGACCGGGACGAGGACGACTTCCTGCCCCGCCGCGACTTGCTGGACCGGATCGACGCCGCGGTCGAGGCGGGCGACACCGACGCGCTGAACGCGCTGCTCGAGCCGATGCACGCGGCCGACATCGCCGACCTGATCGAACGGCTGCACGGTGCCGGGCGGCGCGCCTTCCTGACGCTCTATTCCGACCAGATCGACGGCGAGATCCTGTCCGAGATCGACGAGGCGATCCGCGAGGACGTGCTGGAATACCTGCCCCGCGAGGTTCTGGCAGAGGCCGTCCGCGAGATGGACAGCGACGATGTCGTGGATCTGATCGAGGATCTCGACGAACCCGAGCGGGCCGAGATCCTGGCCGCGCTGGACGACAGCGACCGCGCCGCGGTCCAGCAGTCACTGGCCTATCCCGAATACTCGGCCGGCCGGCTGATGCAATCCGAGGTGGTGACCGCCGCCGAACACTGGACGGTCGGCCAGACCATCGACTTCCTGCGCGCCGAGGAATGGCTGCCCGAGCAGTTCTACCACATCATCCTGGTTGATCCGCGCCGCCACCCCATCGGCTATGTCACGCTGGGCCGGCTGCTGGCGTCGCGGCGAGACGTGCCGCTGCGCGACATCACCGAGGACAGCTTTCGCACCGTCAGCGCCTATGCCGAGGAAGGCGACGTGGCCTACGCCTTCAACCAGTATCACCTGATCTCGGCGCCGGTCGTGGACAGCGACGACCGCCTGGTGGGCGTCATCACCATCGACGACGCGATGTCGGTGCTGGACGAGGAACACGAGGAGGACATCCTGCGGCTCGCCGGCGTCGGCGAGGAATCGGCCATCACCGACAGCGTGTTCGAAACGATGCGCCAGCGCCTGCCCTGGCTGATGGTCAACCTGCTGACCGCGATCTTCGCCTCGCTGGTCATTGCCATTTTCGACGAGACCATCCAGCGGGTGGTGGCCCTGGCGGTGCTGATGCCGATCGTCGCCTCGATGGGTGGCAATGCCGGCACCCAGACGCTGACCGTCGCGGTGCGCGCGCTGGCCACCAAAAGCCTGACCGGCAGCAATGTCTGGCGTGTGGTGCGGCGCGAGGCGATCGTGGGGGTGCTGAACGGGCTGGCCTTCGCGCTGGTGATGGGGCTGGTCGCCTGGATCTGGTTCGACGGCGCCTCGCTGGCGGCCGTCATCGGCATCGCGATGGTGGTCAACCTTGCCGTCGCCGCGCTGGCCGGCATCCTGATCCCGCTGGGGCTGGAAAAGGCGGGGGCCGACCCGGCCCTGGCCTCGGGCACCTTCGTCACCACGGTGACGGATGTGGTCGGCTTCTTCGCCTTTCTGGGGCTTGCCTCGGCGGTCCTGCTGTGAGCCGCGCCGACAAGGCCGCCCTGCGCGCCGGCGCGCTGGCCGCGCGGCTGCGCGAGCCGGGCGATCAGCAGGCGATCACGCGGCATCTGGCGCTGGTGGTGGCGCCCCATGCGACCCGTGTGCTGTCAACCTACTGGCCGATGCGCGGCGAGGCCGATCCGCGCCCCGGCCTCGCCGGGCATCGCGGCCCGCTCTGCCTGCCGGTGGTGACCGGCAAGGCGGTGCCTCTTGTGTTCCGCGCCTGGCACGGCGAGGCGCTGGTGCCCGGCCCCTTCGGAACCTCGCATCCGGCCGAATCAGCCGCGCCGCTGACGCCCGAGGTCCTGGTGGTGCCGCTGGCCGCCTTCGACCGGGCGGGTCACCGCATCGGCTATGGCGGCGGGTACTACGACCGCACCCTGCAATTGCTGCGCGAATCCGGCCCTGTCACGGCGATCGGGCTGGCCTTCGCGTCGCAGGAGATCGCCCGAATCCCGTCCGAGCCCTTCGACCAGCTGCTGGACCTGATCGTGACGGATCACGAGATCATTCATCCCCTGCGTTGATTTCCTGCCGCTGTGTCCGGTCTGCATCAGCTGTGTGCAACCTGAGGATGAATCAGGGATAAGCCTGTGGAAAAGTCCTGAACAGCGACGGGCAAGCCACTGAAATCATGGAATGATATGTCGCCATGCCGGTGGGGGCGCAACGCTGCGCAACCGCGATGTGCGCGAATCTGCGACCGCCCGCTTCACGGGCCTGTCAACGCGAAACACACCGGCAGGCCCCAAAAATATCTGTTGAAAGCCGTCCGAATTGCCGTCAGTTTGTGGATCGCGGCGACAGCAGCACAAGATGTGGTGGTCACGGCCCCCACGGACCAGAACGCAGCCAGCCGCTTCTTGATTTGACCATGCCAGGCGGTGCCACCGCCTGCCGTCCGGCTGCATCGCGGCCGGCCGGGGCAGACATGCCGCCGGGCGCAGGTCGGGAACAGGGACAGAGAAGAAACGGAAGGGTCCGAGGGCAGTCATGAAGATCGAACGGCGCTTTACCAACAAGGACGGCGGAGCCTATGGCGACATCGCCTTCACCACGACCACCAGCGAGATCCGCAACCCCGATGGCAAGATCGTGTTCCGCAACGATCAGGTCGAGGTTCCACAGGGCTGGAGCCAGGTCGCCAGCGACGTGATTGCACAGAAGTATTTCCGCAAGGCCGGCGTGCCCGCGGCGCTGAAGCGGGTCCGCGAGAAGGGCGTGCCCGAATTCCTGTGGCGCAGCGTCGCCGACCAGGACGCGCTCGCCAAGCTGCCCGAGGACCGGCGCCATGTCGGTGAAACCGGCGCCCGGCAGGTCTTCGACCGGCTGGCGGGCGCCTGGGCCTATTGGGGCTGGAAGGGCGGCTATTTCTCGACCGAGGCCGACGCCCGCGCCTATTACGACGAGATGCGCTTCATGCTGGCCCGCCAGATGGCCGCGCCGAACAGCCCGCAATGGTTCAACACCGGCCTGCACTGGGCTTACGGGATCGACGGCCCGTCGCAGGGGCATTTCTATGTCGATTACCAGACCGGCAAGCTGGTCAAGTCCGACAGCGCCTATGAGCATCCCCAGCCCCATGCCTGCTTCATCCAGTCGGTCAGCGACGATCTGGTGAACGATGGCGGGATCATGGACCTGTGGGTGCGCGAGGCGCGGCTGTTCAAATACGGCTCGGGCACCGGCACCAACTTCTCCAGCCTGCGCGGCGAGGGCGAAAGCCTGTCGGGCGGCGGCAAGTCCTCGGGGCTGATGGGGTTCCTCAAGATCGGCGACCGCGCGGCGGGTGCGATCAAGTCGGGCGGAACCACGCGCCGCGCCGCCAAGATGGTGATCTGCGACATGGATCACCCCGACATCGAGGCGTTCATCAACTGGAAGGTGATCGAGGAACAGAAGGTCGCCAGCCTCGTCGCCGGCTCGAAGGCGCATGAACGCGGCCTGAACGACATCTTCGCCGCCATCAAGGCATGGGACGGCGACATGGCGGCCGCGACCGACCCGGCCACCAATGCCGGGCTGAAGACCGCGATCCGCGCCGCCAAGCGCGCGATGATCCCGGAAACCTATGTCAACCGCGTCCTGCAATACGCCCGGCAGGGCTTTGACAGCATCGAGTTCCCCACCTACGACACCGACTGGGACAGCGAGGCCTATGTCAGCGTCTCGGGGCAGAACTCGAACAACTCGGTCCGGGTCACCGACGCCTTCCTGGACGCGGTGCGCGAGGACAAGCCGTGGGAACTGCTGCGCCGCACCGACGGCAAGATCGCCCGCACCGTCTCGGCGCGCGAGCTGTGGGACCAGATCGGCCACGCCGCATGGGCCTGCGCCGATCCGGGAATCCAGTTCCACGACACCGTGAACGCCTGGCACACCTGTCCGGCCGACGGGGCGATCCGGGGCTCGAACCCGTGCAGCGAATACATGTTCCTCGACGACACGGCCTGCAACCTGGCCTCGATGAACCTGCTGACCTTCTGGACCAATGGCCAGTTCGACGCCGACGCCTATGTCCACGCCACCCGGCTGTGGACCGTCACGCTGGAGATCAGCGTGCTGATGGCGCAGTTCCCCAGCAAGGAGATCGCGCAGCGCAGCTATGACTATCGCACCCTTGGCCTTGGCTATGCCAATATCGGCGGCCTCCTGATGAACATGGGCCTTGGCTATGACAGCGATGAGGGCCGGGCGCTGTGCGGCGCGCTGACCGCGATCATGACAGGCGTGGCCTACTCGACCTCGGCCGAGATGGCGGCCGAACTGGGCGCCTTCCCCGGCTATGCCCGCAATGCCGACCACATGCTGCGGGTGATCCGCAACCACCGGGCCGCGGCCCACGGCACCGGCAACTACAACGGCGTGAATGTCCGCCCCGTCGAACTGGACGCCGACAACTGCCCCGATGCGCGGCTGGTCGCCATTGCCCGCGAGGCCTGGGACGAGGCACTGACCCTGGGCGAGGATCACGGCTTCCGCAACGCGCAGGCCACCGTCATCGCGCCGACCGGCACGATCGGACTGGTGATGGATTGCGACACCACCGGCATCGAGCCCGATTTCGCGCTGGTCAAGTTCAAGAAGCTGGCGGGCGGCGGCTATTTCAAGATCATCAACCAGTCGGTGCCCGCCGCGCTGGAGGCGCTTGGCTACGCACCGGCGCAGATCGAGGAGATGATAGCCCATGCCGTCGGCCATGCCAGCCTTGGCAACTGCCCCGGCATCAACCACACCGCGCTGGCCGGCCACGGCTTCGGCGCGCGCGAGATCGAGAAGGTCGAGGCCGCGCTGGCCACCGCCTTCGACATCCGCTTCGTCTTCAACCAGTGGACGCTTGGCGAGGATTTCTGCAAGGGCACGCTTGGCATCCCGGCCGACAAGCTGGCCGATCCGGGCTTCGACCTGCTGCGCCACCTTGGCTTCACCAGGGCCCAGATCGACGCGGCGAACGACCATGTCTGCGGCACCATGACGCTGGAAGGGGCGCCGCATCTGAAGCCCGAACACCTGCCGGTCTTCGATTGCGCCAACGCCTGCGGCAAGACCGGCACGCGCTATCTGTCGGTGGACAGCCATATCCGCATGATGGCGGCGGCGCAGTCCTTCATCTCGGGCGCGATCTCGAAGACCATCAACATGCCCAACAGCGCCACCATCGCCGATGCGCTGGCCGCCTATGAGCTGTCCTGGTCGCTGGGGATCAAGGCCAATGCGCTCTATCGCGACGGCTCGAAGCTGTCGCAGCCGCTGGCCTCGGCGCTGGTCGAGGATGACGACGAGGCCGAAGAGATCCTGGCCACCGGCAACCCGCAGGAAAAGGCCGCCGTCATCGCAGAAAAGATCGTCGAGAAGATCATCATCCGCGAGGCGGTGCGCAATCACCGCGAGAAGCTGCCGCAGCGCCGCAAGGGCTATACCCAGAAGGCCATCGTCGGCGGCCACAAGGTCTATCTGCGCACCGGCGAATATGATGACGGCAAGCTGGGCGAGATCTTCATCGACATGCACAAGGAAGGCGCGGGCTTCCGGGCCATGATGAACAACTTTGCCATCGCGGTGTCGGTCGGGCTGCAATACGGCGTGCCGCTGGAGGAGTTCGTGGACGCCTTCACCTTCACCCGCTTTGAACCGGCGGGCATGGTGCAGGGCAATGACAGCATCAAGAATGCGACCTCGATCCTCGACTACGTGTTCCGCGAACTGGCCGTCAGCTATCTGGACCGCACCGATCTGGCGCATGTGAAGCCCGTTGGCGCCAGCTTCGACGATCTGGGCGGCGGCGAGGGCGAGGGGCTGAATGTCAGCCCGGTCAGCGAACAGGCCGAGCTGAAATCGCTGACCATGCTGAAGCAGATCAGCAGTGCCGGATACCTGCGCAAGCGCCTGCCGCAGGAACTGATGGTGCTGCAGGGCGGCGTGTCCTCGGCCGCGGTCGCCAGCGGCATGGCCGAGGCGCAGGCCAGCTTCACCGTCGCCTCGGTCACCACGACCGAGATGGACGCCCGCACCAAGGCCCGGATGCAGGGCTACGAGGGCGATCCCTGCGGCGAATGCGGCAACTACACCCTGGTCCGCAACGGCACCTGCATGAAGTGCAACACCTGCGGCGGCACCTCGGGGTGCAGCTGATCCGACCGGGGGCGGCCCACCGCCCCCGCAGAACGCCCTCATGCCCAGCGAATACGTCAGGCGAAGGACGCGGCTCCCCTACCACACCGCGCCCCTATCGAAGCAGCCAGCCGCCCTTCAAGAGGCGCGCAGCCTGACCAGGCCCCCCGCATTCCGGCAGCGAATGCGGGGGGTTCCTTCGTTTGCCGCCCCCCGTCTGCCTTTTGTCTGTGGTTGTGTCGCGCGACACAGAACCCGATCGTTCAGAGGCGCATCCTGTGTCCACGGGCGGCATGAGGGTCAGGCCGACCCGGATCAGGGTCACATCGGAGGAGAACATCATGGACAGCGACGTAAAGGAACGCGTGCAGGAATCGCAGGCTGCCGCGCGCAGCTTTCTGGCCGGGGCCGACGCCAAGGCATTGGCCACATCGACCTATGACTGCACCGTCTCGATCGGCGCGGCCGGCGGCGGCTATCTGAACGTCGACTTCAAGACCAACGGCAACACCATCGCGCAATTCCAGGGCGGCTTCGCCGGCGGCTTCGGCGGCTATACCGGCTGGGGCAAGGCCTGGTTCAACACGCCCGTCGAGGGGCTGATCGGCAAGTCCGGCGCCTTCGTGGTCGAGGTGGTTGGCATCATCGGCGGCACCGCCCATGTGCAGATCACCGGCGACGGCTTCATCGGCAATTGCAGCACCGGGGGCATCGGCGCCGGGGGCGGCGTGGGTGCAGGCGGCGGCAGCTTCAAGGCCGCCTGAAAAACGCGCGAGGTGCGCGCGCATGGCGCGGGCCTGACGCCAAGAGGACAGAATGCAGGACGCCCGCAGCCCGGATCGGGATGCGGGCGTCTTTCGATGTCGCAGGCGGGGGTCGGCCTTGACGGCTCAACGGGTGAATTTCTTGTATTTCACCCGCTTGGGCTCGACCGAATCCGGTCCCAAGCGGCGGATCTTGTCCTGCTCATAGGCCTCGAAGTTGCCTTCGAACCATTCGACATGGGCATCGCCCTCGAAGGCCAGGATATGCGTGCAGAGGCGGTCGAGGAAGAAGCGGTCATGGCTGATGATGACCGCGCAGCCGGCGAAATCCTCCAGCGCGGCTTCCAGCGCCTGCAGCGTTTCCACGTCCAGATCGTTGGTCGGTTCGTCCAGCAGCAGCACGTTGCCGCCCGATTTCAGCAGCTTGGCCATGTGCACGCGGTTGCGTTCGCCGCCCGACAGCTGGCCCACCTTCTTCTGCTGGTCGCCGCCCCTGAAGTTGAAGGCGCTGCAATAGGCGCGGCTGTTCATCGTCGCATCGCCCAGCGCGATCAACTCGGCCCCGCCGCTGATTTCCTCCCAGACGGTCTTGCCATCGGCCAGCGCGTCGCGGGACTGGTCGACATAGGACAGCTGCACCGTCTCGCCCAGGGTGATGTTGCCCTCGTCGGGCGCCTCGTTGCCGGTCAGCATGCGGAACAGCGTGGACTTGCCGGCGCCGTTGGGGCCGATGACGCCGACGATGCCGCCCGGCGGCAGCGCGAAATCGAGATTCTCGATCAGCAGCTTGTCGCCCATCGCCTTCTTCAGCCCGGCGACCTCGATCACCTTGCCGCCAAGGCGTTCGCCGTTGGGAATGATGATCTGGGCGTTCGACAGCTTTTCCTTCTCGGTCTTGTTCGCCATCTCGTTATAGGCGTTGATCCGGGCCTTCTGCTTGGCTTGCCGGGCCTTGGCGCCGGCGCGAATCCACTCAAGCTCGCGTTCCAGCACCTTCTGCTTGGACTTGTCCTCGCGGGCCTCCTGCTCCAGCCGCTTGGCCTTCTGTTCCAGCCAGGCGGAGTAATTGCCCTCGTAGGGAATGCCGCGCCCGCGATCCAGTTCCAGGATCCAGCTGGTGATGTCGTCCAGGAAATAGCGGTCATGGGTGACCGTCAGGATCGTGCCCTTGTATTCGATCAGGTGCTTTTGCAACCAGGCGATGGTTTCGGCGTCCAGATGGTTGGTCGGCTCGTCCAGCAGCAGCATGTCGGGCGCTTCCAGCAGCAGCTTGCACAGCGCGACACGGCGCTTTTCGCCGCCCGACAGGGTGGTCACGTCGGCGTCGTCGGGCGGGCAGCGCAGGGCCTCCATCGCCACGTCGATCTGGCTGTCCAGATCCCACAGGTTCTCGGCGTCGATCTGGTCCTGCAAGGCGGCCATCTCCTCGGCCGTCTCGTCGGAATAGTTCATCGCCAGGTCGTTGTAGCGGTCCAGCTTGGCCTGCTTGGCCGCGACGCCCAGCATGACATTGCCGCGCACGTCGAGGCTTTCGTCCAGCTGCGGTTCCTGCGGCAGATAGCCGACGGTCGCGCCCTTGGCGGCCCAGGCCTCGCCGGTGAAATCCTTGTCCCAGCCTGCCATCACGCGCAGCAGCGTCGACTTGCCCGCGCCGTTGACGCCCACGACGCCGATCTTGACGCCGGGCAGGAAGTTCAGACGGATGTTCTCGAAGACCTTCTTGCCGCCGGGATAGGTCTTGGACACGCCGTCCATGTGATACACGAACTGATAGGACGCCATCGGATTCTCCTGAAATCTTTGCCGCTATGTAGGGGAAATGGCCGGCCGGGGAAAGGTCAGCGCAGATCGGCCAGGAAGGCCGGCGGCATGGTGCGCTCGAGGAACGCGAACTGCGGCTCCAGACGGGCCCGCAGCGCGGCGCGGGCCTCGTCGGGCACCGACAGGTCGCCGGTCGCGGCAAAGACCTTCTTGCGCAGCCCCCGGTACTCGGCGGCCGGCAGGTCCAGAAACGCCTCGACATCGCGGATCAGCCCCTCGGGATCGCGGGCGATGCGCCCGAAGGGCAGCACCAGCAGCCGGTCCGGGCCAAAGCGCGCCCGCCAGCGCGGCAGATAGGTGGCATAGTCGCCGCGATCCAGCAGGACCGGGTCCTCGATCTCGACCAGCCAGTCAGCGAGGCTGGCGGGCCGGCGGTTCTTGCGCCGCAGGTTCATCTTCAGCTGCGAGATCGCCCGGTCCACCGGATGGCGCAGGATATAGATGAACTGCGCCTTGGGCAGGTAGTCGCGGACATGGTCCACGCCCTCCTCGGGCAGCGTCGAGTATTCGGGCGTGATGTCGATGGGACGGGTGCCCTGCGGCGCCGGGGCGAAGATGCCGCGATACCAGCGGTCGGTGAACATCTCGCCCTCGGTGACGCGGGCCAGATAGACCGCCATCTCGGCCGGGATCGGCTCGCCGCTGGCGACATGGCGGCGCACCAGGTTCTCGGTGCTGCGGCGGAAATGCCAGGGCAGCCACTGGCGATGCTCGGGGATGAAGCGGTGGTTGAAGAACTGGACCTCCTTGAACGGCGGGGTCCAGATCTTCGGGTGCTGGGCCAGGATCTCGCTGAGCCAGCTTGTGCCGGCCTTCTGCGCGCCGATGCCGATGATGCGCGGCTTGCGGGGCCGGCCCTCGGGGTCCCAGACCGGCGCGGCCACGCTCACAGGCGGCCCCAGAGATCGTATTCGCCGGCCTCGTCGACCGTCACCGTCACGATGTCGCCGGGCGCCAGCCCCGCGAATCCCTCGTCGATGAACAGGTTGCCGTCGATCTCGGGCGCATCGGCCCTGGTGCGGCAGGTCGCGCCCTCGGCATCGACCTCGTCCACGATCACCTCGATCCGCCGGCCGACCTTGGCGGCCAGCCGCGCCTCGCTGATCGCCTGTGCCTTCTGCATGAAGCGGTCGAAGCGGTCCTGCTTGACCTCGGCGGGCAGATGATCGGGCAGCGCATTGGCCCGCGCGCCCCTGACATCCTCGTACTGGAAGGCACCGACGCGATCCAGTTGCGCCTCGTCGAGCCAGTCCAGCAGCGTCTGGAACTCGGCCTCGGTCTCGCCCGGATAGCCGACGATGAAGGTCGAGCGCAGCGCGATCTCGGGGCAGACGGCGCGCCAGGCCGCGATCTCGTCCAGCGTGCGCGCCGCCGCCGCCGGGCGGGCCATGCGCCTGAGGGTGTCGGGATGGGCGTGCTGGAACGGGATGTCGAGATAGGGCAGCACCAGCCCCTCGGCCATCAGCGGGATCAGATCGCGCACATGCGGATAGGGATAGACGTAATGCAGCCGCACCCAGGCCCCGAGGCTGCCCAGATCACGCGCCAGATCGGTCAGATGGGCGCGGTGGCCGCGATCGGTGGCGTGTTTCAGATCGACGCCATAGGCCGAGGTGTCCTGGCTGATGACCAGCAGTTCCCGCACCCCCGCCGCGACCAGCCGTTCCGCCTCGCGGATCACCGCATGGGCGGGACGGCTGACCAGCCTGCCGCGCATGTCGGGGATGATGCAGAACTTGCACTTGTGGTTGCAACCCTCTGAAATCTTCAGATAACTGTAGTGGCGCGGGGTCAGGCTGACGCCGCTGGCCGGCAGCAGGTCGATGAAGGGGTCGGGCTGCGGCGGCACCGCGCCATGCACCGCATCCAGCACCTGTTCGTATTGATGCGGCCCGGTAACCGCCAGCACGCTGGGATGCGCGCCGGTGATGTAGTCCGGCTCGGCGCCGAGGCAGCCGGTCACGATCACCCGGCCATTCTCGCGCAGCGCCTCGCCGATGGCCTGCAGCGATTCCGCCTTGGCGCTGTCCAGAAAGCCGCAGGTGTTCACGATCACCGCGTCGGCGCCCTGGTATTCGCCGCTGATCGCGTAGCCCTCGGCCCGCAGCCGGGTCAGGATGCGCTCGCTGTCCACCAGAGCCTTGGGACAGCCGAGGCTGACCATGCCGATCGTCGGCTGGCCGGCGCGGCGGTCGTCGGGGATGCGGGCGCGGGCGAGGTCGGGGCGCAGGTCGGGCGGATTGCTGTGCATCCCGCGCAGATATGCGATTCGCCGCGACCTGAAAAGCCTGCGTCATGCGAATTGCCCTGGCCCGCGGCGCAACTTTCCCGACCCCTCATGCGTAGCTGTCCCGAAACCACGCGCCAGAGGAGACGCCATGCCCCGCCTTGCCGCCGCCGCCCTTGCCGCCGCCATCACCGCCCTGCCCCTGACAGCCCTGCCCGTCGCGGCCCTTGCCGAACGGGTGACCACGCGCGAGGCCTTTGTCGGTCTGGTCGGCGGGCGCGACCTGACCAGCACCGGGATCACGCTGCGGGTCGGCGATGACGGCCGCATCAGCGGCCGCGCCTTCGGCCGCGAGGTGCGCGGCACCTGGACCTGGGAACGCGGCTGGTTCTGCCGCACGCTGGCCTGGGGCGCGCGGGAATGGCCGCTGAACTGCCAGCTGGTGGTGCGCGACGGCGAGCGGGTCGTCTTCACCGCCGACAAGGGCGCTGGCGACCGGGCGACGCTGGCCCTGCGCTAGGCAGCGCGGTGCCCCGATCGTGACTTCCCATCCCGCCCCGGATCGCGAAGATGGTCTGCATGGCCCGCCCGTTGCGCATCACCCTGTCGTCGGTCCTGCTGGCGCTGTGCATGGCCGGCGGGCCGGTCCTTGCCCCGGCGGCGCCCCCCTCGGGATCCGGTCCCATCGACATCTGGAACGACAGTGGCGGCAACGTCCTGCAGATGCTGCAGCGCCGTGACGATCTGGCGCGGTCGGGCCGGCAGCTCCGCATTCGCGGCTATTGCCGGTCGGCCTGCACCATGCTGATCACCCTGCCCAATGCCTGCCTGGGGCCGAAGGCGCGGATCGGGTTTCACGCGCCCCGCATCCCCGGCACCACGATCATCCCGCCGATGGTGGACCGGATCATGGCCGACACCTATCGCGGCGGGGTCCGCCAGCGCTGGCTGGCGGGCTGGAACCGCTCGATCGAGATGCAGGTGATCTCGGCCGAGGATTACGTGCGGCTGGACCCGCAGACGCGCATCTGCGAGGGACTAGCGCCGCGCCGGCGATGATCGCCTATTCGCGCAGCCGCCAGCCGGTCGCGAAGATCCAGCGGATGACGGCAAAGCAGACCACCACCATCAGCGCCACCGCTGCCAGCGAGACCCCGACCGGCACATCGGCCAGCCCGAAGAAGGACCAGCGGAACCCCGAGATGAGGTAAAGCACCGGATTCAGCTTGGCCACCGCCTCCCAGAAGGGTGGCAGCATGCTGGCCGAATAGAAGGCGCCGCCCAGGAACACCAGCGGCGTGATGACCATCAGCGGCACGATCTGCAACTGCTCGAAGGATTTCGCCCACAACCCGATGATGAAGCCCAGGAGGCTGAAGCCCACCGCCGTCAGGAACAGGAAGGCCAGCATCCAGAACGGGTGCAGGATGTGGACGCCGACGAAGAAGAAGCTGGTGGCAAGGATGACCAGCGCGATCATCATCGCCTTGGCGGCGGCGGCACCCACGAAGCCAAGCGTCACCTCGATCCAGCCGACGGGCGAGACGAGATATTCGTAGATCGTGCCGCTGAATTTCGGAAAGTAGATGCCGAAGCTGGCATTGCTGACCGATTGCTGCAGGATCGTCAGCATCATCAGCCCGGGCACGATGAACGCGCCATAGGGCACCCCGTCGACCGACTGGATGCGGCCGCCGATCGCCGCGCCGAAGACCACGAAATACAGAGTCGTCGACACCACCGGCGAGGCCAGGGACTGCCAGATCGTGCGGAAGAACCGCATCATCTCATGGTGGAAGATCGCCCGCACGCCGGGCCAGTTGACGCCCATGCTCATGCCGCATCCTCCGTCCGCGCATCCTGCAGCAGCGAGATGAACACCTCTTCGAGGCTGGACTGGCGGGTCGCAACATCGCGCACCGCGATGCCCGCCGCGGCCAGGTCGCCCAGCAGCCGCGCGATGCCGCTGCGCTCGGCACGCGCGTCATAGTCATAGCGCAGCGACAGCCCGTCCGGGGCCAGCACCAGCCCGCGCCCGGCCAGCGCGGCCGGCACGGCCTCCAGCGGGGTGGAAAGCTCGATGGTCAGCTCCTTCTTGCCGAACTCGCCCATCAGCTCGGCGGTCGGCCGCACCAGCAGCAGCCGGCCCTTGTCGATCACCCCGATCCTGTCGGCCATCGCCTCGGCCTCCTCGAGGTAGTGGGTGGTCAGGATGATGGTCACGCCGTCGCGGCGCAGGCCCTCGACCACCTGCCACATCTCGCGGCGCAGCGCGACATCGACGCCCGCCGTCGGCTCGTCGAGAAACAGCACCTTGGGCCGGTGCGACAGCGCCTTGGCGATCAGCACGCGCCGCTTCATGCCGCCCGACAGCTCGCGCGTGGCGGCATCGCGCTTGTCCCACAGCGACAGGCTGCGCAGGATCTGTTCCAGATAGGCATCGTCGGGCGCCTCGCCATACAGGCCACGGGTAAAGCGCACCGTGTTGAGCACGGTTTCAAAGGGCTCAAGCGCGATTTCCTGCGGGACCAGCCCGATCAGCCGGCGGGCCGCACGCCAGTCGCGGCCAATGTCATGGCCGCCCACGCGCACGCTGCCGCCGGTGGGCACCACCAAGCCGCAGATGATCGAGATCAGCGTCGTCTTGCCGGCACCGTTCGGACCCAGAAGGGCAAGGATCTCGCCCTCGGCGATGTTCATCGACACGTCGCTGAGCGCGGTCGTGCCGCTGTTGTATTGCTTGGAAAGGCTTTCGATTTCAATGATTGCGGGCATGCCCGGACTTCCTTCAGGTTCTGCCGGCCGGCGCCTGCGCGGTGCGCGGCGGCGAGTTCCGGCCGGCCGCTACGCGCGGCGCGGTGGGGGCAGCGCGGCGCATGGGGCGACGGATGAGGTGGCGCCGGATCGCGGCGCCGGAACTGTGCAGATAGTCACCCCGTGCCAAGATGCCAGAGGCGGAAGGTCCCGCGCGGTGAAATTGCCGCCCCGGCCGGCCGGGATCGCGCGCTGCGGCCGCCTTGCGGCTAGGCACCGCCGGCACCGGCGGCCGACCGTGCGCCCCCGGTTCCGCCCCCCTCGCCGTCGTCCTCGTGCCCGTCCGCGTCCTCGTCGTCGGGCCGGTCATACGGGCGCGCGACCCGCGCATCGGCCAGCGCATCCGCCCACCATCGCAGCCGGTGCGCAAAGACCGCCATCGCCGCCTCGGCCGCCGCCGCGTCGTCGGGATCGGTGATCCGCCCGGCCGCGTCAAAGCGCCGCCAGGGCGAGGCAAAGCTGAGCGTGTCGCGGATGGTGACGGTGTGCAGTTCGGCCAGGATCACGCGCAGCGCCTCGATCGCGCGCAGCCCGCCCGATATGCCGCCATAGCCGATCAGCCCGACCGGTCGTGCCCACCATTCGGCGGTCACCGAATCGATCAGCGTCTTCAGCGTGCCCGGTTCGGCATGGTTGTATTCGGGGGTCACGATCACGAAGCCGTCGGCGCCCGCCATGCGCTGGCGCAGCCGCGCCACGGCCGCCTGGTCGCCGATCTGCACATGCAGCAGGTCGGGATCGGCAGGATCGAGGATCTCGGGCGCGAAGCCGTGCATGGACAGCTGGCCCGCGACCCAGGCGGCCACGCGGTCGTTGATCCGCCCCTCGCGGATCGAGCCGAGGATCACCACGATCCGGTTGCCCTGCGTCATGGCCTGCACCCTGCCTTTCCTGAGCGGCAGCCGTGCCGCCCGCTGTCGATCGTTTTGCCGCCGCGCCGCCCCGGCGATGCGTCCCTGGCCGGTTCCGCCGTCGCCCTATAGCCTGTCCGGCGGGGTTTTGCCATAAAGCCCGTTGCCGCAGGTGTCGCAGCCGGCGCAGGCAGCCCCCGCCGCGACAACGCGGCCTTGCGCGCGGGGGCGCAAGCGGCGATGCTGCGGCCCCGGGCGGGCCACGCGTCCTGCCGCATCCTTCCAGCAGGCGGACCCCGATGTTTCCGATCCGAGATCACAACCCCTCGCAGCAGACGCCGGTCGTCACCTGGCTGCTGATTCTGGCCAATATCGCCATGTATCTGCTGACCCTGCCGCAGACCGAGGATGCGCAGATGCTGTTCGCGCGCCTCGCGCTGTATCCGGTGGCGGTGACGCAGGGCGACTATCTGTGGGGCCTTGGAACCCATATGTTCCTGCATGCCGGGCTGCTGCATCTGGGCGGCAACATGCTGTTCCTGTGGATCTTCGGCGACAATCTGGAAGAGCAGATGGGCCATGCCGGCTTCCTGCTGTTCTACCTTGCCGCGGGCCTTGCGGCAGCCGCCGCCCAGATTGCGGCCGATCCCGGCTCCAGCGTGCCGATGGTGGGCGCATCCGGCGCCATCGCCGGGGTGATGGGGGGCTATCTGCTGATGTTCCCGCGCGCAAGGGTCGATGTGGTGGCGATCTTCGTGATCTTCTTCAAGGTCTTCACCCTGCCCGCCTGGATCATGCTGGGCCTGTGGTTCGCCTTCCAGATCTTCGGCGGCTTCTCGATCAGCAGCGATCAGGGTGGTGTCGCCTACTGGGCCCATGCGGGCGGCTTTGCGGCGGGGGTGCTGCTGTGCCTGCCGCTGTTCGCGCGGCGCGGCGGGCCGGGCTACTGGGCGCGGACCGCGGGCCACCCGCCGCATCCGGCCGCGGTCTACCGGCAAAGCCGCATCCCGCAGGTCCGGCGCTGAGAGAGGCCCGCGCGGCGCCCCGATCGCTAGCGGTTCAGGCCGCCCGCGACGCTGGGCACGTCGCCCGGCATGAAGCCGAAATGCCGCAGCCAGCGCAGATCGCTTTCGAAGAAGGCGCGCAGGTCGGGGATGCCGTATTTCAGCATCGCGATCCGGTCGATGCCCATGCCGAACGCAAAGCCCTGCCACTCGTCGGGGTCGATCCCGCCCGAGCGCAGCACATGCGGATGCACCATCCCCGAGCCGAGGACCTCGAGCCAGCCATCGCCCTGCCCGACCTTCAGCGTGCCGCCCTCCCAGGAACACTGGATGTCGACCTCGGCCGAGGGTTCCGTGAAGGGGAAATGGCTGGCGCGGAAACGGGTCCTGACCGGCGTGCCGAAATAGGCGCTGAAGAACTCCTCCAGCGTCCATTTCAGCTGCGCCATGGAAATGTCGCGGTCGATCGCCAGGCCCTCGATCTGGTGGAACATCGGCGTGTGCGTCTGGTCCATGTCCATCCGGTAGACGCGGCCCGGCGCGATCACCCGGATCGGGGCGCCCTGGTCCTGCATGGCGCGGATCTGGACCGGGCTGGTATGGGTGCGCAGCACATGCGGCGGGCGGTCGTCGCCCGGCGCGCGGTGCAGGTAGAAGGTGTCCATCTCCTGCCGGGCAGGATGTTCGGGGGCGATGTTCAGCGCGTCGAAATTGTACCAGTCCGTCTCGACCTGCGGGCCCTCGGCCACGGCAAAGCCCATGTCGGCGAAGATCGCCGTCACCTCGTCCATAACCTGACTGACCGGGTGGATCGTGCCTTGCGGGCGCGGCCGGCCGGGCAGCGTCACGTCAAGCCATTCGCCGGCGAGGCGGGCCTCCAGCGCGGCATCGTCGAGGCTGGCCTTGCGGGCGCGCAGGGCGGCCTCGATCTCGTCGCGCAGGGCGTTCAGCGCCTTGCCGGTGGTCTGGCGTTCCTCGGCGCTCATCCGGCCCAGTTCGCGCATCTTCAGGCTGATCTCGCCCTTCTTGCCAAGGGCGGCAAGGCGCACCTCCTCGATGGCGGCGGGATCGGCGGCCGAAGTGATGCGGTCAAGCCATTGCTGGCGCAGGGGGGTCAGGTCGTCCATCGTCATGCCTATGCGTGCGGGTCGGGGCATGCGTTAGCATCTTGGCCGTCCGGGGGAAAGCCTCGGCCCCCCAGCGGGGGCCGAGGCGGGGTCGCTATTTCCAGATCTCGCGGGTCACGCCCGGCGCGATCTCGGGGTGGTCGGCGATGTGGAACTTGGGCTCCTGCCCGGACTTGCGCTGGCGCACATAG
Organism: Paracoccus spongiarum; assembly: GCF_030732095.1. Taxonomy (GTDB): domain Bacteria; phylum Pseudomonadota; class Alphaproteobacteria; order Rhodobacterales; family Rhodobacteraceae; genus Paracoccus; species Paracoccus spongiarum. The sequence continues at coordinate 104,692 of NZ_JAVAMQ010000006.1, read as the reverse complement.
TCGCGCGTGACATAGGTGATGGTGCCCGACAGCGCGACAATGGCGATCAGGTTGATCGTGGCCATCAGCCCCATGCTGGCATCGGCGAAGTTGAACACAGTCGAGACCGCCTGCATCGCGCCCCAGATCACCATGGCCAGCGCGGCGACGCGCAGCACCAGGATGCCGGTCGTTCCGCCGCCCAGGAAGACAACCGCGTTCTCGGCATAGGAGTAGTTCCCGATGATCGAGGTGAAGGCGAAGAAGAAGATCGCGATCGCCACGAAGATGCCGCCGAAGCCGCCGAAGTGGTCGGTCAGCGCCGCCTGCGTCAGGTTCACCCCGGTCAGCTCCGCCGAGGGCATCACGTCGGCCAGCAGGATCATCACCGCCGTCGCGGTGCAGATCAGCAGCGTGTCGATGAAGACGCCCAGCGCCTGCACGAAGCCCTGCGAGCTGGGGTGATGCGGGTCGGGCGTCGCCACCGCGGCGATGTTGGGGGCCGAGCCCATGCCCGCCTCGTTCGAGAACAGGCCCCGCTTGATCCCGTTGAGCGCCGCCGCCATGACGCCGCCGGCCACGCCGCCGACCGCCTCCTGCAGGCCGAATGCGGATTTGACGATGCCGACGAGGATGCCCGGCACCTCGCCCGCGTTCATCACCAGCACGATGACCGCGGCCAGCAGGTAAAGCCCGGCCATCGCCGGCACGACCTTCTCTGCCACCCGGGCGATCTGCGGGATGCCGCCGAAGATGATCACCGCCGTCAGCGCGGCGACCGCCACTCCCACCAGCGCCTTGTTGATGCCGAACGACCGCTCGACCGCCTCGGCGATGGAATTGGCCTGCACGGCGTTGAAGATCAGCCCGAAGGACAGGATCAGCGCGACCGAGAAGATCGCCGCCAGCCAGGGCTGGCCAAGGCCGCGGGCGATGTAGTAGGCCGGGCCGCCGCGATACATGCCGCCGGGACCGTGAACCTTGTAAAGCTGGGCCAGCGTCGATTCGGCATAGGCCGTGGCCATGCCGACCAGCGCCACCATCCACATCCAGAAGATCGCGCCCGGCCCGCCCAGGGTCAGCGCCACGGCGACGCCGGCGATGTTGCCGGTGCCGACGCGGCTGGCAAGGCTGACGGTCAGCGCCTGGAAGGGCGAGATGCCGTCGCGGTCGGTTTCGCCCGACCCGATCACACAACGCCACATTTCGGCGAAGTGGCGGAACTGGATAAAGCCCAGCCTGACGGTGAAATAGACGCCCACGGCCAGGAGGCCGTAGATCAGCACGTAACCCCAGAATATCGTGTTCAGAAAATCGATGATCGCGTTCATGCATGAGCCTCCTGAATGCGGATGGGCCGAGACTGTAACGGATGCGTGAGCAGTTCAAGGGCGGCGCGGCCCATCTGCCTCATTGGCGGGCGGTGACGCGCAGGCGGACGCCGCCATGCGGGCGAAGCGTCAGGATCATGCGCGGTTCTGGCGCCTGACCGGGCAGAGCCTCGAAGCGCAGCCGGGCCAGCAGCGTGGCGAGGATGATGACCGCCTCCTGCAGGGCAAAGCTGGCGCCGATGCAGATCCGCGGTCCGGCCCCGAAGGGCAGGAAGGCATAGCGGTCGGGCGTGGTCGCAAAGCGGTCGGGATCGAAGGCCTCGGGCCGGTCCCACAGCAGGTGGTGGCGGTGCAGCGCATAGATCGGCAGCATCACCGTGTCGCCCGGCCTGACCTCGCGCCCGCACAGCCGGTCACGGGCCTGCGCGGTGCGCGACAGGAAGGCGGCCGGGGGGTACAGCCGCAGCGTCTCGTTCACGATGCGCAGGGTCAGGGGCAGCGCGCCCAGATCCTCGGAGGTCGCGGCCCGGTCGCCCAGGACCGCCCGCGCCTCGGCCGCCGCACGATCCTGCACGGCAGGATCGAAGGCGCACAGATACAGCGCCCAGGCCAGCGTCAGGGCCGTCGTCTCGTGCCCCGCGACGATGAAGGTCAAGAGGTTGTCGCGCAGTTCCGGCCGGCTCATGCGCCTACCTGTCTCGGGGTCCTCTGCATCCAGCAGCAGGTCCAGCAGGTCGGGCGCACCACCGGGCGGACGCTCGGCACGGGCGGCAATGGCGCGGTCGGCCATCCGCTTCATCCGCCGCAACTCGCCCCCCGCGAGGATCCGCCCCGGACGCGGCAGCCAGGCCGGCAGGCCCAGCACGTCCAGCAGCGAGACCTTGGCGGTCTGCGCGATATAGCCCTCGATCGCGTGATGAACCGCGGCGCGATCGAAGGCGGCATCGCCCGACAGCGTGACATCCGAGATCACCTCGAAGGTGGCCGCCACCGTCTCGTCGAACACGTCCACGGGCCCGCCCGCGGCCAGAAGGCGGCGGCACGAGGCCTCGGCGGCGGCGGTCATCACCGGCCCCAGCGCGGTGACGTGACGATGCGCAAAGGCCGGCGCCAGCGCCCGCCGCTGCCAGCGCCAATGCGCGCCCTCGGCGACGAACAGGCTTTCGCCGACCGCCGGCTTCAGGATCAGCTTGGTGGTGACCGATTTCGGATAGTCCTCGACGCGCTCCTTGAGGATCTGTCGCAGGCTTTCGGGGTCCATCACCATGTGCCAGCGGATCCCCGTCGTGCCGGACACGATGGGCTGGCGCAGCGCCAGTTCGGGGATGATCGACAGCACGTTGCGCCGCGCGATCATTACCGTCTCGAGGATTCCGACCGGCCTGGTCGCAAGGGCGACGCGCGCCGGCAGACGATCGGGCTCGACCGCGATCATTGGCCACGCCCGCGCGGCAGGACAGAAAGGCTTTTCGGGGACTGCGGAACACCGTGCATCGGCAAAGCCTATCCGGTCCTTGGCCCGGCCTCAATGCGACCTCGGGGCGCGGGCCTTTCGGGTGTCGCGCGCAAGCAAAAGGCCCGCGCCGAGGCGCGGGCCCGTCGATCACGTGGCCCGTGGCCCGTCGCGCTCAGGCGGCGGCCTTGGCCTTTTCCACGATCGCGCCGAAGGCGTCGGGTTCGTTCACGGCCAGATCGGCCAGAACCTTGCGATCCACTTCGATGCCGGCCTTGGCCAGCAGGTTGATGAAGCGCGAATAGGTCATCTCGGCATCGACCAGACGGACGGCCGCGTTGATCCGCTGGATCCAGAGGGCGCGGAAATTGCGCTTGCGGGCCTTGCGGTCGCGGGTGGCGTACTGGTTGGCCTTGTCGACGGCCTGGGTGGCGGTGCGGAAGTTCCGCGAGCGGGCGCCATAATAGCCCTTGGCCTTGTCCAGAACCTTCTTGTGGCGGGCGTGGGTCACCTTGCCGGATTTAACTCGTGCCATTGTTCAGTCCTCGGATCAGCGGTTGTAGGGCATGTATTTCTTGACGATCTTGGCGTCGGCGTCCGACAGGACGCTGGTGCCGCGCGCATCGCGAATGAACTTCGTGGTGCGCTTGATCATGCCGTGGCGCTTGCCGGCCTGGGCGGATTTCACCTTGCCCGTGGCCGTCATCGAGAACCGCTTCTTGGCGGCCGACTTGGTCTTCATCTTCGGCATTTTCATCTCCTTCGTCAGAGTGAACGCGCGCCTCGGCAATGCCATATCGGCCGGACGCGCGGGCAGGAAGCGCGCCGTATACGGGCGCGCCGGGGGATTGGCAAGGGGCTGTGTCCGTCAGGGCGCCGTCGCCTCGGCGGACAGGTTGTCCCAGGCCGTCAGGACATCCTGCGGCTGGAACGGATCGGGGTCCAGATAGGCCGACGCGAAGATCGCGGCGATCCCCAGGATCAGCATGATCGCGGCCCCGCGCGGCGGTTGCAGCCGGATCAGCTGGACGATGGCCGCAACCACCGAGATCAGGCACAGCGCCACGCCGGCCAGCAGCAGGTAATCGGTCATCCTCGTCCCCGTTCTTGTCTGTCTGGGGCGATTTATTCCGGATCGCTGGCGTAAATCAACCGCTCGTCGCAGGGCGCGATGCGCAGGATGTTGGTGGTGCCGGGCACGTTGAAGGGCACGCCGGCCATCACCACGACCTGCCGCGTCTCGTCGGCAAAGCCGAATTCGCGGGCCGCCCGGGTGCCGTTGACCACCGCCTCCTTGAAGCGGCCGAGCACCGGGGTCATGACGCAATGCGTGCCCCAGGTGAGGGCCATCCGGCGGACGACGGACATCACCGGGCTCAGCGCGATGATCGGCACGCGGGGGCGTTCACGGGCCACTAGGCTGACCGTCGTGCCCGACTGGCTGAAGGCGCAGATCGCGGCCACGTCGGTGGTCTCGGCGATCTCGCGGGCGGCGGTCACGATCGCGTCGGCGACGCTGTGCAGCTTGGCCGCGCGCGACGCCTCGATGATCGAGCGGTAGTTCGGATCGGCCTCGACCGAGCGTGCGACGCTGTCCATGGTGGTCACCGCCTCGACCGGGTAGGATCCGGCGGCGCTTTCGGCCGACAGCATCACCGCATCGGCGCCCTCGTAGATCGCGTTGGCCACGTCGCTGACCTCGGCGCGCGTCGGCATGGGGCTTTCGATCATCGATTCCAGCATCTGCGTGGCGACGATCACGGGCTTGGCCGCCGCCCGGCAGAGGCGCACCAGCCGTTTCTGGATGGGCGGCACGGAATGCACCGGCAGTTCGACCCCCAGATCGCCGCGCGCCACCATGATCCCGTCCGAGGCCTTCAGGATCTCGTCGAAGGCGCGCACGGCGGCCGGCTTCTCGATCTTGGACAGCACGGCGGCGCGGCCCCGCGCGAGGGTCTTGGCCTCTTCGACGTCCTCGGCCCGCTGCACGAAGGACAGCGCCAGCCAGTCGACGCCCAGCTCGCAGGCGAATTCCAGATCGGCCCGGTCCTTGTCCGACAGCGCGGCCAGCGGCAGCACCACATCGGGCACGTTAACGCCCTTGCGATCGCTGATCGTGCCGCCGACCGTGACCGTGCAATCGGCGAAATCGGCGCCGCATGTCTCGACCCGCAACCGGATCTTGCCGTCATTCACCAGAAGGTCGCTGCCGGGTTCCAGCGCGGCGAAGATCTCGGGATGGGGCAGCTGCACGCGCGTCCGGTCACCCTTGGCGCCGTCCAGGTCGAAGCGGAAGGAATCGCCCTCGGCCAGATCATGGGCGCCGTCCGCGAACTGCCCCACCCGCAGCTTGGGCCCCTGAAGATCGGCGAGGATCGCGATCGGCCGCCCGGTCTCGGCCTCGATGGCGCGGATCGTGTCATAGCGGGCGCGGTGGTCGTCGTGGTTGCCGTGGCTCATGTTGAGGCGGAACACATCCGCGCCGGCATCGAACAGCGCCCGGATCATCTCCTTGGTGGACGACGCCGGCCCAAGGGTTGCCACGATCTTCACGTTGCGATGTCGTCTCATCATCCGGTCCCCTCTAGGTTTAGCGCTATCAATGCCACAATTTCGCGCCCGCAGCAACTGGCGTCCCGACACAACGTCGCATAGACAGCCTGCAAGATGAAGGGTGACAACGCCATGACGGAGACGGCCTTCACCAGCCTTGGCGAGGATCGCCGCTCGCGCTGGCTGGTGACCTGCGATCATGCCAGCAACCGGGTGCCCGACTGGGTCAATGGCGGCGATCTGGGCATCGCCGCCGCCGACATGTCGCGCCACATCGCCTATGATGTCGGCGCAGCCGGGCTGGCGCGCGATCTGGCCGCCCGACTGGACGCGCCGGCGGTGTTCTCGACCTTCTCGCGGCTGGTGATCGACCCGAACCGCGGCGAGGACGACCCGACCCTGCTGATGCGGCTCTATGACGGCACGGTGATCCCGGCCAACAAGGCCGCCGACGCGGCCGAGCGCGAACGCCGCCTCGCGCGGCTGCACCGGCCCTATCACGCCGAACTCGGCCGCCTCGCGGCCCGCCACCCGGCGCGCTGCATCTGCGCCATCCACAGCTTCACCCCGCAGCTGCGCGGACGCCCGCCGCGCCCGTGGCATGTCGGCATCCTCTATTCGCATCGCGACGCGCGGCTCGGCCCGGCGATGGTGCAGGCCTGCCGCGACGCGGGCTGGATCACCGGCGAGAACCAGCCCTATGACGGCCATCTGGCAGGCGATTCCATCGACCGCCACGCGCTGGCCCATGGCCGCCCCAATGTGCTGATCGAGGTGCGCAACGACCTGATCGCCACGCCCGGGGGGCAGGCCGACTGGGCCGCGCGTCTTGCCCCGGTCATCGCCGGCGTGCTGGCCGCCAGCGGAATCTAGGCCGCCGTCCCGGTCCGCACCAGGGCCCCGATGCAGGGCGTCCGGGGGGCGCAGCTCCCCCGACCATCGCGGGACGCAAGGGCGCCGCGGGCCTGCCGCGCCGCCTCAGCCGGGTCCCGCTACGTCTCAGTCACAGCCCAAGCGACCCATAGACATTCGAGATCCTGCGGATCGCCACCACATAGGCGGCCGTGCGCATGTCGTCGACCTGCCGATGCGTCATCCACACCTCCTTCATCTTGCCGAAGGCCTCGCGCATCGTGTCGTCCAGCCCCGACCGCACCAGTTCCAGCTCGTCCGCGCCGATCAGGAACTCCTCCTTGAAGCCCTTGGCCAGCGTGAAGCGCGTGCCGGTATCGGCCGAGATGCGCTCCAGCTCCTCGATCAGCATCCGCGCGCGGGCCTCCTCGTGGCGCCGCTCCAGCCGGCCGAGGCTGATCTGCGACAGGTTCTTGACCCATTCGAAATAGGACACGGTGACGCCGCCGGCATTGGCGTACATGTCGGGAATGATGACCACGCCGCGCCGCTTCAGCACGTCGTCGGCATCGGCCGTCACCGGCCCGTTCGCCGCCTCTATGATCAGCTTGCACTTGATCCGGTCGACATTGCCGGTGTGGATCACGCTTTCGACCGCCGCCGGGATCAGGATGTCGCATTCATCCTCGAGCCCGACCAGCCCCTCCTCGCGATAGCTGCCGCCGGCAAAGCCGCGCACGCCCCCGGTCGCAAGGACATGGCCGCGCAGCGCGTCGATGTTGATGCCCTGCGGGTTGCTGATCGCGCCGTCGCGTTCGATCACCGTCACGATTTGGGCCTTGTCCTCGACCGACAGGAACTGCGCCGCGTGATAGCCCACATTGCCCAGGCCCTGCACGACGATCTTCTTGCCCGCCAGCGTGCCCTCGAGCCCCGCCTTCTTCATCACGTCGTCATGGCGGAAGAACTCGCGGAGCGCATATTGCACGCCGCGCCCGGTCGCCTCGACGCGGCCCTCGATGCCGCCCGCGGTGCGCGGCTTGCCGGTCACGCAGGCCTTGGCATTGATGTCGTCGGGATGCAGCCGCTTGTAGGCATCGGCCATCCAGGCCATCTCGCGCTCGCCCGTGCCCATGTCGGGCGCCGGAACGTTCTGCGAGGGCGAGATCAGGTTGCGCCGCGACAACTCATAGGTAAAGCGGCGGGTGATCTTTTCCAGTTCGTCCTCGTTCCAGGCCCGCGGATCGATGCACAACCCCCCCTTCGAGCCGCCAAAGGGCACCTCGACCAGGGCGCATTTGTAGGACATCAGCGCCGCCAGCGCCTCGACCTCGTCCTGGCTCACATCCAGCGAATAGCGGATGCCGCCCTTGACCGGCTCCATGTGTTCGGAATGGACCGAGCGATAGCCCGTGAAGGTGTGGATCTCGCCGCGCAACCGGACCCCGAACCGCACCGTATAGGTCGAGTTGCAGACCCGGATCTTCTCCTCGAGGCCGGCCGGCAGGTCCATCAGCCCGGCGGCATGGGTGAACATCCGGTCCACTGAGTCGCGAAATGAGCCCGTTGCTTTCGACATCGTTGATCTCTCCCCCTCGAATCCTGACGTGATTCGGTGTTGCCTTGCCCGGAAGGCTAGGCGATGCACCGCGGATGATCCACGCCGCAGCGGCCCCAGGGCAGCGCAATCGCCGTGAATTTCGCACGGCGGCCCCGGCCACGAAGGGGTGATCCGCGAAACCGAACCGCAGGTCTCGGCATTATGGACCCATGCGAGAATTGATGAATGAATTGTGAGGACGCAAGAATGATGGACAGGCAGCGATTGAATCCGGGGCGCAAGTTCGACCAGGTCCGCGACGGCGCACGCGACATTTTCCTGCGCGATGGCTATTCCGGCGCCAGCGTCGACGACATCGCCCGCGCCGCCGGGGTCTCCAAGGCGACGCTCTACAGCTATTTCCCCGAAAAGCGGATGATGTATCGCGAGGTGCTGCTGGACGAGATGAAGCGCATCGCCGCCGAAAGCCCGATCAGCATCTGCCCCGATCTCGCCCCGGCCGAGGCGCTGCCGCTGATGGCCCGCCAGATCGCCGAATGGCTGGCCTCGGACCCGGTGGTCCGCATGTCGCGCACCACCATCGCCGAGGCGGTGCGCTTCCCCGAGGTGTCGCGCCAGTATCACGCCATCTGCCAAAGCCTGCTGCGCGATGTCGTGCAGGCGCATCTGGAACGGTGGGTCGCTGCGGGCGATCTGCAGATCGAGGACACGCGGCTGGCCGCCGAACAATTCGTGCGGCTGTCGGGTACGCTGCTGCAGGAAAGCTCGCTGTTGCTGGCAAATCCGGCGCCGCGCGACTCGGTCATCCGCGAGGTCAGCGACAGCGCCGCCCGACTGTTCCTGGCCGCCCATGGCGACGGCACCGCCGGTCGGCACTTCGCCGCCGTGTCCTGAGCGGCCGGCCCCGCCGCGCGTCGCGCGGCGGGCGCGCCGGGTGATCACCTGCGCCATGTCACGGCGCCGGCGGTGAAGGAAACGTGATCCGCGCCTCGGGTTCTCAACCGCTGATGCAACCCCTATAAGTGCCGACACGACAAGAATGCCCTGACGGGCTACCGAGGGACGTCAATACGATGATCACAACGAGGTTTCTGCCTTCCGCCGCCCTGATCGCGGCCGCCGCCGTGGCCGCCTGCGCGCCGGTCGCCCCGCCGCCGCCGGTCGCCGCGCCGCTGCCCGTCGCACCGATCGCGCCGCTGCCCGCCGACGGCATCGCCGGCCTCGAAGAGCGCCAGCCCGACCTCTGCGGCGCAAAGACCTATGTGCCCAGTCTCGGCCAGCCGGGTTCGGTCATCCCCTCGCTGGGGATCGCGAAGGAATACCGGGTGGTCGAATATCGTGGCATCGAGCCGCAGGAATACAACCCGCAGCGCATCGTCTTCCGGCTGGATGCCTCGGGCAACATCTACAACATCGATTGCGGGTGATGACATGACAGCGAAATCCCTGCTCCTGGGCCTCGTGGCGGTCGCGGGCCTGGCCGCCTGCGAGCCCGTGCCCCCGCCCGCCGTGATCCCCGACGAGGCCGCCGATGCCTGCGGTGCCGCGGGCTACAAGGGCCTGATCGGTCAGCCGCGCGAGGTTCTGGCCCAGATGACCTTCCCGATCGGCACACGGATGATCGGCCCCGAGGATGCGGTGACGGCGGATTTCAGGCCGGACCGTCTTAACATCGAATATGGGCGCAGCGGCCGCATCGAGAAGGTCAGCTGCTACTGAGCCGCGCCGCATCGGGCCGGGCCGGGCCGGGCCGTCCCGCGCCCGGTCCGGCTTCCGGTTTTTCCGTTGCGTCGGGTCGGTCGCGGTGTCACCATCGCGTCATGTTGAACGCCGCACCGCCGTTTCAAGCCGATCCCGACCGCGTGGTGTTCGACCGCCAGGAGCTTTCGGCGATCCTGTCGGTCTATGGGCGCTTCGTGGCGGCCGGCGAGTGGCGCGACTACGCCATGTCCTTCCTGCGCGACGTCGCCGTCTTCAGCGTGTTCCGCCGCGCGACCGAACACCCGCTCTACCGCATCGAGAAGCGCCCGCGCCTGCGCGCGGCGCAGGGTGCCTATGCGGTGATCGCGATGGATGGTCGCATCCTCAAGCGCGGCCATGACCTGCGCCAGGTGCTGCGGGTGCTGGACAGCAAGCTGATCCGCGCGGTCGACCAGCCCTGAACCGGGCGCCCCCGCGGGCGACAGGCCCCATGCCTCAGCTGCCGCGCGGCTTGGCGCGGGTCGTCGGATCGGCAGCGACCGGATCCTCGGGCCAGGGATGGCGCGGATAGCGGCCGCGCATCTCCTTGCGGACATCGGCATAGGAGGTGGCCCAGAAGCCCGGCAGGTCGCTTGTCACCTGCAGCGGCTTGCCGCCCGGTGACAGCAGGCTGATCCGCAGCGGCCGCCCGCCGACCACCGGATGCCGCGCAACACCGAAGAGTTCCTGCAGGCGCAGTTCGATCGAGGGTGTCTCGTGGTCGTAGTCGATCGGCACCTTGCGGCCCAGGGGCGTGACGAAATGCGCGGGCACCTCGCGCGCCAGACGCTGCTGGCCGTCCCAGCCGATCCGCGCCATCAGCGGCTCGACCAGATCGAGGCGGCGCAGATCCGCAAGGCTGCGGCGCTGGTCCAGCCAGGGCAGCAGCCAGTCGCCATCCGCCAGCAGCGCCGCGTCATCGACCGGGCCAAGCCCATCGACCAGCCCGATCCGCGCCCGCAGCCGCAGGGCGGCCGGGGTCCAGGGCAGGCCGTCCTGACGCAATCCCTCCAGGGCCGCGCGGGCCAGGGCCGGCGCGGGCGCCTTGGTCCAGGCCCGGTCCGACAGCAGCAGCGCGCCCAGACGCTCTTGCAGGCGCGCCTGCACCCGGCCCTCGCGGCGCGACCACGCGCAAAGCCGCACCTCCTCGATCCGCGCAGCATGCAGCGCCCGCAAGTCGTCTTCGTCCACGGCCGCGGCCAGCCTGATCCGCGCCTCGCGGGGGTCGCCGTCCAGATCCAGCGCGACGATCAGAGGCGCGGCGGCCAGCGGGTCGGCTGGCCCGATCACCGCGCCCTTGCCCCCCGACAGCACGAACCGCGGCGCCTCGCCCGGCCGCCGCTGCCCGATCCGGTCGGGATAGGCCAGCGAGGCCATCGCCCCCGGGGACAGGGCCGCGCGACGGGGCGGGTCGCCCTCCGCAGGGTTCGCCGTCTCGTCGGCGCGGTGGCGGGGGGGTGCGGGGGGGCGGCCAGCCCCCCCGCTGTCGCGGGACGCAATCAGCCGGCCCAGGCGGCGCGCCTCGTCGCGAAGCCGCGCAAGCGCGGCCCGGTCGAGGTCATGCGGATGGCCTGCGGCAAATCCGCCCGGATCGCGCATCGCCGCAAGCCGCAGAGCCACATCCGCAGGCGCGCCCCGCAGCGGGTCGCGATCGTTCAGCAGAGCCGCCAGATCCGCAGCCCCGGCCCCCGCGACCGACAGCATGTGGCCGAGCCGCGGATGCAGGGGCAGGCGCACCAGATCCCTGCCATGGGCGGTGATCCGGCCGGCCCGGTCCAGCGCACCCAGATCGGCCAGCAGCGCCCGCGCCTCGGCCAGCGCGGCCTCCGGTGGCGCGGTCAGGAAGGCCAGCCCGCCCGGCTCGGCGCCCCAGGCCGCCAGTTCCAGCGCCAGCCCCGCGAGGTCGGCCACCGCGATTTCGGGCGGCGCAAAGCCGGGCAACGCGCCCTCCTCGGCGCGCGCCCACATCCGGTAGCAGATGCCGGGCGCCACCCGGCCCGCGCGGCCGCGGCGCTGCTCGGCCTCGGCGCGGCTCACCCGCTCGGTCACCAGCCGCGACATGCCGCTGCCGGGATCGAAGCGGGCGCGGCGGGCGCGGCCGGCATCGACCACCACCTGCACCGCGGGAATGGTCAGCGAAGTCTCGGCGATCGCGGTCGCCAGCACGATGCGCCGACGCTCGCCCGGCGGTGACAGCGCCGCGCGCTGCGCCCGCGCCTCCATCGCCCCGAAAAGCGTCATCACCTCGCAATCGCCTCCCGCCAGCAGGCCCGCGACACGCCGGATCTCGCCCTCGCCCGGCAGGAAGGCCAGGATGGTGCCGCCGGTCGCACGCGTCTCGGCCTCGGCCTCGGCGATCAGCCGCGCCGCCGCGTCGGCCAGCCGCGCGCCGGGCGCCATCGGCCGCGGCAGCCAGCGGGTCTCGACCGGAAAGGCCCGTCCGTCCGAGCGGATCAGCGGCGCATTGCCCAGAAGCGCCGCGACCGGGCCGGCGTCCAGCGTGGCCGACATCACCAGCACCATCAGATCCTCGCGCAGCGCCGCCCGCGCCTCCCAGACCAGAGCCAGCCCGAGATCGGCGTTCAGGCTGCGCTCGTGGAACTCGTCGAAGATCACGCAGCCGACCCCCTCGAGGCCAGGGTCCGACTGGATCATCCGCGTCAGGATGCCCTCGGTCACCACCTCGATGCGCCGGCCCGGCACGGTCTCGCCGCGCATCCGGTAGCCGACACAGGCCCCCGGCGCCTCGCCCAGGTCCTCGGCCAGCCGCTCGGCCGCCGCCCGCGCCGCCAGCCGTCGGGGTTCCAGCATCAGGATTCGGCCGGCCACCATGTCCAGCAGCGCCAGCGGCACCCGCGTCGTCTTGCCCGCGCCCGGCGGCGCCACCAGCACCGCCCGGCCATGCGCGGCCAGCGCCGCGCGCAGCGCCGGCAGAACCTCGTCGATCGGCAACCCTTCCCGCATCCGCGCGCTTATGCCAGAGCGGCGGGCGGCGTGAAACCCCGCCCCCATCTATGAAATCCGGCGCAGCCCCCCTATCTTCGGGGGCAACGAGAACGAGGTGGCAGGCGGAATGGGTATCGGCAGCGATCTGATGACGGGGCTTGGCCTCGGCGATCCGGTGATCCGGCTTGGCGTCACCGGCCTGTCGCGGGCGGGCAAGACGGTGTTCATCACCTCGCTGGTGGCCAACCTGATGGATCGCGGCCGCATGCATGCGCTGCGCGCCGCAGCCGATGGCAGGCTGAAGGCCGCCTGGCTGCAGCCGCAGCCCGACGACACCGTGCCGCGCTTCGACTTCGAACGTCACCTGGCCGCACTAACCGGCCCCCAGCCGCGCTGGCCGGACGGCACCCGCCATGTCAGCCAGCTGCGGCTGTCGCTGCGGCTGGAACCACGGGGGATGCTGTCGGGGCTGCGCGGACCGCAGACCCTGCATCTCGACATCGTGGACTATCCCGGCGAATGGCTTCTGGACCTGCGGCTGATGGAGCAGGACTTCGCCGGCTGGTCGGCCGAGGTGCTGGGCCGGATGGCCGACCGGCCGGGCGCCGACGCCTATCTGGCCGCCCTCTCGGGCCTCGACGGCGGTCGCAGCGACGAGCCGACCGCCCAGGGCCTCGCCGAAACCTACACGGCGCATCTGCACGCGGCGCGCGAGGCGGGGTTTTCCGACTGCACCCCCGGCCGCTTCCTGATCCCCGGCGAGATGGCCGGATCGCCGGCTCTGACCTTCGCGCCACTGCCGGCGTCGCTGACCGACAGCCGCCTCGGACGCGAATTCCGGCGCCGCTTCGACGCCTACAAGTCGCGGGTCGTCAGGCCGTTCTTCCGCGACCATTTCGCCCGCATCGACCGCCAGGTGGTGCTGGTCGACGTGCTGGGCGCGATCCACCAGGGCCCGCGCGCCGTCGAGGACATGCGCCGGGCCATGGCCGATGTGCTGACCGCCTTCCGGCCGGGCCGCGCCGGCTGGCTGGCCCAGCTTCTGGGCAGCCGCCGGGTCGAGCGGATCCTGTTCGCCGCCACCAAGGCCGACCACCTGCACCACATCCAGCACAACCGGCTGGGCGCGATCCTGTCTGCAATGCTGCGCGAGGCCCGCGACCGCGCCGATTTCAGCGGCGCCCGCACCGAGGCGCTGGCCATTGCCGCCCTGCGCGCCACGACCGAGGACGTGATCCGGCAGGACGGCGCGGAGCTGCCCGCCGTGCGCGGCCGGCTGCTTGACGGGCGGCAGGCGGCCTTCTATCCGGGCGAACTGCCCGCCGACCCGGCGATGATCCTGCATCCCGCGCGCGATGGTGCCGCGACCTGGCTTGACGGAGACTACGCCATCATGAACTTCGCCCCAGCGCCGATGACCGCGCGCCCCGGTGACGGGCCTCCGCATATCCGGCTGGACCGCGCCGCCGAATTCCTGATCGGAGACCGGCTGTGAGCGATGATCCCACCCGCCGGCAAGGCCCCGTGCTGATCGAACTCGACGCGCCCGCAGCCCGGCCAGCCGCGCCCGGCCCCGCGTTGCGCCAGCCGCAGGCGGATCCGGAAGGCGGACCCAGCCCCGCCGACGCGCCGCCGATCGACACCACGGACCCGCGCCTGCCGCGCCCCCGCACGATGGAGATGGTCACCCGGCTGGTCGGGCGGCCGCCCTCGCGGCTGACGCGGTTCTTCGTCAATTCCGGGGTGGCGCTGTTCACCTTCCTGCTGTCGATTGCCGCGCTCGAGTTCATCGACGGCCTGCTGACCAGCTATCCGGTGCTGGGCTGGGTCGGCATCGCCCTGTTCGCGATGTTCACGCTGGCGGCGCTGGGCATGGCCTGGCGCGAATACCGGGCCTGGTCGCGCTTTGCCCAGATCGACCGGGTCCAGCGGCAGGCCGGCGCGGCGCTCGCCGATGACAGCATGGCGGCGGCGCGCGAGGTGACCGACCGGCTGATGACCCTCTACCGCAACCGGCCCGAGCTGGACTGGGGCCGCGGGCGGCTGGCCGAGCGGCGCAGCGAGGCGCTGGACGCCCGCACCCTGCTGACCCTGGCCGAGACCGAGTTGCTGGCCAGCCTCGACCAGGAGGCGCGGCGCGAGATCGAGGCCGCCGCCCGCAGCGTCGCGGCGGCCACCGCGCTGATCCCGCTGGCGCTGGCCGATGTGGCGGCGGCGCTGGCCGCCAATCTGCGGATGATCCGGCGCATGGCCGAGATCTATGGCGGCCGGGCGGGCGCGGTCGGCGGCTGGCGGCTGGCCCGCACGGTGATGACGCATCTGGTCGCCACCGGCGCGGTGGCGGCAGGCGACGACCTGATCCACACCGTTGCGGGCGGCGGCGTCCTGGCCAAGCTGTCGCGCCGCTTTGGCGAGGGCGTGGTGAACGGCGCGCTGACCGCCCGGGTCGGCATCGCCGCCATGGAAGTCTGCCGCCCCCTGCCCTTCATGGCGCAGCCCCGCCCCAAGGTCGGCAACCTGCTGACCCGCGGCCTGCGCGGCCTGTTCGGCGACAGCGAGGCCGCCGCGCGCGAGACCTCGGGCTGAGGCCGGGCCGTCTCAGCCCTGCGCCGCCGCCGGCCCCGCGCCCGCGACCGCGCCCGCGCCTGCGCCCGCGGCACGGGAAGCCAGCGCGGCGACGATCTGTTCCATCACCAGCGCGCCGTAGTCGGCATTGCCATGGGCGTAGTCGGTCGCGGGCTGCGGCTCGGGCTGATGCGGGCTGAGGCGCAGCGCGCCGCGCATCAGGTCGGCGCGGGTGAAGGCGACGCCCTCGCGAGCGGGGTCCGGCCAGAACAGCGGCACCGCACCGGGCGCGGCCTCGGCCGCGACGGCCCGGCAGAACCATGCCTGCCAGAAGGGCGCATCGCCGCGCGCGACCAGATCGACATAGGCGCCGAAGCGGTCAGGATCGGCAGTGCACTCGGCCGAGGGCATCGGCTCGGGCAGCAGCAGGACCGGCCGCCCCAGCGGGCGCAGCTGCGCCAGCAGGCGCAGCGCCGCGCTGCCGCGGATGCGCTGGCGCAGCGCTGCGTCAAGCAGGCGCCGCCCGACCAGCTGGCAGCCCGCATCGCCCGCGATCACCGAGGGAAAATCGAGGCTGCGGTGATCGGCGCACAGCTGGGCCGAACCGGTCCAGCCCAGCCCGCCGACGATCGCGAAGGCGTCGTAACCGGTGACCGGCAGGCGGCGCACCATGTTGTAATGGCGCATCTCGGCCGCGACTGCCGGATCGGTCGGCGCCAGCACCCCGTCGCGCAGCTCGAGCCGGCCGATATTGCCCGACAGCAGCCCGCAGAAGTCGATGTCATGCGTCGGCCAGCGCGCGGAATCGGCGACATAGGCCAGCCGCGGCGCCGCGATATGCGAATTGCCGATGACCAGCAGGCGCGGCAGGGCGGCGCTCATCTCTGGAATGCCTCGAGCATGGCGTCCTCGCAGACCGGATCGCTGGCCTCGGCGGCCGGCCCCGCCCCCTCGCCCGCGGCGATGCCGTGGGCGGCGAGGAAGGCGCGCATCACCGCGGCGACGCCCTCCGGCGTGACCTGGCGCAGGTCGTCGGCGAAGAACGCCCCCCGCGCGGCCGGGTTGGTGACGATCTCGTAGGCCGGAAAATAGTCGGCATCGCCATGGGCTGCGGCGAAGTCGCCGGCGGCGGCGCGCAGCGTTGCCTTCGAATACTGCGTGGCCGGCAGCACATGCCCCCCCGCCGCCGTGGCCGTCAGCGGCACCGGCGAGACCGTCAGCAGGATCCGCATCTGCGGGTTGAAGCCGTGCAGCGCCGCCCGCATCCGGCCCAGATCCTCCAGCACCTGCGGATAGGAGAAGTTCACGAAGGCATGGGCATCGGGGTCGAACCGCCCGGCGATGACGCCCGGGCAGCTGGGAAAGACCCGTCCGCTGCGCCGGCATTGCCATGCCTCGGTCAGCCCCAGCGTGAAGACGAAGACATCGGCGCGCGCCAGCATCGGCCGCAGGCGGGCAAGATGACGGCGGCGGATGGCCAGAACCTCGGCCGCGCTGTCCAGCCCCTCGGGGTCGAGGCCGGGCCGCAGGGCGTCGTGATGGCGGCCGCGGCGGGTCCAGACCAGCGCCGGGTCGGGCCGGCCCGAGGCCACTTCGGCCAGCAGCTGCACCATCTGGCGCACCGAATAGATGTTGCCGTAGCGCCCCGAGTAAAGACCGAAGCCGTGGCGCTGCGCGAGGCCCGGGGCGATGCCGGGGGGCGCGGGCTCGGCATCCAGCACCTCCAGCCCGGCGCGGCGCAGCGCCTGGCCAAGATGTTGCGCAAAGCAGCTGCCGGCCGTCGCGATCCGGCTGTCAGGGGTCAGCGCGAATTTCGGCGCATGGATAGCGGCCGGCAGGTCCGGTTCGGTCCCGGCGACGGCGGTGCGCCAGAACGCAGAGGCGGGAAGGCTGGCATAGGGATGGTCCATGACCGCAGACATATGCACGCGCATCCCGCAAAGAAAAGGCCCCGCCATGCGGACATGGCGGGGCAAGGCGGTCCCGGCCACCCGCAGGGCGGCAGGACTTGGCGAAACCTGTGGGGCCGTGTCAGTTGGGGCGGGCGACCTCGCCCTCCATCTCGGCGCGGATCTGCTGGCGCAGGATGTCGATGGGGATCATCTTGCCCTCGCGGCGGAAATGCCAGTAGGTCCAGCCGTTGCAGGAGGGCGCACCCTCCAGCGCGGCGCCGACCTGGTGGATGCTGCCCTTGACGTCATTGCCGATCAGGCTGCCATCGGCGCGGACCTTGGCCTTGTGGCGGTTGCCGATCGAGAACAGTTCCTCGCCCGGCCGCAGCATCCCGCGTTCGACAACCTGGCCGAAGGGCACGCGCGGTTCGGCCCTCTTGGCGCGGGTCGTGGCAATCGCGTCCACGTCAAAGCGGCGGATGCGCGACAGCCGCTTTTCGGCCACCTCGCGATAGGCGGCCTCGCGTTCGATGCCGATGAAGTCGCGGCCCAGCATCTTGGCGACCGCACCGGTCGTGCCGGTGCCCAAGAACGGGTCCAGCACCACGTCGCCGGGATTGGTGGTGCCGACGATGACCCGGTGCAGCAGCGCCTCGGGCTTCTGGGTCGGGTGGGCCTTGTCGCCCTTGCCGTCCTTCAGCCGCTCGCCGCCATTGCAGATCGGGATCACCCAGTCGCTGCGCATCTGCACGCCCTCGTTCAGCGATTTCAGCGCCTCGTAGTTGAAGGTGTATTTCGAGCCTTCCGATCTCGAGGCCCAGATCAGCGTCTCATGCGCGTTGGTCAGCCGCTTGCCGCGGAAATTCGGCATCGGATTCGACTTGCGCCAGATCACGTCGTTCATGATCCAGAAGCCCTGGTTCTGAAGCTCGGCGCCGACGCGGAAGATGTTGTGATAGCTGCCGATCACCCAGATCGCCCCATCGGGCTTCAACAGTCGGCGCGCGGCGGCCAGCCAGTCGCGGGTAAAGCGGTCATAGGCCGCAAAGCCTGCGAACTGGTCCCAGTGATCGTCCACCGCGTCGACCTTGGAATTGTCGGGCCGGTGCAGATCGCCCCGCAATTGCAGGTTGTAGGGCGGATCGGCAAAGATCAGGTCGACGCTGCCCTCGGGCAGGCCGTTCATGATCTCGATGCAGTCGCCGGCCAGAATCCGGTTCAGCGGAAGGGGCCGCGCGACGTCGGCGCGCTGGTCTGTAATCTTGGTCATCTCTGCCTCGTGCGGTGCCGGCTGGGCCGGTCTGGTATGGCGCAAGGATGAGTCAGAGGTGATTCGCCGTCAAATTCTTTTTTGAATCAGAGGGTTGATGGAGGGGCTTTACACAAGATGTTGTGGACCGGGCGGAACGAACGCCTATGATGAGGAGTCACGCCCAGATCTAGCAGCGCCGCCAGATGCTGCGGCGTCGGATAGCCCGCATTCGCCTCCCAGCCGTAGCCGGGGTGCTGTTGCGCCAAATCCACCATGATGCGATCGCGCAACACCTTGGCCAGGATCGAGGCCGCCGCGATGCTGAGACAGCGCGCGTCGCCCTTGACCACCGCCTCGGCGGGCGGGGCAAGATCGCGCGGCAGGCGGTTGCCATCGACCAGCACATGGCAGGGGGCCTCGCGCAGCCCGGCGACGGCGCGGCACATCGCCAGATGCGCGGCGTGGTGGATGTTCAGCAGGTCGATCTCGGCCACCTCGACATGGGCCACCGACCAGTCGCAATGCGCCATGATCCAGGCTGCCAGCATCTCACGGCGGGCGGCGCCCAGCTTCTTGGAATCGTTCAGCCCCGCAGGAAGGTCCGCGGCGCCGGGCAGCACCACCGCCGCCGCCGTCACCGGTCCGGCCAGCGGACCCCGGCCGACCTCGTCGACCCCGGCCACGCGCCGCGCGCCGCGGGCGATGGCGGCGGCCTCGTGGCTGAAATCGGGCAGGCTCATGCCTCGATGGTCACCGGGGCGATATGCGCCTCTTCGAGATTGGTGCCCTCGCCGTCGCGGTCGACCACCAGGAAATCCGCGGCACGGTCCAGCGGCGTCAGCACGCCATGCCAGACGCCGGCGCGCAGGTTCACCCCCACCCCCGCCGGCACCAGGAAGGCCAGCGGCGCCCCGGGCCGGCCGCCCTCGTCGGGCGCGACGACCGACAGCCAGGCGTCGGGCCCCAGCGGCATGAAGGCCTGCGAGCCGAGCGGGTGGCGCTCCAGCAGCGCGCAGTCATAGGGCAGGCTGACCGGCTGCGAGCGGAAGATCGAGATGATCGCCTCGCCGCCATGCCGCTGGACGGTGGCCAGCGCGTGGTGGCGTTCGCAGCGGCCCTCGTTGATCATCCGCACGGTGGCGGATTTCGGGGCCAGTACCTCGCCGAAGGGGGCGAAGGCCTCGGCGGTCAGCGGTCTTGCGGTGATGCGGGTCATGGCGGTTCCTCCGGCCCCTGATCTAGCGCGCGCGGGCCGCCGCGTCGAGACGAAGCCGCCCGCCGGCAGCGCCGGGCCGCGGCGCAGGGAGTTTGCCCCCTGCGCGAATTGCGGCCGCAAGCAAGGGGTTTGCGGGCGAAAGCCCGAAGCTCCGGCGGTCATTGCGCGCGAAACCGCGATGGTGTTTCCACGCGACGGGAAAAGCCGGGGCCGCCGCTCAGCGCCGCGGGTCGGCCATGCGCGGCAGCAGGATCGCCAGCACCCCCATGACCGGCAGCACCGAAACGAGCCGGAAGACGAAGTCGATGCCGCGGGCATCCGCCACCACGCCCAGCGCCGCAGCGGCGATCCCGCCCATGCCGAAGGAAAAGCCGAAGAACAGCCCGGCGATGGTGCCGGTGCGGCCCGGAACCAGCTCTTGCGCAAAGACCACGATTGCTGGGAAGGCCGAGGCGAGGATCAGCCCGATCAGCACCGCCAGCGCCCCGGTCGTCAGCAGCCCGACATGCGGCAGCAGCAGCGTGAAGGGCAGCACGCCGAGGATCGAGAACCAGATGACCCGCAGGCTGCCCACGCGATCCCCGAACAGCCCGCCCAGCATCACCCCGCCCGCCATGCCCGCGAGGAACAGGAACAGCATGATCTGCCCGCCCTGCGGCCCCAGGCCGAACTTCTCGATGGTGAAGAAGGTGAAATAGCTGCTCATCGCGGCGGTGTAGATGTTCTTGGTGAAGGTCAGCGCGGCCAGCACCAGGATCGCCCGCAGCACGACGCCGCGCGGCAGGCGCAGCCGACGGTCCGGGGTGGCGGCATGGGCGCGGCGCCGCCCCTCGGCCCAGGCGCCGACCCGCGCCAGCATGCCCACGCCAAGCGCGGCGGCAACCGCGAACCAGGCCACCGCCGGGCGGCCAAGCGGCACCACCACGAAGGCCGCCAGCAGCGGCCCCAGGGACTGCCCGGCATTGCCACCCAGCTGGAACAGCGACTGGGCGGTGCCGAAGCGACCGCCCGAGGCGATGCGCGCCACGCGCGAGCTTTCGGGATGGAACACCGCCGAGCCGATGCCGATCAGCATGGCCCCCGCCAGCAGCGTCCCATAGCTGCCCGCGACGGCCAGCAGCAGCACCCCGCACAGGCTGGCCGCCATCCCGAGGGCCAGCGACCGCGGCTGCGGATGCCGGTCGGTCAGCGCGCCGACGACCGGCTGCAGCAGCGAGGCGGTGACCTGAAAGGCGAAGGTCATCGCCCCGATCTGCGCATAGCTCAGCGCGAATTCGGCCCGCAGCAGCGGGTAGATCGCCGCCAGCATCGACTGCATCACGTCGTTGATCAGGTGACACAGGCTGATCGCCACCAGAACCGCCCATGAGGTCGGCTTGGGCGACGCGGCACCCCCAGCCGGTGCGGCCACCCCCGTGATGCCATCCTGCTGCGTCATCGCCCCTGCCCTGTCTGCGTTCAAATCCGTCACATCGCGCGAATATCAGGCCAACGTGAAATTGAGAATAGCCCGCAGGCACAACCGGAACGTTAAGATAATTGTCTTTAAGAACAGGTCCCTGCCGAAATCAACCGTTTTGTCTATTTGGACAGGTTCTTTTATGTCCGGCGCGGGCCGATAATGAAAAAGCAATTACCCCGAGCCTGAATATCGCATGACGAAAATTCCCAGTAACGTGGCGCGTTCCCTGCGGCCCGCCAGCCCCGAGCGTGGCATGAAACGCATGAACACCTGGCAGTCCGTGCGCGCCGTCGTCATGGAGCGCATCCGTTCGCGCGAATGGCCGCCGGGCGAACTGATCCCGACCGAACAGCAGCTTGCGGTGCAGCTGGGCTGCGCGCGTGCGACCGTCAACCGGGCGCTGCGCGAACTGGCCGACAGCGGGATCATCGAACGCCGCCGCAAGGTCGGCACGCGGGTGACGGCCACGCCCTCGCGGCGGACCACCTTGGAAATGCCGGTGATCCGTCACGAGGTCGAGGCGCTTGGCCAGCACTACGAATACCGGCTGACGGGCTATGCGACCAGCGTGCCGACAGAGGCGGCGATGCGCGCCCTGCAGGTCGGCGCCGAGGATGAGCTGGTGCTGATCAAGGCGCAGCACCTGGCCGACAACCAGCCGCATTGCTGCGAGGCGATCTGGCTGAATCCGCGCGTCCTGCCGCATCTGACCCGCGCCGATGTCGAGGCGGTGCCGGCGCATGAATGGCTGGCGCGCAACGTGCCGCTAACGCATGGCCAGTTCTCGATCCTCGCCGAAGGCGCGTCGGGAGACTGCGCCCGCAACCTGCGGGTCGAGCCGGGGACCCCGGTGCTGGCCATCGAGCGGTTGAACTGGACGGATGCCACGCCGGTCTCCTTCGCGCGGCAGTTCTATTCGCCGCAGCACCGGCTGATCTCGGAGGACTGAGCCGCAGCGGGCCGTGCGGCGCGCTATCCCGCCGCCATCAGCGACGGGATCAGCGTCGACAGCGCCGGGACGAGCACGATGACCAGCAGCACCAGCAGGTCGATGCCCAGAAACCGCGCGACGCCGGAAAAGATCCGGTCCACGCCGACATCGCGGGCGACATTGCCGATGACGAAGACGTTCAGCCCGACCGGCGGCGTGATCATCCCGATCTCCAGCAGCTTGACGATCACCACGGCGAACCAGATCGAGTCCATGCCGTAACCCTGGACCAGCGGCAGCATGAAGGGCAGCGTCAGCACCAGAATCGTGACAGGGTCCAGAAACAGGCCAAGGACCAGATACAGGACCACCAGCACCATCAGCAGCACGACGACCGGGACCTGCGCCCCCGCGATGCCGTCCGCCACCATCGCGTCCAGCCCGGACTGCGTCAGGAAGGCCAGGAACAGGCGCGCCCCCAGGATGACCAGCACCAGCGCGGCCGACTGCATCAGGCTTTCCCGCGCCGCCCGCAGCAGCACGTCCGGCGCAAGGCGGCCCTGCACGAGGCCGAGGCCCACCACCAGCGCAAGGCTGATCGCCGCCGCACCGGTTGCGTCCCACAGCCCGGTGCCGATGCCGCCCATGATGATCGCAAGGACCAGCAGGGCGGGCCAGGCGGCCAGGGCCGCCTCGGCCCGGCCCGGTCCGGTCTGCGGCGCCGGTGGCGCGGCGGCGGGGTCCTGACGGACCCACCAGCCGATGACGCCCACCATCCCGGCCAGCGACAGAAGCCCCGGCAGGATGCCGGCCATGAACAGCCGTTCCACCGGGATGCCCGAGAAGACGGCGAACAGGATGAACAGGACAGAGGGCGGGATCAGCCCGCCCAGCGTGCCGCCGGCAGCCACCGAGGCTGCCGCGAGGCGCGGATCATATCCGGCGGCGCGCATCTCGGGCACGCAGATGCGGCCCATGGTCGAGGCGCAGCCGACCGACGAGCCCGAAATCGCCGCAAAGCCTCCGCAGCCAAGCACCGAGGCGACCGCCAGTCCGCCCGGCAGCGGCCGCAGCCAGACGGCGGCGGCGTCGTAGATGCGGGTGGTGATGCCGGAATAGAAGG
Organism: Paracoccus spongiarum; assembly: GCF_030732095.1. GTDB lineage: Bacteria > Pseudomonadota > Alphaproteobacteria > Rhodobacterales > Rhodobacteraceae > Paracoccus > Paracoccus spongiarum. The sequence continues at coordinate 81,836 of NZ_JAVAMQ010000006.1, read as the reverse complement.
CGATGTTTCCCAGGGCCACGAACAGAGGCACCATCGCCAGCGCCTCCGTGGCCACCAGCCCCTGCATGATCTCGAGGATCTGCGCCCCGGTCTGCTGCAGCGCGCCATCCGTGCCGTCCGTCGCATTGAGAAGCAGCAGGCCCGCGGCAGACAGCGCGATCAGCGCATGGGCCAGCGGCACCCGCAGCGCCACAAGCGCCAGCGCAAGCAGAAACCCGCCAAGCCCGATGGTCGCCGGGGCCATGTCAGATCGCCTCCTGCCCGTGCTCGTCCGTGATCGTGCCAGTGTCGCGCAACGTCCGACGGTCCTGCGCCAGCATCCCGGCCAGCCGCAGCGCCATCGCCAGCAACCCGACCGCCAGCAGTGTCAGCGCGGCATCGCCCGGCAGCCCGGCACGCCCTCCGGCCAGCACCCCGGCCAGACCCCCGATCGCCGCGGCGATCAGCACCAGCAGCGCCACCAGCCCGACCGCGTGACCCAGCAGGACCAGCCGCGCCCGGTCGGACGTGGCCATCCGGTCGCTGAGGAAGGTCACCGCCAGATGCGCCCGCGCGGCCGTCGCCGCGGCCAGCGGCAGCACCAGCACCGCCACGATCAGGGCCGGCACGATCGCCCGGTCCCCGAGGATGCCGGCCCCCGCACCGCCCCTGAACACGGCATCACCCGCCAGCACAAGGCACAGCAGCGCAAGCGCGACGACCGCCAGATCCAGCAAACGCCGTGCGATCAGTTGCATGCCATGCCCAAGACCATGCCGCCGCGCCCCTGCGGCCGAGTTGACTTCATGCGGACCTCCTCTGGTCGAGGCTGGCAGGCTATCGCCATGCGCCCGCCACCTCAACTTGCAATTGACCAGATTGTGAAGCGCGAACTATCTGGCGCATTCCGGCAAGACGCCGGATGCTGCGCCCACCCAACCGGAGACCGCCATGCCGCCCCGTCCGATCCTGTCTGCCGCCCTGCCCGCCTGGCTCGCGATCTGCCTTGCCGTGACCGGCCTGCCCGCCGTCGCGCAGGGCACCGCGACCTTCACCGCGGCCGAGATCGACGCCGCGGGCTATGACGGCGGCGACCTGCCGCCGGGACGCTCGGCGCTGACCGCCAAGGTGCAGGTGCTGCTGGATCGGTCCGGCACCTCGCCGGGGGTGATCGACGGCTTCAAGGGCGGCATGAGCCAAAGCGCGATCATGGCCTTCGAGCGCCGCGCGGGCTTGCCGATGGACGGCATCATGGACCCGCATCTGTGGAACCTGCTGCAAAGCTTTGCCAACGCGCCGGTGACGGCCGACTACACGATCACCGCCGAGGATGCCGAGGGGCTGGTCGATGCCATCCCCGCGGACTACGCCGAAAAGGCCAGGATGTCCGCAATGGGCTATACCAGCATCGCCGAGAAGCTGGGCGAGCGTTTTCACATGGACGAGAAATTCATCGCCTTCCTGAATCCCGGCGTCGCGCTGGTGCCCGGCGCAACCATCAAGGTGACCGCGCCCGCCGCCCCGATCCGCGGCGAGGTGACGCGCATCCTGATCGACAAGGCCACCCGGCGGGTCGCGGCCTATGACGCCAGGGGCCGGATGATCGTCGACTATCCCGCCACCATCGGCTCGGATTCGACGCCCTCGCCCTCGGGCAATCACAAGGTGGTGACGGTCGCGATCAACCCCAACTACACCTACAACCCGGCGCGCAACTTCAAGCAGGGCGACAACGACAAGCCGCTGATCGTGCCGCCGGGTCCGAACGGGCCGGTTGGCACGGTCTGGATCGACCTGTCGAAGCCCAGCTATGGCATCCACGGCACGCCGACCCCGTCGCAGCTGTTCGTGAACCAGTCCTATGGCTGTGTCCGCCTGACCAACTGGGACGCCCGCGAACTGGCCGGCATGGTCAAGGGCGGCGTCACGACCGTCGAGTTCCTGCAGCCCGGCGTCACCATCGCCGATGCCACCGGCACCCGCCCGGCCGAACCCGTGGTGACATCGGAACCTCTGGAGCAGGCGGCGGGCGGGACCCCGGCCGATCCGGCGCCCGCGACCGCCGCGGTCGCCGAAACGGTGCAACCCGTCGCCGCAGACGCCCCCGCGCTGACCTATCCGGCGGAAGGGGCGCGGGACGCCGCGGCTGCTGGCGGGACGGTACTCGAGGACACATCGGAAGAGGCGGCGGACCGCCTTGCCCCGGTGGGTGGCGATCCGCTGAGCGATGCGCTGTCCGGGGCGCTGGCCGAGGGCTTCCTCGTGCCGCCGCTGGGCGAGGAATGATCGGCGCCGCAGTCCGGTCCGCGGCGCTGCTGGCCGCGCTTTCGGGGCCGGCGGTCGCGCAGGATCGCCCGCCCGCGCCGCCAGCGGGCGCCATTGAGGAACCCGCGGCCGTGCGCCCGCCGCAGCGCCCGGAGAGGCCGGCGCCTGCCCCCACGGCGGCCCCGCGCGCCGAGGATCGCGGCCCGGACGACGGCGCGCCCGACCGGGCGGCGGCGGACGAGGTACCGGTCGAGGCCGCCGAGGCAGCGCCGGATGCCGCCTTCGGACCGCCGATGGCTCCCCGCTGGTGGATGCTGCGCGAAACCGAGGCCGAGGATGCCGGCTGCCGGCTGGCGCTGGCCCTTCTGGGAACCGTCTACCAGGATCGCCAGCCGGTCACCGACGCGGACCAGCGCGACTGCGGCATCGCCCGGCCCATCGAGGTCAGCCAGATCATTCCGGGGCTGGCGCTGGAAGGCGGCGCCGTGATGCGCTGCGACACCGCGCGGTCACTGGGCTTCTGGGCGCGCGACTTCCTGCGCCCGGCGGCCGCCACCCTTCCGGGGGCGCCGCGCGTCACCGGGCTGCGGCTGGGCACCACCTATGACTGCCGCGGCCGGGTCGGCACCGGGGCGGACGTGCCGAAGCTGTCGGAACATGCCTATGGCAACGCCATAGACATCGCGGCCTTCCAGATGGACAACGGGCAGGATCTGGTGGTGACCCCGCGCGAGGACAGCGGTGACCGGGCCGAGGCGTTCCAGCGCGCGGTGCGTGGCGCGGCCTGCCTGTATTTCACGACGGTGCTGGGGCCTGGGGCGAATGCGGCGCATGCCGAGCATCTGCACATGGACATGGCCGCACGCCGCAATGGATGGCGGCTGTGCCAATAGCTGTCACCGGCGCGCCTGCTCCATGTCGAGATAGGTCGGATCGAACCGGGCCAGCGTCGCCAGCCCCTTCCAGTCCAGGATGGTGACATCGGCCCCCGACCAGCGGATCAGCCCGCGGTCGCGCAGGTCGCGCACCGCCCGGTTCACATGGATCGGGGAATAGCCGAGGATGTCGGCCAGTTCGCGTTGCAGCAGCGGCAGCGCGAAGCGATGGTCCGACGCCGCGCCGACGGCGTGCAGCCGGGCATATATCTCGCACAGAAGATGCGCCAGGTGGGCGCTTGATCGCAGCGAGGCGGCAGCTACCAGCCATTGCCGATGCACCGCCGCGTCGATCAGCGTCGCCATCCACAGCAGCCGGGTCAGATGCGGCAGATCCTCGGTGATCGCGGTCAATTGGTCATGGCTGACGAATTCGACCTCGGCGGGACCGATGGCGATGACCGAGTGCTCCAGACCGGCCAGCACGAAGCCGTGCAGGTCCACGAAATCGCCAGGCACGTGCAGCGCCGTGATCACCCGTTCCTCGGGTCGCCCGACCAGCTGGTGCGACCGGGCCGACAGCCCGCGCAGCATCATGCAGCTGCGCTGGGCATGGCGTTCGACCGGCACGATCACCTCGCCCGGCGCGTAGGCCACCTGCTCGGTCCGCAGGGCGCGCAGCCGCGCCAAATCCTTGTCGCTGAGGCGGTCACGTCTTTGAAGATAGCGGATAAAGTAATCGGTGATCGCCATTCCGCCTCCTCTTCTGACGGCTTCCGGACAGTTGCAAATCGGCCCATCGGACGCAATGGCCGGACCCCCAATGTAACATTCATTAAGCCGCTTTCGATCCCGCGAACGCAGCGTCAGCCGGGCCGTCCGGCCGTGCGGGGTCGGGCGGGCAACCGCAGGGCATCGGCAAGCGCGGCGAAGCTGTCGGCGATGGACTCGCTGCGCCGCGTCACGAAGTCGTCCAGCTGCGGATACAGCTTCACCGCCTCGTCCAGCCGCGGATCGGATCCCGGCGCATAAAGGCCGGCGCGGATCATCAGTTCGGATTCGGCATAGCTGCCCAGCGCGGCCCGCGCCCGGCCGATCTGGGCGTTCTCGTCCTGCGTTGCCGCGTCGGGCAATGATCGCGAGACCGAGCGCACCACGTCGATGGCCGGAAAGCGGCCGCGCTCGGCGATGCTGCGGTCCAGCACCACATGCCCGTCCAGCGTGCCGCGCAGGATGTCGGCCACCGGCTCTTCCATGTCAGAGCCGGCAACCAGCACGCTGAAGATGCCGGTGATGTCTCCGGCCCCCTCGAGCCCCGGGCCGGCACGCTCGGCCAGCGCCATGATCAGGTTAGAGACCGAGGGCGGAAAGCCGCGATAGCTGGCCGGCTCGCCGGCCGCCAGGGCGATCTCGCGATGCGCCTCGGCAAAGCGGGTGATCGAATCGGCAAGCAGCAGGACATGGCGGCCCTGATCGCGGAAATGCTCGGCCACGGCCATCGCCGCCCATGCGCAGCGGCGCCGGATCAGCGGCGAGCGATCCGATGTCGCGGTGACGATCACCGACCGCGCCATGCCCTCGGGACCCAGGGTCCTGTCGACGAATTCGCGCAGTTCGCGCCCGCGTTCCCCGATCATCGCGATGACCACCACATCGGCCTGCACCCCGCGTGCGAGGCTGGACAGCAACGTCGACTTGCCCACCCCGGAGCCCGCGAACAGCCCGACCCGCTGGCCGGCCACCAGCGGCAGGATCGTGTCGAAGACGGCAAGCCCCGTGGCCAGCCGCGCCCCCAGCCGCTTGCGCCGCACCGCGGGCAGCGCCTCGCAGCGGAACGGCCGCGGCTCGATCCCGCGCGGCAGCGGCCGGCCGTCCAGCGGCTGACCCAGCGGGTCGATGATTCGCCCGATCCAGCCGTTGCAGGGCGCGATGGTCGGCGCGAACAGCAACTCGACCTCGGCACCGACCGACAGCCCCTCGGCATTGCCCTCGGGCAGCACCTCGGCCACATGCGGCGCCAGCCCGACGACCTCGCCGCCCACGTTGCCATTCTGCAACGAAATCAGCACCCTGTCGCCCAGCGAGGCATGCGCGTTCAGCCCCTCCACCCGGATCATTCCGGCGCGCATCGAATGCACCCGTCCGAAATGCCGCGCCGGGCGTGTCTGCAGGATCCTGTGGGCGATCGATTCAACTTTATCCATTTCACGCTTCTCCCGGCCGGCGGCAGGTCCGCCTCGCGAAACGGTTTCTAAACCAATTGGGGTTAAGACCGGGTTATCGCCAATGAGGAGAAGCCTCATGTTTGAGAAGATCGAGATGATGCGGATGGCCCGCGCCATGGGCCAGCACGTCGCCCAGCGGCAGACCATCGTCGCCCGCAATATCGCCAATGCCGACACGCCCGACTACAAGGCGCAGGATCTGGGCGCATTCGAGGACAGCTATCGCCGCCGCGACGGCATTCCCGCCCTGCGCACCAGCGACGCGCGCCACATCGCCACGCCGGACTGGTCGCCCTCGGCCGCGCCGCGGGTCACGACGGCGACCGATGTCTCGCCCAACGGCAACTCGGTCTCGCTGGAGGGCGAGATGCTGAAGGCGGCCGAACTGAAGCGCGAACACGACCTGTCGCTGGGCATCTATCGTTCGGCGCTTGACCTGATGCGCACCAGCATCGGGCGGCGTGGCTGAAGGACCAGGACATGACCGACCCCGTTTCCCCGCTGCGGCTCTCCGCGTCCGGCATGCATGCGCAAAGCGAAAGGCTGCGCCGCACGGCCGAGAACATCGCCAACACCGACACGCCCGGCTATCGCCGCAAGCTGGTGACCTTCGACGAGGCGGTGCGCTTTGGCCGCCGCACCGGCGAGGTCGAGGCCTCGCGCACGATTCTCGATCGCAGCGAGCTGCCGCGCATCTTCGACCCTTCGCATCCGATGGCCGATGACGAGGGGTATTACCTCGGCTCGAACGTGAACCTGGTCATCGAGATCGCCGACTCCCGCGAGGCTGGCCGAAGCTACGAGGCCAACCTGAAAATGTTCGAACAGACCCGGCAGATGGGCGCGTCCCTTCTGGATCTTCTGCGCCGCTGAAAGGAATTTCCATGTTGACCTCTTTGAATGCCGCCAATGCCTATTCCGCCGCGCGCAGCGCGGTCCAGCCGGGCCAGCCGGCTGGACCCGACGCGATCCGCAAGGTCGGCGAAGCCGCCGAGGATTTTGCCGCCCAGATGGCGCAGGTCGATGCCGTCTCGACCGGCGCGATGACCGGCAAGGTCGAGACCTACCAGCTGGTGCAGACGATCGCCGAGGCCGAACTGGCCATGCAGACGGTCGTGGCGATCCGCGACAAGGTCGTCGAGGCCTATCAGGAAATCCTGCGGATGCCGGTCTGAGGTCGCACCATGAACGAGACGCTGCTGTTCGACATGATGCGACAGGCGCTGCTGATCGCGGTGCGCATCTCGGCGCCGATGCTGGGGGTGGCGCTGGTGGCCGGGGTGGTCATCGGCCTCTTCCAGGCGCTGACCTCGGTGCAGGAAATGACCCTGACCTTCGTGCCCAAGGTCGGGCTGATGCTGGTGGTCTTCTGGGTCACGATGAGCTTCATGACCACCGCCCTGTCCGATTTCTACATCGGCCAGATCATCCCCCTGATCGCGGGCAGCTGAGCCATGGACAACGCGATCTATGCCGCCCTGACCCGGCAATCCGGCCTGATGAACGAGATGCGGGTCGTCGCCAACAACATCGCCAACGCCAACACCACCGGCTTCCGACGCGAGGGGGTGATCTTCGCCGAACACCTGGCCGCGCTGGACCGGCAGGGCGACACCCTGTCGATGGCCCATGCGCGCGGCCGGCTGGTCGATCTGGGCCAGGGCGTCATGACCCAGACGAACGGCAATTTCGACCTGGCCATCGAGGGCGAGGGCTTCTTCCTCATCGACACGCCCGATGGCCCGCGCCTGACCCGCGCCGGCGCCTTCCTGCCCTCGCCCGAGGGCGAGTTGATGACCGCCGATGGCCACCGCCTGCTGGACGAGGGGCAGGCCCCGATCATCATTCCGGCGGGCGCAAGCCGTGTCGCGGTCGGCGCCGACGGCACCATGTCGGCCAATGGCGTCGCCTTCGGCCGGATCGGCGTCTTCGCGGCGCCCGAAGGCGCGGACCTGACCCACAAGGGCGGCACCAGCTTCGCGCTGGACGGCGACCCCCAGCCGGTCGAGGACGCCCGCGTCCGCCAGGGCTTCCTCGAGGAATCCAATGTCGACCCGGTCTTCGAGATAACCCGCATGATCGAGGTCCAGCGCGCATACGAGCTGGGCCAGTCTTTCCTTGATCGCGAGGATCAGCGCATCCGCAGCGCGATCACCGCCATGACCCGCTGAGAGGAACCGCCATGAGAGCCCTTCAGATCGCCGCCACCGGGATGAGCGCCCAGCAGACCCGCGTCGAGGTCATCTCGAACAACCTCGCCAACATGTCCACCACGGGCTACAATGCGCGCCGCGCCGAATTCGCCGATCTGCATTACCAGCAGGCGACGCGCCCCGGCACGGTCACCGCCGCCGACGGCACCGTGATCCCGGCGGGGGTGCAGCTTGGCCTGGGCGTGCGCCCCACCGCCGTCAGCATCAACCTGCAGCAGGGATCGCTGTCGCAGACCGGCGGCGACCTGGACATCGCCATCGACGGCGAGGGATATCTGGAAATCACCCTGCCCTCCGGGCTTTCGGCCTATACCCGCGATGGCGGGCTGAAACGCTCGGCCGATGGGCAGATCGTCACCTCGGACGGCTATCCGGTGGTTCCGGGCATCACCATTCCCGACGACGCGCGGTCGATCTCGATCAATGCGGGCGGCGAGGTGCATGCCTATTTCAACGATCGCGTGGAACCCGAATTGCTGGGTCAGTTCACCCTTGCCGGCTTTGCCAATGAAAAGGGCCTCGAGGCGATCGGCTCGAACCTGTTCCTTGAAACGGCGGCCTCCGGCGGCGCGCAGGTGGTAAACCCCGGGCAGGAGGGCCTGGGCACACTGCGACAGGGCTATCTGGAGGAGAGCTCGGTCGATGCGGTGCGCGAGATCACCGAACTGATCAAGGCGCAGCGCGGCTATGAACTGAACGCCAAGGTCATCACCGCCGCCGACCAGATGCTTGGCGCAACGACGCAGGTGCGCTGATGATCCGGCCGTTTCTCATCGCCGCGCTGGCCCTCGCCGCACCAGCCGCGTCCCAGGCCGCCGTGCTGGCCGCCGCACGCACACTGCCGGTCGGCACCGTCATCGCCGCCGGCGACCTGCGCGCGATCGACGGCGACCGGCCCGGTCTCAGCGATCCGGCCGAAGCCATCGGCCTGCAGACCCGCGTCACCATCTACGAGGGGCGCCCGCTGCACGCCAACCTCCTGCAGGCGCCGCGGCTGATCAACCGCAACCAGATCGTGCGGCTGTCGTTCCAGCACGGCCCGCTGCGCATCGACACCCAGGGCCGCGCGATGAGCGATGGCGCGGCGGGGGACGTGGTGCGGGTGATGAACCTCGATTCGCGCAGCACCGTCACGGCGCGCGTCCTGCCCGACGGCAGCCTGCTGGTCGCCGACTGAGTTGCCGGGATTGTAAGGAAGCATTCGATGAAACCCACCACCCTTCTCTGCCTCGCCCTGGCGCTGGGCGCCTGTTCGCGGGTCGCCAATGTCGGCCAGGTACCGGAACTGACCTCGCCCCGCAGCGGCGAGGAGTTCATCGCCATGACGAACCCCCCGCTGGAGATCCCGGTGGATTCCGGCCGCCCGGAGGCCGCGGCCTCGCTATGGGCCGGCACAACCTCGTCGCTGATCAGCGACCGGCGCGCGGCGACGCGGGGCGACATCCTGACCGTGGTGATCGAGATCGACGACCGGGCCGAGATCTCGAACAGCTCGGGCCGCTCGCGCGCCTCGGGCGAGGATGTCAGCATCCCGCAGATGATGGGGATCCCGCAGCGGCTGGCCGACAAGCTGCCCGACGGGGCCAGCTTCGACAATCTTGCCGAGGCCTCGGCCTCGTCGACCTACAAGGGCACGGGCAACATCACCCGCCGCGACAAGCTGACGCTGCGCGTCGCCGCGACGGTCGTCGACCGGCTGCCCAACGGGACCTTGCAGATCCAGGGCTCGCAGGAGGTGCGGGTCAATTATGAGCTTCGGGAATTGACCGTCTCGGGCTTCGTGCGGCCGGCCGACATCGATCGCAGCAACGAGATCGCCTATGACCGCATCGCCGGGGCCCGCATCTCCTATGGCGGGCGCGGTCAGATCACCGATGTCCAGCAGCCGCGCTATGGCCAGCAGGTCGCCGACATCCTGCTGCCCTATTGAGGACGATCGCATGAAAAAGATCCTGTCCATGATCCTGCCGCTTGTTGCCCTGCTGGGCGGAATCGCCGGCGGCGAGATGCTGCGACCCGCCGCAACCGGCGCCGAGGCCGCGACAGGCGCCCATCAATCGGTCGGCGCCCCGCCCGAGGGCGGTGCCGGCCCTGCCGCCGATGCCGGGACGCCGCCGGTGGGGGACCAGGAGATCGAGGCGGCCGGCGAAGGTTTCTTCACCTTTCCCACCCAGTTCTTCGTCCCGATGATGCGCAATGGCGACATGGGCGCGATGATGATCCTCACCATCACCCTCGAAACCGGGGCGGACACGCTGGAGGCGATGAAGGGTCACGAGCAGCGGCTGCGCGATGCCCTGCTGCGGCAGTTGCTGATCCACGCCAATACCGGCGGCTTCGACGGAAACTTCACCTCCGAGGCCAGCATGAGGGTTCTGCGCGATGCGCTGCTGACCGCGGCGCGGTCGGCCACCAGCTATCCCGTGCGGCAGGTCCTGATCGGGGATATCGCGCGGCAGGGCCGCTGAGGCGGGCCGCAGCATTGCGCATGGCGGCGGCGCGCGGCACAAGGGGCGCGACGTGACGCAAGGACCCATCGGTGCCGCACCCTTCGCCAGACCCGCCGCATGGCGGCGGGCCCTACCCCCGCCGCGCTGCGGCCGCAGCGGCGCGCAGCGGCGCGATCGGCCCCATCGCAATCCTGCTGGCCAGCTTCCAGGGCGCGCGCCACATTGCGGCGCAGCTGGCAAGCATCGAGGGGCAATCCTATCCGCATTGGCGGCTGATCGTCTCGGATGACGGCTCGCGCGACGACACGCGCGCGATCATTGCGGCATTCGCGGCGCGGCACCCTTCAGGACAGGTCGTGCTGAGCGCGGGGCCGGGCCAGGGCGCGACCCGCAACTTCCTGCATCTGATCGATCTTGCGCCCGCCGGCACGGCGATCGCCTTCTGCGATCAGGACGATGTGTGGTTTCCCCACAAGCTGGCGCGGGCGGCCGAGGCTCTGGATCGGCTGGCCGAACCCGCGCATTACGCCGCGCGCACCGTCATCGCCCGCGACGATCTGGTGCCGGTCACCGAATCGCGCCGGTTCGAGCGGCCCTTCGGCTTTCGCAACGCGCTGGTGCAGGCCTGCATGGCGGGCAACACGTCGGTCTTCAACGCCGCGGCGGCGCGATTGCTGAAGGCGGGCAGCGCCGCCGCGCGCAGCGCCGCGATCGAATCGCATGACTGGTGGGCCTATCAGCTGAGTTCGGGCGCGGGGGCGCGCCTGATTCATGACGGACGGCCGGCGCTGCTGTATCGGCAGCATGCGCGCAGCGAGATGGGCCGCAACGACACCGCCGCGGCGATGGCCCGGCGCTTTGGCAAGCTGTTTGCGGGCGATTACGGGCTGTGGGTGGCCGCCAACCTGGCGGCGCTGGCGCCGATGCACGGGCATCTGACACCAGAAAACCGCGAGATCCTCGACGGCTTCGCGGCGGCGCTGGCGCTGCCGGGGCCGCTGGCGGCGCGGCGGATGCGCGCACTGGGCCTTTATCGTCACACGGCTGCCGGCACGGCGGCGCTGTATGCCGCAGCGGCGGCGGGCCGGCTGCGTCAGCCGCGCTCGCCCAGGATCCGCATCAGATAGGTTCCGTAGTCGTTCTTGGCGAACATCGCGGCACGGGCGCGCAGGTCGCCCTCGCTGATCCAGCCGGCCTCGAAGGCGATCTCTTCGGGGCAGCCGGTCTGCAGGCCCTGCCGGTTTTCCAGCGTGCGCACGAAATTGCCCGCATCCAGCAGCGAGGCATGGGTGCCGGTGTCCAGCCAGGCAAAGCCGCGGCCCATCCGCTCGACCGTCAGCGCGCCGTCGGCGAGATAGCTTTCCAGCAGGGTGGTGATCTCAAGTTCGCCGCGGGCCGAGGGCTGCACCTGCGCCGCCCGCCGGGGCGCGGTTCCGTCCAGGAAATACAGCCCGGTCACCGCATAGTTCGACGGCGGGTCGGCCGGCTTCTCGATGATCGCGCGAGCCTGCCCGGCGGCGTCGAAATCGACAACGCCATAGCGTTCGGGATCGCTGACCCGGTAGCCGAAGACGGTGCCGCCCGCCTCGCGCCGGTCAGCGGCCTGCAGCAGGATCGGCAGCCCGTGCCCGAAGAAGATGTTGTCGCCCAGCACCATCGCCGAGGGCGCGCCGGCCAGGAAATCCTCGGCCAGCAAATAGGCCTGTGCCAGCCCGTCCGGCGAGGGCTGGACGATCCATTCGAAGCGCAGGCCCCACTGCCCGCCATCGCCCAGAAGTCGCTGAAACTGGGCCTGGTCCTCGGGCGTGGTGATGATGGCGATCTCGCGGATGCCGGCCAGCATCAGGACGGTGATCGGGTAGAAGATCATTGGCTTGTCGTAAAGCGGCAGCAACTGCTTGGAGACGCCCATCGTGATCGGATAAAGCCGCGTGCCCGATCCGCCCGCCAGAATGATGCCCTTGCGCTGTGTCATGTGGTCTGCTCCAGCCTTGCCAGCACATCGGCCAGCCCCTTGCGCCAGTCGGGGCGCGATACTGCGAAATCCCGGGCGATCGCGCCGCAGTCCAGCCGCGAGTTCTGCGGCCGGCGCGCGGGCGTGGGGTAGTCCGCGCCCGGAATTGGCCGAACCCGGCAGGCCAGCCCGGCCTGCGCGAAGATCGCGGCCGCGAAATCGGCCCAGCTGGCATCCGGGGCGCCCGCATAGTGATAGATGGCAGCCGCCGGCCGGCCCTCGGCCATCGCCCGGCCGATGTGCAGCAGCGTTGCGGCGATGCCGGCGGCCGGGGTGGGTCCGCCGATCTGATCGGCAACCACCGCGATCTCGTCGCGGACGGCACCAAGCCGCAGCATGGTCTTGACGAAATTCGCGCCATGCGCCGAAAACACCCAGGAGGTGCGCAGGATCACCGACCTGCCGCGCGCCGCCGCCACCGCCTGTTCGCCCGCAAGCTTGGTCGCGCCATAGACCCCCAGCGGCGCGGTGGCGGCGCTTTCGATCCAGGGCGCGGTGCCGCTGCCATCGAAGACGTAGTCGGTCGAGACATGCAGGAACGGCACGTCCAGCGCGGCGGCGGCGCGGGCCATGGCGCCGGGCGACAGCGCGTTCACCGAGCGGGCGATGTCGGGTTCGGATTCGGCGCGATCGACAGCGGTGTAGGCGGCCGCGTTGATGACCAGGCTCGGGCGGGCGCGCAGCAGGGCGTCGGCGCAGCCCTCAGGGTCGGCAAGGTCGGCCTCGTCGCGCCCGAGGAACTGCGCCTCGGGTGCCAGCAACGCCAGTTCGCGTGCAACCTGCCCGGTTTTGCCGAAGACCAGAACCCCCTGCATCAGCCGCGCCCCAGCCGTGTGCCGACCCCCTCGCGCGACAGCAGCGGCTGCCACCAGTCGCGATGGGCCAGATACCAGGCGACGGTGCGGCGCAAGCCTTCCTCGACGGTGACCGAGGGACGCCAGCCCAGTTCGTCGCGGATGCGCTGCGGATCGATCGCATAGCGCCGGTCGTGGCCGGGGCGGTCGGTGACGAAGGTGATCAGCCGCTCATGCGCGGCGCCCTCGGGATGCATCTCGTCCATATGGGCGCAGATCGTGCGCACCAGGTCGATGTTGCGGGCCTCGTTCTCGCCGCCGATGTTGTAGCTGCGCCCGATCTGGCCGCGTTCCAGAACCAGCAGCAGCGCGTCGGCGTGATCCTCGACATAGAGCCAGTCGCGGACATTGCCGCCATCGCCGTAAACCGGGATCGCCTCGCCCGCGAGGGCGCGCAGGATCACCACCGGGACCAGCTTTTCGGGAAAGTGATAGGGCCCGTAATTGTTCGAGCAGTTGGTCAGCACCACCGGCAGGCCATAGGTCTCGTGCCAGGCGCGCACCAGGTGATCCGAGCCCGCCTTGCTGGCCGAATAGGGGCTGCGCGGGTCATAGGGCGTCGCCTCGGTGAACTGGCCGCTGTCGCCGAGGCTGCCGAAGACCTCGTCGGTCGAGATGTGGTGAAAGCGGAACCCCTCGGGCCGGCCCCGATCCTGCCAATGGGCCCGCGCCGCCTCGAGCATGTTGAAGGTGCCGATCACATTCGTCTCGATGAAGGCGGCGGGGCCGTCGATCGACCGGTCGACATGGCTTTCGGCGGCCAGATGCATCACCGCGTCGGGGCGGTGATCCGCGAACACCCGGTCCAGCGCGGCGCGGTCGCGGATGTCGACCTGTTCGAAGGCGTAAAGCGGGCTGCCGGCGACCGAGGCCACGTTTTCGGGATTGGCCGCATAGGTCAGCGCATCGACATTGATCACCTGATGGCCGCGTTGCACCGCCAGCCGCACCACCGCCGAGCCGATGAAGCCCGCGCCGCCGGTCACAAGAATCCTCATGCGTCACTCTCGCTGGTGAAGGGGGTCGTCCAGTCCGCGAAGGCCGGGGCGTCGCGGTCCTTCCCGGACAGGATCGGATCGGTCACGCCCCAGTCGATGCCGAGGCTGTTCCAATGCACCCCGCCATCGCTGTCGCGATCGTAATGCGCGGTGCATTTGTAGACGATCTCGGTGTCCGGCGCGCGGGTGACGAAGCCGTGCAGGAAACCCGGCGGGATCCACAGCTGACGGCCGTTCTCCTCGGACAGTTCGACGCCGATCCAGCGGCCGAAATCCGGGCTGCCCCGCCGCGCGTCCACCGCCACGTCGTAAAGGCATCCGCGGCCACAACGGACCAGCTTGCCCTGCGCATGGGGCGGGGCCTGATAGTGCAGGCCGCGCAGCGTGCCCGCCTGCCGCGACAGCGAGTGATTGTCCTGGACGAATTCGGGCAGCGCCAGCCCCGCCGCCTCGAGGCTGCGCCGGTTCCAGCTTTCCGCGAAGAAGCCGCGCTCGTCGCGATGCCGCAGCGGCGTGATGACAAGCACGCCCGACAGGGCCGTCTGTTCGATCTGCATCCGTTCAACCATTTACGCCCAACCCATCCGTCCTATAGGCAAAGCGGCATCGCATGTCACGCGGCAGCTGCCCCGCCCCGCCAGCATAGCCCTTCGCCGCGCGATGGAAACCGCTGTCGGGGATTTTAGCTTTTAGATTGCGGTGCATCGCGCCGTCAGGATTGAGCACGGCCCGACCCGCCGCTAGGCTTGCGGGCAGGTCAAACGAGTTCCGGGTCATGTCCGACAGCGCCGCATCACAGATCGCCGACTATCTCGTGACGGGATACTGGCGCGACATGGGCGACACGCCCGGTGCCTTTGGGGTGCGCACGGGCGACAGCCTGAGGGTGCAGCTGGATTTCTCGCGCGGGGCCGACCTGCAGATCGTGCGCCTTGCGCTGGCCGCCTGGGAGGGCGTCAGCGGGCTGCGATTCGACCTGACCGGCACGGCGGGCGCGCATGACCTGCGCCTGACCGATGCCTACCGTGGCGCCTTTGCGACCGCCAGCCAGCTGCCCGGCGGAGAGCGGGTATCGGCGACGGCCAATGTCGGGCGCGGATGGATGGATGCCTATGGCACCGACACGGTCAGCTACTACACCCAGACCTGGATCCACGAGATCGGCCACGCCCTCGGGCTGGGCCATGCCGGGCCCTACAACGGCGCGGCCTCCTGGGGCGATCAGCGGTTTGCCTTGGACAGCTGGCAGATGTCGGTGATGTCGTATTTCTCGCCGCTGGAAAACCCCAATGTGGATGCCGGCGAGAGCTTCGTGCTGTCGCCGATGCCCGCCGACATCCTCGCCATCCATCGCCTGTACGGCACGCCGGTCGCGACGGGCGATGGCGCGGACATCTATGGCTATGGCGGCACCGCGCCGGGCGTCCACGCCGCCTTCACGCAGCTGCTGGAATCGGGGCGGGCCGGGATCGGGGCGATGCTGACCATCCACGACACCGGCGGGCGAGACCGGATCGACCTGTCGCGCGACAGCCGCGATCAGGTGATCGACCTGACGCCGGGCGCGTTTTCCGATGTGCTGGGCCAGTCCGGCCTTCTGGGCATCGCCCATGGCACGGTCATCGAGGATGCCGCGGCCGGGCGCGGCGACGATCTGCTGATCGGCAATGCCGCGCCGAACCGGCTGGCCGGCGGCGCGGGCGGCGACGAGTTGCGCGGTCGCGACGGCGCCGACCGGCTGGATGGCGGGCGCGGCCATGACCGGCTTCTGGGCAGCGACGGGACCGACCGGCTTCTTGGCGGGCTTGGCCGCGACACGCTTATCGGCGGGCGGGATGCGGACCGGCTGGACGGCGGCGGCGGCCGCGACGTGCTGATGGGCCGCGCGGGGGCCGACGTGCTGATCGGCGGCGCGGGGGCCGACCGCTTCGTGTTCCGCGCCCGTGACGATCACGCGGGCCGCCAGCCGGTCGGCATCGAGGATTTCGGCGCCGGCGACGACCGTCTGGACCTGCGCACGCTGGGCCTCGACGACATGCGCCCGCGCGGCGGCCCCTTGGGCGACGGTCTGCTGCGGGCGGTGACGCGCGGCGACGACCTGCAGCTGATCGCCGATCTCGACGGCGACGGCCGCGCCGATCTGCGCATCATCCTGCGCGGTCTTGACGGTCTGGACGCCGACGCGCTGATCTTCTGAACCGGCGCGGCCTTGCAGAGCCTCGCGCCCCGCCGCATCATGGCGCCCTGCGATCAGGAGAGCCTGCGGTGAAGCAATATCTGGATGCCCTGTCCCATGTCCTCGACCATGGCGTGACCTCGACCGACCGGACCGGAACCGGAACCCGGTCCTGCTTCGGGATGCAGATGCGGTTCGACCTGTCGCAGGGCTTTCCTCTGGTCACGACCAAGAAGGTGCATCTGCGGTCGATCATCCACGAATTGCTGTGGTTTCTGTCGGGCGACACCAACATCGCCTATCTTCGCCAGAACGGCGTCTCGATCTGGGATGAGTGGGCGGACGAGAATGGCGACCTGGGCCCGGTCTATGGCCATCAGTGGCGCCGCTTCGGTACCGAACCCGGCGAGGAGCCACCGATGGAGGCCGACCAGATCCACGCCCTGATCGAGGCGATCCGCACAACGCCCGACAGCCGCCGGCTGATCGTGTCGGGCTGGAACCCGCTGCAATTGAAGGACATGGCCCTGCCGCCCTGCCACACGCTGTGGCAGGTGCGCATCCTTGGCGGCCGGCTGCACCTGCAGCTTTACCAGCGCTCGGCCGACATGTTCCTGGGGGTGCCCTTCAACATCGCCAGCTATGCGCTGCTGGCGCACATGATCGCGCATGTGACCGGCTACGAGCCGGGCGAGTTCGTGCACACGCTGGGCGACGCGCACATCTATGCCAACCATGTCGATCAGGTGCGGCTGCAACTGACCCGCGATCCTCGGCCGCTGCCGCGCCTGCGCATCGCCCGCGAGGTCGCGCGGCTCGAGGATTTCCGCTATGAGGATTTCCTGTTCGAGGGCTACGACCCGCACCCCGCCATCAAGGCCGCGGTCGCGGTCTGACCGGCGATGCTGACGCTGATCGCCGCCCGCGACCGCGCCGGGGCCATCGGCCGCGGCAACACCATCCCCTGGCATGTCCCCGAGGATTTCGCCTTCTTCAAGCGCGAGACGATGGGCGGCGCGATCCTCATGGGCCGCAGGACCTGGGACAGCCTGCCGCGCCGCCCGCTGCCGGGCCGCCTGAACATCGTCATCAGCCGCGACACCGCGCCCCGCGAGGGCGCGGTGGTCGTGTCCTCGCCGGATCAGGCGCTGGCTGCCGCGCAAGGCGCCGGACATGATCACGCCTTCTGCATCGGCGGCGCACAGATCTATGCGCAGATGCTGCCCCGCGCCGACCGGGTGCTGCTGTCCGTCGTCGATCTTCGGGTCGAGGATGCCGACGCCTTCTTCCCGCGCCTCGACCCGGCCGAGTGGCAGCCGGTCGGCTCGCAGGTGCTGCGCAGCGCCGCGCCCTCATGCCATGTCGAGGAATATCGCCGCATCGCCGAAGGTCCCGCCCCCGCCGGCTGACAGCGCCCGGACCCGGCCGGTCGGCAGATCAGGGATGGCGCGGAGATCGTCGTCTTTCGTTGACGGGCACCGGGCGCGATCAGGTCTGGACGCAGGTCGAAGGCGGCCCGGACGCGGTTTCCGGCCAGCAGCGCGCGTCAGCGCGGGATCGGCCGGCGCCCGCATCCTGGCGAAAAGCATGGCGAGGGCGCCGCAAGTCCGGGGGTTCATCCGCGCGGCCCCGCCGGCGATGCGCCGCTGGCATCGGTGGTCGGGCCGGGTGCATCTGCTGCAGCGCGCCGTGCGGGTCGTGCCGCCATTTGCCGATCCACGCAGCGGCGCCCGACCGCGGTCGCTGAAGGCGACGCCCTGGCCCACATTCTCGCATTGCGGCGCCGGCCGGTCCGGTCGATACCTTGGCCGCGCGAACGAGACGCCGGATCATCGGCGCATCATGACAGTGAAGGGACTCAACATGGGCAAAGTGGTGATTGGCCTGGTTCTCGGCCTGGCCGCAGGAATAGGCGCAATGCTGTATATCGGCAGCACGGCGGTCGGCATCGGGACGGGCGCCGGGGCAGCGATGGGAATTTCGGCGGGCCTCTGCGCAATGGTCGAGGCGGCGAATCAGTCGGGCGTGCTGACGCCAGAACAGCTGGACACGCTGATCGCGCAGGCCTCGGGGGCACTGGCGGGCAGCGATGCCGCCCCGCAGACGGAGGTGGCAGGCTCGGTCGCCCAATTCGAAACGGTGATGAGCGACCTTCGCGCCGCCCGCTGAGCGCGGCCCGCACGACCTGCACGCGGGCGGCCGCCGGCCGCGTGCCACCGGACACGAAAGCGTGAGGCCGGTAACGGATCGCCGCGCGATCCGACCTGCAGGAGGTCCGCAGCAGCGCGGACGTGATCCTGCAAGGAGGACTACCAGATGACCACCAGAACCACCCTCGGCCTCGGGGCCTCGCTGGCCTGCGCGCTTGGCATGGCGGCGGCCACCACGGCGCTTGCCGAAGGCGAGATGGAAAAGTGCTTCGGCGTTGCGATGGCCGGGCAGAACGACTGCGCCGCCGGGCCGGGCACGACCTGCGCCGGCACCTCGAAGGTGGACTACCAGGGCAATGCCTGGAAGCTGGTGCCGGCCGGCACCTGCGCCGAGATCGAACTGCCCGCCGCCGAGGATGTCACCGCGCGCATGGGCTCGCCCGAGGCGCTGATGCGCGACCTGCCCGCCTGAGCCCAGCACCTGCCGGGGCGGGCGATGCCGGCCCCGGCCTTCATCCCGGACAAGGAACAGAAGCATGACCGGCCTGCCACCCGATGTCGGCGTGGGCTTCAAGCCCGACCATCACGCGGCGATCCGCCGCGCGCCCTCGCAGATGGGCTTCTTCGAGGTCCATGCCGAAAACTACATGGGCGCGGGCGGGCTGCCCCATGCGCAGCTGACCGACCTGCGCGCCGATCACGCGCTGTCGATCCACGGGGTCGGGCTGTCGATCGGCGGGCCGCGCCTCGACGCGGCGCATCTGGCCCGGCTGCGTGCGCTCTGCGACCGGTACCAGCCCGACAGCTTTTCGGAACATCTGGCCTGGTCCAGCCACGGCGCCGAATATCTGAACGACCTGCTGCCGCTGCCCTACACGCCGCGCACGCTGGATCTGGTGTGCCAGCATGTCGATCAGGTCCAGGAGGCGCTTGGCCGCCGGATGCTGCTGGAAAATCCCGCGACCTACCTGCTGTTCGCGGACTCCTCGATCCCCGAGACCGAGTTCCTGCGCCAGATCGCCCTGCGCACCGGCTGCGGCCTCTTGCTGGATGTGAACAACGTCTTTGTCGCCTCGGTGAACCACCGCCGCGACCCGCGCGCCTATCTGGCGGATTTTCCGCTGGACCAGGTGGCCGAGATTCATCTGGGCGGCCATGCCGAAGAGGCCCTTCCCTCGGGTCCGCTGCTGATCGACGCGCATGGCGCGCCCGTCGCCGATCCGGTCTGGACGCTGTATGCAGAGGTGATCGCGCAACGCGGTCCCCTGCCGACGCTGGTCGAGTGGGACAACGACCTGCCCGAATGGCCGGTCCTGCAGGCCGAGGCGCTGAGGGCGCGCGACATCCTGCGCGGAGGGTCCGGCCTTGCCCGCGCCAGCTGAGTTCCACGCCGGCTTCGCGGCCGGACTGCGCGGCGGCGAGCTGCCGCCCGGGCTGGCCGCCTGCCCCGCCGAGGCGGCCGAGATCGCCCGGCGCTTCGCCGTCTACCGCAACAATGTCGCGGTCAGCCTGGTCGCCGCCCTGGCACGGCGCTTTCCGGTGATCCGGCGTCTGGTGGGCGAGGCGTTCTTCGACCAGATGGCGCGCATCTTCATCGCCCAGCATCCGCCGCACAGCCCCGTGCTGCTTGAATGGGGCGCGGCGATGCCCGAATTCCTGTCGGGCTTTCCGCCGCTTGCCCGACATCCCTATCTGGCGGACGTGGCCCGCATCGAGGTGGCGCGCGGGGCTGCCTTTCACGCCGCCGACGCACCGCCGCTGGCGCCCGCGGCGCTGGCGGGGGCCGATCCCGCGGGGCTGCGGCTGGGCCTGCACCCCGCGCTGCGCATCCTGCCGCTGGACTTCGCGGCGGTGGATGTCTGGGCCCGCAACCAGCCGGGCGCGGCGCCGCGTCCCATCGACATCGCCCGGCCGCAGATCGCGCTGATCCTGCGCGACCGCCGCCTTGACGTGCCGGTGCGCGCGATCTCGGCCGCCGACCGGCTGATGCTGGATCGACTGCGCGCTGGCCGGACCCTGCTGGCCTCGGCCGAGGCCGCCGCTGCGACCGATCCCGCCCATGACGCCGCCGCCCTGCTTCTGCAGCTTGCCCGCGACGGCGCGCTTGTCGCCCCCGCTGACGGAGTCCTGTCATGACCGCGCTCGTTCCCACCATCCGCCGCCTGAACGCCCTGATGGACCGCCTGCCGCAGGATCTGGTCGCGCTGATGCTGCGCGTCTTTCCCGCGATGGTGTTCCTTGCTTCGGGGCGCACCAAGGTCGAGGGGCTGTTCCGCATCAAGGAGTCGACCTGGTACCTGTTCCAGCATGAATATGCCCTGCCCCTGATTCCCTCGGGGCTGGCGGCGGTGCTGGCCACCACGGCCGAGCATGTGCTGCCGGTGCTGCTGATCCTCGGGCTTGCCACGCGGCTCTCGGCGCTTGGGCTGCTGGCGATGACGGCGGTGATCCAGATCTTCGTCTATCCGGGCGCCTGGATCACGCACGGGCTGTGGGCCGCCGCGCTTCTGGCGGTGGTGGCGCGCGGACCCGGCGCATGGTCGCTTGACCGGCTTCTGCGCCTCGAGGGGGACACGTCCGGCCGGGCGCCGATCCGCATTGCGTGATTTGCAGACGCGCCGGTTTCCGGCCAGTCTGCGCGGCGGGGCGCGACACGCGCGGGCGCCCGCCAGTCCGCGATGAAGGACCGAGGGTGAGACAGCCTGCCATCCTGCTGGCGCTTGGCGCGCTGATCCTGATCCTGCTGGTGGCGCTGCTGCGGCCCGACCTCTCGCCGGCCGGGTTGCGCGACCGGCTGGCCGGCCTCGAGACCTTGCGGACGCACAGGCCCTGGTCCGCCGCGGCGCTGTTTCTGCTGGCCTATGTGGCGATCACCGCGCTGTCGCTGCCGCTGGCGGTCTGGATGACGCTGGCCGCAGGGGCGCTGTTCGGGTTCTGGCAAGGGCTGGTCCTGTCATCCTTCGCCTCGGCCATCGGGGCCATGCTGGCCTTCCTCGCCGCCCGCCATCTGGCGCGAGACCGGGTCGCGGCGCGGCTTGGCGGCCGGCTGAGGACCGTTCAGGCGCGGCTTGACCGCGACGGCGCCTTCTACCTGTTCTCGCTGCGGCTGGTCGCGGTGGTTCCCTTCGTCGCGGTCAACCTGCTGATGGGCCTGACGCGGATGCCGGCCTTGCGGTTCTACTGGGTCAGCCAGTTGGGGATGCTGCCCGCCACGGCCGTCTATGTGAATGCCGGCACCCAGCTCGCGCGGCTCGACAGCCTGTCGGGGATCGTCTCGGCACCGGTCCTTGCCTCCTTCGCGGCGCTGGCGGGGCTTCCGTGGCTGGCGCGGGCGGGGCTGCGATGGTGGCGACGGGGCGGGGCGCGCGGGTGAGGCGGGATCGCGCGGCCGTCGCGGCAGGACATCGCGCGCAGGGCTTGCCTGCAGGCGCCGCAGCGATACAGATCGGCGCCGCGACAACCGGGACCCACGACAGGAGATGCCGATGATCGACGCCCTGATCCTGCCCATCCAGCAGGCTGCTCTGCGCCGGCCTGCGCGCTGGCTGTCTCGCTGCGGCATCGGCGCCGATCACCTCAGCATCGCAGGCTTCGCGGTCGGGGTGATGGCGGTGCCGGCGCTGGCCTCCGGATGGTGGCTGGTGGCGCTGGCGCTGATATGCGCGAACCGGCTGCTGGACGGCCTGGACGGCGCGGTGGCCCGCATCGCCGGGCCGACCGATCGCGGCGCCTTTCTGGACGTCGCGCTGGATTTCCTGTTCTACGCCCTGGTGCCCCTGGGTTTCGCCCTGCAGGATCCGGCCCCGAACGGGCTGCCGGCGGCGGCGCTGATCGCGGCCTTCACCGGCACCGGGTCGTCCTTCCTGGCCTTCGCGGCCATCGCGGCGCGCCGCGGCCAGCGGGCCGAAGCCTTCCCGCATAAGGGCATCTACTATCTGGGCGGGCTGACCGAAGGGTTCGAAACGATCGCAATATTCGCCGCAATGTGCCTGTTTCCGAATGCATTTCCGGCGCTTGCATGGGGCTTTTCCGCCGCATGCGCGATCACCACGCTGCTGCGCTGGCGGATGGGCTGGATCGCCTTTCGCTAGGCCCGCGATGCACGCAGGAAGGTGTGGGTCACAGGCCGGCCGCGCGCATGTTGCCATGCGCATAAAGCAGGTTCGAGCGGTTCAGATGCGCCTCCATCGCGCGCACCGCACCTTCGGACTTGCCGGCCTCGATCAGGTCGACGATCTGGCCATGCTCGACAAGGGTCTTGTCCTCGTTTCCCGACCAGTGCAGCAGGACGCCGTGATACTGGAACAGCCAGCGCAGCATCGAATGGCTGGTCGCCACCAGGATCGGGTTGCCCGAGACCGCGGCGATGCGGCTGTGAAAGGCCATGTCCAGCGTGACGAATTTTTCGGCATCGCCGATGCAGCCCGCCTGCCGCGCCACAAGATCGCGCAGGTCCGCCACATCCGCAGGCCCGGCGCTGGCCGCCGCGACCCGCACCAGCCCGCATTCGAACATCCGCCGGGCCATCTTCAGATGCTCCAGCTGTTCGGGCTCTGACGACAGCAGCATCCGGGCCACGTCATCGACCCGCGTCAGCACGCTGTCGGCGCTGAGTTCGTTGACCCGGCTGCGCTCGCCATGGCTGATGGTGATGAGGCCCATCGTGTGCATGTGCTGCAGCGCCTCGCGCACGGCCGGGCGGCCGACGCCGAACCGCTCCATCAGGTCGCGCTCCGAGGGCATCGGCGCACCGGGCGGCAATTCGCCGCTGGCCATCAGCTCGCGCAGGCGTTCGAACACCTGGTCCGACAGCTTGCGCCGCACGATCCTGTCGGGGCCGGTCGAGGGATCGTCTTTTCTCATCGCGGTTCCGTCGCGGGTTGGGTCATGCGTCTGGTGGCCCGTCGGGCCGGCTTGAGGTCTTAGCATGATCCGACCGCCACGCAAATGCGGCCAGCATGTGTGCGGCGGTCGGCAGGGGCGCTGCGGTCAGGTTCGCCTGCAACAGCCTGTCGCCCAGATGCAGCCGCGCCAGCCCGCCGGATTGCACCGCATCGCGCACCGGCTGTCCCGACAGCGCCGCAAGCGCCGCAACCAGCGCGGCGACCGGGCGCATAGAGCCGTCGTCCCGCACGAGGCCGCGCGGCCCGTAAAGCGCGGCAGGCGTCCAGACGGTCAGGCCGGCCGGCGCCAGCGCGGTGGCCAGCCCCAGCGTCCAGGCCGCGCCAAAGGCCGCATCCTGGCGGGGATCGTCGGCGGCCATGCAGATGCGGCGGCGGTCGGGGTTCGGGATCGTGCGGCTGCCATAGGGGTTCTGCCGCATCGCGATGGTCGAGGGGCCGAGCCGGTATTCCAGCCCTGCCGCGATGGCCCGTCCGGAGGCAAGGATGTCCGGCACCGCCTCCAGCGTTTCCAGCACCGACAGGTCATCGGCGGCATGGACGATGGGGCACAGCCCGTGGCTGACGAAGTCCAGCGCTCCGACCGGCGGCGGCTTGCGGTTCAGTTCGGGAAAGAAGCTGGCCACCCCGCCGCCAAGCCGCAGGCCGCCAAAGGCGCGGCGGGCGGCATCGGCGATCCGGTCCAGCGGCGGACAGGGCGGCCAGGGCGATCCCGGCGGGGTGGACTGGCGATCGACGGCGGGCGTGACCATCACCGAGGCGGCCCGCAGCCCCGAACCTGCCAGCGCCCGCGCATGGGCGCAAAACTCGGCATCCGGGTCGCCCTCCGGCGCGCAGAGCGCGATCAGTTCCAGATCCATCGCCAGATCCGGCAGGACTGCCTGCAGGTCCGCGAAGGCCCGCAGATCGGGCGCAATGTCGCCCCGGCTGGCATCCAGATGGCACAGCAGCCGCTGCGGCGCGATGGCCGCCAGTTCCTGTGGCGTCCCGGCGGCGCGGCGGGCATCGGCCCCGGTCATCACCAGGGCGGTCTGCGGAAAGCGCGGCAGGTCGGGCGCCGGGCCGGGCCCCGGTCCGGGCGTCGGTCCGGGCGTCGGTCCGGGCGTCGGTCCGGGTCCGGGCGCGGCCTGCGCACGCGCCTGTCTCTGCGGCTGGCGATGCCAGCGGATGGTGACGGATTGCCGGGGCAGCTCGCCCTCGGCCAGCCGATAGGGCCAGGGCAGCGCCAGCGGCCGGTTGTAGGTCTTGAAGGACGCATCGCCCCATTGGCGCTGGTCCTCCATCTCGAAGACATCGCCCTGAAACCGGCAGTCGATCCGCCAGTCGCCGGCCTGATGGGTCAGCGCGGCGATGTCGCAGAAGGGTTGCCAGGGCTCGATCAGGTCGGGAAACCGCGCCTGCCGCCTTGTGCCATCGGCATGCTCGACCGTCACCGGGCTTCCGGCCACGTCGCGGATCGGATGCAGCATGGTGAAGCCCGCGCGGTTCGTCCAGACCTCGCCCGTCACCCGCATCACGGCGCTGGCTTCCAGCCCGGTCGCGGTCAGGTGCAGGTCGATCCATGCCGACAGCACCCCGCCTATCCTGTAGTCGGCCCGGCAGGTGACACGGCTGCCCTGCCCCGTCTCGTCGATTCGCAGGTCGCTGATCCGCGGCGCGACGGTGCCCCAGTCGCGGTCGCGGACCAGAAAGGCGACGCCGCGGATCGCCTCGCGGCCGCCGACGTGCAGATGGCGCAGCCGCCCATCCTCCAGCGTGACCTGCGCGGGGCCGCAGGACAGCAGGCGGCGGTCGGGCGGGGGCTCGTCCGTGCCGTAAAGGGCGATGGCGTCGGTCAGGGCATCGTCAGCGCCACCGGTCATGGAAGCGCGATCCGGTTGCCGTCGCGGGCCGAGGCATAGGCCGCCTCGACCAGCGCCAGCGTGCCCAGGTTGTCGCGCCCCGAGGTCTCGGGCGGGCGCCCCTCGCGCAGGCAGTCGACAAAATGCTGCTGGATGATCTGCACGCTTTCCTGGATGTTGTGCCAGGGCCGTTCCGCCCAGGGCAGCACCGGCGGGGCCACCTCGCGGACCTCTTCGCGGCCGTCGCGCTGGATCACCAGCCGGTAGCCGGCGTCCAGCCGCAGCGTGCCGGCGTCTCCGTCGATCTCGATCAGGGTCTGGGGAAAGGTGTCGGGCTGGCGGCGTGTCGCGTAAGAGCAGTCGACCACCGTGGTCACGCCCGATGCGTGATCCAGCAGCATCGTGGCCACGTCCTCGCCGCGGATCGCCGGGTTGATGCGCGCGGTGCTGGCCGCAAGCCCGGTCACCTCGCCGAACAGCGCCCGCGCGATGTCGAGGATGTGGATGCCCAGATCCTGGATGATGAAGCGCGGATCGGTCGCCAGATAGGGCTGGCCCGAGAACACGTCATGTCCCGACCGAAAGCTGACCCGTGCGAAGAATGGCCGGCCCACCGCCCCCTCGCGCAGCGCCCGGATGGTGGCGCGCACAGGCGATTGCCACCTGAAATTCTCGTGCACCATCAGCGTCTTCCCCGCGCGATCCATGGCGGCGACCATGGCGCGGGCGTCCTGCATCGCCTCGGCGAAAGGCTTCTGGCAGATCGCGTGCAGGCCGGCCTCGGCAGCGGCCTCGACCAGCGGGCGGTGCGAGCCGACGGTGGTCGCGATATCCACGAAGTCCAGATCCTCCTCGGCCATCATCCGCGCCGCGTCGTCATGCCCGCGGCCGATGCCGAAGCGCCGGGCGGTGGCCTCGCGGCGCTCCGCGTCGCGGTCGCAGACGGCCACGATCCGCGCGCCCTCGACGGCCTGCCAGCCATGCATCTGGTTCTGCGCGAAGAAACCGCATCCGATCAGGGCACCCTTCAGCATCCTACGCTCCTGCCTCGGCCTGCAACGCGACGCGGGCCTGAAGTTTCTGTTGCGCCTGATCGACCACCACGGCGGCGATGATGACAAGCCCCTTGATGACGGTCTGCCAGAAGGACGACACGCCCATCATCACCAGCCCGTCCGACAGCACGCCGATCACGAAGGCGCCGACGATGGTGCCGCCGATGCGGCCGCGCCCGCCCGACATCGAGGTGCCGCCCAGCACCGCGGCGGCAATGGCGTTCAGCTCGAAGCTCTGGCCGGTGGCGGGGTGGGCCGCGACCAGCTGCGACGAGATGATCAGCCCCACCAGCGCCGCGCAAAGCCCGCTGAACATGTAGACGAACATCTTGATCCAGCCGACCCGGACGCCCGACAGCGCTGCCGCCCGCTCGTTCCCGCCGACCGCGTAGATATAGCGGCCCAGCGGCGTTCGCCGCGCGATATAGGCCGCGATCAGCGCCACCGCGATCAGCATCCAGATCGACACCGGCAGGCCCAGGACGTCGCCCGCCCCGATCAGCCGGAAGCTGTCCGAGCCGTAGTCCGGGTTGCCGCCAAGATTGGGGAAGGTGCGCCCGTCCGAGAACAGCATCGCGGCGCCCCGGCAGACATACAGCGTGCCGAGCGTGGCGATGAAGGGCGCCACGTTCAGCCGGGTGACGAGAAAGCCGTTCACCGCGCCGATGGCCACGCCGACGGCCATCACGATCAGGCAGATCTCGACCGTGTTGAACTGGATCGACCAGCCGAGGCCCAGGTCGATGCCGTGCAGGATCAGCCAGCCCGCGACCATCCCGCACAGCCCGACGATCGAGCCGACCGACAGGTCGATGCCGCCCGAGATGATGACGAAGGTCATGCCGATCGCCAGAAAGGCGTTCAGCGCCACATGCTTCGACATGATGACCAGGTTGGCGGCCGACATGAAATTGGGCGCGGCGAAGGCGAAGAAGGCGAAGACGAGGATCAGCGCGATGAAGGTGCGCGCCTTCAGCAGGATCAGCAGGGCGCGGGTGGATTGTGCGACGCTGCGGGCGGGGGTGGCGATATCGCTCATGCGGCGGGCTCCCTGGCGTGGACGGCATGGCCCTTGGCCGATGCGGCGACGATGTCGGTTTCGGTGGCGTCCCGGCGCTCGAAACGGCC
The DNA here is from genome assembly GCF_030732095.1 of Paracoccus spongiarum. GTDB lineage: Bacteria > Pseudomonadota > Alphaproteobacteria > Rhodobacterales > Rhodobacteraceae > Paracoccus > Paracoccus spongiarum. The sequence continues at coordinate 54,712 of NZ_JAVAMQ010000006.1, read as the reverse complement.
GGTGACGCGGCCGTTGGACATGACCACGATCCGGTCGGACAGGGCCATGAGTTCCTCGAGATCGGAGGTGACGAACAGGATGCCCAACCCCTGGGCGGCCAGGTCGCGCATGGTGCGGAACACCTCGGCCTTGGCGCCGATGTCGATGCCGCGCGACGGCTCGTCCATCAGCAGCACGCGGGGCCGGGTCATCAGCGCCTTGCCGATCACCACCTTCTGCTGGTTGCCCCCCGAGAGGCTGGAGACCGGGTTTTCCATCGAGGCGATCTTGACCGTCAGTCGGCGCACGAAATCGCGCACCACCCGCCGCTCGGCCGCAAGGTCCATGTGCAAGCCGGTGCTGACCGCGCCCAGGCTGGACAGGCTCATGTTCTCGCGGATCGACAGGATCTGGACCAGCCCGTCATTCTTGCGATCCTCGGGGATCAGCGCGATGCCCTGCGCGATGCGGCCCGCGACGCTGCGATGGCGCAGGGGCCGGCCGTCGACGAACAGCCGGCCGCCGGCATGCGGATGCCGGCCGATGACGCATTCCAGGAACTCGCTGCGGCCCGCGCCCATCAGCCCGTAAAGGCCCAGGATCTCGCCCGCGCGCAGGGTCAGCGACACATGGTCCACGGCCATGCCGCCCGGCCGCGGCAGGCAGACATCCTCGGCGCGGAACACCTCGGGGCCGAAGGGGTGGTCGTCGGACTTGGCATAGTCCTTGCTGGCCTCGCCGATCATGCTGCGCACGATCCAGGGCAGGTCCACGCCCTCCATCGGCCGGGCGCCGGTGATGCGCCCGTCGCGCAGCACGGTGATGTGGTCGCCGATCCGCAGGAGTTCCTCGAGCCGGTGCGAGATGTAGACGATGCCCACGCCTTGTCGCCGCAGATCGTCGATGACGCGGAACAGGATCTCGACCTCGGCCGCCGACAGGGCGCTGGTCGGCTCGTCGAGGATCAGGATGCGGGCGTCCTGCGCAAGGCTGCGGGCGATCTCGACGATCTGCTGCTGGCCCACCCGCAGGTCGCCCACCGGCGTGTCGGGGTCGATGTCCTGTTCCAGCCGGGCGATCAGCGCCCGCGTCTCGCGGCGCTGCGCGGCCGTGTCGATGTCGATGCCGGCGCGGGTGCGCTCTCGGCCCAGGAAGATGTTCTCGGCCACGCTGAGGTTCGGGAACAGGTTCAACTCCTGGAACACGATGCCGATGCCGTGGCGGCGGGCGTCGTCGGGGCCGCTGAAATGCACCGGGCGGCCATCCATCAGGATCTCGCCCGAGGTCAGCTGCTCGACGCCGGCGATCACCTTCATCATCGTCGACTTGCCGGCGCCGTTCTCGCCGACCAGCACGTTGACCGCGCCCATGTGCAGGTCGAAATCGACCGATTTCAGCGCCTGCGTGCCCGGATAGACCTTGCTGCCGCCGCGGATCTGCAGGCCCGGGCTCATGGCGCGGCCACCTGCAACGCCACGGGGACCATGACCCATGCGGCATCGGCCGAGGTCAGCGTCATCGCCCCCTCGACCGCCAGCCGCAGCCCGGTCAGGTCGCCCTGGGGCAACGCCAGCCGGTCATGCGCCTGGTCGTTCAGCGCCCGCGCCAGCTTGGCGAATTCGATCTGGTCGCGGAAATCCGTGAAGTTCAGGAAGTCCAGCGCGTCGCGCAGCGCGGTGCCACGGACCACCGGCCCAAGCTGCACGGTCAGGTCGCCCTGCCCGTCGCCGTCGCTGTCCAGCAGCAGGCTGGCGGCGCGCGAGGCGCGGTCGGCCTCGACTACCTTGCCCTCGGCGCGCAGGATGAAGTTCCACGGGCTGCCCTCGGAGGCCGGCCGCAGGCCATGCGCAGCCCCCGCCACGTCCAGGCCCTGGGCCAGCGCGGCCCGCAGCGTCGCCGGATCAACCGCGTGCCGGGCCACATGCTGAGGAAGGCGGCTGTCGAAGATCTCGGCCGCCAGCAGCGCCATGCGCTGGTCGTCGTCCAGCGGGGCGGCCGCGCTGTCGGGGTCGGGGTTGGGCACGATCTTGCAGCCGGCCAGCAGGCCAAACGCCACCGTGCCGGCCAGAAGGGCCGTCATCGCAGGGGACATGATGCGTTCCTGAAAGCTGGGGACGGGTCCGGCGCGGCGGCCGGACCCGGCCGGGTCATTCGGCCAGCGCGAAGGTTTCCAGCTTTCCGGCATTGTCGGCGTTGATCAGCACGCAATCCATCAGCTGCTTTTCCTCAAGCCCGGTCGAGCCGGTCTTCAGGAACTGGTCGGCCTGCTCGACCGCCAGCTGCGCCTGCCGGTAGGCCGGTTGCAGCACGGTCGCCTTGATGCCGCCCGCCTTGATCGAATCGCGCACGTCGTTCGAGCCGTCGAAGCCGACCACGATCACGTCGGTGCGCCCCGCGGCCTCCAGCGCGGCCCAGGCGCCCATCGCCATCGTGTCGTTGCCCGAGATCACGCCCTTGATGTCGGGCTGCGCCTGCAGAATCGTCTCCATCACGGCATAGGCTTCGGTCTGCGACCAGTTGGCGGTCTGCTGGGCGACCATCTCCATGTCGGGATACTGGTCGATGATGTCGTGATAGCCAGAGGAGCGGATGCCGGCATTGGTGTCGGCCTCGCGGCCCAGAAGCTCGGCGTATTTGCCCTCTTCGCCCATCAGCCGCACGAATTCCTCGGCGCCCAGCTGCGCGCCCTGGTAGTTGTTGGACACGATCTGGCTGACCGCGATGCCCGATTCCTTGATCTCGCGGTCGATCAGGAAAGACGGAACACCCGCATCCTTGGCGCGCTGGACGGCGGCGACCGTCGCATCGGCGCCGGCATTGTCGAGGATGATGGCCTTGGCGCCGCGCGCGATGGCGGTGTTGAACAGTTCCGACTGCTTGTTGGCGTCGTCGTCATGGACCATCACCACGGTCTCGTAGCCCAGTTCCTTCGCCCGCGCCTCGGCACCGACGGCCTCGGCCTTGAAGAACGGGTTGTCGTGGCTGGGGGTGATGATGGCGATCAGCCCCTCGGCGCTGGCGAAGGACGGGATCGCTGCGGACATGGCAAGGCCAAGGGCTGACATCATCAGCCGGCGGGTCAGTTTCATGTTTTCCTCCCTTGGGGTCAGCCGGCCTGTCGCCGGTTTCGTTCTGACGGTTTCAGGCTGCGAAGAATTCATCATCTTGTCAACAGGTATGATGAGATGATCCGTCATGGCATCCACCACCACCCCAGCCCGAGCGAGATGACGGGAACATAGGTGATCAGCGCCAGCGCCGTCAGCACGGTCAGGATCGGCCAGATCAGAGCGCCGAACAGGCGCTGAACCGGCACCTTGGCCACGGCGGCGGCGGCGAACAGGTTCACGCCAAGGGGCGGCGTGATCATGCCCAGCGCAAGGTTGACCACGATGACGATGCCGAACTGCACCGGGTCCACGCCAAAGCTGACCGCCACCGGCGTCAGGATGGGTGCCAGCACCAGGATCGCCGCCGAGGTCTCGATGAACATGCCGACCACCAGCAGCAGCAGGTTGACCCCCAGAAGAAAGGTCAGCGCGCTTCCGAAATTCTCTTGCGACCAGGTGCCGACGAGGCCCGGCAGGCCCGACAGGCTGATGAGAAAGCTGAACAGCGCCGCCGCCGCGATGATCAGCATCACCGCCCCCGACGACACCGCCGCGGCGCGGAAGATGGCCGGCAGTTCGGACCACGACAGCTCGCGATAGACGAAGACCGACAGGATCAGCGCGTAGATCACCGATACGGCGGCCGCCTCGGTGGGCGTGAACACCCCGCCATAGATGCCGCCGACGATGATGACCGGCATCAGCAGCGCCCCGAAGGCCCGCCGCAGCGCGGGCAGGATCGGCTGGCGCCCCTCGCCATCGGCCATGCCGTGCCCGGTGACGCGGCACCAGACCTGAACCATCAGCACCAGCCCGCCCGCGATCAGCAGCCCCGGCCCGAGCCCCGCGAGGAACAGCCGGGTGATCGAGGTCTCGGTCGACACCGCATAGAGGATCAGCGGCACCGAGGGCGGGATGATGACGCCCAGTTCGGCCGAGGATGCCTGGATCGCGCCGGCCATCCCGACCGGGTAGCCATGCCGCAGCATCGCCGGGATCAGGATCGACCCGACCGCGAAGGTCGTGGCCACCGACGATCCCGAGATCGCGGCAAACAGCATGCAGGTCAGCACGCAGCAGCTGGCCAGCCCGCCCTGGATGTTCCCCACCATCGACTTGACCAGTTCCACGAGACGCGCGGAAATGCCGCCTTGGGTCATGATCGCGCCCGCAAGGATGAAGAACGGCACCGCCATCAGCGGAAAGCTGTCGAGGCCGGTGAACATCTTCTGCGGCACGACGGCCAGCGGCAGGTTCGAGAAGAAGGTGATCGCGATGATCGAGGCAAGCGCGATCGAGACCGCGACAGGCACCGACAACGCAAAGAGGCCGACAAGTCCCGCAGCAAGGGCGGCGTTCATGGCAATCCCCTTTCCTGGTCCAGATGGCGCAGCAGCACGCCGGGAATGGCCATCAGCGCCCCGATCGGAATGGCCGCGTAGAACAGGCTCATCGACACGCCCAGCATCGCCACGCGCTGTGTCTGCACCCGCTCGGTCATTACCCAGCCCTGCCAGACCAGAACGCCCAGCAGCACCAGCGTCAGCAGGGTGACCAGCCGCACGACCCGGAACTGCCAGGCGGGCGGCAGCAGGCCGCGCACGAAGTCGATGGGGATCATCGCGCCAAGGCGGAAGCCGGCCGATGCGACCAGCAGCGTCGACCAGACGATCAGGCTGCGGGCGAGGATCTCGGACCAGGCGGCGGCGTGGCCGATGAAGAATCGGGTGATGACCTGGAAGAAGACAAGGCCGGTCGCGGTTGCCAGCAGCAGGGCGGCAAGATTGTGCGCCAGCCGGACGATTGCCTCGCCCAGGGCTTCGACACGGTTCATGATGTGCTCCGATGCGAGGGGCAGGGCCGCGGACGGCCCTGCCATCCGGCCTATTTCTGCGCGTCCTTGATCCGCTGGATCAGCTCGGGCGCGTAACGGTCGGCGAATTCGTCATAGGCGGGCTGGACGGCGGCGGCGAAGGCCGCCTTGTCCACGTCCTCGACGACATCCATGCCGTTCTCCTTCATCAGCGCGATGCCCGAGGCCTCGTTCTCGGCCACGGTTGCGCGCGAGGCGGCGGCGGCCGCCTGCGCGGCCTCGACGAACCAGCCCTGCTGCTCTTCGGTCAGGTTGTCCCAGTGGATCTTCGACATCGCCACGACCGCGGGCGAATAGACATGCCCGGTCAGGCTGATGTTCTTCTGGATTTCCCACATGTTGTTGGCGGTCACGATGGGAATGGGGTTTTCCTGCCCGTCGATGGTGCCCTGCTGCAGCGAGGTCAGCACCTCGGTCCAGCTCATCGGGGTCGGCGCCGCGCCCGCCGCGCGGAAGGCCGCGATATGCACCTCGTTCTCCATGGTGCGCAGCTTCAGCCCGGCCATGTCGGCGGGCTCGCGGATCGGACGGATCGAGTTGGTGATGTGGCGAAAGCCGTTCTCGGCCCAGGCCAGCCCGATGATGCCATGCGGCTCGAACTTGGCCAGAAGCTCCTGCCCGATCTCGCCGTCGAGAATCTGGTGGGCGCTGTCGTAGTCCTTGAACAGGAACGGGAAATCCAGCGCATAGACTTCGGGGACGAAATTGCCGATCGGCCCGGTGGACGAGATGGTCAGTTCGACGGTGCCGATCTGCAGACCCTCGATCACGTCGCGCTCGCCGCCCAGGGCGCCGGCGGGACGCAGCGAGACCTCGAAGGCCCCGTCCGACAGATCCGCGATCCGCTCGGCGAAGGCGCGGCCGGCATCGCCATAATGCGACTCGGCCGGCGGCGTGAAGGCCAGGTTCATCGTCGTCTGCGCCAGCAGCGGGCTGGCGCTGGCCAGCATTGCCGCGACCGAGGCAGCCGTCATCAATCGTGTCATGTCATTCCTCCCTGGGATATGGTCTGGGCGGGCCGTCCGGGCCCGCGGTCATGCGGATCTCAGGTGATCCGGCGAATGCTGGCGGCGACCTCGTCCCATTCCAGCACCTTCTTCCAGTCGTCGCGCATCAGCATCGGGATGCCGAATTCGATGGCCTTGTTGCAGGCGTCCGAGAACTGGCCCTGCCGTTCCTCGAAGATCACCGCGCCAAGGATGTTCATGTGGCCCAGCAGGAAGTCGCGCGCACATTCCTTGCTGACGCCGCTGCGGGCCACCACCTCGTCCATCGCCTCGCGCATCACCACCAGCAGCGAGGCGCAGACGGTCTCGGACAGGCCGGGCTCCAGCATCGCCATCTGCTTGACCGTCACCTCGTAGCTGCGCGCGACCGGCGCATAGATGGCGCGGGCGATGCGGTCGCCCAGTTCGTAATGCTCGCGCGGACCCTGCATCAGCGCGTTCACCACGCCCTGCTTGGCGGCGACCCCGCCGAAATGGTCCGCGCGGCCCTCGGGGGTGTCCTCGTCGTTGAAGATCGGCGGGTGGCAGGGATGGGTCACGAAATAGGTGATGTCCGCGCGGTCGGGCAGATGCCCGGCGAAGGGCGCGGCGGCGTCAAGGATGACGACCATCGTGCCGGGGGCGAGGCCCGGCACCACCGCCGCCGCGACGTTGCGGATGACGGTGTCCGGCACGGCGAGGATGACCACATCGGCCCCGTCGAGCGCCTTGTCCTGATCGATGCAGTCCACGCCGACCTCGGCCTTCAGCCGGGCCCGTCCGGCCTCGCCGATCTCGACATGCGCCACCTGGAAATCGGTCCTGGCGAGATTGGTCGCCAGACGCACGCCCATCTTTCCCCCCGCCCCGAGCAGAGCCACCTTGGTCATCATTCCCTCCTCAGGAATCAGCTTGCATAACTGGTATGATGAGATGATAATTATATGACCGAGTCAAGCGAAAGAGAGGCGCCCGTGACACACACCGCTGCACATCCCCGCGTGGCGTGGCTGGGGGACGACTTCACCGGCTCGGCGGCGGTGATGGAGGTGCTGCATTTCGCGGGGCTTCCCTCGGTGCTGTTCACCGAACCCCCGACGGGGGCGCTGCTGGCGCGGTTCGCGGGGGCCGCGGGGGTCGGCCTTGCCACCACGGCGCGGGCACATGGGCCGGACTGGATGGCGCGGACCCTGCCGGCGCAGTTCGCCCTGCTGGACGCGCTGCGACCCGCGCTGCTGCACTACAAGATCTGCTCGACCTTCGATTCGGCACCCGGCACCGGCTCGATCGGCGCGGCGATCGAGGCGGCGCTGACGGTGCGCCCCTCGGCGGCCGTGCCGCTGCTGACGGCGGCGCCGGCGATGCGCCGCTATCAGGCCTTCGGCCATCTGTTCGCCGGCGCGCCCGAGGGGGTGTTCCGGCTGGATCGCCATCCGGTCATGGCGCATCACCCGGCAACGCCGATGCACGAAGCCGACCTGCTGGCGCATCTGGCCGGGCAGACCGCCCTGCCCGGCGCGCTGATCGACCTCGAGGCGCTGGCCCATGACCCGCAGGCCCGGCTTGACGCGGCGCTGGCCGGCGGGGCGCGGATCCTGTCGATCGACAGCATCGACGCGGCCAGCGAGGCGGCGGCGGGGCGGCTGATCTGGGACAACCGGGCGCGGATGGGGCTGGTCGCCGGCAGCCAGGGCATCGAATACGCGCTGGTCCGGCACTGGCAGGACAGCGGCGAGATCGGGCCCGCGCCGTCGCCGGGCTCGGCGGGCGCGGTGGATCGCATCGCCGCGGTATCGGGGTCGCTGTCGCCGGTGACGGCGGCGCAGCTGGACTGGGCGGGACGCAACGGCTTCGCGTTGCTGCCCTTCGAGGCCCGTGCGGCCTGTGGCAGCGTGGCCGACCTTGCGGCCGAGATCGCACGGCTCTCGCGGCTGGCACTGGATGCGGCGCGGGCTGGACAAAGCCCGCTGGTGCATTCGGCGGCCGGCGGCCAGGGCGATCAGGTCGCGGGCTTCCGCGACGCCCTCGCCGCAAGCGGGCTGGATCCCGAGACCGCCAACCGCCGCATCGGCGAGGCGCTGGGAGACGTGCTGGACCGGGTGCTGCGCGGATCGGGCATCCGCCGGGCGGTGATTTCGGGCGGCGACACCTCGGGCCATGCGATGCGCCGGCTGGGCCTGCAGGCGCTGGTTGCCATCGCCCCCACCATTCCCGGCGCGGCGCTGTGCCGGGGATCGGGCGTGGGGGTCCATGACGGGCTGGAGATCGCGTTGAAAGGCGGGCAGATGGGCTCGCCGGATTATTTCGGCTGGATCCGCGATGGCGGCGGCCCCCGCAAGGAAGCGGTTCGGCCATGAGCAAGCAGATGATCCGCGTCACCTACCGCATCGAGACGCCGGGCGACCCCGAGGCGATGGCCGCGAAGATCGCCGCAGACCAGTCGACCGGAACCTTCACGCCGCTGCCCGGCGAGACGGCGGCGCTGCGCGCCCGCCATGCCGCGCGGGTCGTGTCGGTCACCGAGATCGCCCCCCTGCCCGTTCCCTCGCTGCCCGAGGCCGGCGGCCATCCCGGCCCGTTCCGCCGCGCCGATGTCGTCATCGACTATCCGCTGGACTCGATCGGGACCGACCTTGCCGCGCTGATGACGGTGACGATGGGCGGGGTATTCTCGGTCCGCGGCGTGACCGGCATCCGCATCCTCGACCTCGACCTGCCCGATGCCTTTGCCGGGCTTCCCGGCCCGCAATTCGGCATCGAGGGCTCGCGGCGGCTGATGGGGGTCGCGCAGGGGCCGATGATCGCCTCGATCATCAAGCCGTCGCTGGGCCTCGGCCCCGACGAGACGGCCGAGGTGGTCCGCCGGCTGTGCGAGGCGGGCGTCGATTTCATCAAGGACGACGAGAAGATGATGTCGCCCGCCTATTCGCCGCTGGCCGCGCGCGTCGAGGCGATCATGCCGGTGATTCGCGACCACGCCCAGCGGACCGGGCGGCAGGTGATGTATGCCTTCGGCATCTCGGCGGCCGATCCCGACCGGATGATGACGAACCACGACCTCGTCGTGGCGGGGGGCGGAACCGCGGCGGTGGTGAACATCAACTCGATCGGGCCGGGCGGCATGGCCTTCCTGCGCAAGCGGTCGCAGCTGTGCCTTCACGCCCATCGCAACGGCTGGGACGTGCTGACCCGCCATCCGGGGCTGGGCTACGACTTCCGCCCCTATCAGAAGATCTGGCGGCTGCTGGGCGTTGACCAGTTCCAGGTCAACGGGATCGGCGCGAAATACTGGGAAGGCGACGACAGCTTCCTGCGGTCCTTCGTCGATGTCACCAGCCCGATCTTCAGCGATCGCGACCGGGCGCTGCCGGTGGTCTGTTCGGGCCAGTGGGGCGGACAGGCCTTCGAGACATGGGCGCGAACCGGGGGCACGCTGGACATGATGTATCTGGGCGGCGGCGGCATCCACGGCCATCCGGGCGGGCCGGCCGCCGGGGTGCGCGCGATCCGCCATGCGTGGCAGGCCGCCAGCGAGGGGCTGAGCGCGCGCGAGGCGGTGGAACGCGACGCCGACCTGCGCGCAGCCTTCGAGACATGGGGCAGGTGACGGCGCGGGGCGCTGCATCGGAAAGGGCCGGCCCGGCGCGCGGACCGGCCCCGTCGTGGCGCGCCGCGCGCCGGATCACATGTGGATCACGCGGCCATAGGCGTCCAGCACCGATTCGTGCATCATCTCTGACAGGGTGGGATGCGGGAACACCGTTTCCATCAGATCCTGTTCGGTCGTCTCCAGCTGGCGGCCGATGACATAGCCCTGGATCAGTTCGGTCACCTCGGCGCCGACCATGTGGGCGCCCAGCAATTCGCCGGTCCTGGCATCGAAGACGGTCTTGATCATGCCCTCGGGCTCGCCCAGCGCGATGGCCTTGCCGTTGCCGATGAAGGGGAACCGGCCAACCTTGACCTGATGGCCCTGCTCTTTCGCCCTGGCCTCGGTCAGCCCGACCGACGCCACCTGCGGGTGACAATAGGTGCAGCCCGCGATGCTGTTGGGCTTGATCGGGTGCGGATGGCCGCCGGCGATCAGTTCGGCCACCATCACGCCCTCATGGCTGGCCTTGTGCGCCAGCCAGGGCGCGCCCGCCACGTCGCCGATGGCATAGACACCCTCGACCCCGGTGCGGCAGTATTCGTCGGTGACGACATGGGTGCGGTCGACCTTGATGCCGGCCTCTTCCAGCCCCAGCCCCTCGACATTGCCGACGATGCCGACGGCCGAGATCACCGTGTCGAAGTCCATCGTCTCGGTCTTGCCGCCGGTCTCGATATGGGCGGTCACGTTGGCGCCCTTGCGGTCAAGCTTCTTGACCGTGGCTTTCTCCAAGATCTTCATGCCCTGCTTGACGAAGGCCTTCCGGGCAAAGGCCGAGATCTCGGCATCCTCGACCGGCAGCACCCGGTCCATCACCTCGACGACCGTGGTATCGGCGCCAAGCGTGTTGAAGAAGCTGGCGAATTCTATGCCGATGGCGCCCGATCCGATGACCAGCAGCCTTTTCGGCATGTGCGGCGGCTTCAGCGCGTGCTTGTAGTTCCAGACCAGCTTGCCATCGGGTTCAAGGCCCGGCAGTTCGCGCGCCCGCGCGCCGGTGGCGATCACCACCGCCTTCGCTGTCACCTCCTCGGTGCCCTTGTCGGTCTTGACGCTGACCTTGCCCTTTCCGGCCAGCCGGGCCTCGCCCATGATGACCGTGACCTTGTTCTTCTTGAACAGATGCCCGATGCCGCCCGACAGCTGCTTGGCCACCCCGCGCGAGCGGTCGACCACCTTGTCGAGGTCATAGCCGATGCCCTCGGCCTTCAGCCCGAAATCCTTGGCCCGGTGCATCAGGTGGAACACCTCGGCGCTGCGCAGCAGCGCCTTGGTCGGGATGCAGCCCCAGTTCAGGCAGATGCCGCCCAGATGCTCGCGCTCGATGCAGGCCACCTTCAGGCCCAGCTGCGCGCCGCGGATCGCGGCGACATAGCCGCCGGGTCCGGCACCAATCACCACCATGTCGAAATTCTGGGCCATCCTGTTCCCCGCTTGCTGAAGATAGTTCAGCGTTAAACCATTTGTGCGGGCGCAGCAAGGCGCGCCCGGACACTTGGCGGGAGCGGGGCGGAAGAGGCCGATTTGCCGGGCTTCAGGGCGTGCGCGCGCTGTCGTCGGACTGCGCCTCGTCCAGTGCCGCGCCCACCGTCAGCGAGGTGGCGCTGGGCGCGATCACGGCAAAGCTGCCCTGCTCCTGCGGCGTCAGCGCGCGGCGCCGGGTCATCCGCCAGCCGGCATAGACCGTCAGCGCCAGCAGCAGCACGCCCATGTAGACCCAGTATCCGTCAGGCCCGATCACCCCCATCAGCCAGCCGGTGATCAGCGGCCCGCCGATCGAGCCGACGCCATAGATGAACAGCAGCCCGGCCGAGGCCGCCGCCATGTCGGACTGGTCCAGATAGTCGTTGGTATAGGCCAGCAGCATCGCGTAGATCGGGTTCGACATGCCGCCCAGCAGCGCGCCGGCCAGCACCAGCCCCGCGGTGCCCGGCTGGGCCGCGACCACCACCAGCACCGTCAGCGCGCCGATGGCGCCGAGGATCATCACCAGCTTGCGCCGGTCATAGCGGTCCGAGATCCAGCCGAGCGGATATTGCAGCGCCAGCCCGCCCGCATAGGCCGCCGCCACGAACAGCGAGATCTGCGCGACCGACAGCCCGATCGCCGCGCCCCAGACGGCCGACATGCCCGACAGCACCGAAAACACCCCGCCCATCAGGAAGATGCCCACGCAGCCCAGCGGCGAGGCGCGATAGAGGCGGCCGAAGCTCATCCGCTTGATGGTCTGGAACTGCGGCGCGGGCTGGCGCGACAGCAGGATCGGGGTGAAGGCCAGCGAGACCAGCACTGAGGGGATGATGAACAGCAGGAAGCCGGCCGGATCGCCGATGTTCAGCATGCCCTGTGCGATGACGATGCCCAGCAGCTGCACGATGATATAGGCCGCCAGCGCGCGGCCGCGGTTCTCGTTGGTGACGCCCGCGTTCAGCCAGCTTTCGGCCGCGATGTAGACGCCGCAGAAGCAGAACCCGATCATGAAGCGCAGCCCGGTCCAGTAGATCCAGTTCGGTTCGACCGGGAACAGGATCAGCACCGCCGAGATCATCGAGCCGAGCGCGGCGAAGACCCGGACATGGCCGACCCCCTTGATCATCCCCGGCACGACCAGGCTGCCCAGAAGGAAGCCGCCGAAATATCCCGACATGACCACCGACATGCGGAACGTGGGAATCCCCTCGATGCCGCCGCGGATGCCCAGCAGCGTGCCATGCATCCCGTTGCCGATCATCAGCAACAGGATTCCCAGAAGCAGCGGCCATGTGCTGCGCATCACCGAGGTCATCGTCCACTCCGACTTGCCGAAATCCCGACCGATCGGTCAGGTAGCCTGCCCTAATCCGCCGCGCGTGCCGATGCCAGATGCAATCGCCCGTCAGGGCAGCAGCAGCGAGGCATCGCCATAGCTGAAGAAGCGGTATCGCCCGCGGACCGCATGATCGTAGATGTCCCTGATCCGGCTCGTTCCCATCAGCGCCGAGACCAGCATCAGCAGCGTCGATCGCGGCAGGTGGAAATTCGTCATCAGCCCGTCGGTCACCCGGAAGTGATGGCCGGGATAGATGAAGATGTCGGTCTTGCCGGCGAATTCGGGCATGTGACCCTCGGGCGTGGCCGCCGATTCGATCAGCCGCAGCGCCGTGGTGCCGACAGGGATCACCCGCCGCCCCTCGGCGCGGGCGCGGTTGATCGCCGCCGCTGCCGCAGGCCCGACCTCGCCCCATTCGGCATGCATGCGGTGCGTGGTCACGTCCTCGACCTTGACCGGCAGAAAGGTGCCCGCGCCGACATGCAGGGTCACATGGGCGAATTCGACACCCCGCGCCGCCAGGGCCTGCAGCAGCGGCGCATCGAAATGCAGGCTGGCGGTGGGCGCCGCGACCGCGCCGCGCCGCGCCGCCCAGACGGTCTGGTAATCCTCGTGATCCTGCGCGTCGGGCGCCCGCAGGCTGGCGATATAGGGCGGCAACGGCATCGCGCCGACCTGCGCCAGCGCCGCGTCGAAGGCATCGCCCGTCGCATCGAAGCGCAGCAGCAAGCCGGTTGGCGTGATCCGGGCCACCTCGGCCGACAGGTTCGGGCCAAAGCGGATCACCTCGCCGGCGCGCAGCTTGCGCAGCGGCCTGGCCAGCGCGGCCCAGCCATCGGCCTCGGGCTCGAGCAGCGTCACCTCGATCCGGGCAGACACCTCGCCCTGCGCGCTCTGCCGCGTTCGGGTTCCGGTCAGCCGCGCGGGGATCACGCGGGTGTCGTTCAGCACCAGCAGATCACCGGGCCGCAGGATGTCGGGCAGGTCGCTGACCCGGCGATCCTCGATCCCCCCCGCCTCGGCCAGCAGCAGCCGCGCGGAACTGCGCGGCCGCGCGGGCCGGGTGGCGATCAGCGCGTCGGGCAGGTCGAAATCGAAATCGGACAGCTTCATGGGCGGGCTTCTGCGCGCGGCGCGGCCCTGCGTCAAGCCGGCGCGATACCCAAGCAGAAAACTCGGCCTTTACAAATCCGATGGTTTCGGTCATTTATCCCGCGACAGGAGTCCCGCATGATCGTCTGCCACTGCACCCAGATTTCGGACCACGAGATCCGCGCGGCCATCGACTGGATGCGCCATGCGGACCCGCAGACCATCATCACCCCCGGCAAGATCTACCATGCCCTTGGCAAGCGGGCCGATTGCGGCGGCTGCATGCCGCTGTTTCTGGACACGATGCGCCAATCGGATAGGCTGGAAGTGGCCCCGCCGATGCTGCGGGCCGTAACAGACAGCATGAAAGGCTATCCGGATGAAGGGCGACGCCAAGGTCATCGACTATCTCAACGCCGCGCTGCGATCTGAGCTGACGGCGGTCAGCCAGTACTGGCTTCACTACCGGCTTCAGGAGGACTGGGGCTATGGCCATGTTGCCGACAAGTCGCGCGCCGAATCGATCGAGGAGATGGGCCATGCGGATCGACTGATCCAGCGGATCATCTTTCTTGAGGGCCACCCCAACCTGCAGAAACTGGACCCGCTGCGGATCGGCCAGAACCTCAAGGAAACGCTCGAGGCCGACCTTGCCGGCGAACACGATGCCCGCACCCTGTATATCGAGGCCCGCGATCACTGCGAGAAGGTCGGCGACTATGTCAGCAAGATCCTGTTCGAAGAGCTGATCGCCGACGAGGAAGGCCATATCGACTTTCTGGAAACGCAGCTGGAACTGCACGACACGATCGGCGCCGCGAATTACGGCCAGCTGAACGCCAAGCCCGCCAGTCAGGCGGAATAGCCCCCGGATGGGCGGGCGCACAGGCCAAAGCGCGCCCCGTGTCGATCCCGATTGGCAGCTGGGACCGGACGGGACGCGCCCTGTTGTCGCAGAGGGGACGCCTCAATCCCGCCCGCAACACCCTCCTACAGGCGATTGGTTAACGAAGCCTTAAGGCGGTCGCCTCGCGACGCGATTTTCCGGGCGGCCGGCGACATCGCGGCCACCGCGCCGGGCTCAGGCCCGCCGGCCGATCGTCATGTGGCGCTTGGTGCCAAAGCCGGGCCGTCGCGTGACGGCGAAGCCCGCGTCCTGCAGGGCACGCCGCACATGGCCGGCGGCGGTATAGGTCGCGAGGCTGGCCCCCGCGGCGCTGTGCCGGCCGACCTCGGCCATCAGGCAGGCCGACCACATCTCGGGGTTCCGGGCCGGCGAGAACCCGTCAAGGAACCACGCATCCGCCCGCCCCGTCCAGCCGGGCAGGCAGTCGCGGGCATCGCCGATCACCAGGCTCAGCGCGACCTGCCCCACCTGCAGATCCGCCGCGCCCCAGCCTGCCCGCAACTGTGCTGCCAGCCCTGCCAGTTCGGGAAATGCCGCATGGGCACGGGCCAGCTGGTCCACATCCATCGGATAGGCCTCGAAGCTGGTCATGCGGATCGGCACCCGCGCCACCGCGGCCAGCGCGAGGCAGTTCAGCCCGGTGCCGAAGCCCAGCTCGGCCACATGAAAACCGGTGCGCAGCCGTGCCGGCAGGTCGTTGCCGTCCAGAAACACATGCCGGGTCTCGGCCAGGCCACCCGCGAGGCTGAAATAGGGATCGTCGAAGCGCCGCGACACCGGCACCCCGCCCTCGCGCCAGTCCAGCGATGGCTGGCCGGGCCCTCCGCCTTCGGTTAGATCACCCATCGGGCTCAGCTAGGGGAAGACCGGGCACATGGCAAGCGGCGGCGACGGCAGGCTGACGATCATCGGCGGCGGCATTCTGGGGCTGAGTTGCGCCTGGCAGGCGCTGTCGCAGGGCTGCCGGGTCGAGGTGATCGAGGCCCGCGCGATCGGCGCCGGCTCATCGGGCGGCCATGTCGGCGCGCTGGCGCCCCATGTCCCCGAGACCTGGAACCCGAAGAAGGCCTTCCAGCTGGACAGCCTGCTGCGCGCGGAGGCCTTCTGGTCCGCGGTCGAGGCCGCTTCGAGCCTGCCCAGCGGCTATGGCCGGACCGGCCGGGTGCAGCCGGTGCCGGACATGGCCACCGCCGACCGGCTGGCCGCGCGCGTGGCCGAGTCACGGCAGCGATGGCCCGCCGGGATGGCCATGCGGTTGACCGACGACCCGGGCACCGGGCTGGTGCCGCCAAGCCCGACCGGGCTGTGGCTGCGCGACGGGCTGAGCGCGCGGCTGGCCCCGCGCGCCGCGCTGGCCGCGCTGGCGGGCGCGATCCGCCGGGCGGGTGGCGTGATCCGGGAGGGCCGAACCGCGCAGCCGCAGGACATCGCGGCGCCGGTGCTGTGGGCAACCGGCACCGACGGGCTGGCCTGCCTGTCGCGCGATCTGGGCCGCCCGGTCGGCATCGGCGTGAAGGGCCAGTCGGCGCTGCTGGCCCATGCCGCGCCCGATGCGCCGCAGGTCTTTGCCGAGGGGCTGCACATCGTGCCGCATGCCGACGGCACGACGGCCATCGGCTCGACCTCCGAGACGCGCTTTGTCGATGACCGCCCCGATCACCAGCTTGACGCCCTTATCGCCACCGCGCGGCGGCTGTGTCCGGAACTGGCAAGGGCCGAGGTTCTGGACCGCTGGGCCGGCCTGCGCCCCCGCGCGCAAAGCCGGGCACCGCTGTTGGGCGCCTGGCCGGGCCGGCCGGGGCATTTCGTGGCCAATGGCGGCTTCAAGATCGGCTTCGGGATGGCGCCGGCCATCGCCGCCGTGATGATCGACCTGATCCTGACCGGGCGCGACCGCATCCCCGAGGGCTTTCGCCTCGCGCGGTGACGCCTGCGGGCGGCGGGGCGTCACGGGGCCGCATTTCGGCCATGCTGCGCCAATCGCCGCTTGCGGCGCGGGCGGCGGACGGGTGAAACTGCCCCGAAACCCGGAGACGCGCATGACCACCCGACTAGACCAGGCCTTCGCCGCCATCGACGCCGCCAACGCCCGCGACCCGCATCTCGAGGATGGCCGCCCCGCCAACCTGCTGTATGGGCAGCGGATGACGGCCGAACAGCAGCGGCTGTTTCCCGACGCCTCCGAGCCGTTGCGCATCGCCTGCCGCGGCCAGCATGTCGAGCGCTGGCTGCTGCCGCGCGACGCCTATCCGATGGACCGCGCGGGCTATCTGCAATGGCGGCAGGAACAGGGCCGCCGCCACGCCGAGCGGATCGCCGGCATCATGGCCGAGGCCGGCTATGACGCCGACCAGATCGACCGTGCGCGGCGGATGCTGACCAAGCAGGGGCTGAAGCGCGACGCCGAGGTGCAGGCGCTGGAAGATGTCATCTGCTTCACCTTCATCCGGTGGTATCTGGGCGATTTCGCGGCCGAGCAGCCGGACGACAAGATGCCCCGCATCATCGAGAAGACCGCCCGCAAGATGTCGGCCGAGGGCCGTGCCCGCGCGCTGGCGGAATTCGACATGCCGCCGGCCTTCGCCGCCCTTTTCCGGGAGGCCGGGTGATGCGTGCGGTCATCGTCTCGCATGGCCAGCCCGGCGATCCCGCACCGCAGGAGCAGGCGATCCGCGACCTTGCCGCGCAGGTGGACGCGCAGAACCCCGGATGCCAGATCGCCGGCGCGACCCTGGCGATGCCCGGCGCGCTGGCGGCGGCCTGCGACGATGACTGCCTGATCTATCCGATGTTCATGGCCGAGGGCTGGTTCACCGGCCGGCAACTCCCCCGCAGGCTGGCCGAGGCCGGCGCCGGCGGGGCGCGCGTCCTGCGGCCCTTCGGCACCGACCCGGCCCTGCCCGCGCTGATCGTGGCTCAGGCGCGGGCAGCGGCCGCGGCGCAGGGCTGGGCGGCGGACGACACCACGCTGCTGCTCTCGGCGCATGGCTCGCAGCGCTCGCAGGCCAGCCAACGGATCACCGACGCGCTGGCCGCGCGGGTCGCACCGCATTTCGCCCGCGTTGTGACAGGCTTCGTCGAGCAGGAGCCCTTCGTCGCCAGCGCGGCGTCCGGGCTGTCGAAGGCCGTCCATTTGCCGCTGTTCGCGCTGCGGGCCGAACATGTGCTGGACGATCTGCCGCAGGCGCTGGACGAGGCCGGCTTCAGCGGCCCGCGCCTCGACCCGATCGGGCTGGCGCCCGAGGTGCCGGCGCTGATCGCGGACGCGCTGCGTCGCGCACTGGCCGAACCGGGCGGGCGCAGCGGCACGATCACCGCGCAGGCGGGATCGGCATGAGCGGGCACCGGCCCGAGGACGCGGCCGCCGCGTCGGGCGACCGGGCCGGGCCAGACGCGCCGGGGCCGGACGGCGCGCGGATGTCGTTTCGCGACCGCATGTCCTATGGCGATTACCTTGGTCTCGACGCGGTGCTGTCGGCCCAGCACCCCCGCTCGGCCGCCCATGACGAGATGCTGTTCATCATCCAGCACCAGACCAGCGAATTGTGGATGAAGCTGGCCCTGCACGAGATGGACGCCGCGCGCGGCCTGATCGCGGCGGGCGACCTGCAGCCGGCCTTCAAGATGCTGGCGCGGGTTGCGCGGATCATGGAACAGCTGAACAGCGCCTGGGACGTGCTGCGCACCATGACCCCCAGCGACTATACCGATTTTCGCGCCGCCCTCGGCGAAAGCAGCGGCTTTCAGTCCTGGCAGTATCGCATGATCGAATTCGTCGCGGGCAACCGCAACATGGCGATGATCGGCCCGCACGAGCATCGCCCTGACCTCGCCGGGGCGCTGCGATCCGAGGCCGCGCGTCCCTCGCTTTACGATGTGGTCCTGGGACGGCTGGCGGTGGCGGGTTTCGACGTCGCGCCGCGCAGCCGGCTGGATTGCCCGCACCAGCCCGAGGCGGCGGTCATCGCCGCATGGGAACGGGTCTATCGCGACCCGCGCACCCATTGGGAGCTGTACGAACTGGCCGAGAAGCTGATGGATTTCGAGGATTACTTCCGGCGATGGCGCTTCAACCACGTCACCACGGTCGAGCGGGTGATCGGCTTCAAGCGGGGCACCGGCGGCACCGGCGGGGTCAGCTATCTGCGCCGGATGCTGGAGGCGGTGCTGTTTCCCGACCTCTGGCAGGTCCGCACGCAGCTGTGAGGGCGCCGCTCAGTCGCGTCCGAAATAGCGGTATCCGCCAACCTCGGCAAAGCCCAGCCCGCGATACAGCGCCAGCGCCGCCGCATTGCCGCGGGTGACCGCCAGCGCCAGCCGGGCTGCGCCCTTTGCCTGCGCCCAGAACGCCGCCTCGCGCATCATCCAGCCGGCCAGCCCCCTGCGCCGCCATGCCGGCAGCACCTCGATCGCATGGATCATCGCAACATCGCCGTGGATGGCCGCGAAGCCCGCCCCGGCGGCGCGATCCTCGATGCGGCCGAGGATCGCCGCGCGCGGCCCGGCCACGCGTGCCATCACCTGCTGCCGCGCAGGTCCGATGCCGCCCGTGGCCCAGATCTCGCGCTGGATCGCCAGGGGCGGCCAGATCGCGAAGGCAGTGATCGAGGGCACCGCAAGCAGGGTCAGTCGCGCCACCGGCGCCTCGAGGATTGCGGTTGGCGTCCGGGGCCCGTAGCCGCGCGCCTCCAGCGCCGCCGCCAGCGCCTCGTCGCCATCGGTGACGCGGAACAGGGCGGGCTGCTGCCAGCCGCGGTGGATCGCCTCGGCCGCGTCCAGATCGGCCCCCGACCAGTCCGACACCGCGCGCGCCGACCCGACCCGCGCCCCGGCGCCGAGGCCCTGCCCGACCCGAAGGCCGCCCGCCGCGCGATACGCGGCAGAGGGCCAGGTGGCCTCGAAGGCCGC
Organism: Paracoccus spongiarum; assembly: GCF_030732095.1. Taxonomy (GTDB): domain Bacteria; phylum Pseudomonadota; class Alphaproteobacteria; order Rhodobacterales; family Rhodobacteraceae; genus Paracoccus; species Paracoccus spongiarum. The sequence continues at coordinate 35,395 of NZ_JAVAMQ010000006.1, read as the reverse complement.
GGCCAGCGCGGCGTCGATCACAGCGCCAGCCTGCGCTTCAGCTCGGCCATGGCGACGGCGACGCGCTCGGCATCGAGGCCGCGCACAACCAGGTTGGTGCCCCAGCCGCGCTCGTCGTGATAGGGATAGCTGCCCATCGAGACATCGGGAAACTCGCCCGCCACGGCCTGCAGTTCCTCGGCCACGTCGCTTTCGCCGCGCCGCACCTCGACCGTCTCCGAGCGGACCGGACGGCCGGCCGCGAGGCGCGGGATCAGCCAGGCGACCATGCCGCGGAACACCTCGGGGACGCCCGCCATGACATGGGTGTTGCCGATCGAGAAGCCGGGGGCGGCCGACACCGCATTGTCGATCAGCCGCGCGCCCACCGGGATGCGCGCCATGCGCAGCCGGTTCGGGGTCAGTTCCGTGCCCATCCGGTCGCAGCGGGCCTGCAGCAGGGCACGGGCCTCGGGATGGATCTCGACGCTGGTGCCATGCGCGGCGGCGACGGAATCGGCGGTGATGTCGTCATGGGTCGGCCCGATGCCGCCCGAGGTGAACAGCAGGTCCCAGGCGCCGCCGAGGCTGGCGTCCAGCGCCCGGACCGCGGCCACGATCTGGTCGGCATCATCGGCGACGACGCGGATCTCGCGCAGGTCGAAACCGGTGGCCGAGAGGACCTGCGCCAGGTGATGGGCATTGCCCTCGCGCGTGCGGCCCGACAGGATCTCGTCGCCGATCACCAGGATTGCCGCCGTCGGATTGTCTGATTGCATGGCCGCCGCCCCCCGCTGGTTCCGCCTTCTTCTATGCGCACGCACGGCACTGGAACAAGTGGCATCCGGGCGCTATCTATGCGGGCAGAGGAAAGGATCAGCGATGGATCAGGAAAGCCGCATCACCCGCGAAGGCATTCGCATCCATGTGCCCGAGGATTTCGAGGGCATGCGCAAGGCCGGCGCGCTGGCCGCGCGGGTCCTGGACGAGGTGGGCGCGCTGGTCGCGCCGGGCGTTGCCACCGGCACGCTGGACGATTTCATCCGCAACCGGATCGCCGAGGCGGGCGCGACCTCGGCCACGATCGGCTATCGCGGCTATCAGCATGCCAGCTGCATCAGCGTGAACCATGTGGTCTGCCACGGCATCCCCGGCGAGAAGCTGCTGCAGAACGGCGATATCCTGAACATCGACGTGACCGTGATCGTCGATGGCTGGTATGGCGACACCAGCAGGATGTATGTCGCCGGCAAGCCTTCGATCAAGGCGCAGCGGCTGATCCAGGTGACCCATGACTGCCTGATGAAGGGGATCGAGGCGGTGCGCCCCGGTGCGACCTTCGGCGATATCGGCGCCGCCATCCAGGCTTATGCAGAAGGGCATCGCATGTCGGTGGTGCGGGACTTCTGCGGCCACGGGCTTGGCCGGGTGTTCCACGCGCCGCCGAACGTGCTGCATTTCGGCCGCCCCGGCAAGGGCCCGGTGCTGGAGGAGGGCATGTTCTTCACCATCGAGCCGATGATCAATCTGGGCCGGCCCGAGACCAAGGTGCTGGCCGATGACTGGACGGCGGTGACCCGCGACAAGTCCCTGTCGGCGCAGTTCGAGCATTCCATCGGCGTGCGTGCCGACGGGGCCGAGATCTTCACCGGCTCGGCACGGTTCTTTCCCGAACTTGGCTGAGGCGTGACACGGTCCGCCGGCACGGCGTGCGCGGCTGGACGTGCGGCACGATGATCGGCGTCCCGCGACGGCCGGGGGCGCTTCGCCCCCCGGACCCCCAGAGGATATTTGCGCCAAGGCAAAGCGGCGGGGTTGGCGGGTCGGCTCAGGCGCGGCCGGCGGCCGCCGAGAGCAGCGAGGGATCGATGCCCTGCGCCCTCAGCGCGGCGGGCCATTTGGCGTCGTTGTCGGTGCCGAAGATCAGATCGTCCGCGCCCTCGCCGGTGAGCCAGCCGTTCTGCAGCATCTCGTCTTCCAGCTGTCCGGGCCCCCATCCCGCATAGCCCAGCGCCAGGACCGCGGCCTCGGGGCCCTGGCCATGGGCGAGATCCTCGAGAATGTCGCGGGTCGTGGTCATCGCCAGCGCCCGGCCGATGCGCAGCCGGCCCTCGGGGTCGTCGCCATGTTCGGGGACGCTGTGCAGCACGAAGCCGCGACCGGGTTCGACAGGGCCGCCGAAGCGCACCTCGATGCTGCGGCTGGTGGTGTCGGCCTCGATCCCGAGCTGGTCGAGAAGGTCGGCAAAGCCGATCTCGGGCAGCGGGCGGTTCAGCACCAGCCCCATCGCGCCGTCCGCGGAATGGGCGCAGATCAGCACCACCGAGCGCTGGAAACGCGGATCGGCCATGCCGGGCATGGCGATCAGGATCTTGCCGGTCAGGCCGGGGGGGGCGGTGTCGGGGTCGGGGTCGGGGCTTCTGCTCATCATCTCTCCTTGCCGTTTCAAGATCGGCGCTTGGGGTCCGGGTTGCAAGCCCCGCGCGCGTTTGTGACTTCTGCGACGCGGCGCGAGGCGTTAGAGCGGTGGCATGAGACATGCCGCTGCCGCCTTGCTGGGCCTTTGCCTTGCCCTGCCCGCCCTGTCGGCCGCCTCGGCCGAGACCCTGCCGCCGGGGCTGGACGCCGCGCGCCTGCTGCCGGGCTGGATCGATGCCGAGGGGCGCCGTGTCGCCGCGCTGGAGTTGCGGCTGAAGCCCGGCTGGAAGACCTATTGGCGCAGCCCGGGCGACAGCGGGCTGCCGCCCGTCTTCGACTGGCAGGCGTCGCGGAACCTTCGGGACGTGGAATTTCACTGGCCCGCGCCCGAGGCGATCCGGTCGGGGGAGGACACCAGCCTTGGCTATCACGATGTGCTGGTGTTGCCCTTCACGGCGCGGCCGCGCGATCCGGCCCTGCCGCTGGATCTGGCCGCCTCGGTCGATTTCGGGCTGTGCGAGCGGATCTGCGTGCCGGGCCGGGTCAGCCTGCGCGCCGGGCCTGCCGCGGACGCCCCCGACCCGCGCATCGCCGAGGCGCTGGCGCGGGTGCCGGCGCGGGTAGCCGCGCGCCCGGCCTGCCGGCTGGACGAGATCGCGGACGGGATGCGGCTCGAGATGGACCTGCCGGCTGCCATGACCGGCGCGCAGGTCGTGGCGGTCGAGTTGCCGGACCGGCCCGAGGTCTGGGTCTCGTCCGCCGCGCTGCGCGACGAGGATGGCACGACCATCGCCAGCGCCGATTTCGTGCCGCCCGAGGCGAAGCCCTTCGATCTGGACGCGGACGGGCTGCGAATCACACTGGTCGGTGCGTCCGGCGCGGTCGAGATGCGCGGCTGCGCGCCGCAAGGCTGAGCGCTCCGGCCAGCAGCACCGCGCCTGCCAGCCCGGCGAGATACCAGCCGAGGGCGGCCAGCGGCGAGGCGGCGACCGGCCACCAGCCCGGAACCCCGACGCCCAGCGCGGGCAACAGCGTCGCCGGCAGCATCGTTGCCGCCAAGGCCAGCCCGGCCAGCGCCGCGCCCGCACGCAGCGGCCCGCGCAGCGCGGGGGCGCGCAACCCGCGACGGAAGGCCAGCCGCGCCTGTCCCAGATCCGCCCCCGCCGCCAGCACCGCCGGCACCACCAGCAGCACCACCAGCATGCCGAAGCCCAGCCCGTAGGCCAGGGTGACCACGGTCGGCTTCAGGAACAGCGCCTGCGACGAGCGTTCGTAAAGCAGCGGTGCCAGACCCAGCACCGTCGTCGCCGTCGTCAGCAGCACCGGCCGGAAGCGGTTGCAGACCGCGTCCAGGATCGCCGGGCGCAGGCCCCGGTCGCGCGCATATTCGTCGATGGTCGAGATCAGCACGATGGAATCATTGATGATGATGCCCGACATGCCGATCAGCCCGACGATCGAGAACATCGACATCGGCAGGCCCCAGAGGTGATGCCCCCAGACCGCCCCGATCAGCCCGAAGGGGATCACTGCCATCACCACCAGCGGGCGGCTCCAGCTGGCGAAGATCCAGGCCAGGACCATGTAGATGCCGCCCAGCGCCAGCGCGAAGCCCGCCGCGGCGTCGCCGAGGAAGTCGCGTTCCTGTTCGGCAAGGCCGGTCGTCTCGAAGCTGATGCCGTGGGCCGCGGCGATCGCGGGCATGATCTCGTCCTCGATCTGCCGGGCGATCTGCGCCGCGCGGGCCGGGTCGTCGTCCGAGATGTCGCCGGTGACCGCGATCATCCGTTCGCCGTTCTCGCGCCGGATCACCGAGAAGCCGGCCGCGCGGGTCACGGTGACGATATCGCCCAGCGGCACCCATTGCCCCGAGGCGGTGCGCATCATCATCCGGTCGAGGAAGTCGCCGCGCCGCTCGTCCTCGGGCATCTCGACGCGGATCGCGCCGGTGCGGGTGCCGACCGGAAAGCTGGCAGCCTCGATGCCGCCAAGGCGCTGGCGCAGGTCGCGGCCCAGGGTCTCGGTCGTGAAGCCAAGCGCCTCGCCCTGCGCGGTCAGGCGCAGGTCCAGCTCGTCCTTGTCATAGGCCATGCTGTCCTCGAGCGCCGAGACCTCGGGGAAGGCCGCAAGCCGCAGCTTCAGCGCCTCGGCCGCGTCCTTCAGCCGCTGCGCCTCGGCGCCGGTCATCCGCACCGAGATCGCATCGCCCCCCGGCCCCGAGCGGAAGCCGCGAAAGCTGATCGTCTCGAGCCGCGGATCGGTCGGCATCGCCTCTTGCAGCGCCGACACGAACTCGAAGCTGGAATAGGGCCGGAAATCGGGATCGATCAGTTCCAGCTGGATCGCGCCCAGCAGGTCCGCATCCCGCGTATCGGCGCCCGGCAGGGGTCGGCCGGAATTGCCGCCGACCTGGGTCATCGCATGGGTGACCGGGCTGATGCCGTATTCCGCCTCGTATTCCGCCGCGACCCGGTCGACGGCGTCCTGCACCAGGCCCATCACCCGGATCGTGTCCTCGCGCGTGGCCCCCGGCAGCATCGCGAAATTCCCCGCGACGCTGCCCTGTTCGGGGGCATCGAAGAACCGCCAGGGCACCGCCCCGCCGACCAGAGCCGCGGCCGACCAGGCGAACATGGCGATGGTCGCGGCCAGCACCGGATAGCGCAGCCGCAGCACCCAGCCGGTCATCGGCCCCAACAGCCGCGCCACCAGCCAGTCCAGCCCGCGATTGACCAGCTTGGAGGGCCGGTCATACCAGTGGCGCCGGGCCGCGCGGGTCAGCGCATGGGCCATGTGGCTTGGCAGCACCAGGAAACATTCCACCAGCGAGGCGGCCAGCACCAGGATCACCGTCATCGGAATGTCCGCGATCATGTCGCCGAAACGCCCGCCAATGGCGACCAGCCCGCCAAAGGCGATGATCGTCGTCAGCGTGGACGAAACGACCGGCGCGGCCATCCGCGCCGCCGCGCGTTCGGCGGCAAGAACAGCCGGCTCGCCCAGCTTTCGGGCCCGGTAGTCGGCATGTTCGCCCACCACGATCGCGTCGTCCACGATGATCCCCAGGGTCAGGATCAGCGCGAACAGCGAGATCATGTTCAGCGTCATCCCGGTCAGATACATCAGCCCCACCGCCGCCAGCAGCGAGGCGGGGATGCCCGCCGCCACCCACAGCGCGGTGCGCGCGTTCAGGAACAGGAACAGCAGCGCCAGCACCAGCCCCAGCCCGAGGACGGCGTTGTCCAAGAGCAGGTTCAGCCGCGCCGAGATCAGTTCCGCCCGCGCCCGCACCAGATCCATCGTCACGCCCTGCGGCAGGGCGGGCGCCATCCGGGCAACCACCGCCTCGACGCTGCGCTGCATGCCGATCGCATCGCCAAGCGCGCTGCGCTGGACCGCGACCATCACCGCCGGGTCGCCGTCGACGTAATAGGCCACGTTGCGGTCCATGCCCGACTGGCGCACCTCGGCCACGTCCCCGATACGCAGCTGGGTGCCGTCGGGCAGCGCCTTCAGCACCAGCGCCGCGACATCGGCGGGGGCCCGCGTCTCGGCACCGGTGCGGACACGGGCGGCGCCCGAGGCCACGTCGCCCGCCGGGCTGGCCGAAGCCGTCGCACCGACCACGGCCGCGATCTCCTGCAGCGTCACGTCATGGCGCACGAGGTCGATCATCCGCGTCTCGATCAGCGTCTCGGGCGCGGCAAGGCCGGTGATCGACAGCCGGGTGATGCCCTCGGCATAAAGCCGGTTCGCGAAATCATCGGCGATGCGGCCAAGCTGGTCCAGCCCGACCGGCCCCGAGATCACCACATCGGCGACCCGGTCGCGCCAGGCGCTGCGCAGGATCTCGGGATCCTCGGCCTCCTCGGGCAGGTCACCGGCCGCGGCGACGGCGCTGTCGATCTCGGCGGCGGCGCGTGACATGTCCCAGCCGGGCTCGAACTCGACGGTGATGGCGGCCAGCCCCTGCACGGCGCGCGATGTCGTCAGCGCGACGCCCTCGACGCCCATCAGGGCTGGTTCCAGAACCGCCACGATCGAGCGGTCCACATCCTCGGGTCCGGCGCCGTCCCAACGCACCTCGACGTCGATCTCTTGCACCACGGTGTCGGGGAAGAACTGCGCGCGCAGCTGCGGGGCGGCGTAGAGCCCGCCGACCACCATCACCGCCATGACCAGATTGGCCAGCGTGCGGTGCCGGGTGAAGATCGACAGCAGGCCCGTGCCGCCGGCGGCGGCGTCGCCCCCGGCCATGTCGCGGCCCTCAGCCATTTCCGGGCCCCCGCAGGCCCTGCGCCTGCTGGTCGCCCGCAGGCGCCGGTGCCGCGGCATCGCGCACCAGGATGCCGGCGCCCAGCTGCGGGGCGCGTTCGGCCACGATCCGCGCCCCGTCCAGCGCCGCCGGAACCGCGATGATCACGTCGTCGCCCTGCCGGCGCAGCACGCTGACCGGCACGGCCGACAGCCGCCCCTCGGCATCTGCGACCAGCACCGCGCCATCGGGGCCGACGGCCGCCGCAGGGATCCGTGCAGCGCCTGCGATCTCGGGCTCGGCGATCTCGACGCTGACGAAATCGCCCGGGCGCAGCGCCTCGCCGCCCTCGAGGATGCGGGCAAAGACGATCCGACCGGCCGCGCCCTCGGCCACCGAGGCGGCGGCACGGTCCAGCCTCGCGGTTGCGGTCAGCCGGCCCGCCGAGCCATCGAGGACCACCGTCGCGGCACGTTCCGCCAACTGCCCGCCACCGGCGACCAGCCGCGCATACTGATCCAGCGACAGCGGCACCTGAACCTCCAGCGCGTCGGGGTCGATGATCTCTGCCAGCTGTTCGTTCAGGCTGACCAGCCGTCCCTCGACCGCGGTGACCGCCGTGACGCGGCCGGCAAAGCCTGCGGTGATCCGCGTCTCATCGAGGGCACGCCGCGCCTCGGCCAGCGCGATCTCGGCCCGGCGCAGGGCGTTCACCGCCGCGGTGACCGCGCTGTCGGCCGAGGCCAGGGCCGAGCGGCCGGCGATGACCGCCTGTTCGGCGGCCGAGGCGGCCAGTTGCGCCGTCTCGCGCTCGGCTCCTGCGCCAAGCCCGCGGTCCGCCAGCGCCTCCTGCCGCTGGACTGCGGCACGGCGCAGTTCGGCCTGACGCTCGGCGGCGGCCAGATCGTCGGTTGCCACCTGCACGTTCCGGCGCGCATCGCGCAGCGTCGCCTCGGCATCGTCGCGGGCCGCCTGCTGGCTGTCCAGCGCCGCCTGCGCGGCCGAGGGGTCGATGCGCACCAGAAGCTGCCCCGCCGCCACCTGCCCGCCCTCCTGCATGGCAGGGTCGAGATGGACGATCTGGCCCGCCGCCCCGGCCCGCAATTCCAGCCGTCGCCGCGACTCGACGGTGCCGAACACCCGCATCACCGGCTGCACCCGCCGCGGCGTCACGTTCAGCAGCCGCGTGGTATAGACCTGTTCGGCGCCGCCGCGCCCGGGACCGGCGCCGCCGGCGCGCGAACTGACCGCCTGCCACATCTGGAACGCGGCCAGAAACAGCAGGCCGATGGTCAGGAAGGTCAGGAACAGTCCGCCGAGACTGCGGAGCAGAAAGCGCATGGGGGGTCATCCGGGTTGTGTCGGGAACCGGTTAGCGCATGATGCGGAAACGAAACCTAAACGGAAAGCGATTCCAGCCGGGCGGCCAGCGACAGAAGGTCCGCCCAGGCCTCGCGCTTGGCGGCCGGATTGCGCAGCAGATAGGCCGGATGCGCCATCGGCAGCGCCGGCCGCCCGAAGGCCTGTGTCCACTGGCCGCGCAGCCGCAGAATGCCGCGAAGCCCAAGCGCCGCCTGGCAGGGAATGTTGCCCATCAGCACGATCAGTTCGGGCCCGGCAAGGTCGATGTGGCGCCGCACGAAGGGCATGCTCACGCCGATTTCATCCGGGCTCGGGTCACGGTTGCCGGGCGGGCGCCAGGCCAGCACGTTCACGATGTAGAGCGCGCGTTCCGCGTCGACCGCGTCACGCGCCATGCCGATCGCCGCGAACATCCGGTCCAGAAGCTGCCCGGCGCGGCCGACGAAGGGGCGGCCCTGCCGGTCCTCCTCGTCGCCCGGCGCCTCGCCGAGGATCAGGACGCGGGCGGCAGGATTGCCGTCGGCAAAGCAGAAGCTCCGCGCGCCCTTCTTCAGCTCGATCCCGTCGAAACCCTCCTGCGCCTCGGCCAGCGCGGCAAGGCTGTCGGCGGCCGCCGCCAAGGCCTCGGCCTTGGCGATGCGGGCCGCCAGATCCGCGCCGGCGTCCTCGGACAGCGCGGCCGGGCGGGACGGCGCAGCCGCGGGCCCGGCAAGGTCGATCGCGGGCGCCGCGGCCGGCGGCGGAGCCGCGCGCGCGGCCAGTTCGAACCGGTCCAGCGGCGCGTCCAGCACGGGCTCGTCCACGCCCATCTCGGCCTGCCATTCCAGCAGGGCCAGCGCGGTCCGGGCGTCGAGTGCGATTCCGCGATAGGTCGGGTCGGGCATCATGGGGGCGAGGCTAGGCGGGTGCGCGGCCGGCGGCAAGTCAGTCCACGACCAGCATGTAGCCGGTGCCGCGGACGGTCTGAAGAAAGCGCGGCTCGCGGGGGTCGGGCTCGATCTTGCGGCGCAGCCGGGTGATCTGCACGTCGATGGCGCGTTCGGAATTGTCCCCCTCCTCGCCCGAGGCCGTCCCGGCCCCGCGGCCCAGATCGTCGATCAGCTCGGCGCGGCTGACCGGCTGGCCGCGGCTGGCCGCCAGCCGGCGCAGCAGCGCCGTTTCGGTGCCGGTCAGCCGCAAGGGCTGGTCGCCCTGCCACAATTCGCCCTTGTCGGTGTCATAGCGCAGCGCCCCGAGGCTGAGGAATTTCGGCTGCGCAACCTCGGCCGAGGGGACGCGGCGCAGGATCGCCGCGATCCGCAGCAGCAGTTCGCGCGGCTCGAACGGCTTGGGCAGGTAGTCGTCGGCGCCGCTTTCCAGCCCGGTGATCCGGTCCTCGATCTCGCCGCGGGCAGTCAGCAGCAGGATCGGCGTCTGGATGCTCTCGCGCAGGCCGCGGGTCAGCGAGAAGCCGTCCTCGCCGGGCATCATCACGTCCAGCACGATGAGGTCGAACTCCAGCCCCGCCAGCAGCCGCCGCGCCTGCGCGGCGTCGCGCGCCATCGTCACCATGAAGCCGTTCTTGCGCAGGAACCGGCCCAGCAGGGCGCGGATGCGTTCGTCGTCATCGACGATCAGGATATGCGTGTCGGGGCTGGTCATGGGCCTCTCAGTGATCCTCGGGCAGGTCCTTCATGGCCTGATACTGCGCGCGCGTCTCGGGGTCCATCATCGCTTCCAGCACCTGCCGGAAGCCCGCCACCGCCTGAGGCCCGGCATTGCGATAGGCGGCGCGCATCCGCGCCCGCTGCGCCTCGGACAGGCGGCGTTCCAGCGCGGTGCCCTTGGGGGTCAGGAAAAGCTGCCTTTCGCGCCGGTCGCGGCGGCCGACCCGGCTTTCCACCAGCCCGTCATCGATCAGCGTGCGCAGCACCCGGTTCAGCGACTGCTTGGTGACGCCCAGCACCGCCAGCAGCGCGGTCACGGTCAGCCCCGGATCGCGGTTGACGAAATGCAGCGCGCGGTGATGGGCGCGCCCGTAATCCATGTCGGTCAGGATCATGTCGGGATCGGCGGTGAAGGCGCGATAGGCGAAGAACATCGCCTCGATGCCCCGGCGCAGCTGATCGTCCGTCAGAAACAGCAGATCCTCACCCATCATCGCCTGGACCCGCGCCTTGCCTTGCATCCTGTCATCCTTTCGGTGCGTTTCCGCCCTGATAGGGCAGCCTTGTTGACTTTCCAAGATTCGATTGCTAGCCGTCAAGAGCCTTGCGCAACAAATGGGCCGGATTCGGGCGGCCCGGTGAAATAATCGAAAACCCGAACCTGATGGAGAGAGACATGACGGCGGCATATGATGATCGCGACGGCAAGATCTGGATGGATGGCGAACTGGTCGAGTGGCGCGACGCCAAGGTGCATGTGCTGACCCACGCGCTGCATTACGCCAGTTCGGTCTTCGAGGGCGAGCGCTGCTATGACGGCAAGATCTTCAAGGGCCACGACCATTCGTTGCGGCTGATCGAGTCGGGTCGCCTGCTGGACATGCCCATCCCTTACAGCGCCGACGAGATCGATGGCGCCAAGGAGGCCGTGCTGAAGGCCAACGGCTTCGAGAACGCCTATCTGCGCGTCGTCGCCTGGCGCGGCTCGGGGCCCGACATGGGCGTGTCGGCGGCGCGCAACCCGGTGCGCATGGCCGTCTGCGCCTGGGAATGGGGCAGCTATTACGGCGATGCGAAGTGGCAGGGCGCCAAGCTGGACGTGGCCAAGTGGAAGCGCCCCTCGCCCGAGACCATCCCGACCGCCGCCAAGGCCGCCGGCCTCTACATGATCTGCACGATGTCCAAGCATGCCGCCGAGGCCAAGGGCTGTTCGGACGCGCTGTTCATGGACTGGGAGGGCTATGTCGCCGAGGCGACCGGAGCCAACATCTTCTTCGTGAAGGATGGCGAGGTCCATACCCCGCAGGCCGACCGCTTCCTGAACGGTATCACCCGGCAGACGATCATCGGCATGCTGCGCGACAAGGGCATGACCGTGCATGAACGCCGCATCCGCCCCGAAGAACTGGACGGCTTTCAGGAATGCTGGCTGACCGGCACCGCGGCCGAGGTCACCCCGGTGGGCCAGATCGGCGACTGGCATTTCCAGGTGGGCCAGACGACCCGCCAGGTCGCCGAGGATTATGAACGGCTGGTGCGCGCCTGATCGCGCCATGCGGCCCTCGCCCGCGCGGCCAACCGGCCGGACCGGGCGGGGCGTTCCGGGGGCGGGCGCTGCCCGCCCCTGCGGGTCAACTCATCAGTTCGCGCTCGATGCGCAGGAACTCGGCTGCCTTGCGATTTTCCTCGCCGCGCTTCTGCGGGCGCGACCGCAGCGCCTCGACGGCGGGATGTGTGCCGGACTCGCGCTCCTGCCGGGTGAACTCGCGCAGCCTCGTGCCATGCTGGGTCCGGGGCTGGTCGCTGATATGCTTGGTCATCGTCGGGCCTCCTCCAGGTCCTTGGACCCTCGAATATAGGGCCGAATCGGTCCGATTCAAACCATTCAGGCGGCCTTGATGCCCTGCGCGGCAACCAGCACCGCATGCAGCGTCGCCGGGTTGTCATTGGCGCGCAGCTTGGCCCGAAGGTCTGCGTCGCGCAGTGTCCGCGACACCAGGGCCAGCGCCTTGAGGTGATCGACCCCGCTTGTCTCGGGCGCCAGCAGCGCAAAGACAAGGTCGACCGGCTGGCGGTCGACCGCGTCGAAATCCAGCGGCTTTTCAAGGCGCAGGAACAGCCCCACCACCTTGTCCAGCCCGTGCAGCCGCGCATGGGGCAGCGCCACCCCCTGCCCCACGCCGGTCGGCCCGAGGCTTTCGCGTTCCTGCAGGGCATCCAGCGTTTCCGAGGCGTTCAGCCGGTATTCGGCATGCGCCAGATCGGCAATCTCCTGAAACAGTCGCTTCTTCGAGGTAACCTGTCCCAGGGACCGGACGGCCCCTGGCCTGAGGATCTCGCTGAGTTGCATCGTCGCGCGTCTTTCCTGAGCTGTTCGCCCCCGTTCCCTCGGGCCGGGGGCGTCGCGTCCTGGGGTCCGGGCGGACCGGCCTCAGCCGTTTCCGCGCGGGTCGATCCAGCCGACATTGCCGTCGTCGCGGCGGTGGACGACATTCACCCCGCCATGTTTCTCGTTGCGGAACACCAGCAGCGGCGTTCCGGCCAGTTCCATCTGCATCACCGCGTCCCCGACCGACAGGGTCGGCACGCGCGATTCCATCTCGGCGATGATGATGGGTTCGAGGCCGCTGCCCTTCGATTCCCACTCATCCTCGTCAGCCGCCAGCACATAGCTGCCCGCCTCGCCGAACACAACCGGCTCGGCGCGTTCCTTGTGGTGATCCTTCAGCCGGCGCTTGTAGCGGCGCAGCTGCTTGTCCATCTTCTCGCGGCAGGCCTCGAAGGCATCATAGACCTCGGTCGCGGAGCCGCGGGCCTGCACCGTCAGGCCGGTGGACAGATGCACCACGGCATCGCAGATGAACTGATGCGCATCGCGCGAAAACGTCACGGCGGCGTCGGTCGGACGCTGCGAATACTTGGTCACCGTCTCGCCCAGCTCGGTCTTGACATGAGTGCTGAGGGCGTCGCCAACGTCAATGTGTTTCCCGCTGATGGTGTAGCGCATCGTCATTCCTCTCCGGTTGCCCGTCTTTCCGCTGCGCCGACCCGTTCAAGACAGCCGGCGCGCGGCGGAAAACGGGGGTGGCGGGGTCCGGCGAGATGCCGCACCCGCATGTCTCAATTTGGTGACAGCGGATCGGATCTGTCAACGGGGCGCACGGGGCCGTGAAAAGAATTCGCCCAGCGCCCTCGCGCGGTCAGGCAAGGCTGAAGCCCTCGCCCAGATAGACCTCGCGCACCTTGGGATCGGCGACGATCTCGGCGGTGGTGCCGGCCATCAGCACATGGCCGTCATGCAGGATATAGGCGCGGTCCACGATCCCCAGCGTCTCGCGGACGTTGTGATCGGTGATCAGCACGCCGATGCCGCGCGACTTCAGATCATGGACCAGCCCGCGGATCTCGCCCACGGCGATCGGGTCGACCCCGGCGAAGGGCTCGTCCAGCAGCAGGAAGCTGGGCTCGGACGCCAGGCAGCGCGCGATCTCGACGCGGCGCCGCTCGCCCCCCGACAGCGCCAGCGCGGGCGCCCCGCGCAGATGCGTGATCGAGAAATCGCCCAGCAATTCCTCAAGCCGGTCGCGGCGGTGGCGCGGATCGCCATGCGCGACCTCAAGCACGGCCATGATGTTCTGCTCGACCGTGAGGCCGCGAAAGATCGACATCTCCTGCGGAAGATAGCCGATGCCCATCCGCGCCCGGCGGAACATCGGCAGCCGCGTGGCGTCCTGCCCGTCGATCAGCACCTGCCCTGCATCGGGCGCCACCAGGCCCGCGATGCAGTAGAAGCAGGTCGTCTTGCCCGACCCGTTGGGCCCCAGCAAGGCCACCACCTCGCCACGATCCAGCGCGACCGAGACATCATGGATGACCGGCCGCTTGCGATAGGATTTGCGCAGACCCCGGACCCGCAGGCCGGAGCCACGCTCGACCACGCGCCCGACCATCAGTTGCCGCCCGGCTGCAGGATCGAGCGGACCCGCCCCTCGACCTGCGCCGTCCCCGAGGCCAGGTCGACCACCATCCGGTCGCCGGTCAGCACGTTGCCGCCCTGGGTCAGCACGACATCCCCGCGCAGCGTCACAGTGCCGGATGCCACCTCATAGACCGCCTCCTCTGCCTCGGCGGCATCGGCGCCCGATACCAGCGTCACCTCGCCCTCGGCATGCAGCGACCGGATGCGGCTCTGCCCCGCATCGGCATAATCGACGGTGACCTTCTCGGCCGAAAGCCGCATCTGGCCCTGGCCGATGACGACATTGCCGGTGAATACCGCCCGGCCGTCGGCCTGATCGACTTCCAGCCTGTCCGCCGCCACCTCGACCGGCGCCGAAACATCCGCCCGCATGCCGCCGAAGGCCACGTCCTGGGCCAGGGCCGGGCCGGCAGCCAGTGACAGGGCAAGGATCAGGGGGCGCAGCATGGGAGGGTCCTTCCGTGGCTCAGGGCTGGTATAGCAGACGAACGCCGTCCGAAAAGCGCAAGACTGCCGAGGCGGCGCCATCCGCCGACGCCTCGGCGGGGGCAAGCTCCATCGCCCCGGCGCTGAGTTGGCCGAAGGGCGCAGTGGCCCTTATGCCGTCCCGCGCCGCCAGCAGCGAGCGGTCGGTGGCGGCCTCGATCTCGGGGCTCTCCAGCACCCAGCCCGACGAGGTGCCCATCCGCACGCCGCCGCGCAGGGTGATCGCATCGTCGCCGATCCCGACATCCGGCGCGGTCAGTTCGGCGCGCAGACCGTCGGGCCGCCGCCAGTCCAGATGAAGGTCGCTGGCCGCCCCGTCGCGGCCGTCGCGGGCGGGCGCCGCCGAGCGCGCGGTCAGCGACAGCTCTGCGCCATCGCCCGTCACCCCGGAATATTGCGGCGCGACCACGCGCGGCTCGCGCGCCATCGCCTCGGCATCGACCTCGGTGTAGGGGATCTGCGGCGCGGTGCCGGGCTGGCGCGAGAACAGGAACATCGTCGACAGCATCGCCAGCGCGATCAGCGGCAACAGCACGCGCAGCCAGCGCACGATGCGGGTGCGGTCCACGGCCTCACACCATGCCGGCGCGCAGGCAGTCATGGATGTGCAGGATGCCGCGGGGCACGCCATCCTCGACCGCGAAGAGGCAGGTGATCTTGCGCTCCTGCATCTCGGCCAGCGCGGCCTCTGCCAGCGCGTCGGGCGCGATCACGCGCGGATGCGCGGTCATGACCTCGGCCGCGCGCCGATCCAGCAGCCCCTCCATGTGCCGCCGCAGGTCGCCATCGGTGATGATCCCGCCCAACTGCCCGGCGGCGTCGGTCACCCCCGTCACGCCAAAGCCCTTCTGGCTGATCACCAGCAGCGCCTCGGACATCGGCGCCTCCAGATCCACCAGCGGCATGTCGGGATGCATCAGGTCCGCGACCCGCGACAGCCGCGCACCCAGCTTGCCGCCGGGATGGAAGGTGCGGAAATGATCGGCGGTAAAGCGGCGATGCTCCATCAACGCGATCGCCAGCGCGTCGCCCAGCGCCAGCGTCATGGTCGTCGAGGTGGTCGGCACGATGCCGTTGCCGCAGGCCTCCGCGGCTGCGGGCAGCACCAGCGCCACGTCCGACTGGCGCAACAGCGTCGATCCGGGGCGCGATGCCACGCCGATCATCGGGATCTGGAAGCGCCGTGTATGGGCGATCAGATCGGCCAGTTCCGGCGTCTCGCCGCTGTTCGACAGCACCAGCGCCACATCGGCGCGGGTGACCATGCCCAGATCGCCATGGCTCGCCTCGGCAGGATGCACGAACTGCGCGGGCGTCCCGGTCGAGGCCAGCGTGGCCGCGATCTTGCGTGCGACATGGCCCGACTTGCCCATCCCCGACACGATCACCCGGCCGGTCGCGCCCAGCACCAGATCGACCGCCTGCCGGAACTCCGGACCAAGCCCCGCCGCCAGCTGCTCCAGCCCCGAGATCTCGGTGCGGATGACCCGCCGCGCCGTGTCGATATAGTCGTTCACGCCTGCCGTCCTTGCCTTGGTGCAAATATCCTCGGGGGGTCCGGGGGGCGAAGCGCCCCCGGCCGCCGCGGGACGCAATCTAGTGCCGGAAGATGTCGTTTTCATCCCCCCAGCCCAAAAGGTCCAGATGCGCCCGGGCCGGCAGGAAGTCGAAGCAGGCCTGCGCCAGCCCCATCCGGTTCTCGCGCTTCAGCCGCTCTTCCAGCGCCGCCTTCAGCCGGTGCAGATGCAGCACGTCCGAGGCCGCATATTCCAGCTGTGCGTCGCTCAGATCCGCCGCACCCCAGTCGCTGGTCTGCTGCTGCTTGCTGACATCCACGCCGACCAGCTCGGACAGCAGGTATTTCAGCCCGTGCCGGTCGGTATAGGTGCGCACCAGCTTCGAGGCGATCTTGGTGCACCAGACCGGCGAGGAGACCACCCCGAAGGCGTTCTCCAGCGCGGCAATGTCGAAGCGGCCGAAATGGAACAGCTTCACCACCTTGGGGTCGGTCAGCAGCCGGCACAGGTTCGGCGCCTCAGTCTGGCCGCGGTCGATCTGCACCAGATGCGCCTCGCCGTCGCCGCCCGACAGCTGCACCAGGCACAGCCGGTCGCGGCGCGGATCAAGGCCCATGGTCTCGGTGTCGATGGCGACGACCGCTCCCAGGGCGAGGTCGTCGGGAAGGTCGTTGGGATAGAGGTGAATGGCCATCGGGAAGGTCCGGTTGTTTCCTGCTCGCGCCCCTCAGACCAGAAACCGCCGCGACGTTCCAGAAAAAACCGGCGTCCCGCCGCGTCGCCGGCGCCGCCTCGGCCGATCCCGAGCGATGCCGTGCCGATGGTCGGGGCGAGAGGATTCGAACCTCCGACCTACGGTACCCAAAACCGTCGCGCTACCAGGCTGCGCTACGCCCCGCCGAAACCGCTTCTAGCGGATCGCCCGAAGCGGCGAAAGGGGCATCATGCGCAGGGCCAGACGGCGCTGTCCTGCGCCAGCCGGGGATGGGCGACGGGCTGTCCGGCGCGCAGCCCCAGCCGTGCCGCCTCGCCGCCCGCAATCTCCAGCGCCATCAGGCGCAGGGGCTGCGGATCGCCCGGTGCCGCGCCGGGAATCGGCGTCTCGTCCAGCGGCCGCGCCATCGGGTGGATGTGGCGGATCACCCCGACCGCGTCGATGAACAGCAGGTCCAGCGGCACCAGCGTGTTGCGCATCCAGAAGGACATCGGAACAGGCGCGTCATAGATGAACAGCATCCCCTCGCCCGCGGGCACCTCGCGGCGGAACATCAGCCCGCGCGCACGGTCCTCGGGGGTATCGGCGATCTCGACGCGAAAGCGCAACGGCCCCGCCGCGGTCGCGACCAGCACGCGATCGGGCGCACACTCTGCCGGCGCCGCAGGGCGTGCCGGTTGCGCCGCCGCGCCGGTCAGCCAGACGGCCGTCGCGCCCGCATGGACGGCGCCCCGGATCACCAGCCGGATCAAGGCCCGGCTATTCGGCCACATGCGCGAGAAATTCGTCCTGGTCGTCGCCATCCTCGCCCGTCGGCGGCGTCAGCGCGAGGTCGGCATCCTCGCCGCCCCGGTCCCAGCTGGTGATCTGCGCCGCCATCAGCCCGCGCGGCCCCTCGACCACGCGAATGCCGATCGCCTCGCCGATGGCCAGATCGGAAAAGCCGGAATGGCGCAGCACCTCGACATGGATGAACACGTCGTCGGGATGGCCGAAGATGTTGGCGAAGCCGAAGCCCTTGCCCTTGTCGAACCACTTGACCCGCGCCGGGCGCAGCGGCAGGCTGTCCAGCTGTTCGATCACGGCGCTGTCGAGATCGGCAATGGGCGGGCTGCCATCGGTTTCGGGCGGTTCGACCTCGATCACCTCGGTGGCCTGCAGGCCGCGGGCGGTGGGCTGCACCCAGGCGGTGACCCGCGACTGGTCGGCAATCGAGCTGCGCCCGAAATTGCGCAGCACATTGGCGTGCAGCAGGATGTCGGGGCCGCCTTCGCTGTTGAGGATGAAGCCATAGCCCTTGGCAGGGTCAAACCATTTGACCTGCCCGGTTACCAGCGTCATGCCCTTCTCGTCCGTCATCGTCTCACCGCTGTCGCGCAACTCGTACGCATCTTCACACTACGCCCGCACGGGCACCGGTTCAAATGAATTGAGGGACCAAAACGAACAGGGATAAGAGCGTGGTTTCAAAGTCTTTGGCATGATAGCTGTCACAAGTGTCTGCCTTGGAAGGGCATCGGTCAAGACTCAAGGCGACAACCGTTGCACCTGCCAGCGCAGATCCGCCGCTTTGCGCCAGACGAACCGGTCGTGCAAGCGAAACGTTCCGTCACTCCAGAACTCGATCTGCACGGGGCTGATGCGGAATCCGCCCCAGAAGGGCGGACGCGGGGGCGTGGTGCCGTGGCGCAGCCCCTGCCGCGTCGCCTCGGCCACCAGCGCCGCGCGGCTTGCCAGCGGACGTGACTGCGCCGAGGCCCAGGCGCCCAGCCGGCTCTGCAACGAGCGGCTGGCGAAATAGGCATCGGCCTGCGGGCCGTCCTCGCGGCTGACGGTGCCGCGCACGCGAATCTGCCGGCGCAGCGACTTCCAGTGCATCACGAAGGCCGCCTTGCCCGACGCCGCGATCTGCTGCCCCTTCGCGCTGTCGTAATTGGTGTAGAAGACGAAGGCACCATCCGCCCCGCCGCCCTCGATCTCCTTCAGCAGCACCATGCGCACATCGGGCAGGCCCTCGGCATCCACCGTCGCCAGCGCGATGGCGTTGGGATCGTTGGGCTCGACCGTCTCGGCCTCGGCCAGCCAGGCGCGGGCGATGGCGAAGGGATCGTCACCCTCGAATATTCCGCTGCGGTCGCTCATCCTTCTCCCCCTTGCGCTTGATACGGCAGGACTCTTGGCCTAATCACGTCACAACGGGTTGAAAGCGCGAGGGACGGCACATGTCAAGCGAGCAGCACAGGGGCCTGATGGCCGGCAAGCGCGGCCTTATCATGGGGCTGGCCAATGACAAGTCGATCGCCTGGGGCATCGCCAAGGCGCTGGGACGCGAAGGCGCCGACCTGGCCTTTTCCTATCAGGGCGAAGCGCTGAAGAAGCGGGTCGATCCGCTGGCCGCGCAGCTTGGCTCGACCATGGTGCTGCCCTGCGATGTCGGTGACGAGGCGTCGGTGGATGGGCTGTTCGACGCGCTGGCCGAAACCTGGGGCAGTCTGGATTTCATCGTCCATGCCATCGGCTTTTCCGACAAGGAACAGCTGCGCGGCCGCTATGCCGACACCACCCGCGACAACTTCCTGCTGACCATGGACATTTCAGTCTATTCCTTCACCGCCGTCGCGCGCCGCGCCGCCGCCATGATGCCGGCGGGCGGGACGATGCTGACGCTGACCTATTACGGCGCCGAGCGGGTGATGCCGCATTACAATGTCATGGGCGTCGCCAAGGCCGCGCTGGAGGCCAGCGTCCGTTATCTCGCCGAGGATTTCGGCAAGGAGGACATCCGCGTGAACGCGATCTCGGCCGGGCCGATCAAGACCCTGGCCGCCTCGGGGATCGGGGACTTCCGCTATATCATGAAGTGGAACGAACTGAACTCGCCGCTGCGCCGCAACGTGACGCAGGACGATGTCGGCAATTCCGCGCTGTATCTGCTGTCGCCGCTGTCCTCGGGCGTCACCGGCGAGGTGCATCACGTCGACAGCGGCTATCATGTCGTCGGCATGAAGGCCGTGGACGCGCCCGACATCGCCGATGTCCGCAAGGACTAGGGCGGCGGCCCCGGGCCTGCAATGAGCGCTGTCACCTTTCAGCAGCTGGCCCTGTTCGTGGCCACCCTGTCGGTGGCCATCCTGTCGCCCGGTCCCGGCATCATCGCGGTCAGCCAGTCGGCCTTCGCCATGGGTCGCAGCCGCGCCCTTCCCTATGGCTGGGGCCTGGCCGTCGGCGCCTCGTCCTGGTGCCTCGCGGCGCTGCTGGGGCTGACGCTGCTGTTCTCGGCGCTGCCCTGGACCTTCACGCTGCTGACCATCCTCGGCGGGCTTTACCTGGTCTGGGTGGCGCTGAAGATGTGGCGTCACGCGGCCGATCCGCTGCCCGACCCGGCGGACTCGGCCCTCGGGATGAACTTCCGGGCCGGGATGATGCTGAACCTGTCGAACCCCAAGCCCGCGCTGTTCTATTCGGCGGTACTGCTGTCGATCTTTCCCGCCACGCTGCGGCTGGCCGACAAGGCGCTGATCTACGCCACCGCGCTGTCGGTCGAGATGGCGTTTTACAGCGCGCTGGCCTGCCTGATGGCTTTGCCTTTGCTGCGGCGGCGCTATTATGCGGCGAAATTCTGGATCGACCGGGCGGCGGCGCTGGCCATCGGTCTGCTGGGCCTGTCGCTGGTGCTGCGACTGTAAGGAGAGAAGCATGATTGACCGCCTGCCCCATGAGAAGGGCTTTCACGTCAGCTGGGACCAGCTGCACCGCGATGCCCGTGCGCTGGCCTGGCGCATGGACGGAACCGAATGGCGCGCGGTCGTCGCCGTGACCCGCGGCGGGCTGGTGCCGGCGATGATCGTCGCGCGCGAGCTGGACATCCGCACCATCGACACGATCAGCATCAAGTCCTACCACAAGCAGGAACAGGGCGGCCTGACGGTGCTGAAACGCCCCGATGCCGAGTTGATGCGCGACGGCGAGGGGATCCTGGTGGTCGATGACCTGGTGGATTCGGGGCGCACGCTGGAACTGATCCGCGAGATGTATCCCAAGGCGCATTTCGCGACCGTCTACGCCAAGCCGAAAGGCAAGCCGATGGTGCAGAGCTATGTCACCGAGGTCAGCCAGGACACCTGGATCTTCTTTCCCTGGGACATGGCCCTGCAATATGTCCAGCCCTATCGCGGCGAGGATTGAGCCGGCGCCCCGGCAGCCGACTGCCGGCGGCGAAATTCGCCGGGAACCCCTGATCCGGAAGGGCTTTCTTGCCGCCGGCTGATCCCGCCCTGCCGGGTATCCCCAAGGTTGCGCGCAGGTTTTCGCTAAGCATTTGTCAATCCAAGGAACTGACGGCGAGGCCCGGTCATTGTCTCCCCGAAGCGCGGCGCCGTCATCACGATGGCGACCCCGTGACCGAAATGGAGGACACCATGCGTAAGCTTCTTTTGACCACCGCCTTCGCCCTGCCGCTCTCGATGGGTGCGGCCTTTGCCCAGGACGCGACGGCCCCGGCCGAAGACCCGGCCATGGAAACGGAAACCGCCCCGATGGAAGGCGAAACCGCCGAGATGCCTGCCGAGGACGCGGCAGTTGCCGCCGCGGCCAGCGAGAAGGTCGAGCAGCAGCAGGCGGCGAACGAACTGCGCGTCGACTGGATCAGCGACACCACCGTCAACTCGCCCACCGGCGAGGCCATCGGTGACATCAACGACCTGATCGTCGACGGCGAGACCGGCCAGATGATCGCGGCAATCGTCGGCGTTGGCGGCTTCCTTGGCATCGGCGAAAAGCAGATCGCCCTGCCCTGGGATCAGCTGACCGTCAACTATGACGCGCAGGAGATTACCAGCGATCTGACCGAGGAAGAGGCCGAGGCGGCGCCGGAATATGTCTTCCGCGACCGTGAGGACGCGCCCAGCGTTGCCCCGGCGGGCGATGCGGCGGCCCCTGCGGACGCGACGGCCCCGGCTGACGCGACCATGCCCGCGGCCGACCCGGCCGCTGCACCGGCAGACGGCGCGATGCCGGCCGAGACGGCGCCTGCCGATGCGATGCCCGCCGACACCATGCCCGCCGAAACCATGCCCGCAGACGGCGCCGCCGAGATGCCGGCCGAGGGCGAGGCGATGGAGGCCGAGCCGATGGAAGGCGAGGCCGAACAGCCGGCCAGCAACTGACACGCATCCCCGGCCCGCCGCACGCTGCGGTGACGGACCGGCAAGGGCGGCCCCTCGGGGCCGCCCTTGTTGCATTATGGTCGCGCGGGCGCGGCCGGCGGCGGCCGACCTAGCCGTTGCCGCGCACGAAGCGTGCGGCGCCCTCGGCGGCGCGTTGCAGCGCGCGGCTCTTGTTGACCGTTTCCATGAACTCGGCCTCGGGGTCGCTGTCATAGACCACCCCGCCACCCGACTGGATGTAGAGGGCGCCATCCTTCAGCACCCCGGTGCGCAGGGCGATGCACATGTCCATCTCGCCATTCGCGGCGAAGTAGCCCACCGCCCCGCCATAGACGCCACGCTTCTCGGGCTCGAGTTCGTCGATGATCTGCATGGCGCGGACCTTCGGTGCCCCCGACACGGTGCCCGCCGGAAGCCCGGCCAGCAGCGCCGACAGGGCATCCTCGCCCTCGCGCAATTCGCCCACCACGTTCGAGACGATGTGCATGACGTGGCTGTAGCGTTCGATGACGAACTGCTCGGTCGGTCGCACGGTACCGGGGCGGGCGACCCGGCCCACATCGTTGCGGCCCAGATCCAGCAGCATCAGATGCTCGGCCAGTTCCTTCTGGTCGGCCAGCAGGTCGGCCTCGAGGGCGCGGTCCTGGGCCTCGTCCGCGCCGCGCGGACGGGTGCCCGCGATGGGCCGGATCGTCACCTCGCCATCGCGCAGCCGCACGAGAATTTCGGGGCTGGCGCCGACGATCTGGAAGCCGCCCATGTTCAGGAAGAACATGAAGGGTGACGGGTTCGTGCGCCGCAGGCTGCGATACAGCGCAAAGGGCGGCAGAGGGAAATCCATCCGCCAGCGCTGCGACGGCACCACCTGGAAAATGTCGCCGGCGCGGATGTAATCCTTGGCCCGCTCGACCGCCGCCAGGTAATCGGGCTTGCTGAAATTGGAAACCGGCGTGCCGATCCGGGCCTCGGCCCCAAGGGCGCGCGGCTCGGACGGCTGCCGGTCCAGAGCACGCAGCGCGTCCATCACCCGTTCGGCGGCGCGGGCATAGGCTGCGCGGGCGTTGTCGCTGCCATCCTGCCAGGCCGGCGCGCACAGCGTCACCTCGCCCTTCACGCCGTCCAGCACGGCAACCACCGAGGGGCGCATCAGCATCGCGTCGGGCAGGTCCAGCGGGTCGGGGTTCACGTCGGGCAGATGCTCGACCAGACGGATCATGTCATAGCCCAGATAGCCGAACAGACCCGCCGCGACCGGCGGCACGCCCTCGGGCATGGCCTCGATGCGGCTTTCGGCGATCACCGCGCGCAGGCTGTCCAGCGCCGGGCGATCCTCGGGCGCGAACTCGCCCGAGAAACGCGCCTGCCGGTTGATGCGGGCGATGCCGTCGCGGCATTCCCAGATCAGGTCGGGTTTCATGCCGACGATGGAATAGCGGCCGCGCACCTCGCCGCCGGTCACGGATTCCAGCATGAAGCTCATCGGCGCGGCCTCGGCCAGCTTCAGCATCAGGCTGACAGGCGTATCCAGATCGGCGGCGAGGCGGATCGTCACAAGCTGGTTGCGGCCCGCCTGCCATTCGGCCTCGAAGGCGGCATAATCGGGCGACAGATCCATCATTGCGCCTGCGCGTTGATGGCGCTGATCGCCGCCTGGTTCAGCTCCAGCCCGCCCTGCAGCTGCGCGGCACGGGCGTAATAGTCGAAGACATCAGACTGCAGCGAGTCGCCAAGGCGGCTGCGCACGGCCTCGATGACCTGCACGGCCTCCTCATCGCCAAGATCGGCGCCATGCACGGCATCGAGCCGCAGCAGGAATACCCGGTCTCCGGCATCGACCACCTCGACTTCGTCCGAGGGCTGCATGGCGAAGGCCTGCTGCACAAGCTCGGGGGGGACGCCTTCTATCCAGCCATCGCGGCGCAGGCCCGCCTCGGTCGTCCAGTCCGCCTCGGCGGCATCCGCGTCGGGCGCTGCGGGATCGGCGCGGTCCTCGGCCTCGGCTTCGGCGGTGCGGTCCGGCGTGGATGTCGGCGTGGCCACCCGCGAGGCGACGTCGCCCGGAGCAGCCGGCGCCGGGGTCGGCAGCGGCGCGGCGGTCATCTGCACCTCGTGTTCCTCGGCAAGGGCCAGCAGCTGGCGGCGCACCTCGGCGCGGCGCCAGTCGGCCGCCACCTCGTCGCGGACCTCCTCGAAGGGCCTCAGCGCGGGCGGCACCACCTCGTCCAGCCGCAGCGCGAAGACACCGCCATCGTCCAGCGCGAACAGCTGCGGGAAATCGCTTTCCGTGACCCGCGCAGCCTCGTCGCGGAACGCCTGATAGCCGGCGATGCTGCGCTCCGCCGCCGGGGTGTCGGCCGACCAGTCGATCTGGCCCAGCTGCATCGGCGTTTCCTCGGCCATCTGCTCCAGCGTGGCGCCGCCGGCCAGCAGGTCCTCGTAATCGGATGAGCGATCCTCGATCATCCGCGCGGCACGGTCCACGGCCGCCTCGGCGCGCAGCGACTCGCGCGCCTCCTCGAAGCCGATTTCGACCGGCTCGAGGATCGCGTTCATCGAGAACAGCGCAGGCCCCAGATCGGTTTGGACCGGCCCGACGACACCGGGCTGGTCCAGCGCAAAGACGGCCTCGCCCGCCGCGCCCAGATCGGCCTGCGTCACCTCGCCCAGATCGACATCCTCCAGCGACAGGCCGCGCTGCAGCACGAAGGCCTCGAAGGGCTGGTCGCCGGCGTCGATGCTGGCCTTCGCGGCCTCTGCGGCGGCCTGATCGGGAAAGACCAGGCGGCTGACGATCCGCCGGTCGGGCTGGCGGTATTCGGCGATGTTGTCCTCGTAGACTGCCCGCAGCGCGGCCTCGTCCAGATCGACCTCGTCGGCCAGCATCTCGGGGGTCAGCCAGACATAGCTGATCCTGCGCGTCTCGGGGGCGGTGAAGCGGTCGGCATTGGCGGCATGCCAGGCCTCCAGCGTGGCCTGGTCGGGTTCGGCGACCGGCGCCGGCAACTGGTCCTCGGTCAGCTCGCGCCAGGCGAGATCGCGGGTTTCCAGCAGCCATCCGGCGGTCTGGCGGACCATCGCCTCGGGCGGCACCACGCCACCGGTCACGGCGCGCTGCATCAGCAGCCGCGCCTCGTCGCCGCGGATGTTGCGTTCGAACTCGGCCTCGGACAGCCGCTCGCGGCGCAGCACCTCGGCATAGGCGGTGCGGTCGAAATTGCCGTTCGGGCCACGGAACGCCTCGGCCTCGACGATGCTCTGGCGGACCCGGTCATCGCCGACCGAGACGCCGATGCGGCGGGCCTGCTCCTCCAGCGCGGCACCGGTGAACAGCTGCGCCTGCACCGCCTGCGGCAGGCCGATCGCCTGCGCCTGCGCCATGTCAAGCTGCTGGCCGGTCTGGCGAGCATAGGCGTTCATCTGGTTGCGCAGCGCCCGCGCGTATTCCTCGGCCGTAACCCTGGTCTCGCCGACCGCGCCGATCTCGGTCGAGCCGCCCGAAAAGCTGGTGACGCCAAAGCCGCCAAGCCCGAGGATCAGAAGCCCCATCAGCAGCCAGACGATGGTGGATTTTCCGTGCGTGCGCAGGTTCTTCATGGCGCGGCCTTTCTGGGGTCGTGTCTGCGCCGTCTTCTAGGCCGGGCGCGAGGCGGCCACAAGCCTTCAGCCCGCGAAGCCCGCCAGCCGGTCGGCCAGCGCCGCGATGCCCGCGCCATCGACATTGGCGAAGGCGATGCGCAGATGCCGCGCACCGCCCGGGTCGTTCTCGGGCATGAACATCGTGCCGGGCAGCGCCAGCACGCCCGCCTCGCGCAGCAGCCGTGGCGCCAGTTCGGCGGAATCCGCCGCGAACGGATGCCGGACCCAGGCGAAATAGGCGCCGGCGCTTTGCACCTGCCAGCCGGGCAGTGCCGCAATGGCGGCGACGGTGGCCGCGCGCCGGGCCAGGATCTCGGCCCGTTCAAGGGCCAGCCAGTCGTCCAGATGCGCCAGCCCCCAAAGCGCCCCGATCTGTCCCAGCTGCGAGGTCGAGATGGCGACGGTATCAAGGAACTTCTCGGCCTGGGCCAGCCGCGCGGTCGATGCGATGATCGCGCCCACCCGATGCCCGGTCAGCCGGTACGCCTTCGAGAAAGAATAGAGCTGGATCACCGTGCGGTCCCAGTCGGGCGCGGCCAGCAACGCATGCGGCGGCCCCTCGCGGCTGTCGAAATCGCGGTAGGTCTCGTCGAGGATCAGCGCGATGCCGTGGCGCCGCGCCAGATCGTGAAATTCCGCCACCAGCCCGGCGGGATATTCCGCCCCCGAGGGGTTGTTCGGCGTCACCAGCACGATGGCGCGGGTCGCGGGGCTCAGCAGCGCCGCGGCGCTGGCGGGGTCGGGCAGCAGGTCGGGACCACAGGGCAAGGGCCGGGTCGCGATGCCCTGCATGTCAAGCCACATCTTGTGGTTGAAATACCACGGCGTCGGCAGGATCACCTCGTCGCCCGGCCCGGCCAGCGTGGCGATGGCCGCGCAGAAGGCCTGGTTGCAGCCCTGCGTGATCGCCACGTTCCCGGCGGCGACGCTGCCGCCATAGGCCGCCGAAAAGCGCGCGGCCACCGCCGCGCGCAGATCGGGATTGCCCAGCACCGGACCATACAGATGCGCCCCGGGGCGATGCAGCGCGGCCTCGGCGATGGCGCGGCGCAGGGGTTCGGGCGGCGGGTCGACCGGGGCGGCCTGGCTGACATTGATCAGCGGGCGGTCGGGCGCGAAGGTCACGCCCTGCAGCCAGCGCCGCGCCTGCATCACCGGCGGCGCAAAGGTCGCGGCCAGCGCCGGGTTCAGCGGCGTCATCTCAGTTGCGCTCCAGCAGCCGCAGATCGCCCAGATCGGGCGGCAGCGACAGGTCCAGCGCCGGCGACGGCAGAACAGGCGCGGTCACGGGTGCCGGCGCGGCCTCGGAGGCCGCAGGCTGCGCGGCCGGCCGCGGGGCGATCGCGGGGGCGGTCAAAGGCGCGGCACGCGGGGACGCAGGCGGCGTTGCGGCCGCCAGGGCGGCGGGCGGCTGGTCGCGCTCGGCCAGGGGCCGCATCGCGGGCGCCGCCGTCGCAACCGGCCGGTCGCGCGCCTCGGGCAGCGACAGCCGCGGGCTTGCCTCGCCCTCGGCGGGGCGCGGGGCCAGCGGCTGATCGGCCGGGGCCTGCGGGCGGGCATCCTCGCTGGTCACGGCCACGGGGGCAGGTTCCGCGGCGGGCGCGCTGACGGCGGGCGCATCGCTGAGGTCAAGCCGCGCCGAAGGCGGTGCCAGCGGCGTCGGCACGAGGGGGGCAACGTCACCGCCCCGCCCGAATTCCGAGCCGACCGGAAGATCGACCGCCGCGGCGGTGGGTTGGGCGGGGTCGCCCGGCCGGTCGCCCGGCCCGTCGGCCGGCGCGGCGTCGGGCGCGGCGGCAGGTGTGGTCGCTGCCAGGGCGTTGTCCGGCGCAGCCGGGGGCGCGGAACTCGCCGCAGGCACAGGGGGCCCGCCACCCGCGTTTTGCCCGGCATCCGCCACGGGCGCAGGGGTCACGGGCGCAGGGGTCACGGGCGCAGGCGTCACGGGCGCAGGCGTCACGGGCACGGGCGCTGGGGGCACGGAGGCCCCTGGCGCGGGGCTGCTGCTGTCGGCTGACCCGGCCGCCGGCCCCTGCGGCGATGCCGGCGCCTGCGGCGTTGCGGCCATGCGTTGCGCGTCAGGCAACGGCGCCAGCAGCGACAGCAGCAGCAGGACCCCGCCACTCAGCGCCGCGCCATGCCCCAACCCCGTCCAGAAACCGCGTGTCATCCGCCTCTTCTTTCCCCGGCCGGGCTTGACCCCCCGACGCGCTTTGCCCCATCTATAGCGGACCCGTTTCCGGGGGGAAACACTCCCCAAGCCAAGGCCCCTGCGATGATCCTCCTGATCGACAACTACGACAGCTTCACCTGGAACCTCGTGCATTACATGGGCGAAGCCGGGGCCGAGGTCGAGGTTCGGCGCAACGATCAGATCACCGTGGACGAGGCGCTGGCGATGAACCCTGACGGCATCGTGATCTCGCCGGGGCCCTGCGATCCGGCGCAGGCGGGGATCTGCCTTGCGCTGATCCGCGCCGCCGCGGATCGCAGGATCCCGCTGTTCGGGGTGTGCCTCGGGCATCAGGCCATCGGCGAGGCCTTTGGCGGCAAGGTGGTGCGCGCGAACCGCATCCTGCATGGCAAGGTGGACCTGGTCCATCATGACGGCACCGGCGTCTTCGCCGATCTGCCCTCGCCCCTGAAGGCCACGCGCTATCATTCGCTGACGGTCGAGCCGGAAAGCCTGCCGAACTGTTTGCGCGTCACCGCGACCTCGGATGACGGCACCATCATGGGTCTGATCCACGAGGCGCTGCCGGTCGAGGGCGTGCAGTTCCACCCCGAATCGATCGCCTCGGAGCATGGCCACGAGATGATCGCCACCTTCCTGCGCCGCTGCGCCCGGCACGAGGCGGCCGCATGAGCAGCGGCGACATCCGGCCGCTGATCGGCCTCGCCGCAAGCCGCCCACTGACCGGACCCGAGGCCGAGTCGGCGTTTTCGGCGCTGTTCGACGGTGCGGCGACCCCCGCGCAGATCGGCGGTCTGCTGATGGCGCTGCGCGTGCGCGGCGAGACCGTGGACGAGATCGCCTCGGCCGCCCGCGCGATGCGGGCGCGGATGAACCGCGTGGCCGCGCCCGAAGGCGCCATCGACATCGTCGGCACCGGCGGCGACGGCAAGGGCACGCTGAACATCTCGACCGCGACGGCCTTCGTGGTCGCCGGCGCCGGCGTGCCGGTCGCGAAGCATGGCAACCGCAACCTCAGTTCGAAATCCGGGGCGGCGGACGCGCTGACCCAGATGGGCATCAACGTGATGGGCGGCCCCGCCGTCGCCCAGCAGGCGCTGGACCGCGCGGGCATCTGCTTCATGATGGCGCCGATGCACCACCCCGCGATGCGCCATGTCGGCCCGCCGCGCGCCGAACTGGGCACCCGCACCATCTTCAACCTGCTGGGCCCGCTGACGAACCCGGCCTCGGTGCGCCGGCAGCTGACCGGGGCATTCTCGGCCGACTGGATCCGCCCGATGGCCGAGGTTCTGCAGGCGCTTGGCAGCGACGCGGCCTGGCTGGTGCATGGCAGCGACGGCACCGACGAGATCAGCATCGCCGGCGAAACCCGGGTCGCGGCCCTGGACAAGGGGGCGATCCGCGAATTCACCGTCGTGCCCGAGGATGCCGGCCTGCCACGCCACCCCTTCGAGGCGATCATCGGGGGCGAGCCGACGCACAATGCCGCGGCCTTCCGCGCCCTGCTGGATGGTGCCGAGGGCGCCTATCGCGATGCGGTGCTGCTGAACGCCGCGGCGGCGCTGCTGGTGGCCGGCGTCGCGCCCGACCTGCGCGAGGGCGCGGCGATGGCGCGGGCCTCGATCGACAGCGGCGCGGCGAAGGCGAGGCTTGCCGCGCTGGCCGAGGTGACCGGGCCGCCCGAGACATGACCCCGCCCGCCGCCTGGTCGCACCTGCCGTTCTTCCGCACCGGCTGGCCCGCGATTCGCGACCGGCTGGCCGCTTCCCCCGGCTGGCTGCCGGGACCCGGACGGATCTTCGCCGCGCTGTCCGCGACGCCGCCGCAGCGGGTGCGGGCGGTGATCCTCGGGCAGGACCCCTACCCGACGCCGGGCCATGCCAACGGCCTCGCCTTTTCGGTCGCGCCGGGGATCGCCCCGCCGCGGTCGCTGCGCAACATCTTCACCGAATTGCAGGCCGATCTGGGCGTGACCACCGCCGGGGGCGATCTGTCCGGCTGGGCCGCACAGGGGGTGCTGCTGCTGAACACCGCGCTCAGCGTGCCGCCGGGCGAGGCGGGCGGCCATGCCCGCTGGGGCTGGGACAGGCTGGCCCGCGAGGCCATCGCCGAGGCGCAGCGCCACGGCCCGCTGGCCTTTCTGCTTTGGGGCGCGCATGCCGAACGGGCCGCGGCGGGGCTGCCGCGCCCGGCCGATCTGGTGGTGGCCAGCGCGCATCCCTCGCCGCTGTCGGCGCGGCGAGGCTTTTTCGGCAGCCGGCCCTTCAGCCGGGTGAACGACTGGCTGGCAGGATCGGGCCGCCCCCCGATCGACTGGTCGGCCTGACCGGCCCCGCGAGCCGTCCCGTGACCCGTCCCGCGACCAGCCCCCTTCCCTCGCGCGGCGCGCAGGGGTAGAAACGGGGCATGGATATTCTCGACAGGATCCGGGCCTACAAGCTCGATGAAATCGCCGCCGCCAAGGCCGCGCGTCCCGCAGCCGAGGTCGAAGCCGCAGCCCGCGCCGCCGGGCCGGTGCGCGGCTTTGCCGCCGCACTGCGGCGCAAGGCCGAAACCGGCGCCGCGCTGATCGCCGAGATCAAGAAGGCCAGCCCGTCCAAGGGGCTGATCCGCGCCGATTTCGACCCGCCCGCGCTGGCCCGCGCCTATCAGGAGGGCGGTGCCGCCTGCCTGTCGGTGCTGACCGACGCGCCCAGTTTCCAGGGCGCGCCCGCCTATCTGACCGCCGCCCGCGCCGCCTGCGACCTGCCGGTCCTGCGCAAGGATTTCCTCCACGACCCCTACCAGGTCGCCGAAGCGCGGGCATGGGGCGCCGACTGCATCCTGATCATCATGGCCTCGGTTGACGACGTCCTGGCCGCCGAGCTTGAGGCCGCCGCCACCGATTGGGGCATGGACGCGCTGATCGAGGTGCATGACGCCCCCGAACTGGACCGGGCGCTGCGCCTGTCATCGCCGCTGATCGGCATCAACAACCGCAACCTCAAGACCTTCCAGCTGTCCCTCGACGTGACCCGCGACCTCGCCCCGCGCATCCCCGAGGGCCGCGAAATCGTCTGCGAAAGCGGCCTGTTCGAGGCGGCAGATCTGGCGCGGATGATGCAGGTCGGCGCACGCCGGTTCCTGATCGGCGAAAGCCTGATGCGCCAGCCCGATGTCGCCGCTGCCACCCGCGCGATCCTCGACCTGCCCGGCCGGATCGAGGCCGCATGAGCCTGACCCATTTCGACGCTGCCGGCCAGGCCCACATGGTCGACGTCTCGGGCAAGGCCGAGACCACGCGCGAGGCCGTTGCCGAGGGCTGCGTGGTGATGTCGCCCGACACGCTGGCGCTGGCGCAAGGCGGTGCGGCCAAGGGCGACGTGTTCGGCGTGGCGCGGCTGGCGGGGATCATGGGCGCCAAGCGGACCTCGGACCTGATCCCGCTGTGCCATCCGCTGCCGCTGGCCCGTGTTGCGCTGGACCTTGCCGCCGACGCCGCGCTGCCGGGCATCCGGGTGACCGCGACCGTGCGCACCACCGGCCGCACCGGCGTCGAGATGGAGGCCCTGACCGCCGTCACGACCGCCTGCCTCACCATCTACGACATGCTGAAGGCAGCCGAGAAGTCGATGCGCATAGAAGGCATCCGCTTGCTGATGAAAAGCGGCGGAAAATCAGGCGATTACCGGGCAGATCCATGATTTCTGTCGAAGATGCCCTTGGCCGTGTCCTGGCGCTGGCGCCGGCGCCGCGCGGCGAAGAGGTGGCGCTGGCCGGGGCCGCGGGTCGCGCCCTGCTGGCGCCCGCCATTGCCCGGCTGACCCAGCCGCCCTTCGACTCGGCGGCGATGGACGGCTATGCCCTGCGCAGCGCCGATCTCGGCGGCCCGCTGCGGATCATCGGAGAGGCGGCGGCGGGTCATCCCTGGACCGGCACGCCCGTGCCCGGCACCGCCATCCGCATCTTCACCGGCGCCCCGGTGCCCGCGGGCTATGATCGGGTGGTGATGCAGGAACATGTCCGCCGCGAGGACGACGCGCTGACCGTTCTTGAGGCCGGCGCCGGGTCGCATGTCCGTGTGCGCGGCAGCGACTTTGCGGCCGGCGACGAACTGGCGCCGGGCCGCCGCCTCGGACCGGCCGATATCGGGCTGCTGGCTGCCATGAACGTCCCGGCCGTGACGGTGGCGCGGCGTCCGGTCGTGGCGGTGCTTGCGGGCGGGGACGAGCTGGTGCGCCCCGGCGAGACGCCAGCGCCCGGCCAGATCGTCAGTTCCAACGATCTCGCCATCGCCGCACAGGTCGAGGCCGCCGGCGGCGTGCCCCGGATCCTGCCGATCGCCCGCGACACCGAGGCCAGCCTGCGTGCGGGCTTTGCCGCCGCTGCGGGCGCTGATCTGGTCGTCACCATCGGCGGCGCCTCGGTCGGCGATCACGACCTCGTTGCCCGCGTCGCCGAGGGGCTGGGGCTGGCACGGTCCTTCTACAAGATCGCGATGCGCCCCGGAAAGCCGCTGATGGCCGGCTCGCTCGCCGGGACGCCCCTGCTTGGGCTGCCCGGAAATCCCGTTTCGGCAATGGTTTGCGGCATCCTGTTCATGCAGCCTCTGATCCGCGTGATGCAGGGCCTTCCGACCGGACTGGCGCCGCGCAGGGCGCGCCTGGCGGCCCGCCTGCCGGCCGAAGGCCCGCGCCAGCATTACCTGCGCGCCACGCTGGAACAGGGCCCCGACCTGCCGCTGCTGCGCACTTTCCCGGATCAGGATTCGGCGCGGCTGTCGCTGATGGCAGAGGCCGATGCGCTGCTGGTGCGGCCGGCGGGCGATCCGCCGCGGCAAGAGGGTGACGTGATCGACTTCCTGCCGCTTGATCGCTGAGATTAACCGATTTTTCACCCCGCTTTGTTCTCTTTGTTGACGCGATTCGTCGCATCGGCTAGAACATTAACGGAACACTTCGGACCAGGGCGGGCAGATGCTGACCAGAAAGCAGATCGAGTTGTTGGAGTTCATCCACAAGCGCATGGCCCGCGACGGGGTGCCGCCGTCCTTCGACGAAATGAAGGACGCCCTCGATCTGCGGTCGAAATCCGGCATCCACCGGCTGGTGACCGCACTCGAGGAACGCGGCTTCATCCGCCGCCTGCCGCATCGCGCCCGCGCACTGGAAATCCTGCGCCTGCCCGACGCCCTGACAGACATGGCGGCGCCCCCTGCCGCCTCGGCGGGGTTTTCGCCGCGCGTCATCGCGAACGACCGCCCGTCGCGGCCGCGCGGCGCCCTCGGCATCGTCGACAGCGCCGCGGTCGAACTGCCGCTGATGGGGCGAATTGCCGCGGGCGTGCCGATCGAGGCGATTTCCGAGGTATCGCACCATGTCTCGGTCCCGGGCACCATGCTGTCGGGACGCGACCATCACTACGCCCTCGAGGTGAAGGGCGATTCGATGATCGAGGCCGGCATCAATGACGGCGACGTTGTGGTGATCCGCGAACAGGACACCGCCGAAAATGGCGACATCGTCGTGGCCCTCGTCGAAGGACACGAGGCGACGCTGAAGCGGTTTCGCCGGCGCGGCGCGATGATCGCGCTGGAGGCCGCGAACCCGGCCTACGAGACGCGGATCCTGCCCGAAGCCTCGGTCCGCGTTCAGGGTCGGCTTGTCGGGCTGATCCGCAGCTACTGATCCGCGTGGCCTGACCGCCCCACCCTACAGGTGGTGCAGGAAGTTCGGCCCGGCCCTTGCCAGCAATTCCTCGGCCAGATCGTGGCCCATGGCGCCGGCGTCTGAAATCGGCCCCGCGCGGCCGCCCGCGATCGACACCGAGCCATCGGGCAGCAGGATCTCGCCCCGCAGGACCAGCTGGCCGCCCCGCAATTCGGCAAGCCCGGCAATCGGCGTCTGGCAGGACCCGTCCAGCCGGCGCAGGAAGGCGCGCTCGGCCCCGACGCGATGGCCGGTGTCCGGGTCGTGCAGCGGCCGCAGCAGACCGGCGGCGGCCTCGTCGTCGCGCCGCCGCTCGATCCCGATGGCGCCTTGGGCCACGGCGGGCAGCATGTCGTCGGGCGCAATCGGGCCGCGCGCGACCTCGGTCATGCCCAGCCGCCGCAGCCCGGCCATCGCGAGGAAGCTGGCCACCGCCACCCCGTCGCGCAGCTTCTGCAGCCTGGTCTGTACGTTTCCGCGGAACTCGACCAGTTGCAGATCGGGCCGGCGATGCGCCAGCTGCGCCCGGCGGCGCAGGCTGGACGAGCCGACGACCGCGCCCTGCGGCAATTCGGCGATCGCGCCGACATGCGGGCTGACGAAGGCGTCGCGGACATCCTCGCGGGGCAGCAGGCAGTCGATCACCAGCCCATCGGGCTGCAGGGTCGGCATGTCCTTCATCGAATGCACGGCGATGTCGATCTGGCCCGAGGCCAGCGCATCCTCGATCTCGCGGGTGAACAGGCCCTTGCCGCCGATCTCCTTCAGGGGCCGGTCGATGATCCTGTCGCCGGTGGTCCTGATCACCACGACCTCGAAGGCATCGGCTGGCAGGTCATGCGCGGCCATCAGCCGGTCGCGGGTCTCATGGGCCTGCGCCAGCGCAAGGGCCGAGCCGCGGGTGCCGATCTTCAGCGGGCGTGAGGGGTCGGGTCGTTCGCTCATGCCCCACGGCATAGACGCCGCGGGGCTGCTTGACAACGCCCCTCGCCTCGCCTTGATGGGTCGGCAAGGAGGCCCCATGACCAAACTTCTGCTGCGCGCGCTGGCCGGCGAAACCCTGCCCACCCCGCCGATCTGGATGATGCGCCAGGCCGGGCGCTATCTGCCCGAATATCGCGCGACCCGCGCGCAGGCCGGCGATTTCCTGTCGCTGTGCTACAATCCCGACCTCGCCGCCGAGGTGACGCTGCAACCGATCCGGCGCTTCGGCTTCGACGCGGCGATCCTGTTTGCCGACATCCTGCTGGTGCCGCAGGCGCTTGGCGCGGATCTGTGGTTCGTCACCGGCGAGGGGCCGCGGCTGTCGACGATCGGTGACGCGGCGGGCGTTGCGGCGTTGCGCCCCGCCGATCGGGTCCACGACACTCTTGCCGCGGTCTACGAGACGCTGCGCATCCTGGCGCGGGAATTGCCGCGCGACACTGCGCTGATCGGCTTTGCCGGGGCCCCCTGGACCGTCGCCACCTACATGATCGCGGGCCGCGGAACGCCGGACCAGGCGCCGGCCCATGCCTTCAAGACCGCCGACCGCCCGGCCTTCGCCGCCCTCATCGACCGCATCACCGAGGCCACGATCCACTACCTGTCGGCGCAGATCGAGGCCGGCGCCGAGGTGGTCAAGCTGTTCGACAGCTGGGCCGGCAGCCTGAAGGGGCAGGATTTCGACGATTTCGCCGTCGCTCCGGCCCGGCGCATCATCGCCGCCCTGAAGCAGCGCCATCCGGGCGTTCCGGTGATCGCCTTCCCGCGCGAAGCGGGCGATCGCTATGTCGGCTTTGCCGCGACGACCGGGGCCGATTGCGTGGCGATCGACAATTCGGTCGACGCCGCGTGGGTCGCCGCCCATGTGCAGCCGGACGGCTGCGTGCAGGGAAATCTCGACCCGCGGCACATGGTCGACGGCGGGCCCGGACTGGTCGCCGAGGCGCAGCGGATCACCCGCGCGCTGCGCGGCGGGCCGCATGTCTTCAACCTCGGTCACGGCATCACACCCGACGCCGATCCCGACAATGTCGCGCGCATGATCGACGCCGTCCGAAGCGCATGATCTGGGTCGCGGCCACGCTGATCGCGGCGGCCGCGCAGACCGGCCGGAACGCCGCGCAGGCCGGGCTTGGCGGCCGCATCGGCACCATTGGCGCGACCGCGGTGCGGTTCCTGTTCGGCCTTCCCTTCGCGCTGGCGGTGCTGGCCGCGACGGCGCTGATCGGCGCGGTTCCCACCCCCGGCCCGGCGGCCATCGGCCATGCCGCGCTGGGCGCGGGGGCGCAGATTGCGGCGACGGCGCTGATGCTGCTGACCATTGTAGGGGGGTACTACCTTTGAGACAAACGGCGAGACCCACCGAGGC
>NZ_JAVAMQ010000059.1 GCF_030732095.1 Paracoccus spongiarum | reverse complement strand
TCCTCCTTGTCGATCTGGGCGAAGGCCTCGACCATCATGTAGCGGCTTGCGGTCTGCCACTCGTCGTTTTGTTCGAAGAGGACGGCACCGATCAGGCGCATGATGGAGGCCTCGTTGGGGAAGATCCCGACCACGTCGGCGCGGCGTTTCACCTCCTTGTTTAGACGCTCGATCGGGTTGGTCGAGTGCAGTTTGGTGCGGTGCTGGCGAGGGAAGGACATGTAGGCCAGCACATCGTGCTCGCTTTCGTCCATCAGATCGGCCAGCTTTGGCCATCTCGGGCGCAACTGCTCGGCCACCTTGCGCCATGTCTCGCCGGCATGGGCGCGGTCGGGCTGGTCGAAGGCCTGCCGGATCGCGGCGGCGATGACGGTGTGCTGGCCCCGCGAGACGTGCGCCAGCGCGTTGCGCATCCAGTGAACACGGGGGCTGTTGAAAAACCCTCGCATCGCTGATTCCATAGCTTTAGGACTTTGTCGCGGGGGCCAGGATGATTGGTCATCAGAGCCGGGATCAACTCGAGTTTTTCGTCTGCGGGTCGCTGCGTGACCTTGTGCCGGATGATCATGTCCTTGCCTGCGTCGACCGGGTGCTCGATCTCGGCTGGCTGGCCGAAGATGTTGCCGATCTTTATGCCGTCGGGACCGGTCGTCCGGGTGTCGCGCCGGAGGCAGCCGTCCGTCTCATGCTGGCCGGCTTTCTTCTCGGGATCGTCCATGACCGGCGTCTCCTGCGAGAGGCACAGGTCAATCTCGCGATCCGCTGGTTTGCTGGCTATGGCCTCCACGAGCGGCTTCCGGATCATTCTTCGCTGACCCGTATTCGACAACGCTGGGGCGCCGAGCGATTTCGGCGCATCTTTGAGCGGACGGTTCAGAGTTGTATGGCCGCCGGGATCGCCAAGGGCGAGGTCGTGCATGTCGACGCCTCTCTGATCCGGGCCGATGTCAGTTGGGAAAGCCTCGCGGTGCGCCATGTTGGCGCCATGTCCGACGCGAATGGCCATGTGCCGGAGGAAACCGAGGCCGATCTCCAGGTCAAGCACTCGAAGAAGACCGGACGCTACAAGAAGGTCTGCATCACCGATCCGGACGCCAGCATGGCAACCAGCGGGCGCAACCGGCGTCTCGAGCCATGCTACAAGCAGCATGGCGTGGTTGACGATCTCTGCGGGGTCATCGTCGAGGTGGAGGTCACGACCGGGGAGGCGAACGAGGGCGATCACATCCTGGACAGCCTTGATACGGCAGCCGCGACCATGGGAGAACCCATCGGGCTGGCGACAGCAGATGCGGGCTATGCCTACGCAAAGGTGTTCGGCGGACTGGAGGCGCGCGGGATCGATGCCATCATTCCCACCAAGGCCGAACCGATCAGAAGCAAGGTCCCGCTCCGACGGTTCAAGTTCGAT
>NZ_JAVAMQ010000058.1 GCF_030732095.1 Paracoccus spongiarum | reverse complement strand
TGGCCATCCCTGCCACCAGCCGGGAAGCCCCGCATCGGTGTCCAAACCCAGCGCGTCGATCAGCCTTTCAAAAAACTCTTCAAATCGATCATCGCGCGCTCGCGCGCCCTCCTCCTCCTTTACTGGTTCCCTTAATGGTTCTCTTACAGGGTTAGTCTCCGAATTTCGGAGATGGAAACCGGCCAAATTCGGAGATGGCTTTGGCGATTTTTCGGAGATGGCTCCATCTCCGGAATCCGGACATGGACCGTCGCTGTCATCGCCATCGTCGGGCTCGGAAGCGCAGTCGTCTTCTTCGTCCGACGGATCTGGAAACCGATCTTCGAAGCCGAGGATGTAGCGCGTCGCCTGGCGTCGATGCGTCTGCGGATCGTGACAGCGAACCCGGTGGATCAGCCGCGCTTCTTCCAGCGCCCGGAGATGGTCGTTCAGGGATGACACCGACATCTCGCAATCGGCCGCCAGCCGCGCCTGCGTCGGAAAGCAGCCAAAATCCGGATTGTGGCGGTCGCAGAGATGCCAGAGCACGATCTTGGTGGCGGGCTTCAGCCCACGCTGCAGGATGGCCCAGTTGGTCGCGTAGTGGCTCATGCGCAGGCCCTCCGTCGCGGGTTTAGCGCTTGGGCGCGCGTCGTGATGCCGTGATCGGCGAGCGCGCCCAGCGCGTCCTCGACGGAGCGGACCAGCGCCCAGCCAAAGCCCTGGGCTTTCACCATGTCGCGGAACGCCTTCTGCGCTGGGCTGAGCCTGCCGGACGGACTTTTGACCTCCAGAAACAACACCTGCCCGCCAGTCAGGACGACCAGATCGGCAAAGCCCGGAAACACGCCCATGCCGGTCAGGATCGCCTGGCGCTGCCGTGCGGCCTTGCCACCCGACCCGACCTCATTGGCGGAATGGTGGATGATGGCATCGCGGGGCAGGACGATCCGCAATGTGTGGACAATGGCGCGCTGGATATCGGCCTCGGGTGTTCGACGGGTCATGCGTCACCACCTTTCGCTTTGCGGTTCGACACGGCGATCAGCAGACCGGCAAGGGCCAAGGCCTCGCGGCGTTCCTGATCTTCAGGGCTGTGCGCGGCGATGGCGCGGCAGTCCAGGATGATCAGGCTGTCCGGGTGATGGACGAAATCGGCGACAATGCCCCGGGCCTCAGAGAGGCGCTGGGCGGGCCAGTCCGGCGGGCAGGCAGTATCGGTCGTAGAGCTATGATCGA
Source organism: Paracoccus spongiarum (assembly GCF_030732095.1). Lineage (GTDB taxonomy): Bacteria > Pseudomonadota > Alphaproteobacteria > Rhodobacterales > Rhodobacteraceae > Paracoccus > Paracoccus spongiarum. Next base: position 272 of record NZ_JAVAMQ010000058.1, on the reverse strand, counting down.
TAGCGGCATCGGGAATCTGGGACATAGCGTTCATTTCCGCCCCCGCGCCTTGCCGGGTTTCGCGTCGGTGACCCGCGGCATTTCCTGCGACTGCAACCAGTCCTGCACCACGCTCATCCGATAGAAAATCTTGCGACCGGCGCGGACACAGGCCGGACCCTTCCGCCGCCGCTCCCAGCGCCCCAGCGTATCGACCGTGAGGCCAAGCTCCTGCGCCAGATCGTAGCGGCTGATCCAGCCGCGCAGCAGGCGCGGTTCAACCGTCGGTTCCG
>NZ_JAVAMQ010000057.1 GCF_030732095.1 Paracoccus spongiarum | reverse complement strand
CCCTCGCGGCTCAGCCGCGGAGGTCTTCGGGGATGAGGGGGTCCGGCAGGTTCTGGTAGCAGACCGGGCGCAGGAAGCGGCGGATCGAGAGGGTGCCGACCGAGGTGGCGCCGAAATTCGTGCTGGCCGGATAGGGGCCGCCATGGACCATCGCCTCGGCCACCTCGACCCCGGTCGGAAAGCCGTTGGCCAGCACCCGGCCGGCCATCCGCTCCAGCACCGGCAGCAGCCGCCGGCCCAGGTCGGTGTCGGCCGCGTCCAGATGCAGCGTCGCGGTCAGCTGGCCGGCGAACCGGCGCGCGACGGCCTCCATCTGCGCCGCGTCGGCGACCCTCAGGACCAGGCCGAGCGGGCCGAACACCTCCTCGGCCAGCGCGTGATCGGCCAGGAAGTCCTCGGCCGTGACCTCGTAGAGATGCGGCAGCGCCGCGCGGCCCCCGCACGCCTGCGCCAGCAGCGTCCGCACCCCCTGCCCCGCGCCGACGCGCGCCGCGCCGTCGCGATAGGCCGCGGCCATGCCGTCGGTCAGCATCGCCTGGGCCGGGGTCCGGGCCAGGGCGGCGCGGGCGGCCTCGGCGAAGGCGTCGGCATCCGCGCCCGCGACCAGCACCGCGATGCCGGGATTGGTGCAGAACTGCCCCGCCCCCATCACCAGGCTGGCCGCCCAGCCCGCGCCGATCTGCGCCCCGCGCGCGGCGGCGGCCCCGGGCAGCACGAAGACCGGGTTCACCGAACCCAGCTCGCCGAAGAAGGGGATCGGCTCGGGGCGCGCCGCGCAGAGGTCGTAAAGCGCCCGTCCGCCGCCGAGGCTGCCGGTAAAGCCCACCGCCCTGATCCGCGGATCGGTGACCAGCGCCTCGCCGACGTCGCGCCGGCCGCCCTGGATCAGGCTGAAGATCCCCGGATCCATGCCGCAGTCCGCGAGGGCCGCGACGATGGCGTCGCCCGCGATCTCGCCGGTGCCGGGATGGGCCGAATGGCCCTTGACCACGACCGGGCAGCCGGCGGCCAGCGCCGCCGCCGTGTCGCCGCCCGCGACCGAGAAGGCCAGCGGGAAGTTCGAGGCCCCGAACACCGCCACCGGGCCGACCGGGCGCTGCATCATCCGCAGGTCGGGGCGCGGCAGCGGCTGGCGGTCGGGCAGCGCCCTGTCGTGGCGGCGGTCCAGGTAGTCGCCTTTGCGGATGTGATCGGCGAACAGGCGCAGCTGGCCGGTGGTGCGGCCGCGCTCGCCCTCGAGCCGGGCGGGCGGCAGGCCGGTCTCCTGCGCGCCGATCTCGGTGATCGCCCCGGCGCGGGCCTCGATCTGGTCCGCGATGGCCTCCAGCAGCCGGGCGCGATCGGCGCGCGACGTGGCGGCAAGGCCGGGGAACGCCGCATCGGCGGCGGCGCAGGCGCGCGCCACCAGATCGGGCGTGCCGACCGCGAAGTCATGCGCCGGACCCGAGGCCGGGGCGCTGGCAAACCGCGCCCCGCCCGCAACCCGCGCGCCCGCGATCAGGTGATGCCCGTGGGGAATATGCGTCATCTCAGCGGCCC
>NZ_JAVAMQ010000056.1 GCF_030732095.1 Paracoccus spongiarum | reverse complement strand
GCCATGAAGATTGGCGCTTTGAAGGAGAGTTTCGAGGGCGAGGCACGGGTGGCGATCACGCCGTCCTCCGCGGGACATCTTCAGAAGCTGGGGCACGATGTTTTCGTCGAGGCCGGCGCGGGGGCGCGTTCCGGCTTCGGCGACGACGACTATCGCAAGGCCGGGGTCACGGTCGAGGCCAGCGCCGCCGATCTGCTGGCCGCGGTCGATGTGGTGGCGCGGGTCCGACCGCCCTCCGAGGACGAGATCGGCCAGATGCGCGAGGGCCAGACCCTGATCTCGTTCTTCTACCCCGCCCAGAACGCGGCGCTTCTGGAAAAGGCCAGGGATCAGGGCATCACGGCCATCGCGATGGACATGGTGCCGCGCATCAGCCGCGCGCAGAAGATGGACGCGCTGTCCTCGATGGCCAATATCGCCGGCTATCGCGCGGTGATCGAGGCTGCGAACAATTTCGGCCGTTTCTTCACCGGGCAGGTGACGGCGGCGGGCAAGGTGCCGCCGGCCAAGGTGCTGGTGGTCGGCGCCGGCGTCGCGGGTCTTGCCGCGATCGGCACCTCGGTCAGCCTCGGCGCGCAGGTCTATGCCTTTGACGTTCGCCCCGAGGTGGCCGAGCAGATCGAATCGATGGGCGCCGAGTTCGTGTTCCTTGATTTCGAGGAACAGGCCCAGGACGGCGCCGCCACGGGCGGCTATGCCGCGCCCTCCAGCCCGGAATTCCGTGAAAAGCAGCTGGAGAAGTTCCGCGAGCTGGCGCCGCAGATGGATGTGGTGATCACCACCGCGCTGATCCCAGGCCGGGATGCGCCGAAACTGTGGACCGCCGACATGGTGGCCATGATGAAGCCGGGCAGCGTCATCGTCGATCTGGCTGCCGAAAAGGGCGGCAATTGCGACCTGACCGTGCCCGACCAGCGGATCGTCACCGACAATGGCGTGGTGATCATCGGCTATACCGACTTCCCCTCGCGCATGGGCGCGCAGGCTTCTGAACTCTACGGCAACAACATCCGTCATTTCCTGTTCGACCTGACGCCCAAGAAGGACGGCGTGATCGAACACAACATGGAGGATGACGTGATCCGCGGCGCCACCGTGACCCGCGACCACGACGTGACATGGCCGCCGCCGCCGCCCAAGATCGCCGCCATCGCGGCGCAGAAGCCGAAGGAGAAGAAGAAGGAGCTGACCCCCGACGAGCGCCGCGCCGCCGAGGTCGCCGCCTTCAAGGCCGAGACGAAGAGCCAGGTCACCATGCTGGTGGCGGCGGGGCTGCTGCTGCTGCTGGTCGGGCTGGTCGCGCCGGCCAGCTTCATGTCGCATTTCATCGTCTTCGTGCTGGCCTGCTTTGTCGGCTTCCGGGTGATCTGGAACGTCGCCCATTCGCTGCACACGCCGCTGATGGCGATCACCAACGCGATCAGCTCGATCATCATCCTGGGCGCGCTGATGCAGATCGGCTCGAACAGCTGGTGGGTGGTGCTGCTGGGCGCGCTGGCCGTGCTGATGGCGGGGGTCAACATCTTCGGTGGCTTCATGGTCACCCGGCG
>NZ_JAVAMQ010000055.1 GCF_030732095.1 Paracoccus spongiarum | reverse complement strand
ATCGTTATCGAGAAAATTGCTGAAGGGCTGGAGATCAATCTGGCCGAACTGTTTTCTTATTCAGTAAGCAAGCAAGACAGATAATATGTTGAGATTTCCAAATCCGGGCTCCACAATTGAGAATTTTGTCCGCGTCTATGGGGCGGCTTTCGAGCGATTGAGCGGGCGTACAGTAAACCTCGACGAGATAGTCGCGACGGTGGTCGCCGCCAATATGGCAACGTCGTCAGGATACATGGGCGAGGAAGCAGTGGCGCGGTCCACCCGTGCTGACCGTAGCCGTGATCCGCTCTACAATCAGCTCAAGATGTATGCTGAATTGTTCCGGATTTTGGGGTGGCTGCATCCTACTCCGCAAAGCGCCTTGAACTTCACGTTCACACTGCTTGGCCAGCAAGTGGTCGCGGCCGGGCGCGATTTCGGGCCGCTGCTCGAAGAGTGCGTGCTCGGGATCGTTTATCCGACGCCTATTCTTGCAGTGAAGGGCGATTTCGACCTTCGACCTTTTGCCTTCATCTTGCGCGTGATGGCGGCCTGCGACGGCCACCTGTCACGCGACGAAATGATCATTGGTCCGCTGAGTGCCGCGAGTGATCGCGGCAAGAGGAATCTGGATACGGTGGTGGCGACTATCGAAGCCGCGCGCGAGAGCGCGGCGGCTTCGGGCGAAGCCGTGCAAGCGGTGTCGGATGCGCGGAAGATTCAGGTCAACACGTTGCAGAACTACACTCGATGGCCGATTGCCCTGCTTCGGGATTTGGGTTGGGCGACGCGGGGACCAGCGAGATTCAGGAATGGCCGAAAATACGGAACCTTCCATCTGACCGAAAAAGGCCAGGCGCTAGCAGAGCGCGTCGACGGTAGCGTTGATCTGCGCGCCGATGAGGCGGCGCAGCTCGCACCGGAAGAGCGCAACGCGCTCGCCGTCGTGGCTCACTTTCGTATGCTGGAACGGTCGGGCTTTGACATCGCGCCGCTTGAGCAGCGCATCGCGGACGCGGAAGCAACCGCAGCGCCGGTGTTTGGGAGGTTAGGCACGGATGGACGCGACCTGTTGTTCTCACCGTTCCAGTCCCTTTCGCTTGGTGACATTGCCGCCGCCTTTGCGGCTAGTGAGAAAACCGCGCACATAGAGCAAGGCAAAGGCCGGGTGGCGGCATTGGCAGCTCCGGACGGGCGCGACGACCGTTCGCACTTGTTCGTTCATCCGAACATGGTCGCGGCAGAAGAGGCTGGCGTAGGCGGCCCTGACGCGCTTAGGGCTGAATTAGCCGAATTGCTGGAAGCTCATAGCAAGATAAGAGTCGCAGCTGCGAAATTCGCGGAAAACCACGCGAAGGACACGCAAACAGCGTTCTACCCGCTAGTGACGCACCTCTTTCAAATACTTGGATTTGAGAGCGATTATTCGCGCGCTGGCGTAAATTACCAGCGTTGGGATGCCTATGTAAAGGTCGATGGCTATGCCCTGCCGGTCGAGATCAAGTCACCGACAGAGGAAGTCATGCTGTCCACGAAGGCGGTTCGGCAGGCGCTCGAAAACAAGGTGATCCTGCTTTCGCGGGGAGGGTTGGA
>NZ_JAVAMQ010000054.1 GCF_030732095.1 Paracoccus spongiarum | reverse complement strand
TTCGGTGGTCAAGCAACTGACCGGCGGTCTCAACGGTCTGGCCAAGGGCCGCAAGGTTCAGGTGGTGTCGGGCTATGGCAGGTTTACCGGCCCGAACATGATCGAGGTCGATGATGACGGCAAGAAGACCACGGTCAGCTTTGACCAATGCGTCATCGCGGCGGGCTCGGAACCCGTGCAGCTGCCGTTTATCCCCCATGACGACCCGCGGGTGATCGACTCGACCGGCGCGCTGGAGCTGGACGGTATCCCGAAACGCCTGCTGGTTCTGGGCGGCGGAATCATCGGTCTGGAAATGGCCTGCGTTTATGATGCGCTGGGGTCCGCGATCACGGTCGTGGAACTGATGGACCAGATCATCCCCGGCGCCGACAAGGATATCGTCAAGCCGCTGCACAAGCGGATCGAAGGCCGCTATGAGAAGATCCTTCTCAAGACCAAGGTCACGGCGGTCGCGGCCGAGGCCAACGGGTTGAAGGTCACCTTCGAGGATGCATCCGGCGCCAGCACGACCGACAGCTTCGACAAGATCCTGGTGGCAGTCGGTCGCCGCCCGAACGGCAAGCTGATCAACGCCGATGGTGCGGGCGTCGCGGTGGATGATCGCGGCTTCATCGCCGTGGACAGCCAGCAGCGGACCAATGTGCCGCATATCTTCGCGATCGGCGATGTCGTCGGTCAGCCGATGCTGGCTCACAAGGCGGTGCACGAGGGCAAGGTGGCGGCCGAGGCGGCATCCGGGCACAACCGTCATTTCGATGCGCGTGTGATCCCTTCGGTCGCCTATACCGATCCCGAAGTGGCATGGGTGGGTGTCACCGAGACCACCGCCAAGGCCGAAGGGCGCAAGATTGGCAAGGGGGTCTTTCCATGGGCGGCCTCGGGGCGATCGCTGTCGCTGGGACGGTCCGAGGGCATCACCAAGGTCATCTTCGACGAGGCGGATGACCGCGTCATCGGCGCCGCCATCGTCGGCCCCAATGCCGGCGACCTGATCGCCGAGGTCGCGCTGGCCATCGAGATGGGTGCCGACGCGGTCGATCTGGGCCACACGATCCACCCGCATCCGACCCTCAGCGAAACGGTGAACTTCGCCGCCGAGATGTTCGAGGGCACGATCACCGATCTGATACCACCCAAGAAACGGTCCTGAATGGTCGAAACCAGTTTCCATCACGTGACGGCTAGCGATCTACTTCACGTAGTCAAATGCAAGGACATCCGATGACCGACAAGAACCCAACCACCGATTTTTCACAGGCATTCAAGGCGATCGATCCGAAAACGCTCTTCCCCTTCTTCAACAGCGATCGTTTCGGAGAATGGTTCAAGAGCCAGGGCTTCGAAAGTATTGATCCGGCAGCCATCATGAAGGTCCATCAGGACCGCCTTCAGGCGATGGCGCGGGCCAACGAACAAGCGATGAACCTTTATCGCAACCAACTCGAGCGCCACGCAAAGCTTTTTGATGATGTCATTCGTGAGACTTGGGCAAGTCTCGAAAAGACCAAGACGTCGGGCTTGTCCGACGCGACAGGGAATAGCCTCGCGCTCTATGCCGCCGCCGCAGAGAAGGCCGTGGCGCTCATGCAGCAATACTCTGAGGCGACCCAAGCCGCCGCCGAGGACGCATTTAAGAAGCTGTCTGTGGATATGGCCGCCGTCGTCACGAATGAACGCAAGACCTGATCAGTCTGTGACAATGCCCGATACCGAACGGAGGAGACG
>NZ_JAVAMQ010000053.1 GCF_030732095.1 Paracoccus spongiarum | reverse complement strand
GCGCATCCGTTGGTTCGCGAGGGAGATGTAAAGACGGGTGGCCCTGCCTCGTGGCCTGACGCCAGAAATGAAAAAGCGCCCGCGAGATTTCTCTCCGGGCGCACCTCTGCGATGATTGAAGCTTGAGTCAAGGGGGGCAGGTTTGTCAACGGGCCACTGCCGTGTTCTGAAAAAATTCAACTTGGTTCGCACAGACGCAGAGAGCCAGGTCGATCAGAAACATTGTCCGACATCCAAAATGCCAGGCTCAACTCGTTTTCTGAGGATCGTTACGTCGTGCGGAAAACCTCAAAAAGTCCTTGCCACGAAGCGCCAAGGACCTAACGTGGCTCTGTGGAAATACGTGGGTACAGAAAGTGCCGAACAAGTCAGACACTAACTGCAGGTTTGATACATTCTTCGATGAGCTCATGAGAGAACTGAGCCAAACGATCGGAGCCCGATCGCTCGTTGTCGTCGGAAAATGTGCGCAAATAGCCAACCTGCCCGATGTTTCCATAATTTACTCGAAGCTCTTCGAAAGGTCTGGCGAAACTTACGCCGACTGCATCAGATTCATTTCTCAAGGCGAGGAGCAGCTTCAGAAGGTGAGCTTCACTGTCACGGGAATAAACGGCGAAAAGTTTCAGCTATTTGCATACATTGAATCGGAAAAAAGGCTGCCCAAAGAGCAGAAACGATCAATCAGAAATCGGGCATCTAGTAGTCTATCAAACTGCCTAAAGAGCAGGATTTTAAGTTTGCGCGACTATGTCGTTGCAATGTCGCTGCAGACGCAAGACCTAAGCAGCTTCTTCCACAAAGCTGTAACTGATTGCCTTCCGACCTACTTTAAGTTCGAGGGCGCATCTGCGTTCTACTATGACTACCAGACAGATAGCCTAGTTTTAGCCGCGACGACCGGTATTCCTCAAATAAAATTGGGCGGAATGCGGCGCGCTGACATCAAGTATCACTCGGACTCGAGGTCTTGGGTTAGAAAGAGCTTCAGAGAAGGCAAAGTTTTGGCTGAATTCGCGCGCGAGGGTCGTCAGCTAAACAGAAACACGTTCGGAGAAGACGTTCGCACCATACAAAACCGCTTGTTCATGCCCATTGACGTGCGAACGACACTTAAGGCACGACTAATCAACGGATATGGAAAAGACGCCAGAGCCAGCGGGCGCATTGGAGTGATCCGCATCGTAAACACCCGGCGCAACGGATTCTTGAATCCAATCTCGGAGGTCGATTTCCATTTCCTCGAAAACTTCCGGGAGTACATAGCGGTACTTGGCGCAAGATATGTTCGCGTTCTGAGCGTCATACACGACCAAGAGAAAGCGACACACGGGTTTGTAACTGATCTGTCTACGCTGCGCCTTAGAATGCAGCTTTTTAATCATCAATTTTCCGATGTAGTCAAAAGGGCAATATCAGACGGTGACCCAACAAGGATGAGGCTCGCGCTGATAGAGTTGCAAGAACTCCTCACGCTACTAGATCGAAGTTTTTTTGCAGTGCAGGACGGGATGGCCTTCCAACTCCAAACCGTGATGCAATTCGCCGATGGGGTTGTTGGAGCATCTGGAAGGGAAGAACCGATCTGCGAGCGCCCCTTTGTCGAGGTTGTTATTCGAGTTTCAGAGGCTGCATCGTACATCTCTACAAACTATGGCAGGAAAGATGCTATCGTCACATACTCTGGGGAACGACGTCCATCTGAAGCCTTCATTAGGATGCCCAGCCTAAGGGTCCCTCAGAAGACTGTTT
>NZ_JAVAMQ010000052.1 GCF_030732095.1 Paracoccus spongiarum | reverse complement strand
GATGCCGCCACAGCGCTTGCGGCCGTGTGTAAGACGATAACCAACGATCCACAATACCTGGCCGATGAATGGCAGATGCCTGCCGGAACGCTCGAAACCATCAATCTGTCGCGCCGCGTCCTGGAAGAGGCAGCCGAGCGGCAATGCGCCTTTCTGTCAAGACATGCGCGGCTGCTTGAACAGGCGCTGCGCGGCTTCGACACAAAGGAGGATGTAGCATGACGATCACCGCACAGCAGCTGAAGCTGATCCATGTCGCCTGTCGCAAGGTGCATCTGCCGGATGATGCTTATCGATCGGCGCTGGCGCAGATCGCGGGTGTCACCAGTTCCACCGAGCTGGACCGCGACGGCTTAGATGCGATGATGGGGCTGTTCCAGTATCTCGGCTTCGAGCCGGCGAAAGCTCAGGGTCAGAACTTCGGCGCACGGCCTGGCATGGCCAGCTTTGCTCAAATTGAACTCATCCGGGCGCTGTGGCAGGAATACACAAGCCGGCAGGCTGGCGAGGCCGAATTGAACAAATGGCTCCTGAGATGCTTCAAGGTCTCGTCGCTGCGTTTCCTGACGGCCGAGGCGGCGCCCAGGGCAATCACCGCACTGAAAGCGATGAAGGCGCGCGCCAGGGCGGTGTGAACCGCGGCCATTGCGACAAGGGGCGGCGCGGCTTGCGCCGCCCTTTTGCGTCAAAGCCGCCAGAATGCGCGCTGACGGGCGCTTGGTGGTTTTGGCCACGCGGACACCAGAAAACGTCTGACGGCCCTTTAATAGGTATTTAACGGCGCTCTCAGACCCCATTGCGGGGCGGTCCGGCACTCACCTTGAAATCCGCGCGCCGTTTTGCTATCTGACGGGGGTGATCCGAGCCATTACGATGCTCGACCAACTGGCTTTCAGGCCATGAGGGGATGTCGACCCTCCGGATCACCTTCCTCTTGCAGCGCGGCCCCGGTGGCCCCATCGTCTGCATGTGCCCGAGTAACCCGCCCCGCCGGTCTTCGAACCGAGAGGATGTAGCGAACCTCCGGGCATCACCCTGATCCTGTTCAGGGAAGGAATGTGTTCAGGGCTGCCATAGCTTCGACCTATGGCAATTGACCCTACCCCGCATCTCCTCATTCCTTCCTGTGCCGACTGCGCGGCCATGGGCATGCGTGTGCCCGAGATGCTGCGCGAGATGGAAGCCGCCATCGGTGCCGACGCAGTTCGCGATTTCCTTCTTGCCCATGGCGGGCGCGATTTCTCGATCCCCGCGCGCCACCAAATCGACACGACGCCAGGGAGGCAGATGACTGCCACCGACTGGCTGGTCGGGAATTACGGCTGGGGCAGGATCGTTCCGCCGAAAGGGCCAGTCGCGCATCGGTTTCGCGTCAGCTTCACCGTTCTGGCGTTGCGCCGCGAAGGCCGCAGCATCGGGCAGATTGCCACGGCGCTTGGCATCCATTCCCGCAGCGTCTCGAAGATCCTGCAGCGCCTGGCCACACGCGGCCTTCTGACGCAACCCCCCACATGACGGACCACAGACATGCCCATCATCAACCCTGAAAATCTCGATCTTGCCTTCCGAGGCTTCAAGACGATCTACAACACCGCGCATCTTGCCGCGCCCAGCCAGGCCGCGAAGATCGCGATGACGGTGCCCAGCAGCGCGCGCGACGAAAGCTATGGCTGGCTCGGCCAGTTCCCGCAGTTGCGCGAATGGCTGGATGGCGAACGGGTCGTGCGCCAGCTGAAGGCGCACGGCTTCACCATCGTGAACCGCAAGTTCGAGAGCACGGTTTCGGTCTCGCGCGACGACTTCTCGGATGATCGCCTGGGCGTCTTCAAGCCGATGTTCGCCGGGATGGGCCACCCAGCCGCGCTTCATCCCGATGAAATCGTATTCTCGCTGCTCGCCCGA
>NZ_JAVAMQ010000051.1 GCF_030732095.1 Paracoccus spongiarum | reverse complement strand
TGCCCCCGCAACCAAAATTATACCAATATATCAAACGCTTGGATGTCGACTGAAATGGTCACGCATTCAAATCACCGTTCTACATCAACGCCACATCAACGTTTGCAAAGACGGCTGGGTGTTGCGTGGCGTGGTAGCGTCAAGAATCTTTCGCACATTTGGTCAGGCGACGACAGCCGGGCATGGCCGATACCCTCTCGCCGGAGGCACGGTCGAAAAACATGGCGAGGATTCGGAGCCGGGGGACGTTGTCCCATCCGCCCAAATGGGCAAAGCTCAGATCCGGGAGTCTCGCTCACGCTGGTAAAAAAGGTCGGGGCAACCTCAGCGGAGCCTAGGTGAGAAAACGGGTTAGGCCGCGACCTCTGTGGGCTTTCGATTGACCTTCTCGTGGAGCCGGCAGAAGTGGACTGACAGCTTGAGTACGAGCATGTAGAATCCCGTATTGTTCAGGGTGAACAGCTTTTCCCGATCTTCTGAATTGGCGAGTGCAGCAACGGGCATGTTGTGGGCGTCGTCAAAACGGACAATATAGTCCTCCTGCAAGACACCACCCGCAGGAAGGTAAAAGATGTTGCTCGTCTTTTGTGCCTTGATCGCGGCAATCTTAGCAGCAACGCGGTCGGCGCTGATCCCGCTAGCATCAAGGAGTGCCTTGAAAGCCGCTAGCTTAACCAGTGGAGCGAAGATCACTCGAGCGGGAACGTCACGCGAGTTTTCCGGGTCCACATCGCACGAGTTGGACAGCACGATGCCCCTTACCGCTCTGCGATCACCTGTCTCGAACAGAAACAACTGGAAGCCGCGCCAACCGTCACCCTGGAGCATCAGTTCCTTGAATGTGTCCCTATACGTGCTGAGCAGATACTCGGCGGTGCCGCCGCGCGAGATTTTCGTGAGTTCGTCAAGCAGAACCTTTTGATCCTCAGCTGTGAGGTAGTACGGGATCTGTTGAATGAGAGTCTCAGCGTCCAGATTCATGCGTTCGATCAGGACTCGTAAAGATCCGAAACATTGGCATCCCAGACTGCTTCAAACTCTGCTCCAAGCGGCTCTTGGCCTTGAAGCAGGGATGCATAGACGCGGGCAACACCGTCAGCGAAGTCTTGCGCCGTCGAACCGAACCTCAACGACTTTTCGAAGTAGCTGAACGTGGGGCCGTCGCGCAAGGTCACGTAGGCAGGAGTTTCGCGCACTGGCCAAGTGGTGGTTCCAGCTGCAATCGCTGCTGACAACCCGATCACCGCGAAGTTCATCGGCATCAGGCGAGGCTTCACGATCTCATTCATAGATTGGCCCCATTTGATCAATCGTCGCCTCGGTCAGGCAGGTGAAGAATTTCCGCTTGTTGGCTTGCCGAAGTTGTTCAAGCCCAGGCTCAAGGTTCGCCGCAAAGGTGGCAAAGTCTGCAACGTCAACATTTCTGATCGAGTCAACGTCCACCACCGCGCCCGTCACTTTCTTGCCGTCGGGCATCTGGCCCTCGGCGCCTATGACGACAGACAAGATGTGGATAATCCCGTCTTCGTGCCGATGAACTTGAAGTGTCGTATGATCGCCCTTCACTTCTACTTCGCCCAAGGTGATCGACATCTTGATCTTGGCAACTTGCTCAGCCAGTGACGGCGCCTGGATCAAGTTGACATACTTGAGCGAGTAACGCTCGACCTGTCCGGCCGCTCCCACTTTTCCGATCCTAGAGGTCAGATCTAGGATGGCCGCCTTGAAGTGTGGCCACTTCTTGTACGGCAGCTTGCAGCTTATCATCACATTTCGGTCGCCAACCGAAATGACATAGTCACCCCAGTCCATCCGCAGGATGGGTGCAAACTGAAGGGCAGGGTCGTTTGCCCGCATGGGTTGCGGAAACTCAGCCGCCGGAAGGCGCGTGATTTGCGGCTTCGGCGCGGGTAAGTCGTGAAACAGGAAGCCGGGCAGAATGTCAGCAAGAGATGTCTGCCCGAGGCGAACCTCGAATAGTGCGTCCACAAGCGGCTCGCGCTCCAATCTCAGGGGCAACTTCTGCATTGGTGAACGCTTCCTCCACGTCGAATCATAGTGTAACCCGCGCACGAATCGGGGGCAAGGACGCAGGACTCTAAACCTGCCCAAAGTCAATACTCCCGACACCCTTCTTAAAGGTAACCAGTCAGTACGTTGCTTGTCTTAGATCAGCAACGATTCTGCAATCTCAGCATTTGGTTACGGTGAGGCAGCTCAGCTGCACACCCGCGCCTGCTGCCGCAGGACGTTGTAATCGGACATGAACTCGACCAGCGGCTGTCTGAACACCGCGGGCAGCGCGAGGGACGCTGCGCGGGGGCTTCCGGGTGGCAGGTAATAGGCGTCCCCGGTCCTGTCGGATGCCCGCCCGCGCATGATGAACGTGATCCGGCCTCCGGTCTCGACGGCATTGAACCCGAAAAATTCGGGCGAGCATCGTGATCGACGTGCGCGACGATTCCAGCGCGGTGATCACATAGCCATCGACCGCGCCGGTCAGCCAATGCCCCAGCCGCCAGTTCGTGCCGTCGGACGCCGCGCTTTCATCGACGTTGACCATGCGGCCCTAGTATTGGGTCGAATTCGGGTTGTTGGCCGTGTCGCGCCAGAACAGATATGTGGCCTCAAGATAGCCGCCGAACTATCGGCCGCAATACCGCGAATTATAGGTTCACGCTGGCGCCATCGCTATGCCCACAACGTCATCGCCGGAGCAATTACCCCATTGCAGAACTGTTCAAATGTCAGAACGTTCTTGTGGCCACTGTATTCGGTTTCCTTCGCGTCCATTAGACTTTCCGGAATCACAAGATGAACGCCGAAGGATGCCATA
>NZ_JAVAMQ010000050.1 GCF_030732095.1 Paracoccus spongiarum | reverse complement strand
GGTCTTCGAGCCGTCGATCTGCGGCTGGAAGATACGCCGGTTGAAGTCGTCGAACTTCTCGTCGAGGATTCCCACGAACCAGACGTTACAGCCCCGGGTGTGCTGGAGGTGGGTCAGCCAGGCGATCATCTCGCGCCCGTGCAACCCGTAGGCCCCGCGCACATCCGGCTTGCCGGTCTTTTCCGACACGGCTTCGGGCTGGCCCTTGCACCATTGGAAGCAGAGCCGCCCCGCCACGGTGATCGAGTCGACGAAGATCGTGTCGTAGCGGTCGAGCGCTGCGGGATCGCCGAACTTCTGGCAGACCGCGGCATGATGCGCCGGGCTGTAGGGCTGTTCATCACGCAGGGCCGGGTTCGGCCCGCCGATGAACACTGCGAAATCCCGACACTCCGCCCATGTGCGCGGCCGGATGCTGTCACCCGGCCAGCCCTCGATGGCCAGATCGCCCGCCTCGAGGTCGATGAACAACGTGCGGGCCGGGTCGAGCGTCCAGAGAAGGCTGGTCTTGCCGATGCCAGACTTGCCGAAGATGCAACCCTTGATGCCGCGCGGCTCGGCCAGCCGCTGGTCGGCGGTGATGATGGGCAGGCTCACGCGCGATCCTCCTGCGGCAGGAGGTCGATCTTCAGCGTGCCGGTCTTGACGGTGCGGGCGGGCTCAAAGCCCTGGCGGATCGCCTCGGGCCAGGCGACATAGGCACGTTCGGGCACCTTGAAGCTGATCTCGACATATTCGGCCGGATCTTCACCCGCAGCGCGGATGCGCTCGACCATTGCGGCGAGCTTCGCCTGGTCCCACTCGACACGCTTCGGCAGGTCGGCGACCACGGTGAAATCGCCATCGACAATGCGGACAGTACCAGTGTCCTTGCCGCAGGCGCGGCGTGCCTCGGCAGCGCGGGCGGCGTAGCGGACCTCGAGCGCGGTGGCAAAGCGCGCGGTGACGGCCTTCATCTGCTTGGCGGCGGCGTCGATCTCGCGCTGCAGGGCGGCCAGAAGCTCGACGGGAAGCTGGGCGATCTCGCCAGCGGGCAGGTTGATCAGCTGATCGATGCTGGGGGTGTTCTGCGGGAACGTCATGGGGGTCTCCATTTGGGCGAATGGGGTCAGGCGGCCTCGAGGAGGCGCACCGAAAGGGAGGGACCGGCCTGGCGCGGCTTGGTCCGGGCGATGGCGATGTAGGCGAACTGGTCGGGGCCGATCCGGGCCTGGACGAGGTGGACAAGGCCCTGCTCGGCGGCGCGCAGTGCGGCCGATGCTACCAGACGCAGGGTGCGCTGCTGTTCAGCAGGCAGCTTCGAGATGACGGAGGTCGCGTCGACCGCGAGAAAGCCGCGGTGGTAGACGAGCGTCTCTCCGGGTGCGGCCTGCGCGATCCAGGCAGAAAGCCCGACCTCGTCGAGCGCTGGTCCAGCCGCACCGAAGATCGACACGACGCCGGTGGCGCGGATGGTGGAGTGCCGGGCTATCATGCCGCGCCCCGATCCGCAGTACTGCGCCGCTGGCGGGCCTGCTCATAGGCCAGCACATCCTCGAGCCGGTAGACCACGCGGCCCCCGATCTTCAGGAACGCCGGGCCCTCGCCGGTCCAGCGCCAGCGCTCAAGGGTGCGCGCCGAAATGCTCCAGCGTGCGGCAAGTTCGGTCTGGTTCAGGCAGGTTCTGGTCTGCATCGTCCTCTCCCGGTGTGTCGTCGGGAGGAAGATGCACGGCGCGATGTGGGGATGTCGTCGGGATCAGAGTGGGATACGGCGAGGGATCGGCCGGACGGCTTCAATCATGGGCTGAATCGCATGCCGGTGGGATCGCCATCCCCCTCCATCCCCCGGCGCATCCCTCAGCGGGGATCCGGTGGGAGCCATCGAGCGTCCGACTCAGACGCCTGCGAGCCGATAGGCCCCGCGGCCGTTCGACTCGATGAGCAGCGGCCAGTCCTTCTTGGACTTGAAGACGTCCGCCATCTTGAGGCTCCGCGACCCGGCCAATGAGAGCACCGCCTTGCCGCTTTGCCACTGCTCGCCCCGCTGAGCGGCCGCGTGCAGGATCCGTACGACTTGCGCCTGGATCGGACCGAGCCGGAACTCCCGGCCATTGCACCGGACGCTGTGGTAATCGGCAGATGCGTGAAACCCGACAGCGGCCTTCAGGCCCGAGGCGCCGCCAAACCCTGTCTCTGCCTCGAAACGGTCGCGTTCTTCGCGCCTTAACACCAGATCCGGCTTGCGGATTTTCAGGCACTCGCGCGAGCCGTAGAAGCAGGCATAGTCCGCCTTCGCTGTCCGGAACCGGGTGATGCTGACCTCGCCAAGGCGGAAGAGCTGGAAGACGTCCTGAACGTGCAGGTCCAGCAGTCCATTGAACAAGGACCGCTCGGTGGGGATCGAGAAGCAGCGGCCATCGTCGGTTTCCTCGAAGTCGCCGAACTCGATAGGCAGGTTGAGGATGCGGACGGACAGACGCAGCTGGTCGTTCTCGGCCAGATAGACCAGATCGACCTCGGGCATCGACCAGCGGGCGAGGACTTCCGGCAGGGTGAAATACGCCTTCTCGATCTCCATCCGGGCCCCCGATTCCCATGCAATCTGTTTGGCTTTTGTTCTAGCCGCTTGACGATCCCAATTCAATCCTGTCATATCCAACTCTATCCACAGCCCCTTGGGGAAAAGATGACTGAACATCACACCCTGGCCGACCGCCTACGGGCCCGCTCCGACCAACTCGGCCTGGCACCGGCCCATGTCGCGGAGATGGCCGGGGTCAACCGCTCCTTCGTCTATGACATCCTGCGCGGCCGCTCCTCGCGCCCCAGCATCGACCGGCTGGCCGACGTCGCCCGCGTGCTGAAGGTGGATCGCGAGTGGCTCATCCACGGTATCGGCGAGATCGAGGGCCCCTCCCCCTTCACCGAGAACCCCGAAGGTACCTTCGTGGCGATCGCGCATGCCACGCCGCGCCCCGCCATGGGCGGTGGCGCCGTGGTGACCGAGGACGGCGACACGCCCGGCCGCGCCTACCACTTCCGCCAGTCGTGGATCCGCCACAAGCTGAAGGCCAGTCCGTCACAACTCCGGATCATGCATGTCGAAGGCGACAGCATGGTCCCGACGCTGCAAGACGGCGATGCCGTACTGGTCGACATGACACGCCAGTTCCCCAGCCCGCCCGGCATTTTCGTCCTCGACGACGGGATGGGCCTCGTGGCCAAGCGCCTCGAGCACATCCCCAACAGCGACCCGCCGGCCGTGCGGGTCATCTCGGACAACCCGCTCTACCCCGCCTACGAGCGCACGGCCGACGAGATCCGCATCATCGG
>NZ_JAVAMQ010000005.1 GCF_030732095.1 Paracoccus spongiarum | reverse complement strand
CCGTGCGGGCATGGCGGAGGGTCATCATGCTGACGGGGTTCGTGCTGTTCTATGTCGGCGCGGTGCTGGTGCTGAACGGGCTGTGGCTGCTGGGCCAGATCGAGGATCGCGAGGTGGTCGTCATCAACATCGTCGCAGGGCTGGTCTCGGGCGCGGTGGTGGTCCATGACGCCTTCGGCAGCGCGGCGGGCCCCGCCAGTATCCGAAACGCCGCGCTGAGCCTGCTGTTCGCCACCACCTATCTGTGGGTCGCCTACAACCGATGGTCGGGCGCCGACGGGCGCGGGCTGGGCTGGTTCAGCCTGTTCGTGGCGATCACCGCCCTGCCGGTCTTCCTGTCCGAGATCGCCGCCGCGCGCAGCGCGGGCGAGGTGTGGCTGGCCGGCAACTGGCTGGTCTGGGCGGTGCTGTGGGGGATGTATTTCGCGCTGCTGGCGCTGCGCCGGCCGATCCGCCGGCCGACGGCGGTGGTCACGCTGCTGGCCGGGATCTTCACCGGCTGGCTGCCGGGATACCTGATCCTCAGCGGCAGCCTGTAGCCGCGGTCAGTCCGTCAGGTGGCTGGCGATGGCGCGGGCCAGCGCGAAGGCGCGCTGTTCCAGGATCACCGGGGTTTCGCAGACATAGGTCAGCGATTGCTGGCGTTCGGTGAAGATGCGCCGGTCCCAGTCCAGCGCGCGTTCCTCGGCGTCGATCGCGTCGAAATCGGGGGTCTCGGCGGCCTCCATGGCGGCCATCGTGGCGCGGCGTTCCTCGATCCGGCGGGCAAGGGCGACCTGGCGGTTGCCATAGCGCGCGATGCCGCCGATCAGGGCGCTGCGGTCGGGTTCGATCCGGTCCAGCACCGCCTGCATCAGCGCGGTCAGCCGCATGTTGTCGGCGGTCTCGGCAAATGCGGCAATCTGGGCCTCGGCCTGATCCATCGGCAGCCGGCGCTGTTCCAGCCGTTCGGCCAGCGCCACGATCCGCGAATCGCGGGCCAGTTGCAACGTCGCCTCGTCGGGCATCGGGCCGGTCCACATCTGTCCCAGCGACAGGTGCGGCTGCTTGCGCTGGATGCAGGGCCAGTCGGGATCGGTGCCGCCGGCGGCAAGGGCAGGGCCCGCGGCCAGGGTCGCGATCAACGTCAGGACAAGTCTCATGCGGTTCCTTTCCGGCGGGCCCAGAGACCCTTGGAGGGATCATACATGAACACCGCCGCGCCGAAAAACCCCGCCAAACAGCCTAGGACCACCGCCAGCGCCAGCCAGTTCACCTGTCCGTAAAGCGCGAAGCGGATCAGCTCGACCGCATAGGTGAACGGGTTCGCCGCGCAGATGTCGTGCAGCAGGGTCGAGCTTTCGCGCATCCGCCACAGCGGATACAGCGCCGAGGAGGCGAAGAACATCGGGAAGATGACGAAGTTCATCACCCCGGCGAAGTTTTCAAGCTGGCGGATCGCCGAGCTGAGGAACAGCCCCATCGCCCCCAGCATCAGCCCCGCCAGCACCAGCGCCGGCAGCACGGTCAGATAACCCCAGACCGGCGGGCGCACATCCCACAGCCAGGCGATGGCGAGGAAGGTATAGACCTGGATGATCGATACCAGCACCCCCGCGACCAGCTTCGAGGCCAGCAGGAACCAGCGCGGGAAGGGGCTGACCAGCAGCGTCCGCATCGCGCCCGTCTCGCGGTCATAGACCATCGACAGCGAGGATTGCATGCCGTTGAACAGCTGGATCATCGCGACAAGGCCGGGGGTCACGTAGACCTCGTAGAGGACATAGGTCTGGTAGGGCGGGGTGATCGACAGCCCCAGCACCGCCCGGAAGCCGGCGGCAAAGATGAACAGCCAGACCAGCGGCCGCACCAGCGCCGCCAGGAAGCGGCCGCGCTGGTTCACGAAACGCAGCGTCTCGCGCCGGGCGATGCCGGCGAAGGCAATGGCCCAGGCGCGCGGCGGAAAGCTGCGATCGCTCATGCCGCCGCCACGCCGGTCAGGTCGAGAAACGCGCGCGTCAGACCCTGGCCCGCGGCGATCTGTCCGGCGCTGCCCTGCCGCAGCACGCGGCCCTGATGCAGGATCACCAGATCGTCGTCGGGCTGGATCTCGTCCATGATGTGGGTGGCCCACAGCGCCGACACGCCGTGATCCGCGATCAGCCGCCGGGTCAGCGCCAGCACCTCGGCGCGGGATTTCACGTCAAGGCCCACCGTCGCCTCGTCCAGCAGCAGGATGTCGGGGCTGTGGATCAGCGCGCGGGCGATTTCGGCCCGGCGCTGCTGGCCGCCCGACAGCGCGCTGATGCGGTCGCCCGATTTCTCGGCCAGCCCGACCTGCGCCAGCACCGCCTCGATCCGGGCGGCGGCATTGCTGCGGCCGATGCCGTGCAGGCTGGCGTGATAGGCGAGGTTCTGGCGCACGCTGAGATCGGCGTCCATCGCCCGGCTCTGGAACACCACCCCCAGCCGCGCCAGCGCCTGCCGGGGCTGGCGCCGCAGATCATGGCCGGCGACGCGGATGCTGCCCGAACTGTTGTCGTAAAGCCGGGTGATGAGGGAAAACAGCGTGGTCTTGCCCGCGCCGTTCACCCCCAGCAGCGCGGTGAAGCCGCCGCGCGGGACCGTCAGCGACACATCGTCCAGCGCGGTGACGCGGCCGAAGCTGTGGCTGACATGGTCGATTTCGAGCGCGGCGGTCACGATGCCTACTGGATGTTGAAGACGGCCTGCTGAGTGTCGCCCGAGGAACCGGGGATCGACAAGGCATATCGGCCCGGCGTCACCGCGATGAAGCTGATGGTGGCGGTGCCGGCATTGTCGAATTCGATGCTGTGCACGCCCATCGGGCGGATCTCGATGTCGTTGATGACGATCTCGTTGATCCAGATGGACCGGAAGAAGTCGCCGCCCGACAGGGCCAGTTCGGCGCTGCCATCGGCATTGATGTCGATGCGGTAGAAGCCGCCCGATTTCAGCGTGTATTCCTGCGCCGCGACCGGCGAGCCAGAGGCCAGGGTCAACGGCGCCAGATCGGTGCGGTTGTCGCGCGCCATCAGCCCGGCAAAGCCATAGTCGAACTTGCCCTTGGCGTCGTAGGTGGCCGCGGCCTCGCCGTCCTCTTCGTCATCGTCGTCGTCGTCCTCCTCCTCGGACGTGGCGGCACCGGCCGCGGCTTCGGTGGCGGCGGCATCGTCGGCGGGGGCGGCGACCTGCGCGGCGGCGGGCAGGCCAAGGCCGGCCATGATCATCAGGATGGTCAGCAGGCGGGTCATGTCGTCGTCTCCTTCTCGGTTGCTCAGTTCGCGGTCGCGTCGGGCGCGACCACCACGCCCCAGGGCTGCTGGCCCACGGCCACGGATTTCACCACCTCTTCGGAGGCGACGTCGATCACCGAGACGTCGTTGGAATTGCCATTGGTGGTGAACAGGTATTTCTCGTCCGGGGTGAAGGCCATCTGCCAGACGCGCTGGCCGACCAGAAGGTAGTCCCTGACCTCGTCGGTCTCGCCGTCGATCACCGCGACGCGGTTGGACGGCCCGAGCGCCACGAACACCTTCCGGCCGTCGCTGCTGACCCGGACGCCGACCGGCTGCACCGCCTCGGGCAGCACGCCGGGCACCTCGAAGGTGATCTTCTTCGTGATCTGCTGGGTGGCGGGGTCGATCACGCTGACCGTGCCGCCGATCTCGGAGCTGACATACAGCTTGGTTCCGTCATGGTTGTATTCGGCAAAGCGGGGCCGCGAATCGACCAGCACATTGGCCACGATCTCGAAGCTTTCGCTGTCGATGAAATGCGCCATGTTGGTCGTTTCCGAGGTGTTGATGACGATCCTGCCGTCCGGGCTGACGCCCATCCCCTCGGGCTCGACGCCGACCGGGATCTCGGCCAGCACCTGATGGGTCTTCACGTCCACCACGGTCACGAGGTTGTCGTCCTCGTTGGCGATATACAGCGGATTGGCCGAGGGGTGCAGCACGAACAGTTCCGGGTCGGGGCCCGAGGGCAGGGTGTGCAGCTCCTCCATCGTCTCGGGATCGAAGACCCGCACGAGGTTGTCGTCCGAGGCGCAGACATACAGCTCCTTGCCGTCCGGGCTGATGGTGATGCCGCGCGGGCGGTTGCCGACCGGATAGGTGCCGATCACCTCCAGCGTCTGGCTGTCCAGCACGGTGACGTCGTTGCCCTTTTCGTTGGTGACGAAGACGCGGTTGGCCTGCGCCGGTTCGGCCAGCCCGAACAGCACGAGGGCAGGGGTCAGGGTCAAAAGATGTTTCACGATGCCTCCTGGAACGTGCATTCGGTTTCGGGGCGGTCGATGCCCAGCGTGTCCAGCTGGCTGGTCTGGTGAAGATACTGGTCCTGCGGGCTGACCGAGACGGTCAGGTTGCCGGTGGTCAGGAGGATCGGCTGTCGCACCTGATGGTCCCAGGCGCGCAGGGTCAGCTTCTGCCCCTTGAAGCCCGCCACGTCGAACTGGTCCGACAGCATGAATTCGCGCAACGCCGCCGGATCGCCCGACCCGGTGCGGGTCGCCGCCTCGCCGATCATCCGCAGCGCCAGCCAGGTCTGGTAATCCTCTTCGCGGATCGGCCGGTTTGCCAGCCTCTCGAAGCGGTTCTGGAACTGGGTCGCGCCCCAGGCCTCCATCGCGGGATGCCAGCTGCGCGGCACCAACCCGGCCGAGCCGGTGACCGGGCGCGGGTCCCAGGTCTGGTAGGGCAGGTAGCTGGCAAAGACATCGGCCTCGTCCGCGGTCACGACCACGTCGTGTTCGGCGGCGCGCTGGGTAAAGACCGGCATCTGCTTCTGCACCTGGACGTGGCCGCTGTCGGTGCTGCGGGCACCGCCGGTGTCCTCGAACACGCGCTGTTCGACGATCTTCGCGCCGAATTTCGCGGCCGAGCGGCGGAAGGCGTCGGCATAGCCGGTGTCCTCGGGATGGCTGCCTTCGATCAGGAACCAGCGCGGCCAGTTCTTCCACATCAGGAACTGGGTCAGCGCATCGGCCAGCATCGCATGGCTGGGCGCAACATGGATGGTGTTGAAGCGGCAGTCGGCGCCGCGCAGATTGTCGCCCCGGGCGGCGGCGTTCAGGATGATCGCCCGGTCGCCGGCCTGATCGGCCAGCGCCAGCGTGGTGGCGTCATCGGCCAGCAACACCACGAATTCGATGCCCTCGCCCAGCAGCCGGTCAAGCTCGGCGCCCGCCGCGTCCGGGGTGGAAGCGACCTCCTCGGCCTCGAAATCCTGGCCCATGAAGCGGCCGGTGGTGTCGTTGTCATCGATCGCCAGCCGGGCGCCGGCAAAGCCCAGGTCCGCGGGACGCAGATCCAGCCGCGAGATCGGCGGCAACCCGGCGACATCGACTCGCAGCACCGCCGCGCGGATCAGCGCCGGATCGCCCTGCTGGGCCGGGGCGGCGCCGGCCGACAGGCAGGCACCAGCCAAAAGTCCCATGATTCCCTTGAACATTTTCTCACTCCCCGGCAGCATGTTGCGGGCTGGGCGCGCCCGCATCAACCCGGTTATTCTTCCCGGTCCGGGCGGGAATGATTGGCTACATCTTTTGTCGTATGGACGTCGGGCGGCCCGGATCGCATGGTCTAGGCGACGTTTCGGGAGGACAGGGACGCAATGATCAGGAAAACGCTTGGCCTCGCCCTGGGTGCGACGCTTGCGCTGGCGACGATGGCGGGGGCCCATGGGCCGTCACGGCTGAAGACCGAGATGACGGTGACGCTGGATGCGACGCCGGACGAGGTGTGGGCGGTGATCGGCCGCTTTGACGACATGAGCTGGCATCCCGCCGTCGCCTCGACCGAGATGACGCCCGAGGGCGCGGCGGCGAACGTGCCCGACGAATCGACCCGGGAGCTGCATCTGAAGGCCGATGCGGGCGATCCGACCATCACCGAACAGCTGATGGCGATCGACGCCGGGAAGCGCAGCTACAAATACATGATTACCGAGGTCGCCCCCGAGGTGCTGCCGGTGACCAACTATTCCTCGACCCTGCAGGTGAGGGACAAGGACGGCAAGGCCGAGGTGGTCTGGAAGGGCGGCTATTACCGCGGCTTTCCGAACAACGACCCGCCCGAGACCCTGAACGACGCGGCCGCCGAGGCCGCCGTGGGCGGCATCTATCAGGCGGGCCTCGACGCGCTGGCCGAACGCTTCGGCAAGGTCGAATAGCCCGGGCCATGCTGGCGCGGGCGCTGGTCGGCCTTCTTGCCCTGACCTCCCCGGCCGGTGCCGGGGACATCGCGTTCGTGACCTCGCAGAACGGCAACGCCGTCTCGATCCTCGACCTGGACCGGCAGCGGATCGTGGCCAGCGCCCGGATCGAGGGTGCGCCTGCGCCCGTCGCCTATGATTCCGCGCGGGGGCTGGCCTATGTCATCGCCGCCGAGACCGGCCGGCTGAGCGTGCTGGACGAGGCCGCGAGGCTGGTGGCGAAGGCCGATCTGGGCGAGGGCGCCTTCGGTGTCGCGGTGGCGCCGGGCGGCGGGATCTTCGTGACCGACTGGTTCGGCGACAGGCTGACGCGGCTGGATGCGGGGCTGGCGCCCTTGTGGTCGGCAGCCACCGGCGATGCCCCGGCGGGGGTCGCGGTCAGCCCCGACGGGGTGCTGGTGGCCACGGCGGATCGCGACGCCAACGCGGTCAGCATCTTCGACGCGATGACCGGGCGGCTGTTGCGGCGGGTGCGGACCGCCGGCGAACATCCCTTCGGGCTGACATTCCATGACGGACGGCTGTGGACAGCCGATGTGCAGGGCAACCGCGTCTCGGTCATCGACCCGATCGCCGGGCGGCTGATCGGCGCGGTGCCGACCGGCAGCCATCCCTATGCGGTGGCCTTCGCGGCCGGCCGCGGCTTTGTCACCAACCAGTATGCCGGGACGTTGACGGTGTTCGACCCGCGCACGCTGGAGATCACCGGCGAGGTGGTCACCGGCGACTATCCCGAGGGGATCGCCGCCCTGCCCGATGGCAGCGGCGTGGTCGTCGCCAACTGGGATTCCGACAGCGTGCAGATCATCGATGCCGCCAGCCTGTCGGTGCGCGCGGCGATCGAGGTCCCCGCCGGGCCACGGGCCTTCGGCCAGTTCACGGGGCGACAGGTTCCGCGCTGACCAGCGCGGCGCCGCCGGCGGCCTGCCACTGCTCGATGCCGCCGGGAAACCAGCTGATCCGCTGATAGCCCATCTCGACGGCGCGGCGCGCGGCGTTCCAGCTCATCCAGCAATCGGCGCGGCAGAAGATCACCAGCGGCGCGGCCAGGTCGCCGCCGCTGGCCTTTTCCAGCCCGTCGACCAGCCGCGCATGTTCGACCTCGGACAGCTTCTGGTAGCCGGTGTTCCACAGCCACAGCGCGCCGGGGATCGTCTCGTGCGGGGGTTCGCGCCAGACGGTGCCTTCGGGCAGTTCGGGCGGCCGGGTCTTGCGCGGCAGCACATCGACGAAGGGCACCCCCTGCGCGTGCAGGGCGATGGCCCCGGCCGCGTCGACGACCTCGGCCCCGGCCAGCGTGGAAGGCACCGGCGCGCGATAGGGTTCGCCGCGGTAGTCGTCGGGTTCGGGGACCTGCGCCGCGACCGGGCCGGCCAGCGCGGCCACCAGAACCAGCATGGCCAGCCGGCGGATCACGGCGCCAAGGCCTTGCCGTAGTCGTCCACCAGCGGCACCCCCGCCTCGTGCAGCAGGGCGTCGATCTCGTCCTGATGGCGACGGATCAGGCTGTTCAGTTGGCGTTTCCATTCCTGTTCACCCAGTCTGACACCCATGGTGATGCGATAGAACATCTTCGGGCCGGTCGTTTCCTGCAACAGCGGCGTGAACTGCAGGTCGGGGTCGTCCTTCAGGCGCGGCCCGGCCAGCGGACCCCACAGCACTGCGGCATCCAGGCTGCCCTCGCGGACGCCCTCGATCAGCTCGCCCACGGGGTCCTCGACGCGGCGATCCACGAACAGGTCGGCGCCGCGCATGTCCTTGGCCAGCCCGGCCCGCGCCATGATCGTCGCGGGCGGGCTGCCCGCGATCACGCCCAGCGGATGCCCCTTCAGCGCCGGATCGCCCAGCCGGTCCACATCGGCCAGCGGGCCGTCCCTGCGGGCCACGATCCCGAAGACCGAGGTGTAGTAGTGGTTGGTGTTCTGCACCAGCTCGTCGCCCTGCGCATAGCCCATCACCACGTCGCAGGTGCCGGCGCGCAGGGTCTTGGTGATGAAGCCCATGCCCGAGGGAAACCAGCTGTAGGTCACCGGGAGGCCCAGCCATTCGCCGAATTTCGCGGCCAGCCGGTTCTCGAAGCCCGAGCCGTCCTTCATCGACATGGGCGCATTGGCAGGATCGGCGCAGACCCGGAACGCCGTGGTCGAGCGCAGGTCGGCGACCTGCGCCGCGGCCGGAACCGCGGCGCAGGTGGCCAGCATCATGGCAAGGGCGAGGCGATGCGCCATCTTACATCGACATGCAGGAATCTTCCTGCGCGGTGAATTCGTCGGGCTTGTCGGCCTTCTTGGCGGGCCGGCCACGCGGGAGGTCGCCGGTGCCGCGCGCCAGGAGATAGGCATAGATGTCATCGATATAGCACCAGACATTCTTGTTGGTGCCAAAGGCCGGCATCACCTGGTTCTGCGCGGCGTTCACGTCCTGCTTGCCCGATGCGACGATCTGCTGGAAGTCGTAGTAGTCCATCCGCAGCACCGAGTTCTTCAGCGCCGGCGCATAGGTCGACCCCTCGCCGTCGGGACCGTGGCAGACATGGCATTCGGCCGAATAACGGCGATAGCCGTTGAAGGTCGCGAAGTCGACGGTGCCGTCCTCGTCGATCTTGTAGACCGGAATTCCGTCGGCATTGTACCAGCGCCCGTTTTCCATGTTCGCGGGGGTGATGTCCATGCCATTGGCCAGAACCTTGCCTGCCGCCGCGTCACCGCCGCCGGCATCCGCCGGTTCTGCGGCCGCGGCATCCGCCGCCGGCGCCTCGGCAGTGCCCGACACCGCGGCCGCCGCGCCTGCGCCGGCTTCGGCCGGGGGCGTGTCTCCGGCCGCGTCGGTCTGCGCGAAGGCCGCGCCGGCCACGAACGCGCCAAGGACCAGCGCCGCAAGGCTGCTGATGGCTTTCATATGGTCTTCCTCCCAAATCTCAGGCTGCCTGCTCTCTTCAGACAGAACCGCCCCAGTCTATCGCTGGGGCGGTCCTTTCACAGATCAACTTCGCTCTTGCGGAACGAAAGTATTAGCCGCTGGTGGTCCCGTCGGCCGGGGCTTCCTCGGTTGCCGGTGCCGCGGCGACATCGCCGGGCAGTTCGAACACGGTCAGCTGGCCGCCCAGTTCGGTATAGTCGCTGAGCGCGGCATAACCGCCCACGGCGCCCAGACCGTCATTCGGGTTGGTCAGACCGGCCGCCAGACCGATGCCGGCCCAGCCGCCGACGCCCGACAGCACGCCGACATACTGCTTGCCGCCCGACACATAGGTCATGACGTTGCCGATGATGCCCGAGGGGGTCTTGAACTTGTACAGCTCTTCCCCGGTCTCGGCGTCGACGGCCTTCAGGAAGCCCTCAAGCGTGCCGTAGAAGACCACGTCGCCCGCGGTCGCCAGCGCGCCCGACCAGACCGAGAACTGTTCCGGCAGCGACCACTTGATCTCGCCCTTCACGCCGTCCCAGGCGATGAAGTTGCCCATGCCGCCATGGCTGTCGGGCGCGGGATACATCGACAGCGTGGCGCCGACATAGGGCTGGCCCGCGGTATAGGCCACACGGAACGGTTCGTAGTCCATGCAGACATGGTTGGTCGGCACGTAGAACAGGTTCGTCTTGGGCGAGAAGGCCGCCGGTTGCTGGTCCTTCGACCCCAGCGCCGCCGGGCAGACGCCGGTGGTGTTGGTGTCCTCGCCGTTCTGCGCGGTCGAGTATTCGGCAACCACGGCCGGGCGGCCATAGGTGTCCGAATTCGGGTCCATGTCGACGCCGGTCGTCCAGTTCACGGCCGGGTCATACTTCTCGGCCACCAGCAATTCGCCGGTCTCGCGGTCCAGCGTGTAGCCGAGGCCGTTGCGGTCGAAATGGGTCAGCAGCTTGCGGGGCGTCCCGTCGATCTCCTGATCGGTCAGGATCATCTCGTTCACGCCGTCGAAGTCCCATTCGTCATGCGGCGTCATCTGGTAGAACCACTTGGCCATGCCGGTATCGGCGTCGCGGGCCATGATGGTCATCGACCACTTGTTGTCGCCCGGCCGCTGGCTGGGGTTCCAGGTCGAGGGGTTGCCGGTCCCGTAATAGATCAGGTTCAGTTCGGGGTCATAGGAATACCAGCCCCAGGTGGTGCCGCCGCCGATCTTCCACTGGTCGCCTTCCCAGCTGTTGAGGCTGCTGTCCTTGCCGATCGGCTTGCCGAGAACCATCGTGTTCTCGGGATCGACCAGCATTTCCTCGTCCGGGCCGGTGGAATAGGCCTTCCAGGCTTCGGATCCGTCCGACAGATTGTAGGCCGTCACCCGGCCGCGCACGCCGTATTCGCCGCCTGAGACGCCGACGATCACCTTGTCCTTGACCGGCAGCACGGTCGCGGTGTTGGTCTCGCCGATGGCCGGGTCGCCCGTCTTGACCTTCCACTTCTCTTCGCCGGTCTTGGCGTCCAGCGCCACCAGCGTCGTGTCGGCCTGATGCGACAGGATCATGCCGTCGGCATAGGCCACGCCGCGATAGACGGTGTCGCAGCACATCACCGCGATCACCTCGGGGTCCTGCTGCGGTTCGTAACGCCACAGGATCTTGCCGTCATTGGCCAGATCCAGCGCGAAGATGTTGTTGGGGAAGGGCGTGTGCACATACATCACGTCGCCGATCACCAGGGGGCTGCCCTCATGGCCGCGCAGCACGCCGGTCGAGAAGGTCCAGGCGACGCGCAGGTCGCCGACATTCTCGCGGGTGATCTGATCCAGTTCGGAATAGCGCGTGTTGGCGTAGTTGCCGGTCTGGATGGCCCACTGCTCGGGCTTGGCCGTCTCGGCAAGCACGCTTTCATTGGCATGGGCCACGGCACCGGTCATCAGCAGCGCCGCGCAGGCGCTGGTCAACAGGTATCTCATCAGGTGTTCCTCCGCTGTAGGATCATGTGCTGCAGATTTCCTCCCACCGCAGCTTGTCCATGGCAGCAGTCTTGGATGCGCACCCCCTGTCGTCAATCAGACGCCTTGCCACTTGCCCCTAAAGTCTGAGGCCCGTTCGGCAAGGCGACCGGGAAGGATCGGCAATCCGTCAGATCAGCCGTTCGGCGTGCCACAGCACATGGTCGGCCATGAAGCTTTGCACGAAGAAATAGCTGTGGTCATAGCCCGGCTGCATGCGGAACTGGCCGGGCTGGCGGCGCGCCATCATCGCATGGGCCAGCGCCTCGGGCTTCAGCAGATCCAGGAACTGGTCGCTGCCGCCCTGGTCGATAAGCACCTCGCCGGGATAGCCGCGTTCGGTCATCAGGATCGTGGAATCATGGGCGCGCCAGGCGTCGCGATCCTCGCCCAGATAGGCGGTCAACTGCTTGCGGCCCCAGTCGGATTCAGTCGGGTTGGCGATCGGCGCGAAGGCCGAGACCGAGCGGTAACGGTCGGGATGCGTCATCGCGATGGTCAGCGCGCCGTGCCCGCCCATCGAATGGCCGGTGATGCCCATGGCGTCGCGATCCACGGCGAATGTGTCGCCGACCAGTTCGGGCAGTTCATGCACGACATAGTGCCACATCCGGAAATGCGGCTTCCACGGGTCCTGCGTGGCGTTGACATAGAAGCCCGCGCCCTTGCCCAGGTCATAGGCCTCGTCATCGGCCACGTCCTCGCCGCGCGGCGAGGTGTCGGGAAAGACGATGGCGATGCCGGCCTCGGCGCACCAGCCCTGCGCGGCGGCCTTGGTCATCGCATTCTCGTGCGTGCAGGTCAGGCCGGACAGATACCACAGAACCGGCACCCGGCCGTGCTGCGCGTGTTCGGGCAGGAACAGCCCGAAGGTCATGTCGGTGCCGGTCGCCTCCGAGCGGTGGCGATAGACGCCCTGCGTGCCGCCAAAGCTGCGATTCTCGGACAGGGTCTCAAGGCTCATCGGATGTCTCCTTCAGGTCGTGGAACATGACCAGCGCATCGACCGGCCCTTGCTGCGGGTGACGAAACGCCCCCGGCAGCCGGCCGACAATGGCAAAACCGGCTTTCTGCCACAAATGGACGGCATCGGCATTGGTCGAGACGACGAAGTTGAACTGCATCGCCGCAAAGCCCATCTGCCGCGCCCAGCCCTTGGCATGATCGACCAGCGCCCGCGCCACGCCCCTGCCCCGCGCCGCAGGATCGGTCGCGAAGGAGGCATTGGCGACATGCGAGCCGCCGGCCGGGCGATTGGCGCCGACATGGCTGGTGCCGACGATCCGCCCCTCGGCAAGCGCCACGAACACCGTGAAGGGCTGCGCGAACCAGTCGGCCAGCGCCTCGGCGCGGGTCACGTCGCGCGGGATGCAATAGGTCTCTCCCGCGCGATAGACCGGCTTCAGGATCGCCCAGATGGCGTCGTGATCGGCCGGCGTCGCGGGGCGGACAGACACCCCGCGCGCCGTCATGTCAGCTCTTCTGCCGAGCGGATCACCTGGCCCAGAAGGCCGTAGTCCAGCGCCTCCTGGGTGTTCAGCCAGAAGTCGCGCTGGGTGTCCTTCTCGATCCGCTCGATCGGCTGGCCGGTCGCCTCGGCAAAGATCTGGTTCAGCCGGTCGCGCATCAGCCGGACCTGTTCGGCCTGGATCATCATGTCCGACGAGGTGCCGCCGATCCCGCCCGAGGGCTGGTGGATCAGAAAGCGCGTATTGGGCAGGCAGTAGCGGTTTTCCTTCTTCGCCGCGACGAAGATCAGCGCGCCGGCAGAGGCCACCCAGCCCGAGCCGATGGTGCGCACCGTCGGGCGGATGAACTTGATCACGTCGTGGATCATGTCGCCCGATTCCACATGCCCGCCGGGCGACGAGATCAGCATGTTGATCGGCTTGTCGCTGTCCTCGGCCAGGGCCAGAAGATGCGCGACCGTGCGCTGCGCCAGCTTGTCGTTGATCGCCCCGGCGACGATCACCGTGCGCGACCTGAAATACAGCTTGCCGATCTTGTCGCCCTCGGGAAGGCCCAGCCCCTCGTCCTTGTCGCCCTTGTGGCGGCGGTCGTCCTCGTCCTCGTCGTCGTCGTCATCGTCCAGCCACTGGTGACGCATGGGCCCTGCTCCTCGGTTTGTTCTCATGGCGACGGCGGGACCATCGGCCCCGCCGTCCTTTTACCTAAGCAGACCTGAAGGATCAGTAAAGCACGACCGAGCGGATCGATTCGCCCGAATGCATCAGGTCCCAGCCCTTGTTGATGTCGTCCAGCGACAGGGTATGGGTGATCATCGGGTCGATCTCGATCTTGCCGTCCATGTACCAGTCGACGATCTTCGGCACGTCGGTCCTGCCGCGCGCGCCGCCGAAGGCGGTGCCCTTCCAGACCCGGCCAGTGACCAGCTGGAACGGGCGTGTGCTGATCTCGGCCCCGGCGGGCGCCACGCCGATGATGACCGACTGGCCCCAGCCGCGATGGGTGCATTCCAGCGCCTGCCGCATCACCTTGACGTTGCCGGTGGCGTCAAAGCTGTAATCCGCGCCGCCGATCTGGTCGAAGGGGGTCTTCGTCATGTTGACGATTTCCTGCACCACGTTCTCGACCTTGGTGGGGTTGATGAAATGCGTCATGCCGAAGCGCGTCGCCATCTCTTGCCGGTCGTCGTTCAGATCGACGCCGATGATCATGTCGGCGCCGGCCAGCCGCAGGCCCTGTAGCACGTTCAGCCCGATCCCGCCGAGGCCGAAGACCACCGCCTTGGCGCCGATCTCGACCTTGGCGGTGTTGATCACCGCGCCGATTCCGGTCGTCACGCCGCAGCCGATGTAGCAGATCTTGTCGAAGGGCGCGTCCTCGCGGACCTTGGCCACCGCGATTTCCGGCAGGACGGTAAAGTTCGAGAAGGTCGAGCAGCCCATGTAGTGATGGATCGGCGTGCCATCCAGCATCGAGAAGCGCGAGGTGCCGTCGGGCATCATCCCCTGCCCCTGCGTCGCGCGGATCGCCGTGCAGAGGTTGGTCTTGCCCGACAGGCAGGAGGCGCATTGCCGGCATTCGGGCGTGTACAGCGGGATGACGTGATCGCCCGGCTTGACCGAGGTGACGCCGGGGCCGACCTCGACCACGACGCCCGCGCCCTCATGGCCCAGGATCGCCGGGAACAGCCCCTCGGGGTCGTCGCCCGAGCGGGTGAATTCGTCGGTGTGGCAGATGCCGGTCGCCTTGATCTCGACCATCACCTCGCCTGCCTTCGGCCCGTCGAGATTGACCTCCATCACTTCCAGCGGTTTTCCGGCCTCGAGGGCCACGGCGGCACGGGTTCTCATCGTCTCTACTCCTATCGTTCCGATCGGGCGTTTCGGTCATGGCCGAGGGGGCCGGCGATGCGGCCCCCCCGGGGTGGTTCTGTCCGGACGAACTTCGCCGCCGTCAAGCCGCCAGCGCACCCGAGCGTTTGGCGATATGCGTGGCGATGGCGTCCATCAGCGGTGGCGACAGGGCATCATAGGGTTCCAGCCCAAGTTCGCGCAGCCGCGACCGGATGCCGTCCATCCGCGACGGATCGACGCCCGATTCAATGATCGAGCTGACGAAGGCCGCGAATTCGGGCGCCGACCAGCCGTCTTCCGACGACAGTTCGGTATGCACGAAATCCAGCCCGTAGAACGGATGGTCCTTGTTCTCGATCCGGCCATACATGTGCACGCCGCAATCCTTGCAGCGGTGCCGCTGGATCGGCGCGTCGGCATTGACGATTTCCAGCTTGTCGGCGCCCTGGACCACCTCGACCGCGTCACGCGACACGACCGCGACCTGGCTGAAGATCGCACCGTCGGGCTTCCAGCACTTGGTGCAGCCGCAGACATGGTTGTGGGCGGTCTGTCCGCCGACACGGACCTTGACCGGGTTGCTGCTGCAATGGCAACTCAGCGTGCCGCCCGAAAAGCTTGCATTGCCCGGTTTTATGCCGTGGTCGACGGCCGGGTGAATCATCACCCCCTCGGTACTCGCCATGGTCCCCTCCTCCGATGACCGAATGTCCCCAAGCCTCGCGCGCCCGGGAACAATCGGCAAGTCAGAGGAAGGTTGTAGCGGCCGCGATCGCGGGGTCAGCTTGCCGGGGTCGAGCTGACGCCGACCTTGGCCGGGCGCAGCAGCCGGTCGTGCAGGCGGAAGCCGTTGTCCATCACCTGGATGATCTGTCCGGCCACGGTGCCGGGCAGCGCGGCCTCGAACATGGCCTCGTGAAAGCTGGGATCGAACTTGTCGCCTGCCTTGGGCGTGATGACCGTGATGCCGTGCTTGGCAAAGACGTTCGACAGCTCGCGCAGGGTCAGCTCGACCCCCTCGATCAGCGCGGCCGAGGCGGCGCGCTGGTCCTCGGTGGCGGCGTCCAGCGCGCGGGTCAGCGCGTCATGCACCGGCAGCAGATCGCGCGCCAGCCGCGAGCCGCCATACTGTTCGGCATCGCGGCGGTCCTTTTCGGCGCGCTTGCGCGAATTCTCGGCATCGGCCAGCGCCCGCATCCACTTGTCGCGGAATTCGTCGCGCTCGGCCTCGAGGCGCAGGATCTCGTCGGCGGGATCGGCCAGCGGATCTTCCAGATAGTCGTCCATCGGCGGTTCGTTCTGCTCGGTCATCTTCCACTCATCCTTTGCGGCCGGACAACACTCGCCCGACCAGCTGCGCCGTGTAGTCGACGATCGGCACGATGCGCCCGTAATTCAGCCGCGTCGGTCCGATCACGCCCACGGCGCCCACAATCCTCCGGTCGGCATTCATATAGGGTGAAACCACCAGAGCGGAAC
The DNA here is from genome assembly GCF_030732095.1 of Paracoccus spongiarum. Classification (GTDB taxonomy): domain Bacteria; phylum Pseudomonadota; class Alphaproteobacteria; order Rhodobacterales; family Rhodobacteraceae; genus Paracoccus; species Paracoccus spongiarum. The sequence continues at coordinate 228,153 of NZ_JAVAMQ010000005.1, read as the reverse complement.
CCGAAAGTGAAAAAAGCTTGTTCTCGGAGCCGATGAAAATGCGCACCCCCTCGCCCTTCTCGGTCAGCTCGAGAAACTCGACGATGTCGCGCTTGCGTTCGAGATCGTCGAAGAGGACGCGGATCCGGTCGATGTCGGCGGCCTCGCGATCCAGAAGGTTGGCGCGGCCGCGCACGATCAGCCGCGGATCGGTGGTCTCGGCACCCCACAGCGCAAGGCCGGATTCGACCAGCTCGGCCGCCAGCACGTCAAGCTCGCGGCGCCGCTCGGCGATCTGGCTGGCCATGTGGCTGCGCAGTTCCGACAGGGTGCGGCCCTCGGCCATGGCGTTCAGGAAATTGCCCGCCTCGCGCATCGAGGACGGGGTCTGGCCGGCGGGCGGCGTGAAGACGCGGTTCTCGACATGGCCATCGGCAAAGACCAGCACCACCAGCGCGCGGTCGGGCGCGAGGCTGACGAATTCGATGTGGCGCACCGGCGCCTCGTGCTTGGGCATCAGCACCAGCGAGGCGCCGCGGGTGATCGAGCTCAGCGCCGTGCTGATCCGGTCCAGCAGCAGCCCGGTGTCGGGATCGTCATTGCCAAGCGTCTGGTCGATGGCCGCGCGGTCGGTGGGGGCGACGGCATCGACCTCCATCATTCCGTCCACGAACAGCCGAAGGCCCTGCTGCGAGGGCATGCGCCCGGCCGAGACATGCGGGCTGTCGAGGAGCCCCATGAGTTCGAGGTCCTGCATCACGTTGCGGATCGTCGCCGCGCTCAGCTTTTCCGACAGCGCCCTTGTCAGCGTGCGCGATCCGACCGGCTCGCCGGTTTCGAGATAGGTTTCGACCACCCGGCGGAACACCTCGCGGGACCGGTCGTTCAGCTCTGACAGCAGCGTTTCCTGGCTCATGTGCCTCGCGGGCTTGCGTGGAGGGGGCGCGGACCTGTATGGGGCAGCCAATCTTCATCGGAAAGGACTGCCCATGCGCCCCTCTGGCCGGAATCTAAGCCAAATGCGCCCGATTTCAATTGAAACCGGGGTGATGCGGCATGCCGAGGGATCCTGCCTGATCCGGGTCGGCGAAACGCATGTGCTGTGCACGGCCTCGATCGAGGAAAACCCGCCGCGCTTCCTGAAGGGCACCGGGCTGGGCTGGGTGACGGCCGAATACGGGATGCTGCCGCGCGCCACCAACACCCGCAATCGCCGCGAGGCCGCGCAGGGCAAGCAGTCGGGCCGGACGCAGGAGATTCAGCGGCTGATCGGCCGCAGCCTGCGCGCCGGCGTGGACCGCAGCGCCCTGGGAGAGCGCCAGATCACGATCGATTGCGACGTGATCCAGGCCGATGGCGGCACCCGCTGCGCGGCGATCACCGGCGGATGGGTGGCGCTGCGGCTGGCGGTGAACCGGCTGCTGAAATCCGGCGCGCTGACCAGCGACCCGATCCTCGATCATGTGGCGGCGGTCAGCTGTGGCGTCTATGCCGGCCAGCCGGTGCTGGATCTGGACTATGCCGAGGACAGCGAGGCCGGCACCGACGGCAACTTCGTGCTGACCGGCGCCGGGCGGCTGATCGAGGTGCAGATGTCGGCCGAGGGCGCCACCTTCTCGCGGGCGCAGATGACCACGCTGCTCGACCTTGCCGAGGCCGGCATGGCCGACCTGGTCGCGGCGCAGAAGGCCGCGCTGACATGAGGCAGTTCGAGGGGCGGCAGCTGCTGGTGGCCACGCACAACGCCGGCAAGCTGGCCGAGATGCGCGCCCTGCTGGCGCCCTTCGGGGTCGCGGTGATGGGTGCTGCCGAGGCCGGGCTGGCCGAGCCCGAGGAGACCGAGGACAGCTTTGCCGGCAATGCCCGGATCAAGGCCCGCGCCGCGGTCGCCGCGACGGGCCTGCCCGCCCTCTCGGACGATAGCGGCATCTGCGTCGATGCGCTGGACGGCGCGCCCGGCGTCCACACGGCGGACTGGGCAGAGACCGGCGAGGGACGCGATTTCGGCATGGCGATGGCGCGCACCTGGCGCGAGCTTGAGGCGCGCGGCGCGCCCGATCCGCGCCGCGCCCAGTTCCGCTGCACGCTGGTGCTGATGTGGCCCGACGGCCATGACGAGATCGTCGAGGGCGTCCTGCCGGGTCGCGTGGTCTGGCCGCCGCGCGGGGTGCATGGGCATGGCTACGACCCCATCTTCATGCCCGACGGCCATGACATGACCCTGGGCGAGATGACCGCCGAGCAGAAGAACCGGCTGAGCCACCGGGCACGGGCGGTCGCGGCGCTGATCGAGGGCTGCTTTGCATAGGATCTCGACAGGCTCGCCGTTCGAGGCGACGATGGGCTACAGCCGGGCAGTGGTGAAGGGCGGCTGGTGCTTTCTCTCCGGCGTCACCGGCTATGACTACGCCAGCATGGTGATGCCAGAGGATGTCGCTGGCCAGGCCCGCAACTGTCTTGCGACGATCTTCGCGGTGCTGGACGAGGCGGGTTTTTCCCCGCAGGACATCGTTCGCGTCCAGTATACGCTGGTCGACCGGGCCTTGCTGGACGATCTGGTGCCGGTCCTCGGCGCGGCCTTCGCCGAGATCCGCCCGGCGGCCACCATGATCATCGCCGACCTGATCCGGCCCGAGATGCTGGTCGAGATCGAAGTCACCGCGATGCGGGCATGAGCGCGGACGGCCCTGTTGCCGCCGAGGATTGGCGCCATGGCGGCTTCGGCCTGTATGTCCACTGGCCCTTCTGCGCGGCGAAATGCCCCTATTGCGATTTCAACAGCCATGTCGCGGCCCGGGTCGATCAGCCCCGATGGGCCGAGGCGCTGTGCGCCGAGATCGGGCGGCTGGGCGCGGAACTGCCCGGCCGGCACCTCAACAGCATCTTCCTTGGTGGCGGCACGCCCTCGCTGATGGCGCCCGAGACCGTTGATCGCGTGATCGGCGCGGCGCGCGCCGCCTGGGGCTTCGCAAACGACATCGAGATCACGCTGGAGGCAAACCCCACAAGCGTCGAGAAGGCCCGCTTTCGCGGCTATGCCGATGCCGGCGTGAATCGGCTGTCGATGGGCATCCAGGCGCTGAACGACGATGACCTGCGCCGGTTGGGGCGGATGCATTCGGTCGCCGAGGCGCGGGCGGCCTTCGACGTCGCGCGGGACTGTTTCGGGCGGGTCAGCTTTGACCTCATCTATGCGCGGCAGGGCCAGACCGCCGCCGCGTGGCGCGCCGAACTGCAAGAGGCGCTGCAGATGGCGGTGGATCACCTGTCGCTGTACCAACTGACCATCGAGCCGGGGACGGCCTTCGGGGCGCGGGCGGCGGCCGGCGGGCTTCGGGGACTGCCCGACGATGACCTGGCCGCCGACATGTATCTGGAGACGCAGGATATCTGCGCCGCGTGGGGCATGGCGGGCTATGAAATCTCGAACCATGCCGCGCCGGGGTCGGAAAGCCGGCACAACCTGATCTATTGGCGGCAGGGCGACTGGGCGGCCGTCGGGCCCGGCGCGCATGGGCGGATCAGCCTGCCCGAGGGGCGCATGGCGACCGAGGCGCATGCCATGCCTACGGCCTGGCTTGAGGCGGTCGAGGCGCGTGGAACGGCAGAGTCGCTGCGCGCGTTGGTTCCGCCACAGGAGCAGGCGACGGAGTATCTGCTGATGGCGATGCGGCTGAGCGAAGGGCTGGATCTGGCGCGCCATGCCCGACTGGCGGGGGCGCCTCTGGATGGTGGCGCGATCGCGCGGCTGGAGGATCTGGGCATGGTCCGGTGCGAGGCGGGCAGGCTGCGCGCCACGGCAGCGGGGCGGCCTGTTCTGAACGCGATCCTGCGCGAACTGGCGGCGTGACGATGCGGGCCCTCTGGCTGACCCTGGGCTGCCTTGCCCTGGGACTGGGCATCCTCGGCATCGCCCTGCCCATCATGCCGACGGTGCCGTTCCTCCTGGTCGCCGCCTGGGCCTTTGCCCGAAGCTCACCCAGGCTGCGCCGCCGGATCCTGGAGCATCCGACCTACGGGCCGCCGGTCAGGGCCTGGCAGGAACGCGGCGCCGTCGGCAGGCTGGCCAAGATCTGGGCGGTGCTTGCCATGTCCTCGGGGATCGCGCTGGCACTGTGGCTGGGCGTGCCGCATTGGGTTGTCGCGATCCAGGCCTGCATCTGCGTCGCGGTGAGTGTTTATCTGGTAACTCGGCCAAGCATTTAGGCACCAGATGTAGTGTTTTATTTCTAGGATTACACCAGATCAGCGGTTCCCACCCAACAGTTGGCACAGCGCATCAAGCTGATCCAGATCTCGGTAAGAGATCGCGATGGTCCCTGCACCGTCGCCCGAATGGGTGATCGCCACCCCCATCTTCAAATGCGCTGACAGGTCCGATTCAAGCGCGCGGGTATCGGCGTCCTTCTCGACCCGCCGGGCAGCGGCGGGCCTTGGCGCGGATTCGCCCGCGCTCTGCTTGCGAACGAGATCCTCGGTCTCGCGCACCGACAGGCCCTTTTCGACCACTTTCCGCGCCAAATGCAGGGCATTCGGCGCCGTGACAAGCGCCCGCGCATGGCCAGACGAGATCTTTCCATCCTTGACCATGTCCTGGACGGGATCGGGCAGGTTCAACAGGCGCAGCAGGTTGGCGATGTGGCTGCGGCTTTTGTTCAGCGCCTCGGCCAGTCGTTCCTGCGTATGGCCGAAGCGGTCCATCAGCTGGCGGAACGAAGCCGCCTCCTCGATGGCATTGAGGTCGGCGCGCTGGATGTTCTCGATGATGGCGATTTCAAGCACTTCGGTATCGGACAGCTCGCGGATGATGACCGGCATCTCGTGCAGCTGGGCCATCTGCGCGGCACGCCAGCGCCGCTCGCCCGCAACGATCTGGTAGAGCCCGGCGTCTTGCGGGTGCGGTCGCACGATCAACGGCTGCAACACCCCCCGCGCGCGCAGCGAGTCGGCCAGTTCCTGCAACGCCTCGGGGGCAAAGCTGCGGCGCGGCTGGTCGGGATTGGCGGTCAGCTGCTCGATCGGGATCATGGTGCGGTCGCGCGGGGCGGCTGCGGTCGGCGCCGGTTCCGCCAGGTCCATGTCGGCCATGAGCGCGGAAAGCCCGCGGCCCAGGCCACGCTTGGCAAGCTTGCTGTCGGTCATTTCAGGCCTCCTCGGGAACCAGTTTCAGGCGTGCGGCGAATTCGGCCGCGAATTGGCGATAAGCCGCGCTGCCCTTCGACGAAGGATCATAGCTGAGAACCGGCTTGGCGTGGGATGGCGCCTCGGAAACGCGAACATTCCGAGGAATCACGGTCGGATAGACCAGTTCGCCAAGGGTTGCGCGGGCATCGGCCTCGACCTGCTGGGCAAGGTTGTTGCGGTAATCAGACATGGTCAGCAAAACGCCATTGATCCGCAGCGCCGGGTTGGCGGTCTGGCGAACCTCGCGGACCGTGGTCAGCAGCTGCGACAGCCCTTCAAGCGCGTAGAACTCGGCCTGCAGCGGAACAAGAACGGCATCGGCGGCGACCATCGCGTTCACCGTGAGCAACCCGAGGGCGGGCGGGCAGTCGATCAGAACGATGCTGCCGGACGGGGCGGCCTCCAGCTTGCGGCGCAGAAGGCGGGTGCGGTCCTGCGCCTGCGCCAGATCGACATCGGCTGAAGACAGGTCGGGCGTCGCGGGAACGATGCCCAGATTCTCGATCGAGGTGGCCACCGCGCAGTCCTGGAGGCTGTGCTGCCCCGCCAGCAAATCGTAAACCGTCAGGTCCCGCTTGTCGCTGTCGATCCCCAGACCGGTCGAGGCATTGCCCTGCGGATCGAGATCGACCAGCAGCACCGGGTAGCCAGCCTCGGCCAGCGCAGCGCCGAGGTTGATCGCTGTCGTGGTCTTGCCGACGCCGCCCTTCTGGTTGGCGATCGCCACGATGTTGTGGTCAGACATGCGATACTCCGCTGATCTTGAGGATGGCTGCCGCCGGATGAGTGCGGCTGGGGAAATGGTCGAGATCGAATCGCCAAAGCTTGCGCGCTTCCGAGACCTCTTGCCGCCAGTTTTCGCCCTTCATCAGCCAAGCCTGTCCCTGCGTTGCAAGATGCATTTCCATGTATGGCATGAGGCACGGAAGCGGGGCAAGCGCGCGGACCGAGATGTCGGCGGCATTCAGCGGATCCACCGCCTCGATCCGCCGGGCGATGACAGTGGCGTTCGGAAGGCCCATCTCGCGGATGGCCGTTCGCAGGAAGGCAGCCTTGCGCTGATCGCTTTCAACAAGGCAAAAGCGGGCCGGGCGGTCCGCATAGATCGCGGCGAGAATGAGGCCGGGAAGACCGCCACCGCTGCCAAGATCGGCCCAAACGCCGTCGCCTGGGTCGGCATGCTGGGCAATCTGCATCGAATCGTCGATGTGGCGCGCCTCGAGTTGCGCGAGCGTGGAGGGTGCCACCAGATTGATCCGCGGATTCCACTGCCGGACGAGCGCGGCATAGCAGGTGAGGCGGTCGAGTGTTTCACGTGAAACATTCTGCGTCATGCGCGCTGGCGCCGCCGGGATCGCGACACGGCGACCAGCAGGGTCAGGGCCGCGGGGGTCATACCCTCAATCCGCGATGCCGCCGCCAGCGTCGCCGGCCGCGCCGCGCCCAGTTTGGACGCGAGTTCGCCAGACAGGCCGGGCAGGTCGGCATAATCCAGATCGGCGGGCAGCGGAATGGCCTCATCTTGCCGCAGGATTGCCGCGTCTCGGGCTTGACGGTCGGCAAACTGTTGATAAAGCGCATCATTCTTCAACTGCTGAAGCGTGTCTTTCGGCACATCCGCCAAGCCCGGCATGACGGATGCGAGAAGTTCAAGGTCGGTATCCGCCCCGCCAAGAAGCATGAAAACCGATCGTGGCTGGCCGTCCTGGCGCACATTGAACCCGGCCTTCTGAAGTTGGGCTGGGGTGAAGCGGCAATTTTCGGTCGCTGCCCGTGCGGCGGCGTAGCGCCCCTGCCGAGCTGCAAAGCGGTCGCGCCGGTCCTGCGACACACAGCCAAGCTCGATGCCGAACGGGGTCAGCCGCTGATCGGCATTGTCTGCCCGAAGCGACAGGCGGAACTCGGCCCGCGAGGTGAACATGCGGTAGGGTTCGGTGACGCCATGCGTCGTCAGATCGTCGACCATCACGCCGATATAGCTTTCTGTCCGGCTGAACAGGGCGGATGGGCGGCCCTGGCTGGACAAGGCCGCATTGAGACCCGCGACAAGGCCCTGGGCGGCAGCCTCCTCATAGCCCGTCGTTCCGTTGATCTGACCGGCCAGATACAGCCCTTGGACATCCCGGACTTTCAGCGTCGCGTCCAGTGCGCGGGGATCTATATAATCGTATTCGACCGCGTAGCCAGGCTGGGTGATGACGGCGTCTTCAAGGCCCTCCATCGTCCTCACATAAGCGGCCTGGACGGGTTCGGGCAGGGAGGTCGAGATGCCGTTGGGATACACGGTATCGTCCTCCAGGCCCTCGGGTTCGAGGAAGACCTGGTGAGACTCCTTGTCGGCGAAGCGCAGGACCTTGTCTTCGATGGACGGACAGTAGCGCGGCCCCTTCCCAGAGATGTGCCCGCCATACATTGCCGACAGCCGGATGTTATCGTGGATGATCCGGTGCGTCCGGGCGTTTGTGGCCGTGACCCCGCAGGGGACCTGCGGCAGGAAGGTGCGATCATGCAGATAGGAAAACATCGCCGGAATATCGTCCCCGGGCTGGCTGCCGACGCGCGACCAGTCGATGCTGCGCCCATCGAGGCGCGGGGGCGTTCCCGTTTTCAGTCGTCCGGTGGGCAGCCCGAGGCGATGCAGCGACCCGGCGAGACTTGCTGAGGCGTCGTCGCCCCAGCGGCCTGCGGGGCGGCTTTGATCGCCGATGTGAATGACGCCATTCAGAAATGTCCCGGTGGTCACCACGACCGAAGCGGCCAAAATCTCGCCGTGAGCCTTCAGAGTCAGACCGGCGACCATGCCGCCCGAGATCGTCAGGTCGACAACCTCGTCGATCATGACCGCAAGGCCCGGCTGCGTCGCAACAGTCTGCATCGCTTCGCGACGATAGGCTGCGCGGTCCATCTGCGCCCGCGGGCCCTGAACCGCGGGCCCCTTGCGTCGGTTCAGAAGCCTGAACTGGATGCCTGCTCGGTCGGCGATCCGGCCCATGACCCCGTCGAGGGCGTCGATCTCGCGCACGAGATGGCCCTTGCCGAGTCCGCCCACGGCGGGATTGCACGACAGCGTGCCGATGTCCTCTCGCCGCATGGTCACCAGCGCCGTCGTTGACCCCATGCGCGCCGATGCACAGGCAGCTTCGACCCCCGCATGTCCGCCACCGATCACGACAACATCAAAATGTTTCACGTGAAACACTCCTCACTTACCAACGCAGAAGGACGCGAAGATTTCATCCAGATAGTCCTCCGCGCCAATTCTGCCAAGGAGTTTGTCCAGCGAGGCCGCCGCCTGCCGGATCGCCTCGGCCAGAAACTCGGCCGGAAGGTCCGCAACGGCGGCGATGGCATCGCGCGCATCCGACAGCGATCTTGCCTGCCGATCATGGCTGACGATCCCGGCGCCCGCCACGCGACCATTCAACTCCTGCCGTATCGCCGCCAGCAGGTCGGCGATCCCGTCTCCGGTGGTTGCCGACACCGCAAGTCCGCCGCTTCCGTCGCCAAGATCCGCCTTGCTCCGCGCAACGACGTCGCCGGGCCGCCACAGCAGGGCATCGGCCACACCGAGTGGCGAAAGATGAACACGCAGGTCCGCCGCCTCGGCGCGCGCACGAGCCCGTGCAATTCCGATGGATTCCACCTGATCCTCGCTGTCGCGCAGGCCCGCCGTATCAAGCAGGGTGACTGCCAGGCCGCCAAGGTCCAGACGCAGTTCGATGACGTCCCTCGTCGTTCCGGCCACCTCGGACACGATCGCCACGTCGCGGCGGGCGATCCGGTTGACGAGGCTCGACTTTCCGGCATTGGGCTCACCGATGACGGCAACCTCGAAACCGGTGCGCAGGCGTTCCGCCGCCGGAAAACCGCTGATCTCCCGTTCCAGCAAGTCGGACAGATCCGCCAGGATCTGAAAGACCTCGACAGGGACATCTTCCGGCACGTCTTCATCCGCGAAATCGACGCTTGCCTCGACCAGCGCGCCGGCCCTGACCAGCATGCCGCGCCAGCGCTCGGCATTCCGCGCCAGCTCTCCACCGGCGGCCCTCAGCGCCATCCGCCGTTGCGCGTCCGTTTCTGCGGCAAGAAGATCGCCCAGCCCCTCGACGGCGGCCAGATCAAGCCGACCGTTCAGATAGGCGCGTCGCGTGAACTCGCCGGCCTCGGCCTGGCGCGCGCCAAGCATGGCCAGAGCCCGCATGACATGCCGCACGACGACCGGCGCACCGTGCAGATGCAGCTCGGCCACCTCCTCGCCGGTGAAGCTTGCGCCGGCCTCGAACCAGATCACCAGGGCCTGGTCAAGCTCTTCCTCATGACGCGCCAGCTTGCGGAAATAGCCGTGCCGGGCAGAATCCAGCGGCCCGGCAAGCTGTTCGGCCGCCCGCCGCGCGCCCGGGCCGCTGAGCCTGACAACTGAAACGCCACCCCGCCCGGGCGGGGTGGCCTCTGCAAAGATCAGATCCATGCCTGCCCCGTCAGGCGTTCATCGAGTCGAAGAATTCCGAATTGCTCTTGGTCTGCTTCAGCTTCGAGATCAGGAACTCGATGGCATCTGTCGTGCCCATCGGGTTCAGGATGCGCCGCAGCAGATAGGTCTTCTGAAGATCACGCGACTCGACCAGCAGTTCCTCTTTCCGCGTGCCGGACTTCAGAATGTCCATCGCGGGGAATACGCGCTTGTCGGCGACCTTGCGATCCAGGACGATCTCGCTGTTGCCGGTGCCCTTGAACTCCTCGAAGATCACCTCATCCATCCGCGATCCGGTATCAATCAGCGCCGTGGCGATGATCGTCAGCGACCCCCCCTCCTCGATGTTTCGCGCCGCGCCGAAGAACCGCTTTGGTCGCTGCAGGGCGTTCGCGTCCACACCACCGGTCAGAACCTTGCCCGAGCTTGGCACCACGGTATTGAATGCCCTACCAAGTCTGGTAATCGAATCCAGCAGGATCACAACATCTCGCTTGTGCTCGACAAGCCGCTTGGCCTTCTCGATCACCATCTCGCTGACGGCGACATGGCGGCTGGCCGGTTCGTCGAAGGTCGACGAGATCACCTCGCCGCGCACGCTGCGCTGCATGTCGGTGACCTCTTCCGGGCGCTCGTCGATCAGCAGCACGATCAGATAGCATTCCGGGTGATTGCGCTCGATCGAATGGGCGATGTTCTGCAACAGGACCGTCTTGCCGGTGCGCGGCGGCGCCACGATCAGCGATCGTTGTCCCTTGCCGATTGGCGCCACCAGGTCGATGATCCGGGCGCTGCGATCCTTTATGGTCGGGTCCTCGATCTCCATCTTCAGTCGCTCATCGGGATAAAGCGGCGTCAGGTTGTCGAAAGCCACCTTGTGGCGCGCCTTTTCGGGATCCTCGAAATTGATGCGCTCGACCCGGGTCAGGGCAAAGTAACGCTCGTTCTCGCCGGGGGCCCGGATCACGCCTTCGACACTGTCCCCGGTGCGCAGACTGTGCTGCCGGATCATGTCGGGGCTGACATAGATGTCGTCAGGACCGGGCAAGTAGTTGGCCTCGGTCGAGCGCAGGAAGCCGAAGCCGTCTTGCACGACCTCCAGGACGCCCTCGCCGCCAATGTCCCAGCCTTCCTCGGCATGCTCCTTCAGGATCGAGAACATCATCTCGCCCTTCCGCATCGTCGAGGCGTTCTCGATCTCCCACTCTTCGGCCATCGACAGCAGATCGGCCGGGCTCTTGGCCTTCAGCTGCGACAGGTTCAGGCGTTCTTCGGTCATCGGGCGTCACCACTGGCCGCGGCGCGATGCGCGGCATGTCAGAATCTTCAACGGGAAATCCCGCGCCGGACGGCCGGGGTCACGGGCCAGATAGGCCGCAATGCGGCCGGAGTCAATCTTTGGCCGGAGAGACGCCCGTTCAGAACTTGACGATCACCGACAGAACGATCCCGATCATCAGCAGCGTCGGCACCTCATTCATCAGCCGATAGCGCCGCCCGCCACGGGATGCACCGCCAGCCAGCCGGCGCCGCTCTGCCGCGCACCAGCCGTGAAACCAGGTCATTGCCAGCACGCAGGCCGCCTTTGTCCAGGGCCAGGCAAGGCCCCAGTCCACGATTCCCGGCGTCAGCACCAGCGTCAGCCCGCTGAGCCATGTGGCAACCATCGCCGGGCGCATGATCACGCGCAGCAGCTTGTCTTGCATGACCGTCAGACTGGCTCGCGGCTCGCCCTCGGCCATGCCGCGTTCCGCGTGATAGACGAAAAGCCGCGGCAGGTAGAACAGGCCCGCCATCCACGCGATGACGGCCATCACGTGAAACGACTTCACGAAGGGATAGGCGCTGGCAAGCAGGTCGGTCATTTCGGCCTCGTTTCGGCACCACTTAATTATAAAGAAGAGAAAAGGGAATGTTGTTGCAGTAGGGGCTGTGGATGGCGGGATGACGCAGTTGCTCTCGCGCTGATCCACAGTCGGGCGCTCTGTGGACAACCTTCGCAAAACCCGGCTGTATGACAGGAAAAGTATTTTATATCAGACAGATGAACTGTGGATAACCTTGTGGAATTAGTCCGTGCGGAAAGGTTGTCCACAGAGCGGCGGCGCAAGCGCGATCCTTCATCCACCTGTGGACGACCCGGGTCCGTTCATGCTTCGTTTTCTGGCGACTACTGCCCCTTCCGCCCGGGTCCCGAGATGGGCACAGCGTCCGGGCCGGTTTGCCCCCGCACTTGTCCACAGCCGCTTTCTGGTGGGGCAAAAAAGCGTCGCTCGGGCGGAACTACGGCTTTTTTCCTCGCCGCGCCCGGCCTAGTCTGGCACATCGCATCAGAATTCGCGCCAGGCCGATGACCGAAGACACGTCCCCGCCCCCGATCGTTCACGCGCCCCTTGCCGGCGTGATCGGAATGCCGATCGCGCATTCCCGCTCGCCGCGCCTCCATGCGCATTGGCTGCGCCGCTACGGACTTCCGGGCCATTACGTCCCGCTGCCCGTGATGCCCGAGCATCTGGCCGAGGTTCTGCGCATCCTGCCGCGCGCCGGTTTTGTCGGCGCCAATGTCACCATCCCGCACAAGGAGGCCGTCATTGCGCTGGCCGACAGCGTGTCTGACCGCGCCGCGCTGATTGGCGCCGCCAACACCCTGATCTTCCGCCCCGATGGCCGGATTCACGCCGACAACACCGACGGCTACGGCTTCATCGCAAACCTGCGGCAATCGGCGCCCGACTGGCAGCCCGCGGCCGGGCCTGCGGCGGTGATCGGTGCCGGGGGCGCGGCGCGGGCGGTCGTCGCCTCGCTGCTTGACAGCGGCGTGCCGGAACTGCGCATCACCAACCGGACCCGCTTGCGATCCGACCAGATCAAGGCCGAATTCGGCGCGAGGCTGGTGGTCTATGACTGGGCGCAGGCCGGCAACATGCTGGATAGTGCCGCGACCGTGGTCAACGCCACCTCGCTGGGGATGCAGGGCAAGCAGCCCCTGCGTGTGCCGATGGACGCGCTGTCGCCCGACGCGCTGGTGACCGACCTTGTCTACACGCCGCTGATGACCCCGTTCCTGGCCGAGGCGCAGGCCCGTGGCTGCCGGATTGTCGACGGGCTGGGCATGTTGCTGCATCAGGCGGCGCCGGGATTCGAACGCTGGTTCGGTCAGCGCCCCGAGGTCGATGACGAGACGCGGCGGATCGTTCTGGAATGACCTATCGCCTCGGCCTGACGGGCAGCATCGGCATGGGCAAGTCGACCGCCGCCTCCATGTTCCGCGAGATGGGCGTGCCGGTCTGGGATGCCGACGAGGCGGTGCACCGGCTTTATGCGGCAGGCGGGGCGGCGGTCGGCCCGGTCGCCGCAGTCTTCCCGACCGCGCTGGCGCAGGGCGCGATCGACCGCGCGATGCTGAAACAGGCGCTTGCCGCGGCACCGGTGATGCTGGACCGGCTCGAGGCGATCGTGCATCCGCTGGTCGCTGCCGACCGGGCCGGGTTCCTTGACCGGCACCGCGCCAGCGATCTTGTCGTGCTGGACATCCCGCTGCTGTTCGAGACCGGCGCCCGCGAAGTGGTGGACGGCGTGGCCGTCGTCTCGACCGATGCCGGGACACAGCGCCGCCGTGTGCTGGCGCGGCCCGGCATGACCGACGAGACCCTGGGGCTGATCCTGGCGCGGCAGATGCCGGACGCCGAAAAACGCGCCCGCGCCGACTGGCTGATCCCTTCGGACACGCCGGAGGGCGCCCGCGCCGCGATCACCGCCATCATCGACGAGATAACCCATGCGTGAAATCGTTCTGGATACGGAAACCACCGGCTTCGATGCCGACGGCGCGGATCGCATCGTCGAGATCGGGGCGCTGGAACTCTTCAACCACATGCCGACAGGTCGAAGCTTTCACGTCTATATCAATCCCGAACGCCCGATGCCGCAGGAGGCCTTCGAGGTGCATGGGCTGGGCGATGACTTCCTGCGCGACAAGCCGAAATTCGCGCAGATCGCGCAGGATTTCATCGACTTCATCGCCGATGATGCGCGGCTGGTGATCCACAATGCCAGCTTCGACATGAAGTTCCTGAACGCCGAACTGCGGCGCGCAGGCTTTCCCGTGCTGCCCCATGCGCGCGCGCTGGATACGCTGGCCCTGGCGCGCGAGAAGTTTCCGGGCTCGCCGGCGTCGCTGGATTCGCTCTGCCGGCGCTTCGGGGTCGACAATTCCGGCCGCGATCTGCACGGCGCGCTGCTGGATTCCGAACTGCTGGCCGAGGTCTATCTTGAACTGGTCGGCGGCCGGCAGCCCGATCTGGTGCTGGACAGCCCCGGCGCGGCGCAGGCCGGGCCAGACGGTTCGAACGCGGCTGCATCGCGGCGTGGCGCGCGGCCCAACCCGTTGCCGCCGCGCCTGACCGAGGCCGAGGCGCAGGCCCATGCCGCCTTCGTGGCGCGTCTGGGCGACGGCGCGATCTGGTCGAGGTTCGACCCATGACGGCCCGCGTCGCATGATGGCGCTGCTGGGCGAGATCTGGCGCTTCTGGGCCGCCATCTTCGAGCGGATCGACCGGATCCACATGGGTCTGATCGCGGCGGGCGTGGCCTTTTACGCGATGTTCGCGGTCTTTCCCGGTCTCGCCGCCATCATCGCGCTGTGGAGCCTGTGGTTCGATCCGACCGTGATCCTCACCTATGTCGATGTGGCCCATGAATTCCTGCCCACCGGGGCCGCCGACATCATCGACGCGCAGGTCAGGTCGCTGACCTCCAGCGGGCGCACCTCGGTCGGATGGGCCTCGTTCCTGTCCTTCATGATCGCCACCATCGCCGCGAGGGCGGGGGTCGATGCGCTGGTGCGCGGGCTGAACGCCGCCTATGGCGTGCGCGCCCATTCGACGATCTTCGGCTTCATCCTGGCCTACGGCCTGACGCTCGCCATTGTCGGCATCTCGCTGGCGGGGCTCGCGACCATCGTGATCGTGCCGGTGGTGCTGAACTTCATGGTGTTCGGGCAGGTGCGGACCTGGCTGGTCGCCGGGCTGCCCTGGGCGGCGATGTTCACCCTGGTGATCCTGGGCATCGGCATCCTCTACCGCTATGGCCCGAACGTGAAATCTCCGCGCACTCCCGTCTTCACCTGGGGGTCTTTCTTCGCCGCGATCCTCTGGGCGGCGGCCTCGCTTGCATTTTCGGCCTATCTGGGCAGCTTCAACAGCTACAACCGCATCTATGGCTCGATCGGGACGGTCGTGGCGCTGCTGATGTGGTTCTATCTGGCCGGCTTCTCGGTGATGCTGGGCGCGCTCATCAATGTCGAGCTGGCGCGGCGCCGCCGCATCCGCGCCGCGCATGAGGCACGGCGCGGCATCACGCCGAAATAGCCGCCGGCCTCAGGCCTCCATGCCTTCGGTCGAGGCAAAGAACATCGCCTGGCTCACGGCCGAGCGGACCTGTTCCTCGTTATAGGGCTTCGAGATCAGGAAGGCCGGCTCGGGGCGGTCGCCGGTCAGCAGGCGTTCGGGGAAGGCGGTGATGAAGATCACCGGAATGTCGCCCATCTCGCCCAGCATCTCGTTCACCGCGTCGATCCCGGACGAGCCGTCGGCCAGCTGGATGTCCGCAAGGATCAGGTCGGGCCGCACCCGGCCGGCAAGCTCGGTGGCCTGCGAATGGGTGCGCGCCACGCCGGTGACCTCGTGGCCCATCGCCTGGACGATGCCCTTCAGGTCCATCGCGATGATCATCTCGTCCTCGATCACCATGACCTT
Organism: Paracoccus spongiarum; assembly: GCF_030732095.1. Lineage (GTDB taxonomy): Bacteria > Pseudomonadota > Alphaproteobacteria > Rhodobacterales > Rhodobacteraceae > Paracoccus > Paracoccus spongiarum. Next base: position 212,763 of record NZ_JAVAMQ010000005.1, on the reverse strand, counting down.
GCCGCGCAGCGCCTGCCCCATCTCGTTCAGCGCGATCTGCACCAGTTCCTCGGCCTCGGCGAGGTCGATCTGCATGACCGCGGCGATCTGGTCGTGCCGCAACTCCTCGATGGTGCGCAGCAGCAGCGCCTCGCGCGAATTCGGGGTCAGGCCGCGGAGATGATCCTGTGCGCGACGCTCGCGCGCCGTCTGTTCGCCCTCGGCGACCGGCTGGCCCGAGCTTTGCCAGATCGCGTGGAAGGTGCGGAACAGGCCGATGCGCGTGTCCTCGGCGTCATCGAGGACGGAGCGGTCGGACAGGATCGCCTCCAGCGTGGCGGCCGCATAATTGTCGCCGGCACTTTGGCTTCCGGTCAGTGCGCGGGCGTAGCGGCGAAGATAGGGCAGCTCGCGCCCGATGGTTTGCGCCAGATCGGCAGAAGGCATGTCGTCTCGTCCTCGAATTTTCGCGTCGGCAGGGGAACTTTCCTCGGGACGTAAAGGTTGCATCGCGTGCGCACAAGATTTCCGGGATTGATAAAAGAATGACTTCGAAGCGAGATGACAGCCGACGCGCGGCCGTCGAGAAACAGATCGACGAGAACCTTCGGCGGGTCTACGAGCAGGATTCCGACGAACAGGTTCCCGACCGCTTTCTCGACCTGCTGAAGAAGCTGCGCGAGCAGGAATGACCTCGAACTCTCGCGTGAAGGCGCTACGGTAAGCCCATGAACAAATCAGCGATGAACGATCCGCGAGACGAGCTTGTGGATCATCTGCCGGCGCTGCGCGCCTTCGCGCTGTCGCTGACCCGCGAGGGCGCGTCCGCGGATGATCTGGTGCAGGACACCATCGTGAAGGCGTGGACCAACATGGACAAGTTCCAGGCCGGCACCAACCTGCGCGCCTGGCTGTTCACGATCCTGCGGAACACCTTCTATTCGGCGCGGCGCAAGACCAAGCGCGAGGTCAGCGACACCGATGGCATCCACGCCGCCCGGCAGGCGACCCGCCCTGACCATGACGGCCGTCTGGCGATGCGCGATTTCCGCGCCGCCTTCCGTCACCTGCCCGACGAGCAGCGCGAGGCGCTGATCCTCGTCGGCGCGTCGGGCTTTTCCTACGAGGAGACTGCGAACATGACCGGGGTGGCCGTGGGAACCGTGAAGTCCCGCGCCAACCGCGGACGCCGCAAGCTGGTCGAACTGCTGCAACTGGACAGCGCCGAGGATCTGGACATGACCGATCAGGCGACCCGCGCGGTGATGGCGTCCGGCTACAGCACATCGCGCTAGGGCCTGTCGGGTGCTGCGCCGGTTCCGTGACAGGCTGGATTTTACCCGCCGGCTGGGCTTTCGCCTTGGCGCCCTGCTGTCGGTGGCGATCCTGCCGATCGGCCTGATCTCGCTGGTCCAGAACCTGCACCTGTCCCGCGAGGCGCAGCGCAGCGCCGAGATCGCCCTGCTGGGGCGCACGGCATCGGCCGCCGCCGGGGAACGGGCGCTGCTGCAAAGCGCGCTCGGCTCGGCCGATGCGCTGGGCCCTGCGGTTCTGGACGTGCTGGACCAGCCCGACAGCTGTTCCGACCTGATGCGCAACTTCATCGACCGCAGCGCGATCTATGTCTATGCGGGCTTCGTGCCGACCGGCGGGCGCAGCAACTGCACCTCGGCGCTGGATCGCGGGCAGCTGGCAGACATGCGCCAGTCGCCGGCCTTCCAGAAGTTCATGGCCGATCCGGCAACGCTGGTCACCTCGGTCCAGCGCGGGGTCGTCAGCGGCCGGTCGGTGGTGCTGGTCATGCAGCCGCTGTATCGCGACCGCGACCTGCTGGGCTATGTCGGCATCTCGCTGACCCATGACCTGCTGCGATCGACCCATTCGGTCAATTTCGGCACCGAGGGCGCGCGGATCGTGACCTTCAACAATCGTGGCGAGATCCTGACATCGGACAGCGCGACCGAGGGGCAGGCCAGCGACATCCTGCCCGCCGACATCCCGCTGCTGGGGCTTCTGTCGCGCAACGAGACGACGTTCCGCGCCCGCGCAAACACCGGCGAGATGCGGGTCTTCACGGTCGTTCCGGTTGTGCCCGGCCTCGTCTACGCGCTTGGCAGCTGGAGCTCCAGCATCGCGGGCGTCGGGCTGTTCCAGCTGTCGCAGCTGGGCGCGGTGCTGTTTCCCATCGCGCTGTGGCTGGTGTCGCTGGCGGTGGCCTATTTCGCGGTGTTCCGGCTGGTACTACGCCACATCACCGTGCTGCGCGGCCAGATGCGCCGCTTTGCCATCGGCAACCGCGACGAGCCGCCGCCCGTGCTGACCGACGCCCCGACCGAGATCCTCGATGTAAGCCAGACATTCCACAACATGGCGCGCATCCTGATCCGCGACGAGGAGACGATGGAAGAGGCGGTCAACGAAAAGACCGTGCTGCTGAAAGAGGTTCACCATCGCGTGAAGAACAACCTTCAGCTGATCGCCTCGATCATCAACATGCAAAGCCGGATGATCGGCGATACCGACGCCAAGCGGGTGCTGCGCTCGGTGCAGGACCGGGTCGCAGCGCTGGCCACCATCTATCGCAATCTCTACCAGGCCGAACATCTGGATGCCGTCGAGGCCGACCGCCTGATCGGCGACATCATCAACCAGATGGTGAACGCTTCAGTCGGGCCGGGCCGGAACCTCGGCGTCGAAACGCGGCTTCAGCCGATGACGCTGCTGCCCGATCAGGCGGTGCCGCTGTCGCTTCTGGCGACCGAAGCCTTTACCAACGCGTTGAAATATGCCGGAACGCCCCCGGGCGGCGACGGCCCGTGGGTGCGCGTCACGCTGACCGCCCCCGAGCCGGGCCGGGGCCTTCTGGAGATCGCGAATTCGCTGGGCGCGAACGAGATGCAGGGCGAAACCGAAGGCACCGGGCTGGGCAGCCAGCTGATCGAGGCCTTCTCGACCCAGCTCGAGGGCGAGGCCAGCGCCGGCATCGAGGGCGACTGCTTCGTGCTGCGGCTTGGCTTTGCCATCGACGAGGCGGGCCTGCTGCCCGGTGCCGATGTGCGCAACGTCGTGCTGACCTCGGCGGCCCGCGAGGGCGCGCGGCATTGACATGCCGCTTGCACCCCGCCCCGTCCCGCCTATCTTGATCGCATGATGCCCGGCCCGACACATGACCTGCAGACCGGCGCCGGGCTGATGGCCTGCCCCCGCTGCGATGCGCTGCATGTCGAGGAAGAGCTGCAACCTGGCGAGACGGCGCGCTGCATCCGCTGCGGCACGGTTCTGGCCAGGCCGCGTGGCGGCGCCTTCAGCCAGCTGATCGCGCTGGCCTTCACCTCGATGGTGCTGTTGCTGGGTGCCGTCTTCTTCCCGTTCCTTGAAATCTCGCGGATGGGGTTCGGCAATGCCACCTCGCTGTTCGGGGTCGCGCTGGCCTTTGCGGACGGGATTCTGCTGCCGCTGGTGGTGGCGGTGCTGGCGATGATCGTCGGCCTGCCGGTCCTGCGGGCCTTCCTGCTGGTCTACACGCTCGCCCCGCTGGCCAAGGGCCTGCCGCCCCATCGCCACGCCGCGACCGCCTTCCGCTGGTCCGAGGCACTGCGCCCCTGGTCGATGGCCGAGATCTTCGTGATCGGCACTTCGGTCGCTCTGGTCAAGGTCGCGGGCCTCGCAACCGTGCATCTGGGCCCGGCCTTCTGGGCCTTCTGCGCGCTGATCGTGGTGAACGTCGCCTCGCGCGGCTTCATGTGCCAGACGACGATCTGGGACGCGATCGAGGATGCCGGCCTGCATACAGACGGCCGCGAGATGGTCGAGGCACCCCATCCATGAGCCAGGTCGAACCGCAGGGTCCCGTGCTGACCGCGCATCGCGCCGGGCTGATCGGATGCCGCAGCTGCGGCCGGGTCTGGCCGGACTCCGAGGCCGCCTGCGCCCGCTGCGGGGCGGCGCTGGTGCCGCCCGACCGGCGCGGGCTTCAGGCCGTCTGGGCCTGGTGGATCGCGGGGCTGGTCATGTATATCCCCGCCAACCTCTTTCCGATGATGCGCACCCAGACCTTCGCGGGGTTGCAGGGCAACAGCGAGGCGACCATCCTCGAAGGCGTGCTGGAGCTGATCGACCATGGAAGCTATGACATCGCGATCATCGTCTTCGTCGCCTCGATCATCGTGCCGATCGCGAAGTTCGGCAGCATCGCCTGGCTGGCCATGGTGGCGGGGCGGCCGGCCAGCGTCGATCAGGCCCATGCCCGGCTGAAGGTCTTCGAGGTGGTCGAGTTCGTCGGCCGCTGGTCGATGATCGACGTGTTCGTGGTCGCCATCCTCTCGGCGCTGGTGCAGCTGGGCTTCGTGGCTTCGATCCATCCGGGTCCGGCGGCGGCGTCATTCGCACTGTCGGTTGCCTTCACGATGCTTTCCGCGCAAAGCTTCGATCCAAGATTGATCTGGCGCGGCTTGCCGCTGCAAAGCCAGGCAGGGAATTGACGGGCAGGGATCACGAACCGGAATGACCGACACGCCGCCGCCGAAGCCGGCAAGCCCCGTCCGCAAGACTGCCGTGCGCGCCGCCCAGGCCGGCGTGAATGTCATCTGGCTGGTGCCGATCCTGGCGCTGTTGGTGACGCTGGCGATCGCGTGGAACGCCTATTCCGATCGCGGCGCGATGATCGAGGTGGAATTTGCCGACGCCACCGGCATCACCCCCGGAGAGACCACCCTGCGCTTTCGCGAGATCACGGTCGGCCAGGTCGAGGGCGTGCAGTTCACGCCCGACCTGTCCAGCGTCGTCGTGCAGATCCGCGTCGATCAGGACGTGGCCCCCTATCTGGACAAGCAGGCGGCTTTCTGGATCGTGCGCCCGCAGGTCAGCGCGCAGGGGGTCAGCCGACTGGACACGGTGCTGACCGGTTCGTTCATCGAGGGCTACTGGGACGCCGAGGTGACCGAACGCGCCACCCGTTTCGTCGGGCTCGAGCGTCCACCGCTGATCCGCGAGGACGCGAAGGGCAGCTGGATCAGGCTGTCGATGGACGATGGCGGCGGGCTGACCGAGGGCGCGCCGATCCTCTATCGCGGCATCCAGGTCGGCCGGATCGAGAACCTGCGGCTGGGCGAGGGCAATGAGGGGGTGATCGCGGACGGCTTCATCGAGGCGCCGCATGACGACCGCCTGACCACATCGACCGTGTTCTGGGACACCTCGGGCTTTTCGCTGTCGCTGGGCACGCAGGGGATTTCCTTCAACGTGAATTCGCTCGCCTCGCTGCTGCAGGGCGGCGTGTCGTTCGACACGCTGGTCAGCGGCGGCCAGCCGGCCGGCCCCGATACCGTATATGCCGTGCAGCCCGACGAGGACACCGCCCGCAACAACCTGTTTGTCGGTGCCCAGGCCGGTCAGCTGCGGCTTAGCGTGCTGGTCGACAATTCGGTGCGCGGTCTCGAAAAGGGCGCCGACGTGCAGTTCCAGGGCCTGAATGTCGGGCGCGTCACCGAACTGGCGGTGCGCGTCGATGACGAGAACGGCGACGGCGAGCCGAAAGTGCTGCAGCATGTCACCATCGCCATTGCCCCGGCGCGGCTGGGCCTTGCCGAGGACGCCACCCCCGAGGACGCGCTGGCCTTCCTCGAGGCCGCGGTCGAGGCCGGGCTGCGCGCCCGCGTGGCCAGCGCGGGGTTCTTCGGCACCTCGCTGATCATCGAGATGGTCGAGATCCCGGACGCCGCGCCGGCGCAGATCGACACCGCCGCCGAGCCCTTCCCGATCATCCCCTCGGTCGAGGGCGAGATCACCGATTTCGACCAGACCGCGCAGGGCTTCATCAGCCGGATCGGCAATCTTCCCATCGAGGAGGTGCTGAAATCGGCCACCGAGATGATGAACAGCGTGACCGCGCTGGCGACCTCGCAGGACACGCGCGCGATCCCCGAGGGCCTGCGCGGCACCATCGAGGAGGCGCAGGCCGCGCTGGGCGACATCCGCACGATGGTGGAGGAGTTCCGCGACACCGGCGCGGCCGGCAATGCCGGCACCGCGCTGGCCTCGGCCAGCGAGCTGGCGGACCGCCTGAACGAGGCCGCGGCGCGCCTGCCGGCGATCCTCGATGCGCTGGAAAAGGCGGCGGTCTCCGCGCAGGACGTGGATTTCGCCTCGATCGGCGCACAGCTTGATGCGACCCTGCAGGATGTCCGGGACGTGATCGGCACACCCGAGGCCGAGGCCCTGCCCGGCAAGATCGGCACGCTGGTCGAGACGCTGGATGCCGCGGCCGGCCAGGTGGACCGGCTCGCGACCGACCTGACGGAATCCGGCGCCGCGGCCAATCTGGGCAAGATGGTCGAAGAGGCGACGGCGGCGTTTGCCTCGGTGCAGGCGGCGGCCGTCGACGTGCCGGAGCTGGTCGACCAGATCGACGCCGCGGCCGCGAAGGTCGAAGAGTTCGGCTTTGCCGAGATCAGCGCGCAGGCCGAGGGCATCCTGGCCGACCTGCGGGCCATGCTGGGCAGCGAGGATGCCGAACAGCTGCCGCGCAACCTGTCCGCCACCCTCGAGGCCGCGTCGGGCCTGCTGAACGACCTGCGCGACGGCAATGCCGCCGGCAGCCTGAACAAGGCGCTGGAGTCGGCCAGCCTTGCCGCCGACGAGGTCGCGCGGTCGGTCCGGGAACTGCCGCAGCTGGTGCAGCGGCTGCAGGCGACCGCCGCACGGGCCGACGCGGTCCTTGCCGCTTATGGCGAGCGTTCCGCCTTCAACAGCGAGGCTGTCAACATGCTGCGCGAACTGCGCCGAGCCACCGAGTCCTTCGGCTCTCTGGCGCGCATGATCGAACGCAATCCACGCGCCTTCATCCTGGGACGCTGATCACGATGACCAAGCCATTTCTCACCTGCTGCATTCTGGCCGTGCTGGCGATCGCCGGCTGCTCGAACCCGGAAAAGACCGGGCGCTTCCTGATCGACCCACCCATCACCGGCGCGCAGGTCACCGACCGGCTTGGCACGGCCGAGCTGAAGGACGTGTCGCTGCCCTCCTATGCCTCGGACCAGGAGGTGATGTGGCAGACCCCGGACGGCGCGGTGCGCTCGACCCCCGACAATCTCTGGGCCGATTCGCCGCAGCGCGCCTTCACGCAGTCGCTGGCCCGCGCCATCTCGGACCTGTCGGGGGCGACGGTCATCGCCGAACCCTGGCCGCTGGCCGAGCCGCCGCGCCGGACTCTGGAGGTGCGGGTCGAGAAGGCGCTGGCGCAGGCCGACGGCACCTACCGGCTCAGCGGGCGATATTTCGTGTCCGACGAGTCCAGCGGCGGCACCAACCATGCCCGCAGCTTCGACATCGCGGTGCCGCTGGCGGGCGATCAGCCCCCGGCCATCGCCGCCGCGCTGTCGCAGGCCATCGCGCAGCTGGCCCGGCAGATCGCGACGCTGTCGGGGCCGGGCCGCACCATCGCGACGCGCCGCCCCTCGATCGAGGACGCCTTTGCGCTTGATCCGATCTTCTAGGCTGCCGGGCCGAACAAAGTTTGGCGGACGGCTTTCCAGCCGCCCGCCAAGCCACCCGCAAGCGGGACTGAGCAGGGAGAAACTCGTTACAATGATGTGCTCAGCGGGTGGTCCCGTCCGCGCCGCTGGGGCGGGATCGGGGTCTCGTCATCCTCGGACCGGTCGTCATCATGCCCCATCACGCGGGCGATGACCGGCAGGACAAAGCGGTCGAAGCAGGCGCGATCCGGGGCGAAGGCACCGGGCCGGCCGACGCCGCCGCAATCCTCGCAATCCTCGATCGTGCCCCAGCAGTTCGGGCAGGCCCCCAGCGCGCAGGCCAGCATCTCGGCGTGATCGACCAGCATCTGGTTCTCACGCTCGAGGCGGCGAAATGCGGCCCAGGTCGGGCGGTCGGGACCGGGTAGAGGAGAGCCCGGCCCCGGCCGCCCCAGCGATGCCGCCTTCAGGGCTTCCAGTGCATGGCAGGCCGGATCATTCTCTGCACCCCCCGGCACTGCGCCCAGAAGCTGAAGCGCGGCAATCACATCGTTGAATTTCGACATTGGATGAACGGACATCGGCTTCCCCTTTCCTGTCCGCGGGTGTGGTTTGCGGCGGTCGCCTCGTTCACCCGTGGTCGTTGGATCAGTTCTGCACCCAAGCCGTGAAAGCGGCGTGAATCGAATCGGACCGAAGACGTGAAATCACACGCTTTCGGGCCGAAATCGCAATTTTATGTCCTCAGAAGGGCGGGAAACCTGCCGAATCGGGAATGATGGGCGGTTCGCCGGGCTGGGTCGGCACCTGCGCGGCGGCATGGGCGCGCACTGCCGCGCGATCATCCAGCGCCGCCCCCTGCGCCATCTGGGCCGCGACCCAGCGCGCCAGTTGCGGCGCGGCCATGGAGGTCCCGGACATCAGCCCGAAGCTGCCGCTGCCGCGTCCGCTGGCCGTCATTCCGGGCTGGGTGATGGCGCGGTCCACCGGCGTCATGCAGTCGCCCCCCTGTCCGTCCTTCAGCATCGAGCAATAGGGCAACGGCTTGCGCGACAGCTGGTCCACAGCGCCCGCGCGCAGGCTGTGCCGTCCGCCCGCATAGCCGTTGAAGGTGCCCCTGCGGAGCACCTTGCCGCCGGGATTGGGCTGCGGATCGTTCAGCACCAGCCGCCCGGCCTCGTCATAGACCTGATAGACCCCGTCATGCAGCCAGCTTTGCCGCGCCTCGCGGTGAAAGCCGCGGATCACCTCGTCGCGCTGCACCGTCAGGTCGTAATCGCCCGCGGGCGACCCGGCGGCGACGCCGATGCGCCATTCGCCCGACGGCGCGTAGGGCTCGCCCAGGCGTTCCGGGCAGGTCGGCATGATGATGACCGTCACGCCCTCGCGCCATCGGCCGTTGCCGAGGTTGCGCGGGGTGTAATAGGCGCGGGCGAGTTCGTTGCCATCGGCATCGGCAAGCAGGCTGACCTGCCAGATGGCGGTGAAGGCGGTCGTGACCGTCGCATGTCCGGGGGCGGCCAGGCTGACCTGCATCTTGGCGGCGGGCAGGCCCTGCCGCGCCGGACCCCAGATTTCAAGCCCGGTCACGGTGCGGTCGTCCGGCGGCAGCCGCCAGCCCAGATCCTCGCCGGGCGTCATCCGCGCATGCAGCCGGGCCAGCCGGTGATTGCCGGTCGGCAGGACGAAATGCACCTTGCCCAGGCCGGCGATGCCACCCGCGCTGACCGCGTCCATGAACTGTTCGAACAGGCTGGATCCGTCGCGCGCGCCCGCCGTCAGCCCGAAGCTGATATTGACCACCACCGGCAGCCGCACCGAACCGGCCGGCAGCCCCTTGCGCGTCTCGATCAGCCGGCACAGCCGCCGCGCGCGGCTGATGATGAACAGGATCGAGGCCAGCAGCACGATCGGGGACAGCGTGCCCATCGAATCCTCGGTGATCCGGGGCGGCAGGTTCACCGCGATCACCGGATGGTTGCGCGCCTGCGGATCGTCGGGCCGGAACCCCGCCGCCAGCATCGCGACCGCGGCGCCATGCCCATGCGCGTAGGCGGCCGAGGGCGTGGTGTCGCGGTTCATGTCCAGAACGCCGCTCAGCCGGTAGATCGCATCCTCGCCGGGAATTGTGCCAGCCTGCGCCTGCGCCAGCCATGTGCCTATCTCGACACCGCGCAATTCGATCCCCGAGGGCAGGTCAGCGCCCGCGCCGCCGGGGCGGAAGGCCGCGTCCTGCACCCAGATCGAGGCGACGCGGCTGTGGCCGCCCGACAGGCGCAGCAATTCATGGGCGAAGGGGATCGCGTCGTCGATCACCGCGACGATGCAGCCCGTGTCGGGATCGGGCAGCGCGTCGTCGTGCAGATAGGCCAGCGCCGGATCGGTCAGGTCGTCATCGTCGAGTTCCTGCGGATCGGGATTCAGCGCGTCGTCGGGCAGGACGCCCGCGGGATCGTTCAGGAACTCTTCGAAGGCGCTCATGATGGCGCGGGCGATCACGACTTGAAGCTCCGCGAAATCAACTCCTCCAGGGCCGCCTGCATCTGCGCGGGCAAGTCGTTCCCCGCCGTCTCGCCCAGTTCCGGGGGCGGCTCGATCTCGCCACGCCGTGCCCGTAGCGCCTGCCAGTAATGCAGATAGGGCGAAAGGCCGGGGCGATAGGTCGCGTAGGCCGCCTTCGGAGGCGTCCAGCGTGCCGGTCGGGGGTCCTGGTTCGGGTCCGTCCATTCGTATTTCAGCTCCACCGCTGCCCCCATTCCTCGGCCGCCCGCGCGATCAGCGATCCCCACAGGGGCGCGGGGCGGACATCATCGGTGGCCGCGGCGAAGCTGGTCGAGCTGTCGGTGCCCGCGACCATCCCGTTCAGGATGGCATAGTGGAAATCGCGCGGCGTGGTGCCATCGGTGAAGGCCGCGCCGTCAAAGCTGCCCGACCCGACCTGGGCCGGGGCCGAAAGGCTGGCCCGCGCGATCAGATAGCGGCCCAACTGGATGCCCAGCACCGCCCCCGCGGCGCTGTCGGCGGGGAAATGCACGCCCGCCACGGTGCGGTTGATGGCGATGCGGCAGGCCAGGCGGTACAGCTGGCTGTCGGCCGCGACGCCTGTCGAGGGATCGTTCATCAGCGTCAGCAGGGTGGCCAGCGTGAAGGCCTGGGTCGAATGTCCGCTGGGCAGGGTCGCGTGGCTGGGACAGGCGATCATCGGCTGGATGCGATCGCTGAACTGGCCCGGACGCGGGCAGCCAAGGCCCAGCTTGATGCGCATGACCACGAAGGTCGCCATGTCCAGCGCCAGCGACATCGCCTCGAGGATCGCGGGGGCGCGGCTGGCCTCGATCGGCAGGATGCTGGCGAAGAAGGGCACCAGATGCTGCGTCTGGACCTGGATCTCGGCGGCGCGGTCGGCGCGCAGTTCGGCATAGGCGGCCACCAGCGGGGTGGCGGCGCTGAAGTCCCCAAGCCCCGGACGGGTGATCGCGGCCAGCGGCACATAGCTGGCGCTCAGCGGTCCGCCTGCGGCGGTGCGGCGCAATACCGTCATGGTGCGGGCGGTGGCCTCGGCCGGGGTGAACTCCTCGGCGGTGAAGGTCAGATCCTCCAGCAATTCGCCCGCCATGACCGCCGCCCGGTGATCGCCGTCAAGCCGCTTCAGGCGGTGCGCCGCGTCCAGCGACGAGGCGACCCCGGCATCCGGCACGATCGTTTCGGCGCCGACGATCGCGTCGCGGGTGCGCATCAGCGCCGCCGCCATCATCGCCGAGCCCGAGCCCATCCCGCCTCCCTGTGCATTCTGAGCGTTTTGCGCATTCTGTGCGTTCTGGGCATTTTGCGCATTCTGAGCGTTAAGCAGTGACATCGTACTCAAACCCTTTGGTGAACCGCCGCTTTCGGTCTCGCGTGTTTTTCTGTGTTATTCCTGATGATTGAAGGTTAACACATTTTCCTGAGATCAGCGACGGGTATGTTCCGTGGGTCAACTGACATTGCGACTTGCCGGGCCCGTGCAACTGCTTGGCCCCGCGCAGGAAAATCTGACTCCGCGCGGGATGAAGGCGCGCGGTGCGCTGGCCGTGATGGGCACCTCGGTCAACATGCAGATCGGCCGGCCCCGACTTCAGGACCTGCTGTTCAGCGAGCGTGACCAGGAACAGGGCGCCGCCAGCATCCGCCAGCTGCTGCGCGAGATCCGCATCGCGCTTGGCCCGCATCGCGATGCGGTGGTGACCGGGCCGGGCTGGGTCGGCCTTGACGGGCAGATCGTGGCGCTGGACATGGCGGGGCGCGCGGGGGCCGATGGCAGGCGGCCCGAATTCGCGGCCGATCTGGACATCGCCGACCCGGAATTCGAGGACTGGCTGCGCGACGCCCGCAGCCATTACGAGGATCAGGCCGACGACCAGCTGGCCGCCGGCATTGCTGACGATGGAACCCCCGCGCTGATCCTGCAGGCGCCGATGTCGGGCGATCTGCAGGCGGCGGTAACCGCGGCGATGATCCTGCAAGAGGCCGCCTCGCGCGTCGGTGACGTTCTGCCCCTTCATGTCGTGCATGGCGATCCGGGCATCGGCAAGATCTCGCTGGGGATCGAACTGGGGGCGCTGGCCAACCGGTCGGGCAACGATATCGTCATCCTGTTCGCGGCCCGGCTGCGCAGCGATGGCCGGCTGCTGTGGTCGCGCCGTTTCGTGCTGCCGGCCGAGGACAGCGCGGCGCATCTGCGGCGGGTGGCCGGCGGCGTGACCGTGGCGATCCTGCACGGCGTCGAGGCGCTGCGCGAGGTGGTCACCGATCCGCGCCTGCGCCGGATGCCCTTGCAGGATGTCTTCAGCTACTCGGCGGTGCGGTTGCGGCGTGCGGACGAACAGCTGGCGCAGATCGACCCGAATGGCGACCGGGCCGTGATCCTGGCCCTGCGGTCCTATATCCGCCACACGATGCTGCTCGAGCGGCTGGCGAAGAACCCGCAGGAAGAAGAGGAGATGGCCTCGGACATGGCCGCGCGGGCGCGCGAGCTGTCGCCGGGAAACCCGACCGCGCTGGGTGTGAACGCGATGGTGGCGGCCTGGAAGGGGCAGTCGGAGACCGCCTTCGACATGGCCCGCCACGCCATCGCCATCGACGACGAGAACCCCATCGCGCGGCTTGCCTATTCCAGCGCGCTGACCGGCATGGGCCATCACCGCGAGGCCGAGGCCGAGGCCAGCGCCGCCCACATGAGCGCGCTGTCCGAACTGGGCCCGGCGGCCTGGGTGCTGCGCCGCGCCATCGCGGCGACGCGGATCGGCGATCTGCGCAGCGCCGAGCGTTACTTTGCCACCACCCACGGCTATGCGCCCGAGAACCGGCCGGCGCTGCGCTTTCTCAGCGCCATCCGCTATGAGCTGGGCGACGAGCAGGGCGCCCAGGCGGCGCTGCAGAAGCTCAAGAAGCTGGAACCCGATTTCACCCTGGAGCTGATGGCCAGCGACGCCTATCCGGTCGACTCGCTGCGCAGGGCGGGACTGCTGAAGATTACCCGCTCGGGGCTGATCTAGCGGCGCAGCGCCGACAGCAATTCGCCATGCAGGCGCGGTCCGGCCACGATCAGCCCGTCGACCATGCCGCGCGGGCTGTTGAACCGCATCGGATGACCCAGCCGGTCGGTGACTCGCGCGCCTGCCCGTTCCGCGATCAGGCTGCCGGCCGCGATATCCCATTCCCAGGCCGCGCGCAGCGACAGCGCCGCGTCAAAGCGGCCTTCGGCTGCAAGGCACAGCCGCCAGGCCAGCGAGGGGCGGAATTCGCGCCGGAACCGCGGCACCCGCCCCTGCGCCCAGTGTGCGGGCTCCGACGCGGCCCGATAGGTCAGCACGGTTGCACCGTCGATCCCCGCCGCGCTCGGCGCAATCGGCAGGCCGTTCAGCAGCGCGGGCCCCTCGGCGGTCGCTGTATAGGTGCGATCGCTGACCGGCAGATGCACGACCGCCGCCACGATCCGCTCGCCCTCGGCCACGGCCAGCGAATGGGAAAACCCCTCCTGCCCGGCGATGAAGGCGCGGGTCCCGTCGATCGGGTCGATGATGAAGCAGCGCCGCGCATCCAGCCGCGAGGGATCGGCCTCGCTTTCCTCGCTGAGCCAGCCGTAATCGGGCCGCGCGGTGGTCAGCAGGGCCTGCAGCGCGTCGTTGACCGCCAGATCGGCCTCGGTCACCGGCCCGGCGCCGTCGGCCTTGTCCCAGGCCTTCGGGTCCTGCCGCCAGAAGCCCATCGCGATGCGGCCCGCCGCGCGTGCCGCCTGCCGCAGCAGGGCCAGGTCCTCGTCAGGCGCCGGCAACCGTCATCCCCTCGACCAGGAGGCTCGGCACCTCGGCGCCGCGCCAGGGCAGCGCATCGTCGGCCGCGCGCAGCGTCATCAGCATGTCGCGCAGGTTGCCCGCGATGGTGCATTCGTTGACCGGCCAGGCGATCTGGCCGTTCTGCACCCAGAACCCCGCCGCCCCGCGCGAATAATCCCCCGTGGTGCCGTTGACCGAGGCCCCCAGCATCGAGGTGACGACCAGCCCGGTGCCCATCTCGGCCAGCAGCTGCGCGACGCTTGCCGTGCCGGGCGTCAGGATCACGTTGCTGTTGGTAGGCGAGGGCGGCGAGGCCAGCCCCCGCGCGGCCGAGGCGGTGCTGTCCATGCCCAGCTTGCGGCCGGTCGCAAGGTCCAGCGTCCAGCCGCGCAGCACGCCGCCCTCGACGATGCGGCGCGGCGCGGTCGCCAGCCCCTCGGCATCGAAGGGCCGCGACGAGGGATAGCGCGGGCGCAGCGGGTCTTCGGTCAGGTCCATCCCGGCGGGCAGGACCGGCAGGTCCAGCGCGTCGCGCAGCCAGCTTGCGCCCCGCGCCACCGCGCTGCCATTCGCGGCCGACAGCAGATGGCCGATCAGCGAGGCCGACACACGGCGGTCATAGAGGATCGGAAAGGCGCCGGTCGGCGGCCGCCGCGCCCCGGCCCGCGCCAGCGTGCGTTCGGCGGCCATACGGCCGATCTCTTCTGGCTCGGGCAGGTCTGCGGCCCAGACACGCGATTCCGCGGCATAGTCCCGCTCCATCCCCAGCCCCTCGCCGGTGATCGCGACGGCGGAAATGGCGTGGGTGCTGCGGGCATATCCGCCGCTGAACCCGTTCGAAGCCGCCAGCCACAGGTGCCTCCGGCTGAAGCTGGCATTGGCGCTTTCGACCTGGCTTATGCCGCGCGCCGCCAGCGCCGCCGTCTCGGCCCGCAGGGCCAGCTCTTGCAGGTGCTCGGGCCCCGGATCGCGGTGATCGTCGGCGATCTGCAACCCGGCCGCGTCCCGGACGGTTGCAAGCTGCCCCGGCTCGGCCAGCCCCAGCATGTCGTCGACCGGCGCCTCGCGGGCCATCGCGACGGCGCGGCCCGCCATTTCGGCGATGCTGGCCCGGCCATGATCCGAGGCCGACACGCAGGCCTGCCGACCGCCGATCAGCACCCGCAGCCCGATTTCGACGCCCTCGGCGCGGTCGGCATGTTCCAGCTTGCCGCCGCGCACGTCGATGCTGATCGATTCGCCGCGCATGGCCAGCGCATCGGCCTGTCCGGCCCCGGCCTTCAGCGCCGCGCCGACCAAAGCCTCGGCCAGATCGCGCAGCTGCGATGCATTTCCCTCGGCCCCGGCTGTGCCCGTCATGCCATCCTCATGCTGTTTCGCCCCTTTTTGCGCGCCAGCGGGCCGGGCGCAAACGAAAAGGGCCGGACACAGGCCCGGCCCTCCGGCACTGTCGCCGCCCTGTCAGCGGACCTGCTGGCCATTCGCGAAGATTGCGCCATCCTCGCGGAATTCCAGCCGGGTCTGCAGCGCGTCGGGGTCGCCCTCGGCGGGGCGGGCGAACATCGCGATCATCATGCGCGCGGCCATCTGCTGTTCGGCCGGCACGATGCCGATGGCGACCAGCGTGTCGAGAAGCGCATTGATCCCGGTGAAGCTGCCCTCGACGGTGCCGACGGGCTGGCCGCCCTCGCCGGTGAATTCCAGCTTGCCCGTGACATCGGCCCGCGCACCCGCGGCGTCCAGCGCCAGCGTGGTGATCGACAGGCTCTGCGGCTGGAACGGCACCGGGGTCTCGGGCGCGGTCGCGTCTGCCGGATCGCCCTCTGCCGGCGCGGTCGGATCCGTGTCGGTCGCCGGGTCAGGGGCCTCGGCCATGCGCTCGGCGAAGGCCGGGTCGAGGAAGTCCTCGGTCACGATCGCCTGCCCGTCGAGCTTCAGCGTGAGGTTCGCCGGGTCGCGCGGCAACTTGCCCTCGGGGTCGAACAGCTGCCAGATGCCGTCGGCCAGCGTCAGCCCCGTGATGGCGTAGTCCAGCCCGAAGGGCTGCGGCTGGTCCGAGGCCGACATCGGCAGGACCAGCTTCCCCGAGGCGGATTCGACGGCATAGCTGAGCGGCATAGGCAGGTCGGAATTGCTCATCTCGACGCGGGTGCCTGCCGAACTGCCCGCATAGGTCATGCCCGATCGCGCCAGCCCGACCGAGATCTCGCTGCGCGCGGCCACGACGCGCGCCGAACCGGATTGCATCGCACCCTCGCTGTCGGGCGCCTCGAATTCGGCGCTGCCCTCCAGCGGGCCCATCGCGATGCGTCCGCTGATCGCCAGCCCGTCACGAAACGCCTCATGCGGGCGCTCTGCCATGTTCAGCGGCGCCCCGCCCCGGGGCGCGACCATGCTGCCGGTCATGATGACGCCATCCACGCTGGCGCCGGCACTGAACGATCCGGGAACCACGTCCGCCCCACCCGCATCCCCGCCAGCCCCGGCGGCGGGCGCCTGCTCGCCCGCCCCGGACGGAGACGCGATCTCGGCGAATTGCATCGCCAGATCCAGCGTGTCGGCGGTGATTTCGTACAGCGACTCGCTGCCCGGGCCGGTGCGGCTTTGATAGGTGGCGTCCACCGCGCGCATGCCCAGCCGGACCGGCGCGTCGCCCGCCGCGTCGGCGGCGTCGGGCCGGATCTCGACATCGACCTGCGGGATCGTGATTTCGTGCAGCATGTCCGCAGGCTCGCCCGAGGACAGCATCTCGTTGCCGGGCACGCTCATCAGAACCTGCAGGTCAAGGTCGTCCGCCTCCTCGGCCGCGTCCGCGACCATCCGCGCGCTCACTTGCCCGTCGATCACGCTGCGCACGCGGGCGTCGCCGGCCTTCTGCAGGGTGATGCCGGGGATCTGCACGGTGACCGTGGTCTGCCCCGAGGTCGAGGTCATGGCGATGTCGCGCAGCGCCAGCCGGTCGCCGGCCTCGTCGCGCTGTCCGATCGTCACCTCATAGCCGAGATCGCCGTAATAACGGGCGATATCGTCCCAGACCTGGGCCGGGGTGACCTCGGACAGGGCCGGCGCGGCGCCCAGGACAAGCGCAAGGGCCGAGGTTGCAAGCGGACGGAACATGCCGGATACCTTTCGTCGGACAACAAGCCTGCGCGATGTCTGACACAGCGGCAGGGCAAGGAAAAGGGACGATCCGGTGATCAGGCACGAGCGTCGCGGCGGGCTGGACCTGCTGACCATCGACCGGCAGGACAAGGCCAATTCGCTGACCGAGGCGATGCTGCGCGAGCTGACCGCGGCACTGGACGAGATCGCCGCACGCGACAGCGGCGCGGTGATCCTGACCGGTGCCGGCACGGTGTTCTCGGCCGGGGCCGACCTGGCCGAGGCCCGCGCGGGGCTTGCCACCTCGCCCGAATGGGAACGGCTGTCGGCGCGTGTGGCGACCATGCCCTGCCTGACGGTCGCGGCGCTGAACGGCACGCTCGCCGGGGGCGCCTTCGGCATGGTGCTGGCCTGCGACCTGCGCATCGCGGTTCCCGAGGCGCGGTTCTTCTATCCGGTCATGACGCTGGGTTTTCTGCCGCAGCCCAGCGATCCGCGCCGCATGACCCGGTTGATCGGCGCGGCGCGCGCCAAGATGATCCTGATGGCCGGCCGCAAGGTCGAGGCCGCCGAGGCGCTGGATTGGGGGCTGGTCGACCGCGTCGTCCCGGCGGCGACGCTGATCGCCGAGGCCCAGGCGCTGGCGGCGGATTGCGTGGCCGCCGACCCCGCCCATGTCACCGCCATCAAGGCGATGGTCAGTCAGCCATAGGCCGCCTCGCGGCCGAAATGGCGGCACAGCAGGTAGTAGACAACCGCGCGATACTTGCTGCGGTTCGAGCGGCCATAGGCGTCGATGACGGCGTTGATGCCCTCGATCAGCGCCGGGCTGTCGGGCAGGCCAAGCTTCTTCATCAGGTAGCCCGACCTGATCCGCTCGATCTCGGCCTCGTCGCTGGCCGCGACGGTCTCGGCATCGGGATTGTAGATCGCCGGACCGCAGCCGATCGTCACCTTTGTCAGCAGATCCATATCCGCCGCCTGCCCCAGCTTGTCCTGGATATCCGCCGCGTATTTCGCAATCAGGTCGTCGCGCTTGCCCATGTCCCGTGTCCCTCCCGAGGCTTCGTCATGGGCCAAGGATGCTGGCGGGGGCACGTTTAATCAAGTGCGCAGAACTGCCCTCGCGCGGCTAGCCCGAAAAGCCGCCGAGCCGGGGAAGCAGGGTCGAAAGCTGCGGCAGCAGGGTCAGCAGCAGCAGGACCGCGATCGCCGCCACGAAGAAGGGCGGCAATTCGCGCACCAGATCCGACGGGCGCTGGCGGGTGGCGGATGCGACCACGAAGATCAGCCCGCCGACCGGGGGCGTCATCAGCCCGAAGGTCAGGTTGACGATGACGATGATGGCGAAATGATCCGCCGCGATGCCGAGGCCGTGGGCGATGGGCGCGAGGATCGGCACGAGGATCATTACCCCCGGCAGCGGGTCCATGAACATGCCGAAGACCAGCAGCAGCAGGTTGACCATCAGCAGGAAGGCCAGCGGCGACAGGTCCATCGCGACAACCGCTCCGGCCATCGCCTGCGGCACGCCCTCGATGATCAGCACCCAGGCAAAGGCCCGCGCCGCGGCCAGGATCATCAGCACCGCGACCGAGGTGATGCCCGCGCGCCAGAACGCCCCCAGAAGGTCGCGGGCGGAAAAGCCCCGATAGACCGCCGCGCTGACGATGATGGCGTAGAAGACCGCAATCACCGAGGCCTCGGTGGGCGTGAAGATTCCGCCCCGGATGCCGCCAACGATCAGCACGATCAGCAGCAGCGCGGGCAGCGCCGTTGCGGTGTTGCGCAGCATGGTGCGCAAGGGCGGGCGCGGCTCGGCGCTGCGATAGCCGCGCCGGCGGCTGATCCACCAGTTGACCGCCGCCATCGCCGCCGAGATCAGCAGCCCCGGCAGGATGCCCGCCATGAACAGCGATCCGACCGACACGTTGCGGTCCTGCAGCGCATAGATGATCATGGTGATCGAGGGCGGGATGATCGGCCCGACGACCGAGGTGGCGATGGTCAGCGCCCCGGCATAGGCGCGCGAATAGCCGCCCTTTTCCATCATCCGCACCATCATCGCGCCCGGCCCCGCCGCATCCGCCAGCGCCGAGCCGGAAATGCCCGCGAACAGCGTCGAGCTGATGACATTGGCATAGCCCAGCCCGCCGCGCAGATGGCCCACGAACTGCGAGGCAAAGCGCAGCAGCATGACCGAGATCGCGCCGGCCGACATGATCTCGGCGGCAAGGATGAAGAAGGGCACCGCCAGCAGGGGAAAGCTGTCGAGGCCGGTGAACATCTCCTTGACGACCACCACAAGGGGATAGCGCCCGCCCAGCCCGACCGCCGCAAAGGCCGACAGTGCCAGCGCGAAGGCCACCGGCACCCCGGCGACCAGCAGGATCACGAAGGCGGCCAGCAGGATCTCAACCATGCGGGGCGCTTGACGAGGGGGGCCGGGCGCCGGGGGCGTCGGGCGGGATGGCCAGCCCGGCGCGCAGATAGCGCGGCGCGACCAAGGCAAGATGCAGGATCATCAGCGCAAAGCCCGCCGGCATCGCCGCATAGACCCATTTCATCGGCAGCCGCAGCGCCGCCGAGCGCTGGACCGACATGCGCGTCATGTAGTCGATGCCGACCCAGATCATGAAGGCGAAAAAGACGAACAGGGTCAGCAGGATTGCCCCGCGCAGGATGCGCGGTCCGCTGCCGGGCAGCGCCTCTTGCGCATTGGTGACGGCAACATGCGCGCCCTCGCGCAGGGCCAGCCCGCTGCCGAGGAAGGTGATCCAGATCATCGCATAGCGGGCCACCTCGTCGGCCCAGGGCAGCGAGCCGCTGCCCAGATAGCGCCCGGCGACGTTCCAGCCGACGACGACCGCCATCAGGGCCAGGCCGAGGATGACGACCGCGCCGTTCAGCGTGACGAAGGCACGCTCGATCTGCCGCATCGTGCGGTCACTCGACCGCCTGGATGCGATCCATCAGATCCTTGCCGAACTGCGCCTCATAGGCCTTGTAGGGTTCGGCCAGCGCGTCGCGGAAGGCGGCCTTCTGCTCCTCGGACAGGGCGTTCACCTCCATCCCCTGCTGCTTCAGCGTCTCGACGCCCGAGGCCTCGACCTGATCGACATAGCCGCGCATCGCCGCCACGGCGTCGCGGGCAGCAGAGTCGAAGGCCGCCTTCTGCGCGTCGTCCAGCCCGTCCCACAGCTGCGGCGAGACGAGGATCAGCGCGGGCGAATAGACATGCCCGTCCAGCGTCAGGTATTTCTGCACCTCGCTGAGCTTGGCCGAGACGATCACCGACAGCGGGTTTTCCTGCCCGTCGATCGCGCCCTGCTGAAGCGCGCCGATCACCTCGGGCCAGGCCATCGGCGTGGGCGCGGCGCCCAGCGCCTGGAAGGCCTGGATATGCACCGGATTTTCCATGGTGCGGATCTTCAGCCCCGCGGTGTCGGCGGGCGCGGCGATCGGCCCGCGGTTGTTGGTGATGTGGCGGAAGCCCTGCTCTCCCCAAGCCAGCGCATGAAGGCCTGCGTCGTCAAAGCGGGACAGCATTTCCTGCCCGATTTCGCCGTCCAGCACCTTGCGGGCATGGTCGAGGCTGCGGAACAGGAACGGCACGTCGAACACGCCGACCTCGGGAACGAAGTTCGACAACGTCCCGGTGGAGACGATGGTCATTTCCACGGTGCCCAGCTGCACCCCCTCGACCACCTCGCGCTCGCCCCCCAGCCCCGAGGACGGGAAGTGGCGAAAGCTGAACTGATCGCCGAGGGCTGTGGTCACGGCCTCCTCAAAGGCCTTGGCGGCAACGCCGTAATGGCTGTCCTCGGCCAGCGCATAGCCGATCTTGATCTCTTGCGCGGCGGCCGGCGCGGCGAATGCGGTGCCGATCAGCGCGGCGGCGGTCAGGCGTTTCATGGTGTCTCCCCCGAATGGTTCGGGCCGGAGTTTGCGCGACCTGCAACCCAAGCGCAATGCCGCGAGGCCAGGCTGCCGCGCGGAGGTCAGTCCAGCCCGGCGGTGCGGTAATACACCTCGATGTCGCGACCGGCGCGAAAGCCGATGCCCGAGGCGATGATGCAGCTGCTGTCGTCACTGCGCGGGGCCACCAGCGTCCAGGTGCCCATCTGCTCGGATCCCCACAGGACCGCGTCGTCATCGCGGGTCGCCTCGACGCGGGTTTCGCCGAAATCGTTCTGCAGGGTCGCGTGGATTTCGGTATTGGCGGCGCAATAGGGCTGGTCCTCGACGGTCATGTCAGAATTGGGCAGGCTCTGCGCCTGTTCCAGAAGCACACCGACGGGGCGGTCCTGCATCGCGGGCCAGGCCTGCACGGGCTGGTCGGGACGGGTTGCCGCCACCGCCGGACCCGACAGCAGCAGCGCGATGCTGCCGGCAAGGCCAAGGCGGGCGATCGAAGATGCATTGCGGGTCATGGCACGGGCCTTTCCTGGGGTCGTTGCGCGTCGTTTCAAGGGGAAAACCCGCGAAAACGCCGCGCGGTTCCGCCGATGCGCGGTTCCGGCCGTGCCCGCACCCCTCACGCCCACCGCCGGCACAGCACCACCCGCGCCGCGAGTCCGCCTTCGGCGCGGCCGAATTCAAGCCGTCCGCCGTGCTGCGCGGCGATGGTCGAGACGATGGCAAGTCCCAGGCCGACGCCGCCGGCCGCGCCGGCATTCTCGCCCCGCTGGAAGGCGCCGGTCAGCCGGGCCAGATCCTCCTCGGTCAGCACCGAGCCGCGATCGGTGACCGTCAGCACCGCATCATCGGCGTCGCCATCCACCGTGACCTCGGCCTCGCGACCGTATTTCAGCGCGTTGTCGATCAGGTTCGACAGCGCCCGGCGCAGCGCGGTCGGCTGGCCGCGCATCAGCATGGCAGGGCCTTCGGGCGCAGGGCGGGCGACGGCACGGGCAAACAGGTTGCCTGCGCCCGCCGACCGCGGCGCGGCCTCGGCCAGCCGCACCGGCAGGCCGACATCCTGATAATCGGCCACCACCGCCTCGGCCAGCGATGTCAGCGACAGCTGCCGAAAGGGTTCGGCCCCGATCTCGGCGCGGGTATAGGTCAGCACGCCATCGATCATGCCGGTCATCTCGTCGATGTCGCGTTCCAGCCTGCCGCGCAGCGCCGCATCCTCGATCAGCGCGCTGCGCAGCCGTAGCCGTGTGGCCGGCGTGCCCAGATCGTGGCTGACCCCCGACAGCACCAGCGCGCGGTTTTCCAGCGCGGCGCGATCCTGCGCGACATAGGCGTTCACCGCCTCGGCGGTCAGGCGCAGCTCGTCGACGCCGCCGACGGGCAATTCGGCGTTCCGCGCGCGCGGATCGCGCAGCGCCTCGGCAAAGCTGGCGAAGGCGCCCGACACCTCGGACACCCAGACCAGCAACAGGCCCAGCGCGCTGGCAAGGATCGCCCCGGCCAGCAGGCGCAGATCGGTGGGCGCCGCGCCGCAACCCCACAGCGGGGCGCCGTCGATGCGCACCCAGGGGCCGCCGTCCAGCTGCGCGTAAAGCCGGGGATCGCTGCAGAACCGCGCCATCGTGCGGGTCACCGAGGCAAGCCCCGCCGCCTGCGAGCCGCCGCCCAGGGTCTGGATGTCGGCCACCGGATACTGGATGTCGGGCGATTGCAGGCGCAGGCTCAGCCGCGAGCCCTGCGCCAGGTCGGGCCGGCTGCCGGTCAGGGTGATCCGCGTCTCGCGCCAGCCGGGCGGCAGGGCGGGCGCCCCTTCAAGCCGGGTCCGGCTCAGGCCCTCGGGCAGCGGTCCCCCATTCTCGAGGCTGTCATGCAGGGCCAGCCCGGCGACATAGGCGCGGTCGAGATGCGCCGTCCAGGCCTGCTGCGACGACATCCAGATCCAGGCCGAGGCCAGCCCCGCCGCCATCGCCAGGACGATCCACAGGCTGGCCAGCCAGCGCAGGCTGAGCCGCCTAGCCATCGCTGCGCATGACCTCGGCCGCGAAGACATAGCCGGTGCCGCGCTCGGTGCGGATCAGCGCGGGGTCGGTCTTCTGGCGCAGCCGGTTCACCAGCATGTCGATGGCCCGGCCCTCGGCGGCCTCGCCGTCATCCAGCGCCGCGGCGATCTCGTCCCGGCTCAGCGGAATCAGCGGATTGGCCAGGAACACCCGCAGCAGGGCCGTCTCGCGCGAGGACAGCGACACCTGCCAGCCGCCGGGCGCGGTCATCTCGTCATGGCGGGCGTCATAGCGCCAGCCGGCGAAGTCGCAGATCGCGTCGCGGCGCCGGTGCGACAGGCTGACGGCGCGATGGGCGCGGCGCAGCACGGCGCGGATGCGCGCCAGCAGCAGGTCGGGGTTGAAGGGCTTGGCGATGTAGTCGTCGGCGCCGACCTCATAGCCCGCCATCCGCTGGTGATCCGCCGACAGCGCCGAGACCATGATGATCGGCACCTCCTGCGTGGCCCGGATCTCGGCGCAGATCGCCACGCCGTCATCCTCGCCCAGCGACACGTCCAGCAGGATCAGGTCGACCCGCGCCGCTCTCAGAGCCGACATCGCGCCGGCGCGATCGGCCGCGCAGGTGACGTGGAAGCCCTGGCGTTGCAGATAGGCCGCCAGCATCGCGGCCATCTCGGCATCATCCTCGACGATCAGCAGCCGCTTCAGGCTCATGTCGCAATCCTCCCCGGCCCGGCCGTCGCCCGGTGATAGCAGCCGTGCCGGCGGCTTCGTAACAGTTTGTAACGCGGCCGCCCGAATTTTGCCTGCTGCATGGCCGATCTGCATTGTCGTCATGGCTGCGACTTTGGCATGATGACGGTCGACGCGGGGCGTGACCCTGCGCAACACCGATCTGGGAGGATCCATGTCTATGAAAACCGTTCTGGCGGCCTCGACCGCCATGATGCTGGCCGTTCCGGCGATGGCCGAGCCGACCGCCGAAGTGCTGCACTGGTGGACATCGGGCGGCGAGGCCAAATCCGTCGCCGTGCTGCAGGACCAGTTCAAGGCCGAGGGCGGCACCTGGACCGACATGCCGGTGGCCGGCGGCGGCGGCGACGCGGCGATGACCGCGCTGCGCGCCCGCGTGCTGGCCGGCAACGCGCCGACCGCCGTGCAGCTGAAGGGCCCGGCCATCCAGGAGTGGTACGAGGAAACCGGACTGGCCGACATCAGCGCCGTGGCCGAGGAGAACGGCTGGGCCGACGTGCTGCCCGAACAGTTGGCCGCGCACATGAAATGCGAGGACCAGTGGTGCGCCGCGCCGGTCAACGTGCATCGCGTCAACTGGATCTGGGGCAACAAGAAGATCCTGGACGACAACGGCATCACCATGCCGGCGACCTGGGAGGAATTCAACGCCGCCGCCGAAAAGCTGAAGGCCGCCGGCATCACGCCGCTGGCCCATGGCGGGCAGAACTGGCAGGACGCCACCGTGTTCGAGACCGTCGTGCTGGGTCTGGGCGGGCCGGAATTCTATCAGAAGGCGCTGGTCGATCTGGACCCCGAGGCGCTGAAATCCGACACCATGAAGCAGGTCTTCGACGAATTGCGCACCCTGCGCGGCTATGTCGATGACAACTTCTCGGGCCGCGACTGGAACCTGGCGACCGCGATGGTGATGAATGGCGAGGCCGCCTTCCAGATCATGGGCGACTGGGCCAAGGGCGAATTCCTGGCCGCCGGCAAGCAGCCGGGCGTCGATTTCGTCTGCTGGCCCACGCCCGGCAACGGCTTTCTCTACAATGTCGACAGCTTCGCCTTCTTCGAGGTCGAGGGCGACGACAAGCAGCAGGGACAGCAGCTTCTGGCCAAGCTGATCGTCGGACCCGAGTTCCAGAAGACCTTCAACCTCAACAAGGGCTCGATCCCGGCGCGCACCGATGTCGCGCTGGACGAGTTCGACGACTGCGCCAAGCAATCCAGTGCCGACATGAACGCGGATGCGGGCGACGGTTCGCTGCTGCCGTCCTATGCGCATGGCATGGCGCTGCGCGGCGCGCAGGCCGGGGCGATCACCGACGTGGTGACGGCTTTCTTCAACAGCGACATGTCGTCGGATGACGCCGTGCAGCAACTCGCGGACGCGGTCGCCAACTCGATGTGACCATGACCGACCCGCGCCCCGCAGATCGGGGCGCGGGACTTCCTTGGGGGATTTCCACACATGGAATGGCTAGAACGCAACGTGCCCAAGCTTGTCTTGGCGCCGTCCTTCGTCGCGATCCTGGTGTTCGTCTACGGCTTCATCGCCTGGACCGCCTGGATCAGCCTGACGAAATCCAAGCTGATGCCGCGCTACGAGATCGACGGGCTGGGCCAGTACACGCGCCTGTTCGCCGCGCCGCGCTGGGACGTGGCGATGAACAACCTCTACATCTTCGGCGCGCTGTTCATCATCATCTCGATGCTGATCGGGCTGATGCTGGCCATCTTCCTCGACCAGAAGATCCGGGCCGAGGGCGTGCTGCGCACGATCTATCTCTATCCGATGGCGCTGTCGCTGATCGTGACCGGGACGGCCTGGAAATGGATCCTGAACCCCGGCCTCGGCATCCAGGACATGATGCGCGACTGGGGATTTGCGAATTTCACCTTCGACTGGCTGATCCGCCCCGAGATGGCGATCTATACGGTCGTGATCGCGGCGGTCTGGCAGGCCTCGGGCTTCGTGATGGCGCTGTTCCTCGCCGGCCTGCGGTCGGTCGATACCGAGATCATCCGCGCGGCGCAGGTCGATGGCATTCCGACGCGGCGCATCTACACCGCGATCATCATTCCGACGATGGCGCCGATCTTCCTGTCGGCCTTCATCGTGCTGGCGCATCTGGCGATCAAGGCCTTCGACCTGGTGATCGCGCTGACCAATGGCGGCCCCGGCTATGCCACCGACCTGCCCGCGACCTACATGTATGCCATGGCCTTCTCGCGCGGGGATCTGGGTCAGGCGGCGGCCAGTGCGATGATCATGATGATGGTGATCTTTGCCATCGTCGTTCCCTATCTCTACAGCGAATTGAGGCCGCGCCGTGACCAGTAACACAACCCTGCTGCGCTGGGGCCTTTACGGCATCCTGATCCTGTTCGCGCTGTTCTACCTGCTGCCGCTGTTCGTGATGCTGACCACATCGCTGAAAAGCCTCGAGGAGATCCGCACCGGCAGCCTGCTGGCCCTGCCCCGCGCCATCACCTTCCAGCCCTGGCTGGAGGCCTGGTCCACCGCCTGCGCCGGCACCCAGTGCGAGGGGCTGCGGCCGTTCTTCTGGAACTCGGTGCTGATGGCGGTGCCGGCGGTGATGATCTCGACCGTCGTCGGGGCGCTGAACGGCTACGTCTTCGCGCAATGGCGCTTTCCGGGCGCGAACCTGTTCTTCGCGGCGATCCTGTTCGGCTGCTTCATCCCCTTCCAGGTGGTGCTGATGCCGATGGCGCGGATGCTGGGGCTGATGGGGCTTGCCGGCACCATCCCGGGGCTGATCTTCGTGCATGTGATCTACGGGATCGGCTTCACCACGCTGTTCTTCCGCAACTACTACGTCACCATTCCGCAAGAGCTGGTGCGGGCGGCCAAGGTCGACGGCGCAGGGTTCTTCCGCATCTTCTGGTCGATCTTCCTGCCGATCTCGCTGCCGATCATCACCGTCTCGGTGATCTGGCAGTTCACCCAGATCTGGAACGACTTCCTGTTCGGGGTCAGCTTCAGCGGGCCGGGCAGCCAGCCTGTCACCGTCGCACTGAACAACATCGTCAACTCCACCACCGGCGTCAAAGCCTACAATGTGGACATGGCCGCCGCGATCATCGCCGCCCTGCCCACCTTGCTGGTCTATGTCGTCGCCGGAAAATACTTCATCCGCGGCCTGACCGCCGGCAGCGTCAAGGGATAAGCCATGCCGATCCTCGAAATCGACCATCTGCAGAAATCCTACGGGGAAACCCATATCCTGCACGACATCAACATCAGCATCGACGAGGGCGACTTCCTGGTGCTGGTCGGACCCTCGGGCTGCGGCAAGTCCACCCTGCTGAACTGCATCGCGGGGCTTGAACCGATCACCGGGGGCACCATCCGCATCGGCGGCCGCGACGTGACCGGCGTCAGCCCGAAGGATCGCGACATCGCCATGGTGTTCCAGTCCTACGCCCTCTACCCGACGATGAGTGTCGCGCGGAACATCACCTTCGGGATGCAGGTGCGGGGCGTGGACAAGGCGACCCAGGACCGCAAGCTGGCCGAGGTGTCGCGCCAGTTGCAGATCGAACAGCTGCTGCAGCGCAAGCCCGGCCAGCTGTCGGGCGGCCAGCGCCAGCGGGTCGCGATGGGCCGGGCGCTGGTGCGCGATCCCAAGCTGTTCCTGTTCGACGAGCCCTTGTCGAACCTTGACGCCAAGCTGCGCGTCAGCATGCGCACCGAGATCAAGAAGCTGCATCAGGACCTGAACGCATCCATCGTCTATGTCACCCATGACCAGATCGAGGCGATGACGCTGGCTACCAAGATCGTCGTGATGAAGGGCGGGGTGATCCAGCAGATCGGCAGTCCGGCGGAAATCTACAACCGCCCGGCCAACATGTTCGTGGCCGATTTCATGGGCAGCCCGGCGATGAACCTGATCCCCGCCCGGGTGCGCGCCGAGGACGGCCAGACCCGCATCGAGATCGACCGCGACGGCGACGCGCCGCTGGTCATCACCGATCCGGTGTCGCGCAACCTTCCGGCCGAGATCGTGCTGGGCGTGCGCCCCGAGGACATCCACGAGGCCACCGGCAACGCCCATCTGCCGGGCACGGCGCAGGACGCGGGCGGCGACGTGATGATCGAGATCGTCGAGCCGGCCGGGGCCGATACCTTCGCGGTGACGCATCTGGGCGGCAAGCCCGTCACCGCCCGGCTGCGCGCCGAGACCGAGGTGCGGCCGCGGCAGAAGTTCCCTCTGGCCTTCGACCTGTCGAAGGTTTCATACTTCTCGCCGCAGGACGGGCAGCGACTGAACTAGGCGGAAGGGACCGGCAATGGCGATCTTGTTGGGGGATGTGGGCGGCACCAATGCCCGGCTGGCGCTGGCGCGCAACGGCGCCATCGACGGCGAGACGCTGACCCGCTTTCGCGGCGACGACTTCGCCAGCTTCGACGACGTGGTGCGCCGGTTCCTGCAGGAACAGGACCAGCCGCGCATCTCGTCGGTCTGCATCGCGGTCGCCGGTCCGGTCAGCGGCGGCCGGGCCAGCATGACCAACCGCGACTGGGTGATGACCGAGGATGGCCTGGCCCGGCTGACCGATGCCGACCAGGTGCGGCTGATCAACGACCTGACGGCGCTTGGCTATTCGACGCCGGCGCTGTCGGGCGACGGTCTGTCGGTGCTGCGCGCCGCGCCCGAGACGCGCGCCCGCAACGGGCAGGCGCTGGTGGTGGGCCTTGGCACCGGCTTCAACGTCTGCGCCGTCCGCGCGCTGCCGGGCGGCGCCATCACCGCGATGGAGGCCGAGGAAGGTCACACCCACCTGCCCGCCAACATCCATCTGCGCCTTGCCGACATGCTGGGCGCCAGGGCGGCGCTGGCCTTCACCTCGACCGAAGAGACCTTTGCCGGTCGCGGGCTGTCGCGGTTCCACGCCGCGCGGACCGGCGCCGCCGCCATCCGCAGCGAAGAGATCGCCCGCGCCGCCGAGGCCGGCGATGCCGAGGCGGTCGCCACCTATGACGTCTTCGCCGAACTGGTCGGCCTGCTGTGCCGGGAGCTCGCGCTGCGCTTCATGCCGCTGGAGGGGCTGTTCCTCGCCGGCAGCGTGGGCCGCAGCATCGCCGACCGCATCGCCCTGTTCGAGGCCGGTTTCCTGGCCGAGCCCTACATGCGCCATATCCCCGACAACACGCCGATCTACCTGATCCGCGACGACATGGCGGCGCTGCATGGCTGCCTTGCGGCTTTGTCGTAAGGGTCACACCCGGCCAAAAGATTAACGTCCGCGCGATCCGCCCGGATGAATCGCTTTGTCTGCGGACGGTTTCCGGCCCATAATGCCCGCAAAGCAAGAATGGCAGGGCAGGAACAATGCGGGCTTTTCTGCGGGCAGGACTGGTCATGTCCACCGCCTTGGGATTTTCGGGCGTTGCGCTGGGGCAATCCTCGTCGCCGTTTTCGGGCCTGTTCGGCGGCGGCAGCGAGGCCGAAGGGCCGGTGTCGCTCAGCTTTCGCGTCGCCGGCGATGACGGCGCGATCGAGCGCAACATCCGCAACAGCTCGCTGATCGCCGGGGCGCTCGCCGAGGGGCGGACGACCGGGCAGGATGTGCTTGCCGCCGCCCGCGCCGACTATGCCCGCATCCTCGGTTCGCTTTACGACGCCGGGCATTACTCGGCGCTGATCTACATCACGCTGGACGGCGTCGAGGCGGCCGAGATCGCGCCGCTGGATGCGCCGGCGACCGTCACCGAGGTCGTCGTCAGTGTCGATCCCGGCCCACCCTTCCGCTTTTCCCGCGCGGCCATCGCGCCGGTCGCCCCTGAGAGCGAGATCCCCTCGGAATACGCCCGGGGCGAGGTTGCCGGCACCGGCACGATCAAGGCCGCCGCCGTGGCCGGGGTCGAGGGATGGCGCAACCGTGGCCATGCCAAGGCCGATGTCGGCGGCCAGCAGATCACCGCCGATCATCAAAGCGACAGCGTGGACAGCCAGATCGCGCTGGCGCCGGGCCCCGCGGTGACCTTCGGGCGGCTGAACATCACCGGAAACGATCGCATGACCATGCGCCGGCTGCGCAAGATCGCGGGCTTTCCGGAAGGCCGTCCCTTCGATCCCGAGGATCTGGAACTGGTCCGCCAGCGCCTGCGCCGCACCGGGGTGTTTTCGGCGATCACCCTGGCCGAGGCCGAGACCCTGGGGCCGGGCGACACGCTGGATGTCGATCTGACCCTGGTCGAGCAGAAACCCCGGCGCATCGGTGCGGGGTTCGAGCTGTCGAACACCGACGGCGCGCAGGTCTCGGCCTACTGGATGCATCGCAACCTGCTGGGTGGCGGCGAACGGCTGCGCATCGACGCCGAGATGTCGGATATCGGCTCGGATACCAGCGGGCGCGACGAGGAACTGACCCTCAGGATCGACCGCCCCGCGACCATCACCCCCGACACCACCGCCTATGTCGAGACAAAGCTGGCCCGCATGCGCGAGGAGGATTACGATTCGGATTCCGCCAGCGTCGCGCTTGGCTTCACGCAGATCTTCAGCGAACAGCTGACGGCCGACCTGGCGATCCAGTATCACGTCTCGCGCGTCAACGACGCCAATGGCCGCTCGGATTTCGAGGTGCTGGCCCTGCCGATGGATGTCACCTGGGACAAGCGCGACGTGCCGACCGACGCCAAGCGCGGCTTCTATCTGTCCGCCGAGGCGACGCCGTTCAAGGGCTTCGAGGACACCGGCAGCGGCGTGCGCCTGCTGGGCGAGGGGCGCGGCTACTACTCGTTCGGCGAGGATGACCGTCTGACCCTGGCCGGGCGGCTGCGCGCCGGCACGATCGAGGGCGCCGGCATCGCCGAGACGCCGCGCGAATACCTGTTCTATTCGGGCGGCGGCGGGACCGTGCGCGGGCAGGCCTACCAGTCGCTTGGCGTCTCGGAGATTCCCGGCCCCGACGGCCCCATCAAGACCGGCGGGATGAGCGTGGCGAACGCCACCGCCGAGATGCGCTTTCAGGTCCGCGAAAACATCGGGCTGGTGCTGTTCGCGGATTACGGCCGGGTGTGGGGCGACAGTTCCTTCTCGGGCGATGCCGGATGGCATGCCGGCGCCGGCGCCGGGGTGCGCTATCGCACGCCCATCGGGCCGCTGCGCTTCGACATCGCCGCGCCGGTGGGCGACGGCGACACCGATGACGGGGTGCAATTGTATCTTGGACTGGGGCAGGCGTTCTGATGCGCAGGATCTTTCTCCTTCTCGCGGCGCTTCTGCTTCCGCTGATGGTTCTGGCGCAGGACGCGGCCGAGCTGTCCGAACAGGTCGAGGACGATCGGGGCTTCCTGACCGGGCTTCTGGAACGCAACCTGTCGGGCGCCGGGCGGCAGGTCACCATCGACGGCTTTGCCGGGGCGCTGTCCTCGCGCGCGACCTTCACCCGGATGACCATCGCCGACACCGAAGGCGTCTGGCTGACGCTCGAGAACGGCGCGATCCAGTGGAACCGCTCGGCGCTGCTTCGCGGCCGCATCGACATCGCGGAACTGTCGGCCGATCGCGTGCTGCTGCCGCGCCTGCCCGGCGCGGCCGAGGACGCGCCGACCGCCGAGGCCCGCGAATTCGCGCTGCCCGAACTGCCGGTCGGCATCCAGGTCGAAAAGCTTGAGGTGCGCCGGGTCGAGATCGGCGCCCCGGTCTTCGGCCTCGAGGCCGCGATCTCGGCCCAGGGCGCCATGTCGCTGTCGGGCGGCGAGGGCGAGGCACAGCTGACCATCGACCGGCTGGACGGGCCGCGCGGCGAATTCGTGCTGGATGCCGGCTATTCCAACGACACCCGTGTGCTGCGTGCCAATCTCAGGCTGGACGAGGCGGCCGACGGGCTGCTGGTCAACCTGCTGAACATCCATGACCGCCCCTCGATCAGCGCCGAGATCAGCGGCGAGGGCGAGATCACCGATTTCGTGGCCGATATCAGCTTGGCCAGCGACGGCCAGCCGCGCGTGACCGGCGAGGTCAGCGCGAATGGCCGGCCGGGCAGCGACGGATCGCAGGGCACCGGCTTCCGGGTCGATCTGGGCGGCGACGTTGCCGCGCTGCTGCCGCCCGCGGACCGCGCCTTCTTCGGCACGCAGACGCGGCTGGTCGCGAATGGCTGGCGCGGCGAGGACGGGAGGCTCGAGATCCCCGAACTGCGGCTTGAAACAGAGGCGCTGACGCTGTCGGGCGAACTGGAAACCAACGCCAGCAACGCGCCGCAGCGGGCCAATCTGGTGATCGCGCTCGGCCGCGACGCGGGCGCGGCGCAACTGCCCGTCAAGCTGCCCTTCGGCGGCGACGAGACCAGCGTGGAATCGGGGCGGCTGACCCTGCAATATGACTCGGCCGAAGGGCAGGGCTGGACGCTGGACGGCCGCGTCGGCCAGCTGGACCTGGGCCAGGCGCGCATCGAGGCGCTGACGCTGGAGGGCGCGGGCGATGTGCTGCTGGCGGGCAGCGCGCTGTCGGAAGTGACCGGCGACATCGACTTCGGCGCCACGCAGCTTGCCTTCGACGACCCGGCGCTGGCCGAGGCCGTCGGCGATGCGGTGACGGGCCAGATGCGGTTCCAGTTCACCCCCGGGCAGGCGGCCGAGATCTCGCAGCTGACGCTTGACGGCGAAGATTACGGGCTGTCGGGATATTTCCTGCTGTCGGGCCTGTCGGGCGGCTTCCTGCTGTCGGCCGATGTCGATGCGCGCTACGAGGATCTGGGCCGGCTGTCCAGTCTTGCGGGGCGCAGCGTCGCGGGCCGCGCCGATGCCTCTGTGACCGGATATTACCGGCTGCTGAACCGCAGCTTCGACATCGACGCGCAGATCCGCGGCACCGACATCGCCGTGGACCAGCCCCAGCTTGACCGGCTGCTGGCCGGTGATTCCCGGATCAGCCTGCTGGCCCGCCGCGACGAGACGGGCATCGAGCTGAGTCAGTTCACCGTCGACGCGCAGGGCCTGAGCGCCGAGGCGCAGGGCTATCTGAACAGCCTGTCCAGCGATGTGGCGGCGCGGATCGCCATGCCCTCTCTGGAAGCCGCCGACCCGCGATATTCCGGCGACCTCGAG
Source organism: Paracoccus spongiarum (assembly GCF_030732095.1). GTDB lineage: Bacteria > Pseudomonadota > Alphaproteobacteria > Rhodobacterales > Rhodobacteraceae > Paracoccus > Paracoccus spongiarum. The sequence goes on along the minus strand of NZ_JAVAMQ010000005.1, from coordinate 180,146 downwards.
GCCGAGGCGCGGCTGACCGGCGCCGCGGGCCAGCGCCGCCTGTCGGTCAGCGGCGAGGCCAACGACCTGCGCCTTGGCATCGAGGCGCTGGACGGCGCCCTGCAGGGGCGTACCAGCCTTGCTGTGATCGCGGGCGAGGCCGAGGGCGGATACCAGATCGAACGGCTGGAACTGGCCAACCCGCAGCTGCGCGCCGATGCCGAGGGCAGCTTTGCGAGGGGCGCGCTGGACGCGGTCGCCAATCTGGAGGTGCCCGACCTGGGCGCTCTGCGTCCGGGCTGGACGGGCGAGTTGACCGCCCAGGCGCGGCTGGGCGAGACCGACGGCACCCGCCGGGTCGATCTGGACGGCACCGGCCGCAACCTGTCGCTGGGCCAGCCCGGCGTCGATGGCGCGCTGACCGGGGCGACCACGCTGAAGCTGCTGGCCGAGGAAAAGGACGGCGTGATCACGCTGCGCGACGTGCGGCTGACCAACGATCAGCTGAACGCCACGGCCGAGGGGGTCTATGGCAAGGGCGTCACCGATGTGACGGCGCAGGTCGATGCCCGGTCGCTGGCCTTCCTGGGGCCGGGATGGCGCGGCGCGCTGGATCTTGACGGCAGCTTCCGCGAGGCGGGCGACGGCGTGCGGCGGCTGGAGGTGTCCGGCACCGGGCAGGATCTGGCGTTCGGGCAGGCGCAGGTCGATGGCGCTCTGGCGGGCGAGACGCGGCTGGCGGTCACCGGCACCGAACGCGACGGCGTCTTTACCATCGAGGATGCGCGCATCGACAACCCGCGCCTGAGCGCGACCGCCACCGGCAAGGTCGGCGCGGGGCAGACCGATGTCAGCGCGCGGCTGAGCGCCGGGGACCTGCGCTTTCTGGGCAACGGCATCAGCGGCGCCGTGACCACCGACGCCCGCCTCGTCGAGACCGACGGCACCCGGCGGATCACCGCAACGGGCAGCGCCACCGGCCTGTCCCTCAGCCAGCCCAGGTTGGACCCGCTGCTGCGCGGGCGGACCGATTTCGACCTGGCCGCCACGCAATCGCCCGCCGGCCTGTCGATCCAGCGCATCGACCTGCGCAATCCGCAAGTGCAGGTCGATGCCAGCGGCGATACTGCCTCGGGGCTGAACGTGCAGGCCCGGCTTGCCGATCTGGCGCTGATTCAGCCGCAACTGCCCGGGCCGGTCAGCATCGACGGGACGGTGCGGGAATCCGGGCGGAATTTCGTCGTCGATCTGGCGGCGCGGGCGCCGGGCAACACCGATCTGCGGATCTCGGGCTCGGCGGCGCGCGACTTCTCGACCACCGACCTGTCGATCGCCGGCGCCAGCGATGCCGCGATCGCCAACGGCTTCGTGCGCACCCGCAATATCGAGGGGCCGCTGCGCATCGACCTGCGACTGGCGGGGCCGCCCTCCCTGCAATCGCTGTCCGGGCGGGTGACGCTCAGCAACGGGCAGGTCGCGGACCCCGGCCTCGGCATCCGGCTTGAGCAGACGAATGTGACGGCCGACCTGCAGGGCGGGCGGATCGCGCTGGACGCGCGGACAAATGTCGCGGCGGGTGGCCAGATCGTCGTCACCGGCCCGCTGGACCTCGGCGCTGGCACCGCCGATCTCGACGTGCGGCTGGACAATGTCGTGGCGCGCGATCCCAACCTGTACGAGACGACGATCAACGGCGAGGTCCGCTTTACCGGCAGCCTTGCAAATGGTCCGCTGATCTCGGGCCGGGTCGATCTGGCCGAGACCGAGATCCGCATCCCCTCGACCGGGCTGGGCGGGGCGAAGGCGATCCCCGATATCAACCATGTCGGCGATACCCGCCCGGTGCGCGCCACCCGCGCCAAGGCCGGGCTGGAGGAGTACCCCAGCGCGGCGTCGCGGGACGCGGGGATGGGCGGTCCGGCCGCCACGCCCCCGGCCAACCCGCCGCGGCTGGACCTGGTGATCAACGCGCCGAATCGCGTCTTTGTCCGCGGTCGCGGTGTCGATGCCGAACTGGGCGGCGAACTGAGGATCCAGGGCACGACCCGGAACGTCATCCCGATCGGGCATCTGTCGCTGATCCGTGGCCGGGTCGATCTGCTGGGCAAGCGGTTCGACCTGTCCGAGGGGCTCGTCGAGTTGCAGGGCAGCCTGATCCCCGTGATCCGGCTGGTCGCCTCGACCTCGCAGGATGGAATCACCACCCGGATCATCATCGACGGGGAGGCGCGCGATCCCGAGATCACCTTCGAATCCTCGCCCGAGCTTCCCGAGGAGGAGGTTCTGTCGCAGCTGCTGTTCGGACGCGGCCTCGACAACATCAGCCCGCTGCAGGCGGCGCAGCTGGCGAATGCGCTGGCGGTCCTGGCCGGGCGCGGCGGCGAGGGCATCGTCGGCCGGCTGCGCAACCAGGTGGGGCTGGACGATCTGGACCTGCAGACCGACGACGAGGGCAATGTCCAGGTGCGGGCCGGAAAATACCTGACCGAGAATCTCTATTCGGATGTCTCGGTCGGCGACAACGGCACCACCACGATCAACCTCAACCTCGATATCTCGGACAGCCTGCGGGCGCGGGGTTCGGTCGGCAGCGACGGGGAAAGCACCCTCGGCGTCTATTTCGAGCGCGACTACTGAACGCGCCCGCGTCGGTGCCCCGCGTCGGCGTTCGTCACCCGGCGCCCATCGCGCTGGCGTAATCATCGCGTTCCGGTCCGGTATCGGCCGCGATGTCCGGCGTGCTGAGGCGAAGCATCTGGCGCCCCCCGCCCAGCCCGGTCACCGACCAGCGCAGCAACCGCCCGTCCGGGCCGGCCATCGCGCCGCTGTCCCGCCGCGCCTCGTCATGGCCGGTCAGGCGCGCCCGCAGGGCCGCAAAGCCCGGTCCCGGTGCCGCCCGGTCCTGCCAGGCCGCCAGCGCCGCCCCAAGGGTCTCGGCCCCGTCGCCCCACAGCGCCAGATAGGCGCGGTTGCGGACCAGCACCTTGCCGTCGGGGCCAAAGACGGCCAGCGCGTCGTCAAGCCCGTCCAGCACATGCGCGCCCAGCTGCAGCTCTGCCCGGAACTTGCGGGTCAGCGAAATCTCCGAGGTGATGTCCTCGAACAGGAAGGCCACCGCGCCGTCGGGATGCGGCCGGCCGGTGACGCGATAGGTCTGCCCGCCGGGCAGGGACCATGTCTCGACGTGATGGCCGGTGGCGGCGGCGCTTTCCAGATTGCTCATCTGCTGGCGCCAGCTGCGGTAATCCTTCGGCTCGGGCACCATCCGCAGTTCGCGCAGCTTGTCCAGCAGATCGAACAGCGTCGGCCGCGCGGTCAGGAAGCCGGTGGGAAGCCCGGTCAGGTCGATCAGCGCAGGGTTGAACAACTGCAGGTTCCGCTGCCGATCAAAGATCGCCAGCCCGATCGGCAGGTCCGCAAAGGTCTTGGTCAGCGTCTGCACGAATTCCCGCAGGCTGCGTTCGGCGCGCACTGCGGCATCGGCGGGCAGGGCGAACATCATCGTCTCGTCACCCATCCGGTGGCTGTGGCAGTCATACCACGAGATCACACCATTGCTGTCCAGCGGCGCGCGGCGGGTGGTGGTTCCGGCGCCGGGCACGGGCTTCGGCGTGTCCAGAAGCCGTGGCAGCGGCCAGCCGCCGCTGCCATCGTCCAGCGTCTCGGCGCGACGCAGATAGGCGGCGTTGGCCCATGTGACCCGGTCCTCGGCATCCTGCCGCCAGACCAGCATCGGTGTCTGGTCCAGCGCGCGGCGCAGCAGGTCCAGCTCTTCCTCCATCGCCTGCTGGGCCATCGAATCGACGACGATCCCGGCCTGTTCGGCCTCGGGGTCGGTCAGGGTGATGCGGATCAGGTCGTCGCCCAGATCCTCGGCCAGAAGCCGCAGCGCGGCGCTGCCGATGCCGTGCCGGCCGACAAGCTCGACCCGGCCCTGCCGTGCCAGCTGGTCCAGGCGTTCGCCCGCCAGTTCGAATCGCGGCCCGATCCAGCGTTGCAGCCGGCCCCACTCATCGTCCGGCGCGGCCACGCGGTCCAGAAGCGTGCGGCCCGGCGCCGTCACGTCGACGAGGCGCTGACGGCGGAACAGGAAGATCATCGGCTGCAACCCGGGCTGCAGGCGATCGTGGCCCAGCGCGCCGCGCCGCCCGCCGCGCAGCCTGTCCCACAGCCGCATGAGCGCCAGTGCAAGACAGACCGAGGCGGTCCCGGCAACCAGTGCGGTCAGGGCGTTCTCGAAACCAACCAGAAGCACGATCTACGGTCCTTGCAAGTTTTGTATGACCATATGGCAGGAAAACTTAAGGCAAGGTTAAATTTTCACGCCGGCAATGCCGGATTCAGGCCAAGTGCGGCGCGCGCGTCCATGGCGATGCGCGCCAGTGGCCAGCGCACCATCACCACGGCGCCCGGCCCGCCATTCTGAAAGGCAAGCCGCGCGCCCGAGCGTTCCAGAAGCGTCTTGGCGATGAACAGACCCAGCCCCATCCCCTCATAGGTGCCGCGTTCGGCCGGGTGCTTGCGGCTGGTCAGGTAGGGATCGCCGATCCGCGCCAGCAGGGCGGGGGGATAGCCCGGCCCGTCGTCGCGGATGGTCACGATCAGCTGATCGCCGACGGCATGGCCTTCGATGACGACGCGGCTTTGGGCGAAATCGACGGCGTTCTGGATCAGGTTGCGCAGCGCGTGGATGATCGCCGGGTCGCGGCGGATGTCGGGCCCTTCGGCAAGGATCTCGACCACCGGCCCGCGATCGGCATGGGGCTGAGCGGCATCCTCCAGAACGGCGCGCAGGGGGGCGGCATGCAGATGCAGGTCGTCCTTTCCGGCCCGCCCCATGCCGCGGAGGATCGCAGCGCAGCGATCGGCCGATTCGCGCAGGCTGATCGCGTCCTGCCGCAGGTCCGGGCGGTCGTCCAGCTCGTCCGCCAGCTCTCCGGCGATCAGCTTGATGGTGGCAAGGGGGGTGCCCATCTCATGCGCGGCGGCGGCCACGACGCCGCCCAGATGCTGCAGCCGCTGTTCGCGCGACAGCGCCATCTGGGTGGCGAACAGCGCGTTCGAGGTGGCCGCCAGTTCGGCCGTGACGCGGTGCGCATAGCCGGCAAAGAAGGCCACCCCGATCACCAGCGCCACCCAGTGCCCCAGCGCCAGCAGCGGCTCCAGCCGCATCTGCGTGCCGGTCGCGTCGCGAAGCGGCACCGCCAGCAGCGCCGCAAGCGAGATCATGGTGATGGTGCCCAGTCCCAGGGCGATGGTCTGGCGTGCGTTCAGCGTGGTGGCCGCGACCGTCACTGGCGCGAGGATCAGCAGCGCGAAGGGGTTCGACAGGCCGCCGGTCAGCAGCGTCAGCGCCGAGATCTGCACCAGGTCAAAGGCCAGCTGGCCGATTGCGCGGCGTGGCGATGTGCGATGCGGGGGGTTGAGGAACAGCCACAGGTTCATCGCCAGCGCGGCGGCGATCAGCGCGAGCACGGGGCCCTTGGGAAAGCCGATGCCCATGGTCCAGGCGACGATCACCGCAGCCATCTGGCCGGCGATCGACACCCAGCGCAACTGCACCAGCGTCCGCATGCGGATCGGCTCGGGCGGCGCGGTGAGGCCGGGATGCGGGGCCAGGCCCTCGGAATCGCTGGGGTGTTGGGCGGGCTGCGACATCGCATGCCTTGATACCCGCCGCCTGATCGGCGATCAATGCGCGCGTTTGCACTGCCGGAGGAACTGACATGGCTGACCGAAAGCTTCTGTTCGCCGGAACGGCCCTTGCCCTGATCGGGCTGGTGGCGGGGGGGCTGTACCTGTCGCAGTCCCCGGCGTCCGACGGCTTTGCGCAGTGCCGCTCGGGCGCGGTGGCGGGCGGGCTGGAGGCGTTCGGCACCGATTTCACCCTGACGCGGCAGGATGGCCGGCGCGTCACCGCGGACGAGGTGTTTGCGCGTCCGTCGCTGCTGTATTTCGGCTATACCTTCTGCCCGGATGTCTGCCCGCTGGACAATGCCCGCAACGCCGAGGCGCAGGCCCTGCTGGCCGAACGCGGCGAGGATGTGCAGATGGTCTTCATCACCGTGGACCCGAAGCGCGACACGCCCGAGACGCTTGCCGAATTCACCGCGATGATGTCGGCCGACATGGTCGGGCTGACCGGCAGCGAGGCCGAGATCGCGGCGGTGAACAAGGGCTGGCGCAACTACTACAAGGCCAATGATGCCGAGGGTGACGACTACTATCTGGTCGACCACATGACCAACACCTATCTGGTCCTGCCGGGCAGCGTGACCGCAGAATACTATCCGCGGAACACCAGCCCGGATGCCATGGCCGACAGCGTCGCCTGCTATCTCGACGCGGCGGGGTGAGGATGCGGTTGCGCCAGCCCTTGTTCACCGCCGCGCAATGTCCCCCGACAGGGCGGGTGTCGGCTTTCAAAGGAGGAATGCGATGACCGGGCAGACGGATCTCCAGATCGGCGCGGACGCCTCGCTGCTGCTGGTGGATGATGACGAGACCTTCCTGATGCGCCTTGCCCGCGCGATGGAGAAGCGCGGCTTCCAGACCCGCACCGCGCTGAGCGTGGCCGAGGCGATGCGCCTGATCGCCGACCAGCCGCCCGCCTACGCCGTCATCGACCTGCGGCTCGAGGATGGCAACGGGCTGGACGTGGTCGAGGCGCTGCGCGATTCGCGCGAGGACGCGCGGATCATCGTGCTGACCGGCTATGGCGCGATCGCGACAGCCGTTGCGGCGGTGAAGATGGGCGCGACCGACTATCTGGCCAAGCCCGCGGACGCCAATGACGTCACCTCGGCGCTGCTGGCGACCGGCGACTTGCTGCCGCCGCCGCCGGAAAACCCGATGTCGGCGGATCGGGTCAGATGGGAACATATTCAACGGGTTTACGAGCAGTGCGACCGTAATGTCAGCGAAACCGCGCGGCGCCTGCATATGCATCGCAGGACGCTTCAGCGAATTCTTGCCAAACGCGGTCCGCGCTAGGCTTTCGCATAAACGGCTTGAAACTTTTGGCGGCTAATATAGATTTGTTACATCCATGTTGGCGGACAAAAAGCAATGAACATCGACTTTGATAAGATGACCCTAAAGGAAATGCGGGATTTGCGGGCGAAACTGGACCGGGCGATCAATTCCTATGAGGATCGCAAGCGGCGCGAGGCGCTCAATGCGATCGAGGAAGCCGCGCGCGTCCATGGCTTCAATCTTGCCGATCTGACCGGCGGCAAGCCGCGGCGCGTCGGGACCGTGCCGCCGAAATACGCCAATCCCGACGATCCGACGATGACTTGGACCGGGCGCGGACGCAAGCCGCGTTGGGTGCAGGAAAATCTGGAAGAGGGCAAGCAGCTTGAAGATCTGCTGATCTGAATACCCGTCGGGCGGGCCGTGGTTCCGGCCCTTCCGAATTTATTAATATGCCTTAATTTCGGCCGTCGATCAGCGCGATCAATTCGGCAAATCGGTCAAGAAACGCGGCGCGAACTTCCCGCGGTGCGCGCAGCGCGATTTCCAGCCCCGAGATCAGGTCCGCGTCCTGCAGCGGAAAAAGCCGGGTTGCCTCGCTCATGCTGAACCCCGCGATCTGCACCGCCTCGAGCCGCGCCGACACGCGATCTGCCAGCTTGATGCGTTTCTTGATCGGCGCGGGCAGGGCGGCGGGAAGGCCGAAACGGCGATGCACCGCTGCGGAAATGCGTTCGTCCATCGCGCCATATTCGTGGCCAAGTGCCGATTTGACCGGCGAGATCATGTCCCCGATCACATATTCCGGCGCGTCATGCAGCAGCGCGGCCAGCCGCCAGGACGGGGCAATCCCCTCGTTCTGGCGGGTGAAGATCGTCTCGACCAGCAGGGAATGTTCGGCCACGGAATAGGGCCAGTCGCCGCGCGTCTGGCCGTTCCAGCGCGCAACGAAGGCAAGCCCGTGGGCGATGTCCTCGATCTCTATGTCGAAGGGCGTCGGGTCAAGCAGGTCGAGGCGACGGCCCGACAGCATCCGCTGCCAGGCGCGGGGCGGGCGGCGCGGCGGCATCGCGGGCCGTCCGGGCCGTCAGGACAGCTTCTGATCCGCAGGCGCCTGCGCCTGTGCGCGACGCGCCAGTTCCTGACGGTAAAGCGCCACGAAATCGACCGGATCCATGTTGAAGGGCGGGAAGCCGCCGTCGCGGGTCAGGTCAGAGATGATCCGCCGCACGAAGGGAAACAGCATCCGCGGGCATTCGATCATCAGGAAGGGGTGCAGCTGCTCGTCCGGCACGCCCTCGATGTGGAAGACCCCGCCGTAATCCAGCTCGGCCAGGAACATCGTCTGGCCGTCGGCCTTGTTGGTCGAGGTGACGCGGAACTTCGAGATGATCTCGTATTGATGCTCGCTGCCGCGCTTGCGGGCATCGAGGCTGACCTGCACCGTCATCTCGGGCTGCACGTCGCCCTGCGGCGCGCCCTTGGTCGCGACCGCGTTCTCGAAGGACAGGTCGCGGATATACTGCGCCAGGATCTGCATCCGCACGGCGGGTTGCGCGGCGGCCTCGCCGTTGGGGGTGGTCTCGTCTGCCATGTCTCTACCTCGCGGGTTCGGCTTTGGCGCCGCTTCTATCAGCAGCACGACCCGGCCTCAATGGCGCGTCCAGCCCGAGCCACCGGCGCGCGGCGCCGAAGACTGATCCGCCACATCGGGGTCGGCCATGTCGGGCGGGCGCCGGGTCGCGCCGTGCGGGGCTGGATCGTCCTCGACGACGTAGTCGCCGTCGATCACGCCCTCGCCATAGGGTGGCCGGTGCGGATCGCGGCGCATCCCCGACGCGCTCATCTGCACGCGGGTGATGCGGATGCGCCGCGCCAGATGACGCATGACCGCGTCGCGCACCGCCGGGATCAGCAGCAACAGCCCCATCGTGTCGGTAAAGAACCCCGGCGTCAGCAGCAGCATCCCCGCCACCAGGATCATCACCCCATGCGCCAGCGGCCGCGTCGGGTCGCGCAGCTCGTTGAAGCTGGACTGGACCTCGGCCCAAGCATGGGCGCCCTGGCTGCGCATCAGCGCGGTGCCCACCAGCGCCGTCAGGATCACGATGGCAAGTGTCGGCCAAAGCCCGATCCATCCGCCGACCTGAATGAACAGGGCGATCTCGATGATGGGCACCGCCACGAATACCCAGAAAAGCCACATGCGATCTTCCTTCCTGCCGGTCCGCAAACTGGACTTGCCCCGGCCCCATCCCTACATAGGAAACAACGAAGTCGATACCAACAGACCTGTCACAATCGAGGCCGAGACGATGTCCAACCCGCTGATCCAGTTGCTTGTGCTGGCCGCGATCGCGATCTTCCTGATCCTGCGCCTGCGCAACGTCCTAGGCACGCGCGACGGGTTCGAGCCGCCCAAGGTCGAAAGCGCCGATCCGCAACGCCGCCGCTTCGAGGTGATCGAAGGGACGGCCGAGGAGGTCGATCACGACATCGTCGATCTGGTCGATGCCGCAAGCCCCGCCGCCGCCGCGCTGGCGCAGATGAAGCGGGCCGAACCCTCCTTCGGCGTGCAGGATTTCCTGGGCGGCGCCAAGCAGGCCTACGAGATGATCCTGATGGCGTTCGAACGGGGCGATCTGTCCGAGGTGCGCCCCTTCCTCGCCGAACCCGTGGCCGAGGCGTTCCGCAGCGTGATCGACGCCCGCGCGGCGCAGGGCCAGACCGTCGAGGCGCAGTTTCTGGGCATCCGCGAGACGACCCTGACCGGGGCCGAATTCGACCCGCAGACCGGCATGGCCGAGATTTCGGTGCGCTTCGTCGCCGAGATGATCGCCGCGACCCGCGACGCCTCGGGCAATGTCGTCGAGGGCGATCCCAAGGCGGCCCGCAAGCAGCGCGACGTGTGGACCTTCGCGCGGCCGATGGGTCAGGACGATCCGAACTGGCAGCTGGTCGCGACCGGCTGATGGGCCGGCGCCGGAGGGGCCTCACCCCCGAGGAACAGGACCTGTGGTCGCATGTGGCCCGCAGCGCCACACCCCTTGTGGCGCCCGCAGCCCCGCATCGCCCGCCGCAGGCGGATCCCGCCCCGGGCCCGCGCCCTGCCGCCGACGCGGCCCCGCCGGCGGCCTGGCCGCGCTTCCGGGTGGGCGAGACCGCTCCCGCACCCGGTCCGCTGGTCAGCCGCGCGCCCGGCCCGGCCGAGCGTCTCGCGACCGCGCCTCGGCGCATGGACAGCAAGCTGCATCGCCGCATGACGCAGGGCAAGCTGCGGCCTCAGGCGCGGCTTGACCTGCACGGCATGACGCTGGCCGAGGCCCATCCCGAACTGATCCGCTTCGTGCTGTCCTGCCATGCACGCGGCGACCGGCTGGTGCTGGTGATCACCGGCAAGGGTCGCGGCGACCACGGACCGCTGCCGACGCGCCCGGGCGCGCTGCGCCACCAGGTGCCCCACTGGCTTCACGCCGCGCCGCTGGCAGCGGCCGTCCAGCAGGTTGCGCCCGCCCATTTCCGCCACGGCGGCGACGGCGCCTATTATATCTATCTGCGGCGGCCCGCAGGACAGTGACGTCCGGCGGGCCGCGCGACGCTCAGCGCGAATAATTCGCCTTCGGCCCGGCGAAATACCAGATGATCAGGCCAAGCACCGGCAGGATGGCGATCAGCGCGATCCACAGGATCTTGGTCCCGGTCGATTCGCGCGTGTTGATGACCGAGGCGATCGCCCAGACATCCAGCGCGAAGATGATGATGCCGAAGATGTATTCCATGACCGCTTCCCTTTGCTGAACCGGGGGCCAACCCCCCACGGCGCCCTCGGGTTCCCCGCCCGGCTACAGGACGTATCGCGACAGATCGGCCGAGCGCGCCAGATCCCCCAGATACCGCTCGACATAGGCGCCATCGACACTGACCGACTGGCCCTGCTGGTCGGGCGCGGTGAAGGACAGCTCCTCGAAGACCCGCTCGATGACCGTGTAAAGCCGCCGCGCGCCGATATTCTCGACCGAGGCATTCACCTCGGCCGCAATCCGCGCCAGCGCGGCGATCCCGTCATCGGTGAAGCTCACATCAACGCCCTCGGTCGCCATCAGCGCGGTGTATTGCCGGGTCAGCGCGTTGTCTGTCTCGGTCAGGATGCGAATGAAATCCGCCTCGGTCAGCGCCCGCAACTCGACCCGGATCGGCAGCCGGCCCTGAAGCTCGGGCAGAAGATCGCTCGGCTTGGCGACGTGAAAGGCGCCCGAGGCGATGAACAGGATGTGGTCTGTCCTGACCGCGCCGTATTTGGTGCTGACGGTCGTGCCCTCGATCAACGGCAGCAGGTCGCGCTGCACCCCTTCGCGGCTGACATCGCCCCCGCGCGCCTCGGCGCGGGCGCAGACCTTGTCGATCTCGTCGATGAAGACGATGCCGTTCTGCTGCACCGAGTCCAGCGCGGCCGCCTTCACGGCATCATCATCCAGAAGCTTGTCGGCCTCCTCGGCGATCAGCAGCTCATAGCTTTCCGCCACGCTCACCTTGCGGCGCACCCGGCGCCCGCCAAAGGCCTTCATCAGCCCCGACAGGTCCATCATGCCGCCCAGGCTGGCGCCTGGCTGGCCGGAAATCTCCATCCCGCCCAGAGGGTTCGAGTGATCCTGCATCTCCAGCTCGATCACCGTGGCGTCCAGCTCGCCCCGCTTCAGCTTGTCGCGGAACATCTGCCGCGTGGCCTCGCGCGCGCCCTCGCCGGCCAGCGCCTCGACGACTCGCTCCTCGGCGGCCCTGTGGGCGCGGGCCTTCACCTCCTCGCGCATGCGCTGCCGGGTGTCTATCACCGCCGCGTCGACCAGGTCGCGGATGATCTGCTCGACATCGCGGCCGACATAGCCGACCTCGGTGAACTTGGTCGCCTCGACCTTGATGAAGGGCGCATTGGCCAGCCGCGCCAGCCTCCGGCTGATCTCGGTCTTGCCGACACCGGTCGGCCCGATCATCAGGATGTTCTTGGGATAGACCTCGTCGCGCAGGTCGTCATCCAGCCGCTTGCGCCGCCACCGGTTGCGCAGCGCCACGGCCACCGACCGCTTGGCGTCCTTCTGCCCGATGATGAAGCGGTCGAGTTCCGAAACGATCTCGCGCGGTGTCAGGTCGGTCATGCCTCTGCCTCCTGGCCATCTTCTGTGTTGAAATATCCCGGGGGTGAGGCCCGACACGGGCCGAGGGGGCGGCGCCCCCTCACCCCTCCAGCGTCTCGACCGTCAGGTTGCCGTTGGTATAGACGCAGATCTCGGCGGCGATGGCCATGGCCTTGCGGGCGACCGCCTCGGCCTCCAGCCCGGTTTCCAGCAGCCCCCGCGCCGCGGCCAGCGCGAAATTGCCGCCCGATCCGATCGCCGCCACGTCATGCTCGGGCTCCAGCACGTCGCCGGCGCCGGTCACCACATAGATCTGCGCGCCATCGGTGACGATCAGCATCGCCTCCAGATTGCGCAGATACTTGTCGGTGCGCCAGTCCTTGGCCAGTTCGACGCAGGCGCGCTGCAGCTGCCCCGGCGCGGCCTCCAGCTTCTTTTCCAGCCGCTCCAGCAGCGTGAAGGCATCCGCGGTCGAGCCGGCGAAGCCCACCACCACGTCGCGCCCGCCCGGCGACAGGCGGCGCACCTTGCGGGCGCTGCCCTTCATCACCGTCGGGCCGACGCTGACCTGGCCATCGCCCGCGACCACGACCTTGCCGCCACGCCGCACCGCCAGGATGGTCGTGCCATGCCAGCCGGGAAATCTGTCATCCGCCATCTCGGGCCTCCGTTCTCCGGGCTGAGATATGAAGGCCGCGGCCCCGGTGCAAGCCGTTGAACACGGCTTCCTGCCGCCCTAGCCTCCGCGCATGAGCCAGCCCCGCATCCTGCGCATCTACCTGCACCCGCCGACCCTCGCGCTGGCGCGGGCCGGCAAGCTGGGCTTCATTGCCCGGCTGCGGACCATCCTCGAGGACCGCGGCTGGCAGGTCGGGATCGAGAGGTCTGGCCCCGCAGCCCGCGCCGCGGCGCCCGACCGGCCCGGCTACGCGCTTTTTCACATGGAAAAGCCGACACATGACCGGGCGCTGACCTTCCGGCTGGCCTATCATTACCCCTTCTGGCGGCTCGAGCCCATGGCCGAGCGCTGGCGGTGGCCGGTGGCGCTGGCGCCCTTCGCTCCCGACGGGGTCGATGCCGCCGAGGCCCGCGATTTCGCGGCGCGACTTGCCGCCCGGGTCCTGCCAGGACCGCCGCCCCGGCGCGGCGATCATGTGCTGGTGCCGTTGCAGGGCCGGATCCGGCAGCAGAGATCCTTCCAATGCGCCGCGCCGCTGGCGATGCTGGCCGCGGTCGCGCGCGGCGGCCGGCCCTGCATCGCCACCCTGCACCCCAGAGAGACCTATGATCCCGCCGATCTTGCCGCCCTCGGCGACCTTGCGGCACGCCACCCCAACCTGCGGATCGGCGGCGACACGCAGGCCCTGCTGCGCGATTGCGCCTTCGTGGTCACGCAGAACAGCGCGGTGGCCTTCGACGGCTACCTGCTGGACAAGCCCGCAGTGCTGTTCGCGCAGGCCGATTTCCACCACATCGCGCTGAACGCCGCGCAGCTTGGTCCGACGGAGGCGCTGGTGCGCGCCGCAACCCATCGCCCCCCCTTCGAGGCCTACCTGTTCTGGTTCCTGCGCCGGACCAGCCTCGACATGATGGCGCCCGATGCCGATGCAAGGCTGGTGGCGGCGATGCGAAAAGGCGGCTGGCCCGTCTGAACCGCCGCCTCGCGCGCCTGTCGTCCGGCTCCGGTCTCAGACCGATTCGTCGATCCAGCTTTTCAGCGCGGCCTTGGGCGCGGCGCCCATGCGGTTCGACACGACCTCGCCATCCTTGAACATGAACAGCGCCGGGATGCCGCGCACGCCCAGCGCCGCCGCCTGCTCGGGGTTCTCGTCCACATTGACCTTCACGATCTTCAGCCGGCCTTCGTATTCGGTCGCCAACTCTTCCAGCGCGGGGCCGATCTGCTTGCAGGGACCGCACCATTCGGCCCAGAAATCCACCACCACGGGGGTGTCTGCCTGACGCACTTCGGCGTCGAACTCGCTGTCATTGACATGCACGGTTGCCATGCTGATCGCTCCTTGGATGGCGGGGCCGGTCATGCCGGCGGGACGGGGTTCCCTCCACAGCTATGAACGCGCGGGGCCGGGGTCAAGGGCGCTTGGGACGACGCCGGCGGCCGCAGCCATCGCCGCATCCAGCAGCGCATCGGGGATCGGCATGAGGCCGGGGGCCGCAGTCCACAGGATCGCGGCCTCGACCGGGCGCCCCGGCCAGATCAGCCGCAGCGCCGCGCGATAGGCCGCCATCTGCCGCAGGATGCCCTGCGGGATGGCTTGCGGCGCGTCGGGGATCACGCTGTTCGACTTGAAGTCGATGGCCAGCACCCGGTCGTCGGCGACGATCAGCCGGTCGATGGTGCCGTGCAGCACGCCAAGGCCCGGCAGGGGTGCGGTCAGCGCCACCTCGCGCAGGATGCTGGCCGCGGGATCGGGCTGCATGACATGGGCCAGGTCGGGGGCGGTGATCACCGCCCGGGCCTCGTCCAGCAGGGCGGCCAGGTCCGCAGCGTCGGGCAGGCCACCCTCGGCACCGGCCAGCGCGGCGCGCGCCAGGTCGGGCCAGCCGGCCTCGGGCGAGCCGGGCAGCTGTTCCAGCAGCAGGTGCAGCCGCGTGCCGCGCAGCATCGCGGCGACCGGGTCCGCATCCTCGGTCGGCGCGCCCAGCACCTTGGCGCCGCCCAGCATGGTCGCCGCGACGGGCTGCGGCGGCACGGCCATCGCCGCCGCGGGGCGGTCGGCCCAGCCGGGCAGCACCACCGCCGCCTCGGGGGCATGTTCCACCAGCGCGGCCGCGGCCTCGGGCCATGCGCCGGAGGACAGCCGCTGCGCCGTGCCGACGCCCTCGATCTCGACCGGGGCGCGGTCCAGCGCGGCGCGGCCGGCACCCTCGGCGATCATCGCGTGCCAGCTGTCCAGCCCGGTGCCGGCCTCGCCCGCCGCGGCGACGATCAGCCAGCTTTCGGCCCGCGTCATCGCCACATACAGCAGACGGCGCCGTTCCTCCTCTTGCCGTCTGGCCTGATCGGCGACGGCCGCCGCGACCGCCTCGGGGCGGGTGGCAGCGCTTCCGCGCCAGAAGGGGCGATCGTCCAGCCGCACCGTCCGCGCGCGGTTGTCGGTCTGTCGCTTGCGGGTTTCGGGAAGGATCACCACCGGGCTTTCCAGCCCTTTGGCGCCATGCACGGTCATCACCCGGATCAGCCCTCCGGCGCCGCCGGGCATCTGCCGCTTGACCTCGACCGCGCCATCGCCCAGCCAGACGAGAAAGCCGGTCAGCGACGGCGTCTCGACGCCCTCATAGGCCAGCGCCTGCGACAAGAGCTCGTCGATGCCATCCTCGGCCTCGGGACCCAGCCGCGCCAGCAGCGCGTGCCGTCCGCCATGCCGGGTCAGCAGCCGCGCGATCAGGTCATAGGGGCGCAGCCGGTCGGCCTCGGCCATCAGGTCCTCGATCACCGCCCGCGCGGCCTGGTGCGTCGAGTCGCGCAGCTGCTGGAAGAGGAAGCGATGTCCACGCTCCGCCGCCAGCCTGTACAGCTCATCCTCGCTCAGCCCGAACAGCGGCGAGCGCAGCGCCGCGGCCAGCGACAGGTCGTCCTCGGGCGTGGCCACCACGCCCAGCGTCGCGACGATGTCGCGGACCGCCAGTTCGGCGGCCAGCTTCAGCCGGTCGGCGCCCGCGACCGGCAGCCCCGCCGCCTTGATCTCGCGCAGCAGTTCCTGGAACAGATCGGCGCGGCGCTGGACGAGGATCTGGATATCGCCCGCCGCCAGCGGCCGGACCTCGCCGGTCTTGGCGTCAAGGATCGGCGTGCCGATCATGGCCCTGATCTGCGCCGCGATGGCGCGCGCCAGCACGGTGTCGGCGGCGTTCTCGGCCGGGGCATCGACCGGCGCGGTCCAGTCGCCGTCATCGGGCTTGGCGGCCGGCGGCAGGGCCGGCCAGATGTCCACCCGGCCGGGCAGGCTGTCGCGAAAGGCGACATGCCGCGGCGGCACGCCCAGCCCCGCGGCAGCCTCGCCCTGAAAGACCGCATCGACCAGCGACAGGATCGCCGGTGACGAGCGGAAGCTGTGGCGCAGGTCGCGCTGCTGCATCGGCCGAAGCGCGGCGGCGAAATCGGCGTCGAAACGGTCGCGCAACGCCTCGAACACGGCGATGTCGGCGCCCTGGAAGGAATAGATCGACTGCTTGGGATCGCCGACCACGAACAGCGTTCGGGGGTGCGCGCTGGCGCCCGCGCCGCTGGTGAACTCGGCGGTGAGGCTGCGGATCACCTGCCACTGGCCCGGGCTGGTGTCCTGCGCTTCGTCCACGAGGATGTGGTCGATGCCGCCATCCAGCCGCCACAGCACCCATTGCGCCATGCCCGCCGAGGACAGCAGCCGGGCGCTGCGGCGGATCAGGTCGTCGAAATCCAGCCAGCCATGCGCGGCCTTGCGTTCGGCCAGACGCGACATGAAGGCATGGCCGAACCGGTGCAGCGCCAGCGTGCGCGCCGCGCAGTCCAGCGCGATCAGCGCCGGCCGCGCGGCCTCGACCCGCAGCATCAGCGCCTCGAAATCAGCCATGCAGGGCGCGCAGGGCCCGATCTGCAGCGCCTTGGTAGGCAGCTTGCCGATCTTGGCCGCGAAGGGGATCTTGGCGCCCGATCCGGTCAGCACCGCGCCGCACAGCCGATGCAGGTCTGCAAGGCCGGGCGCCTGCCAGTCCACCTGCGCCAGCGTCGCGCCCAGCTTGGCGTCGGTGGCGCCGCCGGCGGCCAGACGGGGGATCATCGCCGCGGCCAGGTCGCCCTCGCCGCCCAGAAAGACCTGCGCCAGCAGCGCATCGCCATCCAGCCCCGCCGGCAGCCCAAGCGCCGCGCAGATCGCGGCAGGATCGGCCGGCGTCTCGAAATCGGACTCGGACAGCGCCGCAAGAAATCCGTTCAGATCGTCGCCGCCATGCAGCGCGGTCAGGTCGCGCATCGCCGGGTCGCCGGCCTCGGCCATGTCCTCGACGATCTCCAGCCGCAGGGCGCGGGCGCTGCGGTCGTCCAGCTCGGTAAAGCCCATCGGCACCCCGGCCTCCAGCGGAAAGCGCCGCAGCAGCGCCGCGCAGAAGCTGTGGATGGTCTGAACCTTCAGCCCGCCCGGCGTCTCGATGGCGCGGGCGAACAGCCGCCGTGCCTCGGCCAGGTCGGCGTCCTCGGCCTCGCCCAGCTCGGCCAGCGCCCGGCGCAGATCGGGCTCGGGCTTCATCGCCCATTCGCCCAGCCGGCGCAGCAGGCGGTTCTGCATCTCGGTCGCGGCGGCCTTGGTATAGGTCAGGCACAGGATGCGTTCGGGCGCGCAGCCGGACAGCAGAAGCCGCGCCACCCGGTCGGTCAGCACCCGGGTCTTGCCCGATCCGGCATTCGCGGTCAGCCAGGTCGAGCGGGAAGGATCGGCGGCGGCGATCTGGTTTCGGGTGGCCTCATCCATCCTGTCCGACCCTTTCCGGTTGCGCGGGCGTGGCGCGCGACCATTCGCCGAACCGCGCCAGATGGTCGTAATCCCCCGCATGGCCGGTCGTCAGCGGCGCGCGCTTGGCGGTGAAGCCCGCGGTTCCGGTCAGGTAGGCGGCGATCAGCCGCCGCAGCCCGTCCCAGCTGTCGGTCTCGAGCTGCAGATCGTGATGGCGGTCATGGGTGGCACCCTCGCCGCCCAGCTGGATATAGCGGATGCCGGCCACGTCGACCGGGCCAAGCGCGTCGAAGCCGCCGCGCCGCGCCATCGCCGCCTCTAGGATCAGCTGCTTGTCGAAGCTGGCGATCTGCGCGTCGGTCGGCGGGTTTCCGGACTTGTAGTCATAGATCATCGCCCGGCCGTCGCCCAGAAGGTCGATCCGGTCGGGCCGCGCGGTCAGCCGGAAGTCCAGACCGTCCAGCGCCACGATGCCGCGCCGTTCGACGACCTGCGGGCGGCCCTCGGCCAGCCGGGCAAGCTCGTCGGCGACGATCCGGTCGGCGATGGCCTCGATGCGCGCCAGCCAGAAGGCCCGCGTCGAGGGCCAGGGCACATCGGCCTCCAGCACCGCGCGGGTGATGTGCAGGAAGCTGTCGCGCAGATCGGCCGCGGGCGTGTCGGGGCCGGGGCGCGACAGCAGCAGCCGTTCGACGATGCGGTGCAGGGTCTGTCCGCGCAGCGCCGCATCGGGTTCGGGCCGCAGCGGGTTCAGCGGGCGCAGCCGCAGCACGCGCTTGGCATAGACCGCATAGGGATCGCGGATCAGCAGCGAGATGTCGGTGACAGGCAATTCGTCGAAGGGCGGCGCGGGCGGCACCGGCGAGGGACGCGGCGCGGCGGGCAGCGCCGCCACCGGCCGGGCCAGCGCCGCGGCCATCCGCAGCCATTCGCCGCCGCGCGCCTGCATCGCGCCCAGCGCCTGCGGGCCGTTGCGGTCGGGCAGGCCCGACAGCAGGTTCGTCAGCCGGTTCAGCCAGCGCGAGGGCACCGTCTCGGCCTCGGCATTGCGGCGGGCGCGGGTCAGCACGACGCGCGGCGCGGCGATGGCCTGCTGAAAGTCATGGGCCGCCAGGCCGATCTGGCGTTCGGGCAGGGTCAGGCCGGCCTGCAGCCGCATCTGCCGCGACAGCCAGGGATCGGGCGACAGCGCCTGCGGCCAGCCGCCCTCGTTCAGCCCCGACAGGATCACCAGCCCGTCGGCAACGGTCCGTGCCTCGCGCGGGCCGCGGATCTTCAGCAGCGGGTGGTGGTCGCGCTCGCTGCGATCGGCAAGCGCCTGCATCTCGGAGATCAGCAGCGCGGCCATGTCGCCGGGGCGCAGGTCGGGGCCTTCGCCGGCATGGGCGGCCAGATGGTCCATCACCGCAAGGGCCAGCTTGCCGGGTGTGCCGGACCAGATCTCGGAGGCCGCGACCTCGCCCGACGGGCCGCGCGCCAGATCCTCGGCCAGCGCCCGCAGGTCGGCCAGCCGCCCGGCGATGGGACGTGGCGCGCGATCTGCCTCGAAGTCCTTGACGCGATCGAGGATAGCCGCGATCCAGTCGGCCCAGCATTTGCGGGTCGCGTCGCCCGTGCTGCCCCAGTCGCGCAGCGTCCTGCCGTCGGGAAAGCTGGGGCCCCTGGCGCGCAGCCGCAGTTCCAGATCGCGCGCCTGCCGCCGCGCCTCGTTCGCGCCAACCGCCTGCGATCCCGAGCAGGTCACCCGATGCTTCAGCAGGATCAGCAGCCGGTCGATGGTCAGCGCCTCGCCGAACAGCGCCGCGACGTGGCGCAGGAACAGCCCCTGCGCGGTCAGCGACAGGCTGCGCCCGGCGCTGTCGTCGGCGCGCAGCTGCCATCGGTCCAGTGCTGCGTTCACGCGGCGGATCAGCGCGCTGTCGGCAGCAATCAGCGTGACGGGCTGCGCCTCCTCGACGGCGGCGCGCATGACAAGGGCGATCGCCTCGGCCTCGAGGCCGGGCTGGTCGGCCTCGATCAGGGTCAACCCCGCGCAGGCCCCGGTGAGGTCCGGCAGGCCCGGACCCTCGGCGATCCACTGGTCGGTGACTGGGGCGGGGCGCAGGGCCAGCGACACCAGCGCGTTCCGCGCGGGCACGGCCGGGGTTGCATCGGTCCAGGGCCGGGGATGGCCCGCCGCGCGGATCAGCGGGGCAAAGCGGGCCTGCGGATGATCGTCGCCGCCGCCGCCCTCCAGCCCCGCCCAGACGGCCTCGGGCTGGCCGCCGTCGAAGCCCGGCAGGACGACCGCGCCGTTGGGCAGGCCCGTCACCGCCTGCATGAACAGCCGCGTCGCCCCATGCGAGCCGGTCGAGCCGACCACGATCACCGGGTCCCCGGGCAGGTTGCGCCCCGCCGCCCAGTCGGCCATCGCGGCCTCGGCGGCGGCACGCTGGCGGGCGGCGCGGTCGATGGCGGGGCCGGTCAGGTGGAAGCCGGCCGCGATGCGCAGGAATTCCAGCGCGGTCTGCCAGTGGCGGGCGTGGTCGCCCGTGTCGATGGCGTCCAGCGCCTCGGGCGGGCGTCCCTCGCTTTGCATTTCGGTCATCAGGTCGGTCAGCGACTGCGCCAGCGCGGGCACCGAATGGCCGGCGGCCAGATCCGGGCGCGTCTGCAGCAGCCGGTCGATCAGCCGGGCCAGTTGCAGCCTGCGCGCCAGCGGCGGCGCCAGGGGTCCGCCCAGTGCGGCCGTCCCGGCGCCCAGGTCGGGGATCGCCCGCAGTGTCGGCAGCAGCATCGGCCCGTGCCGGTCGAAGGCTGCCGAGAGGGCCGCCAGCGTGCGGGCGGAATTGGCGTGGATGGTGATGCGCGCCATGGCCTCGGGCGGCTGGTCCGCCATCCGCGCCACCAGACCCCGCACGAACTCGGCGGCGAAATCGACGCCGGGCGGCAGGGCGAACAGGCCGGGCTGCCACTCAGCCATGCGGCGCATCCTTGGCCAGCAGCGCCTCGGCCTGCGCGATCGCCTCGGGGCGGCCGACATCGCACCAGCCGCCGGCATGCAGGATGCCATGCGCGGTGCCGCGCGCGATCATCAGGTCCCATGCGCGGTTCAGCGAGAACACCGCCTCGCCGATCCCGGCCAGCAGGTCGGGGCGGATGATCTGCGCGCCGCCATAGACGACATCGCCGCGCCGGCTGATCCGCCCGGCATCATCCAGGGCGAAATCGCCCGGCCCGACCCGGGCGGTCGCCCGATCCCGTGGCACCAGCATCAGCAGCGCCTCCATGTCAGGGCGCCAGGCGGCGATCAGCGCGGCCAGCGGGTTCGGCCCGGTCCAGACGACATCGGGGTTCAGCGTCAGCACCGGACCCTGCCCCAGCAGCGGCAGCGCCCGGCGCAGCCCGCCGCCGGTGTCCAGAAGCAGGGCCGCCTCGTCGCTGATCGCCACCTCCTGCCCGGCCAGATGCGCGGCGATCCGGCAGCCCAGGTAGTGGCTGTTGACCACGATCCGCGCGACCCCCGCCTGCCGGCCCAGCGCCAGCGCCCGGTCCAGCAGGGTCTGGCCGCCGACCTCGATCAAGGGCTTGGGCAGGTGGTCGGTCAGCGGCCGCATCCGGGTGCCCAGACCGGCCGCGAAGATCATCAGGGGCGGGCGCATCGGCTGCGGATCCTTTCCAGCATGGCGGCATCGGGGGCGGGAAGGCCGGCCACGATCCGCGCCAGCGGCGCCAGCGCGGGATGCGACAGGTCGCGCATCAGATGCGCCCAGACGCGGGGCATGAAATCCAGATAGCGGGGTTTGCCGTCGCGCAGGCAGAGCCGCGCGAAGATGCCGATGATGCGCAGGTTGCGCTGTGCGCCCAGCAGCGCATAGGCGGCACGAAACCGCGCCGCGTCCAGCCCGGTCGCCGCCAGATAGCGGGCGATGCAGTCGGCCTCGATGCCGGGGGCGACATCGCGGCGCGCGTCTTGCAGCGCCGACACCAGATCATAGGCCGGGTGGCAGGCGACCGCGTCCTGATAGTCGATCAGGCCCAGCGGGGCGTCGCCGCGCCAGACCAGGTTCTCGGCGTGAAAGTCGCGCAGGCTGAGGACCGGCGCCGCGTCGGCTGCCAGATCGGCATGCAGCGCGGCGATGGCGGGTGCGATGGCCATGGCTTCGTCGGCGGGAATCCCGGCAGCTTGCGGATACCAGTCGGCGAACAGCCCGACCTGATCGGCCAGGGCCGGCCCGTCCAGCGGGGCGACGAAGCCCGGCAGCGGCTGGCGGTGCAGTTCGACCAGAAAATCGGTGATCCGGGCGTAGATCGCGGGGCCAAGCCGGGGCCGCGCCGCCAGCACCCGCGCCACCAGATCGTCGCCCAGATCCTGCACCAGCAGGAAGCCGGCGCCCTGATCCTCGGCCAGCAGGTCGGGGGCGCCGAAGCCATGGCCGCGAAGCCATCGCGTCATCTGGACGAACCGCGCGCAATCGCCCGAGGGATCGTCCATCAGCACCGCGCTGCCTTCGGCGCCGGTCAGCCGGAAATAGCGCCGGGCCGAGGCGTCCCCCGCCAGCGGCAGCACCCGCGCATCGCCCCATCCAGCACCGGCCACGAAGGCCGCGCGGGCGGCCGCGCGTTCGACCCCTGCACCGACAAGGGTGATCTCGCGCAGCGCCGGATCGTCCAGCGGGGCAAGGGCGATGGTCAGCGCCTCGCGGGGCAGGGCCGCCATCCGGTCGGGCCATTCGATCAGGCAGATGGCGCCGTCCAGTGCCTCTTCAAGGCCCAACTCGTCCAGTTCGCCCTGGTCGGACAGGCGATACAGGTCGGCGTGCCAGATCTCGGTGCCCATCGGGTCGTCATAGGTCTGGACAAGGGTAAAGGTGGGGCTGGGCACGTCCTCGGCCGCCTCGCCCTGTCGGGCGCGGATGAAGGCACGGGCGAAATGCGTCTTGCCGGCGCCGACCGGGCCATCCAGCAGGAACGCCTGACCCGGCCGCGCCGTGGCCGCCAGCATCCGCGCCAGGGCGGCGGTCATGTCCTCGTCGGCGGTGATGCGGGCTGTGGTCATGCCCCGCTTCTACCGATTGGCGCGGCGGGTGCAAATGACCTGCGGCGCGACTTGCGCTAGACTGGGCCGGAACAATCGGAGAGGGTCACGATGCTGCGTGCGATGATTGCGGTCCTGCTGCTGGCCGGCCCGGCGGCGGCCACGCAGGAATACATCCTGCCGACGCTGTTCGACGTGACCGATGTCGCGTCCGACGACGTGCTGAACATCCGGAGCGAGCCGCACGCCGGGTCCCCGGTGATCGGCTCGCTGGCCGCCGATGCCGCCCGGATCGAGGTGGTCGAGGAACGCGACGGCTGGGCGCGGGTGAATACCGGCGAAGGCTCGAGCTGGGCCTCGATGCGCTTTCTGTCCCCTCGCAGCGACACATGGCAGGAGGGCGCGTTGCCGCAGGGCTTCAGCTGTTTCGGCACCGAGCCGTTCTGGGACCTGCAGGCCGAGGGCGACAGCCTGGTGCTGCGCAGTCCCGACAATCCCGATGACGCGCGCCCGCGCCAGGCGGTGCTGGGCAGCGGCATCTTTCGCGATCCGATGCGCGCGGTTCTGGGCCGCGACCTCACGCTGGTCGCGGTTCCGCAACTGTGTTCGGACGGCATGTCCGACCGGCTGTTCGGCCTGCGCGCCACGCTGGTCCTTCAGGACGGCACGCCCCGGCTGCTGTCGGGATGCTGCTCGATCGCGCCCTGAAGCGCCGCGCGCAGGTCACGGGCGACCTGTGCCATCCGGTCGGCAGAGGGGCTGGGCGGGGCCGAGAAGCCCTCGGGGCCATCGGCCAGATAGGCCTGCGAGGTCACGTCGTGGATGTGATGCATCGGCACGACATGGGCATGGGCATGGGCGACATGGATGCCGGTGTAGAACATCGCCACGCGCGGCACGCCCTGAAGCCGCTTCATCGCGCGGGCGATCGCCTGCGCGCAGGTGGTGATGCGGGTGGCCAGATCGACGGGCAGATCCTCGAACCAGACGTGATGATCGCGGGGGATCACGAGGGCATGGCCTTGGCGGATCGGGTGCAGGTCCAGGAAGGCGCAGATGCGGTCGTCCTCGTGGATGCGGTGCGCCGGCAGGTCGCCCGCCGCGATCCGGCAGAACAGGCAGTCGGTGGGGGCCATCTCAGCCGATCCCCAGAACATCCGCCATGTCGTATTCGCCCGGCCCCTTGTCCTGCCCCCACAGTGCCGCCCGCAGCGCGCCGCGCGCGAAGATGGCGCGGTCGGTGGCAAGGTGGCGCAGCACGATCCGTTCGCCCTGACCGGCGAAGATCACGTCATGCTCGCCCACCACATCGCCGCCGCGAATGGCCGAAAAGCCGATGCTGCCGGGCTGCCGGGCGCCGGTGATGCCTTCGCGGGCCGGGGTCCGCAGGTCGGCCAGCGCCGCGCCGCGGCCCTCGGCGGCTGCCTCGCCCAGCATCAGCGCCGTGCCCGAGGGCGCATCGACCTTCATGCGGTGATGGGCCTCGACCACCTCGATGTCCCATTCTTCGCCAAGCGCCGCCGCGACCTTGCGCGTCAGCCCGACCAGCAGGTTGACCCCAAGGCTCATGTTGCCGGCGCGGATGATCGGGGCATGGCGCGCCGCCGCCGCCAGCCGGGCCAGATCGCCCGCGTCCAGCCCGGTGGTGCCGATCACATGCACCGCGCGGGCCTGCGCGGTCAGTTCGGCAAAGGCCACGGTTGCCGCCGGCGCGGTGAAGTCGATGACCGCCTGGGCGCGGGCGATCATCGACACCGCGTCGTCGCTGACGATGACGCCGCAGGGCTGGCCGCCCATCGCCTCGCCCAAGTCGCGGCCGATCCAGCCATGGCCGGTCCTCTCCAGCGCGCCGACCAGCCGCGCCTCGCGGCTGTCGAGGATCAGCCGGGTCAGCATCTGGCCCATCCGCCCCGAGGCGCCGGTCACCACGATGCCGGGCAGCGCGCCCGATGCCGCCTGTTCGAAATCGCTCATCGCCCTTGCCCTTCCGCTGCCCGTGCCTGCGCCTGCCTGCGCCTGCCGCCTCATATCCCGTTGCGGCCAGCCCCGCGAGTCCCTACATCGGAGGCCATGGCACAGAACCGCTTTTCCCATGGACAAGGCCCGTCGCAGCGCCAGCTGCGGGTGGGTGAGCTGATCCGCCGCACGCTGTCGGACGTGCTGCTGCGCGGCGACATCCACGACCCGGACCTGAACCGGCATTCGATCACCGTGGGCGAGGTGCGGACCTCGCCCGACCTGAAGATCGCGACCGCCTTCGTGCTGCCGCTGGGCGGGCACGACGCGCAGGATGCGCTGGTCGCGCTGCGCCGCAACGCGCCGGAACTGCGCCATCTCGTCGCCAAGGCGATGACGCTGAAATACGCGCCGCAGCTTCGCTTTCAGCTGGACGAGACCTTCGACCGCCTGGACGACACCCGCCGCCTGTTCGCCGACGAACGGGTGCGCCGCGATGTCGAGGCGCCCGGGGCCGAGGACGGCGATGCTGACTGAGTTGCAGCGCCGCTTCGGCCTTGCGGCGGGAATGCTGGTCGCGCTGGCCCTTCCGGCCGCATCGGAAAGCTGTTCGCGCATGGATCACGATGGCCAGGGCTATGTCGTCTGCCAGGTCGAGGCCGCGCGCGAACCCGCACTGCGGCTGTGGCAGGACGGCGCCGATGGCCGGCCGCTGCTGAACTTCAACAATGTCCGCAAGGCGCTGGATCAGAGCGAAAGCCTTGAATTCGCAATGAATGCCGGGATGTTCCACCCCGATTACCGCCCGGTCGGGCTGCTGGTCGTCGACGGGCAGGAGCGGTCGCCGATCGTCACCGGCGCCAGCAACGACAATTTCGGGATGCTGCCGAACGGGGTGTTCTGCACCGGCGGCGCGCGAGCCTTTCAGGTAATCGAAAGCCGCGCCTTTGCCGAGGCGCGGCCCGATTGCCGGCTGGCCACCCAATCGGGCCCGATGCTGGTCATCGACGGCGCCCTGCATCCGCGGTTTCTGGTCGATTCCGACAGCCGCCATATCCGCAACGGCGTCGGCGTGTCGCCGGATGGCGAGACCGCCTGGTTCGCGATCTCGGACCGGCCGGTGACGTTTCACGAATTCGGGCGGCTGTTCCGCGACGGGCTGGGCGTCCGCGATGCGCTGTATTTCGACGGCTCGATCAGCCGGCTTTACGCGCCGGGCGTCAACCGCGCCGATTTCGGCCGCAGCCTCGGCCCGATCATCGGGCTGGTCGGCGGCACCGGCTGAACCTTGCGGTTGACCCGCATGGCGGCGGGGGGTATCCCGCCCGCTTCGATGTGCAGGGGACCGCGATGGGACGCAAGAAGGGCCGTGACATTTCCGGCTGGCTGGTCGTGGACAAGCCCGCGGGCATCACCTCGACCGCGGTGGTGGCCAAGGTCCGCTGGGCGCTGGATGCCAGGAAGGCGGGACATGCCGGAACGCTGGACCCGGACGCGACGGGTGTGCTGGCCGTGGCGCTTGGCGAGGCGACCAAGACCGTTTCCAGCATTACCGATGCTCTGAAATGCTATGACTTCACGGTGACCTGGGGCGCCGAGACGACAACCGACGATGCCTCGGGCGAGGTGCTGCGCCGGTCCGATGCGCGCCCGACACGCGATCAGGTGCTGGTCGCGCTGCCCGGTTTCACCGGCGAGATCATGCAGGTGCCGCCCGCCTATTCCGCCGTCAAGGTCGAGGGCGACCGCGCCTACGATCTGGCCCGCGAGGGCGAGACCCCCGAGCTGGCGGCCCGGCCCCTGTGGGTCGAAAGCCTGACCCTGCTGGACGCCGATGCCGACAGCGCCCGGTTCGAGATGGTCTGCGGCAAGGGCGGCTATGTGCGTGCGATCGCGCGCGACCTGGGCCGCCAGCTGGGCTGCCTTGGCCATGTCGCGCATCTGCGCCGCAGCTGGTCCGGCCCCTTCGATGCCGACGACGGCGTTGCTTTCGACCGCATCGACCGCGAGGCGCAGGACTGGCTTCAGGCCCGGCTTCTACCTCTGGAGGTCGCCTTGCAGGACATGTCGATGCTGCGCGCAACCCCCGAGGGCGCGCGCCGGATCCGCAACGGCAACCCCGGCGAGGTCACCGGCAGCGCCGAATGGGGAGAGCTGGTCTGGGTGGCCGATGCCAGGGGCCCCGTCTGCATCGGCCGCTATCAGGGCGGCACGGTCCAGCCCGAACGGGTCTTCAACCTTCAGGCGGCCATCGATCACGGCTAGGCTTCGCGACCGGCGATCGGCCGGGACGACATGCCGTGGCCGCGCCCTGCTCGTCCTTCCGGCGCCCATCCTCGGCACGCGCATCCGCTGCGCGGCGGCCATCAGGATGCGGCCGCCGAGGTGCCTCGTTAACCATTTGATACCTTTGACACGTGACTCCCGAGGGAATCGCCTCGACAGGCCGCGTCTCGGTAAATAGCCTATGATGGTGTCAATTTCTGGCGTAGGGGGCAGATGTCTTTCGCCAAGGCCCGGGATCTGCTTCGCCTCGCCCAGATGGCCGCCTCGCGGCGTGGCGGCGTCAGCCTTGAGGACATCTGCGTCGAGTTCGGCGTGTCGCACCGGACGGCGCAGCGGATGACCGAGGCGCTGGACGCCGCCTTCGCCAACGTCACCACCATGGACGCCGAGGATCGCCGTCGGTACTGGCGGCTGGATGCGCCCCCGCCCGAGCGGCTGCAGCCGCGACAGGAAACCACCATCGAGGCGCTGGAAATCGCAGCCCGCACCGCCCGCGACCAGGCGCGACTGCGCCATGCTCGCGCGCTCGAAGACCTGCGTGACGGGCTGCTGGCGCGGCTGACGCCGCGTGACGCGACGAAGTCCGAGGCCGATGCCGAGGCGGTATTGGCCGGTCTGGGCCAGGTCATGCGCCCCGGCCCCAGCGTCGCCCTGCGTCCCGACGTGACGGATGCCGTGATCGAGGCGCTGCGCGGCCCGTTCCGGCTGCGCGTCACCTACGGATCATCGGATGCCGCGCCGCGTGTGATCGAACCGCACGGCCTGTTGCTGGGCCACCGCAGCTACCTGGTGGCGCGGCAGCCAGCGCGCAGTG
Source organism: Paracoccus spongiarum (assembly GCF_030732095.1). Lineage (GTDB taxonomy): Bacteria > Pseudomonadota > Alphaproteobacteria > Rhodobacterales > Rhodobacteraceae > Paracoccus > Paracoccus spongiarum. The sequence continues at coordinate 152,540 of NZ_JAVAMQ010000005.1, read as the reverse complement.
ACATGATCCTGAACTTCCGCATGGACCGGATCCATGCCGCGGACGTGCTGAACGAAAGCTTCGCCTTCGCACCGGGATTCACGCTGGAGAACCATGCCGCCAGGGCCTTCGGCGTATACCAGGACCCGGCGCAATATGGTGAGGTGATCTGGCAATTCGCGCCCGAGGCCGCCGCGCGTGCCGCCGAATTCCGCTTTCACCCCACGCAGGTGCTGCAGCCACAGGATGACGGCAGCCTGGTCGTCCGGTTCACAGCGGCCGGATGGCTCGAGATGGCGTGGCATCTCTATCAGTGGGGCGACACGGTCGAGGTGATCGCGCCTGAGGGGCTGCGGGCCCTGGTCGAAGGATACCGAAGGCCGGATTTCGAGGCCTTGCCGTGATGCGATCTTCGGAAGGGACGGTGAATGACGGATGCTCTTGATCACGCGGCGCTGAAAGCCAAACAGCGCGCCATTCGCGGCGACTTCCCCGAAACCATGGGCCTGCGCGCGCATCGCGCCATCAGCTGGATCGGACGCGCCGAGACGTGCGGTGACGATGATGACGCCCGCTTCATCTTCCTGTGGATCGCGTTCAATGCCGCCTACGCCGACGAGCGGGAATTCCAGTCGGTGGCGCCGGGCGAACGCGCGGCCTTCGTGGATTATTTCCGCAGGCTGGTGGCGCGCGACACGGATCGCCGCATCTACAACGCTCTGTGGCGCCGCTTTTCCGGCCCGGTGCGGATGTTGATGGAAAACCGCTATGTCTTCCATCCGTTCTGGCAGCACCACAACGGCATCGACGGCTTCGAGGACTGGCGAGGCCGGTTCAGGGACTCGTCACGCGGCTTCGCCCACGCATTCCAGACGGGCGACAGCGTCCGCGTCCTGAGCTTCGTCTTCGACCGGCTCTACGTCCTGCGCAACCAGCTGGTCCATGGCGGGTCGACCTGGAACAGCGGGGTGAACCGGGCGCAGGTCCGGGATGGCGCCGCGATCCTCGGCTTCCTGATGCCGGTTTTCGTGGACCTGATGATGGACAATCCCCACGAGGATTGGGGGCGACCGTTCTATCCGGTCGTCGACTGAAAGCCGCCTGTGACGGGTTGCGGCTGCGTCGCGGGGACCGAAAGGCGGCGGTCGCGCGATCCCGTCCCGACGCGGCGGTGACGTGACGGTCCGGACCGCGGCGGCAACATCACCCCGGCGCGCAGCGATGCAACCGGCAGGGCCGCCCCGGCAGAGCCGTCACGCAAGGCCATATGGCGCCATTTGGCCAGGATCGCGTTGAGGTCCGTCTGGGGGGTCATGGTTGCCGATCCGCTGGTGCATGCCGAAACCTGCGAGAGGATCGAGGCGATCGTCGCGCGCGACGGTTGAAAGCCCCTTTTGCCGTTCCCTGTCGAGCCGGGCGACGGCAGCGGGGTCCGGGGGAAGGGCAGCCATCTGCCGGATGCGCTTCTGCCAGACCGCAAGAGGGCTTCCTGCCAGCGGTCCGCGCGCAGGCCATGAGGGGCCGGCGAGACAGGTGTTCGACGTCGGCCCGACCGATTCTCCGGTGATCCCGTGGGCCCACCGCGCCGTGCCAGAAGCGGCGCGCCTGCCCAGGCCGACCCTGCGCGCCGATGCGGGACGCGCGCCGTCGGATTGGCTGGCCCCGGTCGAGAACGTCAGATGGTCGCCGGATTCGAAGCGGGGCTGCGGTGCCGGCCACTGGATGACCTTTTGGCTCTGCCCCCTTCGTGCGGTCAAATGGCCGCGCCTGATGACCGCGCGGCATGGCGCGTTGCGGGGGACGAGGCGGGGGGCCGGCCAGCGCCCGGTCAGACGGTGACTGGCTGCGCCACCTGTGCCTGCACGTCGAAGACCCGGCGATAGCGGGCGATCTCGTCGGCGGGGCCGGTCGCCTTGGCGGGGTTGTCCGACAGCTTGACCGTCGGGCGGCCATCGGCGGCGACCGCCTTGCAGACCAGGCTGAAGGGCGCCAGCCCGTCGCCCGCCACCAGGCCGCGAAAGTCGTTGGTCAGCAGCGTGCCCCAGCCGAAGCTGACCTTGACGCGGCCGTGAAAGCGGCCGTGCAGTTCGATGATCTTGTCCACGTCCAGCCCGTCCGAGAAGATCACCAGCTTCTGGCGCGGGTCCTCGCCGCGCGACTGCCACCAGCGGATCGCCGTCTCGGCGCCCTCGGCGGGATCGCCGCTGTCGATGCGGATGCCGGTCCAGCCGGCCAGCCAGTCGGGCGCGTGCTCCAGAAAGCCGGGCGTGCCGTAGGTGTCGGGCAGGATGATCCGCAGATTGCCGTCATGTTCCTCGTGCCAGTCGGCCAGCACGTCGTATGGCGCCCGGCGCAGCCGGTCGTCGCCCTCGGCCAGCGCGGCATAGACCATCGGCAGTTCATGCGCGTTGGTGCCGATCGCCTCGATGTCGCGGCGCATCGCGATCAGGCAGTTCGAGGTGCCGGTGAACCGTTCGCCCAATCCCTCGATCATCGCCTGCACGGCCCAGTCCTGCCACAGGAAGCTGTGCCGCCGCCGCGTGCCGAAATCGGCGATGCGCAGGTCGCCGATGCCGCGCAGCGCCTCGATCTTTTCCCATAGCCGGGTCATGGCGCGGGCATACAGCACCTGCAGCTCGAACCGGCCCATGTCCCTCAGCACCGCGCGCGAGCGCAGCTCCATCAGGATCGCGAGGGCGGGGATTTCCCACAGCATCACCTGCGGCCAAGGCCCCTCGAAGGTCAGCAGATACTGGCCGTCATGCTTTTCCAGATGATAGGCGGGCAGCCGCAGCCCCTCGAGGAAGGCCATGAAGTCGGGGCGGAACATCTGCCGCTTGCCGTAGAAGGTGTTGCCGCGCAGCCAGGTGCTTTCGCCGCGCGCCAGCGTCAGGCTGCGGGCATGGTCAAGCTGCTCGCGCAACTCGCCCTCGTCGATCAGCTCGGCCAGCCGGATCCGGGTGCTGCGATTGATGAGGCTGAAGGTGACACTGGTCGTCGGCCTGTTGCGGAACACCGACTGGCACATCAGCAGCTTGTAGAAATCGGTGTCGATCAGCGACCGCACGATCGGGTCGATCTTCCACTTGTGGTTATAGACGCGCGTGGCGATGTCGACCATCGGGGGCACCCTTCCGCTTTTGACATTGGTGCCTTGAAAGACGGCGCCAGCGCAACCCCGCGCGGCGGCTCAGACCAGCGCGACGCCGGCGGCCGTCATGTCGCGCCGCGCCCGGTCGCGGCTGCCCTCAAGGTCGATGGCGCGGGTGGCGGCCTCGATCACGCGGACCTCGAAGCCCAGCCTTGCGGCGTCGATCGCGCTCCAGGCGACGCAGAAATCATGCGCCAGGCCGACAAGGCTGAGCCGCGTCAGCCCGCGATCGCGCAGGTAGCCGGCAAGCCCGGTCGGGGTGGCGTGATCGTTCTCGAAGAAGGCCGAATAGCTGTCTATGGCGGCGCGAAAGCCCTTGCGCAGAACCAGTTCGGCCCGGTCGAGCGCTAGATCCGCGTGGAACGCGGCCCCAGGGCTGCCGATCACGCAATGGCGCGGCCACAGCACCTGCGGCCCGTAGGGCATGGTGATGGTCGAGAAAGGCGCGGCGCCGGGATGATTGTCGGCAAAGCTGGCATGGTCGGCGGGATGCCAGTCCTGGGTCAGGATCACCGCGTCGAAGCCGTCCATCAGCGCGTTGATCGGCGCCACGATCTCGTCGCCCCCCGCCACGGCCAGCGCGCCGCCCGGGCAGAAATCGGCCTGCATGTCGATCACGATCAGCGCGTCTGCCATCGCCGCGGCTCCTGTCGGTTGCGCCTCATGCCTAGAAAGCGCAGCCCGCCCCGTCAATGGCCGTGGCCGGGTGGCCGGCACCTGCGGCTTTCCACAATGGATCGAAAATCCGCGCTGATGTAGCGTCAAGAGCGACGAAGTGATGGCTGACACAACGCAGGGGAGGGCGTGGCGATGCAACTGGACGAGGATCTGCATCAACAGGGCGAGTATGAGGAAGAGGCGGCGAATGCAGGCCGCTCGGCCCGGATGGTCTGGGGGTTGCGGCTGTTCGGCCTTGCGATGGCCGCGCTGGTCTGGCTGCTTCTGGGTGGATCGGAGGGGCTGTCGCCCGACGCCCGCGTCGTGGCCACCATCGGCACGCTGATGGCGATCTGGTGGATGACCGAGGCGATCCCGCTGTCGGCCACGGCGCTGCTGCCGATCGTGCTGATCCCGGCGCTGACCGAACGCACCGTCGGCGAGGCGACGGCGCCCTATGCCAGCTCCATCGTGTTCCTGTTCCTTGGCGGCTTCCTGATCGCCATCGCGATGGAGAAATGGAACCTGCACCGCCGGGTGGCGCTGCTGACGCTGCGCCGGGTCGGGGTCGCGCCGCGGCGGATCGTGCTGGGCATGATGCTGGCCACGGGGTTCCTGTCGATGTGGGTGTCGAACACCGCGACGACGCTGATGATGCTGCCGATCGGGCTGTCGGTGCTGTCGCTGGTGGCGACCCGCGGCGCCTCGTCGGGCCGGGCCGACCCCGCCGATGCGCTGGCCGCCGGCGGCAAGATCACCGACAGCGTGCGCGATCCCAATGTCGCGGCCTTCGGGGTCTGCCTTGTGCTGTCGATCGCCTGGGCGGCGTCGATGGGCGGGCTTGGCACGCTGCTGGGCAGCCCGCCCAACGCCATCGTCGCAGGCTACGCCTCGGACGAGCTGGGCCGCGAGATCGGCTTTCTGGAATGGATGCTGCTGGGGGTGCCGCTGGCCTTCGGGTTCATCCTCATCGCCTGGTTCCTGATGACCCGGCTTCTGTACCGCTTCGAGCTGCCCGAAATTCCCGGCGGCCGCCAGATGATCGATGACGAGATCGCCCATCTCGGCGCGCTGAGCCAGGGCGAGCGGATGGTGATGTTCGTGTTCCTCGGCGCGGCCTTCCTGTGGGTGGTTCCGGGTCTCCTGTCCAGCCTGCTGGGCGTCGAGTGGCTGGGCGGGCTGGACGACACCGCCATCGCCGTCGCCGCCGGGCTGGTCATGTTCATCCTGCCGGGCCGCGGCCGGACCGAGATGGTGCTGGAGTGGAAGGACGCTGAGAACGGCCTGCCCTGGGGTGTGCTGCTGCTGTTCGGGGGCGGTCTGAGCCTCGCCTCGGCGGTCGCGGCCTCGGGTCTGGACAGCTGGTTCGGCCAGCAGGTGACCGGGCTTGGCGCGCTGCCCAGCCTCGCCCTGGTCGCGGCGGTGGTCACCATCATCCTGTTCCTGACCGAGATCACCTCGAACACGGCAACGGCGGCGACGTTCATCCCGATCCTCGGCGGTGTCGCCCTGGGCATCGGCGCCGACGCCATGAGCCTGCTGATCCCGGCGGCCTTTGCGGCGACCTGCGCCTTCATGCTGCCGGTCGGCACGCCGCCCAACGCCATCGTCTTCGGCACCGGCACCGTGACGATCGCGCAGATGGCCCGCGGCGGGCTGGTGCTCAACATCGTCGGGATCCTGCTGATCACCGCCGCCTGCTACCTGATCGGCGGCTTCGCGATGGGCCTGACCTTCTGAGGCTTGCCTTGCCGGGCGCGGCTGGACTATGCCGCGCCCATGCTGACCGTTGCCGCGCTGTATCACTTTACCCGCTTCGACGATCCCGCCGCGCTGCGCGGGCCGCTGGCGCGGCTGGCCTGCGGGCAGGGGGTTCGCGGCACGCTGCTGCTGGCCCGCGAGGGGATCAACGGCACCATCGCCGGCACCCGCGCGGGCATCGACGCGGTGCTCGCCCATATCCGCGCGCTGCCCGGATGCGCTGCGCTGGACTGGAAGGAAAGCCCGGCAGCGACGATGCCCTTCGGGCGCATGAAGGTCCGGCTGAAGCGCGAGATCGTGACGATGGGCCAGCCCGACATCGACCCGACCGCCGCCGTGGGCCGTTATGTCGAGCCGCGCGACTGGAATGCGCTCATCAGCGCCCCGGATGTCGCGGTCATCGACACCCGCAACGACTACGAGGTCGGCATCGGCAGCTTTTCGGGCGCCATCGACCCCGGTACCGGCAGTTTTCGCGACTTCCCGGCATGGTGGCAGCAGAATGCCCACCGCTTCGCGGGCAAGCGCATCGCGATGTTCTGCACCGGCGGCATCCGCTGCGAGAAATCGACCAACTACCTGATTTCGCAGGGGGTGGACGAGGTCTATCACCTGCGCGGCGGCATCCTGAAATATCTCGAGCAGGTGCCCGAATCCGACAGCCTCTGGCAGGGCGAATGCTTCGTCTTCGACCGGCGCGTCAGCCTGACCCACGGGCTGCGGCCGGGCCGGCACGGGCTTTGCCACGCCTGCCGCCGGCCGCTGGCCCCCGAGGACCGGGCGCGGCCGGGCTTCGAGGAGGGGGTGTGCTGCCATCGCTGCATCGGTGAATACGATGCGGCCGACCGCGCCCGGTTTCGCGAACGCCAGCGCCAGTTCGACCGCGCCGGAGGCGACGGCGAGGACTAGGCGGCCTCGCCCGCCAGCCGCCCCGGATCGCGCAGTTCGATGCGGCGCCGGCCGGTGCGGATTAGCCCGTCGCGCCGCAGCTGCGACAGTACCCGGCTGACGATCTCGCGATTGGCCCCGATGCTGGCCGCGATCTCGGAATGGGTCGGCATGTCCTCGATCACGCCGCCCGGATGCAGTCTGCCGCGCTCGAAGAAGATCGACACCAGATAGGATCGCAGCCGCTGTTCGACGCTGAAGGTCACCAGTTCCAGGTTGCGCTGGGTCAGCACCCGGATGCGCGCGACCAGCGATTGCAGCAGCCGGTCGCGGACCACCGGCAGGCGGTCGATCAGCCGCAGGAACGAGTCGCGTTCCAGCACCAGCACCTGCGATTCGTCGCGGGCAACGACCGCCAGCGACCGCGCGCCGCCGTCCAGCGCGGCCAGTTCGCCGAAATGATCGCCGGTCTGGAAGCGGGTGAAGATGATCTCGCGCCCGTCCTCGGTCCAGTGGATCGCCATCAGCGCCCCCGACACCAGAAAGCAGACCTCGCGCGCCGCGTCGCTTTGCTGGAACAGCGTCTCCCAAGCCGACAGGCGCGACAGGTGGCAGCGGATGTCGAGCCCCTGCAGGTCCTCGGCGCGGACACCGCGCAACAGGGGCAGATCGTGGCGCAGAAGCAGATCGACCATCGCGCCCCTCAGCCGACCAGCGAGACCCGCTGCCCGTCCAGTTCGGGCAACGCGGTCCCGGCCGCGAAATGGCCGCGCGCCTCGGCCAGCGCCCCGGCATCGCCTTCGGGCAGGTCTGCCAGGTCCAGCGCCGCGCGCAGCTGCCACAGCCGCGCGCCCTGCCGGTCGGCCAGCGCGACGGCCTCGCGCAGCAGTTGCGCGGCATCCTCGCTGCGGCCCATGCGCAAGGTGATGCCGGCATGCAGGCGCAGGGTCTCGGCCTGCCAGCACCACAGCCGCGAGCGCCATCCCTCGTCGACCGCCGCGCGCGACAGCTGGAACGCCTCCTGCACCTGTCCGCCGCGGGCCAGGGCGGCGGCGTAATGGCTGGTGAAATAGGGCACCGCGATCATCACGCCGATGGCGCGCAACGCGTCGATGATGCGCCGGAACTCGGCGCGGCCGGCCTGGCTGTCGCTGCGGGCGGGGTCGATGATGTGCTGCCAGCACTGCCCGGTCAGCACCCAGAAACCGGCGCCCTGCTGCGTGGCGACGACAAGGCCGCGGTCCAGCCGCTCGCGCGCCTCGGCCAGGCGGCCTGCGGCATGCAGGGGCACGCTGCCCCAGATCAGCGCATAGGGCTGCATCACCGGGATGTTCAGCGCCGCCTGATGGCGGTCGGTCTCGGCCAGCAATTCGGTCAGCGGCGCGACCTCGCCGCAGAACACCCGGGCGGGCACCTCGAACATCTGTGCGGCGGCAAAGATGTCCATGCCGAAACGGGCGATCATCCGGGCGTGTCGCGGCAGGTCGTAGAGCGCCCGGATGCGGGCAAGATGCGCGAACTGGCTGCGGAATTCGCCCGAATAGAAGCTGCCGCAATTGGCCGCGGCCTCGGCGGCAAGGCGGATCTCGTCGCGGTCGGGCAGGCCGCCCGCCTCGGCGGCCCGCGCGGCCTCGTCCAGCAGCCGGCACAATTCGTCCGCACCCTCGCGGTCGCCGGCGATGATGGCGTTGGAATAGCTGCCGAACAGCGCCGCGCCATTGCCCTGGCCTGCGCCTTCGGCGCGGGCCAGCCGCAGCACCTCGGCATAGGCAGCGCGGACGGCGGGCGCGGCGAAGCCCTGCGACTGCATCAGGATCGAGCCGAGCGCGGTATGCGCGGCGATCTCGGGCTGGCTGGCGGCGGCGCGGTCGGCCGACTGGCCGCACATGGTCAGCGCGGCGCGGGCGTGATCCTCGGCATCGGCGAAGGCGCCGCGCATCAGCGCCTCGCGGCTGGCGGCCAGATAGCTGTCGGCGGCGGGCAGATGCTGCTGGGCGCGCGACTGGTGGCTGGCCAGCAGCGCGGGGGTGGCATCGGGCAGATCGGCGCAGCGGGTCTGCAGCAGCTCGGCCACGCGGGCATGCAGCGCCTCGCGCGTCGGCCGCAGCAGCTGGCGATAGGCGGCGCGCTGCAACAGCGCGTGGCTGAAGCTCCAGCGGGCCGGTCCGACCGGGCGGATGATGTCGGCGGCCTGCGCGGCGGCCAGCATGGCGGAAATGTCCGGGCCGCCCTCCGCCAGCGCCTCCAGCAGCGGATGCGAGAAGATCCGCCCCAGCACCGAGGCCTGCAGCAGCGCCGGGCGGGCCGGCCCGGTCGCGTCGATGCGTTCGGTCAGAAGATCGCTGAGCGTTGCCGGGATCTCGCCCCGTGCGGGGTTCGGTCGGGCGGCGTGCTTGACCAGCTGTTCCAGGAACAGCGGCACCCCGCCGGCATGGCGGATCAGCTCTGCGCGCGCGCCGGGGTCCAGCCCGGCGCTGCCGAAGGCGTCCAGATAGGCCTGCGATTCGGCCGGCGCGAAGGCGTCGATGCCGATGATCTCGATGGGCAGGTCGGACAGGTGGCGATGGATCTTCACCGTCTCGCGACTGGTCATCAGCAGGCGGTGCCGGGCGGGGTCCAGCGTCGCGATCAGCCGCCGCACCACGCCAAAGCTGGCGCTGTCCAGCCAGTGCAGGTCCTCGACCAGCAGCACCCCCGACGGAACGCCCGTCACGATCGCCCGCGACAGCGCGGTTTCAAGCCGCTCGCGCAGGGCGGTGCTGGAGAACCGTGCCAGCAGCGCATTGCCCTCGGGCAGGCCCAGGACCAGGGCGAGGCACAGGATCTCGTCCGCGTCGAGGGCCGGGAAATGCGCCGCCAGAACCGCCGGGCCGGCGGGGTCGGGGGCCAGCCGGTTCAGCAGCCATTGCCGGAAGGGGGCATGGCCCTCGCCGCTGTTCAGGGCGTCGGCGTGAAACACCGCGTGGGGCTGTCCGTCCTCGAGGAAGGTGCCTGCAAGGGTGGTCTTGCCGATGCCGGGCGGGCCGACCAGCAGGCAGGCGCGATCGCTGGCCCCAAGGATGCGGCCGCGTTCGGACAGCCGGCCGATGAAGGGCTGCGCCGCGCCGGACGTGACCGCGCCCTGCGCCAGGCCGCCGCCCGGCACGACGCGATAGACGGTCATCGCGCCGAAGCCCTTCAGCAGCGTGTCGGGCCGCGCTGTCACCGGCAGCGCGCCGCGCAGCAGATCATGGGTCTCGGGGGCGATCAGCACCTCGCCCGGCGCGGCGGCGCTTTGCAGGCGCTGCGCCAGCGTGGTGACCATGCCGGTCATCCGCGGCATCGGCCCGCCCGCGGCGCGGCTGGCGCGGGTCGCCACCTCGCCGGTGGCCACCCCCGCCCGCAGCGAGCCGCCGGCCCCGCCGGGAAACATGAAGCATGGCAGGCCGACAATGCGCAGCGCCGCCTCGACCGCGCGGCGCGCGGCATGTTCCTCGGCCCGCGACAGCCCGAACACCGCCACGATGCCGTCGCCCAGGAATTCGGTGACCTCGCCGCCCGCCGCCTCGACGATCTCGCGGGCCTGCCCGTAAAAGCCGTCAAGCCAGTCCTGCAGGTCCTCGGCGTCGGCGGTGCTGGCGAACTCGCTGAAATCCACGACATCCGCGAACAGGGCGGTGACCTGGCGCCGCTCGCCCCGCTGATCCGGCGCCTGTCGTATGGCGGTTCCCTGCATCGTCCCTCCTGCGGCCCGCCCGGTTCAGGGCAGGCGCGCACGCTCTGCCTCTAGCATTGCAAGCCGGCGGCTGTCGAACGGATTTGAAAGCGTCCAGCTGGTCCAGATGCGGAACGCGCCGGGCAGGCCGTGATCGAGCCGCGCGGCCAGCCGGTCGTCCAGGGTCAGCGGTCGGGCGTGCATCCGCCCCGCCGGCAGGTTGGCCAGCGCCGGATCATCGACGCGGATCTCGGCCGAGACGGGCGCCACCCGCGCCGAGGTCAGGCTGAAATCGAAGGCCGAGTAGTGCCAGCCGCCCATCGGCGCGCGGGTCACGACGACCTGCTGGCACAGCGCCTCGACGGCGGCGCATTCGGGCGAGGCCATCAGGGGATGCGCGAAGCCCGGCTGCTGGTACTGGCCCGACCAGATCGGCCTGCCCTCGGGCGAGGCGACGCTGTAGGCCGAATGGCCGATCTGCAGCTTGCCCATGCGCTTGTTGAAGCCATACATCACCACCCCGGCCAGCTGCGGCGGGCGGCTGTTCAGGTAAAGGTTCGGCAGATAGCTGAAGACGCCCGGCTGGCCCTCGACCCCGACCCAGTTGATCGCCACGATCGCCTCGAAATAGTCGCGGTAGCCCAGCAGCCGCGGCATCACCGACAGCCGCACGCCGATCTGCTGGTTGGCCAGCAGGGCGACCGGATGCGTGCCCGGCGGGGTCAGCCCCTGCGGCAGCAGGTGCAGCCCCTCGGGCAGCACCGCAGCCAGCGCCGCCGCATCGACGGCGTGGAAGCTGAAGAAGCCGTCGATGCCGCCGGTCGCATAGAGCGGCGTCAGCGGCCATTCCGCGGTCTGGGCATAGGGGCTGGCCAGCCGCGCCGCATCGCCGGGGCCCTGGTCGGGGGCCAGGTCGCCCTCGCCGACGATCAGCATATCGGCGCCGGTCAGCCCGCGCGCCGCCATCAGCCCCGAGATCGTCGCGGCCTCGACGCAGCCGGCGTTGATCCCGCAGCGCGTCCAGTCGCCCGCCAGATAGAGATTCTGGAACCCCGATTCGTCGGGCGGCAGCCGATACTGCACGCTGTTGGGCACCGACAGCACATAGCGTTCAGAGCCGAAGAAGTTCTCGCGGAAATACTGCGCGGCGAAACGGGCCGGACCATCGCCTCCCTTGACCGAATGCAGCAGCGTCGCATCGAAGCGGCCGTCCTTCAGCGCGCCGGGCCACATCCGCACCAGCTGGCTGTCGGCCCAGTCCCGCGTGCGGTCGGCCATGCTGCCCGGATCGGTGCCGGCGTCGTGGCAGGGGCTGCAGAAATAGGCGATCGAGACCGGCGGCGGGTCTGGCCATGCCTCGCGCGGCAGCAGGTCGCTCATGTCGGCCCAGGTGTCCAGCGGCTCGGCAAAGCTGGTGATGACGGTTTGCAGATCGGTCTGCGGGCCGCGGTTGTGCCGGGCCACCAGCGCGTTCCAGCCCATGTCGCTGGCACTGCGGTCCAGCCAGAACTGCGCCGCATGGGTGGCGACGGTCGGCACCCGGTCCAGCATCGCCTGCCAGCGCGGCGAGGCGGCGACCAGATCGGCCGCCAGATAGGGCATCGAGCCAAGCGAGGCACCAAGGATCACCTGATCGAAATCGTGCCCCCGCTCCAGCCGGAAGGCCGCGCCGCGCGGCGGCGCATGTTCCGATTCGAAATCGGGGTCGGAATAGTCATCGATCTGGTCCCACAGCGGCTCGGACGGCCAGCAGGGCAGGCCCGCCACCTCGCGCAGGGGCAGGTATTCGCCGCCCTTCACCCGCGCCTGCCGGACCATCTCGATCGCGGCGATGCCGCTGCGATCCTCGTCGAGGATCAGCCGCGTCGCCGCGCTGAAGAAGCGGAACCGCACGCCGCGCTGGCGCAGCACCTGGTAATAGGGCGCGAAGATCGTGTCGCCCATGCCCGCCTGCATCTTGTAGAACAGCGAGCCCTTGTAGCAGAAGGCCAGCCGCAGCAGGCCGCGGATCGCGGTGCCGGCGCCGACGCTGCGATGGTCGGTGACGCCGCCGGGATAGCCGAAGACATAGTCGTAGCAGCCCTGGAACACCGCCGAATAGACGGCGTCGCGGTCGGCGCCGTAATGCAGCAGCCAGTCGCTGATCTCCCAGTCGTCGATGGCGTCGAAGCCGGCCAGAAAGCAGCCCTCGGCGATGGTGCCGCGCGCGAAGGCCAGCGACAGGCTGACGAGGTAATGCAGCCGGCGCGATTCGTCGTCGCCGGACAGCGACGCCAGCACCCTGCCGTGCCAGTGCTGCGCCTCGGCGGCCAGCGCGGCGAGGGCCGCGCGTTGGGCACGGCTGTGGCGATGCGCCTGATCGGGCAGGCTGTGGGCATAGGCCCGCAGGTGATGCACCGGCGTCGGCGCGGCCGGCGGCAGGCGGCCGGCGCGGAAGGTGGCGTGGAACCGATGCGGCAGAAGCGCGGCTTGGGACCCGCCGCTGCCGGTCTGTTCCAGCATCTGCGCGACCCGGTCCAGCGCCATCTTGAACAGCGTGAAGGGCGAGGGCACGACCGTGCCGCTGCCCGGTTTCGCGTCATTCGGTTCGAAGTCGATGCGCCAGGGATGCAGCGCGGTGCCGCCGTCGGGCTGGGCAATCTCCTCTGCCAGCAGGAAATGATCCAGCCCGTGAAAGGCCGCGTCCAGCGTGCCAAGCGGCGCGTCGGCCTTGCGCAGCCCTTCGCGCACCAGCGTCTCGTAGCAGTCGCGCATCAGCCGGAAGGCGTTGTCGTAGAATCCGGCCCAGATATGCAGGCCGTGTTCCTCGATGCGCTCGCCGGCGGCGGCGTTGCGGCCGCTGGCGCCCTTGCCACCCAGCCGCCAGCCCATCTGGTGCAGCGTGATCTCGTACCGATCCTGCCAGCCGGGCAGCTGGGTGATCGCGTAGGCGGCGGTGACGGCGCCGACGCCGCCCCCGATGATGGCAATCTTCTGGCGTTGCGGCGACATGGGAACCTCGCTGCGCGGGCAGGGCGCGCGTGCCTGAGCGTCTGCATTCAGGATGGACCCATTTGCACGGTGTTGAAAAGCGTGAATTTCATCCGCACCGGGCAGTGTGGAACATCCTGGAAGCGGACGGTGGCCTTGCGGCCACCGCCCGTCCGACCCGCACCCCAGTAAATTCGCAGGTCAGAAACACCCTTTACCCGACGGGCCGCACCCCCAACCCGTCATCACCGAGAACCTGGCCGCACCCGAGGCCGAGTGGGAATTGCCGCGGGGCAGGTCCGGGTTCCTGTCATCACCCTAGCGCGATCCGCGCCGCTGTTCTGTGTCCTGGAACACAGAAGCCGCATCGGCAGGGGGCTAGTGCTGGGATGTGCGGCGATGTCCCGAAGGGACCGGCCGCGCCATGTCAGCCAAGCGGAGCCCTGCGATGGACCCCCTGATCGGCCAGATCATCATGTTCGCCGGCACCTTCGCGCCGCGCGGCTGGGCGCTGTGCGACGGCCAGAGCCTGCGCATCGACCAGCATCCGCAGCTGTTCAGCCTTCTGGGCACGACCTATGGCGGCGACGGGCGGGTGCGGTTCGCGCTGCCCGACCTGCGCGGCCGGCTGCCGCTGCACGCCGGGGCCGGCCCCGGTCTGACGCCGCGCCGGCCGGGCGACCGGCTGGGCACCGAAGAGGTTGCGCTGAGCGAGGCGCAGATGCCCGCCCATGTCCACGAGATGCTGGCCGCCAACCGCCCCGCCGACCGCGACCGGCCGTCGCGGGCGATGCTGGGTCAAAGCCCCTGCTATGCCGAAGGCGACGCGCCGGGCCAGAAGACCGCGCTGGCGCCCGGCGCGATGGGCGTCGCCGGCAAGGGGCTGGCGCATGACAACATGCCCCCGGTGCTGTGCGTCAACTTCATCATCGCGACCGAGGGCCTCTATCCGTCGCGGGCCTGAGGCCGCGCCGGGCGGGCTCAGAAGGTCGGCGGCGTGCAGGCGCTGACGATGAGGCAGCGCGCCGGACCGGGGTTGCGAAAGCGGTGCGGCCGGCGGCTGTCGAAGATATAGGCGTCGCCCGGTCCGAGGCGGCGGATCTCGTCGCCCACGGTCAGCTCGATCTCGCCCTCGATGACGATGCCGGCCTCTTCGGCCTCGTGGCTGTAAAGCGTGGGGCCGGTGTCAGCGCCGGGATCGTAGGTTTCGTGCAGCATCATCAGGCTGTTGCGGCCCGCCCGCCCGATCCGGCGCAGCGACAGCCGGGCGCCGGTCGCCTCGGGTCCGTGAACCGCGGCCGAGCGGATCTCGGGCAGGTCGGCATGGCGCCAGAAGGTCTGCGGCTCCTCGGCGGCCTCGGTGAAGAAATCGACCATGCTGATCGCCATCCCGTCGAGGATCTTCTTGAGGTTGGCGACCGAGGGGCTGATCTTGTTCTGCTCGATCATCGAGATCAGCCCGTTCGTCACCCCGGCCCGCGATGCCAGTTGCCGCTGCGACATCTGCCGCGCCTGCCGCAGCCCGCGCAGCCGCCCGCCGATATCGAACCCGTCCTGGTCCATGCCTGCCGCTGCCCCTTGTCGCCGGGTGATTGTTCTTGTCCATGCGGACGCCGTGATTAATATATTGAACACACTTCGGGGATTCGCACCATGACAAATGCCGACCTTTCCGCCCGCCGCGCCGCCGCCATCTCGCGCGGGGTCGGCGTAACCACGCCGCTTTTCGCCACCCGCGCCGAGAATGCCGAGTTGTGGGACAGCGAGGGGCGCCGCTTCATCGACTTTGCCGCCGGCATCGCCGTGGTCAATACCGGCCACGGCCATCCGCGCGTGATCGAGGCGGTCAAGGCGCAGATCGAACGCTTTACCCATACCTGCCACCAGGTCGCGCCCTATGAAAGCTATGTCGAGCTGGCCGAGAAACTGAACGCCGCCGCGCCGGGCGATTTCGCCAAGAAGACCATGTTCGCGACCACCGGCGCCGAGGCGGTCGAGAACGCCGTCAAGATCGCCCGCGCCCATACCGGCCGGCAGGGTGTCATCGCCTTCGCGGGTGGCTTTCACGGCCGGACCTTCATGGGCATGGCGCTGACCGGCAAGGTGCAGCCCTACAAGGCGGGCTTCGGCGCGATGCCGGGCGATGTCTGGCATGTGCCCTTCCCGGCCGAGGCGCATGGCATCACCGCCGCCGATTCGCTGGCGGCGATCGAGGGGCTGTTCAAGGCCGATGTCGATCCCGCCCGCGTCGCCGCGATCATCTTCGAACCGGTGCAGGGCGAGGGCGGCTTCTACCCGGCGCCGGCCGAGCTGGTCTCCGGCCTGCGCGCGATCTGCGACCGGCACGGCATCCTGCTGATCGCCGACGAGGTGCAGACCGGCTTTGCCCGCACCGGCAGGCTGTTCGCCATGGACCATTACGACGTGGCCGCCGATCTGGTGACGATGGCCAAAAGCCTTGCCGGCGGCTTCCCGCTGTCCGCCGTGGTCGGCCGGGCCGAGGTGATGGACGCGCCCAATCCGGGCGGCCTTGGCGGCACCTATGGCGGCAGCCCCCTGGGCATCGCCGCCGCGCTGGCCGTGCTGGAGGTGATCCGCGACGAGGATCTGTGCGCGCGGGCCGACAAGCTGGGCGGGCAGTTGAAGGCCCGGCTGCGCGCGATGCAGAACGAGATCCCCGAGATGGCCGATATTCGCGGCCCCGGCTTCATGGTCGCGGTCGAGTTCATCGACGCCGACGGCGTGCCGATGCCGGCGATGACCAATGCCGTCCGCGACGAGGCGCTGAAACGCGGGCTGATCCTGCTGACCTGCGGCGTCCATGGCAATGTCATCCGCTTCCTGTCGCCGATCACCATTCAGGACGCGGTGTTCGACGAGGCGCTGGACATTCTCGGCGACTCGTTGCGCGCGGCGAAGGCGGCGGCCTGAGGCGCCCGGTCTACCCGCGTCGCAGCAGGTAGATGTCCATGATCCAGCCATGCGCGGCCCGTGCCCCGGCGCGGGCCGCGACGATGCGCGGGGCGGCCTCGGCCAGCGGACCGTGGTCAAGGATCTGCTCGGCCATGCCGACGAAGCCGCCCCACCAGATCTGCAGGCCCTCGGGCGGCAGCGTCCGGAACGCGCAACCGCCATCCAGCATCACCACCACGGTCTGTGCGCCCTCGGGCCAGCCCTCGTCGCGCAGGCGCCGCCCCGTGGTGATCGTGACCGGCGCGCCGATATCGTTCAGCGGGATCGCATGGGCCGCGCACAGGGCCTGAATCGCGGTAATGCCTGGGATGACCCGGCAGCGCAGCGGCAGGTCCAGCCGCCCGGCGATCCGCAGCGTGCTGTCATAAAGGGACGGGTCGCCCCAGACCAGCAGCGCCACCCGCCCCCGCAAGGCGGGAAGATGTCCGGCGATGGTCGCCCGCCATGCCGCTGCGATGTCGTCATGCCAGCGGTCCACCCCGCTGCGATAATCGGGGTCGGCGGCGTCGCGGACCGGCAGCGCGAAATCGACGATCCGGGTCGCGGGGCCGGCGTGACGGGCACAGATTGCCCGGCGCAGCCCGGCCAGATCCTCTTTGCCGGCACCCTTCAGCGGCAGCAGGATCAGGTCGGCGGCGGCGATTTCCGCCGCAGCCTGCAAGGTCAGGTGATCGGGATTGCCCGTGCCGATGCCGATCAGGGTCAGCTCGATCATCGGCGCGGTCCTGCGCCGATCAGGCGAAAAGGCGCGGCGTGACCAGCCCGCTGCCGCGCAGCCCGCGCAGCGATTTCGCACCGGCCAGCACCGCGAGATCGACCAGCGGCTCGATCAGCACCACCAGCATGTAGGCCAGACCGAAGCTGGCCACGCCGTCGATGCCCGCGACCCCCTGTCCGTAGATCGCCCAGAACGCCACCCAGGCCACGACCCCGCCCTGATAGGCCGCCGACAGTGCCAGCGCCTGACCATAGTGCAGGTCGACATAGGCCGTGCCCGGCGCGATGATCCGCCGCGCCAGCGCCGAGACGGCGAACAGCGGCACCAGCAGCGTGGTCACGTTCATGCCGTATTGCGGCAGGTCGAGGGGCGCAAAGACCAGCCCCTGCACCAGCAGACCCAGCGCCAGCCCGATCGCCGCGGGCGCGGCCCCGAACAGCAGGAACAGGGTCGAGCCGAGGATGAGATGCACCTCGGAGACGCCGACGGGGTGGTGCGGCAGCACCTCGAAGAAGGCAAGCACCAGCGCCGTGGTCAGCGCGCTGCGCAGCGCCAGCGAGGGCAGGCCGCGTTCGCGCAGGCCGTCCGATGCAAGTTTCAGCGTGACGGCGCCCGCGGCGGCGGCGGTGGCATGGCTCAGCGCGATCTTGGCGCCGGCGACAATTCCGGGTTCGATATGCATGTCAGTCTCCTGTGGCCGTCACACCCGACGGCGAATGGCGATGTGCTGACGGCCGGTCTCCTGGCTTGCGGGTCGATGCGGGGCCCCGGCCTTCCCGGCCCCTGCGGGGCCAGTGGCATAGTCGAGGCACGCTCTCCGCATACAGTCGCGGGGGCGGCTGGGGCTTCGGGCGCCGCGATTTGGTCCGCCCTTCCCCATTCCCGATGAAGCCCGACGCGTCGCGTCTTGACGGGCACCGATCAGGCCGCCAGCTAGACGGCATCGCGGCGGCGGGGTCAAGCTTTCTGCGCCCGCGAGATGAGGTGGAAGAAGGTCCCGCTGACCCGCCCGCCGCCCGCCATGACCCGGCACGAGCCGGTTTCCGGCACCGCCTGCCCGTTCGCGTCGGTGACGGCGGCCAGCGGCGCGTCGGGCTGCGACAGGATCGAGGCATAGTGGAATTCATGCCCGCGCAGCGCCGCGCCGCCGTCGATCCCGGCCAGCGGCGCAACCAGCCGCGCCAGCCGATAGCCCAGATGCATCCGGCGTTTCTGGTAGCTGGTCTCCAGCCCCAGCAGCCCGGCCATCCCGTGCCTGACGCCCCCGGCATCGACCAGACCGGCGCCCAGCACCATGTAGCCGCCACATTCGCCATGCACCGGGCGGGTCCGGGCAAAGCGCGCCAGCCCGGCACGGAACCGCTGTGCCGCGGCGATGCGGCCGGCATGCAGTTCCGGATATCCGCCGGGCAGCCAGCAGGCATCGGCGCCCTCATCGGGCGGCTGGTCGTCCAGCGGCGAGAAGGGCAGGATCGTCGCGCCCTGCCGGCGCCATTCCGACAGCAGGTGCGGATAGACAAAGCTGAAGGCGGCATCGCGGGCCATCGCGATCCGCTGGCCGGGCGGCGGCAGCGGTCTGTGCGGCCGATGTTCCGGCACCGCGCGGCTTGCCGCCGCCGCGACGATCGCATCCAGGTCGCAATGCGCGGCGATGAAGTCGCCGGCATGGCGCAGGATCGCGTCAAGCCCCTTGGTTTCCTCGGCCTGGACCAGCCCCAGATGACGCTCGGGCAGCGCGATGTTGCCCTGCCGGGGCAGCGCGCCCAGCACCGCGATGCCGGCCCGGTCCATGCCCTCGCGGATCAGCGCCTCGTGCCGGGTCGAGGCGACGCGGTTCAGCACCACCCCCGCAAAGGGCATGTCTGGGCGCAGCGTGGCAAAGCCGCGCGCCACTGCCGCCGCCGACTGCGCCTGCCCCGACACGTCGAGGACCAGCAGCACCGGCCAGCCGGTCAGCATCGCGATCTCGGCGCTGGCGCCGATGCCGGCCTCGCCCGGCAGCGCGACCCCGTCGAACAGCCCCATCGACCCCTCGGCCAGGACCAGGTCGGCACCCTGCCGCGCCGCCAGATGCGCGGCGATCTGGCCTTCGCCCATCGCCCAGCTGTCAAGGTTCAGCGAGGCCCGTCCCGAGGCCGCGCGGTGAAAGGCCGGGTCGATATAGTCCGGCCCGGACTTGAAGGGCTGCACGGTCAGTCCGCGCCGCCGCAGCGCGTCCAGAAGGCCCAGCATCAGCACCGTCTTGCCGCTGCCCGAGGAGGGGGCCGACACCATCAGGCCCGGTGTCACGCGGGCCGGGGGCATGTGGTCCGGTGTCATTCGGGAAACCGGGGCCGCGGACCGGTCGGACGATAGCGGCGGTCATAGTCCTGCGCATAAAGGCGGCTGTCCTCGAAGCCCTCGGCGGCCAGCGCCGGGCCCACAAGGATCAGCGCGGTGCGGTCGATGTACTGCGCCCTTGCCGCCATCTCGGCCAGCGGGGCGCGGATCACGCGCTGGTCGGGCCAGCTTGCCCGCCAGACCACGGCGGCCGGGCAATCGGGGCCGTAGAAGGGCAGCAGGTCCGCCACCACCCGGTCCAGCGCGTGGATCGACAGATGGATCGCCAGCGTCGCCCCGGTGGCGGCGAAATTCGCAAGTGTCTCGCCCGGCGGCATGGCCGAGGCGCGGCCCCCGCTGCGGGTCAGCACCACCGACTGCGCCAGCCCCGGCAGTGTCAGTTCTGCCTGCATGGCGGCGGCGGCGGCGGCGAAGGAGGGCACGCCCGGTGTCACCGACACCGGGATGCCGAGTCCGCGCAGCCGGCGCAGCTGTTCGCCCATCGCCGACCAGATCGACAGATCGCCCGAATGCAGCCGCGCCACGTCCTGCCCCGCCGCATGGGCCTGCGCCATCTCGGCGATGATCGCGTCGAGGCTCAGGGGTGCGGTGTTCACGATCCGTGCGCCCGGAGGGCAGTGGCCCAGCAGCGCGTCAGGCACCAGCGAGCCTGCGTAGAGGCAGACCGGGCAGGCGGCGATCAGGTCGCGGCCGCGCAGCGTGATGAGGTCCGCGGCGCCCGGTCCGGCGCCGATGAAATGCACGGTCATCGATGATCCCCGGTGGTGGCGATGGCGGCGGTGGCGCGGCCGCAGCGGCTGGTGACGCGGGCGACGACGATGCGCGCGCCTGCGCCACAGGCCGCCAGCGCCGCCGCCTCGGCGACCGAGCCGGTGCCGTGCAGTGCCAGCACCCGCGGCGATCGGCTGGGCGTGGCGATGCCGGCGACGGCGACAAGATGCAGCGGCCGTCCCAGGGCGCGCAGTTCCGTGGCGCGCAGCGCGATGCCGGCCAGGGCCGCGACCGGGCCACCCTGCGCCTCGGCCCGGGCCAGCGCGTCCAGCAGTGCCTCGGGCGGGGCGCCGGCGCGGCAGCCGATGCCGGCGATCCTCATCGCGTCACCGCCCATTGCACCACCGGGCGCTGCGGCTGCCAGCCCCGCATCCGGCCAAGCGGCTGCGCCTCGGCCAGGTCGATCCGCAGCAGGCGGCCGCCTTGCCGGGCCTGCATCGCGGCCAGCAAGGCCTCGCTGTCCAGGGTGACGGCGTTCGCGACCAGCCGCGCGCCTGGTGGCAGCAGGGTCCACAGCCGGTCCAGCAGCCCGGCCGAGGCTCCGCCCCCCAGAAAGACCGCATCCGGCGCGGCCAGCCCCTCCAGCGCCTCGGGGGCGCTGCCCTGCAGCGCGGCGACCCGGCCCTGAAGCCCGAAGCCGTCGATATTGGCGCGGATGGTCGCGATGCGGTCGGCGCGCGGCTCGATGCAGGTCGCGCGACCCCCCGCCAGCGCCCATTCGACCGAGATCGATCCCGACCCGCCGCCGATGTCCCACAGCGCCTCGCCCCGGCGCGGCGCCAGCGCGGCCAGCGTCAGCGCCCGCACCGCCGACCGGGTGATCTGCCCGTCATGGGCGAAATCGCTGTCGGGCAGGCCGGCCGCCCGCGCCAGCCCGCTGCCGCGGGGCAGATCCGCGCCGCACAGCGCCACGACGACCGGCGCGGCGATATCGCTCAGCTTGAAGCCGGCGGCGCGGGCCTCGCGGACCCGTTCGGCGGGGCCTCCCAGCCGTTCAAGCACGACCATCCGCATCGCCCCGAAGCCCTGCGCGGCCAGCCACTGCGCCAGTTCGGCCGGGGCGCGGCCGTCGCGCTGCGTGGCGATGATCCGGCAGCAGGGCGCGATGCGGGCGCGCAGCACCGCCAGCGGCGCGGCATGCAGGCCAAGGCAGTCGGTCTCCTCGATCCGCCAGCCCAGCCGCGCGGCGGCCAGCGAGACGCTGCCGGGCACCGGATGGGCCTGCCATTCGCCGGGCTCCAGCTGCGCCGCCAGGCTGCCGCCCGCGCCGAACCAGAACGGATCGCCCGAGGCCAGCACCGCCACGGGGCGCCCCCGGCAGGCCAGCACCGGCGCGATGTCGAAGGGCACCGGCCAGTCGCGCCCGCGCGCGCCCGCACCGGCCAGGGCAAGATGCCTCGGGCCGCCAAAGACGATCTCGGCCCCATCCAGCGCGGCCCGGCTTGCATCGGTCAGGCCGGCCAGTCCATCCTCGCCCAGACCGATGATCGTCAACCAGGGGTCAGCAGCCATGCCGCGCGTCCTTCTGCTGGGAGGCACGACCGAGGCCAGCACCCTCGCCCGGCTGATGGCCGAGGCGGGGCTGGACGCCGTGTTTTCCTATGCCGGGCGCACCGCGCGACCCGCCGCGCAGCCGCTGCCGACGCGGATCGGCGGGTTTGGCGGGGCCGCAGGGCTGGCCCGGTTCCTGCACGACCAGGCGATCAGCCATGTGATCGACGCGACGCATCCCTTCGCGGCCGAGATCAGCCGCAACGCCATTGCCGCCTGCGCGGCCGCCGGCGGGGTGCCTCTGCTTGGGCTGGAACGGCCGGCCTGGCAGGCGCGGCCGGGCGACCGCTGGACCCGCGTGGCCGATCTGACCGCCGCCGCCGCCGCGCTGCCGGAGACGCCCTGCGCCGTGTTTCTGGCCATTGGCCGGCAGGGCCTTGCCGCCTTCGAGACGGCAGGGCCGCATCGCTGGCTGCTGCGGCTGGTCGATGCCGGGACCGGGCCGCCGGTCCTGCGGGGCGCGGCACGGGTGATCGCCCGCGGGCCCTTCACCGTCGCGGGCGATCTTGCGCTGATGCGGGCCCATCGGATCAGCCATCTGGTCGCCAAGGATTCCGGCGGCGCCGGCGCCGAGGCCAAGCTGGTCGCGGCGCGGCAACTGGGCGTGAGGGTCATCCTGATCGACCGGCCGGTGCTGCCGCCGCGCGCGGTCGTTGCCGATCCGGCCGAGGCGCTGGACTGGCTGCATCACGCGTCACCCTCGGGGTCGGAGGCGGGGGCGGAAACGGTCGCGCTGCGCGGGGCATAGACCCATCCGCCGACCCTGCGGGTGTGCGAATTGCCGACCAGCACCACCGTGCGCATGTCGGCCATTTCGGGGCGGGCCTCGGCCAGCGTGGTGATCGCCAGCCGTTCCTCGGGGGTCGAGACGGCGCGGGCGAAGACGACCAGTCGCCCCGGCCCGCATTCCTCGCGCAGGATCTGCAGCGCGCGGCCGAAACCATCGGGCCGGCTGGCCGAGCGCGGGTTATAGAAGGCCATCGCGAAATCGCCCCGCGCGGCATGGCGCAGCCGGTGTTCCACCAGCGCGGCGGGCTTGAGGTTGTCCGACAGGTTGATGGCGCAGAAATCATGGCCAAGCGGCGCACCGGCGCGGGCGGCGGCGGCCAGCATCGCGGTGATGCCGGGCAGAATGCGGATGTCGATATCGGTGCGGCCCGTCGCCTCGACCGCCTCGAACAGCGCCGAGGCCATCGCGAACACCCCCGGATCGCCCGACGACACGATCACCACGCGGCGGCCCTGCGCGGCCAGATCCAGCGCGGCGCGGGCGCGGCCCAGCTCTTCGCGGTTGTCCGAGGCGTGCAGCACCAGACCGGGCCGCGGCGCGATCCGCGCCACATAGGGAATATAGCCCAGCACGTCGGTCGCCCCGGCAAGGGCCGCGCTGACCTCGGGCGTGATCTGCGCCTCGTGCCCCGGTCCCAGCCCCGCGACGCTGACCTGCCCGGTCATTGCGCGGCCCGCGCCTGCGCGACCGGGCGGCGGCCCTGGCCGTGCACCATCACGATGGCGAAATAGGGGCAGTCGTCGTCGCCGATCTCGGCCAGACGCGCCACCCGTTCACCGGGCATCGTGCCGCGTTCGATCAGCCAAGCGTCGTCCAGCCGGCCGGCCGCGGCCAAGGCCCGGCGCACCTTGGGCAGGTTGCGCCCGGTCTTCATCACGACCAGCGCATCGGCGTCCGCCATGTGCCGGACCAGATCCGCCTCGGGCAGGGTGCCGGTCAGCACGGTCAGCACGTCGTCGCCCCAGGTCACCGGCAGGCCGGTGGCGTTCCAGCAGCCGGCCATGCCGGGAATGCCGGGGATCACCTCGACCGGCACCAGCCCGCGCAGCCGGACGTAGAGATGCATGAACGAGCCGTAGAAGAACGGATCGCCCTCGCACAGCACCACCACCTCGCGGGCCGTGGCCAGTTCGGCCAGCCGCGCGGCCCAGTGGTCGTAGAACTGCGCCAGCAGGGCGTTGTATTCCGGGCTGTCGAAGGGGATCTCGGTGGTGACGGGGTATTCCATCGGATATTCGCGCACATCATGGGCCAGCATCCCCTGGACGATTCGCCGTGCCTGGCCCTGCCGGCCCCTCTTGCGGAAATAGGCGACATCGCCGGCCTGGCGGATTGCCCGGTCGGCGCGGACCGAGACCAGGTCGGGGTCGCCCGGCCCCAGCCCGGCGCAGATGATCCGGCCCATGCTCATTCCGCCCTGCTGGCCAGCGCGTTCACCGCCGCCACCGTCACCGCCGATCCGCCCAGCCTGCCCCGCACGATCAGCGCCGGGCAGGGCGGCGCGTCGATCAGGGCCTGCTTGGATTCGGCGGCGCCGACGAAGCCGACGGGGCAGCCGATGATCGCGGCGGGGCGCGGGCAGCCGGGGTCGGCCAGCATGTTCAGAAGGTGGAACAGCGCGGTCGGCGCGTTGCCGATGGCGACCACCGCGCCTGCCAGGTGCGGCCGCCACAGTTCCAGCGCGGCGGCGCTGCGGGTGGTGCGCATCTGCCGCGCGAGATCGGGGACCGAGGCGTCCTGAAGCGTGCAGATGACGGCGTTGCCGGCGGGCAGGCGCGGGCGGGTGATGCCCTCGCTGACCATCCGCGCATCGCACAGCACCGGTGCGCCCGCGGCCAGCGCCGCGCGGGCGATGCGCGCCAAGCCGGGGGTGAAGCACAGGTCGCGTTCCAGCCCGACAAGGCCCGCGGCATGGATCATGCGGACCGCCACCAACTCCTCGTCCGCGTCAAAGCGGGACAGGGCGGCCTCGGCCCGGATCGTGGCAAAGGACTGGCGATAGATCGCCGCGCCGTCGCGTTCATAGTCGTGCAGCATCACAATACCTCTGGAAGGCGGGACAGTGGCAGGTCGCGAAGCCGGGGCGGGTCGCCGGCGCGCCCGTCGCGGATCAGGTCGAAGCCGGTGGCAGTGGCGGTCAGGGTCACATCGGCGCGGTGCGGCCAGCCGCAGCCCTTGGCGCAGCCAGACACATGCAGGATCGCGTCGCGCCCCAGGCGCCCCGCCAAGGTTCGGGCCAGATCGCGGGCCAGATCGCGGGTCGGCGCATGGGCCCGCGCGCAGGCCGGCGCGCCGGGGCAGGCGCGCAGGCGCAGGCCCGGATCTCCGGGCGCGAGGATCAGGCCGGGCAGGGCGGGCGGCCGCCGGACACCCTCGACCAGCAGCATCCGCCACGGCGTCGTGCGCAGCGGGCCAAGCGTGGCGAGGCCCTCCAGAAGGTCGGATTCCATCCGGCCGAACTCGACCGCGGCCAGAAAACCGCCGGCGCACGGGCCGGGCGCGCAGGGCGGCATCGCGGCCACGGGGGCGAGATCGGCGGCGGGCGGGCGGATGCCGCGGGCGACCAGCCCGGCCATGCGGCCGCGGCCCCCGGGCGCGCCGCCGCGGTCCAGAAACCAGGCCGCCAGCGCCACGGCCTGATCCGCGCGGCGCAGCCTTGTGCCGGAGGCCATGCCCTCGGCGCGCAGGATCAGCCCGTCATCGGCGCCGCGCTCGATGCGGATATCGGCGGGATCCTCGGCCAGCACGCGGTGCGGGCCGGGGTCGATCGCAAAGCCGAACTTTGCCGGCAGCGTCAGGCCCGACCCCGCAAGTGCCCGTTCGAGATCGGCCGCAAGCCGGTCGGCCTGCGGGTCGGCGAAGGGCGTCACCAGGATGTTGCGGCGGGTCTCGGTGGCCACGTCGGTGTCGATCAGGTCCAGCGCGCGAAGATCCGCGATCAGGGCGGCGTGCCGGGCCGGTGTCACGCCCCGCAATTGCAGGTTCGCGCGGCCGGTCATGTCGATCTGCCCGTTGCCATGCGCGCGCGCCGCCGCCGCGATGCCGCGGGCCTGCGCCTGCGCCAGACGGCCCCCGCGCGGACGGATGCGGACCACCCAGCCATCGCCCGATTCCATCGGGCGCAGCGCGCCGGGGCACCAGCCCTGAACACCGGACCCGGTCATGGCGCGGCCTCCAGCCCGGCGGCGATCGAGTTGCGGCGCGTGACCCAAAGCCCGGCCTCGGCCAGACGCCCGAACAGGTCGCGCATCGCGGCCAGCGCGGCCGGATTTTCGCGGGCCATGAAGGCTGCGATCTCGGGGCGTCCAAGGGTGGCGTCGTGGTAAAGGTCGAAAAGATGCGGCGGCACCGCGCGGGCCAGATGGGCGAAGGCCGCCAGGTGATCCAGCGTCGCCGCGATCTCGGCCGCCCCGCGTGCGCCGTGACGCATCATCGCGCCGGCCCAGCGCGGATCGGCAGCCCGGGCGCGCAGGGTGCGGGCGATCTCCTCGGTCAGGCTGCGGGCGCGGGGCCGGTCCGGCTGCGTCGTGTCCAGATGGTAGAGGACCGGCGCGGGCGCCCCGATCCGCGCCATCGCGGCGGCGAATCCCGCCTCGTGGGCGGCGTAGTCGGCGGCCAGCAGCAGGTCGCTTTCCGCCAGGTCCTGCGCGTGGACGAAGCTGTCGGCCCCGGCAAGCCGCGTCTCGAGCCCGGCGCGGTCCGGCCTCAGGGTGCCGTCGCGCCCGATGGCCCAGCCCGAGGCGGCCAGCCAAGCCTCGCCCGCGGCGGCCCGCGCGGCGTCGGTGAAGGTCTCGGCGGCGATGCCCATGCCCAGCCCGTACTGGCCTGGCGCAGGCGCGTAGACGCGCGGGGCGCGGGCGCGATAGGGGTTTTCGGCGGGATCCTCGTCACGGTCCGCCAGCGCCTCGGCGCCCGTCTCGAACAGCTGCGCCAGCACCGGGAACACGTCGCGGAACAGCCCCGAGACGCGCAGCGTCACGTCGATCCGCGGACGGCCCAGCAGTGCGGGCACCACCACCTCGACGCCCGAGACGCGACCCGACCCGGCGTCCCAGACCGGCATCAGCCCGGCCAGGTGCAGGGCCATCGCGAAGTCCTCGCCGCCGGTGCGCATCGTCGCGCTGCCCCACAGATCGACGACCAGCCCGCGCGGCCAGTCGCCGTGATCCTGAAGATGCCGGCGCAGCAGTTCCTCGGCCAGCCGGACGCCCTGCGCATGGGCGGCGGGCGTCGGCACGGCGCGGGGATCGACGGCAAAGAGGTTGCGCCCGGTCGGCAGGATGTCCTGCCGTCCCCGCGCGGGCGAGCCCGACGGCCCCGGTGCGACATGCAGCCCGGCCAGCGCCCGCATCAGCCCGGCCCGTTCCTCGGCCGCGCAGGCGCCGCTGCCCCAGACATGCAGCCCCTCGCCGAACTGGCTTTCCTTGATGTCGCAGACAAAGCGGTCGATGCGGGTGATCGCCTCGGCGGCGCTGGCGGCGGCGGGGATGCCCAGATCGTCCTCGACCCCGGCGGCGCGGGCCTCGTCGCGGATCGCGCCCACCAGCCGGTCGCGGCGCGCCGGGTCCAGCCCGTCGGCGGTCGAATATTCGTCCAGCAGCCGTTCCAGATGCGCCAGCGCGGGGGGCGTCTGCGCCTCGACCATCGGCGGCGGCAGATGCCCCAGCGTCACCGCCCCCAGCCGCCGTCTGGCCTGCGCGGCCTCGCCGGGATCGTTGACGATGAAGGGATAGATGACCGGCAGCGCCCCGGTCAGCGCCTCGGGCCAGCAGCCCTGCGACAGCGCCACGGCCTTGCCCGGCAGCCATTCAAGCGTGCCATGCGCGCCCATGTGGATCATCGCGTGCAGGCCCTGCGATTGCAGCCAAAGATGAAAGGCGACATAGGCATGGCGCGGCACCCGCGTCAGGTCGTGATACTCGTCGGCCCGCGTCGCGCGGTGGCCGCGCTCGGGTTGCAGCGCCAGCAGCAGGTTGCCGCGCCGGATCGCGGCAAAGCGGAAGCCGCCATCGATCAGGTCGGGATCGTTGTCGGGCGGGCCCCAGGCCGCCGCCAGGTCGTCGCGCAGCCCCGCCGGCAGGCCATCCAGCGCGGCGAGGTAGTCTGCAAGCGGCCAGACGATCCGCGCGTCGCGCAACGCCGGGGCGCCGGCGCCGGGCGGCACATGGTAGCCCGCCTCGGCCAGCATCCGTGCAACCGCCTCGGCCGAGGTGAGCGCGTCGAGGCCTACGGCATGGGCCATCTGCCAGTCGCGGCCCGGATAGCTGGACAGCACCAGCGCCAGTCGCCGGTCGGCCGGCGGCGTCGTGGCCAGCCGGTGCCAGCCCGCGATCCGTGCCGTTGCGGCGGCGATCCGCCCCGGATCGGCACGGTGCGCAAAGCGGCTGAACTGCAGGTCGGGGTCGCGCGGCGCGGGAGCCTTGAAGCTGACGACGCCGGCGAAGATGCGTCCATCGACCTCGGGCAGCACGACATGCATGGCAAGGTCCGAGGGCGACAGGCCGCGCTCGGCCGCCAGCCAGTCGCGGCGGCGGTTGGTGGACAGCGCGATCTGGAACACCGGGCAGTCGAAGCCGTCGAAGGGGGTGCGCCCGACCTCGTCGCGCGCCGAGAAGCCGGTGGCGTTCACGATGACCGCAGGGGCGCGGGGCAGCGATGCCGCCAGCCAGCCGGCAAGTCCGGGCGCCTTCAGCGAGGGCGCAAAGACCCCGCAGGCCGCGAAGCCGGCTTGGCGCAGCGCGCCCAGCAGCGCATCGACCGGCCCGGTATCGGCAGCCGCCAGATAGCTGCGGTAAAAGCTGACCAGCGCCAGCGGACCATCGCCCGGCACCGCCCCGATCACCCCCGCGCGCGGGTCGTAGAAACCCGTCTCGGGCAGGGTCGTGCGGCCCGAAACCGGCCCTGCCGGCAGGCCCGCCGCCCGCGCCATCATCGCCAGCGCGGCCTGCGCGGCCGCCGGCCCGCCCGCGTCGCACAGCCGGCGCAGCGCCCGCAGCGTCGCGGCGGGCAGGGTCGAGACCTCGTCCAGCCGGGGGTCGTCGCGCCCGTCGCCCGGCAGCACGGCCAGCGCGATTCCGCGCCGCCGCGCCAGATCCTGCACCGAGGCCAGCCCATAGGGCCAGTAGGCCTCGCCGCCGATCAGCCGGATCAGGATGGCCTTCGCGCCGGCCAGCGTCGCCTCGGCATAGGTATCGACCGACACCGGGTGGCGCAGCGCGACAAGGTTGCACAGCCGCAGCGGCGGCAAGCCGCCCGCCGCCCGTTTCCAGCCCGCCGCAAAAGCCCCCAGATCGCTGTCGGAAAACGACAGCGCCACCAGATCCGCTGGCGTCTGGCCGGGATCATGGGGGGTGTCGGTCCGGTCGAGGCCGTGGCTTTCGCGAAAGACCACATGCATCAGGCGGGCACGGCCCCGTGCAGCACGGACCGGATCGCGGCCGCGTCCACCGCGTCATGTTCGGCGATCACCACCAGCCGCGACAGGCGCGGCGCCGCCCCCCAGGGCCGGTCATACTGGTGGCGCACCCGCGCGCCGACCGCCTGCACCAGCAGCCGCATCGGCTTGCCCGTCACCGCGACATGGCCCTTGACCCGCAGGATGCCCTGGTCACGGGCCAGCCGCGCGATGGCGCTGGCCAGCATCTCGGGATCGTCGATTTCCGGCAGGTCGATCACCACGCTGTCGAAATCCTCGTGCTCGTGATCCTCGGCGCCGTCGTGGTGGCTGGGCCGGGCGGCCAGGTCGTCCTCGGCCGCCGCGCCGAGGCCCAGGACCAGGCGGGGATCGACGGCGCCCTCGGTCACGGTCAGGATCGGCAGCGGGCGCGGCGCCTCGGCCTCGATCGCGGCGCGGGCGGCGGCGATGCCGTCGGGCCCGGCCAGATCCGCCTTGGTCAGCAGCACCAGATCGGCGCAGGCGATCTGGTCCTCGAACACCTCCGACAGCGGCGTGTCGTGGTCGAGACCGTCATCGGCCTCGCGCTGCGCCGCGACCGCCGCCGCGTCGGGGGCAAAGCGGCCCGCCGCCACTGCCTCGGCATCGGCCAGCGCGATCACGCCGTCGACGGTGATGCGCGAGCGGATCGCCGGCCAGTCGAAGGCCTTCAGCAGCGGCTTGGGCAGCGCCAGACCCGAGGTCTCGATCAGGATGTGGTCGGGCCTGACCGGCATCGCCATCAGCCGTTCCAGCGTGGGGATGAAATCATCGGCGACGGTGCAGCAGATGCAGCCGTTCGACAGCTCCAGGATGTTCTCGGCCGGGCAGTTCGCGTCGGCGCAGCCCTTCAGGATGTCGCCATCAACGCCCATCGTGCCGAATTCGTTGACCAGGACCGCCAGCCGGCGGCCCTGCGGGTTCTGCATCAGGTGGCGGATCAGCGTCGTCTTGCCGGCGCCCAGAAAGCCGGTGATGACGGTGACGGGGATCTTGGTCAGGTCGGTCATGGATCAGTCCTGTGTCGGGCCAAGGGGCGGGATGCGGGCAAGGCTCTGCTTGCGGAAGATGGCCGGACGCTCGCGCCAGGGCACCAGCCCGTCGGGCGCGGCGGCATAGGCGGCGGTGCCGGTCAGGATCTCGGCGGCGTCGCCGGGGCCGAGGCGGCCATACACATAGGACCACTTGCCCGGCGCGCTCAGCGCGACCGAACAGCCCTGCGAACAGGCCGACAGGCATTCGACGCCCCGCAGTTCCACCCCCTCGGGCAGCGCGGCCGAGGACAGCGCGTCATGCAGCAGCGCGCCCGGACGCGGCGCGTCGGGATCGGCCGCGACGATGCGGCAGGTGGTGCAGACGTGCAGAATGGCGCGCATCGCGGCCCCTTTTTTCCGGTTGCGGCAAAAGGGGGGCCAGACGGGCAGGGGCGGCATCGGCCAGCATCCTGCCTGCCGGTCGCGAAACACCCCGTTCGCCCGTCACTCAACACCGCTGGCAGGTCTCCCGGCTTGCGGATCCAGGGTTTCCCCAACGGTCGGCCCACCTTCCCGGCACAAGGCCAGTGGCATCGGGCGACCTTTCCGGTCACGGTCGCGGGGGCGGCTGCTTCCAGGCAGTTGCCTGTCGCATTCCCTCTTCGCCTGTCATAGGACAGGAACCAGCGCAGCCTCACCTGAGCCATGCGCCCCCTCGTTGTCAAGCCGAAGGAGGTCACGGATGACCGCAACCCGCGACGTGCCGCCCGAGGAGCAGGCCCGCCATGCCGCGAGGATGGCCAGGAAGAAGGCCGCCCGCGACCGGATGATGGAAACGAAGACCGCCGAAAAGGGGCTGGTGATCGTGCATACCGGGCCGGGCAAGGGCAAGTCCAGCAGCGGCTTTGGCATGATCATGCGCTGCATCGCCCACCAAATGCCCTGCGCGGTGGTGCAGTTCATCAAGGGCGCCTGGGACACGGGCGAAAGGCGGTTGCTGACCACCCATTTCGCCGATCTGTGCCAGTTCCACGCGATGGGCGAGGGCTTTACCTGGGAAACCCAGGACCGCAGCCGCGACATCGCCGCCGCCGAGGCCGGCTGGCAGACCGCGCAGGCGCTGATCCGCGATCCGTCGATCCGCATGGTCCTGCTGGACGAGATCAACATCGCGCTGCGCTATGGCTATCTGGACGTGCAGGCGGTGCTGGACTTCCTGGCGACCGAAAAGCCGCCGATGACGCATGTGGTCCTGACCGGCCGGGGCGCGCCCGAGGCGCTGGTCGCGGCCGCCGACCTCGTCACCGAGATGGCGATGGTCAAGCATCCCTTCCGCGCCGGCGTCAAGGCGCAGGCGGGGGTCGAGTTCTGAGCCGGTCCCGCCCGCGCGCGCCGGGTGAACCCGAAGCCCGATCGGGCGTTGGGGACGGTGGCCCGCCGCGCGCCGCCCCTTCGCCACCCTCCAGCCGACAAGGATTCCCCGCCCGATGACGCCGCCCGACCTGCCCGCCGATGCCGCGCTGTTCTTGGATTTCGACGGCTGCCTCGTCGAGATCTCCGACCGTCCCGACAGCATCACCGTCCCCGAGGCGCTGCCCGCAAGGCTGGCGCGGCTGCATCAGCGGCTGGACGGGGCGGTGGCGCTGATCTCGGGGCGCGACATTGCCGATCTGCGCCGCTATCTGCCCGATTTTCCCGGCGCCATCGCCGGTAGCCACGGGGCCGAGGTGTCGCTGGACGGCCGGCGGATCGAGGCGGTTCACGGGGTCGACCTGGATGTCGCCGCGCTGCATCGCGCCGCGCGCGACCTGGCCGCCCCGCATCCCGCCGTTCTGGTCGAGGTCAAGCCGCATGGGGTGTCGCTGCACTACCGCGCCGATCCCGCGCTGCGCGGGTTTGTCGAGGACATGATGGCGCGGCTGGCCGAGGCGCATCCGGGGATGGCGCTGCAACCCTCGAAGATGGCGGTTGAACTGCGCCCCGAGGGCAGCAGCAAGGATGGCGCGCTGGCCCGGCTGATGGGACTGGACGGCTTTGCAGGGCGCGTGCCGGTCTATGCCGGCGACGACCTGACCGACGAGGCCGCGATCGCCGAGGCGCAGGCCCGCGGCGGCTTCGGCATCAAGATCGGCGAGGGCGAGACCGTGGCGCGATACCGGCTGCCGGGCACCGAGGCGCTGGCGGGCTGGCTCGACCGCGCGCTGGCAGGCTGAGGGAGGCGAGCATGGCAAGGCTTGTCGTCGTCTCGAACCGGCTGCCCCTTGGGGACAATCCCTCGGGCGGGCTGGTGGTCGCGCTCGAGGATGCGCTGCGCGCCTCGGGCGGGTTGTGGGTCGGATTTTCGGGCGAGCCGGTCGAAACGCCGGGCGATGCGCTGGAATTCCATCCCGGCGCGCGGTTCGAACGGGCCAGCTTCGATCTGTCGGCCACCGATTTCGACGCCTATTACCTCGGCTATTCGAATTCGGTGCTCTGGCCGCTGTGCCATGGCCGCGCCGATCTGATGCGCATCCAGCCCGAACACCTTGACGGCTACCGCCGCGTGAATGCGCGAATCGCCGAGCTGCTGGTGCCGCATCTGCAGCCCGACGACCGCATCTGGGTGCAGGACTACCAGCTGTTCCCGCTGGCCTCGGAGCTGCGCCGGCGCGGCGTCACCGCGCCGATCGGGCATTTCCTGCACATCCCCTTTCCCGGCCCCGCCGATTGCGCGGCGCTGCCCAACCCGGCCGAGCTGTTCGACTGGCTGTCGCAGTATGACCTTCTGGGCTTCCAGGCCCGGCGGGACCTGTCGAACCTGACCGAAAGCGCCCGGCAATTGTCGCGGATCGAGCCGCTGGAGGGCGACCGCATCCGCCTGTGCGGCCGCGACCTGCGGGCCGGGGTGTTTCCCATCGGCATTGACACCGCCGCCTTCATCGACGAGGCCCGCTCGGCCCCCGACGAGGACCGGATGCGCAGCCTGACCGGCGCGCAGATGATGATCGGCGTGGACCGGCTGGACTATTCCAAGGGCATCCCGCAGCGGTTCCGCGCCTTCCAGCTGCTGCTGGAACAGAACCCCGACCTGCACGAGAAGATCTCGTTCCTGCAGATCGCCCCGCCGACCCGCGAATCGGTCGAGGCCTATCGCGACATCCGCGAGGAAACCGAACATCTGGCGGGCCGCATCAACGGCCAGTTCGCCACCGTGAACTGGACGCCGATCCGCTTCATCCACCGGCCGATCCCGCGCAACGTGCTGGCCGGGCTGTATCGGCAGGCGCGGATCGGGCTGGTCACGCCGCTGGCCGACGGCATGAACCTGGTCGCCAAGGAATATGTGGCCGCGCAGGACGTGTCGGACCCCGGCGTGCTGATCCTGTCGCGCTTTGCCGGGGCGGCCGAGACGATGACCGAGGCGCTGATCATCAACCCCCACGACCCGACCGAGCTTGCCGAGGCGATGGCGCGGGCGATGCAGATGACCGCCAACGAACGCCGCCGCCGGCACGCGGTGCTGCTGCGCGATGTCAGCGAACATGATGTCGGCTGGTGGTCGGCCGAATATCTGGCGACGCTTGGCTGAGCCGGCCCTGGCTGCCTGCAATTCGGGCAATTGCCGTCCGTGCGGCCAGCCGCCGCCCGCGTTGCGTTGACAGCGGGCGACGCGGCGCGGCATTGCCGTCGGGCATCCATCGCAGGACACCATGCCCGACACCCTGTTCATCGTCGTGGTCGAGGGCGAGCCCGACCGCGCCGCGACCGTCCTTGACGCCCTGGCGGGCGATAGCGTCAGCCTGCGCGTGATCGAGCCCGGCCCCGGCCTTGCCCGCCGCATCGCCGCGCTGCAACCCGATCTGGTGCTGATCGACGCGGCCAACCCCTCGCGCGACGAGCTTGAGGAACTGACGCTGGCCTCCGGCCCGCTGGAACGGCCGGTGGCGATCTTCGTGGACCGCTCGGACAGCCAGATGACCCGTGCCGTGATCGAGGCGGGGGTCGCCGCCTATGTCGTGGACGGGCTGACGCCGGCGCGGTTGCGGCCCGTGCTGGACGCGGCGGTGGCGCGGTTCGGGATGCTGCACCGGATGCGCACCGAACTGGCCCAGACCCGCGCCGCGCTGGAGGAACGCAAGCTGATCGACCGGGCCAAGGGCATCCTGATGCGCGCCCGCAACCTGCCCGAGGACGAGGCCTATGCGTTGATGCGCAAGACCGCGATGGAAAAGAACCGCCGCATCGCCGAGATCGCGCAAGCCATCGTCACCGCCTCGGAGATGCTGAAATGAGCCGCGCGGTCGATCTGAGTTTCATCCCGCTCCTGGATGCGGCGCCGCTGATCGTCGCCGACCGCATGGGCTTCGCCGAAGAGGAACGGCTGGCGATCCGGCTGCACCGGGCGCGCACCTGGTCGATGCTGCGCGACATGCTGGCGCTGGGGCAGGTCGATGCGGCGCAGATGCTGTCGGCGGTGCCCATCGCGGGCCGGCTGGGGCTTGGCGGCGCCGCCGTCGATTTCGAGACCGCGCTGGTGCTGTCTCTGGGCGGGCAGGTGATTGGGGTCAGTCCGGCGCTGGCCGACGACCTGCGCGGGGCGGGCCTGCGCATCGATTTCCGCGATGCGCTGGCCGCGCGCGACGCGCTGTTGCGGGCCCGGCCCGCGGGCCTGCGCTTCGGCGTGCCCTTTCCCTTTTCGATGCATGCCGAGCTGCTGCATCTGTGGCTGGGCGACATGCCCGGCCTGTCCACCGTCACCGTGCCACCGCCTCAGATCGCCGAGGCGCTGCTGGCCGGAGAGATCGAGGCCTTCTGCGTCGGCGAACCCTGGGGGTCCTCGGCGGTGTCGCAGCGGCTGGCCGAACTGCTGCTGCCCGGCACCGCGATCTGGACGGCGGCGCCCGAAAAGGTGCTGGCCACACGGCGCGGCTGGTTCGAGGCCAATCCCGACCGCGGCGGCGCGCTGATGCGGGCGGTGTGGCGGGCTTGCCGCTGGCTGGATCAGCCCGAATCGCGCGCCACCGCATCCGAGATGCTGGCCCGCGACGATGCGCTGGCGATCGAGCCCGAGGTCATCGAACGCGCCCTGTCGTCGCGGCTGCTGCTGTCGGCAACGGGCGATGGCGTGGACAGCCCCGGTTTCATCGCCTTCCACGACGGCGCGGCGAATTTTCCCTGGCGCTCGCAGGCGGCCTGGATCGGGCGGCAGATGTCGCAGCGGTTGCGCCTCGATGCCGATGCCGCGATGCGGATCGCCCAGTCGGTCTGGCGTCCCGACCTCTATCGCCAGCATCTGGGCGATGTCGCGGTGCTGCCCGCCGCCTCGGCCAAGGTCGAGGGCGCGTGCCCGCAGCCGATTCTGGCCGGTGCCAACCGCGGCACCGTGCTGCTGGGCCGGAACCAGTTCTTCGACGGCCGGATTTTTGATCTTTTGCCCGGCGGCTGATCAAAGTTTCAGCAGATTGCTGCATTGCGGCATGGGCGACGCGGCAAGGCCGTGACAGGCGGCGAATCATCGCGCAACCTGAAGGGGACGAAGCAACGAGGCTTCGCGAATTCCTCCCTCTGCCCGAACGTCCGGGCATCTCGGTAAAGCCGCCGAACCCTGCCGCCCCCTCCTCCCTGCGGCAGGTGTTTCGGCGGCTTTTTCTATTTTGCCCACAGGAGCGCACATGACCCGCCTCGCCCTCGCCCTGATCGCCAGCACCGCCCTGACCGGCCCGGCCCTCGCCGACATGCTGGATGTCGAGAAGCCCGACCTGACGCTTGGCTTCATCAAGCTGACCGACATGGCCCCGCTGGCCATCGCCTATGAAAAGCACTTCTTCGAGGACGAGGGCCTCTATGTCACGCTGGAGCCGCAGGCCAACTGGAAGGTGCTGCTGGACGGCGTCATCTCGGGGCAGCTTGACGGGGCGCACATGCTGGCGGGGCAGCCGCTGGCCGCGACCATCGGCTACGGCACCCAGGCGCATATCGTCACACCCTTCTCGATGGACCTGAACGGCAATGCGATCACCGTCAGCAACGCCGTCTGGGACGCGATGAAGCCGGGCATCCCGGCCGGGCCCGACGGCAAGCCCCGGCATCCGATCAGCGCCAGCGCGCTGCAGCCGGTGATCGAGGGTTATCGCGAGGCCGGCAAGCCCTTCAACCTGGGCATGGTGTTCCCGGTCTCGACCCATAATTACGAACTGCGCTACTGGCTGGCGGCGGGCGGCGTGCATCCGGGCTTCTATGCGGATGGCGACGCCACGGGGCAGGTCGGCGCCGATGTGCTGATCTCGGTCACGCCGCCGCCGCAGATGCCCTCGACCATGGAGGCCGGCACCATCGACGGCTATTCGGTGGGCGAACCGTGGAACCAGCAGGCGGTGTTCAAGGGCATCGGCGTGCCGGTCGTCACCGACGACCAGATCTGGAAGAACAACCCCGAGAAGGTGTTCGGCCTGACCGCCGAATTCGTCGAACAGAACCCGCAGACCGTGCTGGCCCTGACCAAGGCGCTGATCCGCGCGGCCGAGTGGCTGGATGCCGATGGCGGCGCCAACCGCGCCGAGGCGGTCGAGATCCTCGCGCGCCCCGAATATGTCGGCGCCGACGCGCAGGTGATCGCCAATTCGATGACCGGCAGCTTCGAATACGAGAAGGGCGACACCCGCCCGGCGCCGGATTTCAACATCTTCTTCCGGCAGAACGCGACCTACCCGTTCTATTCCGACGCGATCTGGACCCTGACCCAGATGCGCCGCTGGGGCCAGATTGCCGAGGCCAAACCCGACGACTGGTATCTGGATACCGCGAAATCGGTCTACAAGCCCGAGATCTATCTGGAAGCCGCGCGGATGCTGGTGGACGAAGGGCTGGCCGTCGAGGCCGACTTCCCCTGGGACAGCGACGGCTTCAAGCCCGCCACCGCCGACTTCATCGACGCGATCCCCTATGACGGCCGCTCGCCCAACGCCTACCTGGACAGCCTGCCGATCGGCCTGAAGGGCGACCAGACCGTCGCGGGCAATGGCGTGCAGGGCTGAGGAGGACATCATGGCAGCCATCGACCCTACCCAGCTTTCCGCCCCGGATCGCAAGGCCCGGCGTCTCATGCGGATCACCCGCGCCGAGGGCTGGTTCCGCGTGCTGGGCCTGCCGTTCATGGCGCCGCTGCTGCGCGCCGCCGCCGGCGACGATCCGCGCGGGCAGCTGAAGGTGCTGTGGCAGACCCTGTTCGCGCCGGTGCTGGCGATCCTGGCCTTTCTGGGGCTGTGGGCCATGCTGGCGCCACAGGTCCAGACATCGCTGGGGTCGGTGCCAGGCCCGGCGCAGGTCTGGTCCCAGGCGGTCGCGCTGCATCAGGATGCCGTCCGCGAAGGCGAGAAGCGCGACGAATTCTACGTCCGGCAGGACGAACGCAACGCACGGCTGATCGCGGATGGCCAGCCCGACAAGGTGCAGAACCGCGACTATACGGGCCGGCCGACCTTCTACATGCAGATCTGGACCTCGATCCAGACGGTCTTCGCGGGCTTCCTGATCGGCACCGTGATCGCCGTGCCGCTGGGCATCGCCGCGGGGCTGTCGCCCACCGTCAACGCCGCGATCAACCCGCTGGTGCAGATCTTCAAGCCGGTCAGCCCGCTGGCCTGGCTTCCGATCGTGACGATGGTCGTCTCGGCGCTGGCCACGGGCGAGGGCGGGCTGCCGCGCAGCTTCATCGTCTCGGCCATCACCGTGACCCTGTGTTCGCTGTGGCCGACGCTGATCAACACCTCGCTGGGGGTCGCCTCGATCGACCGCGATCTGGTGAATGTCGGGCGGGTGCTGAAGCTCAGCCCCTGGGCGCGGGTCACGCGGCTGGTGCTGCCCTCGGCGCTGCCGCTGATCTTCACCGGCCTCCGGCTGTCGCTTGGCGTGGGCTGGATGGTGCTGATCGCGGCCGAGATGCTTGCCCAGAACCCCGGCCTTGGCAAATTCGTCTGGGACGAGTTCCAGAACGGGTCGTCCGACAGCCTTGCCCGGATCATGGTCGCGGTGCTGACCATCGGCATCATCGGCTTCCTTCTGGACCGGATGATGTTCGCGATCCAGTCGCTGATCACCTTCTCGGACAAGAGGTAAGCCAATGGCGATCCTGCACCTGAACCACGTCCGCAAGGATTTCGGCAGCCAGACCATCCTTAAGGGCATCGACCTTGCGGTGGAAGAGGGCGAATTCGTCGCCATCCTCGGCTTCTCGGGCACCGGCAAGACGACGCTGATCAGCCTGATGGCGGGGCTTCAGATGCCCAGCGCCGGCGAGGTCCGCTTTCGCGGCAAGCCCGTCACCGGGCCGGGGCCGGAACGCGGCGTGGTGTTCCAGTCCTATTCGCTGATGCCCTGGCTGACCGTCGCCGGCAACATCGCGCTGGCCGTCCGCTCGGCCATGCCGAAGCTGCCTGGGGCCGAGGTCCGGGCGCGGGTGGCAAAATACATCGCCATGGTCGGGCTGTCCCACGCCGCCACGCGCCGCCCGGCGGAATTGTCGGGCGGGATGCGCCAGCGGGTCGGCATCGCCCGCGCCCTGGCGATGGACCCCGAAATCCTGCTGCTGGACGAGCCGTTGTCGGCGCTGGACGCGCTGACCCGTGCCAATCTGGCCGACGAGATCGAGGCGATCTGGCAGGCCGACCGCAAGACCGTGGTGCTGATCACCAACGATGTGGACGAGGCGATCGTGCTGGCCGACCGGATCCTGTGCCTCGATCCCGATGGCAGCATCGGCGCCGAGTTCCGCGTCGCCCTGCCGCGTCCACGCGACCGCACCGAGATGAACCACGATCCCGCCTTCAAGGACCTGCGCGCCCGCGTCACCGGCCACCTGATCGCTGCCGGCGCGCAGGCCAGCGCCGAACAGCGCCGCAGCCTGCCCGCCGTGACGCCGCTGCACGCCATGCCGCGCGCCTATGCCCGCGCGGCCGCCGCCCGCAATGACGAGCGCTATCTGCAATTCTCGCAGCTGCACAAGATCTATCCCACCCCGAAAGGCCCGCTGACCGTGGTCGAGGATGTGAACCTGACCCTGAAGAAGGGCGAGTTCGTGTCGCTGATCGGCCATTCGGGTTGCGGCAAGTCCACCGTGCTGACCATGGCCGCCGGGCTGAACCCGATCAGCAAGGGCGCCATCGTGCTGGATGGCAGCCATGTCCAGGGCGCCGATCCCGAACGCGCCGTGGTGTTCCAGTCGCCCAGCCTGTTTCCCTGGCTGACCGCGCGCGAGAATGTCGCCATCGGCGTCGACCGGGTCTATCCCGCCGCCAGCCGCGCCGAACGGCAGGAGGTGGTCGAATACTATCTTGAACGGGTCGGCCTGGGCGACGCGATGCACCGGCAGGCCTCGGAAATGTCGAACGGGATGCGCCAGCGCGTCGGCATCGCCCGCGCCTTCGCGCTGTCGCCCAAGCTGCTGCTGCTGGACGAGCCGTTCGGGATGCTGGACAGCCTCACCCGCTGGGAGTTGCAGGAGGTGCTGATGGAGGTCTGGGACCGCACCAAGGTCACCGCCGTCTGCGTCACCCATGATGTCGACGAGGCGATCCTGATGGCCGACCGGGTGGTGATGATGACCAACGGCCCGCAGGCC
This sequence comes from Paracoccus spongiarum, assembly GCF_030732095.1. Lineage (GTDB taxonomy): Bacteria > Pseudomonadota > Alphaproteobacteria > Rhodobacterales > Rhodobacteraceae > Paracoccus > Paracoccus spongiarum. The sequence goes on along the minus strand of NZ_JAVAMQ010000005.1, from coordinate 113,295 downwards.
ACCATCGGCAGGATCACCGAGGTCAAACTGCCGCGCCCGCGCAGTCGCAAGGCACTGCTGGCCCATCCCGACTACTACGCCTATCGCGAGGAAATCATCGGTTTCCTGGAAGAATACGAACATGGCCACAAGAAGGATGCCGCTTGATGGAAAAGCTTGTCGTCATCGGCGCGGGCATGGCCTCGGGCCGGATGCTGGAACATCTGACCGACGCCGCCGCGCCCTACCAGATCACCCTGTTCAATGCCGAGCCGCGCGGCAACTACAACCGCATCATGCTGTCGCCGGTGCTGTCGGGCGACAAGACCTATGAAGAGATCGTCACCCACGACGACCAGTGGTATGCCGAACGCGGCATCGCCACCCGCTTTGGCGAGCATGTCGTGGGCATCGACCGCGCCCGCAAGGTGGTGACGGGCCAGAACGGCGAGGTGCCCTATGACCGGCTGGTGATCGCCACCGGCAGCGCGCCCTTCATGATCCCGGTCGTCGGCCGCGACCTGCCCGGCGTCATCGCCTATCGCGACCTCGACGACACCAACACCATGATCGCGGCGGCCAGGCCCGGCGCGAAGGCGGTGGTGATCGGTGGCGGGCTCTTGGGACTCGAAGCCGCCGCCGGCTTGCAGATGCGCGGCATGGAGGTGGTGGTCATCCACATCATGGGCCATCTGATGGAACGCCAGCTGGACCCCTCGGCCGGCTATCTGCTGCAAAAGGCGCTGGAGGCGCGGGGCATCACCGTCCATTGCAAGGGTGCCACCAAGGCGATCCTGGGCGAGGACCGGGCCGAGGCCGTGCTGCTGGAGGATGGCACCGTCTATGGCGCCGACCTCGTGGTGATGGCCGTGGGCATCCGCCCCGAGACCCGGCTGGCCAATGACGCCGGCATCGAGGTCGAGCGCGGCATCACCGTCAACGACCAGTTGCAGACCAGCGATCCGTCGATCTACGCGATCGGCGAATGCGTGGAACATGACAAGCAGTTGTTCGGCCTTGTCGCGCCGCTTTACGACCAGGCCAGGGTGCTGGCCGCGGCGCTGATGGGCCAGCCCGCCGATTTCCGCCCGGTGCAGACCGCGACCAAGCTGAAGGTCACCGGCTGCGACCTGTTCAGCGCCGGCGACTTCGCCGACGGGCCGGGCCGCGAGGACATCGTGTTCCGCGATCCGGGACGCGGCATCTACAAGCGGCTGGTGATCGAGGCCGACCGGCTGGTGGGCGCGGTCATGTATGGCGACACCGCCGATGGCAACTGGTTCTTCGGGCTCATCAAGGACGGCACCGACATCAGCGAGATGCGCGACACGCTGATCTTCGGCCCGGCCTTCCAGGGCGGGGGCAGCGTGGACCCTATGGCGGCCGTTGCAGCATTGCCGCCTGACGCAGAAATCTGCGGCTGCAACGGCGTCTGCAAGGGCGCGATCATGGATGCCGTTCTGGCGGGTGCCGACACGCTGGACAAGCTGCGCGCGACGACCAAGGCCAGCGCCTCCTGCGGCACCTGCACCGGGCTGGTCAGCCAGGTGATGGCGCTGACCCTGGGCGGCGAGGTCCAGACCGCCGACTGCATCTGCGGCTGCACCGATCTGGCGCATGAGGACGTGCGCCGGCTGATCAAGGCCAAGGGGCTGAAATCCATGCCCGCCGTGATGCAGGAATGCGGCTGGAGCACGCCCGATGGCTGCGCGAAATGCCGACCCGCGCTGAACTATTACCTGCTGGCCGACTGGCCGCTGGACTATCGAGACGACCGCCAGTCGCGCTTTGTCAACGAACGCAACCACGCCAACATCCAGAAGGACGGCACCTATTCGGTGGTGCCGCGGATGTGGGGCGGCGTCACCACGCCGGCGGAACTGCGCGCCATCGCCGATGCCGCCGACAAGTACAACGTGCCGATGGTCAAGGTGACGGGCGGCCAGCGCATCGACCTGCTGGGCGTGCGCAAGGAGGACCTGCCCGCCATGTGGGCGGACCTGAACGACGCCGGCATGGTCAGCGGCCATGCCTATTCCAAGGGCCTGCGCACCGTGAAGACCTGCGTGGGCAGCGAGTTCTGCCGCTTTGGCACGCAGGATTCGACCGGCCTCGGGATCCGGCTGGAAAAGCTGCTGTGGGGGTCCTGGACGCCGCACAAGGTCAAGCTGGGCGTCTCGGGCTGCCCGCGCAACTGCGCCGAGGCGACCTGCAAGGATGTCGGCGTGGTCTGCGTCGACAGCGGCTATCAGGTCAGCGTCTCGGGCGCGGCGGGGATGGAGGTCAAGGAGACCGAATTGCTGGTCTCGGTCCCCACCGAGGACGAGGCCGTCGCGGTCATCACCGCCTTTGTCCAGCTGTACCGCGAAAATGCCCGCTATCTGGACCGGGCGTGGAAATGGACCGCGCGGGTTGGCCTCGACTGGGTCAAGGCGCAGGTCGTTGACGACCTGGAACAGCGGGCCGCGCTGGTGGAACGCTTCGAGATCAGCCAGTCGGTCTATCGCAAGGATCCCTGGGCCGAACATGCCAAACCCGGCGCGCGCGACGAATTCGCACCGCTCATCGACCTGCGACTGGAGGCTGCCGAATGACCGCCGAGACGACCGAATGGCTCGACATCGCCGCGCTGGACGACATCCCGCCGCAGGGCGCGCGGCTGATCCGTACCGCCGAGGGCTGCGTGGCGCTGTTTCGCACCCATGACGACCGGGTGTTCGCGCTGGACGACCGCTGCCCGCACAAGGGCGGGCCGCTGTCCGAAGGCATCGTCGCCGGCCACACCATCACCTGCCCGCTGCACAACTGGGTGTTCGACCTGAACACCGGACTGGCGCAGGGCGCCGACGAGGGCGCGGTGCGCACCCATCCGGTGCGGGTCGAGGCCGGCCGCGTCCATGTCGCAGCCGAGGTGGTCGCCCGCCCCGCCACCGCCCGCAACGCCGCCTGAAAGGAACCGGCCAATGTCCTATGTCAATCCGACCGATTTCGCGAAAAAGATGATCGACGCCGGCGAGGCCAAGGTCTTCATGTCCACCAAGGACACGCTGATCCGCGCCTATATGGCCGGCGCGATCCTGGCGCTGGCGGCGGCCTTTGCGGTCACCGTGACCGTCAACACCGGCAATCCGCTGATCGGGGCGCTGCTGTTCCCGGTCGGGTTCTGCATGCTGTATCTGCTGGGCTTCGATCTGTTGACGGGCGTGTTCACGCTGGTGCCGCTGGCGCTGCTGGACCGGCGCAAGGGCGTCACCATGACCGGGTTGTGGCGCAACTGGGGGCTGGTCTTCGCGGGCAATTTCGCCGGCGCCTTCACCGTCGCGATCTTCATGGCGATCATCGTCACCTTCGGCTTTTCCACCGAACCCAACGCCGTCGGCCAGCAGATCGGCCATATCGGCGAGGGACGAACGGTGGGCTATGCCGCGCATGGCGCGGGCGGGATGCTGACCCTCTTCATCCGCGCGGTGATGTGCAACTGGATGGTCTCGACCGGGGTGGTCGCGGCGATGATGTCGACCAGCGTCTCGGGCAAGATCATGGCGATGTGGATGCCGATCCTGATCTTCTTCTACATGGGCTTCGAACATTCCATCGTGAACATGTTCCTGTTCCCCTCGGGTCTGCTGCTGGGCGGCAACTTCACCATCATGGACTATCTGGTCTGGAACGAGATCCCGACCGTCATCGGCAATCTGGTCGGCGGGCTGACCTTCGTCGGCGCGATGATCTACGCCACCCACTACAAGACCTCGCCGGCGCGCGAACCGCAGGAGGCCGGCGACCGCGCCGCCATCGCCGTGCCGGCCGAGTAGCCCGGCATGACCGGCCCCATCCGCTCGACCTGTCCCTATTGCGGCGTGGGCTGCGGGGTTCTGGTCCGCAAGACCGACACCGGGGTTGCCGTCAGCGGCGATCCCGATCACCCGGCCAATTTCGGCAGGCTCTGTTCCAAAGGCGCGGCGCTGGCCGAGACGCTGGGCAGCGAGGGCCGGCTGTCCGAACCGCTGATCGCCGGGCGCCGCGCCGGCTGGGACGAGGCGCTGTCGCTGGTGGCCCGCCGCCTGTCCGACACCATCGCCGCGCATGGCCCGGATTCGGTCGCCATCTACGGCTCGGGACAGATGCTGACCGAGGATTACTACGCCGCCAACAAGTTCATGAAGGGCTTTGTCGGCAGCGCCAATATCGACACCAATTCGCGGCTGTGCATGGCGTCCTCGGTCGCCGGGCATGTGCGCGCCTTCGGATCGGACACGGTGCCGGGGCTCTATGAGGATCTGGAACTGGCCAATCTGGTGGTGCTGGTCGGCAGCAACCTCGCCTGGTGCCACCCGGTGATCCATCAGCGGCTGGCCGCCGCCCGGGCGGCGCGGCCCGGGATGCGGGTGGTGGTGATCGACCCGCGCCGCACGGCGACCTGCGATCTGGCCGACCTGCACCTGCCGATCGCGCCGGGCAGCGATGCGGCGGTGTGGAATGCCGTGCTGGCCGCGATCGACGCGCGCGGGCTGGCCCACTGGCGTGACCGGCTGTCCGGTTATGCCGAGGCGGTCGAGGCCGCGCGGGCCAGCGACCCGGCGGCGGCGGGGGTCGATCTGTCCGGCTTCATCGACCTGTGGTGCGGCGCCGAGCGGGTCGTGACGGTCTACAGCCAGGGCATCAACCAGTCCGACAGCGGCACCGACAAGGTCAACGCCATCACCAACTGCCATCTGGCCACCGGCCGGATCGGCCGGCCGGGCATGGGCCCCTTCTCGATCACCGGCCAGCCAAACGCCATGGGCGGGCGCGAGGTCGGCGGCATGGCCAACATGCTGGCCTGCCATCTCGACATCGCCAACCCGCGCCACCGCGCCGCCGTGCAGAGCTTCTGGAACAGCCCGGCCATCGCCGCCGCGCCCGGCCTGAAGGCCGTCGACCTGTTCCGCGCCGTCGAGGCGGGCCGCGTCAAGGCGCTGTGGGTGATCGGCACCAACCCGACCGTGTCGATGCCCGACGCCGACCGCGTGGCCCGCGCCATCGCGACCTGCGATCTGGTGATCGCAAGCGACATCGTCGAGACCGGCGTGACGCGCCGCGCCGATGTGGTGCTGCCGGCGGCCGGCTGGGGCGAACGCAGCGGGCATGTGACCAATTCCGAACGCCGGATCAGCCGGCAGCAGGGCTTTCTGGCGCCGCATGGCGCGGCGATGCCCGACTGGAAGATCATCGCGGGCGTGGCGCAGCGGATGGGGTTTGCGGGCTTCGACTGGCCCGACGCGGACGCGGTCTTTGCCGAATACAAGACGCTCAGCGGCATCGCCGGCGCGCAGGGGGGCGATTTCGACATCTCGGCGCTGACGGACGAGGCACCCGCGCTGTGGCCGCAATCGCCGCTGCGGCGGGGCGGGCGGTTTTTCGGCGACGGGGTGTTCCACACCCCCGACGGGCGCGGCCGGATGATCGCGGTCATCCCTCAGCGGCAGGAGGTCGGGATGCGCCTGAACACCGGCCGGGTGCGCGATCACTGGCACACCATGACCCGCACCGGGCGCGCCGCCCGCCTGTCGGCCCATATTGCCGAGCCCTTCCTCGAGATCCATCCCGAGGACGCCGCCCGCATCGGCCTGCAGCCCGCCATGCTGGCCGAGGTGACCTCGCCGGGCGGGCGGGCGGTGCTGCGGGTCCTGGTGACGCAGCGGGTGGCGCCGGGCCAGCCCTTCGCGCCGATCCACTGGACCGATCGCAATTCGGCCGCCGGGCGGGTCGGCGCGCTGATCGCCGCGCGCGTCGATCCGGTGTCGGGACAGCCGGCGCTGAAAGAGGCCGGCGTCGTCATCCGCCCCTACGCCGCCGTCTGGTACGGCTTCGCGGCATCGGTCGCGCCGTTCCGCCCGGATTGCGACTACTGGGCCTGCGCGACCAGCGACACCGGGATGCGCGCCGAACTGGCCGGCACCGCGATGGTCGCCGACTGGCCTGCCCATGCCCGGGCGCTGTTCGGCCTGCCGGATGCCGACCTGTCGCTGTTGTCGGACCCGTCGCGCGGCACGGTGCGGCTGGCGCTCAGCCTCGGGGGGATCGTGCAGGCAGCGCTGTTCTGCGCGCCCTCGCCGGTGGCGCTGTCGCGCGAGGCGGTGGTGGCGATGATGGGCAGCCGCGCGCCGCAGATCCTCAGCGGCCGGGCCGCGCTTGACCGTCCCGATCCGGGCGCGACGGTCTGCGCCTGCCTGAATGTCGGCGTCAACACCATCCTCGGCGCGATCCGCCAGCAGGGGTTGTGCACGACCGGCCAGCTGGGCGAGGCCCTGGGCGCGGGCAGCAATTGCGGATCGTGCCGGCCGGAACTGCAGGCGCTGATCGATCGGGTGCGGGCCGAACCCGGCACGACGCCGCGGATCACCGCGGCCGTCTAGGCGCCCCTTGCGGACGATCGACGCGGGTCAGGACATGACCTGCCGCGCCCCGCCGCAATTCGACTTGCGGGCCGGGGTGATCAGCTTCGGCTTGGTCTGCAGGTTGCTGTCGGTGGCCTCGGGCGTCACCTGCGGGGCGGGCGCCGGCGCCGGCGCGGGCGTCTGTTGCGACAGGGCGGGCATCGACAGAAGGGGGACCAGCGCGAGGGCTGCGAGAATGCGACGGGGCATGGCGGCTCCTTGTGGCGAAAGGCGAAGGGGGACGTGGACGGATCCCGGAATGATGCCGCCGAATCGCCCGCACGCCAAAGAAAAGCGGGTCACAACCGCGTCATCGGCCCGGCCGGGCGGCGGTCGCGCACCCGAACGTGACTGTCGCCGCTGCGCAATCCGCGATAGGGCTGGGCCGATCCCGCCTCTGCCCGACCGAAAGGACCGTCGATGCCCAGCCGCCGCCGCCTTCTCATCAGCAGCGCCGTCCTCGGCGCCGCCGCGGCCCTGCCGGCGCATGGCCAGTCCGCGGCTCGCCCCAATCCGATGCCCGAGGAATTGCGCAAGGCGCTGGAGCGTGACGGGAATGCGCCGGTGCTGGGCAATCCCGACGGCGACATTACCCTGACCGAGTTCTTCGACTACAACTGCCCCTTCTGCAAGAAGATGATGGGCACCATCCAGCAGCTGATCGCGACCGATCCCCGACTGCGCGTGGTGTATCGCGAATGGCCGGTCTTCGGCGAGGACAGCGAATTTGCCGCCCGCGCCTCGCTGGCGTCGCTGGACCAGGGCAGGTACTGGCCGCTTCACGCCGCGATGATGACCATGCGCGGACGCGCGGCCGAGCCGACGGTGATGCGCGCCGTGCGCGAGGTCGGCCTGGACGAGGCGCGGCTGCGCAGGGACATGCAGTCGGCACGCGTCGACCGGCACATCCAGCGATCCTTCGAACTGGCCGAGCACATGGGCCTGGTCGGCACGCCCAGCTTCATCGCCGGCGACGAGGGCGTGTTCGGCGCATTGAGCCTGGCCGAGATGCGCGGGCTTGTGGCCCGCGCCCGCGAGACGCTGGGCTAGCGCACCTTGCCCTTCCAGCCGGGCGGGCGCCGCGCCACCCAGGCGAAGAAGCGGGCGAGGCCGGGATGCGCCCGCAACGCCTCGACGCTGTTGTAGCGCCGCGCCAGTTCCGTCTCGCCAAGCGTCCGGTGGATGGTCGAGTGGCAGACCTGATGGACGAGGATCACCGGTCCACCCTTGCCGCCCCGCAGCCGCGGCACCAGATGATGCCGGCTCTGCGGCACGCCCGGCGGGATGGGCCGAAGGCAGAGCGGGCAGACCGGATCGGTATCGCGCTGCCCCTCACTCATCGCGCCGTGCCGGTCATGCCTCGGGGTTGAAAGGCTTGAAGCTGGTCGCGTGCGATTCTTCGAGACGCTGGATCTCGGCGTCGCGGTCGGCTCGCGACAGGGCGGGCCAAGGTGTCGCGTTCGAGATCAGCCCGGCCTCCAGCAGGGCCGCGTGCATGCGCGGAAAATCCGCCTCGCCCCAGGATGACCTGCTTGGGCGCGTGCCGGGCTGGGGCATCCAGTCATTGACGAGACAGTTGATCTCGACCGCCTGCATCTGCTTGAAGACCTGCAACTGCCGCACCAGATAGCTGCCGATCTCCATGCTGCGCCGTGTCAGCACGCCCACGCGCTGCCCACTGTCGCCCACATAGCCCAGCAGGTGCAGCGGCGAGCAATCGGTGCCGATCACGAATCGGGCGGCGCGATAGCGGGCGATCTGTTCGGCATGGCTGGCCCGCTGCGGGTGGAACACCTCATAACCCTCGGCCGCGAGATATTCCTCGATCCGGTGTTCCCCCAGGATGCTGCCCCGCTGTGGCGGCAGCTGAGAGCGCGACACATAAAGCCGCTCTGGCCCCTCCGGCGCGATCGTCTTGCCGGCATGGCGGTTGATGAAATCACGAAACGCCGGGCTGCCGTCGATCAGGTCATACATGCCGAAGCCCTGAAGCGGCACATGAAGATCGCTGACGCGGGTGGGGCCATGGGCAATCCTGATCGGCAGATCGACCCCGAAGGCGGCCAGCAGGGCGCTGTAGTGGCCAACATGGTGCTCGGTAATCCGCGGCGTCTTGGGCGTGAAGATCAGCCCGTCCGCTTTTGCGTCCAGCGAGTCGAGCGCCCAGATACGCGACAGGGATTCAACGATGAAATGGCCGAAATGCCCATAGAAGATGCCACCGAACAGATAGCGGCCATCAAGGTCGCTGATCTCGGCCTCCGGCGGCACGGTCGGCGGCTCGTTGACCGGCGAGGTCGAGTTGTTCCAGCTGATCGATTGCTCGACGAACCGTCCCGCCGCGTCCAGCACGCCCGACGGCTGCATCCGGGTGGAGGAGGGCGTCATCGGCGGGACAACAAGGCCGCCGGGCACATGCACCAGATTGTCTGAAGCGGACTCGAGCAAAAGTGGCACGGCGATGATCCTTGGAAGACGTTACGGCGCTGGATTATCCGGACCATCCGCCCCGCGCAATGGATCATGCCCGCTTCCACCCAGATACTGCTTGCGGATTTCGTGGGCCGCAAAGCCCTGCCCTCCGTCGCGCAGGAACCGCACCGTCCGTCCCACCAGATCCAGCCTGCCGCGCCATGCGGCGCGTTCCGCGACCGCCCCGGCGAACCAGCGGCTGCGGCGGTTTTCGCGATATGTCGCGTAGAACCGCGCCTCGGACATGGTTCCCTCGATCACGTCGCGGGACACCTGGCTCAACTGCCCGGCGCGGCGCAAGACCAGCGCCGTCTTGTGACCCGCATGGCGCATTCTGAGCAGATGCACATTCGGTCCGGCAAAGCGGCGGACATGCAGGTGATCGTTTTCCACCAGCGGATCGTGAACCAGCCAGACCTGCGCCGCGCCGGAAATCTCTGCGGCCGCGTCCGCGAATGGCCCCGACCAGTCCGCCTTCCGGCCCGACGAGAACCGCTTTTCCCAAGGCACCAGATCCTTGCGCAGGGTCGATTGCGGCGACAGCGCCAGAACCCGGCAACCCGGCACCAGCGACGCGAAGGCACAGGCGCCATAGCCGCCCATCGATGTGCCGGTCAGGGTAACGTTCCTGAAGCGCTGGAAAAACCCTTGCTGCGCAAGCTGCTGCATCGCCTCGAACAGGGTCGGGTCGCGGAACCAGTCCGGTGTGAACGCCATCACGCCCAGTTGCGACCAGCCGTGCTTTGCGACGAACCCATAGCCCCAGGGGTCGCGGTCCACCACGTCGTCGCGCGCCGAGGACAGGTTGTCGAAGCTGACCACCAGTGTGTCGCCGCCCCGGTCCGCAAACACCAGGGCATGGTTGCCAAGCGCGCGGTAGAAGCCCTGCCTGTGCGACGAGCGGCGCAGATCATGCAGCCATTGCGGGGCGACCACCCCGGCGGCCTTGTCCTCGCGTAGCTCGAAATCCTCGCGTTCGCCGTCGTCCCGCTCCGCCTCGCCGTCGTCATTCATCCGGGATGCGTTCCTTTTGTCTGCCCGCGCGCAGACTGCATCGGCGGGCCGCCGGATGCAATCGCCGCGCGCGGCGCGGGATGGCCCTAACGGTCAGCCCAGTCCCAGGGCACCGTGTAGGCGCCCAGCTTTTCCCGGATCGCGGCGTCGTCCACGCTGCCCTCGCGGGCCAGCTTCGCGACGAGGCCGCGGCTGCGGTCCTCGACGACCTCCTGCACATGGCAGCCGGTGCCGGACAGCGCGGCGTCGTAGATGCGCGTGATCGCGCGCTTGCGCAGGTCGGGCTTGAAGATCTTGCCCACGGCGGTCTTGGGCAGTTCCGGCAGGATCTCGACATGGCGCGGCACGGCGGCGCGTTCGTGGACATGCTCGCGGGCATGGGCCATCAGTTCCTCGACCGTGACCGAGGCGTCCGCGACCAGTTCGACATAGGCGCAGGGCAGTTCCCCGGCAAAGCTGTCGGGCTGGCCGATGGCGCCGGCGAAGGCGACGGCGGGGTGCGACAGCAGCGCCTCTTCGATCTCGGCGGGGTCGATGTTGTGGCCGCCGCGGATGATCAGATCCTTGGCCCGGCCGGTGATCCACAGGTAGCCGTCGCCGTCGATCCGGCCCAGATCGCCCGTCCGCAGGTAGAACTCGTCGGCGAAGAGATCGCGGTTCTTGGCCGCCTCGGTATAGGTGGCCCCGGGAAAGACGCCGGGGTTCGAGACGCAGATCTCGCCGACCTCGTCCACCGCGCAGTCATGGATCGCACCCGCCTCGTCATGGCGCAGGATGCGGACATGCGTGTAGGGCAGCGGAAGGCCCACCGAGCCGACCTTCTTGAGGCCGTCGACCGGGTTGCAGCTGACAAGGCAGGTGGCCTCGGTCAGGCCATAGCCCTCGGCGATCTCGACCCCGGTGGCGGCCTTGAAGCGGTTGTAAAGCTCGATCGGCAGCGGCGCCGAGCCCGAGATCGCAGTCTTGAGGCTGCTGACATCGGCATTCACCGGGCGCTGCATCAGCGCGGCGATGGCGGTCGGCACGGTGATCAGGAAGGTTGCCTGCCAGCGTTCGATCAGCTTCCAGAAATTGTCGAACACGCCCTCGCCGCGATACCCGGCGGGCGTCGGCATGATCACATGCGCGCCCGAGGCGATGCAGGACATCAGAACCGGATAGGCGGCAAAGACGTGGAACATGGGCAGCGGGCACATCAGCACGTCGGTCTCGTCGAACAGCAGCCTGCCGCCCAGCCAGCCATTGTAGATCATCCCCGAATACTTGTGCTGCGCGACCTTGGGCGTGCCGGTAGTGCCGCCGGTGTGGAAATAGGCGGCCACCCGGTCGGCCTGCGGGTCGTCGAAATCCAGCCGGTTGTGGTTGCGGGCGCTGCTTGCGGCCTCGAAATCCAGCACCTTCGCCTTGTGTCGGATCTTCACCTTCGGGCGGATCATCGGCACGATCAGGCGCTTGGCGCCGCGCAGGTGGCGATTCAGGTCGATCTCGATCACATGGGTCACGCCGGGCGCCGCGGCGACGGCCTCGGCGGCCTTCTGCGCCACGTCGGTCTTGGGGAACGCCTTCAGTGTCACCAGCACCCTGGCTTTCGTCTCGCGCAGGATGCCCGCGATCTGGGTGGCGTCCAGAAGCGGGTTGATCGGGTTGACGATGCCCGCCGTCGCCCCGGCCAGAAGCACCACCGGTGTCTCGATGCTGTTGGGCAACAGATAGGCCACGCTGTCGGTCGGGCCGACGCCGAGGCTGCGGAACAGGTTGGCCGTCTCGGTCACGCGTTGCAGGAGGTCGCGCCAGGTCAGCGTCGTGGCGTGGTCCGAGGGGCCGGACAGCAGCTGGAAACTGACCGCCGGGCGGTCGGGAAAGCGTTCGGCGGTGCGTGCAAGGAACCCGTAGAGCGTCTGCGGCAGGTCGCGCTGGTCATACGGTTCCTCGGCCTCGACCCTGTCGCGGTCGTGGATGCTGCTGAATCGGCCCATGAATTCCTCCTGGCGCCGCATCTCCGGCGCCCTCCTCCGTTTGCGCAAGAGTGGGGCAAAGCCGGGCGACGGGGCAAGGGTGCAACCTTGCCCGTGCCCCGGAACGCGGCGTCAGATCGCCCGTTCAGGCGTCCTGCGGGATCCGCAGGGTCTGGCCCGGATAGATCTTGTCCGGATCGCTGAGCATCGGCCGGTTGGCCTCGAAGATGGCGTGATACTTGTCGGCGCTGCCGAGGTAGTGCTTGGCGATGGCCGACAGGGTCTCGCCCTTCTGGACGGTGTGGAAGACCGGCGCGGTCTCGGCTTCGGGCAGGTCGGCCTCGACCTTGGCGATGCCCTCGATGTTGCCGACCGCCAGAACCAGCTTTTCCATCGTCTCGCGGTCGGCGCCACGCGATTCGATCTTGCAGGTGTCGCCCTTCAGCGTCAGGTGCACGTCGTTGCCGTCGAGGTCCAGCGCCTTCAGCTCGGCCTTCAGCGCCTCGACCTTGCGATGGCTGTCATCGGTCGCGGCGGGTGCAGCCGGCGGCGTGGCGGCGGCAGCAGGCGCCGGGGTCGCGGGCGTGGCCGCCTCGGCCGAGCCGAAGATGGACTTGCCGGCGTTCTTGACGAAATCCCAGATGGCCATGTGAAGCTCCTGTTGCGGTCTGGTCTGACAACAGGGGCGCAGAACCTTGCCTGCCGGTCAAGGCCCCGTGGGCACCCCGCCGCCGATCGCTAAATTGCCCGACAACCTTTGATTGAGAACGCCGCCCGGCAACCCTAGGTTCGCGGCGACCTGACTTGCGATGGATGCCCCCGATGTCCCAGCTTGCGACTGCCGCTGCACTGGTTCTGGCCTGCGCCGTCCTGGCCGGCTGCGCGCCCTCGGGCGGGCCCGGACCTGCCGCGGGCGATCCGCGTGAGGTGCAGGCCAGCCCGCCGGGCAAGGCCGGCTGCGTGCCGACAACCGCCGACCAGAACGCCCGCGGCGCGCAGGCCACGAACGCGGCGCGACGGCGCGCAGGCCTGCCGCCGGTGCGGTCCAACATGCTGCTGGCCGAGGTCGCGGCACGCCATGCCTGCGACATGGCCAGCCGCGGTGTGATGACCCATCGCGGCAGCCGCAGCAGCGGGCCGGGGCCGCGCGTCAAGGCGCGCGGCTACGCACCGCGCCTGACGGCCGAGAACATCGCGGCAGGCCCCTTCGACCTGCCGCGCGTGCTGAGCGAATGGAACCGGTCGCAGGGGCATCTGGACAACATCATGATCCCGCAGGTCCGCGACTACGGCATCGGCCAGGCGGTCGGTGCCGATGGCCGCACGCGGTTCTGGGCCGCCGTCTACGCCGCACCGAAATAGGTCGCGCCGCAAGGGGCGTCGGGGCGTCGCTCAGGCCGCGCCCGAGGCATCCTGCGGCACCGGCCGGGCGCGGCCGGCCAAGACGGCCGCCGTGGCCGCCTCGCCGCCATCGGTGAACTGCATCCGCGCCAGCCGCGCATACAGCCCGTCCTCGGCCACCAGCGCCTCATGCGTGCCCTGCGCGACGATGCGGCCGCGGTCGAAGACCACGATGCGGTCGGCCTTTTTCACCGTCGCAAGGCGATGCGCGATGACGATGGTGGTGCGCCCCTCGGACAGCCGGTTCACCGCCGCCTGCACCAGCGATTCCGATTCCGCGTCCAGCGCGCTGGTCGCCTCGTCCAGCAGCAGCACCGGCGCGTCGCGCAGGATCGCGCGGGCGATGGCGATGCGCTGGCGCTGACCGCCCGACAGCATCACCCCGCGTTCGCCCAGCGGGGTGTCATAGCCCGCAGGCAGCGCGGCAATCACCTCATGGGCGTGCGCGGCGCGGGCGGCCGCCTCGATCTCGGCGTCGCTGGCGTCGGGACGGCCAAGGGCGATGTTGTCGCGCGCCGAGGCCGCGAAGATCACCGGATCCTGCGGCACCAGCGCGATGGCCTGGCGGAAATCGTCGCGGCGCATGTCGCGCAGGTCGACGCCGTCCAGCGTGACCCGGCCGGCGACGGGGTCCCAGAACCGCTGGATCAGCTGGATCACCGTGGTCTTGCCCGCGCCCGAGGGACCGACCAGGGCGACCGTCTCGCCCGGCCGGATCATCAGGTCCACATCCGCCAGCGCCGGGATGTCGGGCCGCGAGGGATAGCGGAAGCCCACCCCCTCCAGCGCGATCTGGCCGCGCACCGGGCGGGGCAGCGGCACGGGCCGGGCAGGGTCGGCCATCGCATCCTCGGCGGTCAGCAGGTCAGCCAGCCGCTCGGTCGCGCCGGCGGCGCGCTGCAACTCTCCCCAGATCTCGGACAGCGCACCGGTCGAGCCGGCGACGAGGATCGCATAGATCACGAACTGCACCAGCTGGCCGGCGGTCATCGCCCCCGCGCTGACGTCGCGCGCGCCGATCCACAGCACCCCGATCACCCCCGAGAAGATCAGGAAGATCACGATCGCCGTCATCAGTGCGCGGGTGCGCACCCGGCTGAGCGCGACGTCGTAGGATTGCTCGGTCACCTCGTCGAAGCGCGCGATGCTGCGCGCCTCGTGGGTATAGGCCTGCACCGTCTGCGCTGCCAGCAGGCTTTCCGAGGCCGAGCCCGACGAGGCCGCGATCCAGTCCTGATTGGCGCGCGACAGGGCGCGCAGCCGGCGGCCAAGCAGGATGATCGGCACGAGGATCGCCGGCACGATCAGCAGCACCAGCCCCATCAGCTTCAGCGAGGTGACGGCCAGCATGGCCAGCCCTCCCGCGAGGATCAGCATGTTGCGCAGCGCGATCGACAGCGACGAGCCGATCACCGACTGGATCAGCGTGGTATCGGTGGTGATGCGCGACAGGATCTCGCCGGTCATCACGCGCTCGAAGAAGGCCGGGCTGAGGGTGATGACGCGGGCAAAGACCGCCTTGCGGATATCGGCCACGACCCGTTCGCCCAGCCGCGTGACAAAGAAATACCGCGCCGCGGTACCCAGCGCCAGCAGCGCCACGATGACCAGGGCGGCGCCGAAATATTCGTCCAGCAGACCCGCGCCGTCGTCGAAATTGTCCACGACCCGGCGCACTGCCAGCGGCAGGACGAGGCTGATGGCCGAGGTCAGCGCAAGCGCGACGATGGCCAGCACGACCTGCCCGCGATAGGGCCGCACGAAGGGCCACAGGGCGGCCAGCGCGCCCACACGCCGGCCCGGGGGGCGATCTTCGAGGGTTGCCGTGCCGCGTGCCATGGCTGCCTGTTCTTGCTTGTGGTCCGGGAAACGGGTGTAGGCGCTTGGCCTGCCAAGGACAAGCGCGGGGCCTCAGCCCGCCAGCCTGCCCTGCGCCAGCGCCTCTGCCAGCAGGTCGACAGCCCGCGCCAGCCGCGTGTCGATCAGGTGCAGATATTCGGTCCAGTCGGCCATGCCACGCAATTCCCCGGCCCCGTCCGAGATGCCGCGCAGCCCGATCAGCGGCACCCCGGCATGTTGCGCCGCGCGCAGGTGGGCAAAGGTTTCCATGTCCACCATGTCCTCGTCGATGCCGCCATACCCCGCGCCGCTGACGACATTGGCGCCGGTCGACAGCGTCGCGGTCGGCAGGTCGGGGATCCGGTGCGGCAGCGCGATCCGCGCCGGCAGGTCCAGAAGCGGGGTGCGCCCGCGCTCGAACCCCAGGGCCGAGGCGTCCATGTCGCGATAGGCCACCGCGCTGACCTGGTAGACCTCGCCCTGCGTCAGCCGGTTCGACCCGGCCGAGCCGAGGGAGACGACGAAATCGGGCGGCTGCGGCATCCGCGACAGCGCGGCGCTCAGCTGCACCGCGCCCTCGACCGGACCGATCCCGGTGATCAGCGGGGCGATGCGGGCGCGGAGGTCGGCGCCGTATTCAGGCTCTGCCGCCATCACGAACAGAACCTGTCGGCCGGCGATCATGTCTGGGCGAAAGGGCGGGGTCATGGGCGGTCCTGTCGGCGTCGTGGGGCGCGCGCGGCGCAGCGTGGCGCAGGGGTGCCACGCGGCCGCCGCACCGGTCAAGGGCGCCATTTCGCCACTTGCGGCGGGCTTTGCCGCTGTGGCAGGTGCTGCTGATGGGCAAGCTCAGCGAAGTTTACCGTCAGCGCGTGGCACAGGGAGACCTGCGCCCCGATCCGGCCCAGCAATCCATCCTGCCGCAGATGGACCGGGTGCTGGACGATCTGGAACGCGCCCCGGCCGCCGTCGAGGCGCGGCCACGCTCGGCCTGGCGGGCGTTCCTGGGGGTGGGCAACCCGGCCTCGGCCCCCGGTGGCGCGGCGGTGCGCGGGCTGTATCTCTGGGGTGGCGTCGGGCGCGGCAAGTCGATGCTGATGGACCTGATGGCCGAGGCCGCGCCGGTGGCCTGCCGCCGGGTGCATTTCCATGCCTTCATGCAGGAGATCCAGGCCGGGCTGGAGGCGGCGCGCAAGCGCGGCGACCAGGACGCGGTGCGGCCGGTCGCGATGGATGTCGCGCGGCAGGTCCGGCTGCTGTGCTTTGACGAGATGCAGATCACCGACATCGCCGACGCGATGATCGTGGGTCGGCTGTTCCAGGTACTGTTCGATCAGGGCGTCGTCGTGGTGACCACCTCGAACCGCGCGCCCGAGGATCTGTACAAGCACGGTCTGAACCGGCAGCTGTTCCTGCCCTTCATCGCGCTGATCCGCGAGCGGATGGAAATCGTCTGCCTCGACAGCGAGACCGATCACCGGCAGGGGCGCGACATCGGCGGGCAGGTCTGGTTCAACCCGGCCAATGACGCGGCGCGGGCGCGGATGGACGAGATCTGGGCCGACCTGACCGAAGGCAGCACCCCCGCTCCGCACGAGATCACCGTCAAGGGCCGGGCGGTCGGCATCCCGGCCTTTGCCGACGGTGTCGCCCGGTCGGGCTTCTGGGAGCTGTGCGGCAAGCCGCTGGGGCCGGCCGACTACCTCGCGCTTGCCGACGCGGTACGGGTGCTGATGATCGACGGCATCCCGCGCCTGTCGGCCTCGAACTACAACGAGGCCAAGCGCTTCGTGACGCTGATCGACGCGCTGTACGAGGCGCGGGTGCGGCTGATCGCCAGCGCCGCCGACGAGCCCGAACAGCTGTACAACGAAGGCGAGGGCAGTTTCGAATTCGAGCGCACGGCCAGCCGGCTGCGCGAGATGCAGGGCGCGGGCTGGGGCGCGGCGCCGGCCCGGGACTGAGGGCGCCTGCGCGTGCGCGGGCTCAGCCCGCCGCTGCCGGCGCGGCCCGGATGCGCGCGAGGTCGCGATGGCCGATGAAGGGCCGCGCCGGGGTCATCGGGTTCTCGCCGGTGGCGATGGCCGGGAAGCAGGCGATCAGGCCGAGACGCTGCGCCACCGACAGGGCGCGCACCGCCATCCTGCCGGTATAGAAGGATTCCATCGGCGCGCCCTCGGCGATCACCACCTGGTGAGCGGCGAAGGCGATATGGACCAGGTCGAAGGCGCCCGCCCCCGGACGCAGCCCGATGCCGGGCGCGCCGCTTTTCATCAGGTGGCGGGCCGAGATCAGGTATTCGCCCCCCTCGGCATCGGCCACCAGAACGCGATGTTGCGGCGAGACATCGGTATCGCGGCGCGGCAGTCCCCGGCCAAGTGCGCCCGCACGGATGCGGATCGGCCTCTTGTTGGGGGCGAGGTCCAGATCGGCGGGCGTGACATGGGTCGCATGGGTCCAGACCAGTGGCTGCGGGCCGTGATCGCGCGTCAGCACCAGATCGCCGGGCCGCAGTGATTCGACCGCCACCTCGCCGCCGGGCGTGGCGATCATCGTGCCGGCGAGGAAGCAGACGTTGAGCGATGCGATGGTGGGCCGGAAGCCGGATTTCGAATAGGCGTTCAGCAGGCTGCCGACATCGGCGCCGCGGCTGAAGGGTGTCGGCGTGTAGAGCGTTCCGGTCGAATTGTTGCCGAGCGCGCCGGTGGACCCGTTCCACAGGCCCGGCGGGGTGGTGTCGCCCGCGATCTGGCCCCTCTGATTGCCGGTGAAGGCCTGCCACTCGTCCCGGCTGATCGCGCCGTCCCCGTCCTGGTCGTCGATGGCGATCCGGACCAGCGTCGAGTTCGCCGTCACCGTGCCGCGGGTCACGGGGGTCATGTAGATCGAGATGGTGACGACGGGCATGGCGGTGGCTCCGTTGGCAGGTTCGTCCGATACGAACGGTCTGCCCTCTGTTAGCGGGCAGCGCCGGCGCATTCAGCCGCTTTTCGCACGGCGCCGCCGAACCTGTCCAAAAGGACAGGTGCTCGGGTCGTTTCAGGCATTCTCCCGCAGCACGCGGCCGGCGAGATACAGCGAGCCGGCGATCAGGATGCGGGCGCGCGGCTCGGCCGCGACGATGGCGCGGATCGCGTCGGCGGCATCGGCGGCGGTCGTCGCCGGCATGCCCACCGAGGCCGCGGCAGCGGCGGTGGCGGCGGCGGGAAGGGTGTTGGGCTCGCCCGGGATGTCGATGGCGGTCAGGCTGGCCACCTGTGGCGCCAGCGCCGCGAGGTAGCCGGCCACATCCTTGGTGTTCAGCATCCCGCAGACCAGATGGGTGGGCCGGGGCGGCATCGCGGCGAGGGTCGCGGCGACGGCCGCGCCGCCCGCGGGGTTGTGGCCGCCATCCAGCCACAATTCGGCCTGCCCCCCCGCCGCCTCGACCAGCGGACCGCGCGACAGGCGCTGCATCCGGGCGGGCCATTCGGCGCGGGTGACGGCGGCGCGGGCCATCGCGTCGCCGGCACCCAGATGGCGCAGCGCGGCCAGCGCGGTGCCGGCGTTCTGGATCTGGTGCGGGCCGGGCAGGTTCGGCAGCGGCAGGTCCCAAAGCCCGTGATCGTCCTGGTAGATCATCCCGTCGCGGTCGGGCGCGCCCATCCAGTGCTGGCCGTGCACGAAAAGCGGCGCGGTCAGCCCCGAGGCGCGGGCCTCGATCACCCGCAGCGCCTCGTCCTGCTGGGGGCCGACGATGCAGGGCACGCGCGGCTTGATGATGCCGGCCTTCTCGCCGGCGATCAGGGCCAGCGTCTCGCCCAGATATTGCGTGTGGTCGATGCTGACCGGGGTGATGACCGTCAGCGCGGGCGTGTCGATGACGTTGGTGGCGTCCAGCCTGCCGCCCAGCCCGACCTCGAGCAGGGTGAAATCCGCCGCCACGCGCGAGAAGCAGAGGAGCGCGGCGGCGGTGGTGATCTCGAAGAAGGTGATCGGCCGGCCGGCATTGGCGGCCTCGCATTCGGCCAGCGCCGCGGCCAGCGCGGGTTCGTCGATCAGGGCGCCGGCAAGGCGGATGCGTTCGTGGAAGCGCGCCAGATGCGGCGAGGTATAGGCGTGGACGCGGTGGCCGCCCGCCTCGAGCCCGGCGCGGATCATCGCCTGCGTCGAGCCCTTGCCGTTCGTGCCGGCGATGTGGATCACCGGCGGCAGGCGGCGTTCGGGATGATCGAGCGCGGCAAGGATCCGGTGCATCCGGTCCAGCGACAGGTCGATGACCTTCGGATGCAGGGCCATCAGGCGGTCGAGAATGGCGTCGGACTGGCTCATGTCAGATCACGCCGGGGGCTGTCTGCCCCCGGTCCCCCGAGGATATTTGCGCACAGAAGATGCGGGACGGCGGATGGCAGGGTCGGGTTGCCGGATGGGGCGGCGGGTCAGCGGGCCGGGCCGGGAAGGTCGGCGCCGTTCGGGCGCGGCGGGGTCAGGGTGCGGGCGGGATCGGCCTGCGGGGCCGGCAGGTCGCCGCGCGTGGGGGCGGGCATCCGGCCCAGCATCCGCAGGATCGAGATCAGCTCGTCGCGCAGCTTGCCGCGATGGGTCACCCGGTCCAGCATGCCATGTTCGAGCAGGTATTCCGCGCGCTGGAAGCCTTCGGGCAGTTTTTCGCGGATGGTCTGTTCGATCACGCGGGGCCCCGCAAAGCAGATCAGCGCGCCGGGTTCGGCGATCTGGATGTCGCCCAGCATCGCGTAGCTGGCGGTGACGCCCCCGGTGGTCGGGTGGGTGAGGACCACGAGATAGGGCAGGCCCGCCTCGCGCAGCATCTCGACCGCGACGGTGGTGCGCGGCATCTGCATCAGCGACAGGATGCCTTCCTGCATGCGCGCGCCGCCCGCGGCCGAGAACAGCACCAGCGGCCGGCGGGTGTTCACCGCGCGTTCGGCCGCGGCGATGATCGCATTGCCGACATACATGCCCATCGAGCCGCCCATGAAGCCGAAATCCTGGGCCGCGGCGACGATCGGCGTGCGGCCGATCTCGCCCTCAGCCACCAGCATCGCCTCTTTCTCGCCGCTGGACTTCTGGGCGGCCTTCATGCGTTCGGGATATTTCTTCTGGTCGCGGAACTGCAGCGGATCCGCGACCGGTTCCGGCACCCTCACCTCGACGAAGGCGCCGCCGTCGAAGAGCGCGGCAAAGCGTTCGCGCGGGCTGATCGCCATGTGGTGATCGCAGTTGGTGCAGACGTTGAGATTGTCGGTCAGCTCGCGGTGGAACAGCATGGTTCCGCATTCGGGGCATTTGGTCCACAGGTTCTCGGGCACCTCGCGGCGCGAGAACAGCGAATTGATGCGCGGGCGGACGTAGTTGGTGATCCAGTTCATCGCGGGCATCCCTGTCCGTTTCCCGCCCCAGATAGGCCGGACGGGGGGGAATTGCAATTGTCGCGGCGGGCGCGGATGATGCGCGGCATGTGGGCCTCGGTCTTCGTCCTTCTGCACTGGTCCGCCGCGCTGGCCTTCACCGCCCGCGTGCTGCTGCGGCCGCGGATGGAGCCGTCGGCGCGGCTGGTCTGGATCATGGTGATCGAGGCGGTGCCGGTCCTGGGGATCATCGCCTACCTGCTGTTCGGCGAGGTGCGGATGAACCAGGCCGAGGTGCAGCGCATGGCCGATGTCCGCGACCGGCTGACCGGTCTGCGCCTGCCCAGCCCTCATGTCGTCGCCGAGCCGGCTGCCGTCGACCTGCCGGTGGTCGCCGCCAATGCCGCGGTGGGCGGGATGGATGCGCTGGCGGGCAACCGGCTGGAACTGCTGGAGGAGAGCGATCAGGCGATCGAGCGGCTGGTCCAGGCGGTCGATGGCGCGCGCGACCATGTGCATGTGCTGTTCTACATCTGGCTGCCCGATCACAGCGGCAGCCGCGTGGCCGATGCGGTGGCGCGGGCGGCGCAGCGCGGCGTGGCCTGCCGGGTGATCGTGGATGCGCTTGGCTCGCGCGCGCTGGTCCGGTCGGCGCTGTGGCCGCAGATGCAGCAGGCGGGGGTGGAGTGCGTGACCGCCTTTCCCTGGGGGCTGCCCTTCATCAGCATCCTGTTCCGCCGCCTGGACCTGCGCAACCACCGCAAGGTGGTCGTCGTCGACAACCGTCTGGCGATGACCGGCAGCCGGAACTGCGCCGACATGGCCTTCGCGATCAAGCCGCGCTTCGCACCCTGGGTCGACATTCTGGTGCAGGTCGAGGGTCCGGTGGTGCGGCAGCTGCAAGCGGTCTTCCTGGCCGACTGGATGAGTTATACCGGCCGCGACCTGGGCGAGATGCAGCAGCCCGTCCCGGCGGCGGCTCTGCCCGGCGTCAATGCGCAGGTGGTGGCGACCGGGCCGGACCTCAGGGCGGGCAGCATCTCGGACTGCCTGTCGGGGATGCTGCATGCGGCGCGCGACCGGGTGACGATCACCACGCCCTATTACGTT
Organism: Paracoccus spongiarum; assembly: GCF_030732095.1. Classification (GTDB taxonomy): domain Bacteria; phylum Pseudomonadota; class Alphaproteobacteria; order Rhodobacterales; family Rhodobacteraceae; genus Paracoccus; species Paracoccus spongiarum. The sequence goes on along the minus strand of NZ_JAVAMQ010000005.1, from coordinate 91,758 downwards.
CCCGACGCGGCGCTGGACGCGGCCATCCGCGCCGCCGCCCGGCGCGGGGTGGCGGTGACGATGATCCTGCCCGCGCGCAACGATTCGCTGGTCGTGGGCTCAACCAGCCAGGGCTTCTATTACGGGCTTCTGGCGGCCGGGGTGCGGCTGATGCTGTTCCAGCCCGGCCTGCTGCATGCCAAGATCCTCACCGTGGACGGGCGGATGGCGATGATCGGCAGCGCCAATCTGGACCGCCGCAGCTTCGAGCTGAACTACGAGGTCAACATGGCGGTCTTCGACCCGCAGACGGTCGCCGCCATCGACGCGCGGCAGGACAGCTATCTGGCGCGGGCGCGCCAGATCAGCCTTGACGAGGTGCGCGGCTGGAGCGCACTGCGCCGGATGCGCAACAACCTGATGGCGCTGGCCGCGCCGCTGCTATAGCGGCAGCGCGGTGGTGTATTTGGTCTGCCGCAGCACGAAATTCGTGACCGTGCCGCGCACCAGCCCCAGGGCCAGCATCCGACGCATGATGAAATGCTCGAGCCCCTCGGGGTCGGGCGCGACGACCTTGAGGTGATAATCCGAGGTGCCGGTGATCGCCGCGCATTCGACGATCTGGTCCTCGGTCTGCACGAAGCGATCGAACCGGGCCAGCGAGTCTTCCGTGTGTTCCAGCAGCGAGACCTGCAGATAGGCCATCGCGTGCAGCCCCGCCCGCGCCGGATCGACCAGCGCGACCTGGCGCCGGATCACGCCGTCCTCGGTCAGCCGCTTGACCCGCCGCCATGCCGGCGAGGCCGACAGCCCGGCCTTTTCGGCCAGTGCCTGCGTGGACATGGTGGAATCGCGCTGCAGCCAGCGCAGAAGGCGCCTGTCCGTTTCGTCAAGGTCGGGCATGTGGTTTCTCGATAAGCCTGAGGCGTAGAATAGCTTACCTGAATTCTTGCGCATTGCCGCCCCAGAGGCAAGAAATCCTCTCGCAAGAGGGTAGAATATGGGCAAGGAGGATCATCTCATGCCCAAATCGACCGAATACGAAGCCAAGATCGCCGATGCGCAGGGCTTCATCGCCTATGACGCCGAGGAAGACGGGGTCTGGCACGACCTCATCACCCGCCAGTTGCCGGCCGTCCGGCAGCATATGGCGCGGCAGTATCTGCACGGGCTGCACCTTCTGGACATGCCGACCGACCGGGTGCCGCAATGCCCCGACATTTCCGCCCGGCTGGGCGACCTGACCGGCTGGCGGGTGGAACCGGTGCCGGCGCTGATCGGCTTTGGCCGCTTCTTCGGGATGCTGGCCGACCGCACCTTCCCGGCCGCCAGCTTCATCCGCAAGCGCAAGCATTTCGACTATATCGAGGAACCGGACATCTTCCACGAGATCTTCGGACACACGCCGCTGCTGACCGATCCGGCCTTCGCGCGGTTCAGCCAGGCCATCGGAGAGGCCGGCACGCGCTGCGACAAGGCCGATTACAGCTGGCTGATCCGGCTTTACTGGTTCTCGATCGAGTTCGGGCTGATCCGCGAGAATGGCGCCTTGAAGGCGCTGGGATCGGGGCTGGCAAGTTCGGTGACGGAACTGCCCTGGTCGATCTCGGCCGGGCCGGAACACCGGCCCTTCGATGTCATCGACATCCTGCGCACGCCCTATCGCATCGACATCCACCAGCCGGTCTATTTCGTGATCGACGATCTGGACGATCTGTTCGCCGCGGCGAGACGCGATCTGCTGGCCGATGTCGCCGAGGCGCGGCGGCTGGGGCTGCATGCGCCGAAATACCCGCCCAAGCAAGCCGCGTAAGGAGGACAAGATGACCACATGCAATCTGGCCGACAAGACCTGCGAGCCCTGCAAGGGTGGCATCGCGCCCTACACCGCGGACCAGGCGCGGGCGATGATGGCGCAACTGGACGGCTGGGCGTTGTCGGACGATGGCACCACGCTGCGCCGCCGGTTCGCCTTCAAGGGCTTTGCCAAGGCGGTCGAGATGGCCAACCTTGCCGCCTGGCTGGGCAACAAGCAGGGCCACCACCCCGACATCACCTTCGGCTGGGGCTATTGCGAGGTGGTCTTCACCACGCATGAGGCCGGCGGGCTCACCGAAAACGACTTCATCTGCGCCGCCCGCCTGGACGCGCTGGTCGCCTGACGCTTGTTCCTCCGGTTGCGCCGGTCTATCCCAAGGGAAGCCTGCAACCGGGGGGATGAGATGAGCAATGCGCGTTTCGACAAGTCGCGGCTTCCCAGCCGCCATGTCACCGAAGGTCCGGCCCGCGCGCCGCATCGCAGCTATTTCTACGCGATGGGCATTTCCGAGGACGAGATCCATAGCCCGTGGGTCGGCGTCGCGACCTGCTGGAACGAGGCCGCGCCCTGCAACATCGCACTGAACCGGCAGGCGCAATCGGTCAAGCAGGGGGTCAAGAAGGGCGGCGGCTGCCCGCGCGAATTCACCACCATCACCGTCACCGACGGCATCGCCATGGGGCATGAGGGAATGCGCTCCAGCCTCGCCTCGCGCGATGCCATCGCCGACACGGTCGAACTGACGATGCGCGGGCACTGCTATGACGCGCTGGTGGGCCTTGCCGGCTGCGACAAGTCGCTGCCGGGGATGATGATGGCCATGGTGCGGCTGAACGTGCCCTCGGTGTTCATCTATGGCGGCTCGATCCTGCCGGGCAAGCTGAACGGCCGGGATGTGGTGGTGCAGGACGTGTTCGAGGCCGTGGGCCGGCATCAGGCCGGCAAGATGAGCGATGCGGAACTGGACATCCTCGAACGGGTGGCCTGCCCCTCGGCCGGGGCCTGCGGCGGGCAATACACCGCGAACACCATGGCTTGCGTCAGCGAGGCGATCGGGCTGGCGCTGCCCAATTCCTCGGGGATGCCGGCGCCCTACGAGTCGCGCGACCAGTACGGGTTGGCCTCGGGCGAGGCGGTGATGCGGCTGATCGAGAAGAACATCCGCGCCCGCGACATCGTCACCCGCAAATCGCTGGAAAACGCCGCGCGCGTGGTCGCCTGCACCGGCGGCTCGACCAATGGCGGGCTGCACCTTCCCGCCATCGCGCATGAGGCCGGGATCGATTTCGACCTGTTCGATGTCTGCGACATCTTCCGCGACACGCCCTATTTCGTGAACCTGCGGCCTGGTGGCGATTACGTCGCCAAGGATCTGTACGAGGCCGGCGGCGTTCCGGTGGTGATGCGCGAATTGCGCAAGGCGGGCCTGATTCACGAGGACTGCATGACCGCCACCGGCCGGACCATCGGCGACGAGATCGACCGCGTGACCCGCGAGGCCGACGGCAAGGTGATCCATCCGGTTGCCACGCCGCTGTCGCAGACCGGCGGGGTCGTCGGGCTGAAGGGCAACCTCGCGCCGGACGGGGCCATCGTGAAGGTGGCCGGGATGCCGGCCGCCGATCAGCTGTTCACCGGCCCGGCGCGGGTCTTCGAATCCGAGGAAGAGGCCTTCGCCGCAGTCCAGAGCCGCGACTATGCCGAGGGCGACGTGATCGTCATCCGCAACGAGGGGCCGGCGGGCGGCCCCGGCATGCGCGAGATGCTGGCCACCACCGCCGCACTGTCGGGGCAGGGCATGGGCAAGAAGGTCGCGCTGATCACCGATGGCCGCTTCTCGGGCGCCACGCGGGGCTTCTGCGTGGGCCATGTCGGGCCCGAGGCGGCGCATGGGGGGCCCATCGCGCTGCTGCGGAATGGCGACCGCATCACCATCGACGCGGTGCAGGGCGTGCTGAGCGTCGATCTGGACGAAGCCGAGCTTGCGGCCCGCAAGGCGGCTTGGGCCGGGCCGCGACCCACCGATTACGCCGCCGGTGCGCTGTGGAAATATGCGCGGCTGGTGGGCGGCGCGCGATGGGGCGCGGTCACCCATCCCGGCGCCACCGCCGAAACCCACATCTACATGGATCAATAGCCGCGATGGCGCTGCGCAGGAATGGCTGGTTGGCGCGCCTCGTGCGCGAGGCTGCGGCCAGCCAATGGGATGCCGAGGCCGAGGCGCTGGCCCGCGGCAGGCGCATGGCCGCGCCCGAACTGTGCGACGAGGCGGCCGCTTTGCAGCGCAGCGTTACCCGGTTCCTGCAACTGTCGGATGCGCGCCTGCCGCGCCATGCCGCGCCGGTCGAGCTGACAGACCTGCCGCCCGGCACCGACTGGCACTGGAGGCCGCTGCTGCTGTGCGGGCGCATCGCCCCGTCTACCCTGGCCGAGCCCGACAGCGGCCAGCGGCTGGGCGAGGAACTGGTGCTGTTCCATGACTGCCCGAACCGCGCCCTGATCCTGAAGCAGGATCGCAACCGCCGGGCCACCGACCAGACGCCCTACGGCCTGACGCTGGAGGTGATGGGATTTGCGGGCGGCTATCTGGCGCTGTCGCTGGACCTGCCGGACGGGGTCAATGCCGGGCTGTCGCGCAACCATATCCTGCGCCTCGACGTGACGCTGCATGCCGAACGGCCGATCGTCGTCTATGGCCGCCTGAACGTCGCCCAGGGGCCGAACACGGAAACCATGCTGCGGCAACTGGGCGATCCGGTGGACGGCCCGGACTGCCGGCGCAGCACCGAGTTCGACCTCGGCTATGCCGAAATGTCGTCGCGCCCGGTGGACAAGGTCTGGCTGGACCTGATCTTCGAGGCGCCCTACATGAACGCGATCAGGCTCGGCGACGCGGTGCTGTCACGCCATCCGCGCGCCGACATGTAAGGAGGCGCGATGCCCAGTTTCGAAAGCCACGGTGTGCGCGGCGGGGTCTGGACCGGCTGGCTGGACGCGCCCGCGCGACCCGGCAGGGTCTGCCTCGTGGCGCGCGGCGAGCCGGTGGCCGGGGCGGTCCTGACGGACGGCGCCGGGGGCGGCTGGACCCTGCGGGTCGATCTGCCTGCGGCCCTGATCTCGGAGGGCGTGACCAGCCTGACGCTGATCGCCGACGACGCTGCCGACCCCGATGCGCCGGTCGGACCGGACGCACAGCGGCTGGCGCGGCTGACCCTGGCGGCGGGGCGCGTCCTTGACGAGGATCTGGCCGCCGAAGTGGCGCAGATCCGGGCCGAGCTTGACCTGCTGAAGCGCGAATTCCGCCGCCTCGCGACGGCGGGCTGACGCGGGGCTGGTGGCAGGCCCGCCGGGGCTGACGGCGCCGAACGGGCCGGCGTTCCGGGCCGTCATGTGTCCGTTACCATTCCTTGCGAAAAGCGGCCGGCCTCGCTATATCGGCCCTTTCGCTTTTGTCGTCAAAGCCTTCGCCCCCGGGATGCCGCATGACCCTACCGCAGACGCCCTATTACCTGATCGACGAGGCGCTGCTGCGCGGCAACATGGAAAGGATCGCCCGGCTGCGCGCCCGCTCGGGCGCCAAGGCGCTGCTGGCGCTGAAATGCTTTGCCACATGGTCGGTCTTCGACCTGATGCGGGAACATCTGGACGGCACCACCTCGTCCTCGCTGTACGAGTTGCGCCTTGGCCATGAGGAATTCGGCAAGGAGACCCATGCCTATTCCGTCGCCTGGGCCGATCACGAGATCGACGAGGCGCTGTCCTATGCCGACAAGATCATCTTCAACAGCCTTGGCCAGCTGGACCGCTTTGGCGATCGGGCCTCGGGCGTCACCACCGGGCTGCGGCTGAATCCGCGCTTCTCGACCTCGGGCTTCGACCTGGCGGACCCGGCCCGCCCGTTCAGCCGGCTTGGCGAATGGGACATGGCGCGGCTGGATGCGGCGATGGACCGGATCAGCGGCGTGATGATCCACTACAATTGCGAGAACCGCGATTTCGAGCTGTTCGACCACCAGTTGACCCGGATCGAGGCCGAGTTCGGCGACCTGCTGCAGCGGCTGGACTGGGTCAGCCTTGGCGGCGGCATCCATTTCACCGGCGAGGGCTATCCGCTGGACCGGCTTGCCGACCGGCTGGCGGGGTTCAGCCAGAAGTTCGGCGTGCAGGTCTATCTGGAACCCGGCGAGGCCAGCATCACCGGCACGACCACGCTGGAGGTCTCGGTCCTCGACCTCATCAACAACGGCAAGGACGTCGCCATCGTCGACAGCAGCATCGAGGCGCACATGCTGGACCTGCTGATCTATCGCGAGACCGCCAGGCTGCCGCAGGCGGGCGACCACGCCTACCAGATCGCCGGCAAGACCTGCCTTGCCGGCGACATCTTCGGCGAGGCGCGGTTCGATCGGCCGCTGCGGATCGGCGACCGGATCAGCATCGCCGACGCGGCGGGCTACACGATGGTCAAGAAGAACTGGTTCAACGGCGTGGCGATGCCCGCCATCGCGATCCGCGCCGAGGATGGCAGCATCAGGACCGTCCGCAGCTTCAGCTATGACGACTACAAAGGCAGCCTCTCGTAGGGCGCCCCCGTCTCTGCCACCGGGAAAGGAGACCGCATTGGCCAAACGGAACGTTCTCATCATCGGCGCGGGCGGCGTCGCGCAGGTCACGGCGCACAAGCTGGCGCAATGGGCGGCGGAATTCGGCGACCTGCATATCGCCAACCGCACGAAGGCCCGGGCCGATGCGATCATCGAGGGGCTGCGCGAGAAGGGCCACCAGATGCCCTTCGCCAGCCACGCGCTGGACGCGATGGACCCGGCCGCGGTCGAGGCGCTGATCCGGCAGACCGGCGCCGGCATCGTCATCAATGTCGGCACCGCCTTCATCAACATGAGCGTTCTGGAAGGCTGCATCCGCGCCGGCGCCGCCTATATCGACACCGCCATCCACGAGGATCCCGCCAAGGTCTGCGAGACGCCGCCCTGGTATGGCAATTACGAATGGAAGCGCCGCGACGATGTGGCAAGGGCCGGGATCACCGCGATCCTCGGCGCGGGTTTCGACCCTGGCGTGGTGAATGCCTATGCCCGGCTTGCCGAGGACGAATATTTCGACAGGATCGACAGCATCGACATCGTCGACATCAACGCCGGCAGTCACGGCCGCTGGTTCGCCACGAATTTCGACCCCGAGATCAATTTCCGCGAGTTCACCGGCACCGTCTACAGCTGGCAGGACGGCGCATGGCGCGAGAACCGGATGTTCGAGGTCGGTCGCGAATGGGACCTGCCGGTGGTCGGCAAGCGCACCGCCTACCTGTCGGGCCATGACGAGGTGCACAGCCTCTCGGCCCGCTACAAGGACGCCGATGTGCGCTTCTGGATGGGCTTCGGCGACCACTACATCAACGTGTTTACCGTGCTGCAGAATCTCGGGCTGCTGTCGGAACAGCCGGTCACCACCGCCGAGGGCGTCGAGGTCGTGCCGCTGAAGGTCGTCAAGGCCGTGCTGCCCGACCCGGCCAGCCTGGCGCCGGATTACGAGGGGAAGACCTGCATCGGCGATCTGGTCAAGGGCAGCCTGAATGGCCAGCCGGGCGAGGTGTTCATCTACAACGTCGCCGACCACAAGGACGCCTTCACCGAGGTCGGCAGCCAGGGCATCAGCTATACCGCCGGCGTGCCGCCGGTCGCGGCGGCGATCCTGATCGCGCGCGGCATCTGGGACGTGAAGGTGATGGCCAATGTCGAGGACCTGCCGCCCCGGCCCTTCCTCGAACTGCTGGGCCGGATGGGCCTGCCCAGCCGCGTGATCGACGCGCGGGGCGACAACCCGATCTGACCTTGCGTCATCGACCGGGTGGGGCCGGAACAATCGGCACGCCCCCGGCGTTTCCCGCTCTGGCCGTCCATCGATCAGGACGGCCGCGAGGGGGAAGCCAGCATGTCAGGTCCGGTGGGGCGCAATTTTCCGCGTCTTTCGCAATCCGAGGGACGCACCTCTGCCCGCGTGGCCAACTGGGCCGTCATCGGCATCTTCCTGATCCTCGCCTTCGCCGCGGTCGCGGCCGGCCGGGACTTCCTGATGCCGGTGACGATGGCGCTGCTGCTGTTCTTCGTGTTCACGCCGCTGCGCCGCTTTGCGGAACGCCGCGGCGTGCCCGATGTGGTGACCGCCACGGTTGTCACGCTGGGCATCTTTGCGCTGGTGGCCATCATCGCCTATGCGGCCAGCGGCCCGATCAACCGCGCCGCCGCCAACATTCCCGGCATCAGCAGCCAGCTGGACCGGAAGTTCCAGGCGGTGCGCGAATCGATCAGCGATTTCCGCAAGGCCGCCGAGGAGATCGAGAAGGCGCAGGTCGTCGAGGACGAGGAAGCCGCGCCGACCATCAAGGTCGAGCGCGACAGCGAAAGCCCCATCGAGACCGCGATCAAGCTGACCCCGCAGCTGGTCGGACAGGTGCTGTTCACGCTGATCCTGATGTTCTTCATGATCTCCTCGGGCGACCTTCTGTATCTGAAGATCGTGCAAAGCTTTGACACGATGCGCGACAAGCGCACCGCCTATCTCGCCCTGCGCGAGATCGAGGATTCGCTGGGCAGCTATCTCGGCGCGATCACCGTCATCAACGCCTGCCTGGGCCTTGCGGTGGGCATGGCGATGTGGGCCTGGGGGATGCCCGGCCCGCTGCTGTTCGGGGTCGGTGCGTTCCTTCTGAACTTCATCCCCTATCTGGGCGCCATCACCGGCGTCGCGATCTCGGGGGTGGTGGCGCTGGTGGTGATGCCGGGGCTGTTCTGGCCGGCGATGGTGGCAGGCACCTATCTGGCGCTGACCTCGCTGGAGGGGCAGCTCATCACGCCATATTTCGTGTCGCGCCGGTTGCAGATGAATGCCGTGGTCGTGTTCCTGGCCGTGGCGCTGTGGGCGTGGCTGTGGTCGGTGATCGGCATGGTGATCGCGGTGCCGGTGCTGGTGGTGCTGCGGGTGCTGGCCGAACATCTGCCGGGGTGGGAGAAATTCGGCAATTTCCTCGCCGGAGAGCATCCGCCCGCGCTGGAGGACGAGGACGAGGGGGAGGCCCGCGACATCGTCGAGGCCGGCGCCCCCGCCGAGGACGAGGACGCGGCCCGCGCCGCCACCCGCCCGCTTGTTGCATCCGAGGCCGCGGCGGAACCCGCGGACGGGGCGACGCGCGCCTGACAGCGGGACCGGCCCGGGACCGAAGGCGCGCCCCGCCATCGGGCAAGGGCGGACCCGAAGCCCGCCCTTGCCATCCTGCCATGCCCCCCGCGGGAGCGGTCGTGCGCTGGCGGCGATCAGCCGGCGGGCAGGCGCTTTGCCACGTCGTTCACGGCCGCCTCGATCTGCTTGCACTGGGCCTCGACGCTGCTGCCCCGGCTCGACGCGGCATCGGCGAGGCTCAGCTCGGTGCCGGCGATCGAGACCATCCCCCCGGCGCCCTTCTCCTCGGCCGAGGCGCCGGCATCGTCGTCGCCCTGCGGCAGCATCGCGACCAGGCGCTGCTGGTTCGCGGTGGCCTCGGCGCCGGTATGGCCCTGACCCTCGCAGAATTTCAGGATGCCAAGCTGGTTGCGGGCGGCCTCGTAGGTGGTGGCGGCATCCATCGTGGCGGGCTGTTGCGGCGCCGGTGCGGCCTCCTGCTGGGCAAGGGCTGCGGTTGCGGTCAGGCCAAGGCCAAGACCGAGGGCCAGTGCGATTGGGCGATGCATGATCGTCTCCTTTGTGTCGTCAGGCGGCGCCGTTTCCCGGCGCTCGCATCGCCCTAACACGCAGCGGCGGGGATGGATCGCCGGACAGGAAGGACCCGGCAATCGGCGCGGATCGCCGCCGAAAACCCGCAGATTCCGTCCCCGCGGCACGGCGGGATCAAGCCCATGCCCGCCGGCCCGGTCACGTCTGCGACAGATGCCGCGTCAGGCCAGCGTGCCCAGCGGGCCGGGGCGGCGCTCCTCGGACAGCATGACATTGGCCTCGACCTGTCCGACGCCGGGCAGGGTCATGATGCGGCGGCGCAGGATGCGTTCGAAATCGCTGATGTCCCGGGCGGTGATGCGCAGCCGATAGTCGAACTGGCCCAGAACATGCTGGACCGTCTGCACCTCGGGGATGGCGGTGACGGCGCGTTCGAAATCCTCGAGGCTGGTGCGACCCTTGGCGGCCAGCCGGACGCCGAGGAACACCGTGACGCCGAAGCCCAGGGCGGCGCTGTTCACCACCACCCGGCGCCCGGCGAGGATGCCCTGATCGCCCAGCCTGCGGATGCGACGCCAGGCCGCGGGCTGGCCGATGCCGACCGCGCGGCCGACCTCGGCGGCGCTTTTCGTGGCGTCTGCCGCGAGGATGCGCAGGATCGCCAGATCGGTCGCGTCCAGCCCGCTCACAGCGCAAGCTCGGCGCTGTCCTTGATGGTCGAGACCAGCATCAGCGCCTCGCTGTCCGAGACATGCGGCAGGGTCAGGATGCGGTCGCGATAGACCTGCTGCCAATGCGCCATGTCGCGGGCGATCACCGACAGGCGCAGGTCGACGCTGCCCAGGAAGGTCTGGATCTCGGTCACTTCGGGGACCTCGCGGGCGGCGGCGATGAACTCGTCGAAGGCGCGCGGGTCGGTCTTGTCCAGCGTGAAGCGCAGGCTGACCTCGACCTCCCAGCCCAAAGCGCGCCAGTCGATCCGCAACTGGATCGCCGCGATCACGCCGGTCTCGCGCAGCTTGTCCAGCCGCCGCCACAGGCTGGCCGGCGTCACCCCCGCCCGCGCCGCGAGGGCCGCCGTCGCGGCATCGGGATCGGCCAGCAATTGCCGGAGGATACGGCGATCGGTCGCGTCGGGCATGATTTTTCCGTCCTTGTCGATCTTGCGGCATGATATCGGCAATCTTCTTGCACATCCCGCGAAGATTGAACATCCGCGACGCGCAGGGCGGGCTAGAAGGGCGCCCATCGGAGAGGAAAGGAACCATCATGCGCGTTTACTATGATCGCGATTGCGACGTGAACCTGATCAAGGACAAGAAGGTCGCCATCCTGGGCTATGGCAGCCAGGGCCACGCCCATGCGCTGAACCTGCGCGATTCGGGCGCCAAGAATGTCGTCGTCGCGCTGCGCGAGGGCAGCCCCTCGGCCAGGAAGGCCGAAGGCGAGGGCCTGAAGGTCATGGGCATCGCCGAGGCGGCCGCCTGGTGCGATGTCATCATGTTCACCATGCCGGACGAATTGCAGGCCGAGACCTACAAGAAATACGTCCATGACAACCTGCGCGACGGCGCGGCGATCGCCTTCGCCCACGGGCTGAACGTGCATTTCGGCCTGATCGAGCCGAAGCCAGGCGTCGATGTCATCATGATGGCGCCCAAGGGCCCCGGCCACACCGTGCGCGGCGAATATGTCAAGGGCGGCGGCGTGCCCTGCCTGGTCGCTGTGCATCAGGATGCCAGCGGCAAGGCGATGGATCTGGGCCTGTCCTACTGCTCGGCCATCGGCGGCGGCCGCTCGGGGATCATCGAGACGAATTTCCGCGAGGAATGCGAGACCGACCTGTTCGGCGAGCAGGCGGTTCTGTGCGGTGGCCTGGTCGAGCTGATCCGCATGGGCTTCGAGACGCTGGTCGAGGCCGGCTACGAGCCCGAGATGGCCTATTTCGAATGCCTGCACGAGGTCAAGCTGATCGTCGACCTGATCTATGAGGGCGGCATCGCCAACATGAACTACTCGATCAGCAACACCGCAGAATACGGCGAATATGTCAGCGGCCCGCGCATCCTGCCCTATGACGAGACCAAGGCGCGGATGAAGGCGGTTCTGCGCGACATCCAGACCGGCAAGTTCGTGCGCGACTTCATGCAGGAGAACGCCGTCGGCCAGCCCTCGTTCAAGGCCACCCGCCGCATGAATGACGAGCATCAGATCGAGCAGGTCGGCGCGAAGCTGCGCGAGATGATGCCGTGGATCAGCAAGGGCAAGATGGTCGACAAGGCGCGGAACTGATCTGCGTCCCGCGACCGCCGGGGGCTGTCTGCCCCCGGACCCCCGAGGATATTTCGACCAAGGCAAGGCGGCTGTCACGGATGGCCGCGGATGTCGGAGGGGCGCCTCGGCGCCCCTCTTTTCAGGTCAGCCGTCCAGCTTGTCCTGTGTCCGAAGGTCGAAATCCGAGGCGTCGTGGCGTTCCCACAGCTGTTCGGACGGCTCGCCCGAAGTCTTGTTGACCATCACCCCGCGCCGCACCGCCGGGCGGGTGCCGATTTCCTGGCTCCAGCGCAGGACATGCTGGTAGCTGGCGCCGTCAAGGAACACGTCCGCGTCGCCATAGACCCCGCCCGTCGTCAGCCGGCCATACCAGGGCCAGATCGCCATGTCGGCGATGGAATACTCATCCCCCGCCATGAAGCGGCGATCGGCGAGATGCCGGTTCAGCACGTCCAGCTGCCGCTTGGTTTCCATCGCATAGCGGTCGATGGCGTATTCGATCTTGACCGGCGCATAGGCGTAGAAATGCCCGAAGCCGCCGCCGACGAAGGGCGCCGAGCCCATCTGCCAGAACAGCCAGTTCAGCGCCTCGGTGCGGGCGCCCGGGTCGCGCGGCAGGAAGGCGTCGAATCGTTCGGCCAGATACAGCAGGATCGATCCCGATTCGAAGATCCGGCGCGGCGGGTCGACCGAATGGTCCATCATCGCCGGGATCTTGCTGTTAGGGTTGGCCTCGACAAAGCCGCTGCCGAACTGGTCGCCATCGCCGATTCGGATCAGCCATGCGTCGTATTCGGCATCATGGCCGGCCTCGAGCAGTTCCTCCAGCATGATCGTGACCTTCTGGCCGTTCGGGGTGGCCAGCGAATACAGTTGCAGCGGATGGGTGCCGACCGGCAGGGGCTTGTCATGCGTCGGTCCGGCGATGGGGCGGTTGATGCTGGCGAACTCTCCGCCATTCTCCTTGTTCCAGGTCCAGACCTTCGGCGGCGTATAGTCGTCGTTCATCGCATGTCCTGTCATGTTGTCCTCTGTCCCCGCCAACATGTGCCGGGGATCGCCGGGATTCAACGTGCGGGGCCCGCGCAGGGCCTGTGCGCCGATGCGCCTATCCCTGGGCGGACAGCAGGTTGTGCTTGCGGCGCAGGAAGTCCTTGGCGGTTTCCACCGCCACCGCGGCATCGCGGCAATAGGCGTCGGCGCCGATGGCGCGGCCGAATTCCTCGTTCAGCGGCGCGCCGCCGACCAGCACGATATAGTCGTCGCGGATGCCCTGCGCCTTCATCGTGTCGATGACCACCTTCATGTAGGGCATCGTGGTGGTCAGCAGGGCCGACATGCCGATGATGTCGGCCTGTTCGCGCCGGGCGGCGTCGATGTAGTTCTCGACCGGGTTGTTGATGCCCAGATCGACCACCTCGAAGCCGGCGCCCTCCATCATCATCGAGACGAGGTTCTTGCCGATGTCGTGGATGTCGCCCTTGACGGTGCCGATCACCATCTTGCCCATGCGCGGGGCGCCGGTCTCGGCCAGCAGCGGTTTCAGGATCGCCATGCCGCCCTTCATTGCGCCGGCGGCCATCAGTACCTCGGGCACGAACAGGATGCCGTCGCGGAAGTCGTGGCCGACGATGGTCATGCCCGCGACGAGCGCCCTGGTCAGCACGTCATAGGGCGCCCAGCCGCGATCCAGCAGGATGTGCACGCCCTCTTCGATCTCGTCCTTCAGCCCGTCATAGAGGTCGTCCATCATCTGCTGGACCAGATCCTCGTCGCTCAGCTCGGACAGGATGATCTCTTCCTCGGCCATGGCGCGCCTCCGTGATGCGGTATCTTGCCGAATGGCCCCGAATCCGCGCAAACGAGGGCCGCAATGCGACATCGCGCAGATCGGCGGCGACCTGCGTCACGAATCTCTGGCGGATGTTCCGGCTATGTTCTATGATCGGCGCATGCTGCCGCCGCGAAATCCTGACCAGATCCTGAAGGCGCGGGGCGCCGACACCCGGCCCGAGGGGCGGTTCGAGATGCATCGGCGTGAACGGGAAAGCGATGGCTGGGACATTCCCGAAGAAGCGCATCTGCTGCGCACCGAGGTGGTGACCGAACAGCCGCGCAGCATCATCACCCGCAACAGCTCGCCCGATATTGCCTTCGACCGGTCCATCAACCCCTATCGCGGCTGCGAACATGGCTGCGTCTATTGCTATGCCCGGCCCAGCCACGCCTATCTGGGGCTGTCGCCGGGGCTGGATTTCGAAACGCGGATCACCGCCAAGCCCGACGCCGCGCGGCTGCTGGAACGGGAACTGGCGCGGCCCTCCTATCGGCCCGCGCCGATCGCGCTGGGGACCAATACCGACCCCTACCAGCCGGTCGAATCGCGGCTGGCGATCATGCCGGGCATCCTGCGGGTGCTGCGCGACTGGAACCATCCGGCGACGCTGGTGACGCGTGGCCAGACGGTGCTGCGCGATCTGGACCTGTGGGCCGAGATGGCGGCGAAGGATCAGGCGGCGGTGGGCGTCAGCGTGACCACGCTGGATGCCGGGCTGGCCCGCGCGCTGGAACCCCGCGCGCCGGCGCCCGCCACCCGGCTGCGGATGATTCGCGACCTGTCGCGGGCCGGCGTTCTGGTGCGGGTGATGGTGGCGCCGGTGATCCCGGTCCTCACCGAGCCTGAGATCGAGGCGATCCTGGCCGCCGCGCGCGAGGCGGGTGCCACCACCGCCAGCATGATCCCGCTGCGCCTGCCGCATGAGGTGGCGCCGCTGTTTCGCGACTGGCTGGACCGGCACCGCCCCGGCATGGCCGCGCATGTGATGAACAGGGTGCAGGCGATGCGCGGCGGGCGCGACAACGATCCGCGATTCGGCCACCGATTCAGGGGCGAGGGCGTCGAGGCGCAGCTGGCCTTGCAGCGGTTCCGGCTGGCGCGCAGGCGGCTTGGCTATCGCGAGGGCGGCCCGCCGCTGGATTGCAGCCGCTTCGGTCCGCCGCCGCGCGCGGGCGATCAGCTGTCGCTGTTCTAGCCGCGCCGCCTGCCGCGCCGTTCGCGGCTGGGTCCGCCGTCATCGGTGCCGTCGCTGGTCGAGCTGAAGCCGCCAAGCCGGTCGGTGATCGTCTCCAGCGTCGGGCGGGGTCCGCGCGGGCGGGTCTCCAGCGCCGCGCGCATGGCGCGCAGATGCGCGGGCATGGTGCCGCAGCAGCCGCCGATGATCCGCACACCCAGATCGCGGGCGAGGCAGGCGTAATCGGCCATCAGATCGGGCGTGCCGTCGTAATGGATGTGGCCCGCCTCGAATCGCGGGATGCCGGCATTGCCCTTGGCGATGATCGGCCGTTCGCTGCCCGAGGCGGCAAAGCCCATCGCCGTGCGCAGCAGGTCCGAGGCGCCGACGCCGCAATTGGCCCCATAGGCGACCGGCGGGTTGGGCAGTTTCTCGACCAGCGCCGACAGCTGCGCCGAGGTGACGCCCATCATCGTGCGACCGGCGGTGTCAAAGCTCATGGTGCCGCACCAGGGCATGTCGGCCAGCCGCGCGGCCTCGGCGGCGGCCTTGTATTCCTCGGCGGCGCTGATCGTCTCGACCCACAGCACATCCGCGCCGCCGGCCTTCAGCGCCTCGGCCTGTTCGTGAAACATCTCGACCGCCAGCGCGTGGGTCAGGCTTCCCATCGGGGCCATGATGTCGCCGGTCGGGCCGATGCTGCCCGCGACGATCACCGTCCGGCCGGCGGCATCGGCGACCTCGCGACCCAGTTCGGCAGCGAGGCGGTTCACCTCGGCCACCCGGTGCTGGGCGTTGTGCAGCCGCAGCCGGCTGGCGTTGCCGCCAAAGCTGTTGGTCAGGAACAGGTCCGAGCCGGCCTCGACCGCGCCGCGATACAGCGCCCGGATGCGGTCGGGATGATCGGCATTCCAGAACTCCGGCGGCTCGCCGGCCTCCAGCCCCATGTTGAACAGGTTGGTGCCAGTCGCGCCATCGGCCAGCAACCAGTCGCGGTCGGCGAGGAGGCGGGTCAGCGGGTCGGACATGGCGGCTTCCCTGGTGAGGCGGATCGGCGGGCGCGACGCGCAGGCTGTCGCATGCCGGGACGATGGTAAACGGGCGTGGCGCGCGAAACAATTTCTTGCGCGGCAAACGAAAAACCGCGCCGGGATCGCCGGCGCGGTCGGATAACGTCGGATCGCAAGGATCAGTTGCGGTCGTCGCCCTCGTCGTCCGAGGCGCCGCCGATGTCGTCGAACAGTTCGGCGATCTCGAATTCGGCCTCGGCGTCGGCTTCGGCGGCCAGGTCCTGAATCGACTTGCCCTGCGCCTGCAACTCGGCTTCTTCGGCCGAGCGGGCGACGTTCAGCGTGATCGTCGCCTCAACCTCGGGGTGCAGCACGACGCTGACGTCATGCAGGCCCAGATCCTTGATCGGCGCGCGCAGCACGACCTGCTTGCGATCAAGGGTGAAGCCGGCTTCGGTCGCCGCTTCGGCCGCGTCACGGGTCGTCACCGATCCGTAAAGCGCACCCGCATCCGAGGCCGAGCGGATGACCACGAAGGTCTGGCCGTCCAGCTTGTCGGCGACCTTCTGGGCGTCGGCCTTCGATTCGGCGTTGCGGGCCTCCAGTTGGACCTTGCGGGTCTCGAAGGCAGCGATGTTGGCGTCCGAGGCGCGCAGCGCCTTGCCCTGGGGCAGCAGGAAGTTGCGGGCATAGCCCTCCTTGACCTTCACCATTTCGCCCATCTGGCCCAGCTTGGCCACGCGTTCCAGCAGGATGACTTGCATGTTCGGTCCTCCTTACTTCACGACATAGGGCAGCAGGGCGAGAAAGCGGGCGCGCTTGATGGCGCGGGCCAGCTCACGCTGCTTCTTGGCCGAGACGGCGGTGATGCGCGAGGGCACGATCTTGCCGCGTTCGCTGATATAGCGTTGCAGCAGGCGGGTGTCCTTGTAGTCGATGGCCGGGGCGTTGTCGCCCGAGAACGGGCAGACCTTGCGGCGGCGGAAGAACGGTTTGTTCGCCATGTCTCAGATCCTCTCAGTTCCGCTCGCGGCGGTCGCCGCGGTCGCCACGGTCACGGTCGCCGCGATCGCCACGGTCCCCGCGATCGCCCCGATCCCCACGGTCGCCACGCGGACGGTCGCCACGGTCGCCGCGCTCTTCGCGCTTCTGCATCTGCACCGAGGGGCCTTCCTGATGCTCGTCCACGCGGATCGTCATCACGCGCATCACGTCGTCATGCAGGCGGGCCAGACGCTCCATCTCGTGCACGGCGGCCGAGGGGGCGTCGCTGCGCAGGAAGGCGTAATGGCCCTTGCGGTTCTTGTTGATCTTGTAGGCGAGGGTGCGCACACCCCAATATTCGTTTTCCACGACCTTGCCGCCATTGTCGGCCAGCACGGTCGAGAAATGTTCGATCAGCCCTTCGGCCTGCGTGTTCGACAGGTCCTGGCGGGCGATCAGCACATGCTCGTACAGAGGCATGGCATCCCTTTCATCATCGGGCGCACTTCATAGGCGGGATCAGACCTTCCGCACCCGCCACGAGAGGTTGCGCGGTTGCACGGTCTCGGCGGAAGGATGCGGCCTTATAGCGGGGATCGCTGCGGATGCAAGGTGAAACGCCCCGGAGGCCACCCGGGGCCGGTCGGGGGCCGGCGGCCGGTCGGGGCGGGCCTTCCCATCCGGGCGGCGGGGCCTATATTCGGCAATCGAGATATATCCCGAAGGAGGACAGATGTTCCACCGGCATTCCCCCTCGCGCGGGCCGGGATCGCCCGAGGTGCTGGGCTTTCACGATGCGCCGACCGGCAGCGCGCAGTATCTGGTCTGGGACCCGGCAAGCCTGGACGCGGCGGTGATCGACGTCGTGCAGGATTTCGACCCGCGCAGCGCCGCGACCGGGCATGACAATGCCGAATGGGTGCTGGGCCAGATCGCCGGGCGCGGGCTGCGCCTGCGATGGATCCTCGACACCCACCCCCATGCCGATCACCTGACGGATTCGCACTGGCTGCGCCAGCGCACGGGCGCCCCGAACGGCATCGGCGCGAAGGTGGTCGAGATCGCGCGGCTGTGGGAGGGGATCTACAACCTGCCCGGCGGCTTCCATCCTGCCGCGGATTTCGACCATCTCTTCGCGGATGGAGAGACCTTCCGTCTGGGCGGGATACCGGTTCGGGTGATGCTGCATCCGGGCCATACGCTGGGTTCGGTCAGCTATGTGATCGGTGATGCGGCCTTCGTGCATGACACCTTCATGCAGCCCGATGTCGGCACGTCGCGCGCCGATTTTCCGGGCGGGTCGTCGGGCGCGCTTTACGACAGCCTGATGTCGATCCTGGCGCTGCCCGACCGCACCCGGCTGTTCGTCGGCCATGACTACGGCACCGAAGGGCGCGCGGCGCCCGCCTGGGAATCGACCGTGGCCGAGCAGCGGGCGCATAACGCGCATGTTGGCGGCGGGGTGGACCGCGCGGCGTTCATGCGGCTGCGCGACGACCGCGACGCGACCCTGCCGCTGCCCGACCGGATGCTGCATGCGCTGCAGGTCAATCTGCGGGCCGGGCGTCTGCCCGATCCCGAGGCGGACGGGCACAGCTATTTCAGGATCCCCGCCAACCGCTTCGGCGGCGGGGCCCGCTGAGCGGCGGCCGCGACTTGCGATTGCAGTTCCGCGGCCGCTGCCCGACAGTTGCGGAAGGCAACCGCAGCGGGGGAGGGGCGCATGGCGCTGGAGGACGCGAAGCATCAGGTCGATCAGGCCTTCACCCGGGCCGATCCGCGCGGCCCCTCGTTCGAAAACGCCTTTGGCGGCGCGACCAGCTTTCTGCGCCGCCGCTATTCCAAGGATCTGGCCGGCGTCGATGTGGCGGTGACCGGCATCCCCTTCGACCAGGCGGTGACCAACCGGCCGGGCACCCGATTCGGGCCGCGGGCGATCCGCGAGGCGTCGACCCTGCAGCCCTATGACCCGCCCTATGGCTGGGGCTATGATCCGCTGGCGGTGCTGAACGTGGTCGATTACGGCGACATGGCCTTCGACTATGCGATGACCCGCGACGTGCCCGCCCGGATCGAGGCGCATCTGGGCGCGATCCTGGACGCCGGCGCGGCGCCGGTGACGCTGGGCGGCGATCATTCGATCACCCTGCCGATCCTGCGCGCGGTGGCTGCCCGGCGCGGGCCGGTGGCGCTGATCCAGTTCGACGCCCATTCCGACAGCTGGGCCGATGACGACCCCGACCGCATCGATCACGGCACCTTTCTCTACAAGGCGATCCGTGAGGGGCTGGTCGATGCCGCTGCCAGCGTCTCGGTCGGGATCCGCACCGAGAACCCCGACACGCTGGGGGTGAGCATCCTCGACGCGGCCTCGGTGCATCGCGACGGCGTCGAGGCGGCGCTGGCACGGATCGGCCGGGTGACCGGCGACCGGCCGGTCTATGTGACCTTCGACATCGACGCGCTGGACCCGGCCTTCGCGCCCGGCACCGGAACGCCGGTCTGGGGCGGGCTGGCCTCGTGGCAGGCGGCGGCGCTGCTGCGCGGGCTGGCCGGGGTGGATCTGATCGGTGGCGACGTGGTCGAGGTGTCGCCGCCCTATGACACGACCGGGGCCACCGCAATCGCAGGGGCGCATGTCGCGACGGAACTGATCGCGATCCGTGGCTGGCGCCGTCGCTGATTTGCGTCCCGCGACCGCCGGGGGGCTTCGCGCCCCCCGGGCCCCCCGCGGGATATTTGCCCCAAGGCAAAGGGGCGATGGCGCTTGCGACCGCGGCGCGGCGGCGCTAATCGGGCCGGATGCTGCCCGAGGACCGCCTTGACCAGATCACCCGGCGCTTCGATTATCTCGAGGCGCAGCTGAATGCCGGCCCGGCCCCCGACAGGATCGCCGGAATCAGCCGGGAATATGCCGAGCTGAAGCCGGTCGTCGAGGAGATCGCAGCATGGCGGGCGGCCCGTGATGCCGTCGCCGAGGCGCAGGTGATGCTGGCCGATCCCGAGATGCGCGAACTGGCCGAGGACGAGCTGGCGCGGCTGCGCGGTGTCCTGCCGGAGCTGGAGCAGGGGTTGCGGATCGCACTGCTGCCGAAGGACGCCGCCGATGCGCGGCCCGCGATCATCGAGATCCGTCCCGGCACCGGCGGCGACGAGGCGGCGCTGTTCGCGGGCGATCTGCTGGCGATGTACCGGCGTCATGCCGAGGCGCAGGGCTGGGATTTCCAGCTGCTGGAACTGGCCGAGACCGAGCTGGGCGGAGTGCGCGAGGCGGTGGCGCGGATCGCGGGCGAGGGGGTCTTTGCCCGGCTGAAATACGAATCGGGCGTGCATCGCGTCCAGCGCGTCCCCGAGACCGAATCGGGCGGGCGCATCCATACGAGTGCGGCCACCGTCGCGGTGCTGCCCGAGGCGGCCGAGGATGCCGATATCGACATTCCCGCGGCCGACATCCGCATCGACACCATGCGGGCCTCGGGTGCCGGCGGTCAGCATGTGAACACCACCGATTCCGCGGTGCGCATCACCCATCTGCCCACCGGCATCGTCGTGACGAGTTCCGAGAAGTCGCAGCACCAGAACCGCGCCAACGCGATGGCCGTGCTGCGGGCGCGGCTTTACGACATGCAGCGCAGCCAGGCCGATGCCGAGCGCGCCGCCGACCGCAAGAGCCAGGTCGGCAGCGGCGACCGGTCCGAGCGGATCCGCACCTACAATTTCCCGCAGGGCCGGCTGACCGACCATCGCATCAACCTGACGCTGTACGCGCTGGACCGGGTGATGGCCGGCGATCTGGCCGAGGTGATCGACGCGCTGACCGCGCATGACCAGGCGGCGCGGCTGGCCGCTCAGCAATGACCGTCGCAGAGGCCCGTGCGACCGCCTCGGCGCGCCTGCGCGCGGCCGGGATCGAGGGCGCGGCGCGCGATGCCGACCGCATCCTTGCCGCGATCCTCGGCTGCGAGCCGGGTCGCCTGCGGATCATCGGCGACCGCGACCTCGGCGAGGACCCGGCGCGGCGGCTGGACGCCGCGATCGCCGCGCGGGCGCGCCGACAGCCGGTCGCCCAGATCGTCGGATACCGCGATTTCCACGCCCATCGTTTCGAGGTGACGCGCGACACGCTGGACCCCCGCCCCGAGACCGAGACCCTGGTCGAGGCGGCGCTGGACCTGCCCTGGCAGTCCGTGCTGGACCTGGGCACCGGCACCGGCGCGATCCTGATCTCGGTTCTGGCCGCGCGCCCGGGGGCGGCCGGGCTGGGCACCGACATCTCGGAACCCGCCCTCGAGGTGGCGCGGCGCAACGCCGCCCGGATCGGCGTGCGCGCCGATTTCCGGCGTGCCGACTGGTATGCGGGGCTCGACGGCCGGTTCGATCTGATCGTGTCGAACCCGCCCTACATCGCGCTGGCCGAGATGGCCGGCCTGTCCCCCGATGTCCGCGAGTGGGAGCCGCATGGCGCGCTGACCGATGGCGGCGACGGGCTGGGCGCCTATCGGGTCATCGCGGCCGGCGCGCGTGACCGGCTGCGCCCCGGCGGCCATGTGCTGGTCGAGATCGGGCCCAGCCAGGGCCGTGCGGTGCAGACCCTGTTCGCCGGCGCCGGCGCGGAAACCCGCCTGATCGCCGATCTGGATGGGCGGGATCGCGTCGTTTCCGCGCGTTTTCCGCCATTTCCGGCCGGCGCCGTGCCGAAAAGCCCCCGTTAGCGCAACTTTTCGCTTGTCACCACGGCGGGTGCGTGGTTAGTCAGCGGCGTGCCGGGGCCGCAGGGTCGCCGCACGGGTCAGCCTGACAATGCCGAAACCGACCGGGCGCCTGTGACGCCCCCAGCGGTGCAAGGCGGGGGTTGAACGGCAAGGTCCGGCAGCACGCCGCCCGAAGCCGCCCGAAACGCCGTCCAGTTCACCTGGAGCCCCAGACACCCCTGGAATCACGACAGACAGACCGATGAGATCATCCAAATCCCGTTCGCGCAACAAGTCGAACCGCCAGCGCACGCTGGGCAACATCGTCAACCGCGTTTTTGACAGCTCGGGTCCCGAGGGCAAGGTCCGCGGCACTCCGCAGCAGATCATCGAGAAATACCTGACGCTGGCCCGCGATGCGCAGCTGTCGAACGACCGCGTGGCCGAGCAGAGCTTCCTGCAGCATGCCGAGCATTACACCCGGATGCTGGGCGAGGCGCAGCGCGAGATGGCCGAGCGGCAGCAGCACGGCCAGCATCCGCAGAACAGCCAGCGCCAGCCGGGCGAGGACGAGGCCGGGCCGCGCCGCGACCAGAACCACCAGGGTGGCCACAGCGGCCAGAACGGCCAGCACCCGCGCGGCCGCGACGCCGACCGGCGCGGCGAGGATGAACCGCAAGCCGCGCGCGGCGGCCCCGCCGAGGCCGAGCCGCAGCCCGCAGAGACGCGCGAGGCCCGCCCCGCACAGGATGCGTCGCAAGCGGCCGCGGGCGACGATCGTCCGGCCGGCCTGCCCGATGCCGTGGGCGATGCGGCCGAGGACGCGGCCGATCTCGTCGCCACCCCCGAAAGCGAGGCCAAGCCCGCCCGCAGCCGCAGCCCGCGCAGCAAGGCGCCGCGCAGTGCCGAACCCGGCCGTGCCGCGCCGCGCAGCCGCCGCAAGCCTCCCGCCGAGGCCGAGGGCGGCGCGGACGGGTCGCAGGGCGCCGATAGCGTCTCGGGCGAGGGCTGATCGCCGCCACGCCTGGTTCGGGCAGGGCAGTCAGCCGGCGTTGCGCGCCACGCCCAGGGCGCGGGCCAGCGCGCAAAAGCGTTCGAGGTCGATCTCCTCGGCGCGGGCGGTCGGGGCGATGCCGCAGCCGTCCAGCAGAGTCTCGATCTGCGGATGCAGACCGCGAAGGCTGGCGCGCAGCATCTTGCGGCGCTGGTTGAAGGCCGCCGCCGTGACCTGCGACAGGATCGTCGGATCGGCCGGAAAGCGCGGCGCGGGCAGCGCGGTCAGATGCACCACCGAGGAATGCACCTTCGGCGGCGGCACGAAGGCCTCGGGCGGCAGCGTCATCACGATCCGCGCGTCACAGCGCCATTGCACCAGCAGCGCCAGCCGGCCATAGGCCTTGCCGCCCGGTCGCGCGATGATCCGCTCGGCCACCTCCTTCTGGAACATCAGCGTCAGCGACTGCCAGAAGGGTGGCCAGGCGGGCGGTGTCAGCCAGCGCACCAGCAACTCCGTGCCGATATTGTAGGGCAGGTTCGCGGCGATGCGGATCGGCGGCGTCAGATGCGCCAGCGGATCGATCTGCAACGCATCGCCCTGCAGCACGGTCAGCCGTCCGGGATAGGCCGCGGCAATCTCGGCCAGGGCGGGCAGGGCGCGCGGATCCTTCTCGATCGCCAGCACATGCCGGGCCCCCTCGACCAGCAGGCCGCGGGTCAGCCCGCCGGGGCCGGGACCGATCTCCAGCACGTCGCAGCCCGACAGGTCGCCCGCCTGCCGGGCAATCTTCGCGGTCAGGTTCAGGTCCAGAAGGAAGTTCTGGCCCAGCTGCTTCTTTGCCTGCAGGTCATGCCGCGCGATCACCGCGCGCAGAGGCGGCAGATCGTCGAACGTGCTCATCGACCGCCGCCCCTCTTGCCCTGGTGCAAATATCCCGGGGGGTGCGGGGGGCTGGCCCCCCGCCCGTCGCGGGACGCAATCCGGCGCGCCCTCATGCGCGGCTGGCCGCCATGTCGCGCGCCATCCGCAGCGCCGCAATGGTCGAGGCCGGATCGGCGCGACCCTTGCCGGCGATGTCGAAGGCCGTGCCGTGGTCGGGCGAGGTGCGGATGAAGGGCAGCCCCAGCGTCACGTTCACGCCGCCCGCGAAATCCAGCGTCTTCACCGGGATCAGCGCCTGGTCGTGATAGGCGCAGACCGCGGCGTCATAGCCGGCCCGGGCCGGCGCATGGAACATCGTGTCGGCGGGCAGCGGTCCGGCCAGCGCCAGTCCCTCGGCGCGCAACCGGTCCAGCAGCGGGGCGATCCGGTCGCGCTCCTCGCGGCCCATCGTGCCGCCCTCGCCGGCATGGGGGTTCAGCCCGGCCACCGCGATCCGCGGCGCGGCGATGCCGAAATCGCGGATCAGCGCGGCATGGGTCAGCCGGATCGCCTGTTCCAGCACCCCATCGCTCAGCGCCGCGGGCACCTCGGCCAGCGGAATGTGGATCGTCGCCGGCACCACACGGCAGGGCGGGGTGGCGCCGGTCGTGGCCAGCATCATCGCCACCGGCACGCCGCCCGCCAGATCGGCAAGATATTCGGTATGGCCGGGAAAGGCGAAGCCCGCCCCCGCCTTCAGCGCCTGCTTGCTGATCGGCAGCGTGGTGATGGCCAGCCCCTCGCCGCGCCGGACCAGATCGACCGCGCGGGCGATCACCGCGATCACCCCCGCGGCATGGGCCGGGTCCGGTCGGCCGGGGATCGCCGGGCCGGCGAAATCATGGCGCAGCACCGGCAGATGCCCCGCCGGCACCGGGTCCGACGGCGCGCTGACCTCGTGGAAGGCGGTTCCGGGCGGCAGGTGCCGGGGATCGCCGATCCAGACGAACTCGACCCCCGAGGCCAGCGCCAGCGGCGCCAGTTCCGGGCCGATCCCGGCCGGCTCGCCACAGGTCAGCAGGATGCGCGGCGTCATCGGATCAGGGCCGCCGGATCACCGCATCGGCGCGCAGCTCGGCCAGATAGGCGTCTGCCGCGGCGGTGGCCTTGCGGTTGAAGATCTCCTCGCGCACCGCATCGCGGCTGGGCAGCGCGCCCTCGTCCGGCACCGCGGCCTCGACCCCGTCATCGGCCAGCGCGGTCGTCGCCACGCCCGCCTCGGCCTCGGCCAGCAGCGCCGGCTGGCGCGAGCACAGCATGACCAGATCGGCGCTGCCGCCGTAATTCACCACCGCCGCCTCGTCATCGTCCAGCGAGGCCAGCTGCGTGGCGATCAGCCCGGGAATGGCGTTCTGCGAGACGGTCTGGCGCTGGATCGCGGCGGCCGCGCCGCCGGCCTCGGCATAAAGCGTGTCGCAACTGCGCGCGCGGGCCGCCAGCGCCGCCGCCTCGGCGGCCGAGGCCAGCCGCAGCGTCATGTAGTCCAGCACCTGTTCGCGCGCGCCGGGCCGCAGCGTGCCCTGCGTGTCGCGCAGATGGAACAGCACCACCGCGCCCGGCACGGTCAGCGGCTGGCTGGTCTGGCCGGGGCTCAGCGACAGGATCACCGGCCGCAGGCTCGGCGGCAGGTTCTCGAGATCGATCCAGGCAAGCCGTCCGCCCGCCGCCGCCGAGCCCGAGGCCGACAGCCGCCGCGCCGCCTCGGCGAACTGCGCCTCGGTCGGGCCGCTGCCGGCGACCTCGCGGGCGCGGGCCATCGCGGCGTCCTCCTGGCCCGGCGGTGCGGGGATGATCAGTTCCGACAGCAGCACCCGCGTCACCACCGGGGTCTCGATCCGGCGCGTCAGCTCCTGCTGGATCTCGGCGTCCGAGACGCTGATCCCCGGCACGATCCGCTGGCGCACCACCGCGCGCCAGGCCACGCCCGAGGCCACGAAATCGCGAAACGCCTGCTGCTCGATGCCGGCCCGTTCCAGGACGGCGGTGAACTCGGCGGCGCCCAGCCCGGCGCGGCTGGCGAATTCCTCAAGGCCGGTCTGCAAGCCCTCGTCGGTCACCTCGATGCCCGCCTGCCGGGCCGCGAAATCGCGCAGCCGGTCGTCTATCAGCGCCTGCTCGGCGCCCGCCGCATCGGTGCCCGCCGCACCCAGCACCTGCATGAAGCGCATCCGCTGCTGCACCTCGTAGCGGGTCACTGCGGCGTCGTTGACATAGACGACCGGCTCGAACGGGTTCTGCGCCACCGCCGGCGCGCCCGCGCCCAGAAGCAGGCCCGCCGCCAGGGCGATACCGGAAAGGATGTGCCGCATCACGCTGCCCCCAAAATCATTCGTTGCGCGAGACTAGCGCAAGCAACTGCGCCGCGCCACCGTGCCCGGCCCGTCTTTCTGGCTGCCGAACCCGCCCAGCCGCACCGACAGGTCGAGGCTGGTTTCCGGGCGCACCTCGTCGGCGCGGGTGAACCGGCGCGAGACGCCCATCTCGACCGTCACGCATTCATTGCGATAGGTCACGTCCAGCGAGGCGCGCTGCGCGCGGTCGGCGGCAAAGTCATAGCGGGTCTCGGCATTGCCCCACCAGCCCTCGGCGATCTGCCAGCCCAGCGTGGCGGTCAGTTCGCTGGTGTCCTGCGGCCGGCCCTCGTCGGCATCGCTGTCGATCCACAGATGACCCGCCGACAGCTGCAGGTCGGGGCGCAGCCAGCCCAGGCGCAGCTCGTTGCGCGAGACCCGGAAGGAATCGTCGAACAGCGCGCGGTTGGCGACGGCCAGCCCGGTGCCGCTGTCGTAATGCGCCGCAAGCAGCCAGTCGGAGCGCCGTCCCGCCAGCGGCGATCCGGCCGCGAAGACGCGATCCTCGCGCGCCCGCAGCACCCGCCCGCCGGTCAGGCCCAGCGACCAGCCCGCCGGGTCGATGCGGGTCCAGCTGACGCCGACATTGGCGCGCAGCCCGGTCTCGCGCGCGTCCCAGCCCGGAAAGCGGTTGTCCGAGAACAGGTTTCCCTCGTCGAATTCGATCAGCCGGCCGTCCTCGTTGGGGATGTCGTCGTCCTCGCCGCGCGGCGACCACAAAAGCTGGGCGACCGGCTCGACCAGATGGGTGGCGCCGCCCGCGCTGCCGGCCAGTGGCCAGCGCAGCTCGACGCCGACAAGCGGGTCGACCCGCGACACCACATCGTCATAGCGGTCGTCCTGCGCGATGCGGTAGAGGTCGGCGTCCAGCCCCGCGATGGCCGCGCCGACCAGCCCGCCTGGCAGGATCTCGCTGCGCCGCCAGTCCAGCCCGACCGAGCCGCGGGCCACGTCGCGGCCGACCTCGTCCTCGTCCGAGGGGCGGCGATGGGCATGCACCGACCATTCCATCACCCCCTCGCCGCCGATCAGCCGGGGCGAGAAGCGCCGCTGCCACAGCACGTCGGCGACCTGGGCGGGCGAGGTCGCGTTGTCCTCGTCGTCGCGCAGCGAGTGGTAGTTGCCGACCCGGCCGAAGACCAGCCGGTCGCGGGTGATGCGTTCCAGGGTCAGCCCGCTCCACAGCCGGTCGGCCTCGGTGATGTCGTAATCCAGCAGGTAGCCGCGATCCGAGGCCAGTTGCAGCTGCACCCCCAGCCGATAGTCGCGCGGCAGATCGACCAGGGCATTGCCGAACAGGTAGCCGCGGGTCTCGCCGGGGCGGATGTCGTCGCGGCTGACCGCGCCGTTCCATTCGGTCACGCCGCTGCGCCAGGCGCGGCGATAGCGCAGTTCCAGCGTGCTGGTGCGGCTGGCAGACAGGTAGGGTGTCAGCGTCAGGTCGGCCTGATCGCCCAGGGTGACGAAATAGGGCGCCTTGATCCCGAAGCCCAGCCCCGAGGTGGTGCGGATCTCGGGCCGCAGGAAGCCGGTGCGCCGCTCGACCGTGGGATCGGGGGCGGTGATGGTGAAGGGCGCGGACGCGATCGGCAGGCCGAAGGCGCGCAGCTGCGGACGTTCGAGGGTCAGCAGCCGGGTCTCTGCGTCATGGGTGATGCTGCGGGCGCGGATCTCCCATAGCGGGGTGGGGTCGCTGGCGCAGACCTGGCAGCTTGATGCGACGACGCGGGTCAGCCGGGTGAACCGGCCCTCCCCGCTGCGGGTCAGTTCCTCGGCGGCCAGCTGCAATTCGCGGGCGATCACCAGCCGCGCGCCGCGGATGATGCCGTCCTGCAACTGCCGGTCCAGCTGCGCCGAATCGGCGATCAGCACCGCCTCGGCCTCGGGATCGGCGGCGCCGGGGCGCGACAGATGCACCGGCCCCTCGATGGTCAGCGCGCCGCTTTCGCCGTCCACGACCAGCCGCGAGGCGACCAGCCGCGCGCCCTGATACCACACCACCACGCCGCCGGCGGCGATCAGGGTCCGGTCGCCCTGCAGTTCCATGCTGTCGGCCAGCACCGTCGCCGCGTCCTCGGCCGCGCCCTCGGCGGGGCGGGCGGGCAGGGTGATGTCTGCATCCGGCGCCACGGTTTCCAGCGGCGCGCTGCCCGGCGTGCGGTCGCCGAGGATCGTGTCCTGCAGGGCCGGCGCGGCAGGCGCCAGCGCCGCCTCGCCCGAGGATGTGGCCAGGGGCGCCCCGGTCATCGCCGAAGATGTCGGCCGGCCGGTCTGGTCGAACAGCTGCTGCCCGGCCAGCGGCTGGGCCAGCACCGCCCAGCAGGCCAGCCCGGCCAGCAGCCCCGCCTGCCCCCGCCCCGTGATCGTCTGCCGGTCCTGCCCGCTCATCCGTCCTCCCGCTGCAGGATCAGGCCCAGCGCCAGCAGCGCGCCGACCAGCGGCGGCGTCCATGCGGCCATCGAGGGCGTGACCTGCCCGTTATCGCCGAGAACCTGCGCCAGATTGCGCAGAAAGAACAGCCCGATCCCGGCGGCAAAGGCCATCAGCACGGCGGCGCCGGTATTGCCGCCGCGGACATGGCGCATGGTGAAGGCCGCGGCAATCAGGATCATCGCCGCCATCAGGAACGGCCGCGCCAGTTCCATCTGCAGCCAGACCCGGTGCCGCGCGGCCGAGAAGCCCGCCCGTTCCAGCCCCGCGATGAAGCCCGGCAGCTGCCAGACCGGCACCGCCTCGGGCCGACCGAAGCCGTCGCGGATGCGCTGCGCGGTCAGGTCCGAGGCCAGCGTCAGGCGGTCATGGCTTTGCGCCGCCGCCTCGGGGTTGGGCTGGTCCAGCGGATAGTCGCGCACCTCTGTCAGGTGCCATTCGCCGGGCTGCAGCCGCGCCTCGCGCGCCTCCAGCCGCCGGGTCGGACCGCTGTCGGGCCCGAAGATCAGGAAGCTTGCATCATACAGCGTGGTGGCATCCGGGCTGGCGCGGCGGGCGCGGATCACCACCTGCCCGGCCTCCTCGCCGCCCTCGGTCACCGCCTGCCGCAGCCAGACGGCTTCCTCGCCGACCGAGACGGTCTGGCGGCTGCTGCGCTCGATCGCGGCCACGGCATCGTCGAAACGCTGGCCGGTGACCGCGACCAGCGGGTTCATCAGCCCCACCGCCAGCGCGCCGACCAGCGCCGCCGTCAGCGCCGGCGCCGTCACCACCTTCAGCGCCGAGCGTCCCGAGGCGCGGATCGCCACCATCTCGGAACTGCGCGCCAGCCCCAGGAACAGCGCGATCCCGGCCAGCACGGTGATCAGCGGCAGGATCGCGTAGAAGCTGCCGGCGATGTTCAGCCCGGCCAGCCGCGCCGCCCCCGCCACGCCGATGTCGCGGCTGGCAAAGCGGCGGATCATCTCGATCATGTCGATCAGCAGCAGGATCAGCAGGAACACCCCGGCGATCACCAGCAGGCTGCGCAGGAAGCGGCGCGCGACATAGCGTGCCAGGATCATGACCCGCCCCCCGCCGCCGCCTGCCCGCGCAGCCGCCGCGGCCGTGCCGCCAGCCACAGCAGCATCGCGCAGAGCCCCGCCCCGACCAGCGCCGGCAGATACAGCACCGGCCACAGCGCCGCATCGCGCCCGGCCCGGTCGGCTGCGGCATTGGTCAGGAACTGCACCACGATCAGCGCCAGGATCGCCCAGACCACCTGCCGCCAGACGCCAAACCGCGAATAGCCGCCGATCAGCAGCGTGGCAAAGCCGATCAGCGCCGCGATCGGCGACAGCAGCGGCTGGGCAATGCGCTCATGCGCCTCGCGCCGCGCCTCGGCGGGGGTGGCGCCGGTGGCCTGCAGCAGCGCCGCGTCGGGCAGCAGCAGCCGCAGCGTGCCATAATCGCGCAGGTCGCGCCCCTGCCGCCCGACGCTGCCCAGCATCGCGCCGATGTCATAGCTGAGTTCCTCGAACCGCGTCACCGACAGCCGCCGCGTCTCGCCGTCGAGGCGCAGGTTCTGCGACATGCCGCGCAGCAGGATCAGCACCGGCCCGGTCTCGGCGCGCACCACCAGCGCCTCCTCGGCGCTGTGGATGGTCTGGTTGTCGGGATCGCGCGCATCCTCGATGAACAGGTCCAGCAGCCGGCCGTCGCTGGCGATGTCGCGGATGAACAGCGTCAGCCCGTTCGAGGGATACTGGAAGCTGCCCGGACGCAGGAACTGCGCGGTGACATTCTCGGCGATCTCGGCCTGCCGGTCGGCCAGCCGCGCCCGCGCCATCGGCACCAGCGCATGCACCAGAACCGCCACCATCAGCGCGACGAACAGCCCGAAGACCAGCACCGGCCGGGCCAGCCGCCAGGGCGACAGCCCCGCCGACTGCATCGCCACCAGTTCGGATTCATTGGCCAGCCGGTTGGTGCCATAGGCCGTCGCCGCGAAGGCCGCGACCGGCAGCACCACCGAAATCACCAGGGGCAGCGTCAGCGCCGTGAATTCCAGCACGACCAGCGCCGTCTGGCCATCGTTCAACAGGTCGTCGAACAGGCTGACGGCGCGGTTGATCCAGTAGACCGACACCAGCACCAGCGCGAAAAAGCCGAACAGCGTCAGCATCTGGCTGAGGATATATCGGTCGATCCGGGGCATCGGCGCGGGGCTGTCCTGCAAGGGCGTTGCGACCTGATTAGCCGCAAGGGCGGCTATGGCCAAGGCCCGGCGGCGGGTCTAGGGTCTCGCCAACCCAAGATGCGAGGAGCCGAGATGACCCATCCCGTCGAAATCACCTTCACCGAGATCGCCGCCGATCGCCTGGCGGGTCACGAGGGGCGCGTTGCGCTGATCCTGGGCGGCGACGGGCGGCTGCCGGCCGGCCTGCCGCGCCCGGCCCGCGAGGCGGCGCAGCGGGCGCTGGCCTCGAAGGCCGGCAAGGCGCTGAAACCGGGTGCGGCGCTGGAACTGGCCTTTCCCGCCGGCATGGCCGCCGAGTCGCTGATGCTGGTGTCGCTGCCGCCGAAATCCAGCCTGACCGAGGCCCGCAAGGCCGGTGCCGCGATCGGCGCCAGGCTGGGCAAGACGCATACGCTGGTAATGGCCGGCGGCCACAAGCAGGCGGCCGAGATCGCGCTGGGCATCGCGCTGCGGGGCTATGACTTCTCGGTCTATCACACCCGCTCGCAGTCGAACGGCGCCGAGGATGACACCGAGGCCGCCCTGCCGCCGCAAAGCGTGTCGCGGCAGGGGGCCGAGGGCGATGCCCGGCTGACCGACGCCGCCTCGCCCGGCGAGGCGGCGGGCGATGCGGGCGCGGATGCTGCCAACGGCGCCGAGCCGGTGTCGGACAAGGCCCGCGTGACCTTCATGGCCAAGGACCCCGAGGCGCTGGCCAAACAGGCCCGGCACGGCGCGGCGGTGGCCGAGGGCGTGTTCTTCACCCGGGATCTGGTCAACGAGCCGGCCAATGTCCTGACCACCAGCGATTTCGCCGACCGGCTGAAGGCGATGGAGGAAATCGGCCTGACCGTCGAGGTGCTGGACGAGGACGAATTGGCGGCGCTGGGGATGCGCGCGCTGCTGGCGGTGGGTCAGGGCAGCGAATCGCCCTCGAAGGTGGTGGTGATGCGCTGGAACGGCGGCGGCGATCAGGCGCCGCTGGCGCTGGTCGGCAAGGGCGTGGTGTTCGACACCGGCGGCATCTCGATCAAGCCGGGCGCCGGGATGGAGGAAATGACCATGGACATGGGCGGCGCGGGCGTCGTCGCCGGGGTCATGCGCACCCTCGCGCTGCGCCGGGCCAGGGCCAATGTCGTCGGTCTTGTCGGTCTGGTCGAGAACATGCCCGATGGCCGCGCCTACCGGCCCGGCGACATCCTGAAATCGATGAAGGGCGACACCATCGAGGTGATCAACACCGACGCCGAGGGGCGTTTGGTGCTGGCCGACGTTCTGTGGTATGCGCAGACCCGGTTCCAGCCCAGCGCGGTGATCGACCTCGCCACGCTGACCGGGGCGGTGATCATCGCGCTGGGCCACGACAATGCCGGGGTCTTCGCCAATGACGACACGCTGGCCGGCCAGATCCTCGATGCCGCGCGGGCCGAGGGCGAGGGGGCGTGGCGGCTGCCGCTGGGGCCGTCCTATGACGGGCTGATCAAGTCGCGGCTGGCCGACATGAAGAACACCGGCGGCCGGGCGGCGGGCAGCATCACCGCGGCGCAGTTCCTGCAACGCTTCATCCGCAAGGACCAGGCCTGGGCGCATATCGACATCGCCGGGGTGGCGCTGCCGCCCGCGGCCACCGATCTGGCCCCGAAGGGCGCGACCGGCTGGGGGGTGATGACGCTGGACCGGCTGGTGCGCGACCGCTTCGAGACCGAATGAGCCGCGCAACGCGCGCAAGCGGTGTACAGCCTGTGCACACCCGGTGCATCGCCGGTGCACGGGCTGTGCGCGGTTTCGGCCAGCATTTGCAGGGCGTTTCACGCGGGACGGTCGTGGCGCCTGCGCCCGCAACGCGCGCTGGCGTTGCGCAACGCTAGGGCCGGATCATGGGCAACGCGCTGTTCTATCACCTGATCCGCTCGCCCGCCGAAAAGCTGCTGCCGGTGCTGATCGGCAAGTCGCTTCAGGCCGGCTGGCGGGTCGAGCTGCGCGGCACCGATCCGGCGCGGATGGACTGGCTGGATCGCCAGCTGTGGCTGGATGACGGCTTTCTGCCCCACGGCCTTGCCGGCGGCGCGCATGACGCCCGCCAGCCCGTGCTGCTGACCCTGCCCGGACAGGCGCCGGCCAACGCGCCCGCCTGCCTGATGACGCTAAACGGCGCCGAGGTGACGCCCGACGAGGTGGCCCGCCTCGACCGCGCCTGCCTGATCTTCGACGGCGGCGATGCCGGCGCGGTGGCCCGCGCCCGCGACCAGTGGCGCGGCCTCACCGGCGCGGGCATCACCGCCGAATACTGGTCCGACGAGGACGGCCGCTGGCTGCGAAAACGCTAGGGCGGCGCCACAGTCGCGTCCGAAAAGCGTCATACGCCAGCGGTTTGTGCTGATTCTCGTGGCGCAAAGCCGCGCCAGCCTGCACAATTCGCCCATGCGTTTCGGCCCGAGAGGCGAATCATGGACGGTGGCGCGCCGCACAGCACTGATGAATTCATAGCCCGGCTGCAGGAACTTCACGGCAGCCTGCCCAAGCGGCTGCGCCAATGCGCCGAATACGCCGCCCGCCAGCAGGCGCGGCTGGCGCAGGCGACGGTGGCCGAATTCGCCCGCGGTGCCGGGGTGCCGGCCTCGGCGGTGGTGCGGTTCTCGCAGGCGATGGGGTTCTCGGGCTATTCGCAGATGCGCGACCTGTTCCGCAGCCCCTTCCAGATGCCGCGCCCCGACTATGCCCAGCGCCTGCAGCAACTCAGCCGTCAGGGCGCGGCCCGCCCCGCGGGCCTGCTGGCGGAATTCACCGAGGCCGGGCGGCTGTCGCTGGAACGGATGCTGGACACGGTCGACGGGTCCGATTTCGACCGCGCGGCGGGGATGCTGGCGCGGGCCGGCGTGATCCATGTCGTCGGCCACGGCCGCTGCTTTGCCGCCGCCGCCCATACCGCCTACATCCTCGAACGGGTCGAGGTGCCGGCCCTGCTGCATGGCGCCTTCGGGCAGATCAGCGGCGTGACCTCGGTGCGCGGCGGCGATGCGGTGCTGGCCATCTCCTTCTCGCCGCCCGTGCAGGAAACGCTGGATTTCTGCGCCGAGGCGCAGCGCGCCGGCGCGCAGGTCGTGGCGATTGCCGATCCCGGCGTGGCGGCGCGGCTGGGCAGCGGCGCGTTGTGCCTGAACCTGATCGAGGTCGAGGCGGCGGGCTTTCGCCCGATGACCGCCACCTCGATCCTGGCGCTGGCGCTGGCTGCCGCGACCGGCGGCCTGCGGGCCCTGGGCCAGGCCGCGCCGACCGGGGATGGTCAGGCGGCCTCGGCGTGACCGGCCAGCCGGGCATGCAGATCCTCGCGGCGCAGCTGGGCCTTGGTGCCCTGCGCCACGGCGCGACCCCGTTCCAGCACCAGGAACTCGTCGCCCAGATCCCAGGCAAAGTCGAAATACTGCTCGACCAGCACGATGGCCATGTCGCCGCGATCGCGCAGCGCCGCGATGACCCGGCCGATCTGCGCGATGATGTTGGGCTGGATGCCCTCGGTCGGCTCGTCCAGCAACAGCACGCGCGGCTTGGTGATCAGCGCGCGGGCGATCGCCAGCTGCTGTTGCTGGCCGCCTGACAGATCGCCGCCGCGCCGGCCGGCCATCTCGGCCAGCACCGGAAAGCTGTCAAAGATCTCGTCGGGGATGCGCCGTTCGGCGCGGGGCAGGCAGGCAAAGCCGGTCTCCATGTTCTCGCGCACGGTCAGCATCGGAAAGATCGCCCGGCCCTGCGGCACATAGCCGACGCCCAGCCGCGCCATCTGCTGGGCGTTCACGCGCCCCAGATCGGTGCCGTCAAAGCTGATCGTGCCGCCCGATCGCGGATGCCGCCCGGCCAGCAGGTTCATCAGCGAGGTCTTGCCGACGCCGTTGTTGCCCATCACGCAGGTCACCGCGCCGGGGCGGGCGGTGATGTCGATGCCATGCAGGATCTGGCTTCCGCCGTAATGCAGGGTCAGGTTTGCAGCGTTCAGCATGTCAGCGCCCCAGATAGACTTCGATCACGTCGGGATTTCGGGTCACATGGTCTAGGCTGCCCTCGGCCAGGACCGAGCCCTGATGCAGCACGGTGACCTTGCAATCCAGCCGCCGGACGAAATCCATGTCGTGTTCGACCACCACCACCGCGCGGGTTTCGGCCAGCCGTCGCAACAGCGTCGTGGTCTGTTCGCGTTCGGCAAGGGTCATCCCGGCGGCGGGTTCATCGACCAGCAACAGGCGCGGCTCCTGCGCCAGCAACATGCCGATTTCCAGCCATTGCTTCTGGCCGTGGCTCAACTCGCCCGACTTGCGGTCCAGTTGATCGGCCAGCCCCACCTCGGCGGCCAGTTCGGCCACCCGCACCGCCGATCCGCGCGAGGGCCGCCAGCCCAGCACCGCGAAGGGGTTGCGATTGGCCTTCAGCGCCATGGTCAGATTGGCGGCGACGGTCTGATCCTCGAACACGGTAGGGCGCTGGAACTTGCGGCCGACGCCGGCGCGGGCGATCTGCGCCTCGTTCATCTTCAGCAGCGATTTCGACGGCTCGCCCCACAGCACCCGGCCCTCGTCCGGCCGCGTCTTTCCGGTCACGATGTCCATGAAGGTGGTCTTGCCGGCGCCGTTCGGGCCGATCACCGCGCGCAACTCGGCCTCGCCGATGTTGAAGGACAGGTTGTTGATGGCGCGGAACCCGTCAAAGCTGACCGAGATGCCGTCGACTTCCAGAAGCGACCTCATGCCTTGGCCTCCTGTTCCTGCAGCGCGCCGAGGTCGGGGCCAAGATCACGGCCATGCCGGCGCGGCGGCAGGATGCCGGCCAGCCAGTCGAACAGCCCCGAAATGCCCTTGGGCGCGAACAGCGTCACCAGCACGAAGGACAGGCCAAGCGCCACCTGCCACCAGTCCACCCATTTCACGACATAGCCCGGCAGCGCCAGGTCGGGCGCGCGGCCCCCGGTGAACCAGCTGGACAGCAGCGACACCACGACGGCGCCGATCACCGCGCCATAAAGCCGCCCGCGCCCGCCGATCGCCACCCAGACCGCCAGGTAGATCGAGGCGATGGGCGCCAGTTCCGCGGGGTTGATGATGCCGGCCTGCGGGTAATACAGCGCCCCGGCGATGGCGGTAATCATCGCCGCGAGGACAAAGACCACCAGCTTGAAGCCCTCGACCGGGTAGCCGAGGAACCGCACGCGGGTCTCGTCGTCGCGGATGGCGCGGATGACGCTGCCGAACTTGCCGCTGACCAGCCACGCGGCCAGCAGATAGCCCAGGCCCAGGGCCGCCGCCGAGGCCCACAGGAACCAGACCGACAGCGTTGCCTGGCCCACGGCGTCAAGGCCGGGGATGTTCTGCAGCCCCGACAGCCCGTTATTGCCGCGAAATCCGCTGTCGTTCTGAAACAGCCACAGCGCCAGCGCCAGCGTCATCGCCTGGGTCAGGATCGACAGGTAGACGCCGTTGACGCGCGACCGGAAGGCCAGCCAGCCGAACAGCAGCGCCAGAAGGCCCGGCACCGCGACGACAAGGATCAGCTGCGCCGTCAGGCTGTGGGCGAGACCCCAGACCAGCGGCAGGTCGGCGGATCCGACGACCCCGAAGATCTGGTTGGCCACCGCCTGTTGCAGTTCCAGTGGCGTCGGCGGGATCGGGTTGTTGGCAAGGCTGGCGGCGACGATGGTTTCGGTGCGCGCATACATCAGCCACTGCCCGATCATGTAGCCGCCAAGCGCGAAGAAGGCCATCTGGCCCAGCGACAGGATGCCGACATAGCCCCAGACCAGATCCATCGCGACGGCGGCCAGCGCCAGGCACAGCGTCTTGCCCAGGATCTTCACGGTCGAGGTCGGGATCAGGCCGGTGCCATAGGCCTGGCTCAGCAGGGTGACGGCCAGGGTGAAGGCTGCCAGCAGGCCCAGCACGACCAGCACCGAGGGGTTCTGCAGAAGGAAGGGCTTGCGGGTCATGGTTTCACGCCTCCGCCGCGCGGCCCTTTTGCGGGATGATCCCGCGCGGCCGGAACTGGATGAAGATGATGATGAACAGGATCATGAAGGTCTGCGCCGCCAGCGTGTTGCCGGGGTTCAGCGATTCGACCACCTTGGAAAAGCCGCCGATCAACCCGGCACCGGCCAGCGTGCCCCAGATCGTGCCGACGCCGCCGACCACGACGGTCATGAAGCTTTGCACGATGTAGTCCTGGCCCAGCTCGGACGTGACCTTGGCGAACAGCCCGATGGCCACGCCGGCGATGCCCGCGATGCCCGAGCCGAGGCCGAAGGTCATCATCGCGATGCGGTCGGGGTTGATGCCCATGCTGGCCGCCATGCCGGGGTTCTGGGTGACGGCGCGCACCTCCAGCCCCAGCCGGGTGCGCTTCATGATGAACAGGAACAGCCCCAGGAACAGCAGCGCCAGCACGAAGATCGCCACCCGGATGGTCGAGATCGAGATCACGTCGTTCACGGTGATCGCGCCTTCCAGCCAGGCGGGCGATGTAAGGGGCCTTGCCTGCGTGCCGAACACGTTCTTGGCGATCTGCTGCAACGCGATGGACACGCCGAAGGTCGCCAGCAGGGTTTCCAGCGGGCGATGCGCCAGATGCCGGATCACCAGCCGGTACAGGACCACGCCGGCCAGGAAGGTGACCGCGAAGGCCAGCGGCAGCGCCACCAGCAGCGACAGGGTGCGCCCGGCGATCAGGGTCTGCACCACATAGCCGGTATAGGCGCCCATCATGATGAACTCGCCATGCGCCATGTTGATGACGCGCATCACCCCGAAGGTGACGGCAAGCCCGATCGCGGCCAGGAAGTAGATCGATGCCAGCGACAGCGCATCAAGGCCAAGGTCGATGCCCTTCATCGCCGCCAGCCGCACCTGCGCGCGGGTCTGGGCGGCCCGGGCGGCGTCGGTCACGGCGGCGTCGGCCTCGGCATAGACCTCGAAATAGCGGTGGGCGTCGATGGCTGCCTGCGCCTCGGCCTCGGTCGCGGCGGGGGTGACGGTGCCTGCGGCTTCCAGCGCCTCGTAGGCGCGGTCGCGGGCGGCGGGATCGGCCAGGTCGGCCACCGGCACGCCACCGGCGCGGCCATCGACGATGTTCGCGGCCAGTGCGTCGCGTTGCGCCGCAAGGGTCAGGCGGGGCTGCGCCGTGCCATTGGCCTTCAGCAGGTCATAGGCCGCGTCGCGCGACAGGGCGTCGCTGCCCGGGGTGATCTCGCGGGCGATGTTGGCGTCTGCGGGCGGCTCGGTCGCGGCCATCACGCGGGTCGCCAGCAGCGGGTTCAGCGCGGCGCGGAAATCCAGGCTGACATCGCCGCTGAGTGCCTCGATGGCCGCCACGCGGGCGGCGGAGTCGGAATCGTGCTGGATGGTCAGCAGGGTCTGCAGCCGATCCTTGCGGGCCTGAAGCGCGGCATCGGGATCGGCGGGCGCATCGCGCAGCGCCTGAAGATGCTCGGCGGTGCCCGACCGGGCGATGGCGTCCAGCGCGGCGGCGCGGATGCGCGGCTCGGGATCCGACAGCTGGCTGACGACAAGCGCCGATTCGATCACCCCGCGCACGCCCGAATTGGGGCGCAGCATGTCGGGATCGGCGCCCGCGACCGCCGCGCCGGTGGCCGCGTCGGTGGCGTCGTCGCCCGTCACGATCAGCAGCCGGCCATCCTCGGTCACGCCCAGGCGGCGGTCGGCCCAGGCAGCCAGCAGGGCCGCGCCCTCGGGTCCGGTCGCCGCGATCTGCGCCACCAGCGGCGCGACGGTGCGGCGCGAGGGCTTGCGGATCTGGTCGATATTCTCGGTGATGACGGCCTGCAATTGCGGGTTGGCCAGCGCCGGCGCGCCAGGAAGGGCCAGCATCAGCGCAAGGGCAAGCCCGATCACCGGGCGGGGCAGGTGGATCACGGCGGGGGTGCCTTTCGTCTTGTGTCGCGGGGGCGACGGCGCCGCCCCCGCCGTCCCTCAGTAGTTCGACTGCACCTGCACGCAGCTTTGCGTCTCGGTGTTGAACATGCCGCAGGACTTGCCCGGCCAGTCGGCATCCAGCACCGCCGATTCCGGCAGGAAGTCGGTCCAGGCGTCGCCCGGAACCGGCTCGGTCTGGCTGACGATGTCGAACTGGCCGTCCTCGCGGATCTCGCCGATCAGCACCGGCTTGGTCAGGTGGTGGTTCGGCAGGACGGTCGCGGTGCCGCCGGTCAGGTTCGGCACCTCGACGCCCACGATGGCCTCGAGCACCGGATCGACCTCGGTGGTGCCGGCCTTCTCGACCGCCGCGACCCAGGCGTTGAAGCCGATCATCGTGGCTTCCATCGGGTCGTTGGTCACGCGCTTGTCGTCGCCGATGAACTCTTTCCAGCCGGCGATGAAGGCGTCGTTCTCGGGGCTTTCGGCGGTCTGGAAATAGTTCCAGGCGGCCAGGTGCCCGACGAGATTGGCGGTGTCGAGGCCGGCCAGTTCCTCTTCCCCGACCGAGAAGGCCATCACCGGAATGTCGTCGGCGCTGACGCCCGCGGCGGCCAGTTCCTTGTAGAAGCCGACATTGGCATCGCCGTTGATGGTCGAGACGACACCGACCTTCTTGCCGCCCGCGCCACGCGCGACCACGTCAGCCACGATCTTCGACCAGTCGGAATGGCCGAAGGGCGTGTAGTTCACGAAGATGTCCTCGGCCGCGACGCCCTTGTCCTTCAGATAGGCCTCGAGGATGTTGTTCGTGGTGCGCGGATACACATAGTCGGTGCCCAGCAGCGCCCAGCTTTCGACGCCCAGCTCCTCCATCATGTAGTCCACCGCCGGGATTGCCTGCTGGTTGGGCGCGGCGCCGGTGTAGATCACGTTCTTCGAGGATTCCTCGCCCTCGTACTGGACCGGATAGAACAGCAGGCCGTTCAGTTCCTCGAGCACCGGCAGCACGGATTTGCGGCTGACGCTGGTCCAGCAGCCGAAGATCGCGTCGACATCGCTGACGGTCAGCAATTCGCGCGCCTTCTCGGCGAACAGCGGCCAGTCCGAGGCCGGATCGACCACGACCGCCTCGATCGGCCGGCCCAGAAGCCCGCCCTTGGCGTTCTGCTGTTCGACCATCATCAGGACGGTGTCCTTCAGCGTGGTTTCCGAAATCGCCATGGTGCCCGACAGCGAATGGAGCACGCCGATCCTGATCGGCTCGCCCTCTTGCGCCCAGGCGGCATTGGCCAGCGTCAGCGCGCTGGTCAGCATCAGCAACTTGGTCAATCTGGTCATGGTCATCCTCTCGATCCGGCGTCTGGCGGCCGGTGTCCCTGTGGTCGTTCCGGTGAAGGTCGCGGCCTTCGCAGAAGCAGCAGAGGCGCAATCGCCGGCGTTGGACAGGATTCGGGCAGGTTTCGCGCCGCAGGTGCCACGGCTGGCGCGGGCGCGGGCAGGGAAGGCGCGGACTGCCCGCGCTTCGGGCAGTCTCAGGCCAGCCCGCCCTGGTGCAGGATGAAATCGACGATCTCGCCGACGCCGGCGCCGTGGCGAAGCTGGGCCATGACCACGGGGCGGGCACCGCGGGCCTGCCGCGCATCGAATTCCAGCAGGGCCGCATCGACGCCGACATGCGGGGCCAGATCGGTCTTGTTCACCACCAGCAGGTCGGACCGCGCCAGCCCCGGCCCGCGCTTGCGAGGGATATCCTGACCGGCGGCGGTGTCGATCACATAGATCGTCAGGTCCGCCAGTTCGGGCGAGAAGGTGGCGGCCAGATTGTCGCCCCCCGATTCGATCAGCACGAGGTCCAGATCGGGAAAGGCCGCGCCCAGATCGGCGATGGCGGCGAGGTTGATGCTGGCATCCTCGCGGATCGCGGTATGCGGGCAGCCGCCGGTCTCGACCCCGCGGATGCGTTCGGCCGGCAGCACCTGCGCCCGCATCAGCGCCTCGGCATCCTCGCGGGTGTAGATGTCGTTGGTGATCACCGCCATCGACAGGCGCGGCGCCAGCACGCGGGCAAGCTGTTCGGTCAGCGTGGTCTTGCCGGCGCCGACCGGGCCGCCGATGCCGACGCGCAGGGGGCCGTGGCGGGAAATGTCGTGGGTCATGAGCGGAAGATCCTGACGGGCATTGTTTCGTGGCGCATGGCGGCGATGTCGGCGCCCCAGGTCGCGCTGAAAAGATCGGCTTCGGTGGCTGTCGCGGCCTGTTTCGCGACGGCCAGGATCGCCGGCTGCAGGGCTGCCAGCATCGCCTGCCCCTCGACCGGACCCAGCGGCAGAAAGCGCACGGCGGCGCTGACGAGGCCCGCCGCCTGCGCCTGCAGGAAGGCCGCGACGATCTCGGGCGGCGGCAGAGGCATGGCCGCGCAGGCGCGTCCCACGGCCACCGGCAGCGCGGCGGCGGGCTGGGCCATGCCGGTCAGCGCCGCGACATTGGAGGCAAAGGCCGTGCCCTGTTCGACCGTCTCGGACAGCCGCTGCGACGAGAGGCAGGCAGCGCGGGCCAGATCGTCCAGCGCGGCATGATCGGCGCCGGGCCGCAGCGACAGCGCCAGCAGCACCGCATCGGTCCGGCCCGCGCCGTGGCCCAGCCAGTCGGTCAGCCAGTCGGCCAGCGTGGCCCGCGTCGCAAGCCCCTGATCCATCGCGCATTCCAGCCCCTGCGACCAGGCGAAGCCGCCCACCGGGAAGGCGGGCGACAGGTATTGCGCCAGCGCCAGCCGGGCGGTCTCAGGCGTGTTCGCGGGACTGGTCATGGCCATGAGGCTGCTGCGGCGCGGGCGCGTGGTCGTGCCCGAAGGTGCGGCCATGCCCATAGGCGCCACCCTCGGGGCGAAAGGGCAGCATCTTGCGGATCACCTGCGCGCCAAGCCTGACCAGCATCGCCTCGAGGACGTGGTCCTGGCGGATGATCAGCCGGTCGGCCTCGATCCGGCATGGGGTGTGGCGGTTGCCGATATGCCAGGCAAGCCGGGCCAGATGCCCGCGGATCTCCAGCACCGGTTCGGGCGCGGCGCGCACCGCGATGCGGCGGCCATCGGTCAGTTCGAACGCATCGCCATCCTCGAGGCTGGTCACCTCGGCCAGGTCGACGAGGAAATCGCCCGACCGGCAGGCCAGCCGCTTGCGCCGCAGCAGCCGGCCCTCGTAATCCAGCATCACCTCGTCGTCGAAGGGGCCGGGGGCATTGCGCCGAAGCGCGGTGGTATGGGGGATCATCGCGAACCTCTCATAACAGGAAATAGCGTTGCGCCATTGGCAGTTCGGTGGCCGGCTCGCAGGTCAGCAGCTGCCCGTCGGCGCGCACCTCGTAGCTTTCCGGATCGACCTCGATCGCCGGCATCGCGGCATTCAGCGCCATGTCGGCCTTGCCGATGCCGCGCGTTCCCTCGACCGCGATCAGCGTCTTGGCCAGCCCCTCGCCCGCGCCGGCCTCCAGCCCCGCGCGGCTGACAAGCAATGCCGAGGCGCGGCGGTTGTGGCCCCACATCGGCCGCGAGAAGATCGGCTGCACCGGGATCGAGCCGTTGGGATCGCCCATCTGCGCCACGCTGATCTGGCCGCCGACCAGCACCATCTCGGGCTTGACCCCGAAGAAGGCGGGCGACCACAGCACCAGATCGGCGCGCTTTCCCGGCGCGATGCTGCCGATATGTGCGGACACGCCATGCGCGATGGCCGGGTTGATGGTGTATTTCGCGATGTATCGCCGGGCGCGCAGATTGTCGTTCTGGCCCCGTTCCTCGGGCAGGGGGCCGCGCTGGCGGCGCATCTTCGAGGCGGTCTGCCAGGTGCGGATGATGACCTCTCCGATGCGGCCCATCGCCTGGCTGTCGGACGAGATCACGCTGAACGCGCCCAGATCGTGCAGGATATCCTCGGCGGCGATGGTCTCGCGGCGGATGCGGCTTTCGGCGAAGGCCACGTCCTCGGGCACCCGGCGGTCGAGATGGTGGCAGACCATCAGCATGTCCAGATGTTCCTCGA
This sequence comes from Paracoccus spongiarum, assembly GCF_030732095.1. GTDB lineage: Bacteria > Pseudomonadota > Alphaproteobacteria > Rhodobacterales > Rhodobacteraceae > Paracoccus > Paracoccus spongiarum. The sequence continues at coordinate 49,401 of NZ_JAVAMQ010000005.1, read as the reverse complement.
CCGTATTGGTCGTATAGGGCCGCGTCGGGTTGGTGGACGAGGGCAGCACGTTCGCCATGCCGACCATGCGGATGATGTCCGGCGCATGGCCGCCGCCGGCGCCCTCGGTGTGATAGGCGTGGATGGTGCGGCCGGCGATGGCCGCCATCGTGTCCTCGACAAAGCCCGATTCGTTCAGCGTGTCGGTATGGATCATCACCTGCACGTCCATCGCGTCCGCCACGGACAGGCAGGTGTCGATGGCCGCCGGCGTGGTGCCCCAGTCCTCGTGCAGCTTCAGCGCGCAGGCGCCGGCACGGACCTGTTCCTCCAGCGGGGCCGCGACAGAGGCGTTGCCCTTGCCGGCGATGCCGATGTTGACCGGCAGGTCGGCGCAGGCTTCCAGCATCCGGGCGATGTGCCACGGCCCCGGCGTGCAGGTGGTGGCCAGCGTGCCATGCGCGGGGCCGGTGCCGCCGCCCAGAAGGGTGGTGACGCCGGAATGCAGCGCGTGGTCGACCTGTTGCGGGCAGATATAGTGGATGTGGCAATCAAAGCCGCCCGGCGTCAGGATCCGGCCCTCGCCGGCGATGATCTCGGTCCCCGGCCCGATGATCAGGGTCACGCCGGGCTGGGTGTCGGGATTGCCGGCCTTGCCGATCCCGGCGATGCGGCCGTCGCGCAACCCGACATCGGCCTTGGTGATGCCCTGATGGTCGAAGACCACGACGCCGGTGATGACCGTGTCCATCGCGCCGTCCGCGCGGGTTACCTGCGACTGGCCCATGCCGTCGCGGACGACCTTGCCGCCGCCAAACTTGACCTCTTCGCCGGGGATCGTCAGGTCGCCCTCGACCTCGATCACCAGGTCGGTGTCGGCCAGGCGGATGCGGTCGCCGGTCGTCGGGCCATAGAGCGCCGCGTAATCGGCGCGCGACAGCGTGGTCACAGCGCACCCCCGATCCGGTTGCGGAAGCCGTGCACGATGCGCCCGCCGGCATAGGGGATCAGCCCGACCTCGCGCGACTGGCCCGGCTCGAAGCGGACGGCGGTGCCGGCGGGGATCGACAGCCGCATGCCGCGCGCGGCCTCGCGGTCGAAGCGCAGGGCCGGGTTCGTCTCGGCGAAGTGGTAATGGCTGCCGACCTGGATCGGGCGGTCGCCGGTGTTTGCGACCAACAGCGTCAGGGTGGCGCGGCCCTCGTTCAGCACGATATCGCCCGCGGCAGGAAGGATTTCACCCGGAACCATCGCCTCAGCCTCCGATCGCCAGCGCCAGACCGGCCAAGGCGGCGCCGCCGCCGATCCCGCGCAGGACCACGTTGGCCAGAAGCGCCCGCCCGGCGCCGATCCCGGCCAGATGCAGCGCGGCCGTCATCGTCAGGAAGCCGGCCGCATAGGAGGCGATGCCGCTGGCCGGTGCTTCGGCGCCATGGGCCCAGCCATGCGCCGCGCCGAAAGCCGCGGCGCCCGCCAGCAGCACCGGCAGGGGCGGCCGCGCGGCCATCGCCACCAGCGCGCCGAGGATCACGACCGAGGCGAGGATCATCGGCTCGACCGTGGCAAGGGCCGCGCCGCCAAGGCCCGCCAGCCCGCCCGCCAGCATCCCGCCGAGGAAGGCCAGCGGCAGCGTCCAGGTCGCCCGGCCGCCGATCTGCGCCGCCAGCAGGCCCAGTGCGACCATGGCCAGGAGGTGATCGGCACCGCCCAGCGGGTGCGCCAGCCCGGCGGTGAACTGGCCCTGGCCGTGGCCGGGATGGGCCAGCGCGACACCGGGCGCCAGCAGCGCCGCCGCAGCGGAAAGGAACAGCCGTTTCATGTCAGACCTCGTGACGGATCGGGTGGTGGACGGTCACCAGCTTGGTGCCGTCGGGAAAGGTCGCCTCGACCTGGACGGATTCGATCATGTCGGGCACGCCCTCCATGCATTGTGCGGCGGTGATCACATGCGCGCCGGCCTGCATCAGGTCGGCGACGCTGCGGCCGTCGCGGGCGCCCTCGACCACGAAATCGGTGATCAGGGCGATGGCTTCGGGGTGGTTCAGCCTGACGCCGCGCGCCAGCCGGCCACGCGCCACCATCGCGGCGACCGAAACCAGAAGCTTTTCGCGTTCGCGGGGGGAAAGGTTCATTTCAGACCTGCCAGATGCGGGGAAGGGGTTCGGGGCGCAGCACGCGCAGCAGCCGTGTGACCTGGCGGCGCAGCGCCCAGTCGCCCGTGGCCAGCAGCCGCAGGACCAGCCGGCCGGGCGGCGCGCTGGCGGCGGCGGTCACGCCGGGCTCGTCCAGAACCGCGCGGGCCGGCGCCAGAAGGTCGGGCGCGTGGCCGGCAACCAGCGCGATGCTGGCCATGGCCCGCGCGCCGCCCAGCAGCGCGGGACGGTCGGCGCCGGCCAGCACGGCATCGTCCAGCGACAGCGCATCGTGATGGATCACCCGCCCCTCGCGGCGCAGGACGCGCCGGTCGCGCAGCAGCAGCCGCGCCGGGCTTTCGCCCATCGCCAGCCGGCCCAGCACGATCATGTCCAGCAACAGGCAGCCGGCGCCGCGGTCCAGATCGACCTCGGTCAGCCGCGACAGGCGGGCGCCCTCGAACAGGATGGTCTCCTGCGGCAGCCAGTCCAGCCAGCCCCCGGCCCCCACGCGCAGCCGGACGCCGGCTTCCGCCGCCTCGCCATCGGCGCGGTAGGCGCGCTCGGCCGTCTGGGTGGTGGCGAGGGCGCGGGTGCCCGGCCGCAGGTCAAGCCCGTAGGCCAGCCGATCGCCCGAGGCCAGCCCGCCCGAGGTGTTCAGGAAGGCGATCTCGGGCAGTCCCGCGGTCACCCGCGGCAGCATCGCCCTGGCCGAGCCCGACTGCGCCAGATCAACGAGCCCGCGCGGCCCCATCACGACCTGTGCGCGGCCGTGGCTGCGCTGCATCGGAGGGGCTGGGGCGCGTGCATCGAACATGGCCGCATGGGGGCTGCCTGCCCGGCGCAAGGTCAATGCGCGATGCCGGCCTCGCTGCCCGCAGGGTGGGCAGTCAGGCGACGACTGACGCAATTCTGGGCATGAAGGTCAGATACCGGGCAGTTTGCAGAGATGCGGCGGGCGGCCTGCCGGAGACACGGTCAGCCCGCCGCGGCCCGCATCAGCCTGCGCCGCGCCGCGGGAATGGCCCGGATCTCGACCCCGGTAAAGACATGCATGGTCCGCAGCGCCGGATCGACCACCGCGTGATCGCTGACCCAGCCGCCCATCGCCAGATAGCTGCGCAGCAGCGGCGGCATGGCCGCCATCGCGCGCTTTGGATCGGGCTTGCGCAGCCGCAGCGCGCGGGCGAAGCGGAACACCCGCGGCGCCTTGACGCGCGGCCACCAGCGGCGCGGGGCGAGGTGGCGTTCCTTCAGCATCGCGAAGGCCTCGGCATGGTCCTCGGGCTCGGTCCCGATGAAGCTCGAGCAGCCGAACAGCATCTCGATGCCGGCGGCGTCGACATAGCGGGTCATCGCGGCCCATGCGGTGCGGATGATGTCGGGGTCGCGATGGTCGGGATGGATGCAGAACCGGCCCATCTCGACCATCGGGCCGTCGAACCGCTCGAGCGCGGCGAGATTGTAGAACTGCGCCGAATAGCTGCGCGCGATCTCGGCCCCGCCCGACAGCCGCAGGAAGCGGAAGGTGCAGACCAGATGGCCGCTGGCCGCGTCCTCGACCAGCATGTGCTGGCAGGTGTCGTCCAGCGCGTCGCGGTCGATCTGCTGGCCGTCATCGGCGGCGCCGTTGCCCGCCATGAAGCACAGCCAGCGCAGCCGCTGCGCCGCGCGGATGTCGGCGGGCGTATCGGCCAGCCTTGCCTGGTATCTGCCGCGTCGGAATGGCTGCATGTCGGCGCTGTCCCTGATGTCACGGGCCGGATCCTAGCGCAGTCTTGTGTCGGTTCGACGAAAGCGCAAGCGCCAAGCGCGGCGCCGCACGCATGCTGCGCTGGTCCTTGCCGGGGCGGGGCAAGCCTGCTAACCGGGCGCGGATTTCGGACCCGGCGGGCGCGACCCGTCCCAGCACAGACAAGGTGACACATGGCCCTCGAACGCACGCTTTCCATCATCAAGCCCGACGCGACCCGCCGCAACCTGACCGGCAAGATCAATGCCAAGTTCGAGGACGCCGGGCTGCGCATCATCGCGCAGAAGCGCATCCACCTGTCGCCCGCCCAGGCCGGCAAGTTCTACGAGGTCCACAAGGATCGCCCCTTCTATGGCGAGCTGGTCGAGTTCATGGCCTCCGAGCCGGTCGTCGTGCAGGTGCTGGAAGGCGAGAACGCGATCCAGAAGAACCGCGACGTGATGGGCGCGACCAACCCGGCCAATGCGGATGCCGGCACCATCCGCAAGGACTTCGCGCTGTCGGTCGGCGAGAACTCGGTCCACGGCTCGGACGCGCCGGAAACCGCCGCCGAAGAGATCGCCTTCTTCTTCTCGGGCCTCGAACTGGTCGGCTGAGCCGGCCTCGTCGCGACCGAGAAAGGGGGCCCGCGGCCCCCTTTTTCGGTTGCTGCCCCACAAGCGGCTTGTTCCGGCGGCCGCCGCCCTGCTAGGGGAAGCATGGGCAACGGGGCAGGGCTTCGCAGATGTGGCGGTTCATCAAGCGGTTGGCGGCCGTGCTGGCGGTGGTGCTGGCGCTGTTCGCGGGCTATCTGGCCTATCTGCAGCTGTCGGGCAATTTCCACGCCGTTGTCCCCGGCGAGGTCTATCGCGCCGCCCAGATGGACGGGCAGCGCCTGGCCCGCTGGAAACGCGAGTACGGGATCGCCAGCATCCTGAACCTGCGCGGCGAAAACCCGGGCCAGGACTGGTACGAGGCCGAGCGCGGCGTCGCCGAGCGGCTGGGGATCGTGCATGTGGATTTCGCCATGTCCGCCGCGCAAGAGCTGGATTTCGACCAGGTCCAGCGGCTGTTGCAGATCATGCGCGACGCGCCCAAGCCGATGCTGATCCATTGCCAGGGCGGCGCGGATCGCACCGGGCTTGCCGCGGCGCTGTATGTGGCGGGGATCGCGCAGGGTGGCGAGGACGCGTCGGAATGGCAGCTTTCGCCGCTGTTCGGCCATATCGGCATGCCGCTTCTCAGCAAGGCGTGGCCGATGGACATCACCTGGGAGCGCATGGAGCCCTGGCTGGGCTTTCCCGACAGCTGAGCCCAGGCCTGCCGTGCGAGTTGCGGCAGGCGCGCCGCCACGCTATGCCCTGAGGACATGGCAGGCAATCAGGGGGCAGCGATGCGGGCATTCGTCTTTCCGGGGCAGGGGGCACAGGTCATCGGCATGGGCCGCGAGCTGGCCGATGCCTATCCGGCCGCGCGCGACGTGTTCGACCAAGTGGACGAGGCGTTGGGCGAACGCCTGTCCGCGCTGATCTGGGAGGGCGACATCGAGACGCTGACGCTGACCCAGAATGCGCAGCCCGCCCTGATGGCGACCTCGATGGCGGCGTTCCGCGCGCTGGAGGCCGAGGGCATCAACATCCAGGATGCGAATTATGTCGCCGGGCATTCGCTTGGCGAATATTCGGCGCTCTGCGCGGCGGGCGCGCTGACGCTGGAGGACACGGCGCGGCTGCTGCGGCTGCGCGGCCAGGCCATGCAGGAGGCGGTGCCCGTCGGCCAGGGCGCGATGGCCGCGATCCTCGGCCTCGATTTCGAGGCGGTGGACCGGATCGCCCGCGAGACGGGCGGCGACGAGGTGGTGCAGGCCGCCAATGACAACGACCCCTCGCAGGTGGTCATCTCGGGACATCGCGGCGCGGTCGAGCGTGCGGCCGAGGCGATGAAGGCGGCCGGCGCCAAGCGGGCGATGATGCTGCCCGTGTCGGCGCCGTTCCATTCCGTGCTGATGCAGCCGGCGGCCGCGGTGATGGCCGAGGCTCTGGCGGGCGTGGACATCCAGCCGCCCGCGGTGCCGCTGATCGCCAATGTCCGCGCCGAGGCGGTGATCGAGCCGGGGGCGATCCGCCGGCTGCTGGTCGAGCAAGTGACGGGCACCGTCCGCTGGCGCGAGTCGGTGGCGAATCTGGTCGCCGCGGGCGTGACCGAGTTCTGGGAGATCGGGGCCGGCAAGGCACTGTCCGGGATGATCCGGCGCGTCGCCAGGGAGGCCAATGTCCGCAATATCGGCGCGCCGGCGGATATCGCGGCGCTGAAGGGCTGAGGGCGGCCGGGGGCGCTTCGCCCCCCGGACCCCCAGAGGATATTTTTGCACAGAAGACAGGGACGGGCATGTTCGATCTGACGGGAAGAAACGCCTTGGTGACGGGCGCATCGGGCGGCATCGGCGGGGCCGTGGCCGAGGCGCTGCATGCGGCGGGCGCCAGCGTGGCGCTGTCGGGGACGCGCGAGGCGCCGCTGCGCGACCTGGCCGAGCGGCTGGGGTCGCGGGCGCATGTGGTACCGGCGAACCTGTCGGATGCCGAGGCGGTCGCGGCGCTGCCCAAGGCTGCGGCCGAGGCGATGGGGTCGGTCGACATCCTGGTGAACAATGCCGGCATCACCCGCGACAACCTGTTCATGCGCATGTCGGACGAGGAATGGGCACAGGTCCTGGAGGTCAACCTGACCAGCGTCTTCCGGCTGTCGCGCGCGGTGCTGCGCGGCATGATGAAGGCCCGCTGGGGCCGCATCGTGACGATCACCTCGGTGGTGGGCACCACCGGCAACCCGGGGCAGGGCAATTATGCCGCCGCCAAGGCCGGGCTGGTCGGCATGTCCAAATCGCTGGCCTCGGAAGTGGCCAGCCGCGGCATCACCGTGAACTGCGTGGCGCCGGGGTTCATCGCCACCGCGATGACCGACAAGCTGAACGACGAGCAGAAGGCGCGCATCCTGACGCAGATCCCCGCGGGCGCGATGGGAAGCCCCGCCGACATCGCGGCGGCGGTCAGCTATCTGGCCAGTCGCGAGGCGGGCTATGTCACTGGCGCCACGCTGCATGTGAATGGCGGCATGGCGATGGTCTGAGGCGCGATGCCGGCGCTGCGGCGCGGCGCGATGCCGTGCCTAAAACTGGTTGCATGAGTGTTGATGGGTGCTATATCCCCTGCCCTTGGCAGCAGGGGAACCGCCCTGTGCTGAACCGGGTCGTGGCCCGTGCAAAATCTGGGCGGATGCCCGCGAGAATGAGGATGTGACATGAGCGATATCGCTGATCGCGTGAAGAAGATCGTGGTCGAGCATCTGGGCGTCGACGAGGACAAGGTGGTCGAATCCGCTTCGTTCATCGACGATCTGGGTGCCGACAGCCTCGACACCGTCGAGCTGGTGATGGCCTTCGAGGAAGAGTTCGGGATCGAGATTCCCGACGATGCCGCCGAGACCATCCAGACCGTCGGCGACGCGGTGACCTTCATCAAGGGCGCGGTCTGATCCGACCTCGTTCTGCCGGCTGACGGCCTTGACGGCGGCTGCCCCGTGGCGGACGCCGTTTTTTCATGCCCGGCCCCCGCGCAGGCCGCGGGAACCCCGCGCAGGGGCCATGTGTTGGGAGGCGAATGCCACAGCATGGAAGGATCACGACATGGCCGTGAAGGTGAAGGGGCTCAGCGACAATGCCCGCAAGACCGCGATTTCGGAACTGAACGCCCGGCTGGCGGACGGGCTGGCGCTTGGCATGGCGATCAAGCAGGCGCATTGGAACGTCAAGGGCGTGAACTTCATCGCCGTGCACGAGCTGTTTGACACCGTCCACGCCAATCTTCAGGGTCATCTGGACGTGATGGCCGAGCGTGTGCAGATCCTTGACGGCGTGGCCATCGGCACGGCCGAGGCGGTGGCCGAGGCTAGCACCCTGAAACCCTATCCGACAGATCTGACCAAGGCCGCCGACCATATCAAGGCAGTCTGCGAGCGGATGCGCGATCACGGCGAGAAGCTGCGCGCCGCGATCGACGCCACCGACGAGGCGGGCGACGCCAACACGGCCGACATCTTCACCGCCGCGTCGCGCACCGCCGACAAGGACCTGTGGTTCATGGAGAGCCACCTGGAGTAGCCGGGCGTCCGCGCCGGGTGCCGCCGCGGGGCGCGATCCTTCGGGGGTCGCGCCCGGTGTTCTTCAGCGGCCCAGCTTGGCGTGAACCTCGTCGAGGTCGATCTTGCCGGTGGGCAGCTTGTTGTCGGGGTCGTCGAAATCATAGCGGAACAGCTGGAAATCATCCTTGTAGATGTCCCAGATCAGGTGCCGCGAGAGATCGTCGAAATAGGCGCTGACCTTGTGGGCGCGCCTCGGGCCGTGGCCCTCGGACTCGTTGAAGCGCGGCACCTCGGCCAGGTCGACGGCGACGGGCGTGCGGCTGGCGGACAGGACGTCCTGCATGCCCTCGTTGAAGGTCTCGGTGAAGAAGATGCGGTCATATCGGCCGCCATTGGCGATGAAGGTGGCGATGTGGCCGGACATCGCGGACCAGTGGATGTCGGGTTCCATCGGGCGGCGAAAGCGGATCGTGTCGCGGGCGAACAGCAGGAACCGGCGGAAGCTGGCGATCTGGTCGAAGTCGAAGCCGTTCTCGGGGCTGCCCACCTCGATGCCATAGCGTTGCGCCAGCTGTGGCACGAGGTTTCCGCGATAGCGCCGGCCGTTGCGCTGGATCCCGGCGATCTTGTCGAAGAAGGACGACAGGATGCGCGCATAGGGGTTGCGGACGCAGGTGAAGGTCAGCGCCTCGCGCGCCCTGACCGCGCGTTCGATGGCGGGCTGGCTTTCATCCTGCGACCATTTGTGCAGCCCGGCGCGGGAGTCGTGGATGTCGCCGTCGTAGAACGCCCCGTGGTCGGAATAGAACATGATCTGCCCGATGGTCGAGCAGGCGCATTTCGGCACCACCCGATAGATCATGCTTTCGCTTTTGGTCATCCAGACCCCGGGGAAGGCCATCTGTCGAAACTCCGTTCCGCGGCGCCGGCGGGGCCGGGCGGTGCGGAGGATCCGCTGACCGCTTGCCCGCGCGCTGAAAATGCTTACAGACAAAAGCAAAAGCCGCACGGAAGATCAATGTCTTCCGTCCCATCATTCGGAAACGGCACGGGTTTTCTTCCGCCATGGCGCGCATCGCGTTCATCCTTCTGACCCACAAGGACCCGCAGGGGGTGATCGATCAGGCGCGGCGCCTGACCGCCGCGGGCGATTTCGTGGCGATCCACCACGACCGCAATGCCCCGCGCGAGGATTACCGGCGCATCCGCGAGGCCCTGGCCGATCATCCCCGCGTGTGTTTCGCGCCGCGCCGCATCCGCTGCGGCTGGGGCGAATGGTCGCTGGTCGGGGCGACGCTGACGACCCTGCGCGAGGCCGAGGCGCGGTTCAGCCAGGCGACGCATTTCTACCTGCTGTCGGGCGACTGCATGCCGGTGAAGTCGGCGGAATATGCGCGGCGCTTCCTCGACAGCGAGGAATGCGACCACATCGAATGCGTCGATTTCCTGAATGGCGGCTGGATCAAGACCGGCATCACCGAGGAACGTCTGATCTATCGCCACTGGTTCAACGAGCGCCGCCAGAAGGCGCTGTTCTATGCCAGCATGGCGGTGCAGAAGCGGCTTGGCCTGCAGCGCAGCGTTCCCGAGGGCCTGCAGGTGATGATCGGCTCGCAATGGTGGTGCCTGCGCCGCCGGACGGTCGAGGCGGTGCTGGAACTGATCGCGACCGTGCCGGCCATCCCGCGCTTCTTCCGCACGACCTGGATCCCCGACGAGACCTTCTTCCAGACCCTTGTCGCGCATCTGGTGCCGCGCACCCAGATCCGGTCACGGTCGCTGACCTTCCTGATGTTCACCGATTACGGCATGCCGGTCACGTTCTACAACGACCACTACGACCTTCTTCTGCGGCAGGACAGCCTGTTCGCGCGCAAGATCAGCGCCGAGGCGCAGCAGTTGCGGGCAGGGCTGGGCGCGCTGTGGCAGTCCGAGGGGCAGGAGTTTCCGATCTCGGCCGAGGGCCCCCGGTTGATCCGCTTCCTGACCGGTCGGGGACGGGTCGGCCGGCGATTCGCGCCGCGCGCCTGGGAAACCGACGGCAGCCTGGGGCGGTCGCATGTGGTGCATCTGATCGTCGCCAAGAAATGGCATGTCGCCAAGCGGCTCACCGCGCGGATCCGGGCGCTGACCGCGATTCCGGCCGTCGACTACGTCTTCGACGAGGCGGATGCGGCGTTGCCCGACATGGGCGGCGTGGCCTCGACCGTGGCCAAGCGCGCGCGGCACCGCCGTGCGCTGGTCAAGCTGCTGTTCGAACAGCTTGACGCGACCCAGCTGGTGCTGTGCCTCGACCCCTCGGGGCTGAACCTCATCAGCGATTTCGCGGCCGACCGGGCCGAGGCGCGCATCCTGTTCATCGACACACCCTTCGACGACGACTATCTGCGCGGCCACATGGGCCGGATCGGGCTGGCCAACGACAGCACACCGGCCGACGTGCTTGACCGGCTGCTGCCGGTGGTTCGCGGCGATCTGGAACACGAGGTCGAACGGCTGCGCGACATGGGCTTTTCCCGCTTCGAGACCTGCGCCGCCGCGCAGGGGATCGAGCGCAATGCCGCCGCGCTGGCGCGGTTTCTGGATGTCTCGCCGGAAATCGCGCAGGATCTGGCCGCCACCCCGAACCTGTTCGACGACTGACAAAGGACGATGCCGATGGCCTTCGACTATGACGACAGCAACATCTTTGCGCGCATCCTGCGCGGCGAGATCCCGAACGACACCGTGGCCGAGAACGACCACGCCCTCGCGTTTCGCGACATCGCCCCGAAGACGCCCAGCCATGTGCTGGTGATCCCGAAGGGGCGCTATGTCAGCCTTGACGATTTCGCCGCCAATGCCTCGGCCGAAGAAATCGCCGGCTTCATGCGCCTGTGCGCCGAGGTCTGCGCCCGCGAGGGCATCGGCCTCGAGGCCGGGCAGGGGTTTCGCGCGATCAGCAATGCCGGCCCGCATGGCGTCCAGGAGGTGCCGCATTTCCATCTGCACATCATGGGTGGCCGGCCGATGGGGCCGATGGTCAGCCTGCGCGACTGAGCCGCCTCAGCCGCGCGTCATGGTGACGAACACCTCCTCGAGGTCGGGCTGTTCGCTGGCGACGTCGAGGATCGGCACGCCCGCGCCGCGCAGCGCGTCCAGCAACTGGTCGGCGCGGATCAGCGAGGGGGGATAGCTGATCGCAAGCTGCCCGTCCGGCCGCCATTCGGGATGCGCGCCCGCCGGCAGGGACGGCAGCGCGACCCGCCCGCCCGCATCGATCACCAGCGTCTTGCCGTCGGCACGCGCCAGCAGCTCGCGGGTGCCTTCCTGCACGACCAGCTGGCCGTGATTGATGATGGCGATCTCGTCGCACATCTGTTCGGCTTCCTCGAGGTAGTGGGTGGTGAGGATGATCGTCATGCCGTCGTCGTTCAGGCGGCGGACATTCTGCCACAGCATCTCGCGCAGGGTTATGTCGACCCCGGCTGTGGGCTCGTCCAGCACCAGGATCTGCGGGCGGTGGACCAGCGCCTTGGCCAGCAGCAGCCGTCGCCGCATCCCGCCCGACAGGTTCCGCGCATAGGCATTGGCCTGGTCGGTCAGCCCGACCAGCGCAAGCAATTCGTCGGTCCAGCGTTCGGATTTCGGTACGCCGTAGAGACCGGCCTGCACCTCGAGGCTGGCGCGGGGGCTGAAATAGGGGTCCATGTTCAGTTCCTGCGGCATCACCCCGATGGCGGCGCGGGACTGGCGCGGGTTCACGTCCTGGTCGAAGCCCCAGATCGTGACCTTGCCGGCGGTCTTGTTGACCAGACCGGCGAGGGTGTTGATCAGGGTCGACTTGCCCGCGCCGTTCGGCCCCAGCAGGCCGAAGATGCTGCCTGCCGGGATCGCGAGGTCGATGCCCTTCAGCGCCTCCTTGGCGGGCACGCGGCCCTGCGCGGCATAGGTCTTGCGCAGGCCGAGGATTTCGAGGGCATTCGACATGGGGCGGGTCCGTGCAAGGCTTGCGAAGGCGGGCGGCGCTGCGCTAATGGGGTTAGACCAGATGACGCACGCCGCCACAAGAAGGCCCGCCATGTCCGAACACGTCACGCCCGAGAATCCGCTGTCCACCGGCCAGGAGCCCGCGGCGCTGCGCATGCCGGCGCCGGCCGAGGCGATCGTCACCCGCTGGCGGGTCGCCTGCGACGGCGACGACGCGGCCGGGCTTGGCCATCCGCGGGTCTGGCTGGCGATCTCGCCCGAGACCGGGTTTGTCGATTGCGGCTATTGCGACAAGCGCTTCGTGATCGACCGCGACCACGCCGGCGACGATCACTGAGCCGCCGCCGCGCCGGTTCCGTCCCGGCCCGGCGCAGCCTTGACGACCCCCATCGAGGGGGATCGCCAAGGCTCGGACGGCGCCGCCGCCCGTAGCCCGCCACGGCGTGCAGCGCCCCTTTGCGCCCGCCGCGGCTTTCTGCCAGAACGGTCCGCAGATCGCGAAAGGACCGCTGCCATGACCTCGGACGCGCCCGTATTCGGCAAGGGCTGCCACCTGCATCTGATCGACGGTTCGGCCTTCATCTTCCGCGCCTATCACGCCCTGCCGCCGCTGACGCGCAAGTCCGACGGGTTGCCCGTCGGCGCGGTCGCGGGCTTTTGCAACATGCTGTGGAAATACGTCACGGACGAGCATGGCAGCGACGCGCCCACCCATGCGGCGGTGATCTTCGACCATTCGGCCAAGACCTTTCGCAACGAGATCTACGACCTCTACAAGGCCAACCGCCCCGAGCTGCCCGAGGATCTGCGCCCGCAATTCCCGCTGACCCGGCACGCCACCCGCGCCTTCAACATCGCCTGCATCGAGATCGAGGGATACGAGGCCGACGACATCATCGCCACGCTGGCCTGCCAGGCGCGCAAGGCGGGCGGGTCGGCCACCATCATCAGCAGCGACAAGGACCTGATGCAACTCGTCGGCGACGGGGTCGACATGCTGGACCCGATCAAGGCCAGGCTGATCGGTCCCGACGAGGTGCGCGAGAAATTCGGTGTCGGTCCCGACCGCGTCGTGGACGTGCAGGCGCTGGCCGGCGATTCGGTCGACAACGTGCCGGGTGCGCCGGGCATCGGCATCAAGACCGCCGCGCAGCTGATCGAGGAATATGGCGATCTTGAAACGCTGCTGGCACGTGCAGACGAGATCAAGCAGCCCAAGCGCCGCCAGACCCTGATCGACCATGCCGAGCAGATCCGCGTCAGCAAGCGTCTGGTGCAACTGGATTGCGACACGCCGCTGGATTTCACGCTGGAAAGCCTTGAGGTCCGCGACCCCGAGCCCGAGGCGCTGCTGGGCTTTCTGGCCGAGATGGAGTTTCGGACCCTGACCGCGCGCGTGGCCGAGCGGCTGGGCGCCGAGGCGCCGGCGGTCGAGGCCGCGCCGCCCTCGCACGCGCCCGCGGCACCCGATCTGCCGGGCATCGACGCGGCAGGCTACGAACGGGTCTCGGACATGGCCGCGCTGACGGCGTGGATCACCGCGATCCGCGAGGCCGGCCATGTCGCCATCGACACCGAGACCACCGGGCTTGACGAGATGCAGGCCGGGATCGTCGGCATCTCGCTGTCGGTCCGGCCCGGCGCTGCCTGCTATGTCCCGGTGGGCCATGTCGCGGGCAGCGGTGACCTGTTCGGCTCCAGCGCGCTGGTCGAGGGGCAATTGCCACTGGATGAGGTTCTGGCCGCGCTGAAACCCGTGCTCGAGGACCCGGCGATCCTGAAGATCGGCCAGAACCTGAAATACGACTGGAAGATCCTGGCCCGACACGGCATCCGCATGGCGCCCCTCGCCGACACGATGCTGATGTCCTATGCGCTGAATGCCGGCACCCACAACCACGGCATGGACGAGCTGGCCGAACGCTATCTTGGCCATAAGTGCATCCCCATCAAGGAGTTGATCGGGTCGGGCAAGGCGCAGATCGGCTTTGCCCAGGTCGCCATCGACAAGGCCGTGCCCTATGCCGCCGAGGATGCCGAGGTGACCCTGCGGCTGTGGCAGCATTTCGCGCCGATGCTGCCGGCCGAGAAGGTCACGACCGTCTACGAGACGCTGGAGCGCCCGCTGGTGCCGGTGCTGGCCGAGATGGAGATGGCCGGCATCCGCGTCGATGGCGACACGCTGAAGCGGATGTCGAACGCCTTCGCCCAGAAGATGGCGCAGCTTGAGGACGAGATTCACGGCCTTGCGGGCGAAAAATTCAACGTCGGCAGCCCCAAGCAACTGGGCGAGATCCTGTTCGACAAGATGGGGCTTGCGGGCGGCAAGACCGGCAAGACCGGGGCCTATTCGACCAGCGCCGACGTGCTGGAGGATCTGGCGGTCGAACATGACCTTGCCGCGCGGGTGCTGGACTGGCGGCAGGTCAGCAAGCTGAAATCGACCTATACCGACGCGCTGCAGGGCCACGTGAACCCCGATACGGGGCGCGTTCATACCAGCTATTCCATCGCCGGAGCGCAGACCGGGCGGCTGGCCTCGACCGATCCGAACCTGCAGAACATCCCCGTCCGCAGCGAGGATGGCCGCCGCATCCGCGAGGCCTTCGTGGCGGCACCCGGCTACCGGCTGGTCAGCCTCGACTACAGCCAGATCGAGTTGAGGATTCTTGCGCATGTGGCCGACATCCCGGCGCTGAAGCAGGCCTTCAGGGACGGCATCGACATCCATGCGATGACCGCCAGCCAGATGTTCGGGGTGCCGGTCGAGGGCATGGACCCGATGATCCGCCGGCAGGCCAAGGCGATCAATTTCGGGGTGATCTACGGCATCTCGGGCTTTGGGCTGTCACGCAACCTGCGCATACCGCGGGCCGAGGCGCAGGCCTTCATCGACACCTATTTCGAACGATTCCCGGAAATCCGTGCCTATATGGACGCCACCGTGGCGGGGGCCAAGGAAGACGGCGCGGTGCGCACCCTGTTCGGGCGGCGCATCAACACGCCCGGCATCAACCAGTCCGGCCCGGCGGCCGGCGGGGCCCGGCGCGCGGCGATCAACGCCCCGATCCAGGGTGCCGCCGCCGACATCATCCGCCGGGCCATGATCCGGATGCCCGCCGCCATCGCGCATTTGCCGGCGCGGATGCTGTTGCAGGTCCATGACGAACTGGTCTTCGAGGTCGAGGAGGGCGCGGTGGAGGACCTGATCGCCGCCGCCCGGCGGGTGATGGAGGCAGCCGCGGAACCCGCCGTCAGGCTGTCGGTGCCGCTGGTCGTCGATGCAGGCAGCGGCGCGAACTGGGCCGAGGCGCATTGATGGGCCACGACCACCACGGCCCGTCGCATCGCGGCCCTTCGCATCACGGGCATCACCATTCCGTGCCGGGCGGCGACGGCGCGATCGGCTGGGCCGTCGCGATCAACCTGGCGCTGACCGCCGCGCAGATCGGTGGCGGGCTGATCGCTGATTCGACCGCGCTGATCGCGGACGGCATCCACAACCTGTCGGACGCGATGGCGCTGGTTCTTGCCTTCGGCGCGCGGCGGCTGGCGCGCAGGGCCGCCAGCCCGGATTTCAGCTATGGCTGGGGCCGGGCCGAGATCGTCGCGGCCTTCGTCAACTATCTGGCGCTGATCGCGGTGTCGCTGTGGCTGGCCATCGAGGCGATCGGCCGTCTTGCCGATCTGCCGCAGGTGGCGGGCGAGCTGGTCATGGCGCTGGCCGGGCTGGCGCTGGTGATCGATCTGGCCACCGCGGCGCTGGTCTGGCGGCTGTCGCGGTCCAGCGTCAACATTCGCGCCGCCTTCCTGCACAACCTGGCCGATGCGGGCGTTTCGGTCGCGGTCATCTGCGGGGGCGCGCTGATCTGGGCCTTTGGCTGGAACCTCGCCGACCCGGTCCTGACGCTGGCGATTTCCGCGGTGATCGTGACGCATGTCGTGGCCGAGCTGGGCCCGGTCCTGCGAATGCTGATGCTGGCTGCGCCACGCGACAGCGATCCCGCCGCCGTGGTGGCGAGCCTGCGCGGGCTGCAGGGAGTGGCCGACGTTCATCACCTGCATCTATGGCAGATCGACGAACACCGGCTTGCCGCCTCGCTGCATCTGGTGATCGCGGATGGCGACTTTGCCGAGATCACGCGCCGCGCGAAGGACCGCCTGCGCGAGGATTTCGGCATCGCCCATGCCACAATCGAGGTCGAGCCCCCGGACGCCTGTGCCGACCGGGCCGGCGTCTGATCGCGGCCCGACCCCGCACCGCGTCCCGCGTCAGATCGCCGGGGAATGGGTGCTGGGCAGCAGGGTATAGGCGTCCAGCTGCTGCGCGATCATCCGGGTCAGGGGCCTGCCCTCGGGACGGATCACCACCCCTGCCGGGCTGACCCGCAGCACCGTGCCGAAGCGTGCGACCAGCGGCGCGATCAGGTGCTGAAGCCGGGCGGCCGACATGCCGTGCTGCTCGATCATCTCGCGCGCATCGATGCGGAAATCGCACATCAGCGATTCGATCATCCGGCCGCGCCAGCGATCCTCGTCGGTGAAGGCATGGCCGCGCGCCACCGGCAGGCGGCCCTCGCGCACCGCCTCGGTATAGGCACCGGTCGAGGGGGCGTTCTGCGCATGGCCCTGCGGAAAGCGCGAGATCGACGAGGCGCCAAGGGCGATCAGCACCTCGGCCCGATCGTCGGTGTAGCCCTGGAAGTTGCGCCGCAGCCTGCCCCGGTCGCGCGCCCGCGCCAGCCCGTCGGACGGTCGCGCGAAATGGTCGATGCCGATCTGCACGAAGCCATCGGCGCGCAGCAGGTCGCGTGCGGTGCCGAACAGCTCCAGCCGGGCCTCGCTGTCGGGCAGATGCGCCTCGGGGATCATCACCTGGCGCCGCGACATCCAGGGCACATGCGCATAGCCATACAGCGCCACGCGGTCCGGCCCCAGGGCCAGCAGCTTCTGCACGCTGTCGGCCATGCGAAAACGGGTCTGGTGGGGCAGCCCGTAGAGGATGTCGGCGTTCAGGCTGGCGATGCCGTGGTCGCGGATCAGATCGACGGTCCGGGCGGTGATCTCGAAGCTTTGCGGCCGGCCGATGGCCTCCTGGATCAGCGGGTCGAAATCCTGCACGCCGATCGAGGCGCGGGTCATGCCGATCGCGGCCAGCGCGGCCATGCGCGGCGCGTCGATCTCGGCCGGGTCGATCTCGACCGAGAATTCGCCCCCCTCGGCCATCGGGAACGCCTCGAGGATGGCGCCGGCAAGCGTCTGCATCAGCTCCGGCGGCAGCAGCGTGGGCGTGCCGCCGCCCCAGTGCAGCCGCGACAGCCGCACCCCCGGCGCCATCCGCGCCCGCAGGGCGGCGATCTCGGTCAGCAGCGTCT
The DNA here is from genome assembly GCF_030732095.1 of Paracoccus spongiarum. Classification (GTDB taxonomy): domain Bacteria; phylum Pseudomonadota; class Alphaproteobacteria; order Rhodobacterales; family Rhodobacteraceae; genus Paracoccus; species Paracoccus spongiarum. The sequence goes on along the minus strand of NZ_JAVAMQ010000005.1, from coordinate 32,077 downwards.
GCGCATAGACGCGCACCCGATCGAGGCTTTGCGTGCCCTGCGTGCGGCAGGCACAGAACCAGCAGAGCCGGCGGCAGAACGGCACATGGACGTAAAGCGAGACCTGCGATCCGGCGGGAATCGCGGCGATCCAGCGTGCCGCCTGCGCGGCGCCGACCTCGGGCGAAAACTGTGTGGCGGGCGGATAGCTGGTGTAGCGCGGCACCCGCGCGTCAAACAGTCCCATCTGCCTCAGTTGCGAAATTCGGCTCATGGCCGTAGACATGAAGCAGGATGAGCGCGCAGACATTGACCCAGATCAAGCACGACCCCGGCGCCGTTTCCTCCCACGGCGAGGGACGCTGCGAGGACTGCCCGATCCGCTATCGGGCGGTGTGTGCGCATTGCGAGACCGACGAACTGGCGCTGCTGGAAGGCATCAAGTTCTATCGCAGCTACGAGCCGGGCCAGACGATCGTCTGGGGCGGCGACCGGATGGATTTCGTGGCCTCGGTGGTGACCGGCGTGGCCACCCTGACGCAGACCCTCGAGGACGGGCGCACCCAGATGGTCGGCCTGCTGCTGCCAAGCGATTTCCTGGGCCGGCCGGGGCGCGAGCGCGCCACCTACAATGCCGTGGCGACCACCCGGGTCGTGCTGTGCTGTTTCCGCCGCAAGGCCTTCGACGATATCCTGCGCGAGGTCCCGCACCTGTCGCACCGCCTGCTCGAGATGACGCTGGACGAACTGGACGCGGCCCGCGAATGGATGCTGCTTCTGGGCCGCAAGAGCGCGCGCGAGAAGATCGCCTCGTTCATTGCCATCATCGCGCGCCGCGAGGCCGCGCTGAATGGTCGCAGCCTCGACAGCCGCAGCGAGATCGACCTGCCGCTGACCCGCGAGGCGATGGCCGACTATCTGGGCCTGACGCTGGAAACCGTCAGCCGACAAGTGAACGCGCTGAAACGCGACGGGGTGATCGAACTGGTCGGCAAGCGCGGGGTGGTGCTGCCCGACTTCGCGCGGCTGGTCGAGGAATCGGGCGATGACGCGGATGGCGGCTGGATCGCCTGACTGGCGGCGGTCCGGCACCGCGCGGCTTGCCGGGACGCCGGAAATGCGCTATGCAGCGGCGGCTACGTTATCTCTGCTTCGATCTGTCTCCCTTACCCGGCTTCAGTCTTCGAGTTTGATCTGACCAGCCGGGCCGCCGCAGTTCCGCGGGCGGCAATTGTTAAAGGAGATCTCACGATGGCCAACGGCACCGTGAAATGGTTCAACGCCACCAAGGGCTTCGGCTTCATCCAGCCCGAAAACGGCAAGCGCGACGTGTTCCTGCACATCTCGGCGGTCGAGCGTGCGGGCCTGCCCCATCCGCAGGACGGTCAGGCCGTGACCTTCGACATCGAAACCGGTCGTGACGGCCGCGAATCGGCATCGAACCTGAAATTCGCCTGAGCCCTTCCGGCCTCGCGAACAGCAGAGAAGGCGGCCCCTCGGGCCGCCTTTGTCGTTTCTGCACCGCGTGGGGATTGCGGCGGCGGTGCCTCAGCGGGCCATGAACACCGGCACGCTGGCCTTTTCCAGCATCTTGCGGGTCGCGCCGCCCAGGATCGCCTCGCGAAAGCGGGAATGGCCATAGGCGCCCATCACGATCATGTCGGCGTCGATCTCGGTCGCGCGGCGGATCAGCTCGTCGCTGATGGTCGGCGCGGTGCGGGCCAGCACGGCGATCTCGGCGCGCACGCCGTGGCGGGTCAGCATCTGGGTCAGCGCCCCGCCGGGGTCCGAGCGTTCGGGCCCGCCGCGGCGCGGGTCGATCACCGTGATCTCGACCATCGCCGCCGATCGCAGCATCGGCAGCGCCCGGCGGACCGCGGCCAACGCCTCGACCGACTGGTTCCAGGCGACAAGGATGCGCCGAGGCGGCTGCGGCGGCAGGCCGCTGGCGGGCAGCACCAGGACCGGGCAGCCGCCCTCGAACATTGCCGCCTCGACGATCGCCTCGGCCTCGGCGGGGGCGCCGGGCTCGTAGGGCCGTCCCAGCACCGTCACATCCGAGAATCGCGCCTTCATGCCGATCAGGTTTGCCATGCCGCCGGTCTGCGCGACCGCCGAATCCACCGACCACCGCAGGTCATGCGCGCCGGCCAGATGCTGGCGAACCGCCTGTTCCAACGCGGCCGCATCCTCCAGCGCGGTGTCGATAGCCTCCTGGAAGGCGTAGGGCGATCCGCCGGGAAAGTAGTAGCCGGCCTGATTGTTGTCGATCCCGAGGCAGAGGATGTCGAGATGACCGTCCTCGCGCGCCGCAAGGCCGGCCGCGGCGTCAAGCTGGGGCAATTGCCGGGGGTCCGAAAGAACCGTGAAGATCGTCCTGTAGGCCATCGCAGCCTCCCTTGGGTGAGTCGGTCCCGATGCTGCGCCTGATCGGTGCAGTTCACCTTGATCCGCGTCAAACCCGATACTTGACCCAGATCAAGGTTGCCTGCGGACCGCCCACCTATGCCATGATGTGAAAGCCATGCGCCGCGCGGGACGATTCGCCGTTCGCGTCGGCCCCGGCCAGGCGACCAGGATACGGGGACACCATGTCGAACTACGTGAAGCTGATCGTGCTGGGGGTGATTGCCCTTTCATCGGCGATCGGCGCGAACATGGCGCATGATCTGGCCTACATGGTCAACGCGCTGACAGTGATGTTCGTTGCCGGCGGCCTGTTCATCTGGGTGCTGCGCCGCATCGACGAGCCCGTCGTGGCGGCGAACCCGAACGAATACATGGACGGCGTGGTGCGCGCCGGGGTGATCGCCACGGCGCTGTGGGGCGTGGTGGGCTTTCTGGTGGGGGTCATCATCGCCTTCCAGCTGGCCTTTCCGGTGCTGAACTTCAGCGACCTGTTCCAGGGCTACACCAATTTCGGCAAGCTGCGACCGCTGCATACCAGCGCGGTGATCTTCGCCTTCGGCGGCAACGCCCTGATCGCCACCAGCTTCTATGTCGTCCAGCGCACCTCGGCGGCGCGGCTGTGGGGCGGCAACACCGCGTGGTTCGTGTTCTGGGGCTATCAGCTGGTGATCGTGCTGGCCGCGACCGGATACATCCTCGGCGCGACGCAGTCCAAGGAATATGCCGAGCCGGAATGGTATGTCGACTGGTGGCTGACCACCGTGTGGCTGGCCTATCTGGCGGTGTTTCTCGGCACGATCATCAAGCGCAAGGAGCCGCATATCTACGTCGCCAACTGGTTCTACCTTGCCTTCATCGTGACCATCGCGATGCTGCATGTGGTCAACAACCTGGCGATTCCGGTCAGCATCTTCGGCAGCAAGTCGGTGCAGCTGTTCGCGGGCGTGCAGGACGCGATGGTGCAGTGGTGGTACGGCCACAACGCCGTCGGCTTCTTCCTGACCGCGGGCTTCCTGGGCATGATGTACTACTTCATCCCCAAGCAGGCCGAGCGTCCGGTCTACAGCTACAAGCTGTCGATCATCCATTTCTGGTCGCTGATCTTCCTCTATATCTGGGCCGGCCCGCATCACCTGCACTATACCGCGCTGCCCGACTGGGCCTCGACGCTGGGCATGGTGTTCTCGATCATGCTGTGGATGCCCAGCTGGGGCGGCATGATCAACGGGCTGATGACCCTGTCCGGCGCCTGGGACAAGCTGCGCACCGACCCGATCATCCGCATGATGGTTGTGGCGGTCGGCTTCTACGGCATGGCCACCTTCGAGGGGCCGATGATGTCGATCAAGGCCGTGAACAGCCTGTCGCATTACACCGACTGGACGATCGGCCATGTCCATTCCGGCGCGCTGGGCTGGAACGGCATGATCACCTTCGGCGCGCTTTACTACCTCGTGCCGCGGCTGTGGGGGCGCGAGCGGCTCTACAGCCTGTCGCTGGTCAGCTGGCATTTCTGGCTCGCGACCATCGGGCTGGTTCTCTACGCCTCGTCGATGTGGGTGTCGGGGATCATGGAGGGGCTGATGTGGCGCGAGGTCGACAGCCAGGGCTTCCTGGTGAACGCCTTCGTCGACACCGTGCAGGCCAAGTTCGCGATGAACGTGGTGCGGGCGCTTGGCGGGGTGCTGTTCCTCGCCGGAGGCATCATCATGGTCTTCAACCTGTGGGCCACCGTCGCCCGCCAGCCGAAGGCGTTCTCGACCGCCGTCGGCGTCCCGGCCGAGTGAGGGAGGCACCGCATGTCCATTCTTGCCAGACACAAGATCCTGGAAAAGAACGCCTCGCTGCTGCTGGTGTTTTCCTTCCTGGTGGTGACCATCGGCGGCATCGTCCAGATCACCCCGCTGTTCTATCTGGAAAACACCATCGAGAAGGTCGAGGGGGTGCGCCCCTACACGCCGCTGGAATTGGCCGGCCGCGACGTCTATGTGCGCGAGGGCTGCTATGTCTGCCACAGCCAGATGATCCGCCCGATGCGCGACGAGGTCGAACGCTATGGCCATTACAGCCTCGCCGCCGAGTCGATGTATGACCACCCGTTCCAGTGGGGCTCGAAGCGCACCGGGCCGGATCTGGCGCGGGTCGGCGGGCGCTATTCGGACGAGTGGCATGTCGACCACCTGACCGACCCGCAATCGGTCGTGCCCGAATCGATCATGCCCAAATACGCCTTCCTGAAGGATCGGGTGATCGGCACCGACACGATCGCCCAGCGGCTGCGGACCGATGCCATGGTGGGCGTTCCCTATGATGACGCGATGATCGCCGCCGCGGCCGAGGATTTCCGCGCCCAGGCCAATCCCGATGCCGATGCCGCGGGGCTGGGGGAACGCTATCCCGGCGCGCAGCAGCGCAATTTCGACCGCCAGCCGCAACTGACCGAGATGGATGCGCTGGTCGCCTATCTTCAGGTGCTGGGCACGATGGTCGATTTCTCGACCTTCGAGCCCGACGCGGCGCGCTGAGGGGGCGGGGATGGATCGCTACAGCTTCCTGCGCCAACTGGCGGACAGCTGGGCCTTGCTGGCGCTGGTTCTGTTCTTCGTCGGCATGGTCCTGTTCATCTTCCGCCCCGGCGCACGCCGCCTGCAACGCGACGCCGCCGAAAGCATCTTTCGCCACGAGACCCGACCGACCCCGCCGGATGACAAGGAGGGCCGCTGATGGCCGAGGACAAGGACAAGCCGGAAACGGGCGCCCCCGGCGAGGACGACCGGATCGGTCTGGAACGTCAGGCCGCCGACAGCGAACACGCGGCCAAGCTGGCCGGGGACATCCCGCCGCGGACCGCCCCCGACCGCCCGGCCGCGCCGAAGAAGCGAGCCCGGGGCCGGCATGGCGTGATCGCCCACGAGGTGCCCTCGACCGGCCATGAATGGGACGGCATCACCGAATACGACAACCCGATGCCGCGCTGGTGGCTGTGGACCTTCTACGCCACCATCGTCTGGGCGGTCTTCTACGTGATCGCCTATCCCGCGATCCCGCTTGTCAACGGGGCGACAAGGGGCCTGCTGGGCACCACCAACCGCCAGCAGGTCGCGGCCGAGATCGAACGCTTCGACCAGGCCAATGCCGCGATCCAGACCCGCCTTGCCTCGGTCGAGCTGTCCGAGATCCCGAACGATCCCGAACTGGTGAACTACGCGACCAATGCAGGCGGCGCGGTGTTCCGCACCTGGTGCGCGCAATGCCACGGTTCGGGCGCGGCGGGGGCGCGGGGCTATCCCAACCTTCTGGACAATGACTGGCTGTGGGGCGGCACGCTGGAGGACATCCACCTGACGCTGCAGCACGGCATCCGCGACCCGAACGATCCCGACACCCGCTATTCCGAGATGCCGCGCTTTGGCCGCGACGGGCTGCTGGAGCGGCCGCAGATCCAGCAGGTCGTGGATTACGTGCTGTCGCTGTCGGACCTGCCGCATGATGCCGCCAGCGCCGCCGAGGGCGCGGTGGTCTATGCCGAGAACTGCGCCGCATGTCACGCCGAGGACGGCAGCGGCGACCGGACGCAGGGTGCGCCGAACCTTGCCGATGCGGTCTGGCTTTACGGCAGCGAGCCCGAGACGCTGAACCGGATCATCACCGAAGGGCCCTATGGCGTCATGCCGGCCTGGGCCTCGCGTCTGGACGAGGCCGATATCCGCGCCGTCTCGACCTATGTTCACGGGCTGGGCGGCGGCGAATAGCCGCCCGGACCGATCGCGCTTTCGCCGGGGTTCGCCGCGGCGAAAGAGGCCGCCCCCAAGTCCTGTTCGCGCGTTCCTCGGGGGCGGCCTTTTCCACGACGGCAGAGATGGCGGCGCGTTCCCGCCCTGCCCACGGCTTTCGCGCAGGCTGGTCCGCGCGGAAGGGGCCGGCCCCCCGATATGGTCGCGCGTTCACGGGGGCCGGCCTTCCATGCTTGCCAGCCGCCTCGGGCATGGGCAACCGCCACGCGCGGGGCGCGCCCGCGCCGCCCGGCGGATCAGGCGGCCAGTTCGCCGCGCAGCGAATTCGGCGCGCTTTCCACGATGCGCACCTGCAGCAGATCGCCGGGCCGGGCCTGCGGCGCATCGACGAAGACCGAATGGAGGTAATCGGACTTGCCGACCATCTGGCCCGGCAGCCGGCCCGGCTTCTCGAACAGCACGCCCAGCCGGCGGCCCACCATCGCCTGTTGCGCGGCCTTCTGCTGGAGGCTCAGCAGCGCCTGCAATTCCTGCAACCGTGCATCGGCCAGGGTGCCGTCGACCTCGGGGCGGTCATGGGCGGGGGTGCCCGGACGCGGCGAATAGCGAAAGCTGAAGGCGGTGCCGAAGCCGACCGCCTCGATCAGGGCCAGCGTGTCGGCGTGGTCGCGGTCGGTCTCGCCCGGAAAGCCCACGATGAAGTCGCTGGTCAGCATGATGTCGGGCCGCGCGGCGCGGATCCGGTCGATCAGGCGCAGATACTGGTCCGCGGTGTGCTTGCGGTTCATCGCCTTCAGGATACGGTCGCTGCCCGATTGCACCGGCAGATGCAGATAGGGCATCAGCTGCGGGACCTCGCCATGCGCGGCGATCAGGTCCTCGGCCATGTCGTTGGGATGGCTGGTGGTATAGCGAATGCGGTCCAGCCCCGGCAGTTCGGCCAGCGCCCGGATCAGCCGGCCGAAGCCCCAGTCCCGCCCGTCGGCCCCCGCGCCATGCCAGCCATTCACGTTCTGGCCCAGCAGGGTGATCTCGCGCACGCCGCGGGCGACCAGATCGCGCGCCTCGCGCAGGATGCGGTCGACAGGGCGGCTGACCTCGGCACCGCGCGTGTAGGGCACCACGCAGAAGGCGCAGAACTTGTCGCAGCCCTCCTGCACGGTCAGGAAGGCCGACGGCGCGCGGCGGGTGGCGCGGCGTTCGGGCAGGTGGTCGAACTTGTCCTCGGCGGGGAACTCGGTCAGGACCGCGGGCGCCTCTCCGCGCAGCATCTGCGGCAGGCGGTGATAGGTCTGCGGCCCGACCACCAGATCGACAAGCGGCATCCGGCGGATGATCTCGGCCCCCTCGGCCTGTGCCACGCAGCCGGCCACGCCGATCGTCAGGTCGGGACGTTCCGCCTTCAGGGGCTTCAGCCGCCCGAGGTCGGAATACAGCTTCTCGGCCGCCTTCTCGCGGATATGGCAGGTGTTCAGCAGCACCATGTCGGCATCGGCCTGGTCCTCGGTCAGCACATAGCCTTCCGCGCCCATCGCCTCGGCCATGCGCTGGCTGTCATAGACATTCATCTGGCAGCCATAGGTCTTGATGAACAGTTTCTTCACCGGCCCGGTGCTGGCGTCGTCGGTCATGGCGCTTGTCCCTGAAAGTCGCACGCTGATACAGGAATGCATGGCTTTTGGGAAGGCGGGCATGGACAGCGACCTCGTCACGATCCGCAATATCGGCCCCGCGACCGCCCGCGCCCTGATCGCCGCCGGCGTGCCCGATGCCGCGGCCCTGCGTGCCCTTGGCGCGCACGAGGCGTATCGGCGGCTTCTGCTGGCCGGCGGACGGGCGCATTTCATCGGCTACTACGTCCTCCAGATGGCCTTGCAGGGCCGCCCGTGGAACGACGTCAAGGGCGACGAGAAGGCCCAGCTGCGGCGCCGTTTCGACGCGCTGCGGGCCGAGATCGGCGGCGGGCCGCCGGCGGGGATCGAGGCCGATCTGGACCTGATCGGCCTGCGCCGAACCTAGCCGCTTTCCGCGGGGGCCGCGCATTCTGGGTTGAAAACATACCAACTGGTTGGTATGTTGACCCATGGAAAACGCCTCGACCCCCACCTCGACACGCGGCGCCGGACGAGACCGGCTGCTGAGCGCCGCGCGCGACCTCGTTCGCCGGCAGGGCTTTGCCGCCACCAGCGTCGACCAGCTGTGTCGCGAGGCCGGTGTGACCAAGGGCGCGTTCTTTCACCACTTCGCCAGCAAGGCCGATCTGGGCGTGGCAGCGGCCGAGGACTGGGCGCAGGCGACGGGCGCGATGTTCGCGGCCGCGCCCTATCATGACCATGACGACCCGCTGGACCGTCTGCTGGCCTATGTGGATTTCCGCCGCCAGATCATCGCGGGCGAGATCGAGGAATTCACCTGCCTCGTCGGCACCCTGACCCAGGAGGTCTATCACCAGCATCCGCGCATCCGGGCAGCCTGCGCCGCGTCGATCTTCGGACATGCCGCGACGCTGGAAGCCGACATCGCCGCGGTGATGGCACGGCGCGGCCTGACCGGGTTCAGCGCCACCAGCCTTGCGGCCCATACGCAGGCCGTCCTTCAGGGCGCCTTCATCCTTGCCAAGGCCGCCGACGATCCCGGCCTTGCAACCGACAGTGTCGACCATCTGAAACGCTATCTGGTCCTGCTGTTGCAGGACCCCGAGAGGAGAACCGCATGAGTTGCCATACCGAAGCGCCCACCGAGGCGCATGCGCTGGTCCTGGACCGGGTCCTGACGTCGCCGCGCGACAAGCTGTGGCGCTGCTGGACCGATCCGGTGCTGATGGAAGAGTGGTTCTGCCCGAAGCCCTGGCAGGTCCGCGATGTGGTGATCGACCTGCGGCCGGGCGGCGAATTCACCACCGTCATGCACGGCCCCGAGGGCGAGGTTTTCCCCAACACCGGCGTCTTCCTTCAGATCGACGAGGGTCGGAAGCTGGTGTTTACTGACGCCTTCCTGCCGGGATGGCGCCCCTCGGGGCGCCCCTTCATGGTTGCCGAGATCCTGTTCGAGGACGCGCCCGGCGGGGGCACGCGCTATGTCGCAACGGCGCGTCACTGGACCGCCGAGGCCAGCCGCGAGCATGAGGAAATGGGCTTTCACGAAGGCTGGGACGCCGTTGCCGACCAGCTGGATGCGCTGGCCGCCACATTGCAGGAGGGATGATCATGGAACCAACGATCTATCTCTTCTTCAAGGGAAACTGCCTTGAGGCCATGACCCATTACGCCGACACGCTGGGCGGCGAGGTGATGGGCGTCATGCGCAATGGCGATGCCTCGCCCGACCAGCGGATGCCCGGCGGCGACGACATGGTGATGAACATGGCCATGCAACTGGGCAGCGCGATGGTGATGGCCTCGGACAACAGCGACGAGATGTATGACAGGCCGCAGGGCTTCTACATCCATATCGACACCCCCTCGCCGGCCGAGTTCGACAGGGTTCACGGGGCGCTGTCGGACGGCGCCGAAAGCGTGGCGATGGCGCCGGGCGAAACCTTCTGGGCCGATCGCTTCGCGATGTTCCGCGACCGCTTCGGCACGCCCTGGATGATCAGCCATACCGGGTCGAAGGCGCATCAGGCGTGACGCCGAAGGTCAGGACCTGCCTCTGGTTCGCCGATCATGCGCTGGAGGCGGCCGGGCTTTACGTGGGTCTGCTGCCCGACAGCCGGATCACCGCCATTTCGCGCTATCCCGAAGGCCAGCAGATGGCGCAGCCGGGCCGGGTGCTGACTGTCGATCTGATCCTTGCCGGCACGCCCTATCAGCTGCTGAATGGCGGGCCGCATTTCAGCCTGTCCGAGGCCGCCTCGATCAGCGTGGCGACCGAGGATCAGGCCGAGACCGACCGGCTGTGGACGGCGCTGATCGCCGATGGCGGAGCCGAATCGCAATGCGGCTGGCTGAAGGACCGCTTTGGCCTGTCCTGGCAGATCGTGCCGCGCCGCGCGGCCGCGCTGATGTCGGGGCCGCAGGCTGGGCGTGTCTGGCCCGCGCTGATGCAGATGCGCCGCATCGACATCGCGGCCCTGGAGGCCGCGGCAGGCGAGGCCGGTCCGGGCGGCCATTGAACGCGCATCGTGCTGCGGCTAGCCTGACGGCAGACTTTGCAGGAAGGCAGGATGATGGATCGTCCGCAAAGCTGGCAAGCCCGCGCCGACGCCTGGTCGCTGTACGGCTTCACCGACCTGCCCAGTGTCCATCGCCGCGGCGCGGTGGTGCTGACGCATGGCGAGGGGCCCTATGTCGTCGACGTGGACGGCAACCGCTATCTGGATGCGAATTCCGGGCTGTGGAACATGGTCGCGGGCTTTGATCACAAGGGCCTGGCCGAGGCGGCGAAGGCGCAATATGACCGCTTTCCCGGCTATCACGCCCTGTTCGGCCGGATGTCGGACCAGACGGTGATGCTGTCCGAGAAGCTGGTCGAGGTCTCGCCCTTCGACCGCGGCAAGGTGTTCTACACGAATTCCGGCTCCGAGGCGAACGACACCATGGTCAAGATGCTGTGGTTCCTGCATGCCAGCGAGGGCAATCCGCAGCGCCGCAAGATCCTGACCCGCTCGAACGCCTACCATGGCGTCACCGCGGTCTCGGCCAGCATGACCGGCAAGCCCTACAATTCGGCCTTCGGCCTGCCGCTGCCGGGCTTCATCCACCTGACCTGTCCGCATTACTGGGGGTTCGGCGAGGCAGGCGAGTCCGAGGAACAGTTCACCCAGCGCCTCGCTCGCGAGCTTGAGGATACCATCCTGCGCGAGGGCGCCGACACCATCGCGGGTTTCTTTGGCGAGCCGGTGATGGGCGCGGGCGGGGTGATCCCGCCATCTTCCGGCTATTTCCAGGCGGTGCTGCCGATCCTGCGGCGCCACGCCATCCCGATGATCGCCGACGAGGTGATCTGCGGCTTCGGCCGGACCGGCAACACCTGGGGCTGCCAGACCTACGGCTTCATGCCCGACGCGATCATCAGTTCGAAGAACCTGACGGCGGGGCTGTTCCCGATGGGCGCGGTCATCCTGGGGCCGGACCTGGCCGACCGGGTGCAGGCCGCCGCCGAGAAGTTCGAGGAATTCCCCCATGGCTTTACCGCCTCGGGCCATCCGGTCGGCTGCGCGATCGCCCTTAAGGCGATCGACGTGGTCATGAACGAGGGGCTTGCCGAGAATGTTCGCCGCCTCGCGCCGCGCATGGAGGCGGGCCTGCGCGCGATCATGCAGCGCTGCACGCATATCGGCGAATTGCGGGGCGTGGGCTTCATGTGGGCACTCGAGGCGGTGCAGGACAGGGCCAGCAAGACGCCCTTCGACGGCGCACTGTCGGTCAGCGAGCGGATCGCCAACGCCTGCACCGATGTTGGCCTGATCTGCCGGCCCCTCGGGCAGTCGATCGTGCTGTGCCCGCCCTTCATCCTGACCGAGGCGCAGATGGACGAGATGCTGGACAAGCTGGAACAGGGACTGGTCCGGGTTTTCGCCGAACTTCCGTAGGGCGCGATCACGGGCGGCCGGCGCCGGGCGGGCGCCCGGTCGCGCTGCGCAGTTGCGGGCCATCCGCCGTCATCTCGATCGCCACTGCGCCGCTGCGCCGCAGCCGCGGCGGGTCCAGCACGAGGCAGTCGGGCGGGTCGGGCAAACCCGTCACCGCCTCGGTCGCCACAAGGATGCGGCGCGGCCGGCAGGCGGCGCCCGCGCGCTGCCCCGCGCCCTTGCCGGTGAGGTGCAGGATCTGCCAGCCGCCCGGCAGATCGGCCTGCCGGTCGCGGCGATCGCCCCGCCATGCGGTCCGGGCCGCGGCCTCGGCCTGGGTGGCGATATCGCCATCCTCCAGCAGCCAGGTCTTGACGACGAAGGCGCCCCCGGCGGGCTTCGAGACGGCCCGTCCGGCATCCGTCATCAGGCCGACCGCCTCGCCCTCGGGCGCGACCAGCAGCAGCGGCCGGCTTTCGGCCAGCCACAGGACCGCCGCGGCGGCCAGCATCGCAAGCCCGGCCCCCCTGCCCAGGGTCAGAATGCCGAGGGGTCGCGCGAACCGGCCCCGCCAGCACAGGACCGCCAGCGTCGCGCCGAACCCCATCAGCGGCAGCACGGCCGCGGGCGGCAGGGCCACCGCGCTGACCGCGCCGCCCAGATCGGCAACGAATCGCGCGACCATCAGCATCCATGCCGTGCCGACGCCCATCACCCACAGCGCGGGCCCGGCCAGCCCGACCGGCGCCAGCAGCGCGGCGATCACCCCCGCGGGCATCACCAGCGTGCCCATCACCGGCACCACCAGCAGGTTGGCCAGCAGGCCATACTGCGCCATCCGGTTGAAATGCGCCGCGGCGATCGGCGACGTCGCCAGCGCCGCGACAAGGGACGACACCAGCAGCATTGCCACCGGGCGCAGCCAGACAGGCAGATGCGGCGAAAGGCGCGACCACGGACCATAGCTGAGGATCAGCGCGACGGTCGCCGCAAAGCTCATCTGGAAGCCGGGCGATGCCAGCGCCTCGGGGCTGTAGGCGAGGATGATCGTGGCGGCCAGCGCCACCGTCCGCAACGAGATCGCGCGCCGGTCCGCAAGGATCGCCAGCAGCATCACCGCGACCATCACGAAGGCGCGTTCGGTGGCGACGCCGCCGCCCGACAGCCACAGGTAGCCGGCTGCGGCCAGCAGCGCCGCCAGCGCCGCCAGCTTGTGGATCGGCAAGGCGGCCCCGACGCGCAGGCCCTGCATCGCGGCCAGCGCGATCCGCAGCGCCGCGTAGACGAAGCCCGCCAGCATGCTCATGTGCAGGCCCGAGATCGAGATGATGTGGTAGAGGTTCGAGGCCCGCATGACCTCGTTCGTGGCCTCCTCGATGCCCGAGCGGTCGCCGGTCATCAGCGCCGCCGCGACCGCGCCCTCCTGCCCGCCGATCCGCGCGCGGATCGCGTCGCTGATCGCCATACGGGCGCGGTGCATCGCCCAGAGGCCGCCCTCGGCCTCGGCCACGGCAAGCACCGGACTGCGCGTATAGCCCACCGCGCCAAGCCGCTCGAACCAGGCATGGCGGCGGAAATCGAAGCTGCCGGGCGCGGCGGGGCCGGGAGGCGGGCCCAGATGGCCGGTCAGCATCACCCGCCGGCCGAGCGCGGGAAGGTCCAGGGCCGCCTGATCCATCAGCGACAGGCGCACCCGCGCTGGCGTGCGCTGGGGCGGCGTGTCGCGCAGACGCAGCTGGTCCAGGGTCAGCCGCAGCCGGTCGCGCGCGGATCGGTCGATCTCGATCAGCCGGCCCTCGACCGGGCCGTAATAGCGCCATTCGAGGATCGGGGCCGCGACCTGCGCCGAGCGCAGCCCGGCCAGCCCGGCGCCCGCCGCGACCAGTAGCAGCGCCATGCCGCCCACGCGCAGAAAGTCCGCCAGCGGCCAGCCGATCCGCCCGCGTTCGGCCAGCGGCAGGCCGGCCCGCGCACAGGTCAGCCCCAGCGCGGCCAGCGCGACGACCAGGGCCCGCAGCGGCCAGCCCGGCGGGGCGGGCAGGGCGAACCATCCAGCGATGCCAAGTGCCAGACAGACCGGCACCCAGACAAACAGCCCCGCCCTGCCGACGGCGGCGGGGCGGGGCGGTCTGGCGACGCGGGCGACCGGCGCACGGGTCCGGGACGGAGCAAATCCCGGCAATGCGGCCGATGTCCGCGACACCGTCAGGGCGTCTGCCGGCGGCCCGTCCGGCGATCCCGGCAGCGGGTCGGCCAAGGGCGCCATTCTTGTCCTTTCGGGGCGGCGTGTCTATGTGTTCGCCTGACGATGGCACGGCATGCTTACCAAAGCGTTAACGCCGGCCGTCCCGACCCCTCTTTTCGCGTCCATGAAGGCCCAGATGTCCGACACCCCCCCGATCGTGACCCGCTTCGCCCCCTCTCCGACCGGCTATCTGCATATCGGCGGCGCCCGGACGGCGCTGTTCAACTGGTTGTTCGCGCGCGGACGGGGCGGGCGTTTCCTGCTGCGGATCGAGGACACCGACCGTGCGCGGTCCACGCCCGAGGCGACGGCGGCTATCCTGAAGGGGCTGGAATGGCTGGGTCTCGACTGGGACGGCGAGCCGGTCAGCCAGTTCGCCCGCAAGGATCGCCATGCCGAGGTGGCGCGGCAGATGCTGGCCAACGGCACGGCCTACAAGTGCTTCTCGACGCCCGAGGAGATCGCGTCATGGCGTGAGGCGCATCCGCGCCAGCCCTTCGTCAGCCCGTGGCGCGACGCGACCGACCTGCCCGACCTGCCCCATGCCATTCGCCTGAAGGCCCCCCGCAACGGCCAGACGATCATCGCCGACCGGGTGCAGGGCGAGGTCCGGGTGGCCAATGACCAGCTGGACGACATGGTGCTGCTGCGCAGCGACGGCACGCCGACCTACATGCTGGCCGTCGTGGTGGACGATCACGACATGGGCGTGACGCATGTCATCCGGGGCGATGACCACCTGACGAACACCGCCCGGCAGATCCAGATCTACGAGGCGATGGGCTGGCCGCGTCCGGTCTTTGCCCATATTCCCCTGATCCATGGCGAGGACGGCAGGAAGCTGTCCAAGCGCCACGGGGCCGTCGGGCTGCATGAATTCGCCGCGCTGGGCTACCCGGCCGGGGCGATGCGCAACTATCTGGCGCGGCTCGGCTGGAGCCATGGCGACGACGAGCTGTTCGACGACGATCAGGCCCGTGCGTGGTTCGACCTTGACGGAATCGGTAGGGCGCCGGCGCGGCTGGATTTTCGCAAGCTGGAACATGTCAGCGCGCATCACCTGAAGTCGATGGAGGATTCGGCGCTGATGCAGGCAGTTGCCGATTTTCTGGGCGAAACGGGGCAGGCACCGCTGACCGATGCGCAGGCCGCGCGGATCCGTGCCGCGCTGCCGGCGCTGCGCGAGAAGGCCCGGACCCTTCCGCATCTGCTGGAGCAGGCGCGATTCGCCCTCGTCGAACGGCCCGTGGATGTCGACGACAAGGCCGCGAGGGCGCTGGATACGGTATCCCGTGGTATGCTGAAATCGTTGACTGCCGCAGTGCAGCATGCTAGCTGGACCCGAGACGAGCTGGAGCAGGCGGCCAAGACAGTCGCCGAGGAAAACGGCGTCGGGTTGGGCAAGCTCGCAGCACCCCTGCGCGCCGCTCTGGCTGGGCGCAGCGCAACCCCCAGCGTGTTCGACATGATGACGGCGCTTGGCCGCGACGAAGCGTTGGCGCGGCTGCACGACCAGACGGAATTGGCGGGCTGACCCCTGCTCTCACATGCCCGGCCGCGACGCAGGATGCTGCGGACGCGCCGGGCCAGCCGGAAAGGACAGATGATGGCCGAACCGAAGACCGCGACGCTGCGACTTGAGGGTGCCGACTACGAGTTGCCGATCCTCAGCCCGACCAAGGGGCCGGATGTGCTGGATATCCGCAAGCTCTATGGTCAGGCCGACGTGTTCACCTACGACCCCGGCTTCACCTCGACCGCAAGTTGCGATTCGACGATCACCTTCATCGATGGCGACAAGGGAGAGCTGTGGTATCGCGGCTATCCGATCGAGCAGCTGGCGGCGAAGTCGCACTACCTGGAAGTCTGTTTCCTGCTGCTTTACGGCGAGTTGCCGACCCAGGATCAGCTGGTCGATTTCGAGAACCGCGTCACCCGGCACACCATGGTGCACGAGCAGATGCACAATTTCTTCCGCGGCTTCCGGCGCGACGCGCATCCGATGGCGACGATGGTCGGGGTAGTGGGCGCGATGTCGGCCTTCTACCACGATTCGACCGATGTGGGCGATCCCTGGCAGCGCGAGGTGGCCTCGATCCGGCTGATCGCCAAGCTGCCGACGATCGCGGCGATGGCCTACAAGTATTCGATAGGCCAGCCCTTCGTCTACCCGCAGAACGAACTGGATTACGCCAGCAACTTCCTGCACATGTGCTTTTCGGTCCCGGCCGAGAAATACAATGTCGATCCGGCCCTGTCGCGCGCGATGGACCGCATCTTCACGCTGCATGCCGACCATGAACAGAACGCCTCGACCTCGACGGTGCGCCTGGCAGGGTCGTCGGGCGCCAATCCCTTCGCCTGCATCGCGGCCGGCATCGCCTGCCTCTGGGGGCCGGCGCATGGCGGTGCCAACCAGGCCTGCCTCGAGATGCTGCGCGAGATCGGCAGCGTCGAGCGGATCCCCGAATTCATCGCCCGCGCCAAGGACAAGGACGACCCGTTCCGCCTGATGGGCTTCGGGCACCGGGTCTACAAGAACTTCGATCCGCGCGCCAGGGTGATGAAGGAATCGGCCGACGAGGTGCTCGAACTGCTGGGCATCGCCAACAACCCCACGCTGCAGGTCGCCAAGGAGCTGGAGCGGATCGCGCTGGAGGACGAATATTTCGTCTCGAAGAAGCTGTATCCGAATGTCGATTTCTATTCGGGCATCATCCTCGAGGCGATGGGCTTTCCGACCTCGATGTTCACCCCGATCTTCGCGCTGTCGCGCACCGTCGGCTGGATCGCGCAGTGGAAGGAAATGATCGGCGATCCGCAGAACAAGATCGGCCGCCCGCGGCAGCTGTATGTCGGCGCCGACAAGCGCGACTATGTGGATCTTGACGCCCGCGCCTGATCGCAAGCGCCACGACGACGAGGGGCCCCGTGACGGGGCCCCTTTTTCTTTTGCGGCAGGGCGGCATGGGGTCGGGAAGGCCAAGGGCCATCTTGCGGACGGCACCGGCCGGTGGCATGGACCGGGCATGGAACAGGATCAGGACACCGACAGGACCGGCGCCAGGGTCGCCCTTGTCACCGGCGCCTCGCGCGGGCTTGGCGCGGCGCTGGCCGAGGGGCTGGCGGCGCGGGGCTATCATGTGCTTGCGGTCGCCCGCACGGTTGGCGGGCTTGAAGAACTGGACGACCGGATCCGGTCGGCCGGCGGGACCGCCACGCTGGCGCCGATGGACGTGGCCGAGGCGCCGGCGATGCAGCAGATGGCCGAGGCGATCGCCGGGCGTTGGGGCGGGCTGGACCTGTGGGCGCATTGCGCGGTCCATGCGGCACCGCTGGCACCCGCGCCGCATATCGACGGCAAGGACTGGGCACGATCTCTGCTGGTCAATGTCGAGGCGCTGCGCGGCCTGATCGCGCTGTTCGAGCCGCTGCTGCGCCAGCGCAAGGGGATCGCGCTGTTCGCCGATGATCCGCGCGCGGGGCAGAAATTCTTCGGCGCCTACGGGGCCAGCAAGGCCGCGCAGATGGCGCTGCTGCGCAGCTGGCAGGCCGAAAGCGCCACCATCGGGCCGCGGGTGGTGATTGCCACGCCGGCGCCGATGCCAACCGCGGTGCGGGCGCGCTTTTTCCCCGGCGAGGATCGCACCCTGCTGTCGCCCTGCACGGTCGAGGCGGAACGGATCCTGTCGGCGCTGTAGCGGGGGCGCGCCTGGCGGCGCGCCCTTGCGTCCCGCGCGGTCCGGGGGGCCGCCTGCCCCCCGGACCCCCCGGTGCCGTGGCGCGGATGGCGGGGGCGGGCGACTAGTCAGGCCAGCGGCGCCGTTGCCCGTTCCAGCCAGCGGCCTGTGTCGCCGTCGAGATGGGGCGCCAGTGCCTGCCGCACCCGCGCATGATAGGCGTCCAGCCACTCGCCCTCGTCGCGCGACAGCGCCCCGCGATCCAGCGGGCGGGTGTCGATGGGGCAGAGGGTCAGCGTCTCGAATTCCAGCATCTGGCGGCCCTGATCGGCCTCGGGGCCAGCCTTGGCTGGGCCGACGGCGACGAGGTTCTCGATGCGGATGCCGAAGGCGCCCTCGCGGTAATAGCCCGGCTCGTTCGACAGGATCATCCCCGGCTGGAGCGCGAGGTCGCTGACCCGGCTGATCCGCATCGGGCCTTCATGGACGCACAGCGCGGCGCCGACGCCGTGGCCGGTGCCGTGGTCGTAGTCGCGGCCCTGATGCCACAGGAACTGCCGGGCCAGCGCGTCCAGATGGCTGCCCGCGACGCCCTTGGGAAAGCGCGCGCGGCTGATCGCGATCATGCCGCGCAGCACGGCGGTATAGGGCGCCACGGCCTCGGCGGGCGGATCGCCGAGGCAGACGGTGCGGGTGATGTCGGTGGTGCCGCAGCGATACTGCCCGCCCGAATCGATCAGCAGCATCTGGTTGCGCGCCAGCCGGCGGTTGCTGGCATGGGTGACGCGGTAATGAACGATCGCGCCGTTCGGCCCAGCGCCCATGATCGTGTCGAAGCTGATGTCGAGGATGCCGGCCTCGCGGCGCAGCGATTCCAGCCGGCGCACCACGTCGATCTCGGTCAGTCGGTCCGGGTCGGTCTCGTCCAGCCAGGCCAGCAGTCGCACCATCGCGATTCCGTCGCGGTGATGGGCGGCGCGCATCCCGGCCAGTTCGGCGGAGGTCTTGCGCGCCTTGGGCAGGATCGCGGGATCGGGCGCGCGGGCGATGGTCGTCTGCCGGGCTTCAAGCAGCCGGAACACGGCCTCGGGCGCGGTCGCGGGATCGACGCGCACCGGGCCTGTCAGGCCGCGCAGCGCGTCCGCAAGCGCGTCGGGCGGCAGGATCGAGACCTCGCCGCCCAGCCGGTCGCGAAGGGCGGCGTCGAACTTCGCGGCGTCGGCGAACAGCGTGAGGCGGCCGTCATCGGCAAGGATCGCGAAGCCCTGCACGACCGGATTGCGGGGCAGGTCGCTGCCCCGGATGTTCAGCAGCCACGAGATCGAATCGGGCAGGGTCAGCACGGCGGCCCGCTGTCCCGCGTCGCGCAGGCTCGCCGCGAGGCGGTGGCGCTTGTCGGCGGCGGTTTCGCCGGCCAGCGCCTCGTCATGCGCACGCGCCACGCCGACCGGAGCGGCGGGACGGTCGGGCCAGACCGCATCGACAGGGTTCTGTGCCAGCGCCACCAGCGCGATGCCGCTGTCCTCGAGGCCGGATCGCAGGGTCTCGACCTCCTGGCGGGTATGCAGCCAGGGATCGAAGCCCAGACGCCCGCCGCCGGGCAGGGCGCGGCGCAGCCATTCGGCGGGCCGGGTCTCGGGCCAGTCGACCGGCGTGAACCAGGCGGTGTCGAGCTGGCTTCGGACCTGCACCCGATAGCGGCCGTCGACGAAAACGCCGGCCTCGTCTGCGGTGACGATCGCGAACCCCGCGCTGCCGGTAAAGCCGGTCAGCCAGGCGAGGCGGGCATGCGCATCGGCCACATATTCGCCCTGATGGGGGTCGGCGCGCGGTACCAGCAGAGCCTCGACCGCGTCGGCGCGCATCCGGGCGCGCAGCGCCTGCAGCCGGGCCGCGTGGTCTCGGCCCCCGGCAGGGTCGTCGAACGTCTGAAAGCTCACAGCCGGATGGCCTTCATCACCTCGGGCTCGATCACGCGGACGCCGGGCAGGCCCTCGATCAGCGCCTCGGCCGATTGTTCAAGCAGGGGAAAGGTCCTGTAGTGGCAGGGGATCACGGTCTTGAAGTCGAAATAGCGCCGTGCCGCGAAGGCCGCGCGCCGCATGTCCATCGTGAAATGGCCGCCCGCGCAGAGGATGCCGATGTCGGGCTGGTGATATTCACCCATCCAGCCCATGTCGGCCATGATGTCGGTATCGCCCGAGACATAGATGACATGCCCCTCGCCGGCGATCATGTAGCCCGATTCATGGCCGGCATAGATCGGCCCGTCCGCCCCGTCGAGCGAACTGGAATGGCTGGCATTCACCATCGTCACCTGCGCGCCGCCCAGATCGACGGTGCCGCCCTTGTTGAAGCCGATCCCCTCGATGCCGTGATGCGTGGTCCAGCTGTTGACCAGATCATAGATGCCCGCGACCGGGATGCCCTTCTGGCGCGCGATGGCCAGCGTGTCGCCGGAATGATCGCCGTGACCGTGGGTCAGCAGCACATGGGTGGCGCCGTCAAGCGCCTCGTCGCGGCGCTCCTCGGGAAAGACCGGGTTTCCCGACAGCCAGGGGTCGATCAGGATCACCGCATTCTCGATTTCCAGCCGGAAGCCGGAATGTCCAAGCCAGGTCAGTTGCATCGCTGCCTCCATCTGCGTTGCGACCAAGCCTAGCCGCGCGCGGTTGCGCTGACCAGACGGCCCGTCGGGCGCGACTCAGGCGGGCGCGACTCAGGCGGGCGCGGCATCGTCGAGGCGCAGGCGCAGGCGTTCGCGCCCACCCCAGGTCGACAGTTCCAGCTTGCCCGCGAGGTGAAAGCGGCGGCCCCTGGCGCCGATCAGCGCGGGGCCAAGCGGGCCGTTCATCGCGCCCCACGCCACCGCCTCCAGCGCCGGGCCGCCGGGCGTGCGGAAGCCCAGTCGCAGATGGCTGTCGCCCATCGTCTGGGCGGCCTCGATCAGCTGGTTGGCGAAGGCAAAGCGCGGCGCCGGCGCGGCCTGCCCGAAGGGGCCGGCATCCTCAAGCTGGCGAACCATCTGCGGGGTCGCGCCCGCCCCCTCGAGCAGGCCCGAGATGCGCAGGGCGCGCCCGCCGCCGCGGCGGGCAAGATCCGGGGCGATCAGTTCGGACAATCGCGCCATCGCGGCCCCGATGCGGTCCTCGGCGACGGTCAGCCCGGCCGCCATCTCGTGGCCGCCGCCCCGAATCAGCAGCCCCTCGCGCGCAAGCCGCTGGATCGCCCGGCCCAGATCGACACCCGGAACCGAACGGGCCGAGCCCTTGCCGATGCCGGCCTCGATGCCGATGACGACCGAAGGCAGGTCGGTCGCCTCCTTCAGGCGCGCCGCGACGATGCCGACGACGCCGGGGTGCCAGCCCGCGCCCGCCGCCCAGGACAGGCGGGCGTCGCCGCGCGCCTCGACCTGGGTCAGCGCCTCGTCGCGCACCGCGGCCTCGATGGCGCGGCGGTCGCGGTTCAGGCCGTCCAGCTCGGCCGCGAGCCGGGCGGCGTCGGCGGGCGCGCGGCTGGCGAGGCACAGGGCCCCCAGATCCGCGCGCCCGACGCGGCCACCCGCGTTGATCCGCGGGCCCAGCAGGTAGCCCAGGTGAAACGCGCTTGGCGCCCCGTCCAGCCGGGACACGTCGGACAGCGCCACCAGCCCGGGCCGCCGGCGCCGAGCCATGACCGCCAGCCCCTGCCGCACGAAGGCGCGGTTGACGCCCACCAGGGGCGCGACATCGGCCACCGTGGCCAGCGCCACCAGATCCAGCATCGCCATCAGGTCGGGTTCGGGCCGGCCCAGCCCGCGCAGCACCCGGCCCGCCTGCACCAGGGTCAGGAACACCACCCCGGCCGCGCAGAGATGGCCAAGAGCGCCATCCTCGTCGGCGCGGTTCGGGTTGACGACGGCCAGCGCGGGGGGCAGCGTCTCGCCGCCCAGATGGTGATCCAGCACCACCACATCCGCGCCCGTCGCGGCCGCCAGCGCCTCGTGGCCCAGCGTGCCGCAATCGACGCAGACGATGAGGTCGTGACCTGCGGCCAGACCGGCCATCGCGGTCGGGTTCGGACCATAGCCCTCGTCGATGCGGTCGGGGACATACAGCGTCGCATCGCGCCCCTGTCCGCGCAGCCAGTCCAGCAGCAGCGCCGCCGAGGCGCCGCCATCGACATCGTAGTCGGCGAAGATCGCCACCCGGTCCGCCTGCGTCACCGCCGCCACAAGGCGCGTCGCGGCGGCCCCCATGTCGCGCAGCACCAGCGGATCAGGCAGCAGGTCGCGCAGTCGCGGGGTCAGGAAACCCTCGGCCTCGGACGCCTCGATGCCGCGTTCGGCCAGCACCCGCGCGACGGGCAGGGGCAGGCCGGCCCGCTGGGCAAGGCCCTCGGCCCGGCGTTCCAGATCGGGATCGGGGCCGACCCAGCGCTGCCCGGTCAGCGACTGCTCGATGCCCAGAAACGCCGCCATGCCCTGCCTTTCGTCATGCGTTCCGGCCCGCCGGCCAGCCGGCCTAGCGGATCGGGTTGCGATAGATCATCCGGCGCACCGACCCGGTCTTCGAGCGCATCAGGATCGTCTCGGTCGTCAGGTAGCCCGGCTCGCGCTTGACCCCCTCGACGATCGAGCCGTTGGTGACGCCCGTCGCGGCGAAGATGACATCGGCCGTGACCAGATCGTCGCGCGCATAGATGCGGTCCAGATCGGTGATCCCGGCCTTGCGGGCGCGGCCCTTCTCGTCGTCGTTGCGAAACAGCAGCCGGCCCCACATCTGGCCGCCCATGCATTTCAGCGCCGCCGCCGCCAGCACGCCTTCGGGCGCGCCGCCGCTGCCCATGTACATGTCGATGCCGGTCAGCGCGGCCTCGGCGCAGTGGATCACGCCGGCGACGTCGCCATCGGTGATCAGCCGGATCGCCGCGCCGGTCTTGCGGACCTCGGCGATCATGTCCTCGTGGCGCGGGCGTTCGAGGATGCAGACGGTGATGTCGCTGTCCTTGCAGCCCCGCGCGCGGGCCAGCGCGCTGACCCGTTCGGCCGGGCTCATGTCGAGGCTGACCACGTCGGTCGCATAGCCCGGCCCGATCGCCAGCTTGTCCATGTAGACATCGGGCGCGTGCAGCAGGGTGCCGCGCGGCGCCATGGCGATCACGGTCAGCGCGTTCGGCATGTCCTTGGCGGTCAGCGTGGTGCCTTCGAGAGGGTCAAGCGCGATGTCCACCTCGGGGCCGTTGCCGGTGCCGACCTGCTCGCCGATATACAGCATCGGCGCCTCGTCGCGCTCGCCCTCGCCGATGACGACGACGCCCTTGATGTCCAGCATGTTCAGCTGGTCGCGCATGGCGTTGACCGCGGCCTGGTCGGCCGCCTTCTCGTCGCCGCGACCGATCAGCAGGGCCGAGGCATGGGCGGCCGCCTCGCTGACGCGAGCCAGCCCGAGCGACAACATCCGATCGTTGAAATCCCTGGTCGCGGTCATGGCCTCATCCCTCGTTACCATAGCATCGCCCGGCTTCTACGCGCGGCCCGGCGGGGCGGCAAGCCTGACGGCGCTAACGGGTCAGTTTTCCGCAAGTTCCAGCGCCAGCGCGTGAATCCTGGGCATGATGTCGCCCAGCCGGTCATGGACCAGGCGATGCCGCTGAAGCCGGCTCAGCCCGCCGAAGGCCGGGCTGGCCATGCGGACCCGGAAATGGCTTTCGCCGCCCTCGCGAAAGCCGGCATGGCCGCGATGCCCCTCGCTTTCGTCGATCACCTCAAGCCGGCTTGGCGCCAGCGTCGCAAGCCGGCTGCGCATCTCGTCCGCGATCATCCGCTTCTCCTTCGTCAAGACCTTTCATGTCGCCCGAAATAGCCTAAACTGCTGCCTCCGAGTCGCAAAGGTGCCCCAGGATGAGCAGTAACGACCCGTTCGGCTTCGACATCTCGGCCGCCAAGGACAAGAAGCGGCGGTCCAAGGGCCGGCGCGGCATGTCCGGGGCCTTCGAAACCTCGACCCGGACCTGCGACCGCCAGGGTTGCGACGCACCGGGGCAGTATCGCGCGCCGAAGAACCCGCGCAACCTCGACGACTATTTCTGGTTCTGCAAGGATCACGTCCGCGAATACAACGCCAACTGGAACTACTTCCAGGGCCAGAGCGAGGAGGAATTCCAGCAGTTCCTGGACAATGCGACGGTCTGGGAACGGCCGACCAAGCCCTTCGGGCGGGCCGCGCAGGAACAGGCCTGGGCGCGGCACGGGATCAGCGATCCGCTGGAGATCCTCGGCGCGAACGGAACCGCGCCCGAGGCGCGGGCGCGGGCCAGCCGCAAGCTGCCGCCGACCGAACGCAAGGCGCTGGAAATCCTCGAGGCGAAGGACAGCTGGACCCGGACCGAGATCCGCAAGCAGTACAAGTCGCTGGTCAAGGACCTGCACCCCGACATGAATGGCGGCGACCGGTCTGACGAGGATCGGCTGGCCGAGGTGGTCTGGGCCTGGGACCAGGTCAAGGAAAGCCGCTTCTTCCGCGACTAGGGCGCTGATCCCTCAGGCCCGGCGCTGCGCTTCGTGAAATAGGCCGGCATTTCGCTGGTCAGCTGCGGGCCCAGCAGGATCGACTGCGACAGGTGCCTGCGCATCTGCGCGCCGGCCGCGTCGGGCAGGCGGTCCGCGATCGCCGCGGCGATGGCGCGGTGGTCGGTCAGGATCTGGCGCGCCTTTTCCTGCTGCATCAGGTGCAGGGCGCGCAGCCGGTCGATATGCACGCTTTCGCGGCGGATCACCTGATGGACGGCCTGCAGCCGCGCATGGCGGAACAGCGCCTCGTGGAAGGCCAGATCAAGCCGGGCAAAGCCCTTCATGTTGCCCGACTGCGCCTCGTCCTGCTGCGCGGCGATCAGGTGCTGCAACTCCTCGCCAAGGCCGGCGGGCGGGTCCTGGGCCAGCCGCATCGCCACCTCGGCCTCGACCGCGCTGCGCAGGACGTGGATCTGCCGTGCCTGGTCCAGATCGATCAGGCTGACCAGTGTGCGCGACTGCGGCTGGATGTCGACGAGGCCCTCGTCCTGCAGGCGCAGCAGCGCATCGCGCAGCGGGGTCGAACTGATCCCATACCGCGCGCTGAGATCGGCGCGCGACAGGGCCATGCCCGGCGGCATCTCCAGCGACAGGATGCGTGCGCGAAGATCCTCGAACAGGTCGTGACCGGCGGGATGGGTCAGCATGGGCGCCCCCGTCAGGATGATCTAGCCTGTCTGGTCCATAGTCGCCCGGTGCGCAAGCTCCGCGCCCTCCGGGGGGTCGGCGTCGAACAGGTCGGGATGGCTGTGCAGGCTGCGTTCGAGAAAGCTCAGCGAGCCGGCGACATGGGCGCGCATCAGGGCCTCGGCCTCGGGTGCGGCGCCACGCCGGACGGCCTCGAGGATCTCGACATGCTGGACCAGCGGCACCTGCACGCTGCCGCGCATGTTGCCCTGGATAAAGCGGATGCGATCAAGATGCCCCTTCTTGGCATGGATGACGGCCCATAGCTCGCCAAGCCCGGCGGCGGTGAACAGCGCCTCGTGAAAGCGGTCGTCCAGCAGCAGGAACCCCGCCTGGTCGTTGCGCGCGGCCAGGATCTTCTGCTGGGTCAGGATGTCGGCGGCCTCGGTCAGGTCGGCACCGGGCTGCCCGGTCAGCCGCCGGATCACCGGCACTTCCAGGCTCTCGCGCAGGAAATGCGCCTGCCGCACGGCGCGCGGCGAGATGCCGGCCACGAAGGTGCCGTGCTGCGGCGCGATGGTCACCAGCCCGTGTTCGGCCAGCCGCAGGATCGCCTCGCGCAGCGGCGTGCGGCTGGTGTCGAACCGCGCGCACAGGTCTTTCTCGGGCAGCGCCTGCCGGGGCCGAAGCTCCAGCGTGACGATCATCTGGCGCAGCGCGTCGTGGATCATGTCCGCGCGGGATCGTTTGCGGCGTGCTGGCTGCATGGCTGTCCTCCTCGCCGGGCCACTGGACATGGCCGCGTCCCGTTCCTTGCCGCGAACCCTGCAGCGCATCAAGGCTGTTGCGTCGCGTTAAGAAATATATTAGTGCATCAAGCGAGGAAAGCCAAACCCGAACTGGCTCTGGAGGAGAGACCGCATGAAACTGTCCCTGATCGCCGTGATGGCCGCCGCGACGACCCTTGTGCCGCTGTCGGCCCTGGCCGAGACCGACTGGCCCCAGCGGACCATCAATGTCATCATCGGTGCCAGCCCCGGCGGCGACACCGACTTCAATGCCCGCACCATGGCGCGCTATTTCGAGCAGATCACCGGCACCGGCATGGTCGTCACCAACATGCCCGGCGGCGGCGCGACCATCGCGACCTCGGCCGTGCGCGACGCCGAGCCTGACGGATACACCATGCTGTTCGGCCATACCGGCCACCTGATCGTCACCGAGGTCTCGGGCCTGGCCGATTACGGCATCGACGATTTCGAGATCTGCTGCGTGCCGGCGATCGATCAAGGCGCGGTCTTCGTCGCCAGCAAGGATTCGGGCCTGGCGACGCCTGCCGATGTGAAGGCGGCCGAACCCGGCAGCGTGACCTTCGGCACCGAATTCGGCGGCTACTCGCATCTTCAGGGCCTGATCTTCCAGCAGGCGACCGGCGCCGAGATGACCATCGTGGACACCGGATCGGCCTCGGAAAAGATCGCCTCGCTGCTGGGCGGGCGGATCGACGTGGCCGGCATCGCCTATGGCGCGGTGCAGGACTATGTCTCCAATGGCCAGATGGTCGTGCTGGGCCAGCCCAACGAGGAACGCAACCCGCTGCTCGGAGACATCCCGACCTTCAGGGAACAGGATGTCGATTTCGTCATGAACAACCCCTACATCATTGCCTTCCCCAAGGGCACCGATCCCGAGATCGTCGCGAAGATGGAATCGGTGATGAAAGAGATCACCGAACTGCCGGAATACGCGAAGGATCTGGAAGAGGGCTTCAAGCAGCCTGTCAGCTTCCTGCCGAAGGACGAGGCGATGACCCGGCTGAACGCGATCCGGGACGCCTACATGCCCTATCGCGAGGCGCTTCAGGCCGCCCGCTGAGCCAAGCCTGCCGGCGCGCGCCATCGCCGCGCCGGCACCCAGCCATATTGCAAGGGAGGGCTGCGCGATGCGGCTCAAGGACGTGATCGTGGGGGCGGCCATGACGGCGGCCGGCGCGGCCTATCTGCGCATGGCGCAGCTGCTGCCCGAAAAGGACGGCGTGGACGCGGCCACCGTGCCGACCTTCCTGGCCTGGCTGATGATCCTGCTGGGCCTGATCGAGCTGGCGGGCGCGCTGCGCCGCGCGCCGGACGATGCCGCCCGCGCGCCCACCGGCGGCGTGCTGACCGTGGCGCTGACGCTGGCGCTGATCGCAGGCTACGTCGCCGCGCTGCGCCCGCTGGGCTTTCCCATCGCCACCGCGCTTTACCTGTTCGTGCAGTTCCTGGTCCTGACACCACGCAGCATCCGCCCGCCGGTGCCGCTGTATGCCGGGCTGGCCGTCGCCGCCGCCGCCGTCATCTTCGCGACCTTCCGCTATGGCTTCGACCTGCTGCTGCCGTCCGGGCCGCTGGTCGCCTGGCTGAACTGAGGACCGTATCATGTTCGACCTACTCCTGCAGGGCTTCGCGGCGGTGCTGTCGCCGCAGATCCTCGTGCTGATGATCGCCGGCGTGGCCGTCGGCATCGTTTTTGGCGCCGTGCCCGGCCTGACCGCCGTCATGGCCATCGCGCTGTGCCTGCCGATGACCTATGGCCTCGGCCCTGCCGCCGGTATCAGCCTGCTGATCGCGCTGTTCGTGGGCGCCACCTCGGGCGGGCTGATCTCGGCGATCCTGCTGAAGATCCCCGGCACGCCCTCGTCCATCGCCACCACCTTCGACGGCGGCCCGATGATGGAGAAGGGCGAGGGGGCCAAGGCGCTTGGCGTCGGCATCGTGTTTTCCTTCATCGGCACCATCGCCTCGATCGCCGCGCTGGCCTTCATCGCGCCCTCGCTGGCCCAGGTGGCGCTGTCCTTCGGCCCGCATGAATATTTCGCCATCGCCGTCTTTTCGCTGACGCTGATCGCGACGCTGTCCTCGGGGTCGATGGCCAAGGGCATCTTCGCCGGCGTGCTGGGCTTTGCGGTCTCGACCGTGGGCATCGCGCCGGTCGATGCGACCACCCGGTTCACGCTGGGCCAGGTCGAACTGAATGCAGGCTTTTCCATCCTGACCGTTCTGGTCGGCATGTTCGCCGTGGCCGAGATCATCAAGGTCGCCGAAACCGCCCGCAGCGTCGCGCCGGGCGAGGGGGTGGCGCCCATCGTCACGATCAAGGGCTTCGGCTTCTCGATGGCCGAGTTCCTCGGCCAGATCCCCAATGCCATCCGCTCCTCGCTGATCGGCATCGGCATCGGCATCCTGCCCGGCATCGGTGCCGGCACCTCGAACATCATCGCCTATATCGCCGCCAAGAAGCGCTCGAAGACGCCCGAGGAGTTCGGCAAGGGCACGATCGAGGGCGTCGTCGCCAGCGAGACCGCCAACAATGCCGGCATCGGCAGCGCCATGATCCCGCTGCTGACGCTGGGGATCCCGGGCGACGCGGTCACCGCCATCATGCTGGGCGGGCTGATGATCCACGGCATCCAGCCCGGCCCGATGCTGTTCCTGACCCAGGCGCCGCTGGTCTACACCATCTTCGCGGCGCTGATCGTCTCGGCCTGCCTGATGCTGGTGCTGGAGTTCTGGGGCCTGCGCATCTTCATCCGCCTGCTGGCGATCCCCAAGCACATCCTGCTGCCGGTGATCCTGGTGCTGTGCGCGGTGGGCGCCTTCGGGCTGGCCAGTCGGGTGTTCGACATCTGGACGATCCTGGCCTTCGGGGTGCTGGGCTTTGCCTTCGTCAAGGCGGGCATCCCGACCGCGCCCTTCATCATCGGCTTCATCCTCGGCCCGATGGCCGAGACCAGCTTCCGCCGCGGCCTGCAACTGTCGCGCGGGGATGTCACCGGCTTTCTGACAAACCCCATTTCCGGCGTGTTCCTGGCGCTGGCGGTGCTGTCGATCGCCTGGCAGCTTTACGGCGAATACCGTGTGTCGCGACTGCCCGCCTCGGCCAACCCCCTGAAACTCGGCGGTGAGGAATGACCGCCCCCGACATGCCCAAGCGGGCCGGAGACCACATGACCACGAAAACCCCTGCACAGCTTCGATCTGCCCGCTGGTTCGCGCCCGACGACCTGCGCAGCTTCGGCCACCGGTCGCGGATGATGCAGCTGGGCTATTCCGAGGCCGATTTCATGGGCCGTCCGATCATCGGCATCCTGAACACCTGGTCCGAACTGAACAGCTGTCACAGCCATTTCCGCGAACGCGCCGCGGATGTGAAGCGCGGCGTGCTGCAAGCCGGCGGGCTGCCGGTCGAACTGCCCTCGCTGTCGGTGGACGAAAGCTTCACCAAGCCGACCTCGATGCTGTATCGCAACCTGCTGGCCATCGAGACCGAGGAACAGATCCGCGCCCATCCCCTGGACGGGGTGGTGCTGATGGGCGGCTGCGACAAGACCACGCCGGGGCTGGTGATGGGCGCGCTGACGGCGGGCGTGCCGATGATCTACCTGCCCGCCGGCCCGATGCTGGCCGGCAATTATGCCGGGCAGCGGCTGGGTTCGGGCTCGGATGCGTGGAAATACTGGGACGAGCGCCGCGCGGGCAATATCGACGCGCAGCAATGGCAGGGGTTGCAGGGCGGCATCGCGCGATCGGCCGGGGTCTGCATGACCATGGGCACGGCCAGCACCATGACCGCGATCACCGACGCGATGGGGCTGACCCTGCCCGGCGCCTCGTCCGTTCCGGCGGTGGACAGCGGCCATCAGCGCATGGCCGCCGATTGCGGCCGCCGCATCGTCGGGATGGTCTGGGAAGACCTGACCCCCGACCGGATCTTGACCGGGGCCGCCGTGCGCAACGCCGCCATCGTCGCCATGGCCACGGGGTGTTCCACCAATGCCGTCGTCCACCTCATCGCCATGGCGCGGCGCGCCGGCGTCGATCTGACGCTGGATGATCTGGACGCTCTGGGCCGGGTGACGCCGCTGATCGCCAATGTCCGCCCCTCGGGCAAGGACTACCTGATGGAGGATTTCTTCTACGCGGGCGGCCTTCGCGCGCTGATGAAGCAGATCGAGGACCGGCTGGACCTGTCCTGCCTGACCGTCACCGGCAAGACCATGGGCGAGAACCTGGAAGGTGCGGTCGTCCACAATGACGACGTGATCAGGCCCTTGTCGAACCCGGTCTATCACGAAGGCTCGCTGGCGGTGCTGCGCGGCAATCTGTGCCCCGATGGCGCGGTCATCAAGCCCGCCGCCTGCGATCCGAAATACCATGTCCACCAGGGCCCCGCGCTGGTCTTCGACAGCTATCCCGAGATGAAGGCCGCGGTCGATGACGACAACCTGGATGTCACGCCCGATACGGTGATGGTGCTGCGCAATGCCGGTCCCCTCGGCGGGCCGGGCTTCCCGGAATGGGGCATGCTGCCCATCCCGAAGGCGCTGATCAGACAGGGCCATCGCGACATGCTGCGGATCTCCGACGCGCGGATGTCCGGCACATCCTACGGCGCCTGCGTGCTGCATGTTGCGCCCGAATCCCATGTCGGCGGGCCGCTGGCGCTGCTGAGGACGGGCGACATCGTGCGGCTGGACCTGCCGGCCCGGCGGCTGGACATGCTGGTGGACGAGGCCGAGCTTGAGGCCCGCCGCGCCGCCTGGGTGGTGCCC
Source organism: Paracoccus spongiarum (assembly GCF_030732095.1). Classification (GTDB taxonomy): domain Bacteria; phylum Pseudomonadota; class Alphaproteobacteria; order Rhodobacterales; family Rhodobacteraceae; genus Paracoccus; species Paracoccus spongiarum. The sequence goes on along the minus strand of NZ_JAVAMQ010000005.1, from coordinate 1,751 downwards.
AAGCCGCGCTTTGATCGCGGCTATGGCTGGATGTTCTCGCAGCATGTCACGCAGGCCGACAAGGGCTGCGATTTCAACTTCCTCGAACGCGGCTTCGGCCCTGCGGCGGGCGAACCGGAGATCTTCTGATGCTGACACTGGACCAGGCCCTGACGGGCATTTCGGGCATCCTGGTGACGCCCTACGACGCGGCCGGCGAGGTTGCCCCCGCAAGGCTGGCGCCGATCCTCGACCGCGCGCTGGCGGCGGGGCTGCACATGCCGGTCGTGAACGGCAATACCGGCGAATTCTACGCCCTGACCACCGACGAGGCCTGCCTGATGGTCCGCGAGGTCGCGGCGCTGATCGCCGGTCGCGCGCCGCTGCTGGCGGGGGTGGGCCGGGCGCTGCCCGATGCGCTGCGGCTGGCCCGCGCCTCGGCCGATGCCGGGGCTGCGGCGCTGATGGTCCACCAGCCGCCCGATCCCTTCGTCGCCCCGCGCGGCGTCGTGGATTACCTGCATGCCGTCGCGGATGCCTCGGGCGGGCTGCCGATGATGATCTATCTGCGCAACGACGCCATCGGCACGAAGGCCATCGCGGATCTTTGTGCCGTGCCGGGGGTGCGCGGCGTCAAGTGGGCGACGCCCAATCCGCAACGGCTGGCCGAGGCCCGCGCCGCCTGCGATCCGGCGATCGTCTGGGTGGGCGGCCTGGCCGAGGTCTGGGCGCCGACCTTCTACGCGGTCGGCGCGCGCGGCTTTACCTCGGGTCTGATCAACATCTGGCCCGGACATTCCGTGGCGATCCATGCCGCGCTGGAGGCGGGCGATTATCACCGGGCGAATGCGCTGATCGAGAAGATGCGCGTGTTCGAGGACATCCGTGCGCAGGAAATGAACGGCACCAATGTCACCGGCGTCAAGGCGGCGCTGATCGCGCAGGGCCTGGATTGCGGCCCGACACGACCGCCCTCGGCCTGGCCGCTGACCCCGCCGCAACAAGCCGACCTCGACCACTTCATGACCGAAAACGGCCTCATCTAGGGAAAACACGATGCCCGATTACATCCTGTCCGATGCCACCCGCGAGAAGCTGCGCAAGGTCTCGACTGCGTCCGTGGCGACGGCGCTTTACAAGCGCGGCCTGCGCAACCAGTTCGTCCAGGGCGTCGTGCCCGTCGGCCACAAGCCCGTGACCATGGTCGGCCAGGCCTTCACCCTGCGCTACATCCCGGCGCGCGAGGACCGCAACCCGCTGACCGTGTTCCGCAACCGCGACCACAAGCAGCGCGTGGCGGTCGAGACCTGCCCGGCCGGGCATGTGCTGGTCATGGACGCCCGCAAGGATGCCCGCGCGGCGACGGCGGGGTCGATCCTGATCACCCGCCTGGCGGTGCGCGGCGCGGCGGGCGTCGTGTCGGACGGTGGCGTGCGCGACGCGGCGGGAATCGCCGCGCTGGACATGCCGGCCTATTTCGCCCGGCCATCCGCGCCCACGAACCTGACGCTGCACGAGGCGATCGAGATCAACGTGCCGATCTCCTGCGGCGATGCGCCGGTCTTTCCGGGCGACGTGATGCTGGGTGACGGCGACGGCGTGATGGTCATTCCCGCGCATCTGGCCGACGAGATCGCCGAGGAATGCACCGGCATGGAATCCTACGAGGATTTCGTGCTGGAGCAGGTGAGTGCCGGGGCTGGCATCATCGGCCTCTATCCGGCGACGGACGAGGCGAACCTGACGAAATACGCCGCATGGCGCGAACGGAC
>NZ_JAVAMQ010000049.1 GCF_030732095.1 Paracoccus spongiarum | reverse complement strand
CCCCGCTCGCAAATGGCCGCTATCCGGCGCCACCGCATGACGAGACCGGCCACACATGGCATCATGCCGACGCGCTTCTGGAACGCATCATCCGCGACGGCACCGCCGCCGTGGTCGGCGATGGCTATGAAAGCGACATGCCCGGCTTTACTGATGTCATGAGCGATGCCGAGATTACCGCCGTTCTGGCCTATATCAAATCCACCTGGCCGGAACGCGAGCGCGCGATCCAGAGCCGCATCACCAAGGACAGCGCGCCATGACCTCCCGGCGCGTCACCACCATAGCCTAGGAGTTTCCCAATGCAGATAAGAACCGCCGCAATCGCCCTGACGCTGCTTGTCCTTGCCGGATGCGCGGCCCAGAGGCCCGATATCGCCGCCGAGGAAGCCTCGCCCTATCCGATCCCGAACGAGGTCGTCGCCATTGCCGGCCCTAACCAGGACCTGACCACGGCGCGCCTCGACCCGGCGGATGACTGCTATTGGTACTACCACGCAGGTCCGGTCGAAACGACGCTGGTGCCGCTGCGGGCCGCGAATGGCAACCAAATCTGCAACGCAAAACCGGTCTGACCCATCAGGATCGCCGGAGGGCAGCAGACTAGCTTATCGCCGTCACGCTGCCTTCCGGTGAATAGAGATAGGCGGTCGAACCGATCTGGACCCGCGGGTAGAGCCCGTTGATATGGGCCATGACCATGCGGACGCAGCCGGAACTGGCGCGGCTGCCGATCGAGGTCGGAAACGGCGTACCGTGAATGCGCAGATAGGTATCGCGGTCGCCGAGGTAGAGGTAAAGCGCGCGCGAACCCAGCGCGTTCTGGGGGCCGGGCTCGACGCCACCCTCAAATTGCGCATAGATCTCGGGCTCGCGCTTGATCATGTTCCGTGTCGGGGTCCAGTGCGGCCATTCGACCTTGCGCTTGATCGTATAGGTGCCCGGCTCATACAGATCGCCCCGGCCGATAGCGACGCCGTAGCGCATCGCCGTGCCACCCTCTTCGATGTGGTAAAGGTATCTTGCCACGGCATCGACATGAATATCGCCCGGCACCAGACCATCATTCGCGACGATCCGCTGCGGCAGGAAGCGCGGATGCAGACCCCAGGGATTGGGGCCACCGGCTTCCACCTCGGCATCCCAGGCGGCCTTCTGCGTCGCGTCGGGCCAGGTCGATGCCATTAACGGATTGGCAGCGGCAGCCGAGAACAGGGCGGTTGTCGTCCGAATGAAATGTCTGCGTGTCAGCATGTGATTGCTCCTCATTTATTTCTAACTTGAGAGAATGTGGTAAATGCAGCGAGTTCAGCGCCCATCGACCTCTGGCGTCGCCGCTGGCCCGCCTTCCAGATCGGCGATCAGCGCCTTCATCTCCGCGATTTCCAGAGTCTGCGCCTCGATGATGCTGTCCGCCAGCGCCCGGACGCGAGGATCCGAGATATCCGCACGGGTGGATGTCAGGATCGCAATGGAATGATGCGGAATCATCGCCTTCATCCAGGCGGTATCATCGACCGTTGCCTGACTGCGGACCAGAAACAGGCCAAGCGCAAATGCCAGAATCGAAACGCCCGCGACGATCAAATTGGCACGCGGACTGCGATACATCCCCAGCATGAAGGCCAACATGATCAGCGCCATGGCACCGCCCATGTAGAGCGCCATCCACATCCGGGTCTGGCTGAAAAAGACGTGATCCATCGCCCAGGTGTTCAGATACATCAGCCCGAACATGATCACCGTCGAGGTAGCGATCATCGCCGCAAAACGGCCATAGCTTCCGCCGCTCTGGCTTCCGTGGCTATTGTGTCGATCAGAATTATCCATAGGGTTGTCCTTTCGTGAAATGCTTCAATTGCCACGCGAGGCCGCAACCAGTTCGGCCAGTTCCGTTGATGAAATGGCGCCAAAGCGCGAATCCGATCCGGCGATGAAGGTGGGTGTGCCGACAAGCCCCATCGCCTCGGCCAGCGCATTGGACTGCTGGATATGTTGGGCAATCTCCGGGCCGCCCATATCGCGCTGCAACTGCTGAGTGTCTAAACCCATGGATCGCGCAACACGCAGGACGCTGGCCCTTTCGGCCCGGGGTTTCTGACTCATCAAGGCGCGATGAAAGTCGGCGTAGCGGCCCTGCTTGCGCGACGCCAGCGCCGCGCGGGCCGCGAAAACCGAACCCTCGCCAAAGACCGGCCATTCCCGCATCACCATCCGCAAGCCGGGATCGGCTCCTAACACGGCATCCACCACTGGCATCATCGCACGGCAGAACTGGCAGTTATAGTCGAAGAACTCGATCAGAGTCGCATCGCCGTCAGGATTGCCGAAGATCGGCGCATTCGCGTCATGTTCAAGCTGCCTGCGGAATTCGGGTGGAAGCGAATGACCAGCCCAAGATAGGCGCGGTGCGATGGCCATCGCCGGGGCGGTAAGGGCCAGGGTCAGGATCATGCGTCGCTGAAACATCATGTCACTCCCGTCACGCCGAGACCGCGAACGTCGTCATCATGCCGCTGGCAAGATGCGGCATGTGGTGACAATGCAGCATCCATTCCGCCGCCTCGCCCGCATCCAGCGCCACCGTGACCATCGACATGGGCGGCACATAGACCGTGTCGCGCAATGCACCGGAAAACCGTCTGCCATTGATCGCGACAACTTGGAAATGATGGCCATGCAGATGCATGGGATGGCCCATCATCGACATGTTGTGGAACATGATCTCGACCCGCTGGCCTGTTTTGGCCGTAACCGGAATCCGATCCTCGAACACGCGGTCGTTGATGGTCCAGCGATAGGGCTGCATCTGCCCGCCCAGCATCACCATGGGTGATGCATCGGCAACTCGTTCCGTCAGCGGAGCAACGGCCCGCAAGGCGGCTTCCTGTGCAAGGTCGATATCGAATGCAGGTGCGGCCTCGTCTGCCATTCCAAGCATGACCGGCACCTTGGCGCCAGCGGTCGCAAGGATAAGGCCGGTGCGCTCCTGCGCGCCTTCGCGCAGAGCAAGGATCGGCCATGCGCCGCCTCCGGTGGGCAGGTCAAGCTCGATATCCAGGCGCTGCCCCATGGCCAGACCAAAGCGCGTTCCTGGCAAGGGCTGCACCGGCTGGCCATCCACCGCAACAAGCCGACCCGGAACCTCGCCGCTGTCGAGCCAGAACACCGTGGCCGCAGCCCCGTTGATGACCCGCAGCAGGACCCGGCCACCCTTTTCTACCCGCACAACTTCCGGGTCGCTCAAGGTGCGGTCATTCACCAGATAGGCATCGAAATCGAAGTCGTTCAGATCCATCTGCATCCCGGTCATGCCGGGCATGGACATGCCGCTCATTTCCGACATCACATTCATGGCCATGCCGCCCCCCATGTCATGACCGGCATGGGGATCGGCTGGTTGCAACATTTCGGCTTCGGCGGCCTCGTCATGCCCCTTTCCCGAGCGGATTTCGTCCAGCACCTCTTCCGGCGGGCGGAAGGAAAAGTCGTGAAGGAACATGGTGACCTCTTGCCGATCAGCTCGCAGATCCTCGGGGCGGCGGACGATCAGGGGTGCGGCCAGCAACTGCATCTCCTGAATGGGCACATGGCTGTGCATCCAGTGCGTGCCTGCTGCGGCCTCAAAATCATAGGCACGCGTCTCTCTTGGCTGCAGCAGCGGCATCGGCATATCGGGAACGCCGTCCTGTGCGTTCGGCGGGATCTGTCCATGCCAATGAATGATCGTCGGCTCGGTCAGATCATTGGTCAGGTCCAGC
>NZ_JAVAMQ010000048.1 GCF_030732095.1 Paracoccus spongiarum | reverse complement strand
AGCTAAAGGAAGCCAATGATGACAGAGCTTGGTCCCGACATCGATCCGGTCGAGTCGCAGGAATGGCAGGATGCGGTCGCCGACGTGATCGAACGCGACGGCCCCAACCGCGCGCATTTCCTGCTGGACAAGGCCGTCCAGCAGGCCCGCGCGGCCGGTGCGACACTGCCCTTTTCCGCAACGACGCCCTACCAGAACACCATCCTCGCCGAGGATCAGCACGAGTTTCCCGGCGATCTGGACATGGAATGGCGCATTCGCACGATCAACCGCTGGAACGCCATGGCGACCGTGGTGCGGCGCAACAAGGAATCCAGCGAATATGGCGGCCACATCGCCTCATTCGCCTCGTCGGCGGTGATGTACGATGTCGGGCTGAACCATTTCTGGCGCGCCCGTTCGGCCATCCACGGCGGCGATCTGGTATTTTTCCAGGGCCATGTCGTGCCCGGCATCTATGCGCGGTCCTTCATGGAGGGCCGGATCACCGAGGACCAGCTGCTGAACTTCCGGTCCGAGGTCGCGGGCGGCGGGCTGTCGTCCTATCCGCACCCCTGGCTGATGCCCGACTACTGGCAGTTCCCGACCGTCAGCATGGGGCTGGGCCCGCTGATGGCGATCTACCAGGCGCGGTTCATGAAATACATGCACAACCGCGGCCATATCGACATGGCCGACCGCAAGGTGTGGTGCTTTCTCGGCGATGGCGAGATGGACGAGCCCGAAAGCCGCGGCGCCATCGACCTGGCGGTCCGCGAACGGCTGGACAACCTGATCTTCGTGGTCAACTGCAACCTCCAGCGCCTGGACGGCCCGGTGCGCGGCAATGGCAAGATCGTGCAGGAGCTCGAGGGCGATTTCCGCGGCGCGGGCTGGAACGTCATCAAGCTGCTGTGGGGCAAGGGCTGGGACCAGCTTCTTGAAAACGACACGACCGGGCGGCTGCGCCAGCTGATGGACGAGACGGTCGACGGCGACTACCAGACCTTCAAGTCGAAGGACGGCGCCTATATCCGCGAGCATTTCTTCGGCAAGTATCCCGAAACCGCCGCGCTGGTCGAGGACTGGACCGACGCGCAGATCTGGAGCCTCAGCCGCGGCGGCCATGATCCCGAAAAGGTCTATACCGCCTTCCGTCGCGCCTCGGACACGAAGGGCCAGCCGACCTGCCTGCTGATCAAGACGGTCAAGGGCTATGGCATGGGCACCGCGGGCGAGGGCCAGAACACCACCCACCAGCAGAAGAAGCTTGCCGAGGACCAGTTGCGCGCCTTCCGCGACCGCTTCAAGATCCCGGTCTCGGACGAGGATCTGCCCAAGGCGCCCTTCGTCACGCTGAACAACGCCCAGAAGGCCTATCTTGAGGACCGCCGCAAGGCGCTGGGCGGCGATTTCCCGCAGCGCATCGCCGCATCGCCACGGCTGGAGATTCCGGGCCTGGATGCCTTCAAGGCACAGCTTGTGGGCAGCGGCGAGCGCGAGATCTCGACCACCATGGCCTTTGTGCGGATCCTGACGACCCTGATCCGCGACAAGAACATCGGCAAGCATGTCGTGCCGATCGTGCCCGACGAAAGCCGCACCTTCGGGATGGAGGGGCTGTTCCGTTCGGTCGGGATCTACAATCCCGAGGGGCAGAAATACACGCCCGAGGATCGCGAGCAGATGTCCTACTATCGCGAGTCGGTGGACGGGCAGGTGCTGCAGGAAGGCATCAACGAGGCCGGCGCGATGGCCGACTGGATCGCCGCGGCGACGTCCTATTCCAATCACGGCGTGCCGATGATCCCGTTCTTCATCTATTATTCGATGTTCGGGTTCCAGCGGATCGGCGATCTGGCCTGGGCGGCCGGCGACAGCCGCGCCCGCGGCTTCATGCTGGGCGGCACCGCCGGCCGCACGACGCTGAACGGCGAGGGGTTGCAGCACGAGGACGGACACAGCCACATCCTTGCCGGAACGATCCCCAACTGCATCAGCTATGACCCGACCTTCCAGTACGAGGTCGCGGTGATCGTCCAGAACGGGCTGAAGCGGATGTATCAGGATCAGGAGGACGTCTATTTCTACCTGACCCTGATGAACGAGAACTATGCCCATCCCGACATGCCGGCAGGCGTCGAGGAGGGCATCATCCGCGGCCTTTACCGTTTCCGCGAGGTGAAGAGGCCCGGCAAGGCGCATGTCAACCTGATGGGGTCGGGCACCATCCTGATGCAGGCGATCAGGGCGGCGGACATGCTGGCGGCGGATTACGGCGTCACCGCCGACATCTGGTCCGCGACCAGCCTGAACGAGCTGGCGCGCGAGGGCCAGGACGTGCTGCGCTGGAACCGGCTGAACCCGCTGGCCGAACAGCGGGTGCCCTATGTCACGCGCGCACTGTCGAAGGCGACCGGCCCGGTTCTGGCGGTCACCGACTACATGAAGAACTATGCCGAGCAGATCCGCGCCTTCGTGCCCGGACGCTTCACGGTGCTGGGCACCGACGGCTTCGGCCGCTCGGACAGCCGGGTGAACCTGCGGCGCTTCTTCGAGGTGGATGCGAACCACATCGCCGCCGCCGCCATGGTCGACCTGTTCCGCGAGGGCGCGATCGACGAGGCGACGCTGCGCGATGCGCTTGGCAGATACGAGATCAACGGCAACAAGCCGAACCCCCGGCTGGTCTGAACCGGGACGAGGAGACAGGAAAATGGCAATCGACGTTAACGTGCCGGACATTGGCGATTTCTCGGATGTTCCGGTGGTCTCGGTTCTGGTGAAGGTCGGCGACAGCGTCGCCAAGGAAGACCCGCTGATCGAGCTTGAATCCGATAAGGCCACAATGGAGGTGCCCAGCCCGGTGGCGGGCAAGGTCGCCTCGATCCTGATCAAGGAAGGTGACAAGGTCTCGGAAGGCGTGCTGATCCTGACGGTCGAAGGCGAGGATGCCGGGACCGCAGCGCCGGCCCCGGCCGCCGCGCCGGCCGCCGCGCCCGAACGGGCGGCGTCCGCCGCCCCCGCCGCAGCCGTCCCGCCTGCCGGGGGGCAACCCAGTGCGGTGACGGATTCGGGCTTCGGCAAGGCCCATGCCTCGCCCTCGGTCCGGGCCTTCGCGCGGCAGGTCGGCATCGACATCGGCAAGGTCAACGGCACCGGGCGCAAGGGCCGCATCCTGCGCGACGACGTGATCGCGCTGCTCAAGGCCGCCAGCGCGCCCTCGGCAGCCACCGGCGGCGCCGCGCAGGGTGGCATGGGGATCCCGCCGATCCCGGTGATCGACTTCTCGAAATTCGGACCGGTCGAGAATGTCGAGATGGCCCGCATCAAGAAGATCTCGGGGCCCGCGCTGCATCGGTCCTGGCTGAACGTGCCGCATGTCACCCATCAGGAAGAGGCCGACATCACCGAGATCGACAGGTATCGCAAGGAACTGGACGACGAGGCCAAGAAGGAGGGGTATCGCGTCACCCTGCTGGCCTTCGTGGTCAAGGCCAGCGTCTCGGCGCTGAAGAAGCACTGGGAATTCAACTCGTCGATCCATCCCGACGGCGACAAGCTGATCCGCAAGTCCTACTACAACATCGGCTTTGCGGCGGACACGCCGAACGGGCTGGTGGTGCCGGTCATCAAGGATGCCGATCGCAAGGGCATCATCGACATCTCGAAGGAGCTGGGCGATCTCAGCGCGAAGGCCCGCGCCGGAGAGCTGAAATCGGCCGACATGCAGGGCGCGACCTTCACCATCTCGTCGCTGGGCGGGATCGGCGGCACCGCCTTCACCCCGATCGTTAACGCGCCCGAGGTGGCGATCCTCGGGCTGACCCGCTCGCGCATGGCGCCGGTCTGGGACGGCGAGGCCTTCGTTCCGCGCAACATGCTGCCGATGTCGCTCAGCTACGATCACCGCGCCATCGACGGCGCGCTGGCCGCACGCTTTGCCGCGACGCTGAAATACCTGCTCGGCGACGTGCGCCGGATCATGCTGTGAAAGGGGGGGCGAACATGGAAGTCACAGTCCCGGATATCGGCGATTTCTCCGACGTTCCCGTCATCACCGTCCTTGTCGCGGTCGGCGACATGGTCGCGAAGGAAGACCCGCTGATCGAGCTGGAATCCGACAAGGCCACGATGGAGGTGCCCTCGCCGGCCGCAGGCAAGGTCGTCTCGATCGCGGTCAAGGAGGGCGACCGGGTGTCCCAAGGGGCGCTGATCCTGACGCTTGAGGCCGCGGGCGCCGACGCCCCGGGCAAGGCCGCCCAGGCGGCGCCCGCAGCCGCGGCGCCCGCCGCTGCCGCCCCGGTGGCCGCCACCGGGACCGCGACGGGTCCGGGCGACATCCATGCCGAGATCGTCGTGCTGGGCTCGGGTCCGGGGGGCTACACGGCGGCGTTCCGCGCGGCCGATCTGGGCCGGAAGGTGGTCCTGATCGAGAAGAACCCGACCCTTGGCGGGGTTTGCCTGAATGTCGGCTGCATCCCGTCAAAGGCCCTGCTGCACGCCGCGAAGGTCATCACCGAAGCCGAGGAGATGGCCGGCCACGGCATTTCCTTCAGCGCGCCTTCGGTCGATCTCGACAGGCTGCGCGGCTGGAAGGA
>NZ_JAVAMQ010000047.1:0-2500 GCF_030732095.1 Paracoccus spongiarum | reverse complement strand
CGAAAGCGAGTCTTAAATGGGCGCATGAGTCAGACGGATCAGACCCGAAACCGAGTGATCTAGGCATGAGCAGGATGAAGGTTGGGTAACACCAACTGGAGGTCCGAACCCACACCCGTTGAAAAGGGTCGGGATGACTTGTGCCTAGGGGTGAAAGGCCAATCAAACTCGGAGATAGCTGGTTCTCCGCGAAAGCTATTTAGGTAGCGCCTCGGACGTATCCTCTCGGGGGTAGAGCACTGCATGGATGATGGGGGCCCACAGCCTTACTGAGTCTAAGCAAACTCCGAATACCGAGAAGGACTATCCGGGAGACACACGGCGGGTGCTAACGTCCGTCGTGGAGAGGGAAACAACCCTGACCAACAGCTAAGGCCCCCAATTCGTGGCTAAGTGGGAAAGCATGTGAGACTTCCAAAACAACCAGGAGGTTGGCTTAGAAGCAGCCATCCTTTAAAGATAGCGTAACAGCTCACTGGTCTAATCAAGAGGTCTTGCGGCGAAGATGTAACGGGGCTCAAGCCACGAGCCGAAGCTTTGGATGCACCTTGGGTGCGTGGTAGCGGAGCGTTCTGTGATATAGGACGCTGCCTCTTTCGTATCTTCGGATCCGACGGAGGCACTGTTCTGACTGTGAAGCCGGGCCGTGAGGCAACCGGTGGAGTGATCAGAAGTGAGAATGTTGACATGAGTAGCGACAAACAGGGTGAGAGACCCTGTCGCCGAAAGTCCAAGGGTTCCTGCTTAAAGCTAATCTGAGCAGGGTAAGCCGGCCCCTAAGGCGAGGCCGAAAGGCGTAGTCGATGGGAACCAGGTTAATATTCCTGGGCCAGGAGATGGTGACGGATCCCGAGGGTAGTTTCTTCTTATCGGATTGAAGAGGCTGCTTAGGGGTTCCTGGAAATAGCCCTCCACAAGACCGTACCCGAAACCGACACAGGTGGACTGGTAGAGAATACCAAGGCGCTTGAGAGAACCACATTTAAGGAACTCGGCAAAATACCTCCGTAAGTTCGCGAGAAGGAGGCCCGGTTCTTGCGCAAGCAGGGGCCGGGGGCACAAACCAGGGGGTGGCGACTGTTTACTAAAAACACAGGGCTCTGCGAAGCCGTAAGGCGACGTATAGGGTCTGACGCCTGCCCGGTGCCGGAAGGTTAAAAGGAGATGTGCAAGCATTGAATTGAAGCCCCGGTAAACGGCGGCCGTAACTATAACGGTCCTAAGGTAGCGAAATTCCTTGTCGGGTAAGTTCCGACCTGCACGAATGGCGTAACGACTTCCCCGCTGTCTCAAATGTGGACTCAGCGAAATTGAATTGTCTGTGAAGATGCAGACTTCCCGCGGTTAGACGGAAAGACCCCATGCACCTTTACTACAGCTTCGCACTGGCATCAGGATTGCGATGTGCAGGATAGGCGGTAGGCTTTGAAGCGGGGACGCCAGTTCCCGTGGAGCCATCCTTGAGATACCGCCCTTCGCACTCTTGATGTCTAACCGCGGTCCGTCATCCGGATCCGGGACCCTGCGTGGCGGGTAGTTTGACTGGGGCGGTCGCCTCCCAAACAGTAACGGAGGCGCGCGAAGGTTGGCTCAGAGCGGTCGGAAATCGCTCGTTGAGTGCAATGGCAGAAGCCAGCCTGACTGCAAGACTGACAAGTCGAGCAGAGTCGAAAGACGGCCATAGTGATCCGGTGGTCCCGAGTGGAAGGGCCATCGCTCAACGGATAAAAGGTACGCTGGGGATAACAGGCTGATGATGCCCAAGAGTCCATATCGACGGCATCGTTTGGCACCTCGATGTCGGCTCATCTCATCCTGGGGCTGGAGCAGGTCCCAAGGGTATGGCTGTTCGCCATTTAAAGAGGTACGTGAGCTGGGTTTAGAACGTCGTGAGACAGTTCGGTCCCTATCTGCCGTGGGTGTTGGATACTTGAGAGGAGTTGCCCCTAGTACGAGAGGACCGGGGTGAACGTTCCACTGGTGGACCAGTTGTCGTGCCAACGGCAGTGCTGGGTAGCTATGAACGGACAGGATAACCGCTGAAGGCATCTAAGCGGGAAGCCCCCCTCAAAACAAGGTATCCCTTGAGAGCCGTGGAAGACCACCACGTCGATAGGCCGGAGATGTAAGTGCAGCAATGCATTCAGTTGACCGGTACTAATGGCTCGACAGGCTTGATTTGATCCGGAAGAAGGCAGACTGCCTTCTCCCAGAAGCATCCTTGGACAACACCGGCCCAAAAGGCCGACGCTGAGCGTTTCTTTCCCGGTCTGGTGGCCCTAGCGCGAGCAAAACACCCGATCCCATCCCGAACTCGGCCGTTAAGTGCCGCTGCGCCGATGGTACTGCGTCTCAAGACGTGGGAGAGTAGGTCACCGCCAGACCTGGAAAGAAACGCACCCCTCTGAAACGATGAAAAAGATCAGGACAACCTTGCCGCGGGGTAGAGCAGCCCGGTAGCTCGTCAGGCTCATAACCTGAAGGTCGTTGGTTCAAATCC
>NZ_JAVAMQ010000046.1 GCF_030732095.1 Paracoccus spongiarum | reverse complement strand
CTTGTGCAACAGAGCCGGTTCGGATAGTCAGCCTCGGCTGTCGTACTTGGCGAAGACCTCGGTCGAGCCGTCGCGGCGGATCAGGAGTACCTCGTAGGCATCTCGCGCCTCCTCCGGTCCCATCCCCGGCGAGCCATAAGGCATCCCCGGCACTGCAAGCCCAATCGCGTCCGGCCGTTCTGAAAGCAGGCGACGGATGTCGGCGGCCGGGACATGGCCCTCGAGCAGATAGCCCTCTGCCATTCCGGTATGGCAGGAGATCACCCTTTGCGGCACACCCACCTCCGATTTGTAGACCATCAGGAGCGTGCCGTAGCGCTCTTCCTCGGTCACAGTGAAGCCTTCATCGCGAAGATAAGATACCCATGCCGTGCAACACTCACAGCCCGTTCCCTTCACGACGTGAATCGACGTGCCTGCGGCCCAGCCCGCGCGCGCCGCGAGTGCCGCACCTGCAAACCCGGACAGCATCGCGGCGCGTCGGGTCATCCGGACTTCAGTCTTCATGGTCGGTCTCCTGATCGGGAGGGTTTCACTGTCGCTGCATCGTGAGAATTGGGCCGTTGCTCATGCGCCAAGGGCCCTGCGGATCTTGGGGAGGGCGAAGCGGCGATCCTCGTGATAGTCGATGATGCTGGCAAAGCGTCCGTCGGCGCGGAACAGGAACACGCCGGCAGTGTGGTTCATCGTGTAACTGCCATCCTGCGGCACCTTCTCGAACCTTGCCCGGAACCCGGCAGCCACGCGTTCGACCTCGGCCAGAGGGCCGGTGAGGCCGGTGATGCGGGGATCGAAGTTCGCGACGTAGTCGGCGAGGACGGCCTCGGTGTCGCGCTCGGGGTCAACGGTGATGAAGGCGACGTTCAAGCGGTCGGCGTCCGGCCCCAGGTCCTCAAGCCAGAGCGAGATGTCGCTGAGCGTGGTGGGGCAGACATCCGGGCACCAGGTGAAACCGAAGAAGGCCAGCGTCGGTCGGCCGATCCAGTCGGCGGGGGTCACGGTTCTGCCTCGATGGTCGGTCAGGGTAAACGCCATCTCGCCGATCGCCAGCGGCAGCAGCGCGGGTTGCGGCGACCCGCCGCTCCGCCACCAGCCGAGGCCAAGCGTGAGGGCCGCGGCCCCTGCGCCCCCGCCAAGGCCCAGGATCACTGCCCGGCGTGCGCGCAATCCGGCCCCTCCGCACGCATCGACAGGACGTCGACAGTCACCGTCACCTCGCCTGCTCTCTGGAAGGTCAAGGTCACGGGGAAGCTGCCGCCTTCCTTCAGGGCAGTCACCAGGCCCATCAGCATTCCGTGATACCCGCCCGGGGCAAGGGCCACCGTTTGTCCCGCCGGAACCGGCACGGACATGGAATGCGGCATGGAGGCGATGCCGTCGGTGACGACAGTTTCATGCAGCATCGGCATCCCCGCAGCCGGGGTCGCGATCCCGACAAGGGCATCGTCAGCGCTGCCGGCATTCGTGATCTCGACATAGAAGACGCCGGGTCGGTCGGCGCCGATCGTGGCGCGCGACCACGCATGCTCGATGGTCAGATCGCCCACCGCAAACGGTTCGCAGGCGAAGGCGGCCGGGGCGGTCAAGGTCAGGGCGGCAAAAAGGGCAACGCTTTTCATCGGTCTCACAATCTCGATTTCAGGTCTGCGAGGATTTCGGATGCGGGCGTGCCATAGGTGAACTGGCGCAGCCAGTCCCCCTCCGGCCCGATCAGGTAAAGCGCGGGGCTATGCGACATCGTGTAGCCGTCGGGGGCGGCCGCGTCGTCCTCGCGCGCGAAATGGATGCGGAAACTGTCGGCCGCTGCGCGGGTCTGGTCTGCGTCTCCGGCCAGACCGATGATCGCCGGGTGGAACGCGGCCGTGAACGCGGCCAGCCCCAGCCGGCGGTCGCGTTCGGGGTCGATGGAGATGAAGAGCGGCTGAACCTTGTCCGCGTCCGGGCCAAGATCGTCGATCACCTGCGCGACCTCGGAAAGCGTGGTGGGGCAAACATCGGGGCAATTCGTGAAGCCGAAGAACACCAGAAGGTGCTTGCCCGCAAAGTCCGCTGGCGAATAGAGGCGCCCCGCGTCATCGGGCAAGGAAAAGGTCGGCCGGAACGGCGCCTCGGAGACCAACGCGGGGGCGCGATAAGGTCCCCACAGCAAGGCGCCATAGGCAAGGACAGCGATCCCCGCCGCCGCCCACAGTGCTTTCTGCAACCTGGTCAACCGCATCCGTTCCCATTCCCAGTTTTCGCGCCATGGCTAAACCCTCCAGCAGCTTGAGGTTCAAGCCTCAAGTCCCGCCGTCACGCGATGGTGAAGCCTCAGCCGAACAGCACCGTACGCAGCAGGTTCATGTTCAGCACGATGATGGTCACCGCGATCAGGGCGCAGAGCGCGGTCAGCCACAAAGGGGCGACCAGATCGCCCATCTTGGCCCGGCTGGACGTGAACATGACCAGCGGCACGATGGCGAAGGGCAACTGGAACGACAGCACGACCTGGCTGAGGATCAGAAGCTGGCCGGTCTCCTGGCTGCCATAGATCAGGATGACCGCCATCGCCGGCACGATGGCGATGAGGCGCGTGATCAGCCGCCGCAGCACCGGGCTGATGCGGAAGTTGATGAACCCCTCCATCACGATCTGGCCCGACATCGTGGCCGTCACCGTGGCGTTCAGCCCGCAGCACAGGAGCGCCACGCCGAACAGCGTCGGCGCGAGTCCGCTGCCAAGAAGCGGCGACAGCAGGGCATGGGCCTGGTCGATCTCGACGATCTCGGTATTGCCCGAGGCGTGGAAGGTCGCGGCGGCCAGGATCAGGATCGAGGAATTGACCACCAGCGCCAGCATCAGCGCGATGGTGCTGTCCCAGGTCGCCAGTCGCAGCGCCTCGCGCTTGTGGCCGGGATCCTGGCCAAAGGCGCGCGTCTGCACGATGCCGGAATGCAGATACAGGTTATGGGGCATCACCGTCGCCCCGATGATGCCAAGCGCGATGTAGAGCATGTCCGGGTTGGTCACGATCTCGACCGAGGGCGCGAAACCGACGATGACGGCATTCCAGTCGGGATCGGCCATGGCGATCTGCACCAGGAAACAGGCCGCGATCACCATCAGCAGGCCGATCACGAAGGCCTCGACCCAGCGGAACCCGCGGTTCTGCAGCCACAGGATCAGGAACACGTCGGCGGCGGTGATGAAGATGCCGATTTCCAGCGGGATGCCGAACAGCAGGTTCAGACCGATGGCGGTGCCGATCACCTCGGCAAGGTCCGTGGCGATGATCGCGGCCTCGGCAAACAGCCACAGCGGCACCGACACCCAGCGCGGAAAGGCATCGCGGCAGGCCTGGGCAAGGTCGCGCCCCGAGGCGATGGCAAGCCGGGCGCAGAGCGATTGCAGGAGGATCGCCATGATGTTCGACAACAGCGCGACGAACAGCAGCGTATAGCCGAAGGCCGCACCCCCGGCGAGCGAGGTCGCCCAGTTGCCCGGGTCCATGTAGCCCACCGCGACCAGATAGCCCGGCCCGATGAAGGCCAGGAACCGCCGGAACGGCGAGCGGCCCTGCGGCACGGCAATGGAGCGGAAGACCTCGGAGAGCGACGGGGTTTCGCGGTCGTGCTTCCAGGCGGCAGAGGACATGGCGGGCCTTTCGGGCGGGGCCGGGACCCCGCGCAGGGCGCGGAATGGTCGGGGCGCATAAAGTTAGTCGAAGCTAACAAATCACCCCGCGCCTTTACCTGTCAATCCGCTTCGTGCAAGACTGCAGCGATGAAACCGTCCGATCCCGCACCGCAGACGCCCGATGACCGCCCTGCCGACCCCCGGGCCGAGGCGTTTCAGGGCGTCCGTGCTGCGCGCCGCAGTGAACTGGCCGAGGATTATGTCGAGCTGATCGCCGAGTTGATCCACACGCAGGGCGAGGCACGGCCCGTCGATATTGCCGCCAAGATGGGAGTAACGGCGCCCACGGTGGCCAAGACCCTGGACCGGCTGGCCCGCGAAGGCCTTGTCACCCGCGCCAGATACCGGTCAGTCTTCCTGACCGACGAAGGCCGGGCGCTGGCGCAGGAATGCCGCCGCCGCCACGAGATCGTGCTGAGGTTCCTGCTCAGCCTCGGCCTCGACGCGGAAACGGCCGAGCGCGACGCGGAGGGTATCGAACATCACGTCAGCGAGCGGACGCTGGTCCTGTTCTCGGCCTTCGCCATCCGGTCCTAGGCGTCCGGTCCGGCGCCGTGCGCAATGGATTGCCGGGCGGTGACAAGGCCGTCCGGAGGGAAGTATTACAGCCGCTTGCCGTTCCGGAAGAATTCAGGCGTCTGACGGACGCCCGCGGCCTTTCCCTGCCGGGCCATGACGGTCGCGCAGGCCCGGTCGCGCAGTGTTGCGGCGGTCGAGTTTCACATCAGTGTTGCCAGAGGCGACTACAGCTTCGTTACCACAAAGGAGCACTGCCAATGAAAAGAGCAATTTCGACTGCACTATTTCTTTCGACCGCAACGGCTGGCCAAGCCCAGGACCTCTTGCAGGCCGACAGCGTCTGGCTCAGGGACGCGGCGGCGGTCCTTGAAGCACGCGTCGCGGCGACACCGCTGACCGGCACCGCGAAGAACGTCATCCTGATCGTCGGCGACGGCAACGATGTTGCCGCGACCTATGCCACTCGGCTTTATATGGGCCAGAAGGCGGGCGGGTTCGGCGATGAGTTCGTGCTGCCGCAGGACACCTTCGCGAATGTTGCGCTGATCAAGACCTACCTGCCCAACGCTCAGACCCCCGACAGCGCACCGACGGCCACCGCCCTGAATACGGGTGTCAAGACCGACGACGGGGTGATCGGTCTGGACGAGGACGCCAATCTCGAGGATTGCGCGACCTTTGCCGGCAATGAGCTGACCTCGCTTGCGGAAATCGCCACGGCGGCGGGCAAGTCGGTCGGCAACGTCACCACCACGCGCATCACCCACGCGACCCCGGCGGCAGTCTATGCCCGCACCGTGGCGCGCGACTGGGAATCGTCGGTTCCCGAGGGCTGCACCGCGCAGAAGGACATCGCCCAGCAGTTGGTCGAGGCGATGGACAAGGGCATCATCGACGTCGCCATGGGGGGCGGACGCCGCGAGTTCCTGCCCTCGAACATGCAGGGTGAAGAAGGCGACGGGGGCAACCGCAAGGACGGCCTCAACCTGATTGCAGCGGGCATGGACAAGGGCTGGGCCTATGCCTGGAACAAGGAAACCGCCGCGGCGCTGCCGCTGGACGGCTCCAAGCCGATCCTCGCGCTTTTCGAAGGCAGCCACATGCAGTACGAGGCCGACCGCACCGACGAGCCCTCGCTGGCCGAGATGACCGAAGCGGCGATCAAGGCGCTGTCGACCAACCAGAACGGCTTCTTCCTGCAGATCGAGGGCGGCCGGATCGACCACGCGCTGCACGATGGAAACCTGGCGCGCGCCGTGGCCGATGGCGAGGCGATGGCGAAGGCGATCCAGATGGCCGACGACATGACCAATGACGAGGACACACTGATCATCGTCACTGCCGACCACGGCCACAACCTGGCCTTCAACGGCTATTGCGGCCGCGGCTCTTCGATCCTGGGCCTGTGCATGGAAATCGATCCCAACGGCGTCGCCGCCAAGGACACGCCCAATCTCGCCGCCGACGGCAAGCCTTACACGGTGGCCGGCTTCGTCAACGGTCCGGGCGCGATCGTGACCGAGCTGGCCGACGGCAGCTGGGTCGGCAACCGGCCAACGGTCACTGAGGAAGAGGCTGAAAGCCTTGACTACCTGCAACAGTCGAGCGTGCCGACGGACAGCGAAACGCATTCCGGCGTGGACATCCAGGCCTATGCCAAGGGCCCCTGGGCGCATCTGGTCGGGGGTGTCGTCGAGCAGAACTATCTGTTCAACGTCATGACCTACGCGATGTCGGCGAAGTAGGCGCGCAGTCCAGTTCGGCAAAGGGGGCGGCCCGCAGGGGGCCGCCCTTCATCATTATGGCAGCGTTGCCTGCGGGTGCC
>NZ_JAVAMQ010000045.1 GCF_030732095.1 Paracoccus spongiarum | reverse complement strand
ACCGATGTTCACATGCGGTTTGTTGCGTTCAAACTTTGCCTTTGCCATAGCGCAGGGCTCCTCAATTCATCGATTACGGGATGGGCGGGACCGTGGCCCCGCCCCGCCGGTCAGGCGTATTTCTTCTGGATCTCGTCCGAGATGTTCTGCGGAACGGCCTCGTAGTGATCGAACAGCATGGTGAACACGGCGCGGCCCGACGACATCGAACGGAGGTTGTTGATGTAGCCGAACATGTTGGCCAGCGGCACGAAGGCGTCGATGACGTTGGCGTTGCCGCGGCTGTCCTGTCCACGGACCATGCCGCGACGGCTGGTCAGGTCGCCGATGATCGAACCCGTGTATTCCTCGGGCGTGACGACCTCGACCTTCATGATCGGTTCCAGAAGCTTGGCGCCGGCCTTGCGCAGGCCCTCGCGCATGGCCGCGCGCGAGGCGATCTCGAAGGCCAGGACCGACGAGTCGACATCGTGGAACGCGCCATCCATCAGCGCGACCTTGAAGTCGATCACCGGGAAGCCGGCCAGCGGGCCCGAATCCATCACCGACTTGATGCCCTTCTCGACGCCCGGAATGTATTCCTTGGGCACCGCGCCACCGACGATCTTCGATTCGAACGAGTAGCCCTCGCCCGGCTCGGTCGGGGTGATCTGCAGCTTGACGCGCGCGAACTGGCCGGTGCCGCCGGTCTGTTTCTTGTGCGTGTAGTCGATCTCGGCGGGTTGCGAGATGGTCTCGCGATAGGCCACCTGCGGCGCACCGATATTGGCCTCGACCTTGAACTCGCGCTTCATGCGGTCCACGAGGATGTCGAGGTGAAGTTCGCCCATCCCCTTCATGATCGTCTGGCCCGACTCGATGTCGGTCTCGACGCGGAACGAGGGATCCTCGGCGGCGAGGCGCTGAAGGGCGAGACCCATCTTTTCCTGGTCGGCCTTCGACTTCGGCTCGACGGCGATCTCGATCACCGGCTCGGGGAAGGTCATGGTCTCCAGGACGACCGGCTTGGCCGGGTCACACAGGGTGTCGCCCGTGGTGGTTTCCTTCAGGCCCGCCAGCGCGATGATGTCGCCGGCAAAGGCTTCCTCGATTTCCTCGCGGTTGATCGAATGCATCATCATCATCCGGCCGACGCGCTCGCGCTTGCCCTTGGTCGCGTTCAGCATCTGGTCGCCCTTCTTCAGCACGCCCGAATAGAGGCGGGTGAAGGTCAGCGAGCCGACAAAGGGGTCGTTCATGATCTTGAACGCGAGACCCGAGAAGGGCTGCGCGTCATCGGCGCGGCGCTCGATGTTGCGGGTCTCGGTCTCGTCGCCCGGCGTGAAGCCCATGTAGGCCGGCACGTCCAGCGGCGTCGGCAGGAAGTCGATGACCGAGTTCAGCAGCGGCTGAACGCCCTTGTTCTTGAAGGCCGAGCCGGCGGTTACCGGGAAGAACGACAGCGACAGCGTGCCCTTGCGGATCAGGCTGCGCAGGGTCGCCTCGTCAGGCTCGTTGCCCTCCAGATAGGCCTCCATGGCGGTGTCGTCCTGCTCGACGGCAAGCTCGATCAGGTTGGAACGCCATTCGTCGGCCAGGTCCTTCAGCTCGTCGCGGATCGGCTGGCGAACCCAGCTTGCGCCGAGATCCTCGCCCTTCCAGACCCATTCTTCCATCTTGATGAGGTCGATGATGCCTTCCAGCTTGTCCTCGGCGCCGATCGGCAGGGCGATCGGGCAGGGGGTGCCGCCGGTGCGGTCCTTGATCATCTTCACGCAGTTGAAGAAGTCGGCGCCGATCTTGTCCATCTTGTTGACGAACACGATCCGCGGAACCTTGTAGCGGTCGGCCTGGCGCCACACCGTCTCGGTCTGCGGCTCGACGCCGGCATTGGCGTCCAGCAGGCAGATCGCGCCGTCCAGCACCGCCAGCGAGCGTTCGACCTCGATCGTGAAGTCGACGTGGCCCGGCGTGTCGATGATGTTGAAGCGATACTTGGTGTCCGAAGTCCCCTCGGTGGTCGGGTCCTCCTGGCGCTGCCAGAACGTGGTGGTCGCGGCAGACGTGATCGTGATGCCGCGTTCCTGTTCCTGTTCCATCCAGTCCATGGTCGCGGCGCCGTCATGCACTTCGCCGATCTTGTGCGACTTGCCGGTGTAGTAAAGGATACGCTCGGTCGTCGTCGTCTTGCCGGCATCGATGTGGGCCATGATGCCGAAGTTGCGATAACGCTGCAGCGGATATTCGCGTGCCATGGGTGGAATCCTTTCGCCTTACCAGCGGTAGTGGCTGAACGCCTTGTTGGCGTCGGCCATCTTGTGCGTGTCTTCGCGCTTCTTGACGGCGGTGCCGCGGCCGTTGACGGCATCGGCAAGCTCGCCCGCCAGGCGCTCTTCCATCGTGTTCTCGTTGCGGTTCTTGGCCGCGGTGATCAGCCAGCGGATCGCCAGCGCCTCGCGGCGGGTCGGGCGCACCTCGACCGGAACCTGATAGGTGGCACCGCCGACGCGGCGCGAACGCACCTCGACCGAGGGCTTCACGTTGTCGAGGGCTTCGTGGAAGACCTCGATCGGCTCGCGCTTGAGGCGGGTCTGAACGCGGTCGAGCGCGTTGTAGACGATCCGCTCGGCGACCGACTTCTTGCCGTCAACCATCAGGTTGTTCATGAATTTGGTCAGCACGCGATCGCCAAACTTGGCGTCGGGCAGGACTTCGCGCTTTTCAGCGGCGTGACGACGGGACATCGATGTCTCTCCTTACTTCGGACGCTTGGCGCCGTATTTCGAACGACGCTGGCGACGATCCTTGACGCCCTGGGTATCCAGCACACCGCGCAGGATGTGGTAACGGACACCCGGAAGGTCCTTCACGCGGCCGCCGCGGATCAGCACGACGCTGTGTTCCTGCAGGTTGTGCTTTTCGCCCGGAATGTAGGAGATGACCTCGAAGCCGTTGGTCAGCCGCACCTTGGCGACCTTCCGCATGGCGGAGTTCGGTTTCTTCGGCGTCGTGGTGTAGACGCGCGTGCAGACGCCGCGCTTCTGCGGGCATCCTTGAAGGTGCTGCGACTTGCTGCGCTGCACCTTGGGCTGCCGCGGCTTGCGGATCAGCTGTTGAATCGTCGGCATTCGGTTCCCCGTCTTGCTCTCGTCAATACTCGCAGCAGGTCTGCTGCGCCACTTCTCGACGGCACGTCGCGCGAATCGCGAAATGCCTAACCCATCCGTCCCCGCATCACGGGGTGGACAGGTGAATTCCAGAGGATCGGAGCGTATTTCGGCCCGGATCGTGACCACACAGGTTCTGGTTCCCGAAGCGGTTTCCCGCCGGGTGTGGGGCGTATATGGGGATTCCAGAACCGAGTCAACAGCGCCTCCCGGAGGGCTGCGGGGCGGCTGGAGCGCCCCTTACTGGCCCCATCGCGGCCGGTCGGCGCCAGGCAGGCCGAAGTCGCGGGCGGCGCGGTCCAGATGGGCCAGGTCGATGCGGAACCGGTCGGCCAGCATGGTGTTCCAGTCGGTCTCGCCCGCCTCCCAGGGGTAGCCCGCGCCGATCGCGCCCGAGTCGTTGTCGTGGTTCAGGAAGCGCACGAACATCACCTTGCCGGGCAGGGTCACGCCCGGCATCGACAGCCCGATCTGCCAATGCGGGAAATGCATGATGCTGCGCTGGGCGTCGGGCGCCAGATAGACCGTCAGGCCGGCCACGGCATTGTGGATCATCCGAGGTTCGACCGACACGCCATCGGCCGTCGCCTTCAGCACCAGCCCGCGCGCATAGTCGCAGGAAAGCCGCCGCCGGCGGCTCCACAGCGGTTCCAGCGCGGCGAAGTCGCGTCGCGCATCGCGGATGTAGTCGATGGCGACCGCATCGTCGTCGTCCTGCCGGAAATGCCCCACGACATCGGCCTGCGGGTCCAGATGCGGTGCGATGGCGGCCAGGCAGGCCTCGACATGCCGCTCCATCGGGGGAACCAGCGACAGCCGGAACTGCGGAACCTCGTCGCACAGGTCGCGCAGCTGCGACAGCCAGGGCTCGGGCAGATCCGGCCCGGTCATCAGCACCAGCGTGAAGTCGGAATCGCTTTGCGCCATCAGGGCGGGCAGCGTCACATGCCGGAACCAGAACCAGCGACGTGCCAGCCGTTCGGGATCATAGAGAAAGGCCCGCCGCCCGGCGAGGTCGTCATGTTCGACCTGAAAGCCCCGGCCGCCCAGATAGGAAAACCGGCACAAGCCCAGCATCTGCACCTTCATCGCCCGCGCCCCAGCTGCGCCTCGCGCCAGATCGTGTAGCCCCCTGCCCCGACCACCAGCGCCGAGCCCGCCCAAGTCCACAGGTCCGGCCATTCGCCGAAGACCAGCAGACCGGCGATAATGGCCACGATCAGCGAGCTATAGCGGAACGGCGCCACATACGAGATCTCGCCGACCCGCATCGCGGCGACGGCGGTGACATACCCCATCGTCAGGAACGCCGCGCTCAGCATCAGCAGGCCGATCTGACCGGCCTCGGGGCGGACCCAGCCCTGCCCGATGCTGAAGATCGCCCCCATCGCCGTGACGCCAAGTGCCGCGTGAAAGGCGATGCTGGCCGATGAGACCTCCGGCCCGAACAGCCGGGTCACCAGATCGCGCATCACCATCAGCAGCATCGCCCCAAGCGCCACAAGCGCCCAGATCCCGAAGGTGCCGCTGCCCGGCCGGAGGATGACCAGCACCCCGACCAGCCCGACCAGCACGGCGCTGCTGCGCCGCCAGCCCAGCGGCTCGGCGAAGAACAGGGCGGCCCCCAGCATGACCGCCAGCGGCAGCGACTGCATGACCGCGGACAGGTCGCCGATGGCCATGACCTGAAGCGCGTTCAGGAACAGCACGGTCGAGCCGACCTCGCCCAGCACCCGCCACAGCATCGGCCAGCGGTCGCCCCGTGCAAGCCTCAGGGTCAGGCCGCCCTCGCGCTGCGCCAGCACGGCGAGGACCAGCATCATCATCAGCCCGCGCAGGGTGATCGCCTGATACAGCGGCAGGTCCTGGGTGACGAACTTCATCACCGCGTCGTTGCAGCCGAAGCCCAGCATCGACAGGCACATCAGCACCGCGCCGCGCAGGTTGTCCCCCGGCGCCTGCGGCGCGGGCGTGACCGAGGCTGGGCGCACCCGGCGGATCGGAGACATCAGGGGCGCACGCATCGGGCCTTCCTTCGGGATCGCATCGGCCCACCGTTAGGCCTTCGGGGCGCCGGATGAAACCCCCCCACCGCCGCCGCCTGCCACCGCGGCCTGCCACGGCGGCGCGGCGTCACCCCCTGCCGGGGATCGCCGACTCGCCATGGTCCAGGATGCCGCGCCGGCGCATGATGCGTTCGATCAGCCGGTGCCGGGCGGCGGGGCGCAAGCGGTGGTCGCCCCGCCGGATCGAGGCCCGCCACAGCTGGCCAAGCTGCAGATCCTCCAGCACCTCAAACTGGCTGCGCCACATACGCGGTACCGTGCCATAGGCGAACAGGAAGGCGGCGCGGTCCGTCTGGCTGCAATCGGGCCAGCGCTGGCCGCGCATGTTCGCCAAACCGCGCTGGATCTCGGTCGTGATCAGGAAGCGGGTGACATCGCCATAGACATTGCCGATGGCCGGGCGGACCGGATCATAGGCATAGATCCTGCCGCCGCGGGCCGCGAGGTTCTGAAGCTGGAAATCGGTATGCAGCGCCGCCGTCGGCCCGAACGCCAGACGCAGGGACAGGCGCCGCCGTTCAAGCCGCTCGGCGACGGCCAGCGACAGATCGCGGGGCCGGCCGGGCGGCACCACCGTCCGCAACATCGGGTCCCTGCGCGGGACCCAGGCCGCCGAGCGACGATGAAACTCGCGCAGCCACCGACCGGTCGCGGCGATCACCTCGAGGCGGCGCGCCCCCTGCATCCGCTGTCGCAGATCGGCACCCGCCAGCCACTCCATCACATAAAGCGACTCGTCCTCGGCGATCCAGACCGGGCGCGCGCAGTCCACGCCCAGCCGGTGCATGCGCAGCAGCGCGTCGAATTGCTGGCGGTTCTTCTCGGCCTGCGCGTTGCACTTGATGGCCAGCCGGTGGCTGTTCGAGACCGCCCGGAACACAAGGTCCAGATTCGATGCGGCGCCCTTGCGATTGACCTCGCGGATCGTCCAGCCGCCGTCATGCCCGAAAT
>NZ_JAVAMQ010000044.1 GCF_030732095.1 Paracoccus spongiarum | reverse complement strand
ACCGGATGCGTGGCGGACAAAGGAAAGGGAAACATCGTCGGGGCGAGGGTGAGCGCGGGCACGGCCCGCGTCGATCCCCCGGCACGTCCTCAGCCCGTCATGGCCCGCGCCTCGTGGGCGGGCCGCGAATGATCTGTCTGGCCGCAGGCCGTCGCGGCAGCGACTGGATGGAACGGCGAAGGGGCGGCTTTTGCCGCCCCTTGCCGTTACTCCTGGTCGTCCGCCCGTTTCGGGAAGGCGACCATATCGAGGCCGGGGAACATGTTGTGGCGGACCTGGATCGAGGTGATCTCACCGGCGGGGCTGCGGTTGATGAAGAGGACGCCGCAGACGTCCCAGAAGTTCTTGCCGTCCTTCTCGCCGGTTTTGACGCGGAGCTTCATGTTTTCGGTGGCCATTGGATTTTCCTTTCCTGCCTGGCGTTTCGATGAAACCCCTGCGGACAGGGCAGACGGAGCGGCTGTCAAAGGCGAATTTGGGGCGCGAGGAATGGCCGCAGGCCAGGGGAAATTCGTCGTTGAAGGCCGAAGGCCGTCAGCCGCGCTGCCCTGTCATGTTTCATCGGGAAGAAACGCCCCTTGCAGGACAGGACCAACCGGCCACGGAGCCAAGCGATCGACGAACCGGCAGCGGGAAGGATGGCAAGGACTGGGACTGCGCATCTCGTGTCCGGATCAGCCGCAACCCTGCTGGCCGCGCCCGAAACCGCCGCCGTTTCTGTTCCTGGCACGAGGCTCGCCCCGCAGGACGGTGAATGACCGGGCTTGGCGGGAGGCCGAAAGCCCGCCCGATGATCCGGTTCTGCGCGAGGGCTGTAGGCCAGCCCGCGCAAGTGACCGTCACCCGGATGGGCCGAGACGGGCGGGGCAGGGCGGTCCGGACCGGCGATCGAGGATCTGGCTCGGGACGAGACAGACCGCAGGCGCCGCAGCCGACCGCATCGCCCTGGTGGGCTCGGGTCGCGCGACAGCGCGACTGGGGCACGGTCGCCGGCCTGCCGGCGATGCGCCGATAGCTTTGGTCGCCCCCTTGATCGTGCCAAGGCGGCCCTTCGCCGTGCTCAACATGAACTTACGCACTGCGGACCTTGCTGCCCTCCTCATCGCCCGCCATCATGACCGGTTTTGACCCTGCGCGATCGTACGTTTGCGATATGCCATTGCAACGCCAATCCAAAAGCTGACTTGGGTGGCGGTGAGGGTTCCTTTTGCGACAACCCAGCTCAGCCACATTGAGCGGCCTTTCCCCATTTCAGCTTGTGTGGTGTCAGGTAGGCATAGCAATTCTTTGCTCTGCGCTGGATCAATACGAACCAACAGATCACCGTTTTTCTGGGCCGCGACGATCATTCTTTCGTCGACCATAAATGACAAGCCGCCAAACATGGGAACTTCGCGCACCGCGCGTTCTTCCGTCAGGGAGTCCCTTATGTAATCGCACAAGAGCAATTGGGCAGGCGTAAGCGCAACTCCTTTGGTGCCGGATTGCCGTCCCACGCTTCTACTATCCCGAATAGGACAGGAAAATTGCATACAACGCCAAGCCGAGCAGCGTCAGCATCGTTGTCGCAGTCCCGACCATCCGCCCTCGTACGTCTCCCGTCATTCCAACACCGTGCGCGATCCGACCGATCAGGTAAACGCCAAGAACGGTCGCCAGCAGCAAGGAAGAGCCTTTGGCTAGTTCGACAAGAGCGGCCATGATGAGCACAAAGGGAGTGTACTCAACAAAATTGGCCTGAGCTCGCATAGCAGCAATCATTTCGTGATTGCCGCCGTCACCGATCATCACATCATGCCGACCGCGTAGACGCGCGACGCGCATCGCCAGCCAGAAGTTGATCAGCGCTGCCGCGCCTGCGGCAGCCAGGGAAATTGGTAGGATCAATGCAGTCGTCCTTCGCCTTTCTCGCAAGCCGCCATTTGCATGATCCATGGCGTGCTTGCCACTTGCGAAACACAAGCTACACATATCATAGTGACTTGCAAACCAAAAGTAACTATGGATACTAGATGAATATACGCTCGGACTGCCCGATAGCTTGCACCCTCGACCTGATCGGGGACCGGTGGAGCCTGCTTGTGCTGCGATCACTGTTCATCGGCAAGTGCCGATACGGTGAACTTCTCGACATGCAGGAGAAGATTTCGACCAACATTCTTGCCAGTCGCCTTGCGCTGCTGATTGATAACGGTCTGATCGAACGCAAAGCCTATTGTGAGCACCCGCCGCGATACGATTATCGATTAACCAGAAAGGGGGCAGATTTGCTCGGCGTCCTGCAAGAGATGGCCATTTGGGCCGAGAAGCACCTGCCCGATCTCGCAACGCCGCCAGAATCCTTTCTCATGGGAGCGGCCGTTCAATTTTACCCGGATTAAAGCGAAACTCGCTTGTCCGTTTTCCACCCCATAAGAGACATCAGTTCGTCGCGCGGCATCCAGCAAGTTGGGCTCTGCGCCGGCTTTCGCTGCTCTGTGGATGAACGTCCGTACTGGTCCGGTTGGTTGTTTGCTGCAAGTCGGGCCAAGGCAGGGAAGGGCGGCGTCAGCCGCCCTTTGCTATCCAGCGCGTCCCGTCTTCGAAACATGGCAAAGCGGCCCCCAAAGGGGCCGCCGATCTTTCAGGGCAATATCTTGATCAGCGTGACGGTCAAACCGACGATGCCGGCCGCCATGATCCAGAGATGCCGAAAGAGATCTGCCTTGAACTCGGCCATATCGCGGCGGACTTCGGCCAGATCCTGCTTGGTCGCGAGCGTCGAGGTATCTGCCTCGGCCATGCCTTCCGCGATTGCCTCCGCGGCCTTCTGATCGAGGCCGGCCGCCGCCAGTTTGCGGGCGAATTTGAGAGTATCGATGTGCAGGGCGTTCGCCATGTTGGTCTCCTTGGTATCAATATAGGTGATTGCCGCTATTCAGAGAAGGCATATCGCCCGCCCTGCGCGGTCGGCGGTATCGGACACGCGAGGTCAGGGACGCCCGGCACGGGCGCTTGCCAGCCGCGCCCCTTCGGCGCGGCGCCGTCCTTGACCCGTGTGGGAGACTCCAGAGACCGTGTGGGGTGGTGCGGCCTGGCCCCGGCCGAGGCTCGGCCGGGTTAACAGCCAGGCACGATTGTTGCGCCGGTTGGCTGTCGCTGCCGCGCCAGGGGGCGCGGCTCGGCGCGAAGCGCCGGGCCTGTCCTGTCTCCCGGCGTTCTGCCGAGGGCAGGACAGGGCAATTCCTGCCTCGTCACAAAAAGAGCCCCGCACGAGGCGGGGCCAGTCAACCTTCGTCGCAGAAGGAAAGCGTAAGGCTCAGTCGCGATAGCGTCCGCGCGGGCGGCAGCACCATGCGCCGACACTCGCCTGACAGGTCGGGCAGGGGACGGCAAAAACAGGATGGCGATGTGTCGTGCAGTCAGACATATTGAACAAACCTCCCTGTTGGACTGGCGGCGGGTGACTCCCGCCGCCGTTTTTCAGGCGATCGCATGACCGCGCGGGTTCACGCGCCGCCGAGTGAAGGGCAGGGCATCGAGGGCGATGCGCCCGGCCTCAAGGCTGTGCAGGAAATCCAGCAGATAGGCGGGATCGGCGGGATAGGGTGCGCCGTCCCACGCCACCCGGACCCTGCGGCGTTGCCGTGGTGGCATGGCGTCGATCAGGCGGCGGGCACGCCGCCACTGATCGGCGCGGCGCTGGCGGCTTCGGGCCTCCTGCGCGGCCCAGGCATTCGCGCGGGCCTGCATCACATCATCGGGGCTTTTCTGACGGGCCGCGATCTCGGCGGCAAACAGCGGCAGGGCGTCCCGGTCGGCTTTCTGTCTGCGGACCAGAGCGGCCCGCTTGCGGGCGGTGTCGGTGAACGGGTGACGGGCCGATCTGATGAAGCGCATGGGTCAGCCTGCCGTGGCGGTTCGTGCGGCGACGGCCTCGATCCCGGCCCTGATGCGGCGCAGATCGGCGGCTTCCGCATGATCGCCGTGGGTCACGGCGCGCGCCAGATCGGTTTCCAGCTGGGTGAGATTGTCCGCCGCCGTGGAATATTCGCAGCCGATGACATGGCCGACGCGGTAGCCCCCGCCGCAGGTGCAGGAAAGACCGTGCCATGATTTCTCCCGTGCATAATCCATCTGTGCTGTCCTTTCTCAAACCGGGTTGCCGGGACCGGGGCGCGCGATCTTCGCGCGCGCCCCTCTGTTATCAGGCCATGCCCTCGGGCAGCCATGCCGCGATGCGGGCCTCCTGCGCCTCGGTGATCCCGAGCGCCTTACGCGTGTCGGCATCGCTGAACAGGGTTTCCAGCTTTGCCGCTTTCTCGCCCTTTTTCAGCTTGGCGAAGCTGGTGGCGGTGGGGTGATCGGCGGCGAGGTCCAGCAGATCACACCAAAGATCGTTGAGGTAAGGGCCTCCGACGCGGGAAAAGAAGTTCGCGGCGGTGGGCGTCCAGACGTCACGGATCGCGGGCTTCGTCTCCTTGTCGATCAGCGCGGCCAGTTCATCGGAGCCGCCCCGGTAATGCGCGGCCAGCATCCGCACCAACTCGCCCCGAACATGCTCGGCCCCCTTGGCACGGAAGGCGCGGAAGGATTTGGCAAGGTCCTTGCCGTGCATGGCCCTCGGCGGGTTGGCGGTCAGCCGCTCGTCCAGCGCATAGCCCTCGGCCTCGGTGGTCGGCCAGTTCGGCACGTCCTCGATTGAGATCCCGAACGGCTTGCGCCAGGCAAGCCCGTGGCTCACCTGATAGGCCAGCAGGTCGATCAGCAATTCGGGATCGCGCAGCGCCGCGTTCTGCCGCGCGCCCTGCGCCACCCGGCCCAGATCGTCGCGCAGCGCGTTGCTGATGGGCGATTTCGGGGCGGCATCGGCGGCGCTGCCGTCGCGGCTGCGGGCCGCGTGTCCGGTCAGCACCTCCGCCGCAATCGCGGCCTCGCGGTCCTCGGCCCGGACATAGGCGGCCTGCACGGTCAGTTGCCCGCGACTGTCCACGAAGATGAACAACCCCGCGTGTTCCCGCTGCGCGTCGGTGAAATCGCCTTGGGCGATGGCATCCAGCGCAGCCAGTTCGGCCTGTCCGTCCGCGTCCAGCGCCTCGGCCTCGGCCAGTTCCGACAATTCGTCGAAACGCGCGGCCTGTTCCTCTGTGAGTTCGCCCTCGATCCGGTAAATGCGGTCCAGTTTCGAGGTCACATCATAGCTGATCCACGCTTCCGGGCTGGTCTCGACCCATGTCCAGCCATGGCCGATGGCCTCGGCGTCCATCGCCAGCTTGTCGGCAAAGAGCCGGTCCAGCAACGCGCCATCGCCCAGAAATACCTCGTTTGCGAACAGGTCGCGGGTGATGGTACCGCCCGCGCCTTCATAGGCGGCAAGCCCGACATAGACGGCGCGGCGGTCGGTGTCGCGGATCGCTTCGGGTTGCAGAAGCTGTTTCAGGCGGTGCACCGACACGTCCTGTCCGCGCAGCCGGTCCAGAATATCGAGCGCAAGGGCTTCGTCCTGGGCCACGGTGAAGCATTTCGCGGCCTCAAGCGTGATCTCGCCCGCTTTCAGCGCATCGAGGATCGGGGCGGGCAGGGCCGCCAGCGCAAGGCGGCGGTAAACATGCGCCTCGGTCACGGCGAACACGCGGGCGATGGCAGGCACATCGCTGCCCGTCTCGGCCATCCGGCCATAGGCGCGGATTTCATCGGCGGGGTGCAAATCCTCGCGGGCGGCGTTCTCGACGCTGGCCCATGCCCGCGCGGTGGCCGCGTCGGGGGCCAGACGGACGGGGATTTCGGCCAGTTCCGGGCGGCGGTCCAGCAGGTCGGCATGTTTCTCGGTGGCCCGGATCAGGGCGCGCAGACGGCGACCGCCCGCGACGATCCCGACCTTTCCGGCCTCGTCGGCAAGGCCCGCGAGGTTCTGCAACAGACCCACGGCCACGATGCTGTCGGCCAGTTGGTCGATGCGGTCGGGATCGGCGTCCTGACGGGGGTTCATGTCCGAGAGATAGAGTGCGTCCAGCGGGAAATACTGGATCGGGGCGGTGGTGATGGCACCTTGTTTCATGGGGTCATATCCTTGTTTGCGACTGTGGTTTCGTGGTATCGGTGCCCCACCCGTGATCGGGTGAGGCGAGGGGGTCAGATGATCCCGTGCTGGTTCAGGAAGGCGCGGCCGATCTTCGCGGAGTGACCGCCCTTCCTGACGAGCGCCCACGCTTCCGCGATGCGCTGTTCAAGCCATTGGTTCGTTGTTCTCACCTCCTTTCCGGTTACCGTGGCAGTTGACCGGCCCGCCCGAAGCATGATGCGGGCCGGATTGCGGCGATCAGTAATCGGAGGGGAACATGATGGTCAGGACGCGCCGGGTGACGGCGGGGTTGGCGGGCGCGGGCGAGCCGTAAACCAGTTCCTCGTCGTAAAGGTCGATCTTCCAGAACAGCTTGAGGGTCAGCACGGTGACGGTGCCGAAACCATGATCGCCGTAAGGGTCATTATCCGGGGTGAAGCTGCTATCCCCGGCCACCGCCATCAGCGCGGCGGTCACGAAATCCCGGCCCATCGCGTTGACGGCAGAGGTCACGACAACCTGCCCGCGCAGATCGCTTGCGGTCGCCTTGAGCAGCCCTGCCCGGAAACGGTCGTTCTGCTCGGCGATTGTCACGGCCTCGGCGGTCGGGAAACCGTGATCGGGCGCGGCGGTCCGGCATTGCGGGCAATGGCTCGGGCAGGTCAGGGCATTGATGATCGTCCCGCAGGTGGTGCAGCAATAATCCACGGCAAAGCTATCTTCGGCCAGCATGGGCATCGTCCTTCTCTTGCGACGGGCGGTGCGGGGCTTGGTGCCTGCTTTCCGCCGATGGGCGAGACCTCTCTGCTTGTCGTCGAAAGGCCCCATGC
>NZ_JAVAMQ010000043.1 GCF_030732095.1 Paracoccus spongiarum | reverse complement strand
CAGAAAGACCTCGCCTGCCAGAAACAACTCGCGGGCGGCGCGGCGCTGAAGGCCGTAAAAATCCGTCAAACCCTCGGCATCGGCTTCGTCCGTCCAGCCGAGCCAGAGTTTCTGCAGTGCCTCCTTCTGCGCCGCATTGGCGATGGAGGAGGAGGGCTTGATACCGTCGCCCACCACATTGCTCGCGAAGGCTTCCACGGCGCCCGAGGCATAGCCATTGTTCCGCGCCAGCCATCGGGCGCGGGCCGTGATCGTTTCGCCTGCGCCCGCGATCAGCGTGTTCACATGGGCGCGGCTGGCCCGGAAGCCGCGCAAGCGACGATGGGATTGCGCCGCATCGAACCCGCCGATGATCGCGCCGAGGCGCGCGCGGATGCCGTCGAATGCCATGGATCAGAGCCCTTTCGTGGCCACGGTGCCCCAGCGCCGACGACGGGTCGTGCCGGATGCCCGTCCAATCCGGGCTTCCAGATCGGCAATGGCACTGGCCAGTTCGGCATCGGATCCATAGGTCAGGGTCTTTCCGTCATAACTGACGCTGCGCAGCCCGCTGAAGCGCGCTTCCTGCAGCGCGGTCAAAAGCGCCCGCATCCGGTCGATTTCCATCTCTCTCACCTCATGAAACGCGGTGTGTAAGTCTGCCGCTTGCGGCGTGGTGTTGTGGGCGGGGCGCCCGCCTGACGGGCAGGCGGGTCATTCGTCGAAGCGGACGGGTCATCGGCCTTCGCACCTCCACCACCGACATCCGGTACTGGTGCCGTGACACCGGCCTGATCCTCCAGCTGCCGCCACATCCGCTCGTCCCAGCGGTCGGCACCCATGATCCAGGCGGCGGCGCGGGCATAGACGCGGGTGTCGAGCGCCTCGTTGCGCTCGCGCAGCTTCTGCCATTCCTGACGGGGGTATCCCCGCTTGTTCCTGACCGTGACCAGCTGCTCGGCAACCAGCTGTTTCAGCCATTCGCTGTCGGCCCAGTCCGGCAGATGGATCATCCCCGGTGGATCGGGGAGGCCCGACGCCCGCTCTTCGTCTGTCGGTCGTTCCAGCCGCAGAAACCGATAGGTCTCGATCTTGAAGGTGGCGGTGGCCACTGACCAGAGCCGGGCACCGCGCCGCAGGCGTTTGCCGCCCACCGTCGCATCGACGAAGGTCGGCCCGGAAACCGGCGTCGCCCGGCTGAAGCCTTCCAGCCCCTTGACCGGCACAACCTGCTCGAAGCCTTGGGCCCGCGCCCAGGCATAGACCGCTGCTGCTTCATAGCCGGTATCCACGGCGAGTTTGGCAATCGGCATTACCGCGCCATGGACGTGCAGCCATGTCCGTCCGAGCAGCTTGGTCAGCTCCGCCCATGCCGCCGGACTGTCCGGGCCACCGGGAATGACGATGTGATCGACCAGCCAGCTTTGCAGCCCGCGTCCCCAAGCCCAGATATCGACCTCGATCCGGTCCTTCTGGATGTCGGCCCCGGCGGTCAGGAACAGACCGCCTTCGGGGATCTGCGCCGCGAACACTTCGCGCCGATCCGCCAGCCGCTGCCATTCCGGCGCCTCGCCGCGCTCGACCCAGGTCTCGCCCAGAAGCGTGTTGCGGGCCGCGCGCAGCATTTCGTCATTGCCCTGCGCCGCAAGCCATTCGCGTGCGATCTGCTCCCAGCTTTTCCAGCCGATGGGCGAATAAAGTGCCGAGAGGTGATAGCCGACATGGTGCGGATCGGCGGCGGTTGCGGTGGCCCGCCACTCGCCCGCCTCCAGCATGGCGGTCTTGTGATGCTCGGCGATCAGCTGATCGCAGGCCATGCAGGCATAGGCCGCCGTTTCCGGCCGACCCTTGTCCCAGCGCAGGCGCTCGAATTCCAGCCATTGCATCGCACCGCAATGCGGGCAGGGGACAAAGAAGCGCCGCTGGTCCGAAGCCTCAAATTCCTGCTCGATCCGGCTCAGCCCCCGGATCGTCGGGGTCGAGACCAGAAACACCTTTCGGCGATGCGCAAAAGTGGTGCTGCGGGCCTCGGCCAGCGTCACCGGATCGCCCTCTTCATCTGCCGAGGGCGGATAGGCGTCGATCTCGTCCAGAAACAGGTATCGCGCGGGCATCGACCGCAGGCCTGTCGCCGAGTTCGCGCCGGTCAGGACCAGAATGCCGCCCGGGAATTCCTTGGACAGCATGGAATTGCCGGCATCGCGCGACCGGGCCGGGCTGACCCGCTCCCTGAGTGCAGGCGAATCCGAGATCAGCGGGTCGAGCCGCCCGCGCGAGGCGCGTTTGGCCATCTCCACCGTCGGCAGCACCGCCAGCATCGGTCCCGGCGCGTGGTGGATGACGAAACCGATCCAGTTGTTTCCTGCTTCGGTCGCGCCGACCTGCGCGGCCTTCATGAAGGAAATCCGCTGCGCCGGATGCCCCGGCGAGAGCGCGTCCATGATCTCGCGCAGGTACGGCGTCCGCGCGGTGCGATAGCGCCCGGGCTCGGCGGCCGCCCGCGACGACAGCCAGCGGTGTTTATCAGCCCATTCGGACACCGTCAGGTCCGGATCGGGCCGGATGCCGCGCGACCAGGCGCGCAGCATGTCCTCTGCGCCGTCGAAACGCAGGTCGGGGCTGTATGCAGTGCTCCCGTCACCATCGGTCCCATCGTCGTCATTCGAGAGAAACCTTGAGATCGGCGAGGGCGGTGAGCTGGTCTCGGACATGGGTTTCCAGCACCCTCTGCAGCACCCCGGTGCCGATGCTGATCGCTTCCCCGGTGGTCTTTTCCATCTCGGCCGAGAGTTCCGCCGCCATGATCGCGGCGACGCGGGCGGGCCATGTCACCCAGGCGTCGCGTTCGTGCCGCGCCAGCCGGAAGACCAGCGTCTCGGCCCGCGCCCGGTCGACCAGCACACCCTTCTTCTTCTGGATGGCGATCTGGCGCTCCTGCGCCTGATAGACTGTCAGCGCTGTTCGGGCCTTCAGATAGGAAGAGCTATCGCCCGGGCCGGAGATCGACGGGGCGGCGAGGGCGCTGTCGGGCCGCGCCGGTCTGTCCGGTGGCGTTGATGACGTCGCCTGCCGCGCAGTGCCCCCTTTCGACCGCCCCTGCTGATCCGGATCGGTGGTGGCCGCGCGCCTTGCATCGGACGCGGCTGCGTCGATGGAGCCGTCGGCGAAGAGGACCAGCCTGCCGCTCTTGCGCGCCTTCTGGATCGCCCCGCGCGACAGCCCGGCATGGGTCGCATAGGCCCGTTCGCTCATGCCCTGCATGGAAAACCCGTCCGAAGATGATGGTGATGTGCATCAGAAAGCACTGTTATTGCTCCGAATTCTCTACACTTCGCGGTCCCGCAGAGCGATGCTGCATCAACGACAGGATGCACCCGGAGAGCAAAATGACCCGCAAGCCCGCCCGCACCAATGACGCCGCCCTTGCCGCCTTCATCGCGAAAAAAGCCGAAATCGACGCCCTGCTCTCCCGGCTGCAGGCCTTCAGCGAGGACCACTTCGGTGCTGACCCGGAAAAGGTGAACTGGAGCAACCTCGGCAGCCTCGAATATCAGGCTCACCTGCTGAAGCAGATCAGCGACTTCGCTTTCGGCGAAGGCGAACACGCGGCCTGACGGGATGGCCTGTGTCAACTGCTGAGCCCCGCACGATGCGGGGCCGGGCTCCGTAGAAGCCGACCGCAGCCTGCGGCGGCGATGCACGGAGCAAATGATGCCGAAACTCACCGACACCCAATCCCTGATCCTGACCCGGGCCAGCGCCCGGCCGGGCAATCTTGCATTGCCGCTGCCCGAGGGGCTGCATGGCGCAGCGGCGAAAATGGCTATCGGCCGGATGATCAAGCTCGGCTGGATCGAAGAGGTCGAGGCCAATCTCCGGCGCAATGAACCGCTCTGGCGCGAGACCGGCGACGGGCACGGCACCACGCTGATCGCCACCGAGGCCGGGCTAAGCGCCCTTGGCATCGATCCGGTGGTCGTTAAGACCATGGCCGGTTTGCGGGACGCGAAGCCCGAGGCCATCGCCGCCGCCCAGCGCCCCGGCACGAAACAGGCCCAGCTGATCGCAATGCTGCAGGTGCCGGAAGGCGCGAGTATCTCCGAGATAGCCGAGGCGACGGGATGGCAACATCATTCGATTCGCGGTGCAATCTCCGGTTCGTTGAAGAAGAAACTGGGGCTGAATGTGATCTCAGAGCAAGTAGCGGGGCGTGGGCGAGTGTACCGGCTGGATGCGGTGGCGGAATGCGCAATTAGGTAAAGTCGACATCTTCGGCCGCGCCGACATAAGGAAATGAAAGCCCGGCAAAGCGCCGTAGGTGACTTTTACTTGATAAGGCTGTGTTTAAGTGGGTGCAGAGTGTAAAGTAATTCACATAAGCCACCATGTACACAAGATGATCGAGATTACTATGCGCCGCTACGCAATGCTACGCGATCTTGAAGAAAATCCTCTAATGCGTATCGTAGTTCTTCTCTCTCCAGTGCTAAAGCTATGGAGGCTCGAATGAAACCTGCTTTGGAACCACAATCGAAGCGCTGGCCGCGGAAGCGCAGCCCATAGACATTGCGCCCCTCGGCGATCTCGTCGGCGATGGCACCGGTCAGGTGGACCTCACCGCCGGAACCCTGCTTGAGCTTGTTGAGATTGTTCATCACGGTCGGTGCCAGAATATAGCGCCCGATCACTGCGAGGTTCGAGGGCGCATTATCCCTAGGCTTCTCGACCAGGCCGCGGACACGGACGATGGCCCCTATATCCTCGGCCACGTCTAGAACGCCGTAGGAGCTGATCTCATCGGCCGGGACCGCCATAGTGGCGACCATGCACCCACCGGTTTCCTGATAGGCTTCGATCATCTGTTGCAGGCAGGGCGGGTCTCCGATGATAACGTCATCGGGCAGTAGCACCGCAAATGGATCATCAGTGATCAGTCGGCGCGCGCACCAAATCGCGTGACCAAGACCCAGCGCCTTTTGCTGGCGGATAATGGCGATGGCGCCTGATTCCATGTTGGTGGAGCGCACGATTTCCAGAAGTTCAGTTTTTCCGGCCTTTTTCAAGCTGGCTTCAAGCTCGTGCGCCTGATCGAAGTAGTCTTCTAGAGCACCCTTGCCACGGGAAGTTACGAAGATAAACTCCTTGATTCCTGCCGCACGCGCTTCGTCTATTGCATACTGGATCAAAGGACGATCGACCAAAGGCATGATTTCTTTTGGAATGGTTTTTGTCGCAGGAAGCAAACGCGTGCCTAATCCTGCAACAGGAATAACGGCTTTTGTCACGCGGTTTGATCTTTCAATATGCAGTGCGGGTGACGGAGAACCGAGCACTTCTTCTGCGCCCGGCGCGATTGCATTTCCATTAGAAAAATCAATTACTTGGCTAGCGACGATCAATCGCAATGCCATCTTCTCTTCGTTGGCCAGGCCTGAGTATTTTTTTAGATCAAGATCTCCGCTCATTTGCGTTTCTTCCCATCCAAAATAACATTGATTGCTGGGGCGAATTGTTCAAATCCAGCCCGCGCCACCAATCTGAGGGTACTTTCCATCTCCCCTTTTTTTCCGTACCCGACAATCAATACGACGTAGTGGTTGGCATCCCTGTAGTGAGTGAAGATTGCTTCCCAGCCATCGATGACTTCTCGGAGTCGATACATGCCTTCAGTCAAATCGCTTTCTGATCTCAGCACGTGCTTAAGGTTGCGAGCGATTCTTTCTTGCTCCGCTTCGCTCACATAGTTGTCAGCGAAGTCCAATTCCGCGATGCGTGTCGTGTCGACGACTACTTCAACTCCGCGGTTTCTGAACTCGGACAAAGACGAAATTTCCTTTAGTGACCGTCAAGGAGCAAGTTGTGGTCGAAGACGACTGTGTTTGGTAAGGTGAATTGTTACCTAAGAAATGCTGCAGGTAAAGTCTGGGCAGCGTTGCACTTGCAAGGGTTTCCCGCTCAAAGTGGCCAACAGTTCGATATCCGGGCAGGGCGAGGGTGAGGCCGAGATCGATCCCGCCCGCGCCGGAGCAGAGGGAAAGCCCGAAGAGGCAGGTGTCATCGGCCCCGGAAACGCGTCCGGGGGAAGGTAAAGCCAGGTCATTCATGGTCTCAGCGTCGGGATGTTGTCAGATCAGCGAAGGTCTTGTCAGTACCGTCCAGCACCGCTGACTGACCCGTTAGGTTCTGCCAGCGGGTGATGGCGACATCGACATAGGCCGGGTTCAACTCGATCCCGTAGCAGACCCGGCCGGTGGTCTCGGCGGCGATCAGCGTGGTGCCGGACCCCATGAAGGGCTCATAGATCGCCTGTCCGGGGCTCGAGTTGTTCAGGATCGGGCGACGCATGCATTCGACCGGCTTCTGCGTGCCGTGGACCGTTTCCGCATCCTGATCGCGATTGGCGATCTGCCAGAGCGTGGTCTGCTTGCGATCCCCGGCCCAATGGCCCTTGCCGCGCTTCCTGACCGCATACCAGCAGGGTTCATGCTGCCAGTGGTAATTGCCCCGGCTCAGCACCAGCCGGTCCTTGGCCCAGATGATCTGGGACCGGATATCAAACCCCGCCGCGATCAGACTGTCGGCGACCGTAGTCGCATGCAGCGCGCCATGCCAGACATAGGCGACATCGCCGGGAAACAGCGCCCAGGCCTCGCGCCAGTCGGCCCGGTCATCGTTCAGCACCTTGCCAGTACGTTTGGTCTTGGCCGCACCCGTGGCATTGCGCCACGCCGGATCGTAGTCCACGCCATAGGGCGGATCGGTGACCATCAGCAGCGGCCGGACATCGCCGAGCAGCTTTGCCACGATATCTGCGTTGGTACTGTCGCCGCAGATCAGCCGGTGCGGCCCGAGCTGCCAGAGATCGCCCGGCACCGAGACCGGATCGGCGGGAGGTTCGGGCACCTCGTCCTCGCCCTCGGCAGCGCCATCTTCACCGAGATCCGGATCCTGCAGCAGGGCCTCCAGCTCGTCCTCGGCAAAGCCCAGCAGCGAGAGGTCGAAATCATCAGCCAGCAGGCCTGCCACCTCGTCGCGCAGCAGCCCCTCGTCCCAGTCGCCGAGTTCCGTCAGCTTGTTGTCGGCGATCCGGTAGGCCCGACGTTCCGCCTCGTCGAGATGGCCAAGCCGGATCACCGGCACCTCGCTGAGCCCCAGTTCGGTCGCGGCCAGCACCCGGCCATGACCCGCGATCAGCTCGCCATCGTCGCCGACCATGCAGGGCACGGTCCAGCCGAAACGCGCCATGCTGGCGGCGATCCGGGCGACCTGATCGGACCCGTGCATCTTGGCGTTCCGGGCATAGGGGCGCAGC
Source organism: Paracoccus spongiarum (assembly GCF_030732095.1). GTDB lineage: Bacteria > Pseudomonadota > Alphaproteobacteria > Rhodobacterales > Rhodobacteraceae > Paracoccus > Paracoccus spongiarum. Next base: position 306 of record NZ_JAVAMQ010000043.1, on the reverse strand, counting down.
CGTTCGATCGGCCAGAACTCGATCTGGCGCGGGGCGAAGGTGAGGTCCATGGGGCAGGGTGGTCCTGTGGTTTGGGCTGGCGTCGAGCAGGGTGGATCCCGCACTGGATTCCGCTGGCTTCCGGTGGCGGTGGCTTCCGCAAAGTGGATCCCGACGGTGGCTTCCTGGATTCTGCCGGAATCCAGCAGAAAGCCACCCTCGTGCGACGCTCAAAGCTTTGTTTTATTCAACGAAAATGCGCTCAGGCTGGCCAAGTGGATTCCGGGTGGATTCCCCGGTGAAATCGCCTGGCGCTGGCAGTCTTCT
>NZ_JAVAMQ010000042.1 GCF_030732095.1 Paracoccus spongiarum | reverse complement strand
AACCCCCGCAACCAAATCTATCAAATAAATCAAACGGATAAGTCGGTGGTATATCCATACCATCGGCCAATCGCGCGTCTACATCAACGCCACATCAACACCAGACACCAAAAACTGCAACAGCACGCATAGAGCGGCAGCCACAGGCATTGGCGCACAATGGAGCTGGAACTGGGGCAGGGGCGCGAACTTCATGACCGCCGCCGGGACAGAGGGCATGGTTACGGGCTATAGACCTTCACTGCGCCATCCCCGAACGACGTAAGCGGTGTTCTGACCCCACGCGGCGTCAGTTTTTGCGGAATGGGATGACGTTATCGCCTCGCATGAATGCGACTGCGCCTGCAGCCTCGATGGCTTGGATCGCCGTAATGCGAGCGTCTTTGTCCGAGGCGAACTGGTCATCCCAAACGTGGCTGGTTCCTTCATGATCGACCACTTCGAGCGTCCAGGTCTTGTCCTGTTCGAGGCGGTAGATTTCGATGGAGAAGGGGAAGCCGTCGATGATGACGTGCTGGCTCTTACCGGAGGTGACCAGATTTGGTTCGTCTTCGATCATCGGCGGCGCTCCTGGGATATTGCGTTTTCGACTATGCCGCCTGCTTTGGTCAGGTCAATCGGTCGAGGGCTTACGCGCCCAGTTCCACGGGAGAAGATCGTCGATCCGCCTTTGCCTATGGCCCTGAACGATGGCGGTGAGGGTGGCGGACAGCCACGCATGAGGGTCGACGCCGTTCATTTTGCAGGTTTCTATGAGCGAGGCGATGACGGCCCAGTTTTCGGCTCCGGCGTCATGGCCGGCGAAGAGGGCGTTCTTTCGGTTCAGCGCGATGGGGCGGATGGTGCGTTCGACGGTGTTGTTGTCGATCTCAACGCGGCCATCAGTCAGGAAGCGGCCGAGGCCGTCGCGGTATTTGGCGATGTAGGCAAGTGCCTCGCCCAAGGGCGATTTGGCGGAGGCGCGGGCGCGATGGTGGGCCAGCCAGTTGTCGAGGCGGGCGAGGATCGGGGCGGACCGAGCCTGCCGGATGGCCAGTCGGGTGGCGGGGTCGCGGCCGCGGATATCGGCCTCGATGGCGTAGAGATCGCGGATGAGGGCCACGCCTTCCTCGGCAATTGGCGCAGGTCCGGTGCGGGTGATCTCGATCAGCTTGCGGCGCGCGTGCGCCCAGCAATAGGCAAGCTGGATGCCCGGACCGATCCGGTCCGCTGCAATCAGGCGGTTGTATCCGGCATAGCCGTCGACCTGCAGAATGCCGCCAAATCCCTGCAAGATGCGCTCGGCATGTTGCCCGCCCCGACCTGGGGCAAAGGTGAAGACCACGCCCGGTGGTGACGTGCCGCCCCACGGTCGGTCATCGCGGGCCAGCGCCCAGAAGTATCCGGTTTTGGTCTTTCGCGCCCCCGGGTCGAGAACCGGGACGCGGGTCTCGTCCATGAAGAGCTTGGTGGATCGCTTCAGGTCGGCCATCAGCGCATCATGGACGGGGCGGAGTTCGAAGGCGGCGCGCCCCACCCAATCCGCAAGGGTGGATCGGTCAAGATCGACGCCCTGGCGGCTGTAGATCTGGGCCTGCCGGTAAAGCGGCAGGTGATCGGCATACTTGCTGACCAGCACATGCGCGACCGTGGCCTCGGTCGGCATGCCGCCCGGGATCAGCCGCGCAGGGGCAGCCGCCTGTGCAACGCCATCCGTGCAGGAGCGGCAGGCATATTTGGGACGGCGGGTGACGATGACGCGGAACTGGGCGGGCACGATGTCGAGCCGTTCCGAGACGTCCTCACCGATGCAATGCAGGCAGCCACCGCAGGCGCAGATCAGGCTGTCCGGCTCGATGACCTCTTCGATACGCGGAAGGTGCTTGGGCAGCGCTCCACGGTTGGCGGCACGCGGTTTGGCGGGGCGCTTGGCGGCCCGATCTTCGGCGTCCTCTTCGGCATGGATCACGGCCATGGGGGGTGTCTGAAACTCTGTGTATCTGAGCCGACCCATGCGGTTTTCAGATACAGTCAGGCGTCAAAGCACCCGGCGAACATTATGGCCAGCTGATTGCGGGCGGCAACCCATTCCCGGACAGCGCGGCCACCCTTCTCGAAGTTGCGTATGGCCAGGAAGATCAGCTTGGTTGCTGCCTCCTCGGTGGGGAATGAGCCCTTGGTCTTCAGCGTTTTCCGCAGCACCCGGTTCAGCGATTCCACGGCGTTGGTGGTGTAGATGATCTTCCGGATCGCCGCGCTGAAGGCGAAGAACGGGGTCACCTCGGCCCACGCCCGCCGCCAGGCCGGGGCGATGGACGGGTATTTCCCGGCCCATCTTTCCTCGAAATCATCGAGTCGGCGGGCAGCCTCCTCGGCGGTTGGGGCCTCGTAGATCGGGCGCAGGTCGGCGGCCACTGCCTTGCGGTCCTTCCAGCTGCAGAAGTTCATGGAATGGCGGATCAGGTGAACGATGCAGGTCTGAACCGTGGTTTCGGGGAAGGCGGCGGTAATGGCCTCCGGGAAGCCCTTCAACCCGTCCACGACGGCGATCAGGATGTCCTGGACGCCCCGATTGCGAAGCTCGTTCATGACCGAGAGCCAGAACTTGGCGCCTTCGTTGTCGGCGATCCAGAGCCCGAGGACCTCGCGCTCGCCCTCCCGGGTGACGCCCAGAGCGATGTAGACCGCCTTGTTCCGGACCATCCGGCTATCGGCGTCACGGATCTTCACGCGCAGGGCGTCGAAAATGACGATCGGATACATTCGGTCCAGCGCCCGGTGCTGCCAGTCCCGGACCTCTTCCAGCACCGCATCGGTGACGCGGCTGATCAGGTCGGGCGACACCCGAAGTCCGTAGATCTCCTCGAGATGGGCTTGGATGTCGCGCACCGACAGCCCGGCCGCATAGAGACCGATGATCTTGTCGTCGATGCCGTCGATCCGAGTCTGGCCCTTCTTGACCAGCTCCGGTTCGAAGCTGCCATCCCGGTCGCGCGGCACCGACAGGGCCACTTCGCCATCCGAGCCTTTCACACGCTTCGTGGCAACTCCGTTCCGGCGGTTGGCCTGTTCGGGCGGCGGCTCCGCGCCGGCACCATAGCCCAGATGCGCCGTCAGTTCGGCTCCCAGCATTCGTTCCATCAGCCGGACCTTCAGCTCTTTCATCAGCCCGGCATCGCCAAGCAGATCCTCAGGCCGCTTGCAGCCCTTCAGCAACTCGTCCAGCAGTTCGTTGGAAATTGTCATCGTCAGTGCTCCCTTCAGGAAGCATGGACCGATTCAGCGATACACAGAAGACCGGACACTCTCCGGCCATGGCGGTTTCCAAATCCTCCAGCGCCAGTTCGAACTGGTCCGGGTCGCCCTTCTCCGACCGCCGACCGAAGACCGCCTGCTTGAAGGCCGCGACCAGCTTTTCCAGCCGTGCAATACGCTCGTCCTTGCGCTTGTCGCGCGCATCCGCGGCGATCAACAGCGCCTTCAGCGCAGCAATTTCTTCAAGCAGATCAGCGGTTTTCGGCATAGCGCGGGTCTACCATAGCGGCCCGTCCGATGCCCGCCGAAAGCATCGACCGAGTCATCCTGCCGCAGGGCAAATCCCGTCACTCCACCGCTTCGGGGGCCTTCGCACCGATGGCCCTAACCCGCCGCCAGTCGAGCCCCGCAAACAGCGCCTCGAATTGTGCATGGCTCATCAGCATCAAACCGTCCTTCACGGCAGGCCAGGTAAACGTGTGCTCCTCCAGCCGCTTGTAGGCCATCACCAGACCGGTGCCGTCCCAGTAGAGCAGCTTCAGCCTGTCTGCCTTCCTCGCCCGGAAGACAAAAATCGTCCCGGTGAACGGATCCTTGCGCAACTCGTTCTTCACCATCGCGGCCAGGCTGTCGTGACCCTTGCGGAAGTCGATAGGCTTCGTCGCCACCATGATCCGAACCCGGTTCGACGGGAAGATCATGAGCAGGCTCGCAGCGCCACAGCCAGTTCCGCGACCCGTGCGGCGGGCGTGGCAGCATCCAGCCGCACCGTCACGGGCCCGATGATCACATCAATCGACGCCGCCTTTGCCGATGCTACGACCACCATCGGTGACGCCACGGGCGCTGCAAATTCTGCCCCTGCAACCTCGGGCACAACCAGCTTGCCCTTCCGAGCCAGTGTCCGCCAAGACGACAGGTGGTTGGCCTTCAATCCATGCCGACGCGCCACCTCGTTCACCGTGACCCCGGGCACCAGCGTCTCCGCAACCATCCGGCCCTTCGCCTCGTCAGACCATCGCCGCTTGGCCGCCGGAGCCGCCAGAAGCTCCACAAACCCAATGGCCTCCATACTGCGCTCCCGATGGACTCCCACTGACACCTCCCGTGCAAATCTCCACAAGAGGGCGCATCGCAGCTTACCGATTCAGCAGGAAGGTGGGGTCAGAACGGCGCTTACCGAACGACCGCGGTGCGGACTGTCGTTCAATGCGGCAGCAGCCAGCGTCTGCTTTGGGGTACATTCCGGCCAAGCGGATTCTGGGCAGAAAACCAGGGAACGCGAGCATTCAATTAGACTATCCATTCCGACGGCAATGAGCCTTCATTCAGGCTTTGCTGCAGGTCGACAGATGTTTGTTGCAAGCTCACCGAGGACGATGTCGTCTGGACGATCACCCCGCAGCCGGCCATCGATCAAGTGCCATTTTGGCGATGGAGAGCAGTTCGTTGATCGTAGCGCCGTCGCGCGCCTGAACGGACATGCCTTCCATGACCGTATTGATGAATTTGCCTAGCACGGCCGGATCGGCATTGGCCGCAAGCTCGCCCTGCGCGGCGCCGCGTTGCAGACGCTCGATCAGGATGGCCTCCGCCGCGATACGTTTGTCGCGCAGCAGGCATTCGATGGCGGCGGACGCCGGCGACACGGCTGCCGCTGCCGAATACATGAAGCAGCCGGCCGGCGTTCCAGGTTCCGAGAATGATGACGCCGCTCGTTCCAGCAGGCCTTTGACGGCCTCGAAGGTGGACAACGCGGGGTCGTTGATGGGTGCATAGAGGTGTACGCTGAACGTCGCGGCGTAGCGCTCGATCACCGCCGCGAACAGCCCCGCCTTGTTGTCAAACGCTGCATAGAGACTGGCGGCGGCGACGCCGGTCTCCGCCACCAGATCGGCCATAGATGTCGCCTCGTAGCCGCGCTGCCAGAACAGTCGTACCGCCTTGTCAAGGGCAGCGTCAGTGTCGAACGCGCGAGGGCGACCTGCGCGGCGGCGGACTTTCATCTCTGTCATGTCTGGTGACCGATATGGAATGATCGATAAATAATATCTTGCAACTTGCGTTCCACAGCTATACAGAACGATCATTCAATAATCAAGGAGTATCCCATGAGCCGCATCGTTCGTATCCACGAATATGGCGACGCCAGCGTCCTCAAGATTGAAGATGTGGCCGTGCCCGCGCCCGCGGCCGACGAAGTGCAGATCGCGGTCAAGGCGATAGGTATCAACCGCGCCGAAGTGATGTTCCGCAGCCATGCCTACCTTCAGGAAGCCGAGTTCCCGAGCCGCCTCGGCTACGAGGCTGCCGGCACCGTCGCTACGGTTGGCGCGGACGTGACCGGGTTTGCGGAAGGCGAAGCCGTCAGCGTCATCCCCCCGCTCGATATCGCGCGTTGGGGCACCTATGGCGAGGTCGCCAACGTGCCCGCCCGCCTTGTCGTCAAGCATCCGGCGGCGTTGTCGTTCGAGGAAGCGGCGGCCGTGTGGATGCAGTATGTCACCGCATGGGGCGCGCTGGTGGAGCAGGCGAAGCTCGGCGAGGGCGATTTCGTCATCGTCACGGCTGCGTCCAGCAGCGTCGGCCTTGCCGCCTTCCAGATTGCGCGGATGGTCGGCGCGACGGTGATCGCGACGACGCGTACCAGCGCCAAGCGCCAAGCCCTTCTCGATGCCGGTGCACATCATGTCGTCGCGACCGAGGAAGAGGATCTGGTCGCAAAGGTGATGAAGATAACCGACGGTGCAGGTGCGCGCGTGGTGATCGATCCGGTCGGAGGCCCATCGTTCGAGCCGCTGGCCGCGAGCATGGCACGCGGTGGCATCCTGCTCCAATATGGCGCGCTCAGCGGCGAGCCGACGCCGTTCCCGTTGTTCTCCGTGCTGGGCAAGAGTCTCACGCTCAAGGGTTATCTCTACAGCGAGATCGTCTCGGACGACGACGCTCTTGATCTCGCAAAGGCGTTCATCGTGGCGGGTCTGGAATCGGGCGCGCTCAAGCCGCGGATCGCGCGCACTTTCCCGCTCGACGCTATCCAGGACGCACACCGCTTCCTCGAATCGAACGACCAGATCGGCAAGGTCGTCGTTACGGTCTGATTGGCAATTCCGGGAGGGGGGCGATGGCTCCCCCCTCCCGGACACAGGATCGGACCCTCAGCGCCCATACCGTCGTTGCTTCTGGCGCAGGCTTGGGAGCATGACCGCTCCTCCTCCGTGTACCAGACGTGTCTCAGGGCAACATGGGGGCTATGGCCGTTGCATGTATTGGCGCGGAAATACATTCATCCGTTACCCCGACCGTGATGAAACAGGGGCCGCATGGGCGGATATGTCAGGAAGGCTGAGTTGAAGAGCAAGGATATACACGCGACGACGCCGGCCACCGATCATGGGCGTCCGGGGCCGCCCGCGTGCGTGCAGGTTCGCGGCGCGCGCCAGAACAACCTGAAAAATGTTGACGTCGATGTACCGCGCGACGCCTTCGTGGTGTTCACTGGCATATCGGGTTCGGGCAAGTCATCGCTCGCGTTTGTCACCCTGTATGCCGAAGCGCAGCGGCGTTATCTGGAATCGGTTGCGCCCTATGCCCGTCGCCTGATCGACCAGGCCGGCGTGCCGGAGGTCGACGCGATCGACGGGTTGCCGCCTGCGGTCGCGTTGCAGCAGCAGCGCGGCTCGACCAACGCGCGATCCTCGGTCGGCAGCGTGACGACGCTCTCCAGCCTGGTGCGGATGCTCTATTCGCGCGTCGGCGAATATCCCGGACCGTCAGCCCGGCGGCGTAGAGCCCGACAATCTTGTCATCCATCCCGTCGATCCGGGTTTGGCCCTTCTTCACCAACTCGGGCTCGAAGCTGCTGTCCCGCTCCCGCGGGATCGCCACTGGCAATTCCCCGTCCTGTCCCTTCAGCACCTTGGTCGACGTGCCGTTGCGACGGTCGCTCTGTCCGGCAGGGGCGTCCTTGCCCTCTTCATAGCCAAGATGCGCCGTCAGCTCCGCGCCCAGCATCCGTTCCATGAGCTTGATCTTCAGCTCTTTCATCAGCCCGGCATCGCCGAGCAGATCTTCAGGGCGATCCACGCCCTTCAGCAATTCGTCCAGGATTTCTTTCGAGATGCTCATTCATGCTTCCTTTCGGTGAAGCATGAACCGGATCAGTCATACACAAAAGGTCGGACACTCTCTTTCAGCGCCGCGATGATCGGGGCCGAATGCTCACGCCGGGCAGCAAGGCGCATAGCGGCCTCCTTGCTCCGCACGGACTTCTCGATCTGATAAAGCAGCGCGATCTGGCGCAGCATTTCCTCGGCAATGGGTGAACCATCGCTCTCGAAGCGCTTTACGAAGCGGCGGCGGACATGGGTCCAGCAATAGACCAGTTGCCACGGGCCATTGTCGCGCGCGATCTCGGTCATCCCGTTGTAGGACTGGTAGGCGTCGCATTGCAGGAAGCGGCCCCGGTATCCGCCAAGGAACTTCAAAGGATGTTCTTTCCCCCGGCCGGGGGCGTAATGGAACAGCACGATGGGTGGGCCAGCACCGCCATGCCCGCGAACCGATGCGCCCGGTGTCCGGCCAGCTGATGGCGAAGCTTTTCGATCAAGATCGCCTGCGCCTTCACCTCGACCTGTGCCGCCGACGACGCGAACCCCTTGCGCATGTCGGTCACTCCGACCGCCAGCCAGACCCGCGTGTTCGCCGGGACCGGGATCAAACCGACAGCCCCCGGATCAACCGCGCCAGCGCATCGGGATCGTAGCCGCCGCTGATCCGCATCCGGTGACCGCCTGCAAGCTCGATCTCAATGTGGTTGGTTACAACGGTTGCGATCTCTTGAGTCTTCGCCTCCGCGACGATCTCCACCGGCATAAAGCGCGGCTCGCCTGCTGAAGACGGAGCCACAGCAGGGTCCGGGGCAAAGCGGGGATCGCGCAACCACTTGAAGATCAGATTGGCGTTCACCGCGTAGCGTCGCGCAACCTGCGCCACCGAAACCCCCGGTGCGGTGGTCTGGAAGCAGTTCGACCGCTTCTCATCATCCGTCCAAAGCCGCTTCGTCCGACGCGCCACGCCATCACCATAGTGTCCACTATCGATGGTGGACACTACCGGCCGGTTACAACCTGCGCATCGCCGTTGCCGAATTGCTGGACGGTGCCCCGAGAGAGCTGACGTCGCCCGATATACACCCGGTTGTCAAAACGGTTTCCGAGGCGCTGCGCAGGCGGTTTCCGGGTCATGACGTACAGGTGCGGGAAACCGGCCATTACATTCGTGCCAATGTGGTTCCGGCCAAAGGTGCGGAATTGGAGCGCCAGCAAGCCTGCGAGTTGCTCGGGCAGGATGAGGCGTGGCGACTGCGCGACATCAATCAAGAGGTGCGGGATCTACCTGCACCGGCGGGCGACCCGCCAGAAATGCGAGGGTGCCGATAGAACACCGCCGCGTGACAGGCATCAACGTCCGATGCGTTTCATCGCCCAGCCTACTGAGAACCCATGCAGGATGGTGGAAAGCAGGATTGTCAGCGCAGTGATCACCCACAGAT
>NZ_JAVAMQ010000041.1 GCF_030732095.1 Paracoccus spongiarum | reverse complement strand
GTGTTCTCCAACGCCCTCGATGAAATCAGGGGCAACAGGTAAGAGGCGTCAGACTCAGAACAATAGTATGCTTGAATATGATAAGAACTTATTAAAAAATTTACGGTTTAATATTCTGTATCCCCCAGAGGGGGACAGTTCTGTTTTGGAGGTTTCTGCTGATGACGTAGGGGATTTTCTGCATGTGATCCTTGGTGCCGACGGCACATTGATTTTCTCTTTTTTATCGAATCGTGAAGTCAATATAAATACTGATCAAATAAGCACTATAACGGATGTTGCGCGCCAAAACCTATCACTGACTGATACATCGTGGCTTGATAAAGATATAGACGGTTGAGATTTGGCACGCATCGCGCTGGACGATATCGGGAAATTCAGGCAGCTTTTTTGGGCATAGTTGTGCATGATTGCTCTCCCCTTGAGCCGCCTCAAGCGGCGGCCCTATTGCTCTTTCCCATTTTGTCAGCGGGGGCGGTGCGCAGGAGCCAGTCGGCGGCTTCCCGGCACGTGTCTCTTCGTCGTTGCATAGCAGGGAGGTCCAAGCGCGAGCCGCAGAGGAACTGAACTCATTGCCAATCGGTTCGGCCATTCCCGAGATACTGAACGACTACGGCGGACTGCGTGACCAGACACGCAGTTGCAGCAGATGAGTGGCTGCACGATACGCCCGATCATGGCGTCACTTGTACTCAATCGGGATTCCAACGACGCTAGGCGCCGGTCGCTCTCCGTGAGGCTGTCCTGACCCTACGCTGCGGCGCATCACGCGGTGTCGGCGTCACGCGTCGATCTTCCAGCCGCGCGAAGGCTGCGAGAACAACCCCTTCGGAACGGTCTAGGTAGCCAGCGAGCAACTTGGCCGCGCCCTTTGCATCGTCCCGGTCAACGGCGGCAAGGATGGCCGCGTTCTCGGCGATAAAGGGCTCGTGCAGGAGCTCCGGGTCGGGGAGGAGGCCGAAGGCGAGGCGGAGTTCGGCGACGACCTGAGCAAAAAAGGCCGTCAGACGCGGACTGTCGATCAGCGCGACGACAGCGCCGTGAAACACCATGTTGGCGGAGCCGACCGCGCGCCAGTCTCCACGCTCGCGCGCGGCCTCGGCTGCCACCACAGCGGCGCGCATAGCCGCGACTGCGGCGTGCTTCGGCCAGGCCTGGGCAAGCGCCGGGATCTCGATCAGACGTCGCACACGGTAGATGTCGATGATGGCCGGCATCGAGGGGATTGCCACGAACACGCCGCGGTTTGGCTCATAGCGCGCCAACCCCTCGCGCGTGAGCAACCGGAAGGACTCGCGCAACGTGTTCCGCGAGACACCGAGATCGGCAGACAGTCGGGCCTCAGAAAGGCGTTCCCCGGGCGTCAGCTCCCCCTCCGTCGCCATCGTGCGGAGTTGCGCCGCAATTTGCTCGACAAGCGGCGCGGCGGCATCGATTCCTGGCTTTCGGTCACTCATTCTGCACCTCATGTGTCGGCTCATTTTACGAGGATTCCACGCGCCATGTCACGTGGAGCATCATCGTGTTTGAGCATCTCGCTCACGTTCATAGTGCAAAGCGCACAAGAGTGTTCGACGAAACACAGGTGAAGGTAGGAGGATAATTGACGAATCGCTTTGCGTCTGAGACAATGCCGTCATTCCGAATCTGCAAGCGTGGAGCCCGGCAATGAGCGAACTCTCCCCCCCTGTCACCGCATCGGGAGCCACGCTGCGCGGCGGCCTGATCGCCGCCATCTTCCTGATGGCGACCTCGGCCATCGGCCCGGGCTTCATCACCCAGACGGCGACCTTCACCGCGCGCCTCGGGTCGGCCTTCGCCTTCGCGATCCTCGCCTCGATCATCATCGACTTCGTAGTGCAGATGAACATCTGGCGGATCACCGCGCTGACCGGCAAGCGCGCGTCCGAGACCGCGAACGACGCCATCCCCGGCGCCGGCTACCTGTTGTCGGTTCTCGTGATCTTCGGCGGGCTGGTGTTCAACGTCGGCAACATCGCCGGCAGCGGACTCGGGCTCAACGCGATGATCGGGCTCGACCCCAAGATCGGCGGCGGCCTGTCTTCGCTGCTCGCCATCGGGATATTCCTGTCGCACCGCGCGGGGTTGCTGCTCGACCGGATCATCGTCGTGCTGGGGATCCTGATGATCGCGATGACGGTGTTCGTTGCCATCGTCTCGAACCCGCCGGTCGGCGAGGCGCTGCGACAGACCGTGCTGCCCTCGACTGTCGACTTCGCCGCGATCACGACGATCGTCGGGGGCACAGTCGGCGGCTACATCACCTACGCCGGCGCGCATCGCCTGCTCGACAAGGGCCTTACGGGCGCTGCGAACCTGCCCGCCATCACGCGCGGCGCGCTGTCGGGCATCGCCGTGACGGGCGTCATGCGCTTCGTGCTGTTCCTCGCGATCCTCGGGGTTACGGCCTCGGGCGTCACGCTCGACCTCGCCTCGCAGACCGCAAACCCGGCGGCCCAGGCGTTCCAGGCGGCGGCCGGCCAGTGGGGCCTGCGGGTGTTCGGGATCATCTTCTGGGCGGCGGCCATCACCTCGGTCATCGGGGCCGCCTATACGTCAGTCAGCTTCATGACCGTTTTCCGCCCCATGGGCGACCGCGCGCGCAACATCGCCACTGTCCTTTTCATCGCGGTCTCGCTGGCGATCTACCTCGCCCTCGGCACGGCGCCCGCGGCCCTGCTGGTCTTCGCCGGCGGCTTCAACGGGCTCATCCTGCCGATCGGCCTGACGATCTTCACCTATATCGGCTTCGCGCGGTCCGACCTGATGGGCGGCCACCGTTACAGCCGGCCGCTGCTCGCGCTCAGCGTCATCGTCTGCGCGTTGACCTGGTACATGGGGCTGAAGTCGATCAGCACGATCTTCGCCTTTCTCAGCGCCTGACGTGAGAAATGGCCATGGATCTCAACAGCGATCTCGGCGAGGGCTACGGGGCCTGGCGGATGGGCGACGACGCGGCGATGCTCGCGATCGTCAGTTCCGCCAACGTCGCCTGCGGCTTTCACGCCGGCGACCCCCTGACCATCCTCTCGACGCTGCGCGAGGCGGCGCAGCGCGGCGTGGCGGTCGGGGCGCATGTCTCCTATCCCGACCGCGTCGGCTTCGGGCGCCGGAAGATGGACGTGACCCCGGCCGAACTCGAGGCCGACGTCGTCTATCAGATCGGCGCCCTGCAGGGGCTGGCGGCGGCGGCGGGGACGCGGGTCACCTACGTCAAGCCGCATGGCGCGCTCTACAACACCATCGCCGAGGACGCGGCCCAGGGCGACGCGGTCATCGCAGGCATCCGCGCCGTCGATCCGACGCTGATCCTGATGGGCCTCGCCGGCGCTTCGATCCTCGGGCGCGCCCGCGACGCAGGCCTGACCGTGGCGGCCGAGGCCTTCGCCGATCGCGGCTATACCGCCGCGGGCGCGCTCGTGTCCCGGCGCGAGCCGGGCGCAGTGCTGCACGATCCCGAGCAGGTCGCGGAGCGCATGCTGCGCCTCGCGACCGAAGGAGCGATCGAAGCGGCGGACGGCTCGCTCCTGCACCTTGATGCCCAGAGCATCTGCGTGCATGGCGACAACCCGGCTGCGGTGGCGATGGCCCGGCGCATCCGCGACCGGCTCGTCGCGGCCGGAGTGGCGATCGCCCCGTTCCACGAGGCTGCCCGATGACCTACAAGAACCCTTTCGAGTTGCGTGCTGCCTGTCGCGCGGGCTGGGCCGCGCCGACCTCGGGCCACGCCACAGGCTTCACCCAGTGCAACCTCATCGCCCTGCCCAAGGACTGGGCCTGGGACTTCCTGCTCTTCGCGCAGCGCAATCCGAAGCCCTGCCCGGTGCTCGACGTCACCGAGCCCGGCGGATTCGAGACCGTGCTCGCCCCGGGCGCCGATCTGCGCCGCGACCTGCCGCGCTACCGTGTCTGGCGCGACGGCGCACTGGCCGAGGAAACCGCCGACGCGCACGCGGTCTGGGCCGAACATGCCGATCTGGTGACGTTCCTGATCGGCTGCTCCTTCACCTTCGAGGCGCCGCTGATGCAGGCCGGCATCGAGATCCGCCACATCGCGCAGGGCTGCAACGTGCCGATGTATCTCACCGACCGGCCCTGTCGGCCGGCCGGGCGGCTCGCCGGCCCGCTGGTCGTCTCGATGCGGCCGATCCCCGCCGATCGCGTCGCCGAGGCGGTGACGATCTCGGGCCGCTATCCGGCGGTGCATGGCGCGCCGGTGCATGTCGGCGCGCCCGAGGCGCTCGGCATCGCCGATCTCGGCCGGCCGGACTTCGGCGATCCGGTCGCGATACGGCCTGGCGAGATTCCGGTCTTCTGGGCCTGCGGCGTGACCCCGCAGGCGGCGGTCATGGCGTCAAAGCCGCCCTTCGCGATCACCCACGCGCCCGGGCACATGTTCGTCAGCGACGTCCCCGATCGGGAGTGGCAGGCATGACGCTGCGGTTTCTGCCCGTCGGCCCGCGCGCGCTCCTCGTGGAACTGCCCGATCTCGCGGTGACGCTCGCGCTTTTCGACGCGCTGGCCGCCGATCCGGTCCCCGGCGTCGCCGAGGTGATCCCCGCCGCGCGCACGCTGCTGGTGCGCGCCGCGCCCGGCGCCGCCGCCGACGGCCGGCTTGCGGCGGCGATCGCGGCGCGGGCGTCCCGCGCGACGGCCCGGCGCGAGAGCGCGGCGGAGGCGATCGAGATCCCCATGGTCTACGACGGCGAGGATCTCGCCGAGGTCGCCGCCCATCTCGACCTGACCGTGGCGGAGGTCATCGCGGCGCATCAGGCGGCGACCTGGCAGGTGGCGTTCTGCGGCTTCGCTCCAGGCTTCGCCTATATGACCTGCGAGGATCCCCGCTTCGACCTGCCGCGGCGCGCGAGCCCTCGGGCGCGCATCCCCGCCGGCGCGGTGGGGCTGGCGGGACGGTTCTGCGGCGTCTACCCCAAGGCGAGCCCGGGCGGCTGGCAACTGATCGGGACCACGCCGACGCCGATGTGGGACCTCGCGCGCGACCCGCCGGCGCTGCTGCGCCCCGGCGGGCGCGTGCGCTTCGTCGAGCGGCGTGGCGCCGTGCATCCGACGCCGGCCGCTCCGGCCGAGCCCCCCGCGTCCGTCGTGGGACTGCGCGTGGTTGCGACGGCGTTCCCCGTGCTGGTGCAGGACGCCGGGCGGTCCGGTCAGGCGGCGCATGGCATCTCCGGGTCCGGCGCGATGGACCTGCCGAGCCTGCGGCGCGCCAATCGCCGCGCGGGCAACCCGCCGGATGCTCCGGCGCTCGAGATCACGCTCGGCCCGACGCGGCTCAGCGTCGATGCGCCGGCGACGCTCGTCCTCGACGGCGCGGCCGACCGGGCCGAGATCGAAGCCGGCCAGGCGCGCATCCCCGTCGACGTGAGCCGCCCGTTCGCGCTCGATCCCGGCGAGGTTCTGGTGATCCCGCCGCCTGCCCGCGGCATGCGGAGCTATCTCGCGCGCCGCGGCGGCTTCGATGCAGCGCGCCTGCTCGGCTCAGCCGCGACCGACACGCTCGCGGGGATCGGCCCGGACCCGCTCGGCGCAGGCGCGGCGATCGGCTTCGCCGACGCCCCCGCGCTCGCGGTCGACGGCGAGCCCGCCCTGCGCCCGGCGCTGCCCGCTCCGGGCGAGACGATCGCGCTGCCCGTCACGCTCGGCCCCCGCGCCGACTGGTTCCCGGACGCCGCGGTGGCGCTGCTGCTCGCCCAGGACTGGGAGGTGACGGCGCAATCCTCGCGCGTCGGCGTCCGGCTCGCCGGCGACCCTCTCATGCGCGACGACGCGCGCGAACTGCCCTCTGAGGGGACCGAGCATGGCGCGATCCAGGTGCCGCATTCCGGCCAGCCGGTATTGTTCCTCGCCGACCATCCGCTGACCGGCGGCTATCCGGTCATCGCCACCGTGCTGCCCGACGCGCTGCCGCTCGCCGGACAGATCCCCCCCGGCGCGCGAATCCGCTTCACCGCCGACCATCCCTTCAGCCCGATCGAGGCCACGCCATGACGACCACCCTGTTCGAGCCCGGCTCCGCGCTGCGTCCGATCCGCCGCCTGTTCATCGCCAACCGCAGCGAGATCGCCGTACGGGTCATCCGCGCCTGCCGCGACGAGGGGATCGCGCCGATCGTCGCTTACGCCGACAGCGACCGCGACGCGCTCTTCGTCCGGCTCGCCGACGAGGCCTATGCGCTGGGGGGCGAGCGCCCGGCGGAGACCTATCTCGACGCGGCCAAGCTCATCGCCATCGCCCTGCGCGCCGGCGCCGACGCGGTGCATCCCGGCTACGGCTTCCTGTCGGAGCGCGCCGAATTCGCCCGCGCCGTGCAGGAAGCTGGGCTGATCTGGGTCGGCCCCGATCCCCACGTCATCGAGGCGCTCGGCGACAAGATCGAGGCGCGGCGCATCGCCGAGGCGGTCGGCGCGCCGCTCGTCGCGGGCACCCCGGGTCCCGTCGAGACCCCGGCCGAGGCCCGGGCCTTCGCCGAGGCGCACGGGCTGCCGATCGCCATCAAGGCCGCCCATGGCGGTGGCGGGCGGGGGCTCAAGGTCGCCTGGAAGCTCGACGAGGTCGAGGAGCTCTTCGACTCCGCCACCCGCGAGGCGCTGACCGCCTTCGGCCGCGGCGAATGCTACATCGAGCAATTCCTCGACCGGCCCCGGCATATCGAGGCGCAGGTGCTCGGCGATCGGCACGGGCGGGTCAAGGTGCTAGGAACCCGCGACTGTTCGCTGCAGCGGCGCAACCAGAAGCTCATCGAGGAGGCGCCCGCGCCCTTTATCACGGAGGAGCAGCGCGCCCGCATCCACGCCTCCGCCCGGGCGATCTGCGCGCGCGCGGGCTACAGCGGGGCGGGCACCGTCGAGTTCCTGCTGTCGGCGAACGGCACGCTCTCCTTCCTCGAGGTCAACACTCGGCTTCAGGTCGAGCATCCGGTGACCGAGGAGACGACCGGCGTCGACCTGGTGCGCGCGATGATCGCGGTGGCCGAAGGCGCGCGGCTCGCCGACGAGGAGGTTCCGACGCCCCTCGGCCATGCGATCGAGTTCCGCATCAACGCCGAGGACCCGGCCCGCGGTTTCCTGCCGACGCCGGGGCCGGTGACCGAATGGGACGCGCCCGGCGGCCCCGGCGTCCGGCTCGACAGCGGCGTCGTCGCAGGCTCGGTGGTGCCGGGCAGCTTCGACTCGCTGATGGCGAAGCTCGTCGTGACCGGCGCCACGCGCGAGGAGGCGCTCGCGAGAGCGGGGCGCGCCCTGGCGGAGTTCCGGATCGGCGGCGTCGCCTCGGTCCTGCCCTTCCACCGTGCGGCGATCGCGGCGCCCGAGTTCCGCGCCGAGGACGGAAACTTCGCCGTCCACACCCGCTGGATCGAGACCGACTTCGCCGACCGCGTCGCGGCGATCGGCGGGGATGCGCGCGTGACCCCGGCGGCGACCGCGCCGTTCCTGCGCTTCGCGATCGAGGTCGACGGCCGACGTATGGAGATCGGTCTTCCGGCGGGAATGCTCGCCGCCGGTCCCGGTCCCGGCGCGGCGGCGGAGTCGCCGGGAGCGGTAGGCGAGGACGTCGTTACGGCGCCGGTAGCCGGAACGCTGCAGGTCTGGCAGGCTGAGGACGGGTCGGAGGTCGCCGCCGGCGAGGTGATCGCGGTGATGGAGGCGATGAAGATGGAGACGCGGGTCGAGGCGCCGCGCTCCGGCCGGCTCCGGCATCTGGCCGAGGCGGGCAAGCCCATCGGCTTCGGCGCACCGCTCGCGAACATCGAGCCGGCCTGAGGCGCGCGCAGCAACCGAGGGAAGGACCAGGTGGCGGAATGCCGCCTGCTAAGACAAAATAGAAGCTGGGGAGGAGGACGTCGTGACAAGCCAAACCGACGCCATCATAGCCAGCAAGGGCGCGAAGTCGCTAGCTTGGTCGAAACACGATACGAAATGGGTCCTGAGCCTATTCGGCACCGCAGTCGGCGCCGGCATTCTCTTCCTGCCGATCAACGCGGGAAGCGGCGGTTTCTGGCCGCTGGTCATCATGGCCATCCTGATCGGGCCGATGACCTATCTGTCGCATCGCGGGTTGTCGCGGTTCGTGTGCTCGTCCGCGATCCCGGGCAGCGACATCACCCAGGTGGTCGTCGAGCATTTCGGATCCGGCGCCGGCAAGGCGATCACGATTCTCTACTTCTTGGCGATCTATCCGATCGTCCTGATCTACGGCGTCGGCATCACCAACACCGTCGACAGCTTCATGGTCAACCAGCTCGGCATGGACCCCCTGCCCCGCTGGATCCTCTCCGGTCTGCTGGTCGCAGGAATGATGGCCGTGATGATGGCCGGGCAGGAGATCATGCTGCGGGTGACCGAAGCGCTGGTCTATCCGCTCGCGGCGATCCTCGTGCTCCTGTCGCTCTATCTGATCCCGAACTGGGACCTCTCCACCGTGACGCAGGTCTCGTCCCCCGGCAGCATGCTGGCGACGATCTGGCTGACAATCCCCGTGCTGGTCTTCGCCTTCAACCACTCCCCGGCGATCTCGCAGTTCTCGGTTTCGCTGAAGCGGGACTACGGAGCCGATGCGGCGGAAAAGGCCGACAAGATCCTCGGCCGGACCGCGACCGTGCTGGTCGGCTTCGTCATGCTGTTCGTGTTCTCGTGCGTGCTGGCGCTCGGGCCGACGCAACTCGCCGAGGCGAAGGCGCAGAACCTGCCGGTGCTGTCCTATCTGGCCAACGTGCATGGCAGCCCGTTCATTGCCTATTTCGGGCCGATCATCGCGTTCCTTGCCATCGTGTCCTCGTTCTTCGGCCACTACCTCGGCGCGACCGAGGGACTGCACGGCATCGTGCGTGGCCAGTTCGATCCCGAGGCGCGCAGAATAGCCGATCCGGCGCTCGTCAAGGCCATCACAGTCTTCATGTTCCTGACGACCTGGGGCGTGGCAATTCTCAATCCGAGCATCCTCGGCATCATCGAGACGCTGGCGGGGCCGGTGATCGCCGCAATCCTCTACCTCATGCCGATGTACGCGATCTACAGGGTGCCCGCGCTCGCGCAGTATCGCGGACAGATCAGCAATGTGTTCGTGATCGTCACGGGCCTGATCGCGATGTCCGGCATCCTCTACAGCATGTTCGGCTGATCGCCACAGGCCGACGGGCGGAAGGGGGCAACATGTTCATCAGCGTGGTCGACATCTTCAAGATCGGCGTCGGCCCGTCGTCGTCCCACACCATGGGACCGATGACGGCGGCGGCGGCGTTCCTGAAGGCGGTGCAGGACGGCGGCGCCGCCTTCGATCCGGCGACACTCACGGCGCTTGAGGCTGAGCTTTGCGGCTCGTTGGTGTTTACCGGGAAGGGGCACGCCACCGACCGTGCAGTGATTCTCGGGCTGATGGGGTTCGAGCCGGCGAGCCTCAACGCCGAATTCGCAGAGGCCCGGCTGACCGAGATGCGCGCGACCGGTCGGCTCGCGCCGCCCGGCCTGCCCGAGGTGGCGTTCGATCCCGAGCGCCACGTCATCTTCGACTACGGTCCGCCGCTCGCGATGCACGCAAACGGCATGAAGCTGCGCGCGCTCAGCAACGGCGCGGTCCTGCTCGAGGAGACCTACTACTCGATCGGCGGCGGCTTCATCGCTACAGAGTCCGAAATGCTGGCCTCGCGGTCGCGGAAATCCGCCCCGCTAGGGT
>NZ_JAVAMQ010000040.1 GCF_030732095.1 Paracoccus spongiarum | reverse complement strand
TGAACGCGCTGGAACGGCAGGAAGAAGCCCTCATCGACTGCGGCGTCGACCCCGCTCATGTCATCCGGGCCGCTCTGCGCCGTGCCGTGAAGACCTGGCAGCTCGGGTCAAAGTTCGTCCCACCATCCGAAGAGCAGAGAACGCGGATCACCGAATGGCGCGCGCGGACATCTCTGGCTGTCGATGCCAATGCGCTGACTTCCATCTTGCACGCCCATGACCCCCTCGATGTGCTCAGCAAGTGGGCCTTGATCCGCGGCCAGATCGAGCCGCGCGTCTGGGCGGAGATCGACATACTTCTGGACGAGATTGCCGTTCGCGCTGCGGCGCAGAATACAGAAAATGATACGTCAACAACCTGACTATAAAGACAACTTGTCCTTTTGTCGGTGGGTTTTTGCCGAAGCTACCGCCCACACCTTGCAGTTGCAGAAACCTCTCGTTAACACCGCCGACAAGAAATTTTTGACCTCCCTTTAACCAGTTATGAGGTCCAGATAGCAGGAGCGCGTCATGACCCCAAAACCCCGCCTCACCGGCGAACCGATCATGCGCATCCTCTGCAAGAAGACCAACAATCTGGTGGGTTTCCTCTACCAATGGAACAATGGCGATCTGCAGCCCGCGTGGCTGGACGATGCTATGGCCGAGGTTCGCTACGAACCAATAAGCGACGCCGCCTGACCTCTGTCCGATCGGATACAGTACGGCTGATCCGGGCCGTTACATGGAGATGTGTCCAACCTTTGGACTCGTTGGTGGTGCATAGAACCCACTTCCATAAATCATCGATTTGTCACATAGTGAGTTATAGAAAGGGATTCTATAGCTCATGCGCTGGAACTGGACACAACCCGACTGGCCGAACTTCCGCTATGACCGCGCTGCGATCGAGCCACTCGAACGGCGCTTTCTGCTGTCCTCAGGCGAAATCCTTGGTGCGGTCCGCCATGTGACTGGCGAGGAGCGCGACCGGCTGCGCATCGAGCTTCTGAGTGAGGAGGCGATGCGGACGAGCGCCATCGAGGGCGAGGTTCTGGACCGGTCCAGCGTCCAGTCCTCGTTGCGGCGGCAGTTCGGACTGACCGCTGATGGCGCACCCTCCAAGCCCCGCGAGCGGGGCATCGCCGAAATGATGGTCGATGTCTATTCGAACCACGCAGCTCCTCTGACCCACGACACGCTCTCTCACTGGCACGGTATGCTCCTGTCCCATGACCGTGGCCTCGAGACGATCGGTGCGTACCGTCGGCATGACGACGCGATGCAGATCGTTTCCGGCCGCATTGACCGACCGACGGTGCATTTCGAAGCGCCTCCGTCGGCGCAAGTCCAAGGCGAAATGGACGTGTTCGTCGACTGGTTCAACCGCACGGCGCCAGAGGGGGCGACGCCATTGCCCGCGCTGACGCGCGCGGCACTTGGGCACCTGTGGTTCGAGAGCGTCCATCCGTTCGAGGACGGCAATGGCCGCTTGGGCCGCGCTCTGGCTGAAAAGTCCCTCGCGCAGAATATCGGCCAGCCGAGCCTGATCGCGCTGGCCTATACGATCGAACGCGACCGCAAGGGGTACTACGACCAGCTCGAAGCCCACCAGAAGACGCTGGATGTGACCGCGTGGCTTTTGTGGTTCGGCGAGACGGTGTTGAACGCGCAGCAGGTCACACTGACGCGGGTTGCTTTCTTCATCGCCAAGGCAAAGTTCTACGACCAGTTCCGCGATCAGCTGAACGACCGGCAGGCCAAGGTGATCGAGCGCATGTTCCGAGAGGGGCCCGAGGGGTTCAAGGGCGGGCTCAGCGCCGAGAATTACATCGCCATCACTGGCACATCGCGCGCGACTACAACCCGGGATCTGCAGAACCTGGTCGAGATGGGCGCGCTGAACCGGACCGGGGAGCGGCGGCATACGCGATACTGGTTAAATATGTCGCATACATCAAAAAATGGCGCATAACGCTCTTTATGTAAATTAGTGTCACATCCGGAACGTCATGACCATCGAACCTCGGTCAAGAGATACTCCCTAATTATGCTGCGCACGACGATGCCATCGTTCTCAAAAACTGTAAAAACATAGACACCAGGTTGCACAATGATCCACCCGGCCGCCATGTCTTCTCCGGAGTAAAGCCGCTGAAGCAATCGACTGCCGACCTCCGGCCAGGCATTGCCATGATCGACGAGCAGAAATTCCGTGATCCATTCCTCAGGTGCCGTGATTAGCGGCTGAAGAAGAACGTGTTCAGGCTGACCGAAGCAAGGCTGTCCCAGTTCGTAGTGGGCGTGACCGCGAGCGTTTTTCACAACGACCTTTTCGAGCCGTTCAAGTTCGGGACGCCAAATGAGCCGCTGGACCCCATCTTCATCCACGTAGGTTTCGGCGGAGCGACTGATCTCGGCTGCCAGTTTCGAATTTCCAAAAAGTGCGCGGCGAGCGCTCTCAAACATTTCAGGAACGGGTTCGACGCTTCCGGACATGGTGGCGCCGAGAAAGGCCGCGAAGTATTCTTCGTGAGCTGAAAATCCATTGTTGCATTCCCCGCAAATCTCCACGACGTGAACATTGACCGGTAGCGGGCGATCCAAGCGCCCTGCCTCGGCGACCTCGTCGACCGCGGCCGCCGCAGCGAAACCATTTGTGGTGAACTTGCATTGGATGACCCAAAGCTCGCCGTTCTTCCGGCCCAAGACATCCGCGCCGCGATCTCCTGATCCACCTACAACCCGCACATCCTGGAAACCATTGCAGATCAACAGTCGAGCGACGTCACGCTCGAAGGCTTGCCAAGGCCCTTTCAGTAACCGTCTGGCATCCAGAAAGGCGTCCGTCATTCCAAATCCACATCCGGCTTCATGAGACGGAGGGAGCAGGTCGCTCGAATGATCTCGTCGCGGTTCGCGGTCTCCAGGTCGCGAGAGGACTGGTTCGCTAACCAGAGCGTATCTCCCAGATAGGCCTCATAGCGGGCGGCTGTGCGCGCTCCCTCGCCCTGCGCAACAAGACCCTCCTGCCATGGGAGGTCCAGCAGGACCGCCGGTCACTGAGTGCCTGGATCGAGGCGCAGGCCCAGCTGAAGCCGGTGTCGGCCATGGACCGGCTGCCGACATCGAAGCAGGTGGCCTTCGCGGAGAAGCTCGCCCGGATCAAACGGCGCGCCGTTCCGGACGAATGCTTCCGTGACAAGGGGCTGATGTCGAAGTGGATCGACGGGAACAAGTGAGCAAGGCACCGGCTGGCTCCGGCCTTCCGGAGCTTCTGCCATACCGTGGCTTGGCAAACTTAGCGTAGTTGCCAACCTATAGATTGGCAGATTGGCCCTTCGGGACATCAACCCCGGTCAAACTCCTGTCCGAAGGACCAAAGCCTGGTCCCGATGGCACGCCGGGAGGTGCACTGCTGCGACCTTCGGCAACCACCGCAAGTCGTAGTCGTCTCTCGACCCAGCGTCTTCAGATCTTCCTCCACTTGGGGCTAGCCCCTCAATTCTTTGAAAATGGTGATATTGGAGCGTCCATAACGCTGGAAAAGCAACCTCATCGAAGAAAACTATAGTGGTCTCTCGGGCCAGAGACGTCGCCGTCCTCAGCGCGTATATGGGAAGCCCAGAAGACCGGCGGACTCAGTTCATCTTTGGAAGCCATGTGTTTTGCCGGAATGACCTCTCTTTCGTCCGGCGAAATGCTGCCCGTAACGCTTCCGTCGGTGAGGGCGGAGAGTCCAAAACCTCGAAGAATGCCTGATGGTCGCATGGCTTCAAGCTTGTGACGTCCGCGCTGTTGTCGTTTGCAGGCTTCATTTCTTCGGACCTCCAAGGGCGCTTTCGCTGTAACGCGTTAGCCGACAGCCGTAACCGAGTAGTGCGGCGTCCCATCCCAAACAAGATCCCAGGATGCGCCCGGCCGGACGTTCTGGATGGCGTGGGGCTCGAAGCAGACCAAGCAATTCCCACCCGGCGCAGGAGCCCGGACCGAGGGATAGATCAGGCCCCGCGATCCAGCCCGACGGAGATGTTGGGCCAGGCTTTGGCCCTCGGGATAGCCGACAGCCGGATCCGTATGCAGTGCGGGATGGCCCGGCTCGTCGGTCATGTCGTCGAAGACGCCGATGAAGTCAGCCAGCAGTTCCACATAGCGAGCGCTGTCATGGAAGCTGCCGGTAAAGCCTAGTTCGCGCGTGCGGTGCCAGGCCACTTCGCTGACGGACACCATCACGTCCCATGCGCAATACCACGCGCCGCGCTCCTCGGTGTTGAAGCGGTTTCCGCCGACGCGGGTGTAGGTGAAGGCGGCGTTGACATGACTGTCGCCGTAGATGCGCAGATCGCGGCTGCGGCGCTGCCAGGCCAGCTCGCGCGGGTCCAGATGCGGGTTGCGGCCACGTTCCGCCAGAAGACGGCCGCTGGTCAGACCCTCGATTTCGGCCAGGATCTCCATCTCGTCATCGGTATCGACGAGACCCCGCAAGGACGGTGGCTTGTGGTAGGTGGCGGGCAGAAGACGAACGAGACCGCGATCAGAAATCTCGGTCTGCTTCATGCCCCACCACGCAACGCATCAAGATAGGTCCGCACCGCGAGGATCTGCGGCAAGCCCCCGTCGATGGCGGTGTCAACCGGACGGCTGCCCCCGAACAGCGGGCCGGTGTTCGGACGGGTGAACCAGCTTCGCGCGAGCGGCTCGGAGAAGTAGAGTTCGAGCGACTTGTAAATACCGATCACCGCACTGAGCCGCAGAAGCTGATCCTTGGTCAGTTCCCCCGCGAAATCCGGCTTCTTGGCGCGCTTCCAGGTGCTCTCTGACATATCCGCAAGGCCAGCCGCTTCCTTGAGGCTGAGACCCCAAGCATCGGCCACGCGCGCATAGGCCTTCAACGCGACGGCATTGATCTGTGCGGGTTCCCGGATTTTCTCAGCAACGTACATGGCGTCCTCCATTGGCCTGAATATAGATCATATGACCTCTTTGTAAAGATCAAATGAACTGCCCGCGCTCTCACCCGAACCGCCGCCCGGCTTCGGTGAAGGTGTACTCGTTCACGATGATCCCCTCCTCGATGGCCTCGTCCGAGGTGAGGTGGTCGTATTCGGCTTCAAGCTGCCGGTAGAGCCAGCGGGCCAGATCGCGCAGCGCCTCGGTCACGATCTCCTCCGCATCGTCGGTCGGCGACTGCCAGGTCGGGCTGTCGCGGGTGACGTCCACGGACATGGTGTATTCGTGGTAGTAGCGGCCACGGTGGCTGGCCTCGGCGGCCAGCTGGTAAAAATTGCGCCGCTGGAGGGCCTGCAGCCGGTCGGCGATGCTGTGCAAGGTTGCGTCCTGTGGCGCGTAATCCCGGATGTGCGCGGCCGCGCCCTTGGCGTGGGACCAATAGCCCTCGAAGCAGGCTCCGTCGCCCTGGCTCCAGAAGCCGGAGAACCAGATGCTGGGCTTGGCCCGCGTCCCGCCGCCCATCAGGCGGACGGGGGTGGTCTTCAGCCGGATGCCGAGGATTTCGCAGACCCGCTCGAAATCCTCGTAGACCGCGTCCCACCAATCGTCGTGGGGGCCAAGCTCGCGATACCAGCTGCGGGCCTTTTCCTTGGCGGCATCTGAAAGTTCTGGGAACTGGTAGACGGTGGTGCAGATGAGCTCAGGCATCGATGTCCTCCCCGTTGAGAGCCGCGGCCAGCCATTCGTGACTGCTGGTCCAGCCGAAGGATTTCCGCGCACCGAGATCGATGACATGCGCGCCGCCGCCGAAGGCGTCGAGGCGCGGCCGGGAGCAGGTCAGGGCGTACTGGAACCCCCAGAGGCCGGCGAGGTCGATCTCTTCCGCAAGGCGCAACACGAAGCGGATGACGGCTTCGACATCGCCGTGGTCGTCGTCATGGATCCAGATGGCGCTGCCCTCGGGCGCGTCCTGGAGCACGAGATCAAAGCCTGCGACCTCCGGGTCGTCTGCGTCCTGATCTGCGGCGCGAAGTTCCTGGAACAGCGCCAGCGCGCGGGCAGCCTTGTCGGGGGTGCCGACATCGAGCATGGGGGTTCTCGCTGAAATGCGCAGGCCGAAGCCCCCTGCCCTCTCGGGGCGAGGCCAGTAGCGTGCGTGTGGAAGGGGAGTGCGCGACCGCCGCGCGCGAGGGCGGTCGCGATGTCGGGCCCGGCGTTAGCCGACCCGGTCGAGGAGCTTCTTGGCCCGGCCCTCCATGTCGAGGCGGGCATCCTGCTGGGTCTTGTCGCGCGCAAGCCGCGTGATGCCCTGCACGAAATCGAAGATGCTTTCGGGCGGGCGGCCCTCCTCCATCAGCACCTTCTCGATGATCTTGCCGGATTCGGCCTTCGAGAAACCGCGCTTCCTCAGGAAATCATCCCGATCCTCATCCGTCCGCGCCACGATCTGCTGCCGCGCCGCCTTGATGCCGTTCACGAAGCCCTGCGGCGAGGAATTGGCGAACCGCGTCAGCGCAGGTGCTGCTTCATGGGCAACCCTGCGCGCCATCCTGGACGGTCACCCGCAAAGCAGCATCGAAGACCTCATGCCGTGGCGCTTCAATCAGACGTCAAGCCTCGCCGCATAGGGTTACCCCGTCGCGCTTACCATCAGCTTATGGCCAGGTCGCTTGCAGTTTTCCCCACCTCCAACGCCTCCACGAACCACTGCGGTTTGCGCCCCCGGCCGGACCAGGTGAGTGCCGGGTTCTCAGGGTGCCGGTACTTCGCCTTGGCAGGCGCCCGGGAGGATTTCGTCTCGGTGCCGACAAGTTCGGCCAGGGAGTAGCCCAGATCCCGGGCGAGAGCCTCCACCTTGGCGCGGGCTTCCGCCTTCTGCCGATCCTCATAGCTGGAGATCGCCTTGGAGACGTCCTTCTGCATTTTCTTCAGCTCGCCGAGCGACAGTGTCTCGAGATCGTAATCAGCCATTGGTGCGCTCCGTGTCCTGAATGTCCCGGTATCGATAGCCCGTCGCGGCAAGGCACCGCAACTCCCGGCAGGCAAGGGCAGGGGTGGCAAAGGCTGTTGGTCGCCGTTTTCGTCGCCAGTGAGGTGCTGAACTGGGGGTCAGGCTGTCCCGATGGGCAAGGTGACAAGTACTGGCATGGGTTCCCCGCGCATCTCTGTCTCCCGGGCCATCCCTTCGACTGACAATCCCCTAATCCCGTTCGCCTGCCTGCGCGCAACCCCGCGTCGGTCCGGGCCGTGTTGCCCCTTTGGGGCTGCCCGCTCCACCCCGGTCCTCTGGGGGTTTCCGGCGTCCGTTCCGTCCACCGTGCACGCGTCACCCGACGGGCTTCTTCCGGGTCTTGTCGAAGGGACGGTCCCGAAGACAGGACACAGAAGGAAGCTTACCATGCAGAACATCGTCATCCTCGCCGGCAACATCGGTCAGACCCCCGAAGTCCGCACCACCCAGGGCGGCACAAAGATCACCAACTTCAGCCTCGCCACCTCCCGCCCCCGCCTCTCGGAAGGTCGCGTCCTGCGCGACGAGAACGGCTACCGGGTCATGGACACCGAATGGCACCGCATCACCTGCTTCAACGGTCTCGGCAAGACGGTCGCGGAGCATTGCGAAAAGGGCATGAAGGTCCTCGTCCACGGCCGCATCCACTACACCAAGTGGATCGACAGCATGGGGAACGACCGCTACGGCTGCGAGATCATCGCCGAAAAGGTCGACTTCCTGAGCCGCCCGAAGTCGGCCGAAAACGAAAACCCCGAGCTGGTCGACCGCGACGATGAGATCCCGTTCTGAAAAAAAACGGGGCCTCCCCCTCGGGCCCGGCGGGGAAACCCGCCGGGTTCTCGTACTCTCGGCATCAACCGGGTTGGCTAAATTGTCTTTTGGCAACCTTGAATTGCCGAAACTTGCTCACCAAATAGTGACTGCCCGCGAGAAATGGCTCACGGGTTTGGCCGTTGAACTTGTCAACCTCTTTATGGTGACCTGGCAGCACGATGCCGAACAGCATCTCTGCGACCAGAGCCAGACGGAATGAGACACTGAGCATAGCTCGGACCTCCACGGTTACATTATACCACCTCGCGTTTTGAGACCCGTGTCTGCG
Organism: Paracoccus spongiarum; assembly: GCF_030732095.1. Taxonomy (GTDB): domain Bacteria; phylum Pseudomonadota; class Alphaproteobacteria; order Rhodobacterales; family Rhodobacteraceae; genus Paracoccus; species Paracoccus spongiarum. The sequence continues at coordinate 2,416 of NZ_JAVAMQ010000040.1, read as the reverse complement.
AGGCGTTCGGAAGTGAGACGCTGAACGTATGCGCTGACAGAAGGTGGCGTGCGTTCGGGGGACGCCCGGCCTAAAAACCGGAGCCCAGGGTCAGGGCCAGTCCTCCGAACTCTGCGATAAGGAGGCTGAATGCGGCTCGATTGGTTTAAGTCCAGAGGCTACCGCCATTTCGATCTGCCCGTTGGCGAGAAGTTCGCTAGGAAGGCAATGGACCCGAACTTCGTGATTCAGCACTCGTTTGTCCCGCTGCTTCACTACACGAAGTCAGAGAAACGCTACAAGAAATGCCCGATGACCGGGAAACGGACGATCACCTCGAAGGACCGCCCGATCAAGTATGCGTCGCACCGGGACGCCTGCATACTTTCGTTCTACGCCAGCGAAATAAACAAATTGCTGGATGCCCATTATGACGCCGCAGGTCTGTCCGATAGCGTTCTGGCCTATCGTGCCCTGGGTCGCGGCAACTACGATTTCTCGGCGGAAGTGCTTGCGTTTGCCAAGACCCATGCTCCCGTCACAATCTTGGCGTTCGACGTCAGCAGCTTCTTCGACAATCTTGACCACACGCTCCTGAAGCGCCGCGTGAAGGCAGTGCTGGGCGTAACGTCACTGCCCGAACACTGGATGCGCGTATTTCGGGCGATCACCGCCTTCCACTACGTCGATATGGAAGAACTCAAGGCGAACGCCACGTTCTCCTCCCGGCTCAAGGGGAATGGCCGGGACCGGATCGCCAGCGTCGAAGAACTCAAGGCAAATGGCATCAAGTTCCACCCGAACCCCGAACTGGCAAAGGGGCATCGGCGAGGCATCCCTCAGGGCACCCCCATCAGCGCAGCAGCGTCGAACCTATACATGATTGACTTCGACAAGGCTGCACGCGCTTTCTGCGACAGCATCGGTGCGCTGTATCGCCGCTATTCGGACGACATCTTGGTGATCTGCGACCCTGCTCACGCCGCAGCAGCCGAAGCAGAGATCATGGATCTCATCAAGGCAGAGAAGCTGGATATCTCTCCGCACAAGACCGAAAGGACCGAGTTTACGGGCACGGGCGCCGTGGCGGGGAAAGCGGCACAGTACCTTGGCTTCGCGCTCCACGAGGCGGGGCCTGCAATTCGCGAAAGCTCCCTCGCTCGCCAGTGGCGCAAGATGAAAAGAGCTATGCGTCGGACCCGCAAGATCGCCGAGCGAAATATTGCATCTGGAAAGTCGACTAAGGCACACACCAAGCGCCTGTATCGCCGGTTCGCTCACCTGAAGGTGCGTGACGACGAAGGTGTTCGGATCGTGCGAAATTTTTCTTCCTATGGACGGCGCAGCGCCTCCGCATTCGGTGGTGACGAAAAGATCACTCAGCAGATCAAGCGGTTTGAACGCGCCGCGCTCCGTGAGATCCAGGAACTTAAGAAGATCAAGTAGACTTGCTCTTCCTCTTATTGGACCAGATTGCGTTTTACTGATCGTGCATTCACATCGTCGCGGAAGTTAACTCGTCGGCGCAGGGCTTTGAGAGTGAGAGGAGTGCCGGTTTTCCGGTGACAGGTTTGAGGCTGGGAGAGTGGCTCCCGGCGCCTGTCACGGAGGAATACCGATGGGCGTTATAGAAGTTCTGGATCCGGTCGCACCGGCGCGGGCTAGTGGCTGGAAAGTGGATGTGAGCCGGGGTGAGCGGAACGGGCGGGTGTCGTCCGAATGGTTCAACCGGCCCGATGATGAGCGGTATCTGTCGCTCGACGATCTCTGGGCATCGGTGAAGGGCCGGTCCGCGCGCAGCCGCAGCCGCGTAGTGCAAACCGCCGACATCCGCGTCGAGGCCGCGCGCGACAACCCCGAGCGGTTGCACCTGTTCCTGCCGAAAGCGCAGGAGCCGGTCGCGCCCACGCACTGGGCCTTCGGCCAGCTTGCGAGCATCATCAGCGCACCGGCCTCCTACCTGCGGCAGCTGCCCGCGCCGTTGGCCGGGATCAACCTGCAATACGGCCTCGCCAACCACCGCGCAGAGCAGGTGAAAACCTTCGAGACGGAAGACGGTCGCACCGAACTGCGTGCCGTGACCGGCCCCGACTATGGCCGCATCCATGACCATGAGCTGGTCGAGGCGGTGCAGCGCATCGCGGGCAATGGCACGGGTGACACGCGCTGGAAGGTGCCGGGCGTGCTGGACTGGTCGACCGGGGTCTACAATCCGGATGTCGAAATCAGCCGCGACACGACCACGCTCTACGCCTCGGACCGCGACGTCTTCCTGTTCTTGGTCGATGATCGCAACCCGATCGAGGCGGGGCGGCTGTGGCCAGACGAACTTGCCACCCTCCAGCCGCTTGTGAAGGCGGTGATAATTGTGGTGGCGGTCAACGAGGACGGCAAGCGCGAGGTTCTGGGTGTCGCCACCGGCCCCTCGGAGGCCGAG
>NZ_JAVAMQ010000004.1 GCF_030732095.1 Paracoccus spongiarum | reverse complement strand
GCCGATGTTCACATGCGGTTTGTTGCGTTCAAACTTTGCCTTTGCCATCTACGGCCTCCTGATCGCGGGGCGTGGCGTGTTGATGGCCCCGAATTTGACGTGCGCCGCGATGTATAAGGCGGCAGGGGAAAAATCAAGGGCACGCGACAGGCCGCGCGACCGCCCCGGCGCGGCGCCGAAAGGGCTTGCGGGAACCGGGTGCGTTCCGCAAGCATTGGCGTGGGGAAACAGGCTGCCCGGCGCGGCCGATTGAGGGAGAACGATCACCATGAGCCTGATGAAATCTCTGGCCCGCGTTGCGGCGGGCGTGATGCTGGCCAAGGGCATCGGCGCGGCCATGAACAGCCGCCAGCAGGGCGGCCGCACGGCCGGCTCGCATGGCAGCGGCGGCGGTCTGCTGGATCAGATCCTCGGCGGCCAGTCGCGGGGCAGCATCGGGGCCGGATCAGGAGGCGGGCTGGGCGACGTCCTGGGCCAGGTCCTGGGCGGGCGCAGCCCCGGCGCGGGCAGCGGCACCCGTTACGGCGGGCCGCATTCGCGCGGCGCGCAGGGCGGGCTGGGCGGCATCCTCGACAGCCTGACCAACAGCGCCCGCGGCGGCACGACGACGGGGGGGGCCGGCGGCGGCCTGGGCGACATCCTCGGCCAGCTGGCGGGCGGCAGCAAGGGGGCTTCCGGCTCATCCGGCGGGCTTGGCGGGTTGCTGGGCGGTCTTCTGGGCGGCGCGGCCGCGGGCGGGGTGGCCGGCGGCCTGGCGCGCAAGGATGCGCAGCAGACCAATGATGCCAGCTTCGGCGAGCTGTTCAACGACGCGGTGGCCACCGGGCAGGAGCCCGAGATCGCGCCGACCGCCGAACAGAACGCCGTCGCCGGGCTGATGCTGAAGGCGATGATCCAGGCCGCGAAGTCCGACGGCAAGATCGACGATGCCGAGAAGCAACGCCTGCTGGGCCGGCTGGGCGACGACCTCGACGACGAGGAGCGGCAGTTCATCCGCGAGCAGATGGCCGCGCCGGTCGATCCGGCCGGGCTGGCGCGCGAGACGCCGAAGGGCCTCGAGGCGCAGGTCTACCTGATGTCGCTGCTGGCGATCGACTTCGACAGCAAGGAGGAGGCGCGCTATCTGAACGCGCTGGCGCAGGCGATGTCGCTGGGCGAGGAGCAGATCAACCGCATCCATGACGAGGTGGGCGTGACGCGGCTTTACGGCTGAGGCGCGCATTCGCCCGGCAAGCCGGGGGCGGGCGTCGTGCGACAGCGCGGCGCCCCCTGCGCTGCGCGCCCCGTCCTGAGGCCCCTGTCCTGCGGCCCCCGTTCTGCGGCGCCCGGTCGGCGTCCTGCCGCCGGGCTTCATCGCAATCGCGTGATCGGGCGAGGGGCGGATTGATCGGGGATAAGCGCTCTGCCACAGTTTCGTTGGGGAATTCCTCGTCATTTCAAACAGGAGCATGCCATGCGTCGGATCACGACAGCCGCCCTTGCAAGTCTTTTCATCCTGCCCGCCATTGCCGGCGCCCAGTCCGCCGAGGACATCCTCGAGGCGCGGCAGGGCTTCATGAAGATGCTGTCGCTGAACATGGCGCCGCTGGCCGCGATGGCCAAGGGCGAAATGCCCTATGACGAGGCCGCCGCGTCGCTGGCGGCGGCGAATATCGAGGCGCTGAGCGGCTATGCGGCGGCGGGGCTGTTCACGCCGGGCACCGCCAATGGCGAGGTCGAGGATTCGGACGCGCTGCCCGCGATCTGGGAGAAGCCCGAACAGTTCGCGCAGGAATATGCGGCGCTTGGCGAGGCGGCGGCGGGCGCCTCGGAGGCGGTCAAGGGCGGCCAGGGCAATATCGGCCCGGTCCTGCAGAAGCTGGGCGGCGCCTGCAAGGATTGCCATGACGATTTCCGCAAGCCGCAATGAGCCAGCCTGACGAAGCCCGCCGCGTCCGGGTCTGGGACCCGGCGCTGCGGGCCTTTCACTGGCTGCTGGCCGGGCTGGTCATCGCCAACTGGCTGCTGGGCCAGTTCGGTCCGAACGTCATGACGCTGCATTTCTGGCTGGGCTACGCCATCCTCGGGCTGCTGCTGTTTCGCGTGGTCTGGGGCGTGGTCGGGCCGGAATCCGCGCGATTCGCAAGTTTCCTGCGCGGGCCTGGGGCGGTGGCGGGCTATCTGCGCCACCTGCCGCGCCGCGAGCCGAGCCACTGGCCGGGCCACAACCCGCTTGGCGCGCTGTCGGTGGTGGCGATGCTGGCGGTGCTGCTGGCGCAGGTCGCGACCGGGCTGATCTCGGATCCCGACGACTTCATCAATGTCGGCCCGCTGGCCGGGCAGGTCGCCACCGCGACGGCCCGCAAGGCAGTGGGCTGGCATAACCTGGGCGCGCAGGTGATCCTGGTCCTGGTGATCCTGCATGTCGGGATCATCCTGTTCTACCGGCTTTGGAAGAACGAGGATCTGGTGCGGCCGATGCTGACCGGCTGGAAATGGGTGCGGCGGCGCTGAGGGCGACCGCGGCGATCGATCCTGCGGTGCGAGGGGGCGGGCCCCCTCGCCCATGACCTGACCGCCGGCCGTGGGCCGCCGGTCGGCGGGCGCGTTGCGCGCAGGGCGGGGCGCGTCGGCGCGGCGACGGATCAGGCGAAGCGGTTGTCGCGCGGGAAGCCGCGCGGCGCCATGCGCCCGGCGGTCGCGCGCTTGCCCAGCCACTCGGACAGGTCGGGTTCGGTGCGGGTCTTGCCGCCGCCCATCGGCCAGTTGAGCCCCTCGGCCAGGGTCAGGCAGATCGCGTCGGAGAGGCCGCCATCCTTGAACTTCTGCAGCCGCACGCCCTTGCCGCGCGCCATCTCGGGCAGTTCGTCCAGCGGGAAGACCAGCAGCTTGCGGTTGTCGCCCACCACCGCGACATGATCGCCCGCGACCTTGCGGCACAGAAGCCCCTCGCCGTTCAGGACCTGCTTGCCGCTGCGGGTCTGGGCGAGGATGTCGGCGGCCTGCACCACGAAGCCGTCGCCGGCCTTCGAGGCGACCAGATAGCGGTCGGCCTCGCGCCACGGGAACAGCGCGATCACCTCGGCCTCGTTGGGCAGGTCGATCATCAGCCGCAACGGCTCGCCCATGCCGCGCCCGCCGGGCAGGGTATTGGCGGGCAGCGTGTAGAAGCGGCCGTTCGAGGCGAAGATCATCAGCTTGTCGGTGGTCTCGGCATGCAGCGCCGCGCCGGGGCCGTCGCCATCCTTGAACTTGACCTCGGCATCCAGCGGCTGGTGGCCCTTCATCGCCCGGATCCAGCCCATCTTCGACAGGATCACGGTCAGCGGCTCGCGTTCGATCATCGCATCGAGGTCCAGCGGCTCGACATCGGCGGCCTCGCTGATCGTGGTGCGGCGCTGGCCCTCGGGGCTGGACTTGCCGAAGAGGTTGCGCACCTCCTTCAGCTGCTCGGCGATGCGGGCCCATTGCGCGGCCTCGTCGGCCAGCATCGCGGCCAGGCCCTCGCGCTCGGCCAGCAGGGCGTCGCGTTCGGCCCGCAGCTCGATCTCTTCAAGCTTGCGCAGGGCGCGCAGCCGCATGTTCAGGATCGCCTCGACCTGCACCTCGGTCAGACCGAACTCGGCGATCATCACGGCCTTGGGGTCGTCCTCGTGGCGGATGATCTCGATCACCCGGTCGAGGTTGAGATAGGCGATCAGATAGCCGTCCAGCACCTCGAGCCGCGCCGCGATCTTGCCCAGCCGGAACTGCGCCCGCCGCCCCAGCACCTCGCGGCGATGGTCGAGGAAGGCCCGCAGCACCTCCTTGAGCGAGCAGACCTTCGGCACCCGGCCGTCGATCAGCACGTTCATGTTCATGCTGAAGCGGATCTCGAGATCGCTGACCCGATACAGCGCCGCCATCAACTGTTCGGGGTCGACATTGCGCGCCCGCGGTTCCAGCACGATGCGGATGTCCTCGGCGGATTCGTCGCGCACATCGGCGAGGATCGGGATCTTGCGGGTCTGGATCAGTTCGGCCAGCCGTTCGATCAGCCGCGATTTCTGGACCTGATAGGGGATCTGGGTGACCACGATCTGCCACTGGCCGCGGCCCAGATCTTCCTGTTCCCAGCGCGCCCGGACGCGGAACGCGCCGCGCCCGGTGCGATAGGTCTCGGCGATGCTGTCGCGGCTTTCGACGATCACGCCGCCGGTGGGAAAGTCGGGACCCTGCAGGATGCCGGCCAGCGTGTCGTCGCGGGCGTCGGGCGTCTTGATGAGGTGCAGGCAGGCGTCGATCACCTCGTGCAGGTTGTGCGGCGGCACATTGGTCGCCATCCCCACGGCGATGCCCGAGGCGCCATTGGCCAGAAGGTTGGGGAAGGCCGCGGGCAGCACCACCGGCTCGCTGAGGGTGCCGTCGTAATTCGGGCGGAAATCGACCGAATCCTCGGCCAGACCGTCCATCAGCGCCTCGGAGGCCTGCGCCAGCCGCGCCTCGGTATAGCGGGCGGCGGCCGGGTTGTCGCCATCGACATTGCCGAAATTGCCCTGCCCGTCCACCAGCGGATAGCGCATCGCGAAATCCTGCGCCAGCCGGGCCATCGCGTCATAGATCGCGGCATCGCCGTGGGGGTGATAATTGCCCATCACGTCGCCGGTGATCTTGGCGGATTTGCGGAACGCGCCGCTGGGCGACAGGCGCAGTTCGCGCATCGCGTAGAGGATGCGGCGATGCACCGGCTTCAGCCCGTCGCGGGCGTCGGGCAGCGCGCGGTTCATGATCGTGGACAGCGCGTAGGTCAGGTAGCGTTCGCCGATGGCCCGGCTCAGCGGCTCGGACAGCGTGTTCGGATCGGGCATGTTGTCGGGCTCGGGGGGCAGATCGTCGGACATGTCGTCTTGGATAGGCCGCAGGGCGGCGCCGGTCCAGCCGGAAAATCCGGCGCCCGGGATCGCCCGGAGCGTCGCGCGCGGAACGTCACGCGCGGCGTGGCGTTGACAGGGCGGATGGGCTATCGATGCGGTGATGGCCAGCGGGGGCACGGGCGACGGGATGTTGAGACTGGCACTATTCATCGCGGTGACGCTGGCGGGGCTGTATGTGCTGGCCTCGGTGCAGGGCAGCGGCAATCCGCGCGCCGACCGCAAGCCCGCGCCGGCCGCGCCCTCGGCGGTCGCGGCGCTGCAATCGGCGGCGCAGGATGCGGGCCGCGCGCTGCTGCCGCCGCCGGCGCCCGAGGCCGCAGCGACAGCCGCGCCCGAGGCCGCGCCGATCCCGGCACCGGCCGCACCGCAGGCCGAGAGCGCGCCGGCCGCGCCGCGCTTTCCCGGACCGCCGCTGCGCCCTTCGCCCGAACATGCGGGCGCCGCGCCGGCCCCCGTCGCGCCGCCGCCCGCGGGCGCGACCGGCCCGATCCTCTATGTGACCGGCAGCCGGGTGAATTTCCGCGCCGGCCCCTCGACCGGGGACCGGGTGATCGGGGCGCTGGACGGCGGCGCCGCGGTCGAGGCGCTGGGGCCGACGGATGGCGCATGGGTCAATATCCGCGATCGCGACGGCCGCATCGGCTATATCTCGGGGCAGTTCCTGTCCGCCGACGCGCCCGGCTGAGATGACCCGGCGCGTGCTGATCACCGGCTGTTCGTCCGGCATCGGGCTGGATGCGGCGCGGCGGATGCAGGCCGCGGGCTGGCGCGTCGTGGCCACCTGCCGCCGCCCCGAGGACATCGCAGCCCGCAGGGCCGAGGGGATGGAGTGCCTGCATCTGGAACTGGCCGACGAGGCGAGCGTCGCGCGGCTGGCCGGCGAGGTGCTGGCCGGCGGCGACCTGGATGCGCTGGTCAACAATGCCGCCTTCGCCCTGCCCGGCGCGGTCGAGGACGTGCCGCGCGGCGCCCTGCGCGCGATCTTCGAGGCCAACCTGTTCGGCACCCATGACCTGACCACCCGGCTGATCCCGCATTTCCGCCAGCGCGGCGGGCGGGTGGTGAACATCAGCTCGGTCCTGGGGCTGATCGGAATTCCCTGGCGCGGCCCCTATGTGGCGACGAAATTCGCGCTGGAGGGGCTGACCGACGTGCTGCGGCTGGAGATGGCCGGCACCGGGGTCAGGATCGTGCTGATCGAGCCGGGGCCGATCACCAGCCGCATCCGCGCCAATGCCATCCCGCATTTCGAGACCTGGATCGACTGGCGCAACAGCCCCCGCGCCGACCAGTACCGCGCCGGGCTGCTGAAGCGGCTTTACCAGCCCTCGGGGCCGGACCGGTTCGAACTGCCTGCCTCGGCGGTCAGCGACCGCATCCACCGCGCGCTGACCGCCGCGAACCCGGCCCCGCGCTATTATGTCACGGCGCCGACATGGATTTCCGCGACCGGGCGCCGGCTTCTGCCGACCCGCGCACTGGACTGGCTGGCACGGCGCGGATAGGGTCGCGCCAAAGGTGGTGCCCATGACCGACAAACCGCTGTTCTACGTCGTCGCGCTGGCCGTGCTGGTCGTGCTGGCGATCCTCGCGACCGGCATCGGCGGCTTCGCGCGCGGTGGCGAGTTCAACCGCAGGCACGGCAACCGCCTGATGCGCTGGCGGCTGATCGCGCAGGCGGTCGCCGTGGCGCTGATCCTGCTGTTCATCTGGCTGAGGGAAGGCTGATGGTCGTTCTGAACCGCATCTATACGCGCACCGGCGACAAGGGCGACACCGCGCTGTCGGATGGCAGCCGGGTGGCCAAGCACGACCCGCGCGTCGAGGCCTATGGCACCGTGGACGAACTGAACGCGACGCTGGGGCTGTGCCGGCTGCATGCGGCCGAGCAGATGGCGGCCCGGCTTGCGGTGATCCAGAACGACCTGTTCGACCTGGGCGCCGACCTTGCGCGGCCCGACATGGCCGCCGACGACCGCGCCGGCTATCCGGTGCTGCGGATCATCGACACGCAGGTGACGCGGCTGGAAACCGAGATCGACGAGATGAACGCCGACCTGCAGCCGCTGCGCAGCTTCATCCTGCCGGGCGGCACGGTGCTGGCCTCGCATCTGCACCTGTCGCGCACCGTCGCCCGTCGGGCCGAACGACGGGCCACCGAACTGGCGGCGGCGGCCGATGTGAACGGCGCCGCGATCCGCTATCTGAACCGGCTCAGCGACTGGCTTTTCGTCGCCGGCCGGCAGGCCAATGGCGGCGGAACCGAGGATGTGCTGTGGGTGCCGGGCGCCAGTCGCTGATCCCGCCGGATGTTAGCGCAGACGGCGCAAACGCGGCGTCGGACGACGCTTTTCCGCTGTATCTGACGAAAACCAGCCGCTAACAGTGTGGCCGACGATGACGACAAGCCCAAGGGAGAGGTGCCGATGAAGGTTCTCGTGCCGGTCAAGCGTGTGATCGACTACAACGTGAAGGCCCGTGTGAAGGCGGACGGATCGGGGGTCGATCTGGCCAATGTGAAGATGTCGATGAACCCCTTTGACGAGATCGCGGTGGAAGAGGCGATCCGGCTGAAGGAGAAGGGCGCGGCCTCGGAGGTCGTGGCGGTGTCGATCGGTGTCAAGCAGGCGGCCGAGACGCTGCGCACGGCGCTGGCGATGGGCGCCGACCGGGCGATCCTGGTGGTGGCCGCCGATGACCTGCATACCGACATCGAGCCTCTGGCGGTGGCCAAGATCCTGAAGGCCGTGGTCGAGGCGGAACAGCCCGGCCTGGTGATCGCCGGCAAGCAGGCGATCGACAACGACATGAACGCCACCGGCCAGATGCTGGCGGCGCTGCTGGGCTGGAGCCAGGCGGCCTTCGCCAGCAAGCTGGAGATCGACGGCGACGCCGCGCGCGTCACCCGCGAGGTCGATGGCGGGTTGCAGACCATCGAGGTGAAACTGCCCGCCATCGTGACCGCCGATCTGCGGCTGAACGAGCCGCGCTATGCCAGCCTGCCCAACATCATGAAGGCCAAGAAGAAGCCGCTGGATGAAAAGACCGCGGCCGATTACGGCGTCGACGTGACGCCGCGGCTGGAAATCATGTCGACCCGCGAGCCCGAGGGCCGCAGCGCCGGCATCAAGGTGGGCTCGGTCGACGAGCTGGTGGGCAAGCTGAAAGAAGCGGGGGTGATCTGATGGCTGTTCTTCTGCTGGGTGAAGTCACCAATGGCGCGCTGAACCGCGATGCGACCGGCAAGGCGGTCGCGGCGCTGAAGGGGCTGGGCGATGTGACGGTGCTGTGCGCGGGCGCCTCGGCGCAGGCCGCGGGCGAGGCGGCGGCCACCATCGAGGGCGTGGCCCGCGTGCTGGTCGCCGAAGACCCGCTTTACGGCCACCGCCTGGCCGAGCCGGCGGCGGCGCTGCTGGTCGGGCTGGCCGGCGATTACGACCACATCGCGGCGCCGGCCACCACCGATGCCAAGAACATCATGCCCCGCGTCGCGGCGCTGCTGGACGTGATGGTGATCCCGGACGTGTCGGCGGTGATCGACGCCTCGACCTTCGAGCGACCGATCTATGCCGGAAACGCCATCCAGACGGTGAAATCCTCGGACGCGAAGAAGGTGATGACGATCCGCGTTGCCAGCTTCGACGCGGCGGGCGAAGGCGGCCCGGCGCCGGTCGAGGCGATCGCGGCGGGCGACAATCCGGGCCTGTCGGCCTGGCTGAATGACGAGGTCGCGCAAAGCGACCGGCCGGAACTGACCTCGGCGGGCCGGGTCGTCTCGGGCGGCCGGGGCGTCGGCTCGAAAGAGCAGTTCGCGATCATCGAGGCCCTGGCCGACAAGCTGGGCGCCGCGGTCGGCGCCTCGCGCGCCGCGGTCGATTCGGGCTATGCGCCGAACGACTGGCAGGTCGGGCAGACCGGCAAGGTGGTGGCGCCCGAACTCTATGTCGCGATCGGCATCTCGGGCGCGATCCAGCACCTTGCCGGCATGAAGGACAGCAAGGTCATCGTCGCCATCAACAAGGACGAAGAGGCCCCGATCTTCCAGATCGCCGATTACGGTCTGGTCGGAGACCTGTTCACGACAGTCCCGGAACTGACCGAAAAGCTGTAGGGCCCTGCCCCGAGGCAGTCACCGACCGCCCCCGGAAGCGGGGGCGGTTTTGCATTGCAGCATGATCCGGCCCGCCCTATCGTCGCGCCGATCAGAAGCGAGGGGCGAAGATGGCGATTCAATCGGTTGGCGTGGTCGGCGCGGGACAGATGGGCAACGGCATCGCGCATGTCTTCGCCCTTGCCGGCTATGACGTGCTGATGACCGACATCAGCCAGGACGCGCTGGACAGGGCGCTGTCGCTGATCGACCGCAACATCGAACGGCAGGTCAGCCGCGGCAAGGTCTCGGCCGAGGACAAGGCGGCGGCGATGGCCCGCATCGCGACCACGCTGAAGCTGTCGGATCTGGGCCGCACCGACCTGGTGATCGAGGCCGCGACCGAGCGCGAGACCGTCAAGCAGGCAATCTTCGAGGACCTGCTGCCGCATCTGCGCCCGGACACGATCCTGACCTCGAACACCTCGTCGATCTCGATCACCCGGCTGGCCAGCCGCACCGACCGGCCCGAGAAGTTCATGGGGTTCCACTTCATGAACCCGGTCCCGGTGATGCAGCTGGTCGAGCTGATCCGCGGCATCGCCACCGACGAGGGCACCTACAAGGCCCTGCACGAGGTGGTCGAGAAGCTGGGCAAGACCGCCGCCAGCGCCGAGGATTTCCCCGCCTTCATCGTCAACCGCATCCTGATGCCGATGATCAACGAGGCGGTCTATACGCTGTATGAAGGCGTCGGCAACGTGAAGTCGATCGACGAATCGATGAAGCTGGGCGCGAACCACCCGATGGGGCCGCTGGAGCTGGCCGATTTCATCGGGCTGGACACATGCCTTGCGATCATGAACGTGCTGCATGACGGGCTGGCCGACACGAAATACCGTCCCTGCCCGCTGCTGACCAAATATGTCGAGGCCGGCTGGCTGGGCCGCAAGACCGGCCGCGGCTTCTATGATTATCGCGGCGAGACGCCAGTTCCGACACGCTGAATGTCGTTTCTGGACGCGCAGGACGCGGCTGGCTGACATTGACTGGCTGAACAATCAATAAACCGACAGGAAGGTATTGCCATGCTGACGATGAAACACGCGACCCTCGCCGTGCTGATGACCGCCGCGGCGGCGATGCCGACGCTGGCCGACGAGGCCGCGACCTGCGGCACCGTGCGCTATTCCGATCCGGGCTGGACCGACATCACCGCCACCAATGGCGTGGCCGCCGTCGTTCTGGAGGCGCTGGGCTATACCCCCGACATCGCGACGCTGTCGGTGCCGGTCGGCTACGAGGCGCTGAAGAACGGCCAGACCGACATGTTCCTGGGCAACTGGATGCCGGCGCAGCAGAAATTCCGCGACGACCTGGACGCCGCCGGCAGCATCGAGGTGCTGGTGCAGAACCTTGAAGGGGCCAAGTTCACCCTGGCGGTGAACAAGGCCGGCGCGGATGCGGGCGTCGCCGATTTCGCCGATCTCGACGCGCAGAAGGACGCCTTCGAGGGCAAGATCTATGGCATCGAGCCGGGCGCCCCGGCGAACCAGTCGATCCAGGCGATGATCGACGCCGACGAATTCGGGCTGGGCGACTGGGAGCTGGTGGAAAGCGGCGAACAGGCGATGCTGGCGCAGGTCACCCGCAACAGCGGCACCCCGACGGTCTTCCTGGCCTGGGCGCCGCATCCGATGAACGAGGCGATCGAGATCACCTATCTGTCGGGCGGCGACGCGCAGTTCGGCCCCGACTACGGCGGCGCGACCGTGCATACGCTGGCCCGCAAGGACTGGGTCGCCGCCTGCCCCAACGCCGCCAGGCTGCTGAGCCAGATGGTCTTCGACGTGCCGATGGAAAACGTGCTGATGGGCAAGATCCTCGACGAGGGGATGGATGCCCGCGAGGCCGCGAAGGGCTGGCTGGCGGCCAATCCCGACACCGCCGCGGCCTGGCTGGACGGCGTGACGACGCTGGACGGCCAGCCGGGTCTGGATGCGGTAAAGGCCGCCGTCGAGGGCTGATCGCTTGCAGCCCAACATCCTGATCCTGATGGCGGATCAGCTGTCGGGGGTGCTGTTCCCCGACGGCCCCGCCGATTTCCTGCACGCGCCGAACCTGCGGCGGCTGGCCGACCGCTCGACCCGCTTTGCCAATGCCTATACCGGCAGCCCGCTTTGCGCGCCCGGACGGGCCAGCTTCATGTCGGGCCAGCTGCCCCGCCGCACGCGGGTCTATGACAATGCGGCCGAATTCTGCTCCGACATCCCGACCTATGCCCACCACCTGCGCCGCGCGGGCTATCAGACCTGCCTGTCGGGCAAGATGCATTTCGTCGGCCCCGACCAGATGCACGGCTTCGAGCAGCGGCTGACCACCGACATCTATCCCGCCGATTTCGGCTGGACGCCCGATTACCGCAAGCCGGGCGAGCGTATCGACTGGTGGTATCACAATCTCGGCTCGGTGACCGGCGCGGGCGTGGCCGAGATCACCAACCAGCTGGAATATGACGACGAGGTGGCCTTCAACGCCTGTCGCAAGCTGTATGATCTGGCGCGCGGCGGCGATGCGCGGCCCTGGTGCCTGACCGTCAGCTTCACCCATCCGCATGACCCCTTCGTGGCGCGACGCGAATACTGGGATCTCTATGCGGACGCGCCCGAACGGGCCGCGCCTGCGCCGATCCCCTACGCCGATCAGGACCCGCACTCGCAGCGGCTGATGGATGCCTGCGACTGGCAGGCCTTCGACATCACCGAAGATCACGTCCGCCGCGCCCGTCAGGGCTATTTCGCCAATATCAGCTATGTCGACGACAAGATCGGCGAGATCCTCGACGTTCTGGACCGCACCGGGCAGCAGGCGATCATCCTGTTCCTGTCGGACCACGGCGAGATGCTGGGCGAACGCGGGTTGTGGTTCAAGATGAGCTTCCTCGAAGGCTCGGCGCGGGTGCCGCTGATGATCGCGGCGCCGGGGATGGAACCGGGCTGCGTGGAAACCCCGGTCAGCACCATCGACGTGCTGCCGACCCTGTGCGATCTGGCGGGCCTGTCGATGGACGAGGTGGCGCCCTGGACCGATGGCCAGTCGCTGGTGGATCGCGGCGCGGCGCGCGGACCGGTCGCGATGGAATATGCCGCCGAGGGCAGCATCGCGCCGATGGTCGCGCTGCGCGACGGGCGCTGGAAATACATCGCCTGCGCCGCCGATCCCGAGATGCTGTTCGATCTCGAGTCTGACCCCGGCGAACGCCGCAACCTGGCCACCGATCCTGCCGAATTCGCGGTGCTGTCGCGGATGCGCGCCATGGCGCGGACCCGTTGGGATCTTGACGCCTACGACGCCGAGGTGCGCCAGTCGCAGGCCCGGCGCTGGGTCGTCTACGAGGCGCTGCGCAATGGCAGCTATTACCCCTGGGACTACCAGCCGCTGATGAAGGCCTCGGAACGCTACATGCGCAACCACATGGACCTGAACGTGCTGGAGGACCGCCAGCGGTTCCCGCGCGGCGACTAGGTTGCGGGCGGGGCCGGTCTGCCGGCCCCGCCCGTCATCGCCCGGTCATTGTGCCGGCTTGTCTTCGCGCTGCTGCATGAACTGGTCGAACTCGGCCTTGTCCTTGGCCTCGCGCAGCTTCTTCAGGAACTCCACGAATTCGCGGTGCTCGTCCTCGAGCCGTTTCAGCGTCTCGTCGCGATAGGCGTCGAAGGCCGAGTTGCCGGTCGAGGCGGCGCGATAGCGGGGCGCATGGCTGCGCGTGCTGCATCCGAACATGCGTTTGCTCCAGATCATGTAGCCGAGGATGGCGAGGCCAACCGGCCAGAAGGCGACGAAGCCCAGGATCATGGCGACGATCCAGCCGGGCCGGCCGCGTTCGTCAAGCCAGTCACGGGCGCGGCCCAAGGGGCCGGGACCGCGCGACGGGGCCAGCGGATAGGCGGCCATGGTGTGCGATGCGCTGTGCATCAGGTGATCCCTCCATGTTAATGTTAATCACATTTACATAGATGGAGGCCCGCCACGCATCTTCAAGGCCCTCCGGCGAAGAATCAGTCGGCGATCATGCCCAGACCACGCAGATAGATGATCACGCCGCTTTCAAGCATCTCGGCCGGTTCGACCGAACTGCGCCCGCCGGGCTTGCCGCGCGAGAACAGTTCGACCACGCCGTGGCTCATGGCCCAGACATGGTTGGCCACCATCCGCGCGGGCGGGCGCTGCGCGGCGGGCAGGCGTTCGGCGAGAGCGGCCGAGGCGGCCAGCAGCATCCCCTGCGCGCGTTCCGAGGCCTGCGCAAGGTCGGCATTGCCGGCGATGGAGAGGCCGGATTCGAACATCGCCATGTAATAGCCCGGCCGGGCGCGCGCGAAATCCAGATAGGCCTGGCCCATTCGCAGGAAAGCGGTCAGGGGCCGGGGCCGGCCCTGGTCGAACGCCGCCTCGAGCCGGCCGGCGAATTCCAGGAAGCCCTGCCGGGCGACCTCCTCGATCAGATCCTCGCGGCCCTTGAAATGCCGGTAGGGTGCCGCCGGGGACACCCCCGCGCGGCGGGCGGCCTCGGTCAGGGTGAAGGCCTGCGGGCCGGTCTCCTCGATCAGCGCGGCGGTCGCCTCGACCAGCGCCTGGCGCAGATTGCCGTGATGATAGGATTTCCGCTCGACCACATCGGCGCCCTACATGCCCTCGCCGAAATAGTCCGAGACCAGCGCCTCCAGCGCGTCGGCAAGCTGCGAGGCGTCGGGGCCGCTGGTGGTCACGCGGATGACCGAGCCGCGGGGCGCGGTGAGCATCAGCAGCCCCATGATCGAATCGCCAGACACGCTCAGACCGTCCTTCTCGACGATCGCCTGGGCGTCATGGCGTTCGACCAGATCGACGAATTTTGCGCTGGCCCGGGCGTGCAGCCCCTTGATGTTGATGATTGGCAGATCGCGCGTGACCTTGCCGCTCATGTGGCCGGGGTTCCCGCGTCCAGCACGGCGTCCAGCGGCACATTGTAGGAATTGATGTATTTGCGCCCGGCCTCCTTGGCGAAGGCGACAGCATCGGCCACCGGCAGGTGGCGCGACTTTGCCAGCTTGACCAGCATCGGCAGATTGGCGCCATAGAGGATCGCCCGGTCGCGAAAGGCGCAGGCAGGCAGCGACAGATTCGAGGGCGATCCGCCGAACAAGTCGGTCACCACCACGACCCCCTCGCCGCGATCGACCGAATTGGCGGCCAGTTGGATCTCGGCGGTCTTCATGGCGCGGTCGTGATCGTCCTCGATCGCCACGGCGGCGATTCCGGCCTGCGGGCCGACGACATGCTCGACGGCGGAAAGATATTCCCGCGCCAGCCCGCCATGCGCTACGATGACAATTCCGATCAACGCGTTTCACCAAGTCCTGGCGTCGCCAGCCCGGCCGCATCCCGTGGCGCCGACAGGGCCGCCGCGGCTTCGCCCGCCCGGCCCTCGCCCGAAGATGACGGCACCGGCACGCGGCGCTCGAGTTCCCTGTGCCTTATTGACACCGGCCATCCGGCCTCTGCAAGCGCAACTGCCATCTTCTCCACCAAAGTGACTGACCTGTGTTGCCCTCCGGTACAGCCGAACCCGACGGCAAGATGGGTCTTTCCCTCGTCGAGATGGGCCGGCAGCAGGAACAGGATCAGGTCGCGGATGCGGTCGAAGAACTCGGCATAGCGCGGATCGGCGCAGACATAGTCCTGCACCGCGCGGTCGCGCCCGGTCAGCTGGCGCAGCCCGGTATCCCAATGCGGATTGGCCAGGCACCGGCAGTCGAACATCAGGTCCACGCCGCGCGGCACCCCGCGCTTGTAGCTGAACGAGTGCAGCGACAGGCTGAGGCGGTCATCCTGGCGGATGGCGAACCAATGCGTCAGTTCGGCCTTCAGGTCATGCGGGGACAGATCGGTGGTGTCGACCAGCACATCCGCCCGAACCCGGATCGGGGCCAGCAGGTCGATCTCGGCCGTCACGCCCGACAGCGGCGAGGAGTCGGGCGACAGCGGATGGCGGCGCCGCGTCTCGTTGTAGCGGCGCACCAGCATGTCGGCATTGCAGTCGAGAAACAGGACCTCGGGCGAGAAATGCGGGCTGCGCGTCAGCCGGTCGATCAGTTCGATCACGTTCGAAGCCGAAAAGTCGCGGTTGCGGACATCGAGGCCCAGGGCCAGCGGCACCGGCCGCGCCGGCCCGTCCAGCAGCCGCGGGATGAGCGACAGCGGCAGGTTGTCGATCGCCTCGAAGCCCAGATCCTCGAGCACGTTGATCGCGGTGGACCGCCCGGCACCCGAGGGTCCGGTCACCAGCACCAGCCGCTGCGGCCGCGGTTCGCGCGGCGTCATCGTTCCGTCATGTACCGCGGCGTCCTCCGCCATGCGATCGGGATCCTTCGTCGAAGCCAGGGGCGCCGTCATGCGATGCGCCCCGCAAGCAGCATCTGCCGCAGTGCAGCGTAAAGATGCGGGTGATACGGGCCGAAGACAAGTGGCAGGCGGATGCCCAAAAGGTCATGTTCTCGCGAGGCGGGCAAGCGCCGATCCTCGGCTTGGGCCAGATCGACGACCAGGTGCAGCGCCACCGGGCCATGATCCCGCGCGGCAAGGATGCCCACACCGCGCGCCTCGATCCGCCCGCGCAGCGAGGGGGGGCAACTGGCGATGACGCTGTCGCCGTCGCGCCGCAGGTCGACCCGGTCATCGGCGACCAGCGCAGCTCCGGTCGCCATCAGGTCCAGCGCGAGGCTGGACTTGCCGCTGCCCGAAGCGCCGAGCGCCAGCAGACCCCGCCCGTCCAGCGCCACAACCGTGCCATGAAGCTGCGTCATGCGAATCACCTCCGCCCCCGATCATCGCCGGATATGGTTAATATGTGCCCCTCGCGCGTCCCGAATCAGTCCCGTTGGCGATAACATTTTGTGGTGGCGCTAACCGTTTGCGCTCGCGTGTTTTTTCGATGACGCGCCATGCTATAGCCGCCGCATACTGCGTCATGGAACTGTCGCAGCGGTCAAATGAGTAGGAGCGTTCCCACATGACATCCCGTGTAAACCCGAACTGCCGACTGGACGATCAGGGAATCGAGGGCCTCGGCCGGGTTTATTACAACCTGCTCGAACCCGCGCTGATGACCGAGGCGGTCGCCCGCGGCGAAGGCCGGCTGGGTCAGGGCGGTACCTTCCTCGTCTCGACCGGCGCGCATACCGGCCGCTCGCCCAAGGACAAGTTCGTGGTGCGCACGCCGTCCGTCGAACACAGCATCTGGTGGGACAACAACGCGCCGATGGCGCCCGACGCCTTCGACCGGCTGCATGGCGACATGCTGGCGCACATGAGGGGCCGCGACTACTTCGTGCAGGACCTGTTCGCCGGGGCCGATCCGGCAAGCCGGCTGGACGTGCGCGTGGTCACCGAACTGGCCTGGCACGGGCTGTTCATCCGCCACCTGCTGCGCCGTCCCGAGGCGCAGGAGCTGGAAGGCTTCACCCCTGAATTCACCATCATCAACTGCCCCGGTTTCAAGGCCGATCCGGCCCGCCACGGCTGCCGCAGCCAGACCGTGATCGCGCTGAACTTCGAGCGGAAGATGATCCTGATCGGCGGCACCGCCTATGCCGGCGAAAACAAGAAATCGGTGTTCACCCTGCTGAACTACCTGCTGCCCGAACGCGGCATCATGCCCATGCATTGCAGCGCCAATCACGCGCTTGGCGATCCCGACGACAGCGCGATCTTCTTCGGCCTGTCGGGCACCGGCAAGACCACCCTGTCCGCCGATCCGTCGCGCGTGCTGATCGGCGACGACGAGCATGGCTGGTCCGACAAGGGCATCTTCAACTTCGAGGGCGGCTGCTACGCCAAGACGATCAACCTCAGCCCCAAGGCCGAGCCCGAGATCTACGCCACCACCTCGCGTTTCGGGACCGTGGTCGAGAACATGGTCTATGACCCCGAGACGCTGGAACTGGACTTCCAGGACAACTCGATCACCGACAACACCCGTTGCGCCTATCCGCTGGACGCGATCTCGAACGCCTCGCCGACCAGCCTGGGCGGCCATCCGCGCAACGTCATCATGCTGACCTGCGACGCCTATGGCGTGCTGCCGCCGATCGCGCGGCTGACCCCGGCGCAGGCCATGTATCACTTCCTGTCGGGCTTCACCGCCAAGACGCCGGGAACCGAGGTTGGCGTGGTCGAGCCGATCCCGACCTTCTCGACCTGCTTCGGTGCGCCCTTCATGCCGCGCCGCCCCGAGGTCTATGGGAAGCTCTTGGCCGACAAGATCGCCCGTCACGGCGCAAGCTGCTGGCTGGTCAATACCGGCTGGACCGGCGGCGCCTTCGGAACCGGATCGCGGATGCCGATCGCGGCGACCCGCGCGCTGCTGACCGCCGCGCTGGATGGCAGCCTGAACCAGGTCGAGTTCCGCAAGGACGCCAATTTCGGCTTCGAGGTGCCCGTCTCGGTTCCCGGCGTCCCCGAGGTGCTGCTTGACCCGCGCCAGACCTGGGCCGACCCCGCCGCCTATGACCGCCAGGCGGCCCGGCTGGTGCAGATGTTCAGCGACAATTTCGCGCAGTATCTGGAAGCCATCGACGACGACGTGCGCGCCGCCGCGATCGGCTGATCGCGTCATCGAAAAGATCACGAAGGGGCGGCGCAGGCGCGTGGCCCCTTTTTTCAGGCCGGTCCGCGCCAGGCCGCGCTGGCCTTCAACCGGCCCTGGCGGTGACAGGCCCGGCGCGCGATCCCGGAAACGGGTGCCCTCCGCGTTGCGGCGCGTCCGCGGCCCGATCATCGCTTGCGACGGGCGATGCGCCCGGTCGCATGTCCCACCAACCCCATCGAGGCATCCGCGCCGTGACCACGCCGATCTGCCATGACGACCACCAGGCTATCCGGTTGGTCATTCAGGATTACTTCGAGGGCGTGTCATCGGCCGACCGGGCGCCGCTCGACCGCGCATGGGACGCCGGTTCGGGCCACTGGAAGGGTGTCGTCACCGACCCGGGCAGGGTCGAAACGGTCAAGGTCGAGCCGATTGCAGATTCGATCCGGCGATGGGCGGCGGGGACACCCGGGACCTCGACCGGCAGGATCGTCGCACTGGAGGTGATCGACGGTCAGCTGGCGATCGTGAAATTCGAGCTGCAGCTGGGCGATGAACGGTTTCTGGACGTGCTGTCGCTCTACAAGGTGAACGGCACGTGGAAGCTCGTGAACAAGGTTTTCGTCAGGCGCTGAGACAGGGCATCGCGACCATGCCCGGTTTCCCCTCTGCCCTGGCGGACCGGATACAAACCCCGCGCCACCGCGCGGGGTTTTCGCATCGTGCAGGGCGGCCCGCGGCCGCACTTCCGCAAGGTCGCTTGCTGATCAGCCGATCCGGCCGCCGTCCTGCCGCGTGATCGCCACGACCGCCGGACGCACCGGCATCGAGTCGTCGAAATCCGGCCAGCGGGTCGACAGATCCTCGTAATAGGACGGCCGGCCATGGCCATCCCAGTCCTCGCCGCCATCGGCCGGATGCTGGACCGCGACGAAGAAGGTCGTCATGTCCGCGGTCATGAACGGGCCGCAGAGTTCCGCGCCGACCGGAACGCGATAGAACAGCCGCGAGGTGCCGCGCGCCGCGCCATCGGTATCCATCGCCCACAGCCCGTCGGTCCGGCCCGTCTTGCCGGGCGCGTTGCCGTCGGTCGCCACCCACAGCCGCCCATCGGCGTCGATCGCGCAGTTGTCGGGCATCCCGAACCAGCCATTCTCGGTCGTCGCGGTCGAGAAGGTCGCCCCGACCTCGGCGATGGCGGGATCGCCACATTTCACGAGGATCTCCCAGGTTCCGGTGGTGGCGGCCAGGTCGCCGCCCGCCTCCTGGATCTCGATCACATGGCCGAAGGCGTTCTCGACGCGCGGATTGGCGGCGTTGGCCTCCTCGCGCTTGGTATTGTTGGTCAGCATCACATAGACCCGGCCATTGGCGGGGTTCGGCTCGACATCCTCGGGACGGTCCATCGGCGTGGCCTCCAGCAGGTCGGCGGCGCGGCGGGCCTCGATCACCACATCGGCCTGGCTCTCGAAGCCGTTCTCGGCCGTCAGCGGGCCTTCGCCATGGACCAGCGGCAGCCAGGTCATGCTGCCATCCTCGTCAAAGCGGGCCACATACAGCGTGCCCTCGTCCAGAAGGTCCATGTTGGCGGCGCGGTCGTCGGGATTGTAGGTGCCGGCGGTCACGAACTTGTAGACATATTCGAACCGCTCGTCGTCGCCCATGTAGAAGACCACGCGGCCATCGGCCGCCAGCGCGCTTTCCGCGCCCTCATGCTTGAACCGGCCAAGCGCGGTACGCTTTTTCGGCACCGAATTGGGATCGAGCGGATCGACCTCGACCATCCAGCCATGCCGGTTGGCTTCGTTCGGGTCCTTCGACAGGTCGAAGCGGTCGTGGAACCTGCCCCATTCGTAGTTCTCGCCGGGCAGGCCCAGGCGTTCGTAGTTCGCCGCCTCGGGGTGGTCGGCGGGCAGCGCGCCGATGAAATAGCCGTGGAAATTCTCTTCGCCCATGATCCAGGTGCCCCAGGGCGTGATGCCGCCGGCGCAGTCGTTGATCGTGCCGAGAACCTTCGTGCCCGTGGCGTCGGCCACACTCTGCATCCGCGCATGGCCCGCGGCGGGGCCGGCGATGGCCATTTCGGTCTTGGCGGTGATGCGGCGGTTCATCGCGCCCTCGGGCACAACCTGCCACTTGCCATCGGTCTTGCGGATCTCGATGACGGTGCCGCCATGCGCGGCCATCTCGATGTTGACGCGTTCCTCGGTCGCCGCGGCCACCGTGATCTCGTCGCCATTGACGGTGACGATGCCGGGGAACATCAGGTGTTCGTTGGTGTATTCGTGGTTCACCACGAGAAGGCCGTGATCGGCGGCGCCCTCCAGCGGGATGAAGCCGACATAATCGTTGTTGTAGCCGAACTGGCGTTCCTGCGCGGCCTCGGACTGGTTCAGCGGGTCGAAATCGGGCGAATCCGCGAAGATCTTGTCGCCCCACCGGATCAGCACATCGGCGTCATAGCCTTCGGCGACATGATGATCGGCATCGACGCCGGCGGCGACTTCGGCGAAGTCGAACACCGACCCCTCGACCTTGCCCTGCGCATGGGCGTCGCCCGCCGACAGCAGCGCGATGGGGCTGACCGTGGCTGAAATGGCGACCGAGGCCATCGAGCCGCGCAGGAAGCCACGGCGCGAGAACCGCGCGGCGATGATCTCGCCCATCGTCGTGTTGCGGGTCGGGTTCAGGGCGGGGCCGTCGGCCTGTTCCAGCTGGCTGGTGCGGAACACATGGCGGGGGGGCTGCTGATCGTTCATGGCGCTCTCCTGGCTGACGCTTGGAGGCCCGCGAGCGGGCGGGCCGGCTGGCCCCCGATTAGGCGCGCGATGTGACAGTCAGGCGACAGAAGCGCAAAGCTTTGCTGACGCCGGCCTGTGCCCATGCGCCGCAGGCCGGGTCCGCCGACCTGTCGCTGGCGAAGCGGTCAGACGCCGAGGCACCAGCGCATCACGGCCTTCTGGGCGTGCAGGCGGTTCTCGGCCTCGTCCCAGATTACCGAATGGGGGCCGTCCATCACCGCGCTGGTCACCTCGTCCTCGCGATGGGCGGGCAGGCAGTGCATGAACAGCGCATCGGGCCGGGCGCGGGCCATCAGCGCCTCGTTGACCTGATAGCCGCGCAGCTGGTTGTGGCGACGCTCCTTGGCCGATTGCGGGTCATGCATGCTGACCCAGGTATCGGCAAAGACCAGGTCCGCGCCCTCGACCGCGCGCGCCGGATCGCGTTCGATGGTGACCCCGACGCCCTGAGCGCGGGCGAAATCCAGCGCCTCGCGTTCCGGGTCCAGCGGCGGCGGGCCGGTGAAGGTGAAGTCGAAGCCGAACTGCCCGGCGGCGTGGATGACGCTGGCGCAGACATTGTTGCCATCGCCAACCCAGACGACCTTCCGGCCCCGGATCGGGCCGCGATGTTCCTCGAAGGTCATCACATCGGCCATGATCTGGCAGGGATGGCTGCGGTTGGTCAGCCCGTTGATGACCGGCACCTCGGCATATTCGGCCATTTCCTGCAGGGTCGCCTCTTCGAAGGTGCGGATCATGATGAGGTCGACATAGCGCGACAGCACGCGGGCGGTGTCGGCGATCGTCTCGCCATGACCCAGCTGCATCTCGGAGCCGGACAGCACCATTGTCTGCCCGCCCATCTGGCGCACACCCACGTCGAAGCTGACGCGGGTCCGGGTCGAGGGCTTCTCGAAGATCAGCGCGACCATGCGGCCAGCCAGCGGCAACTCGTCGTCGGGCGTGCCCCTGGGGCGGTTGTTGCGGGCCCTTTTCATCGCCTGCGCCTGGTCGATGATCGACCGCAGATCGTCCTTGGCGGTGGAGTGGATGTCGAGAAAATGCGTCATCTGCGTGTCTTTCGGCGATTTCATGCAGCAAGCCCGCTTGCGGCGGGCGGGTCAAGGGGGCGCTGCCCCCGGCGCGCGTTCCGCGCGCCTCCCCCGGGGTATTTCGGCACAGGAGAGGCCATCATCGGTGCCGCGTCATGACCCGGACGGGCTGGCCCTCGCTGTCGATGCGGATGGCGTCACCGGAAAAGCCCGCCTTTTCATAGGCGCGAATCGCGCGCAGGTTGGCGGGCGCCGGATCGATCGCCAGAAGCGGCGCCTGGTCGAGCAGCAGATCGCCCAGCGCGCGCAGCCATGCGCCGCCCTGTCCGAGGCCAAGCGGCGCGGCGAAGAGGTCGATGGCAACAGCGTCGGGCGCGAGATCGGCGAAATGCGGGGCCGGCCAGTGACGGGCCGGGTAGTATTGCGCGTAGCCTACAGGCGTGCCGCCCAGACTGGCGATCACCTGGCGCATCACCGGGTTGGCCATGTCCTCGGCCACCAGCGCGATCTGCCGGTCCGGCCCCGGCCACCATGCCGCCACCACCGGGTCGCGCAGCCAGTCCGCCAGCATCGGCAGATCGGCCCGCGTCACCGGCCTGAAGCGGTAGTCAGGCATCGAGGCTGTCGGCGGCGCGGTCCAGCCGCGCGACCGCCTCGGCGATCTCGTCCTCGGTGATGTTCAGCGGCGGCAGCAGCCGCAGCGTGTTGTCGGCGGCCGGCACGGTCAGGAGATGCTGCCCATAGCTGGCCTTGACGAGGTCGGCAGGGGCCGCCCTGCATTTCAGCCCCAGCATCAGCCCCTGCCCGCGCACCCCCTCGAAGACCTGCGGGTGGGCGGCGACCAGACCCTCCAGCTTCTGGCGGAACAGCGCGGCCTTGCGGTTCACCTCGGCCAGGAAATTCCCGTCGGCGACGATCTGCATGACCTTCGCGCCGACCGCGCAGGCCAGCGGATTGCCGCCATAGGTCGAGCCATGCGTGCCGGCGACCATGCCGGCCGCCGCGGCCTCGGTCGCCAGCACCGCGCCCAGGGGAAAGCCGCCGCCGATGCCCTTGGCGACCATCATGATGTCGGGCGTGATGCCGGCATATTCATGCGCGAACAGACGCCCCGTCCGACCCATGCCGCATTGCACCTCGTCCAGCACCAGGAGCGCGCCGGTCGCCTCGCAGAGCGCCCGGATCCGGCGCAGGTCGTCATCGGCAATGGGGCGGATGCCGCCCTCGCCCTGCACCGGCTCGATCATCACGGCGGCGGTGGCGGGGCCGATGGCGGCTTCCAGCGCGGCCATGTCGCCCCAGGGCAGTTGCCGGAAGCCGGGCATCAGCGGACCGAAGCCCTTGACCATCTTCTCGGACCCCGCCGCCGCGATGGCGCCGGTCGAGCGGCCGTGGAAGGCGCCCTCGAAGGTCAGGATCTCGATCCGATCGGGCCGGCCGACGTGATCCCAGTACTTGCGGACCATCTTGATCGCCAGTTCGGCCGCCTCGGTGCCGGAATTGGTGAAGAACACCGTGTCGGCGAAGGTCGCCTCGACCAGCAGATCTGCCAGCTTTTCCTGTTCGGGGATCTGGTAGAGGTTGGAGACATGCCAGATGCGCCCCGCCTGTTCGGTCAGCGCGGCCACCAGATCGGGATTGGCATGGCCCAGCACATTGACCGCGATGCCGGCCCCCAGGTCGAGATAGCGCGTCCCGTCGGTTGCGATGGCCCAGGCGCCCTCGCCACGCTCGAAGGCAAGGGGGGCACGGTTGTAGGTCGGCAGGACATGCGAAATCATGGCGGATTCCCCGAAGGTCAGGACAGATTGTCGTGGAAGGCAGACAGGCAGGATCGGACGGCGACCAAGGGTCAGCGTCGGAAGCGTTCGGCAAGGGCGGTCCATGCGGTCATGTCCCGCCCATAGCGCGGATCGCCCCGCCGCGCAATCAGGGTTTCATCCGGTAGCCCGATTTGAGCCAGCGCCAGCCGAGATACAGCACCGCCGCCGTGACCAGCGCGCAGACCACCAGCCCGCGCAGCGGCGGGGCGTCGCTGACCCCGGTGACGCCGAAGCGGGCGCCGTCGATCAGGTAGAAGATCGGGTTCCAGTGCGACAGGGTGCGGAACGGCTCGGGCAGGTTCTGGACCGAGTAGAAGGTGCCCGACAGGAAGGACAGCGGGGTGATGACGAAATTGGTGATCACCGCCATCTGGTCGAATTTCTGCGCCCGGATGCCGGCAAGGATGCCGAGGCCGCCCAGCAGCAGCGCGGCCAGCAGCACGAAGGCCAGCGCCCAGGCCGGATGCGCGATCGGGGCACCCGTGACCAGGACCATGCCGGTGCCGATGACCACCGCGACCAGCCCCGCCCGCACGACCGAGCCGCAGAGATAGCCCGTCAGCAATTCGCCCGCCGACAGCGGCGGCATCAGCGTGTCGACGATGTTGCCCTGCACCTTGGCTGCGGTGATCGAGCTTGAGGTGTTGGCGAAGGCGTTCTGGATCACCGTCATCATCAGGATGCCGGGGCCGAGGAATTCGAGATAGGGCAGCCCCATGATCTGGCCGCGCCCCTGCCCCAGCGCCATCGCGAACACCATCACGAACAGTGCCGCCGTGACCAGCGGCGCGAACACCGTCTGCTGCCAGACGGCCATGAAGCGCATCACCTCGCGCCGGGCCAGCGTCGCCAGCCCCAGCCAGTTCACACGGCCAAAGCGGCGTGTCCCCATCGCGGGGCGGTCCTGTGTGATCGGTCGGTCCATGTCGGGCAGTCCTTGAATTCCGGGCCTTCGGGGGCTAGATCTCGTCATCCCGTTTCTGGCGGGGGCGATCACGGGTTTCAAGATGGGGCGGCGCTGCGGGTCCGCCCGGAAAGGCAATCATGTCCTGGACGGATGAGCGTGTCGAGACGCTGAAGCGCATGTGGAGCGAGGGTCAGTCGGCCAGCGCCATTGCGAAGGAACTGGGCGGCGTGACCCGCAACGCCGTCATCGGCAAGGTGCATCGCCTCGGCCTGTCCAACCGCGGCGACGAGGCCGAGGCGGCGGCGCCCGAGCCGGCCGCCGAGAAGCGGGCCGAGCGCAAGCCCGCGCCCGCGCGTGCCGAGCCGGCGGCCGAGCCCGCCCCGGCAGCCGCAGCGGCGACCGACGAGGCCGAGGCCGCCGAGGCCGCCGAGGCCGAGCCGGCGGCGCAGCCCGTCTTCACGCCGGTGCCGCGCCGGCCGATCGTGCCCGCCGGACAACCCCTGCCGCCGCAACCCTCGGCCAACGAGATCAGCCCCGAGGCGCTGGCCTCGGTCCGCGAGGTCGAGAAGAAGGCCCGCAAGCTGACCCTGATGGAGTTGACCGAACGGACCTGCAAATGGCCGATCGGCGACCCCGCCACAGACAGGTTCTGGTTCTGCGGCCTGCCCAGCCAGGCCGGCAAGCCCTATTGCGAGGCGCATGTCGGCGTGGCCTTCCAGCCGATGAGTTCGCGGCGCGACCGCCGCCGCTGACGCCCGGGCAGCGGCGGGCGGCGCAGCGCATGCCCGCGCGCCGATGCCGGTCTCAGCCCCCCAGCTGGCCCGTGACCCAGGCGCGCAGCATCACCTGCGCCACCGCGCCCTTGCGGGCGGGCGCGATGCCGTCGTGGCGGCCCTCGAGGGCCTCGGCGATCTCGGCCTTGCTGGCCCAGAGGGCGTGTTGCAATTCGGTCGGGTCGATGCGGATATCGGTGCCCAGCGCTTCGGCGACGCAGCCGATCATCAGCGAGGCCGGGAAAGGCCAGGGCTGCGAGGTGACATAGCGCACCGCGCCGATCTCGATCCCGGCCTCTTCGGCGACCTCGCGGCGCACCGCCTCCTCGACGGTCTCGCCCGGCTCCATGAAGCCTGCCAGCAGGGAATACATCCGCTCGGGCCAGCTCGACTGGCGGCCCAGCAGCACCCGGTCGCCATCCAGCACCAGCATGATGACCACCGGATCGGTGCGGGGGAAATGCTGGCGGCCGCATCCGGGGCAGTCAAAGCGCCAGCCGCCGTGGACGACCCGGTTCCGGCCGCCGCAATTGGCGCAGAACCCGTGCGTCAGGCGCCATTCGAAGATGCCCTTCGCAGCCGCCGCGATGCCGGCGTCGCGGTGGTCGATCTCGGCCATGATGGCGCGAAGGTCGATGAATTTGCGCGTCTCGGACAGATCCAGCGTGCGGCTGTCGATGAAATCCGCGGGCCGTTCGTCGGGCGGCGCCAGATGCGACAGGTCGGCGGCGAAATGCAGCGTGCCGGCCTCGTCCAGCCCCATGAACAACACCGGCTCGGGACCGTCGGCGATCAGCGGATCGGTGGCTGGCAGCCATGCGAGGCGCGGGCCCCGCGCAGTCAGGTCGAGCAGCGGCTTGCCCTGCCAGAAGGGCAGCACCCGGCTGGCCGGGTCGGCAAGCCCGCGCACCAGCGCGGCGTCATCGCCGCGCAGCCGGTCGGCGCGGTCCAGAAAACTGCCTGCGAAGGTGACATCGGATTCGGGAATCATCTGCCGCAGGCTGCCCCGCCGCCGCGCTGCTGGCAAGACACCCTGCCGCACCCGTCGGCAAGGCGGCGGGCGCCACTTTCATTCAGCCCGCATCAAGGCTAGACACACGCGGATTCCAAAGGACGCATCCGCATGGCCCGCCATCTCATCACCTCTGCCCTGCCCTACATCAACGGCATCAAGCATCTGGGCAACCTTGTCGGCAGCCAGTTGCCCGCCGACCTCTATGCCCGCTACCTCCGGGCGCGCGGCCATGAGGTGATGTTCATCTGTGCCACCGACGAGCACGGCACGCCCGCCGAACTGGCGGCGGCCAGGACCGGCGAGCCGGTGGCCGATTACTGCCGCCGCATGCACGGCGTCCAGACCGGCCTGGCGCGGGGCTTCGGCCTCAGCTTCGACCATTACGGCCGGTCTTCCAGCGACCGCAACCGGCGCCTGACGCAGCATCTTGCAGGCCGGCTGGCAGACAACGGCTATATCCGCGAGGTCAGCGAGAAGCAGGTCTATTCCATCGATGACGGCCGCTTCCTTCCCGACCGCTATATCGAGGGCACCTGCCCCAATTGCGGCTATGACAAGGCCCGCGGCGACCAGTGCGAGAACTGCACCAAGCAGCTGGACCCGACCGACCTGATCGACCCTCGCAGCGCGATCAGCGGCAGCACCAACCTCGAGGTGCGCGAGACGAAGCACCTCTATCTGCGCCAGTCGGCGCTGAAGGATGACATTGCCGCATGGATCGACAGCAAGACCGACTGGCCGATCCTGACCACCTCGATCGCGCGCAAATGGCTGAATGACGGAGACGGGTTGCAGGATCGCGGCATCACCCGCGACCTGAGCTGGGGCATCCCGGTGCGGCGCGGCGATGCCGACTGGCCGGGGATGGAGGGCAAGGTCTTCTATGTCTGGTTCGACGCGCCCATCGAATACATTGCCGCCACCGCCGAATGGGCCGACGCCACCGGCAGGGCCGAGGCCGACTGGCGCCGCTGGTGGCGCACCGACGAGGGCGCGGGCGACGTGACCTACACCCAGTTCATGGGCAAGGACAACGTGCCCTTCCACACGCTCAGCTTCCCGGCGACGATGATCGGCTC
The DNA here is from genome assembly GCF_030732095.1 of Paracoccus spongiarum. GTDB lineage: Bacteria > Pseudomonadota > Alphaproteobacteria > Rhodobacterales > Rhodobacteraceae > Paracoccus > Paracoccus spongiarum. The sequence goes on along the minus strand of NZ_JAVAMQ010000004.1, from coordinate 291,446 downwards.
GGGCGAGCCCTGGAAGATGGTCGACTACATCAAGTCGTTCAACTACCTGACCTATGATGGCGGCCAGTTCTCGACCTCGCAGGGGCGCGGCGTCTTCATGGACCACGCGCTGGAGATCCTGCCCGCCGACTACTGGCGCTGGTGGCTGCTGTCCCACGCCCCCGAATCGGGGGACAGCGAGTTCACCTGGGAGAATTTCCAGCAGTCGGTGAACAAGGACCTGGCCGATGTGCTGGGCAACTTCGTCAGCCGCATCACCAAGTTCTGCCGCGCCAAGTTCGGCGAGACGGTGCCCGCGGGCGGCGCCCCGGGCCCCGACGAACAGGCGCTGATCACGGCCCTGACCACGCGCATCCGCGCCTATGAGGGCTTCATGGAGGCGATGGAGGTGCGCAAGTCGGCGGCCGAGCTGCGCGCGATCTGGGTGCTGGGCAACGAATACCTGCAGGCCGCCGCGCCCTGGTCGACCTTCAAGACGGATCCCGAGCGGGCGGCCATGCAGGTTCGACTGGGGCTGAACCTGATCCGGCTTTATGCGGTGCTGTCGGCGCCCTTCATCCCCTTCGCCGCGCAGGCGATGCTGGCCGCGATGCAGACCGACGATGCCGGCTGGCCCGACGATCCCGCCGCCGCCCTCGAGACGCTGCCTGCGGGCCATCCCTTCAGCGTGCCCGACGTGCTGTTTGCCAAGATCACCGACGAGCAGCGCGCCGCGTGGGAAGACCGCTTCGGGGGCGTGCGCGCCTGACGCGGTCGCATCCGCGACAAGGCCGTTCGCGTCGCGGCGGACTATCGTGGCGGCCTCGTCAAGGCTGACGATCAGAGGCGGTGTCCCGGCCCGCATTCGCGTGCCCGATCTTCGCCCGATCATGTCCGGCTGCCGTGCACGGGGCAGGCGCGGCGCACGGGCGATCGTCTCGAAACCGCCCTGTCGCCAGGGGAAAACACCCGCCGCGAGGTGGCGGCGATCCGTCCGACACGGGGCGGGACGATCCGCGCGACCCTGTTCCGCACCGATTTCGGCAGCGGGACAGGCCGCGTGAGGACCGCCCGGACCATCGGCATCGGAAGGACGAGCCCGCCAGGCTTCGAACGCGACGATGTGGGCGAGGCGCGGCGTCGGGATGAGCAACTGACCGGCGATTGCGCGGCCTGCCCTGGACGCGTCCCGCGCCGCGCGGCCGGCCTCACGGCAGACACGGCGACGCCGCTCGCCGGGCAGGGGCTGTGGGATGCGCTGTCCTGTCACGGCAAGACGGCGGCCGCGGATGCGCGGATCGCGGCGACTGGCCCGCCCTCCGCCGTGGGCGGGTCGGGCTCCTTGATCGCCGTGAACGCGGCTTATCCGCGACGGGCGATCCGGGCGCCGACGACCGGATCGGCGATCCGCCTGGCGCTGACCGCGGCGGCCTGCACCCTTCCCGACCGCAACATCACCACCGCCGGCAGCCGCACCCCTGGGGGCGCGGCACCGTCAGTGGCGGGACCTGACCGGCAAGTTCCAAAGGCAAGCCCCGGCCGGTGGACTTTTGCCGGCCAGGCGGCTCTTATCCGGGGCATGACAACGACCGAGGCCCTGACATGACCCACTGCATCCTGCTTGGCGCACCCGTCGACGAGGGCCAGCGCCGCCCCGGCTGCCTGATGGGACCGGCCGCCTACCGGACCGCCGGGCTTGCGGCGACGCTGGCGGCGCTGGGCCACAGCGTCGAGGATCGTGGCGATGTCGCCCCCGATCCGATCGGCCAGCAGAGCTGCGCCAACCCCGCCGTGCACCACCTGCCCGAGACGCTGGCCTGGACCGGCGCGCTGCGCCGGGCGACGGCTGCGGCGCTGCCGCATGGCATGCCGATCATCATGGGCGGCGACCACTCGCTGGCCCTTGGCACGCTAGCGGGCGTCGCGGATCACGCCGCGCAGGCGGGCCGCGCGCAATTCGTGATCTGGCTGGACGCGCACAGCGATTTCCACACGGTCGCCTCGACCACCTCGGGCAACCTTCATGGCACCCCGATGGCCTATGCCAGCGGCTTGCCGGGCTTCGATCCGTTCCCGCCCTTTCCCGCACCGATCCCGGGCGAGAACATCTGCATGTTCGGCATCCGCAGCGTCGATCCGGCCGAACACGCCGCGATGCAGGACACCGAGATCACCGTGAACGACATGCGCGTGCTGGACGAGCAGGGCGTCGTCGCCCCGCTGCGCGGCTTTCTCGACCGGGTTCGCGCGGCCGACGGACTGCTGCATGTCAGCCTTGATGTCGACTTCCTCGACCCCTCGATCGCGCCGGCGGTGGGAACCACGGTCCCCGGCGGCACCACCTTCCGCGAGGCGCATCTGGTGATGGAACTGCTGCACGAATCCGGGCTGGTCACCTCGCTGGACCTGGTCGAGCTTAACCCCTTCCTGGACGAGCGGGGCCGGACGGCACGGCTGATGGTCGAGCTTGTCGGCAGCCTGATGGGCCGGAAGGTCTTCGACCGCCCGACTCGCAGCTTCTGAGACCGCGCCGTCGACCCGGCGCCCGCGACGGGCGCCGGACCGCCCTTACCAGACCTTGGCCTCGCGGTCGTGGAATCGCCGTGCCGCCGCCTTGGCAAAGGCGCCCGGATCGAGGCTGGTCACGCCCGCACCCTCCTCGACGCCCGCCGCATCCAGCAGCGGCTTGGCGCCGTCATCCGCGCCGATCGCCTTCAGATGCGCATAGGCGTCCGAGACGAAATCGACCGCAGGCTTGTATTTCGCAAGGCTGGCCGCATCGGCCTCGTCCAGCACCAGCGCCACCGCGTCCAGCACCACCGAGGGGGTGCCGGCCAGCTGCTCGTCGGCAAGACCGCGCGCCTTGGCGATCAGCACCGCCTTGCCGCCCTGCGCCTCGATCTCGGCGCGGATGGCCTCGGCCCTGTCGCGGTCGGAATTTTCCGCCACGAGGATGCCGACCTTGCGCCCGGCCAGCGTCGGCGTGGCCTGCTTCAGGATGGAGAGTGCGTCCGAAGGCTTCATGTCCAGCGGCGCGCGATGCGGCTTGGCGGGCTTGGGCAGATCCTCGGCAAGACCCTCGGCGACGGCCTCGGCCAGGTCCTCGTCGATGACCCGCAGATGCGACAGCATCCGGGAAACGACATGGCCCAGCCCCACCTTGGACAGTTCGAATACCAGCGCGTCGGCAATGTGGCCCTGCTCGGCCTCGGTCTGGCTGCGATAGAACAGCCGGGCCTGGCTGTAATGATCGCCGAACAGCTCGGGCCTGACGCGCAGCTTCTCGACCTCTCCGTCCGGCCGATCGACCATATTGCGATAGGTGGAGAAGCCCTTGTCGATGGCACGCGGCCCGGCCTCTTCGCCGGCCTCGTCCAGCGAATTCGGTTCGTAATTGGCGCGCCCTTTCGGCACCGCCATCTGCATCATGCCGTCGCGCTGGAAATTGTGCATCGGGCATTTCGGCGCATTGATCGGCAGCTGGTGGAAATTCGCCGTGCCAAGACGGGATTTCTGGGTGTCGAGATAGCTGAACAGCCGCCCCTGCAGCAAAGGATCCTCGGTGAAATCGATGCCCGGCACGATGTTCGACGGGCAGAAGGCCGCCTGTTCAGTCTCGGCGAAGAAATTGTCGGGGTTGCGGTCCAGCACCATGCGCCCGACGATCCGCACCGGCAGGTCTTCCTCGGGGATCAGCTTGGTCGCGTCAAGCACGTCATAGGGCTGACTGGCCGCCCACTCCGCATCGAAGGTCTGGATGCCCAGTTCCCATTCGGGATAGTCGCCGCCGTCGATCGCCTCGAACAGGTCGCGGCGGTGGAAATCGGGATCGGCGCCCGCGGTCTTGACCGCCTCGTTCCAGACCTGCGACTGCAGGCCCAGCCTGGGCTTCCAGTGGAACTTGACGAAGGTCGACTTGCCCTCGGCATTGACCAGCCGGAAGGTGTGGATGCCAAAGCCCTCGATCATCCGCAGGCTGCGCGGGATCGTGCGATCCGACATCGCCCACATGATCATGTGCATCGATTCGGGCATCAGCGAGATGAAGTCCCAGAAGGTGTCATGTGCGCTGGCCGCCTGCGGATAGCCGCGGTCGGCCTCCATCTTCACCGCATGGACGAGGTCGGGGAACTTCATCGCATCCTGGATGAAGAAGACCGGGATGTTGTTGCCGACCAGGTCGAAATTGCCTTCGGAGGTGTAGAACTTGACCGCGAAGCCGCGCACGTCGCGGGGCGTGTCGACGCTGCCCGCCCCGCCCGCCACGGTCGAGAAGCGGGTGAAGACAGGCGTCTTGCCCTTCTTCGACAGGAAGGCCGCGCGGGTCAGGTCGGGGATCGGATCCGTGCATTCGAAATAGCCGTGCGCGCCCGAGCCGCGCGCGTGGACGATCCGCTCGGGGATGCGTTCGTGATCGAAGTGGAAAATCTTTTCGCGCAGCACGAAATCTTCCAGAAGGGTCGGGCCGCGCGCGCCGGCGGTCAGGCTGTTCTGGTTGTCCGACAGTGGCAGGCCCTGATTGGTCGTCAGGGTTTCGCCGCCGCGCTGGTGCAATTCGCCGGCTTCGCCGCGCTTGTCGCTGGTCCCGGTCATGGGGTCCTCCGATCTGGCTGGATGAACGTCCCGGTCAACCCCGCCCTGCGCGCCAAGTTCCGCTTGATTAATCATAACCGCTTGGCTAGCGACGGCCTCGGCAGGCGGTTCCGCGGCCTGCGGGCGTGGTGGAACGGTAGACACAGGCGACTTAAAATCGCCAGGGCCTGGCCCGTGCGGGTTCGAGTCCCGCCGCCCGCACCACGCATGGCGGGGCGCGCCCACCTCCGGCGACCGCAGCCGGTATCAGCGGCGGCCCCCGGCCAGCCGCCGCGACGCCTCCATGCCGCGCAGCCGCAGCATCGCCCAGGTACCGATCACCGGCCCGGGCAGCAGAGCAAGGAACGCCCATCGCCAGCCGCCCAGCATCTCGGCGACATGCGGCATCAGCCAGATGGCCAGCACGGTCAGCGCAAAGCCCAGGCTGGTCTGCAAGGTCAGCGCGGTGCCGACCAGCCTTGGATCGGCCAGTTCCGTCACGGCGGCCGAGAACTGCGCGCTGTCGCCGATGACCGCGATCCCCCAGACGATGCCGATCAGCGCCAGACCCCAGGCGGGGCCGTCGAAGGCCAGACCGATCAGCGCCGCGCAGGCGGCCGACACGGCCATCATCCCGGCGGTTGTCAGGCAGCGGCCGATGCGGTCGGACAGCACGCCGCCGAGGATGCAGCCTGCCACGCCCGACGCCACCACCACGAAGGCGAAGGCCGACGGGCTGGCGAAGGGGCCGACGCCCGCCCCGGCCGCCGCGGTGGCGAAGGCAAGAAACCACGCCCACATCGCGTAGAGTTCCCACATATGGCCGAAATAGCCCAGATTTGCCAACAGCACCGGCCGGTCGCGCAGCACCGCCAGCGCCTGCCGGGGATCGAAGGTCGCACGGCCGAAGCCATGCGGCCCCTCGCGCACCATCAGCCCGAAGATCGCCGCCGAACTCAGGGTGGCCAGCGACGCGGCAATGACAACGAGGCGCCAGTCGATGCCGCCGCCCAGCGCGCGGAACAGATGCGGCATGGACGAGCCCAGCGTCAGCCCGGCGATGAGGAAGCCCATCGCAAGACCGCGCCCGCGCAGGAACCACGTCGCCATCAGCTTCATCGCGGGCGGGTACAGCCCCGCCAGCGCGACACCGGTGACGAAACGCGCGGCCAGGGCGCCCGAATATCCGGGCTCCAGCAGCAGACAGGCGTTGGCGGCAGCGGCCAGCAGCGCCGCGCCGGCGATCAGCCGGGTCAGCCGCAGGATGTCGGGCAGGTTCACCAGCGCCGAGGCCAGCGCCCCGACGACGAAACCGATCTGGACGGCATTGGTCAGCCAGCCTGCCTGCGCAGGGTCAAGCCGCCAGTCGCGGATCAGTTCGGGCATGATCTCGGTGGCCGAGAACCAGCAGGTCATCGCCCCCACCACGCCGGTGCAGATCAGCGCCAGCGCCACCCATCTGCCATGCGCCGGGGCTGTCAGGTCTCGGCCTGCGTGGTTTCGCGCGGCGGGCGGCCGATGATGTCGCGCAGGGCGTCAAGCTCGATGAAGTTGTCGGCCTGGCGGCGCAGGTCGTCGGCGATCATCGGCGGCTGGCTGCGGATGGTCGAGACCACCGACACCCGCACCCCCTGGCGTTGCAGCGCCTCGACCAGCGGGCGGAAGTCGCCATCGCCCGAGAACAGCACCGCGTGGTCAAGCCGCGGAGCCAGTTCCATCGCGCTGACCGCCAGTTCGATGTCCATGTTGCCCTTGACCTTGCGGCGACCCATCGAGTCGGTGAATTCCTTGGCCGGCTTGGTGACGACGCAATAGCCGTTGTAGTGCAGCCAGTCCACCAGCGGTCGGATCGGGGAATATTCCTCGCCATCCATCAGCGCGGTGTAGTAATAGGCGCGCATCAGCTTTCCCCTGCGGTCGAATTCCTGTCGCAACAGCTTGTAATCTATGTCGAACCCCAGGGATCTCGCGGCGGCGTAGAGATTGGCGCCGTCGATGAACATCGCCAGTCGGTCGTCCTTGTAAAACATCGGTGTTGCCTTCGATCAGACTTGCAGTAGGTGTGGTCAGGCAGGGTCCGGCGCCGGCGTTCCGGCCCGATGCCCGCCATGGTTTCATAGGACGGTCAGGCGGGCATGGATAGGTTGTCCTTATCGATAGTCGCCCTTGGCGCGAACCTGCCATCGGCTGACGGCAGCGCGAGTGAAACGCTTGGTTCAGCACTGTCCATTCTGCACGCTGAACAGGATATTTCAATAAGCGCCGCCAGCCGGATCTGGCAAACCCCGGCTTATCCTCCGGGCTCCGGCCCCGATTACGCCAATGCGGTGGTGCTTGTCCGGTCGCGGCTCGCACCCGAGGCCCTGCTGGTGCGGCTGCACGCGATCGAGGCGCGGATGGGACGCGATCGCGGCACCGGGCGCTGGTCGGCGCGGGTGCTGGACCTGGACCTGATCGCCGTCGGGAATCTGGTGCGCCCCGATTCCGCGACGCAGCGCGCCTGGGTCGCATTGCCGCCCGCACGGCAGGCCGTCGAGGCGCCGGACCGGCTGATCCTGCCGCATCCGAGGCTTCAGGATCGCGGCTTCGTGCTGGCGCCGCTGGCCGAGATCGCGCCGCACTGGTGCCATCCGCTGACCGGGCGCAGCGTGGCCGGGATGCTGGCGGACCTCGGTGCGCAGGGGCTGGCCGGCATGTCGCCGTTGACCGCGCAGCAAGGTCTCGCGCAGGGTCCGACCCGATGACCGGGCCGACCCGGCGACGCCTTGCCTTTTCCTTGACATTTCCCGGTCTGGCCACCAGAACTCCGGTTTCGCCCCCGATACCCGATTCGAATCTGCACAGGTGAGACATGGCCCGCGTTACGGTTGAAGATTGCGTCGACAAGGTTCCCAACCGCTTTGATCTGGTGATGCTGGCCGCGCATCGGGCCCGCGAGATCGCCGCCGGCAGCCAGGCCACGGTCGACCGCGACAACGACAAGAATCCGGTCGTGGCCCTGCGCGAGATCGCCGACGAGACGCAGCCGGTCGATGACCTGCGCGAGCGGATGATCGAATCGACCCAGACCCAGATCGAGGTCGACGAACCCGAAGAGGATGCGATGGCGCTGCTGCTGGGCGCCGAGATGGATCGTCCCAAGCCCGCCGACGACGAATCGGAAGAGCGGATGCTGCGGATGATGCTGGACGCGAACCAGCGGTAAGACGGCGCGACGGAACGGGGTCTTCGGCAGGACATGATCGACGTCGAAGACCTGATCGCGCTGGTCCGCAACTACAACCCGCGCAGCAATGCCGACCTGATCCGCGATGCCTACGAATACGGGATGCGGATGCATGAGGGCCAGTTCCGCCATTCCGGCGAGCCCTATTTCACCCATCCCATCGCCGTCGCCGCCATCCTGACCGAGATGCGGCTGGACGACGCCACCATCGTTACCGCCCTGCTGCACGACACCGTCGAGGACACGCGATCCACCAAGGAGGATCTGGCGGGGATGTTCGGCAGCGAGATTGCCGATCTCGTCGATGGCGTGACCAAGCTGACCAACCTGCAACTGTCCAGCGCACAGTCGAAGCAGGCCGAGAACTTCCGCAAGCTGTTCATGGCCATGTCGCGCGACCTGCGGGTGATCCTCGTCAAGCTGGCCGACCGTCTGCACAACATGCGCACGATTCGCTCGATGCGGCCCGACAAGCAGGTGCAGAAGGCACGCGAGACGATGGACATCTATGCGCCGCTGGCCGGGCGGATGGGCATGCAGTGGATGCGCGAGGAACTTGAGGACCTGGCCTTCAAGGTCATCAACCACGAAGCCCGCAACTCGATCATCCGCCGTTTCGTCAGCCTGCAACGCGCCTCGGGCGACATCATCGGCCAGATCACCGCCGATATCCGCGCCGAACTGGAACGCGAGGGGATCGAGGCCGACGTGTTCGGCCGGGCCAAGAAGCCCTTCTCGGTGTGGCGCAAGATGCAGGAAAAGCAGCTGGCCTTCTCACGGCTGTCGGACATCTACGGGTTTCGCATCATCACCCGGTCAGAGATGGACTGCTATCGCGCGCTGGGGGTGATCCACCATCGGTGGCGGGCGGTGCCGGGGCGGTTCAAGGATTACATCAGCCAGCCGAAATCGAACGGCTACCGGTCGATCCACACGACCGTCTCGGGGCGTGACGGCAAGCGGGTCGAGGTGCAGATCCGCACCCGCCAGATGCACGAGGTCGCCGAGGCCGGCGTGGCGGCGCACTGGTCCTATCGCGACGGCGTCTTGGCGCGCAACCCCTTCGCCGTCGATCCCGCCGCCTGGATCGACAGCCTGACCGACCGCTTCGATGGCGAGGACCACAACGAGTTCCTCGAGCATGTGAAGCTGGAGATGTATCAGGACCAGGTGTTCTGCTTCACCCCGAAGGGCGACGTGATGCAGCTGCCCAAGGGCGCCACGCCGATCGATTTCGCCTATGCGATCCACACGCGGCTGGGCAATTCCTGCGTCGGCGCCAAGGTGGACGGCATCCGGGTGCCGCTGTGGACGCGGCTGAAGAACGGCCAGTCGGTCGAGGTGATCGCCGCGTCCGGGCAGCGGCCGCAGGCGACCTGGCTGGACATCGTGGTCACCGGCCGGGCCAAGGCCGCCATCCGGCGCAGCCTGCGCGAGGAGGATCGCGACCGCTTCATGCGGCTGGGGCGCGAGTTGGTGCGCGTCAGCTTCGAGCATGTCGGCCGCAAGGTCACCGACAAGGCGCTGCGCACCGCCGCCCGGCAGATGGGCGTCGAGGATGCCGAGGAATTGCTGGCCCGGATCGGCAGCGCCGAGATCTCGGCCAAGGAGGTGCTGTCGGTCCTTTATCCCGAACTGGCCGGCCATCAGGACGAGATCGACGGCAAGCGCCCCTTCGCCGGGCTCGAGGCCGATGCCGAGTTCCAGCGCGCCCCCTGTTGCAGCCCGCTGCCGGGCGAGCGGATCGTGGGCATCACCTATCGCGGCCGCGGCGTGGTCATCCACGCCATCGACTGCCCGGTGCTGGCCGAGTTCGAGGACAGCCCGGATCGCTGGGTCGACCTGCAATGGCGCGAGGGCCGTCACCCTGCGGCCTATTCGACGCTGCTGAACCTGACGATCCGGCATGATGCGGGCGTCCTGGGACGCATCTGTGGCTTGATCGGGGCGCAGGGTGCGAATATCTCGAACCTCGAGTTCATCGACCGAAAGCCGGATTTCTACCGGATCGAGGTCGAGGTCGAGTTGCGCGACCACGAGCATCTGCACAACCTGCTGACCGCGCTGGAGGCGGAAGGCGATGTCGCGCAGGTCGCCCGGATCCGTGACCCGGCGCTGAAACCGTAGTCCGCGGCCCAGCCCGCGAAGCACCGGGTGATATCGTGTTCAAGCGCCGCAAGCCCCGCAGCTATGGCCAGATGGCCAGCGACATGATCTATCCGCCCGGCGGCTGGCGGCGGGCGGGCACCTATGTCCTGCACCGGGTTCGCCGGCTGCCCGACCAGCCGCACCGCATCGGCCGGGGCGTCGCGGCGGGGGTGTTCGTGTCCTTCACGCCGCTGTTCGGGTTGCACTTCCTGTCGGCCGCCGCGGTGGCCTGGCTGATCGGCGGCAATGTGCTGGCCGCGCTGCTGGCGACTTTCGTGGGCAACCCGGTGACTTTTCCCTTCATCGCCGTCGCCGCCGTCGGCCTGGGGCGCGAGATCCTGGGTTATCGCGGCGACATGGGGCCGCAGCGGATCTTCGGCGAATTCGCCGGGGCCAGCACCGAGTTGTGGAACAACCTGGAATCCGTCTTCGGGCCCGAGCGCGTGCATTGGGGTCGCCTGATCGAGTTCTTCCAGCAGATCTACTGGCCCTACATGGTCGGCGGCGCGCTGATCGGGCTGCTGGTCAGCGTCGCCGCGCATTACCTTACGGTGCCGGTGATCCGCGCCTATCACCGGCGGCGCGAGAAGAAGATGGCCTGGCGGATCGAGAAGGTGCGCACGCGAGGTGCGCTTGTGACCACAGCCCGCGAGACCGAGGCCATGAAGCGGGGGGGCGCTGCCCCCCGTCCTGCGGACTCCCCCCGGGATATTTCCCGCACAGGAGATGGGGATCAGTAGCCCCTGACGCGATCGACGAGATGCCGGACGGGCCGGCCCGCCATCGCCCGGCGCAGATTGTCGGCGACGACGGGCGCGGCGGTTTCTGGACGGGTGTCGGCTGCGATATGGGGCGTGACGGTGACACCCGGATGCGCCCAGAAGGGGTGGCCGGGCGGAAGCGGCTCGGTGCGGAACACGTCGAGGACGGCGTGGCCCAGATGGCCGTCATCGAGAGCCGAGATCAGCGCCGCTTCGTCGATCAGCGTGCCGCGGCCGGGATTGATGATCCACGCCCCGCGCGCCAGGCGCGACAGCCGGCCGGCATCCAGCAGGTTGCGCGTGGCCGGGGTATCGGGCAGCAGGCTCACGAGGATCTCGGCGCCATCGAGCGCGGCGCCGGGATCGTCCCCGCCGAGGCTGCGCACCCCATCGACCGCGCGGCCCGAGGCGCTGTAGCCGGTCAGCCGGAACCCGATCGGCGCCAGCATCGCGGCCACGGCGCGGCCCAGTTCGCCCATGCCGAGGATTGTCACCCTGCGGTCGCCGGCCAGCGGCGGCACCTGGCCGTTGCGCCAGATCCCGTCCTGTGCATAGCGGTCCATGCCCAGATGCGCCCGCATCACCCAGCCCGTGCAGTATTCGGCCATGCCGCGCGACAGGCCGGGATCGACCATGCGCGCCAGCGGCTGGGTCAGGCTGGGGTTGGTGACGATGCGCTCGACCCCGGCCCAGAGGCTTTGGACGAGGCGCGCACGGACATAGGGCGACAGATCCTCGATCTCGCCGCCGGGCGCGTAGATGATCGCGTCGAAGCCCGCAGGATCGCCGGACCGGCGCAGGTCCATCTCGGGGCAGGCGGCGGTCAGCGCGGGGGCCCATTCGGCCCACATCGGCGCGGGTGCGGCGAACAGGACGCGCATGGTTCTACCGTGGCCGATGGACATGGGCCGACTGGACCATGCCGAATCCCATCAGCAGGATCATCATCGCCGTGCCGCCATAGCTGACCAGCGGCAGCGGCGAGCCGACCACCGGCAGCAGCCCCATCACCATGCCCATGTTGATCGCGAAGTAGACGAAGAAGGTGCCACTGATGCCGATGGTCAGCAGGGCGCCGAACCGGTCGCGGTTGCTGAGCGCCGAGTAGAGACAGAAGCCGAGGATCAGCGTGTAGAGGATCAGCAGCGAGATCGCCCCGACGAAGCCGAATTCCTCGGCCAGCACGGTGAAGATGAAGTCGGTCTGCTTCTCGGGCAGGAAGTTGAGCCGCGACTGCGTGCCCTGCATGAAGCCACGTCCCGACCAGCCCCCCGAGCCCAGCGCGATCTGGGCCTGGGTGATGTTGTAGCCCGCGCCGAGAGGATCGACCGAGGGATCGAGGAAGGTGTCGATGCGGCGATACTGGTAGTCCTTCAGAAGCTGCCAGTCGGTGCCGCGGCTTTCCAGCACGGCATAGACGAGGCCCACGACCGCGCCGATGACCACGCCGAAATACCACAACGAGACGCCCGCCGCGAACATCAGGATGCCGCCGCCCGCCACCAGCATGATCGAGGTGCCGAGATCCGGCTGCTTCAGCACCAGCGCGGTCGGCAGCAGGATCAGCGCCACCGGGATCAGCACCCACAGCGGGCGCGACACCCGGCGCAGCGGCAGCCAGTCGTAATAGGCGGCCAGCATCAGCACGAGGGCGATCTTCATCAGTTCCGAGGGTTGCAGCCGGACCGGGCCGAGGTCGATCCAGCGTTGCGCGCCCATGCCGATGTCGCCCACCAGTTCGACCGCGACCAGCAGAAGCAGGCAGAGAACATAGGCGAAGATCGACACGCCGCGCCAGAACCACATCGGCACGAAAGCCAGCGCGAACATCGCGGCCATCCCCGCCCCGAAGCGATACATCTGCGGCTCGGCCCAGGTCTCGGCGCGGCCGCCGGCCACGGAATACAGCATCAGGAAGCCGAAGCAGGCGACCGCGGCCAGCAGGAACACCAGCGGCCAGTTCAGGTACAGGATCTTGCGAAACCCGGTCGGAACACGGGTGACATCGTAGTCCAGATAGGCCATCGCCCGCCTCCCTCAGGCCCGCGTCCGGCCGGGCTTCGGCGGCTCGGGGGTATAGAGCTGCATGGCGTTGTGGCGTTCCTCCAGCGCGGCGCGCTGATCGGAGGGCACGGCGTCCAGCGGCGGCAGCCCGCCCGCCAGCGCGAACAGCAGGATGTCGCGCGCGATGGGCGCGGCGGCCGTCGATCCGCCGCCGCCATGTTCGACCACCACCGATACCGCATAGCGCGGCGCCTCGTAGGGCGCGTAGCAGACGAACAGCGCGTGATCGCGGCGGTTCCAGGGCAGCTGTTCGTTCGAGACGACGCCGCGCGCCCGCTCTGCGGCGGTGATGTTGCGCACCTGGCTGGTGCCGGTCTTGCCGGCCATGCGCCATTCCTCCCGCTCGATCCGCGAGCGGCGCGCGGTGCCCTGTCCGCCATTCATGACCGCCTCCATGCCGGCGCGGGCAAGGTTCAGGTTCGTCCTGTCCAGCCCGAGTTCGGCCGCCTCGGGGATCGGCTGCGGCACGCCGTCGATCGCGCGCACCAGCCGCGGCGCCACCGCGCGGCCCGAGGCGATGCGGGCCGTCATCACCGCCAGTTGCAGCGGCGAGGCCAGCACATAGCCCTGCCCGATCGAAGCGTTCAGGCTGTCGCCGATCTGCCAGGCCTGATCGTAACGCTGCCGCTTCCAGTCGCGGTCCGGGGCGATGCCCTCGGCCACCGCCGACATCGGCAGTTCGTGGCGCACCCCGATGCCCAGGCGCCGGGCCATCGCGCCGATGCGGTCGATTCCGATGCGCTGCGACAGCTCGTAATAATAGACGTCGCAGCTTTGCTCGAGGCTCTGGATGGCATTCATGGTGCCGTGGCCGCCGCGCCGCCAGCAGTGAAAGCGACGCCCGCCGACCTCGGTGGATCCGGGGCAGAAAAAGCGGGAATTCGCGTTGATCAGCCCCGATTCCAGCCCGGCCAGCAGCGTCACCATCTTGAAGGTCGAGCCGGGCGGGTAGACGCCCTGCACGGTCTTGTCGGCCAGCGGACGGTGGTCGTGGTTCATCAGCGCCCGGTAGTCCGGCCCCGAGATGCCGCGCACGAACTTGTTCGGATCGAAGCTGGGCGAGGAACAGATGGTCACCAGGTCGCCCGTCTGGACATCCATCACGACCGCCGCGGCGCTTTCGCTGCCCATTCGTTGCGCGGCGTAGTTCTGCAACCGGGCGTCGATGGTCAGTTGCACGGTGGCGCCCTGCTCGCCCTCCTGCCGGCCCAGTTCGCGCATCTCGCGGCCGGCGCTGTTCACCTCGACCCGGCGGGCGCCGGCACGGCCGCGCAACACCTCTTCCAGCTTGGCCTCGACGCCGATCTTGCCCAGCTGGAATTCGGGCAGCATCAGCACCGGGTCGGGATCCTCGATCTTCGACAGGTCGTAGTCGGAGACGGGGCCGACATAACCCATGACATGCGCCAGGTCGCCGCCGCGCGGATAGGCACGCGACAGCCCGGATTCCGGCGTCACTCCGGCCAGCGCGGGTGCGTTCACCGCGATCGAGCCGAACTGTTCCCAGGTCAGCCGGTCGGCAATGACGATGGGGGTGATCGCGCTGCGCCTGGAAAATTCTTCCAGAAGCTCGGCCATGCGCGCCTCGCTGATCGGGATGAGACGCGACAGGCGGCGCAGCACCGGCTCGACCTCGCCGCCCGCCTCTTCGCGGGTCAGGGTGACGCGGTAATTCTGTTCGTTGCCCGCGATCACCAGCCCGTTGCGGTCGTGGATCAGCCCGCGGGCCGGCGGCAGCAGCCGGATCTTGATCGAGTTGCCGTCGGCCAGCATCCGGTATTCCTCGGCATGCTCAAGCTGCATCGACCGCAGCCGCAGGGCCAGCGTCGTGACCACGCCCAGCTGGATGCCGGCCAGCAGCAGTCCGCGCCGACCCAGCTTTCGGACCCCGTCCTGCGTCTCACGCTCGACCTTTTTCATCGGACCTGTCTCGTCACGTCGGCACCACCATGGCCAGAGCGGCGCAGGCCGATCAGCCAGCGCGCCGCGAAGACGACCGGCGGATAGGCCGCCAGGGTCGCCAGATATTGCAGAAGCACCTGCCCCAGGGCGGGCACGGGCATCAGCGAGATCAGCAACACCAGGCGGTTGGCCAGCGTCATCGCCCCGATCAGCATCGCGACACGCAGCCATTCAACCATGAATGGCTGGTCGCGCCAACGGGGTTCACGCAGCCGTGCGGCCTCGGTCGCCAGCAGCATCAGCGCCGCCCACAGCCCGATCGGGCGCAGCAGCAGCAGATCCTCGACCAGGAAAGCCAGCGCGATGGCCAGTGCCGGGATCTGGTCGGGCCGGCGCAGCACCCAGGCAAAGGTCAGCGCCAGCCCCAGATCCGGGCCGGGCCAGCCGGTCATCCCGCTGGACAGCGGCAGCAGGCGCAGCAGGATCAGCAGCGCCATGCACAGCAGGAACAGCGCCGTGCCCAGCAGCATCCGCCGGCCCGGCCCCTCAATCATTGTCGCCGCCGGCTGCCAGCGGATCGGCGGCCTGCGCGGCCTCGACGGGCGAGGTCGGCAGTTGCGGGCCGATCGGACCCTGATCGCCGGGGGTGATGATCGTGCCGGCATCCACGACATTCTCGGCCGGGTGCGAGCGCAGCACCCGCAGGAATTCCAGCCGGCTGTAATCGGCGGCCATGCGCAGGCGCATCCGGCCGTCGCTGCCCTGCACCACCTGCCCGGCCAGCAGTCCCGGCGGGAACACGCCGCCGTCGCCCGAGGTCACCACGCGGTCGCCCGGGCGGACATCCTCGAGGCTTTCGATGAAGTCCAGCACCGGCAGCGAGGTGTTGTCGCCGGTCAGCAGCGCCCGGTCGCCCGAGGGCTGGATGGTGACCGGGATGCGCGACGAGGGATCGGTCAGCAGCACCACCCGGCTGGTGCGCTGGCCCACGCCCGAGATCCGGCCGACGAGGCCCAGCCCGTCCATCGTCGCCCAGCCGTCCACGATGCCGTCGCGGGCGCCCACATTGATCAGGACCGATTGCCGGAAGGCCGAGCCGCTGTCCACGGTGACCAGCGCGGTCACGCTGGTCAGGGCTGGATCGATGCGGACGTTGTTCTGGGCCAGTAGCTTGGAATTCTCCTGCTCCAGCTGCACGGCGGCCTCGCGCCAGGCCTGCATCTTCTGCAACTCGCGCCGCAGTTCCTGGTTCTGCTCGTAGATGCGGGCATAGGACTGGAAGCCCGCGATCATCTGGCTGGCCTTGTTGACCGGCGCCAGAACCCATTCGAAGCTTGGCACCACGCGGTCGATGATGGCGATACGCATGCGTTCGGCGCGCGGGCTGTCGATCCGCCAGAACAGGAACAGCGCAATCAGCATGATCGCCAGCAGCGCGATCAGCACGCGCCGGACGGGGGTGGCGAAATCGGGTCCCTTGCGCGCCATTCAGCGCCTCCGCACGGGCAGGATCAGCTGTCGTAGTCGATGACGTGGCGCAGCTGCTTCTCGAATTCCAGAGCCTTGCCGGTGCCCAGCGCCACGCAGCTCATCGGCTGGTCGGCCAGGGTGATCGACAGGCCGGTCTGCTCGCGCAGCGCCAGGTCCAGATCGCCCAGCATCGCACCGCCGCCGGTCAGCATCACGCCGCGATCGACGATGTCGGCGGCCAGATCGGGAGGCGTCGCTTCCAGCGCGACCATGACCGCCTCGCAGATCGCCTGCATCGGCTCGGCCAGCGCCTCGGCGACCATCGCCTGGCTGATCTCGATTTCCTTGGGGATGCCGTTCAGCAGGTCGCGTCCGCGCACCATGATGGTGGCGCCGCGCCCGTCATCGGGCATCCGCGCGGTGCCGATCGAGGTCTTCACCCGTTCGGCGGTCGAATCGCCGATCAGCATGTTCTGGTTGCGGCGCAGATAGTTGATCAGCGCCTCGTCCATCCGGTCGCCGCCGATGCGGACCGAGCGCGCATAGACCACATCGCCCAGCGACAGCACTGCGACCTCGGTGGTGCCGCCGCCGATATCGACGACCATGCTGCCGGTGGGTTCGGTGATCGGCATGCCGGCGCCGATGGCCGCCGCGATCGGTTCCGCGATCAGCCCGGCCTTGCGCGCGCCCGCCGACAGCACCGACTGGCGGATCGCGCGTTTCTCGACGGGGGTGGCGCCATGGGGCACGCAGACGATGATCTTGGGCTTCGAGAAGGTCGTGCGCCGGAACACCTTCTTGATGAAGTGCTTGATCATTTCCTCGGCGCTGTCGAAATCGGCGATGACACCCTCGCGCATCGGGCGGATCGCCTCGATGCTGCCGGGGGTGCGGCCCAGCATCAGTTTCGCGTCCTCGCCCACCGCCAGCACCTGACGCTTGCCGTCCTTGACGTGGTAGGCCACGACCGAGGGCTCGTTCAGGATGATGCCCTTGCCCTTGACATAGATCAGCGTGTTCGCCGTGCCGAGGTCGATTGCGATGTCGGTCGAAAACAACCCGCCGAATGCCATGCCCGTATCCTTTCGCGCCGGTTTCTCCGGCCCTGTCCGTTTCTGAACGCCCGATAGGCCGCCAGCCGGAATCGCCCGGCACACGGCGTTGCCCCATATAAAAGCTGCAACGCACGCGCGAAAGCCCCGATCAAGACCCGTCCGGGGAAAGGATCGGCCCGCGCGCCGGTTGTGCAACAGGTCGCCCCCGTCGCGTCAGGGGCGACCTGCCACCGATCAGTGCGAATACATGCTGATCTGCTTGGCGTCGCTGTCGCGGCCGGTCTGGGCGCGGCGCATGATCAGGTGGTTCAGCGCCCCGACATAGGCTTTCACGCTGGCCAAAATCGTGTCGGTATCGGCGGCCTGGCCATTCACGATGCGGCCGTCCTCTTCCATGCGGACGCTGACGGTGGCCTGCGCATCGGTGCCCTCGGTCACGGCATGGACCTGATACAGCTTCAGCCGTGCCTCGTGCGGGAAGATCTGCTTGACCGCGTTGAAGCAGGCATCGACCGGGCCATCGCCGGTCGCGTGAACGGTCTTTTCCTCGCCATCCACGATCATCGTCAGATCGGCGGTCTGGCCGTCGCTGCCGCAGACGACGCGCAGATGCTTGACCTGCAGGTGATCGTCGCCGGTATTGGCGGCGGCATCCTGCACCAGCGCGACGATATCCTCGTCATAGACTTCCTTCTTGCGGTCGGCGAGCGCCTTGAACCGCACGAAGATGTCCTTCAACTGGTTGTCGCCCACCTCATAGCCCAGATCGGCCAGCTTGGCGCGCAGCGCGGCGCGGCCGGAATGCTTGCCCATCGCGATGTTGGTCTCGTTCAGGCCGATATCGGCGGGGCGCATGATCTCGAAGGTCTCGACATTCTTCAGCACGCCGTCCTGATGGATGCCGCTTTCGTGCAGGAAGGCGTTCTTGCCGACGATCGCCTTGTTGAACTGCACCGCAAAGCCGGACACCTGCGCCACCCGCCGCGACAGGTTCATGATCTTCGTCGTGTCGATACCGGTGTCATAGGGCATGATGTCGTGACGCACCCGCATGGCCATCACCACCTCTTCCAGCGCGGTGTTGCCGGCGCGTTCGCCCAGCCCGTTGATGGTGCATTCGATCTGCCGCGCGCCGGCCTCGACCGCGGCAAGGCTGTTGGCCGTCGCCATGCCCAGATCGTTGTGGCAATGGGTGGCGAAGATGATGTCGTCGGCGCCCGGCACCCGTTCCAGCAGCATCCGGATCAGATCCGCGCTTTCGCGGGGCGCGGTATAGCCCACCGTGTCGGGAATGTTGATCGTTCTCGCCCCCGCCCGGATGGCGATTTCCACCACCCGGCACAGATAGTCATGTTCGGTCCGGGTCGCGTCCATCGGCGACCATTGCACGTTGTCGCAGAGGTTGCGGGCATGGGTCACGGTCTGTTCGATCCGCTCGGCCATCTGGTCCATGTCCAGATTGGGAATCGCGCGGTGAAGCGGCGAGGTGCCGATGAAGGTGTGGATGCGCGGGCGTCGCGCGTGGCGCACGGCCTCCCAGCAGCGGTCGATATCGGGCAGTTGCGCGCGGGCGAGGCCGCAGATCACGGCGTTGCGCGACAGCCTGGCGATCTCGCTGACGGCGGCGAAATCGCCCTCCGAGGCGATCGGGAAGCCGGCCTCGATGATGTCCACGCCCATCTCGTCCAGCATGGCGGCGATTTCCAGCTTTTCGGCGTGGGACATGGTGGCGCCGGGCGATTGCTCGCCGTCGCGCAGGGTCGTGTCAAAGATGTAGACGCGGTTCTTGTCGGTCATGGGTCAGTCTTTCTTACGCGGGATGTTCGGGTCTGGCCGGGCACGATCCTGGCTGAGCGGCGGCCCGGAAGACCCGCTCAGCGCAGCGTAAGAAGCAGCAGACCGCGGAGCTGCACGACCGGGGCCGCGCCCAGGCGCGGGGTCGGGATGCTGGCAACGGGGCGAATCCGGGTCATGGGCCGGAATATGCAGGGCGCGGCGCGGCTTGAAAAGCGAAAAGTCGGCAGTTTGTCCTGCGCAGCAGCGCCCGCGGACATGCCGGACTATAGGCGCATTCACGGATCCGTCATGTTTTTTCTCGCTCCGTCGACGGACCCGGGTCTATGCTCGGGCCATCGACACGACAAAAGTAGTAGAACGACAACGGGGGAAGGCAGATGCCAAGAAAGATCGTCGTCGGATATGACGGCAGCGACACGTCACGACGCGCCCTGGATTTCGCGGTCGGAATCGCGAAAACCAATGATGACCAGATCATTCTCGCCCATGTGCTTGAATGGTCTCCCTACAGTTTCCTGACGCCCGACGAGATCGAGGAACGACACCAGCGTCGGCAGGACGAACTGGAACGGGCCGAGGCGGTCGTCATCGCGCCGGTCGCCGAGCAGACCCGCACTACCGGTCTGACCGTCTCGACCGTGCTGAGATACGGCCATATCGCCGAGACATTGTGCGAGATAGCGAAGGAACAGGGCGCGGACCTGATCTTCATCGGGCGGATGGGGCATTCCGGCCTTTCCGCGCGCATCTTCGGATCGGTCGCAGGCACCCTGGCGCAGGTTGCGCCGGTGCCGGTCACCATCGTGCCGTGAACCGACGGAACAGGAGCGACATCCCATGAATTTTCGACCCTTTGCACTGATCCTTGCCACGGTGACGGCCGGCCTTGCGGCCGCAGCGCCCGCCGCGGCCCAGACCATCGACGAGCGCGTGAACGAGATCTTCGCAAGCTCGACCGGCTGGTTCGTCAATTTCATCTTCGCGAACTTCCCGGGCACGAGCTTTCCGTGGATCGTGGCCTGGCTGGTGATCGGCGCCACCGTGTTCACGATCTATTTCGGCTTCATCCAGTTCCGCGCCTTCGGACACTCCATCGCACTGGTGCGGGGTGACTATTCCGACCCCAATGACGCCGGCGAAGTCAGCCACTTCCAGGCGCTGGCCACGGCGCTGTCGGGCACGGTCGGGCTGGGCAACATCGCGGGCGTCGCCGTTGCGGTCAGCGTCGGCGGGCCGGGCGCGACCTTCTGGATGATCCTCGCCGGGCTTCTGGGCATGGCCTCGAAATTCACCGAATGCACCCTGGGCGTGAAATATCGCAACGAATATGCCGACGGCAAGGTGTCGGGCGGGCCGATGTACTACATGGTCAAGGGCTTTGCCGAACGCGGGCTGCCGGGCGGCAGGTTCATGGCGATCCTGTTCGCGATCTTCTGCATCCTCGGCAGCTTTGGCGGCGGGAACATGTTCCAGTCGAACCAGGCCCACGCGCAGCTGACCAATGTGTTCGGGGCCTATCCGGGCTGGATCACCGGCGTGATCTTCGCTGTGATCGTGTTCCTCGTGATCGTCGGCGGGCTCAAGTCGATCGCCCGCGTCACCGAGAAGATCGTCCCGCTGATGGGCGTCATCTATGTCGGCACAGCGCTGATCATCATCGTGATGAACGCCGGCATGATCGGCGACGCCTTCGGGCAGATCTTCCGGGGCGCATTTACCTGGGACGGCGCCGTGGGCGGGGCCATCGGCGCGCTGATCCAGGGCTTCCGCCGCGCCGCCTTCTCGAACGAGGCGGGCGTCGGCTCGGCGGCCATCGCGCACTCGGCGGTGCGCACCAAGGAGCCGATCACCGAGGGCTTCGTGTCGCTGCTTGAGCCGTTCATCGACACCGTGGTGATCTGCACCATGACCGCGCTGGTCATCGTCATCACCGGCCAGCTGATCACCGACCCCAACACCGGCATGTTCATCCTGAACGAGGCGGGAACCCGCATCCAGACCATCGGCGACACCAGCGGGGTCGCGCTGACCTCGGCGGCGTTCAGCAGCGCCTTTGGCTGGTTCCGCTATGTGCTGGCGGTCGCGGTGATCCTGTTCGCCTTCTCGACGATGATCTCGTGGAGCTATTACGGCCTGAAGGCCTGGACCTTCCTGTTCGGCGAGGGCCAGACGAAAGAGCTGATCTTCAAGGTCATCTTCTGCATCTTCGTCATCATCGGCGCTGCGGCGAACCTTGGGCCGGTGATCGACTTCTCGGACGCGGCCATCTTCGCCATGGCGGTGGTGAACATCATCGCGCTGTATCTGCTGATGCCGATCGTCAAGGCCGAGATGAACAGCTATCTCTCGCGGCTGAAATCGGGCGAGATCCGCAAGTTCGCCTGACGGCGGACGGGCGGCGACACGACAGGGGGCGGTGCGCGATGCACCGCCCCTTTCGTTTGCCGCAACGTCATTTTCTGGCTGTTAGCGCAAAAGCATGCGATTATCCCCCCCGTATCCTGTCAGCAGGGAGGAGACCGGATGTCGGAACGTCGTTTTGTGCATGAGGGGATGTTGCTGCCCTTCGTGATCCTGGTAACCTGCTTTGCCGCCTGGGGAATCGCGGCGAACATGACCGATCCGCTGGTGCAGGTGTTTTCGCGGATCTTCTCGATGAGCACGCTTCAGGCGTCCTTCGTGCAGTTCTGTTATTACGGGGCCTATTTCCTGCTGGCCCTGCCCGCGGCCTTCATCAACCGACGCTTTTCCTACAAGACCGGCGTGCGGGTCGGGCTGGGCTGCGCGATCTGCGGCGCGTTCATGTTCTACCCCGCCGCGTAGGCGATGACCTTCGGCTTCTTTCTCGCCGCGCTGTTCCTGCTGGCGGGCGGGCTGTCGATCCTTGAAACCTCGGCCAACCCCTTCGTGATCGCGATGGGACCCGAGGCGAACGCCACCCGCCGGCTGAACTTCGCGCAGGCGTTCAACCCGGTCGGCACCAATATCGGCGTGCTGCTGGCCGCCACGCTGATCCTGCCCCGGCTGAACACCGCCTCGGCCGAGGAACGCGCCGCGATGGCACCCGAGGCGCTGCGCGCGGTGCAGCAGGGCGAATTGCAGGCCGTGATGGTCCCCTATGTCGGCTTTGCCTTCGTGCTTCTGGCGATCTGGATCGCCATCGCGCTGATCCGCATGCCGACCGAGGCCGAGGTCCGGCTGGAGACCGACCACGAGGTGCATTTCACCGCCACGCTGCGCCGGCTTCTGGCCAATCGCCACTATGTCTTCGGCGTCGTCGCGCAGTTCTTCAACGTGGCCGCGCAGACCTGCGTCTGGACCTTCACCATCCAGTACGTCATGGCCGCCATCGGCGGCAACGAGGCGCAGGCGGGCTGGTATCTGCAGGCCAGCCTGATCGTGTTCCTGATCTCGCGCTTCGTGATGGTCTGGCTGATGGGCTTCCTGCGCCCGGCGATGCTGCTGGCGGCGATGGCGCTGGCGGGCACGGCGCTGTGCCTGTTCGCGGTGTCCAGCCCGAACATGGCGGGGGTCTGGGCGGTGGTCGCGCTGTCGGCCTGCCTGTCGCTGATGTTCCCGACGATCTACGGGATCGCGCTGCATGGCCTCGGTGAGGACACCAAGTTCGGCGCGGCCGGGCTGGTCATGGCCATCCTTGGCGGCGCGCTGATGCCGCTGGTGCATGGCGCGGTGATGGATGCGCGGGGGGCCGCCACCTCGTATCTCGTGCCGGCGCTGTGTTTCCTCGTGGTCGCGGCCTACGGGGTCTTCGACCTGCGCGCCAAGTCGCGCGGGGTCGGCGCCTCCGGCTGACGGGTCGTGGCGCAGGCCGGGGGGCCGGCGCCGCGCCCTCATTCGGTCCAGCGCACCCCGGTCAGGTCGTTGGCCTGGGTCGGCGCGTTCTGCCACAGCCCCTCGATCCGCGCATCGGCCACGCCCGTCTTGGCCAGTTGGAACAGGAAGGCGTTGACGTAATCCTCGGCAATCATCTGCTGGGCCTCGCGATACAGGGCGCTGCGCTGGTCGGGCGCGGTCGCGGATTTCAGCCGGTCCATCAGCGCGACGAAGTCGGGCCGGGCGTATCTGAAATAGTAATCGGGCCGGGCATAGATATCGATGTCCAGCGGCTCGGTATGGCTGACGATGGTCAGGTCGAAATCGCCGCCCTTGAACACCGTCTCCAGCCACTGCGCCCATTCCATGTTGGTGATCTCGGTCTCGATGCCCACCCCGCGCAGCTGCGCCGCGATGATCTCGCCGCCGCGGCGGGCATAGGCGGGCGGCGGCAACGCCAGCCGCAGCCGGATCGGCCCCGCCCCCGCCTCGGCCAGCGCCTGCTTGGCCAGCGCCGGATCGAAGGCCGAGCGGTCGACGAGATCGACGTAATCGGGGTGATGCGGCGCGAAATGGCTGCCGATCGGCGTGCCATAGCCGAACATCGCCCCCTCGATGATGTCCTGCCGGTTGATCGCATGGGCAATCGCCTTGCGGACCCGCAGGTCGTCCAGCGGCGGGCGGCTGTTGTTCATCGCCAGGATCGTCTCGCCCTCGGTCGTGCCGATGATGACGCTGAAGCGCGGATCGGCCTCGAACTGCGGCAGCACCTCGGGCGCGGGAAAGTTCGGGAAGGCATCGACATCGCCCGCCATCATCGCCGCGAAGGCGGCCGTGGGGTCGCTGATGAAACGGAAGGTGGCGGTCTTCAGGGCGGGCTTTTCGCCCCAGTAGCCGTCAAAGGCCTCCAGCACGACCCGGTCGCCCTGCACCCATTGCCCGAAGCGGAACGGTCCGGTGCCGACCGGCTTCGTGGCCAGGTCGGCGGCGCTGGCCGCGTCGACCATCACCGCGTCACCCCAGGCCATCTTGAAGGGAAAATTGCCGTCCGCCGCCCGCAGCGTCACGCGCACGGTCTGCGGATCGACCGCTTCGACCGTCTCGATGCCCTCGAACAGGACCTTCTGGGCATTGGTCGAATCGTCCGCGCGCGCGCGATCCAGCGAGAAGACCACATCCTCGGCGTCGAAGGCGGCACCGTCATGGAAGGTGACGCCTGGCTGCAGGCGGAAGACATAGACCCTGCCCTCGTCCTGCGCCTCCCAGCTTGCGGCCAGCGCGGGCAGGATGCTTCCATCCGGGCCAAAGCGGGTCAGCCCCTCGAAGAGATTGGCATAGACGATCTCGTCGATGGCCGCGGCGGCGCCGCCGGTCGGGTCGAGGTTCGGCGGCTCGAGGACCATCCCGAGGGTGATCCCGTCCTGCGCCTCGGCGGCACCGGCCAGCAGCGCCAGCGCCGCCACCGATGATTTCAGGATATCCAGCATGCGACGCCCCCGATCCATGATGCCTCGCGGCGATCATCGGCCGGAACCGCGTCTCAGGCAAGCACCCGAAATCCTAGCGCCGATCAGGGATCACCTGCTGGGCGGCGCCGGCCAGCATCAGCCACAGCGAGGTCAGCACCAGCCCCCAGATCGCCCAGCTTGAGGGGTGGAACTCGACCCAGGCGGCGCGGCCCGCAAACACCACCCACATCACCGCCACCGGCAGGGTGATGGCGCGCCAGCGTTCGGTGCGGACCGGGTGGACGAACTTGATGTTGCTGAACATCGCCACGCTCAGCGCGACGACGATGGCCAGGATGATGACCCAGTGCGGCTTGACCGCGAACAGCACCAGCACGACCATGTTCCAGCAGCCCGGAAAGCCCGCAAAGGAATTGTCGCGCGTCTTCATCCGGGTATCGGCGAAATAGATGACGCTGGCGAAGACGATCACGATGATCGCGAACCAGCCGGTCCAGCCCGACAGCAGCCCCGACTGGAACAGCGCGAAGGCGGGGATGAACACATAGGTCAGGTAGTCGATGATCAGGTCCATCAGGACGCCGTCATAGGTCGGCCAGTTCCGCTTGACCTCATAGCGGCGGGCCAGCGGACCGTCGATGCCATCGACCACGAAGGCCACCACCAGCCACAGGAACATCATCGGCCAGTCGCCCTGCACGGCCTCCAGCATGGCCAGCATCGACAGCACCGCGCCGGTCGCGGTCAGCAGATGGACGGACAGGGCCTTGTGTTTCAGGTGCATCGGACCGTTCTGGCAAATCGCCGGCCCTGGCGCAACAGGGCCGAGGGTTCAGCGCAGGATGGGCGGGCCCTTGGGGCGCGCGGGCAACGGCGCCGGCGCGGGCTGCGGTTCCAGGTCGAAGCGCAGCGCGCCGGCCGGCGGCGGGGCGTCGGAAAAGCTGATGTCGACGCCGCCGGGCTGGGGCGGCAGGAAGGCCAGCGCCTCGGCCAGCGCCTTGGCCACGGCGGGCTGGCGGTCGGCCGCGCAGCCCGCGACCAGCAGCAGATGCGCCGCCGGCACGCCAGCCTCCCCGCGCACGCCCGACAGCGCGGCGCCGCTGATCAGCCCGTGCATGTCGCCCAGACGCTCGGCCAGGGGCGCGGCCAGCGCGGCCACGGTGTCGGGCGCGGGCGCGGTCAGGCGCAGCCGCGCCTCGTCCGCGACCGGGCTTGCCGCCAGGGCACCCGACAGCCAGTCCAGCGTCACGCCGTCCAGCAGCATCTCGGAGGGGTGGCCGGGATTGACCAGCAGCCCCGCGCCTGTCTGGCGCAGCAGCCCGGCCAGCACCCGGCCGGGCATCGCCGCATAGGCGACCGCGCGCCCGAAAAAGCCCGACAGCCGGTCCTCGGCGTCGCAGGCCAGCGCGACCTCCTGGCCGTCCAGCGGGAACATCATCAGCTGCACCGCGTCGCCTGCGGGTTCGGCGGCAAGCGCCACCGACAATTCGGTATCGGCCAGCCGCGACAGCATCCGGGCGCGACCCGGCGCGTCGGCGTCATGGAACGGCGTGGTGGCAAGATCGTCAAGCGCGGACATCGGCGGCCCCTGTCTGGTCCGCCCTGCCCTAGCGTCCACCCCCGCGCCGGGCAAGACCCGCCGCTGACGCATCTGTCATTTCCCGATTGCTGCCCCTGCGCCCATATCTGGCGGATGAACCGCCGCACCCTGCTGACCGGCGCCGCGCTGGCGCCCCTTCTGGCCGCGCCGCGGCCGGCCCGTGCCGGCCGGCCGCCCGCACTTTCCTCGATCCTGTCCGGGGCGCGTGACCTGCCGCCGCTACGGGCCGTCGCGATCTGGCGCGACGGGCAGGAGGTCGCGGCCGAGGGGTATCACGGATTTGGCCCCGATCAGCCGACCAACATCAAGTCGGCCTCGAAATCCGTCATCTCGGCGCTGGCCGGCATCGCCATCGACAAGGGCCACCTGACCGGCACCGGGCAGGCCGTCGCGCCGATCCTGGAAGACCAGCTGCCCGCGGACCCCGATCCGCGGCTGGCGCGCCTGACGCTGGGTCACCTGCTGTCGATGCAGGCCGGGCTGGAACGCCAGTCGGGTGCGAATTACGGCCGCTGGGTCAGCAGCCCGAACTGGGTGCGCGCCGCGCTTGCCGCGCCTTTCACCCAGGACCCCGGTGGGCGGATGCAGTATTCGACGGCCTCGACGCATCTTGTCTCGGCGATTCTGGCGCGGGTCACGGGCCGCTCGACCCTGGCGCTGGCCAATGACTGGCTGGGCCCGCTGCCGGGCTTCGCGATCACCGGGTGGGAGCGTGACCCGCAGGGCATCCATCTGGGCGGCAACCAGATGGCGATGAGCACGCGGTCGCTGCTGGCCTTTGGCGCGCTTTATGCCGCAGGCGGGCGCGCCGGCGGACGGCAGATCGTGCCGCGGGACTGGATCCGCGACAGCTGGACCCCCCGCACCTCGTCGATCTTCAGCGGCCAGGGATACGGCTATGGCTGGTTCATCACCCGGATCGCAGGGCGCGACCTGCGCTATGGCTGGGGCTATGGCGGGCAGATGATCTATGTCTTTCCCGCCAGCCGCAGTGCGCCGGCGGCCGCGATCGCGATGACCTCCGATCCCGACCAGCCCTCGGCGCGCACCGGATACCGCGACGATCTGCACCGCCTCGCCGGGCGGATCGTGCAGAGCCTGTAGGTCGCCGGACCCCGGCGACCCTCCTAGTCGATGAAATCGCCGGCCTGGAAATTGCCCAGATTGCCCAGGATCTGGCGGATGAACGAGATCTCGGTGACGCTGCCCTCGGTCACGCGCCGCGACAGCACCACCACGCGGCCGCGTTCCAGCCCGAAGCGTTCGACGTTCGAGACCGTGCCGCCCGCGTCCAGGCGGATGGCCACCACCTGACGGTCGATCTCCTGCGGCTCGTAGGCGCCGAAATGGCGCCAGCGCGAGCCGACGTAATACCAGCCCGATCCGGTCAGCAGGCCCTGCGCCGAAGGCCGGCCCAGCAGGCCCGGCAACTCGGCCACGCTGGTCTGCCCGACCACGACCTGCGCCAGGTCCTCGTCCGGCGGCACGAAGCCGTGATTGCGATAGACCGGAGCGCAGGCGGCAAGCCCGATCATGGCGACAAGGGCCAGGATCATGAGGTTCCTGATGGCAGCCATGAAAGCGTTTCCTTTGCTCAGGCGGTTGACGCGGCCCGCCCGGCTTAGCAAACTCGGCTACCGCGCTCAAGAATATCCATCTTGCGCCGGGGTTTGCGCGCCATGCCGCCGCCGCAAGCCCGGACCAGACTGCCCGGAGGGCCCGCGATGACCGCTTCTTCCATGTCGACGCACAGGGTGCGTGTGGCGCATCTGAACCCGCGGCAGCCGACGCCCTTCGCCGTTGATCCCGATGCCGGGGCGCGGCAGGCCATTGCCGAGGAACTGGGAATCAGCGGGCTGCCCAAACTCGGCTTTCGCGGCGAGATCCGGGCCGAGGGCGGCGATGGCTGGGCGCTGCGCGGGGTGCTGACCGCGACGGTGGTGCAGCCCTGCGTCGTGACGCTGCGGCCGGTGCGCACCGCGCTGCGCGAAGAGGTGACGCGGCATTATTCGCCCCATCTCAGCGACCCCGAGGGCGACGAGATCGAGATGCCCGACGAGACGCTGGAGCCCCTCGGCCAGTTCATCGACCTCGGCGCGGTTGCCATCGAGACGCTGGCCCTTGCGCTGCCCGAATATCCCCGCGCCGAGGGTGCCGCCCTGCCCGATGCCCCGCCCGACGAGGCCCCCGCCGACACCCGTCGCCCCTTTGCCGGGCTGGGCCGGATGCTGGGTCGCGACGGCGAGCCCGGGACAGGCGAGGGGTGATTCTGCCGCGCCGGACGGCCCGCCTTGCCCGGCGTTGCAGGAAGGCCACAGCGCCACCCCGCGACGCCGCCCGCGGGCGCGGAAGGTGGCGCCACGGGGCCGCACTGGTGCATTTAGGTCGGGCGCGCCGGCGCCGGGGGCTTGCGGGCGCTGCCCGCATCGCGTATCTGCGCGGTTCATTTGCGAATTCAAGACACATGGTGCCAAGGCGCGCATGCGCCGCACCCCGAACCGAGGTTGTGACATGGCTGTCCCTCAGAACCGCGTAACCCGCTCCAAGCGGAACATGCGCCGCGCGCATGATGCCCTGGTCGCCGGGAACCCGAACGAATGCTCGAACTGCGGCGAGCTGAAGCGTCCCCATCACGTCTGCCCGTCCTGCGGTCACTATGCGGACCGTGAAGTGGTCGCGCAGGCCAACGAGATCGATCTGGACGACGACGCGGCCTGACCGGCCGTCACCGTTTCCAGATGAGCGTCGATTCCTCGACCAGCCCGGCACCGCGCGCCCCCCAGGACGGGGGCAGCGTGGTGATTTCGGTTGACGCGATGGGCGGCGACCGCGGCCCCTCGGTCGTGGTCGCGGGCATGGCCGCCAGCGCCGCCAAGAACCCCGAGATCCGCTTCATCGTGCATGGCGACGAGGCGCAGTTGCGCCCGCTGATCGACAGGCGCAAGGCTCTGGCCGGCCGCTGCGAGATCCGCCATGCCGCCGGCATCGTGACGATGGAGGACAAGCCCAGCCAGGTGCTGCGCAAGGGCGGCGACACCTCGATGTGGTCGGCGCTCGAATCGGTGCGCGCGGGCGAGGCCGGGGCGGCCGTCAGCTGTGGCAATACCGGCGCGCTGATGGCCATGTCGATGCTGCGCCTGCGCAAGCTGCCGGGGGTTAACCGGCCCGCCATCGCCTGCCTGTGGCCCTCGCGCAACCCGCAGGGCTTCAACATCATGCTGGACGTGGGCGCCGACATCCGCGCCGATGCGCCCGACCTGCTGCAATATGCGATGATGGGCGCATCCTATGCCCGCAACGGTCTGGGCGTCGCCCACCCGCGCATCGGCCTGCTGAATGTCGGCACCGAGGAGCACAAGGGGCGGGCCGAGCTGAAGCAGGCCAACGACCTGATCGGCGCCGCGGCCGATTGCGGCGATTTCGACTATGTGGGCTTCGTCGAGGGCGGCGACCTGCCGGCCGCGCGCGTGGACGTGATCGTGACCGACGGATTCACCGGCAATGTCGCGCTGAAGACCGGCGAGGGCACGGCGCGGCTGGTCGGAGAGTTCATGCGCGAGGCCTTTGCCAATTCCTTCATGTCGAAATTCGCGGCGCTGCTGGCGATGACCTCGCTGAAGCGGCTGCAGAAGCGCATCGATCCGCGCCGCGTCAATGGCGGCATCTTCCTTGGCCTGAACGGCACCGTCGTCAAGTCGCATGGCTCGGCCGACGCCACCGGCGTCTCGGCGGCCATCAAGCTGGCCTTCACGCTGGCCAAGTCGGGCTTTCACGAGCGTCTGGCCGCCCGTGTGGCACAGGGCGCGGCTGCCTCGGCCGGCGCGTCATCCGAAGGCCAGGACGCGGGGGCTACAACGTGACACGGCGCGCAGTCATCATCGGCACCGGCCATTACCTGCCGGAACGGGTGGTCGAAAACAGCTGGTTCGAGGACAAGCTGGACACCAGCGACGACTGGATCAGGTCACGCTCGGGGATCGAGAGGCGGCATTTCGCGGCCGAGGGGCAGGCCACCAGCGATCTAGCCCTGCGCGCGGCGCGCGAGGCGCTGGCCCGCGCGGGCGTCGAGGCGGGCGAGCTGGACGGGATCGTTCTGGCGACCTCGACCCCGGATTTCACCTTCCCCGCCGTCGCCACGATGGTGCAGGCTGGCCTCGGCATGACGCGCGGCTTTGCCTATGACGTGCAGGCGGTCTGCGCGGGCTTCGTCTTTGCGCTTGCCAATGCCGACGCGATGATTCGCGGGGGCCTCGCGGACAGGGTGCTGGTGATCGGCGCCGAGACCTTCTCGCGGATCATGGACTGGACCGACCGCGGCACCTGCGTGCTGTTCGGCGACGGCGCCGGCGCCGTCGTGCTGGAGGCCCGCGAGGGCGCCGGCACCAGCGACGATCGCGGCATCCTCGCCAGCGACCTGAACAGCGACGGGCAGTATCGCGACCTGCTGTATGTCGATGGCGGCGTGTCCACCACCGGCACGGCCGGCCAGCTGCGGATGCAGGGAAACCTGGTGTTCCGCCACGCCGTCGAGAAGCTGGCCCAGACCGCCCACACCGCGCTGGACAAGGCCGGGCTGACGCCGGGCGACGTGGACTGGCTGGTGCCGCATCAGGCGAACCTGCGCATCATCACCGCCACGGCGCAGCGGATGAACCTGCCGATGGACAAGGTGGTGCTGACCGTCGCGGATCATGGCAACACCTCGGCGGCCTCGATCCCGCTGGCGCTGTCGGTCGCGGATCGCGAAGGCCGCTTCAGCGCCGGCGATCTGGTCGTGACCGAGGCGATCGGCGGCGGCCTCAGCTGGGGCTCGGTGGTGCTGCGCTGGTAGCGCGACCCCCCGGGCGGCTGACGCGGCGCCGTTTCACTTCAGCTGCGAGTCCTTGCTGGCCCGGCGATTGATGCCGCCTGCCGGCCGGGCCTGCCGGTCGCGGCCCGACTGGCAGGCGACGCACAGCTGCACACCGGGAATGGCGGCGCGCCGCGCCGCGGGAATCGGCTCGTCACAGTCGGCGCAGACCTCGGCCGCCTCGCGCAGCGGGGCATGCAGGCGCAATCGCGCGCGGGCGACGGCCTCGGCCGTGCTGACCTCGATCTGGTCGTTCACCGCATCGTCGCGCGCCCATCCACCGGCCATGACACCTCCTTGTCCGACATCCCGATGCCGGACCCGCAATATGGGCACGTAGGCCGCCGCCGCAAAGCCCCGGCATGTCGCCGGCGGCTGCCCGTGCCGATGGCACTTGCGCGGCAAACCGCGCATCGCGGGCAGGCCAACCCTCGGGCAAGGAACGATTTCCTCGTCGGCATCGTTGACAGGGCGCGCAATCGGCCTCATCCTGCAAGGACCAAAGAGGGAAGATCATGGGCGAAAAAACGCTGACCCGCATGGACCTGGCCGAAGCCGTGTTCCGCGATGTCGGGCTGTCACGCCACGAATCCGCCCAGCTGGTCGAAAGCGTGCTGGACCACATCTCGGACGCGCTGGTGCGCGGCGAGCAGGTGAAGATCTCGTCCTTCGGCACCTTCAGCGTGCGCGACAAGAATGAACGCATCGGCCGCAACCCCAAGACCGGCGAGGAAGTGCCGATCACGCCGCGGCGGGTGCTGTCCTTCCGGCCGTCGCATCTGATGAAGGATCGCGTCGCCGACGGCAACAGGCAGTAGGGTCCGGACATCGCCATGCAAAAGGGGGCAGAGGCATTCCGGTCGATCGGCGAGGTTGCCAAGCTGATCGGCGTGGCGCCGCATGTCCTGCGCTACTGGGAAACGCAATTCACCCAGTTGAAGCCGATGAAACGGCCCGACGGGCGCCGCTATTATCGGCCCGAGGACGTGCGGCTGGCGGCCGGTCTCTGCGAGATCCTGCGCGACGAGGGGCTGACCATCCGCGGCGCCCGCAAGCTGCTGGCGCGTGACCGCGGAGAGGCGGTGCGGGCCCGCGGCGCCGCGCGGATCGACGAGGTGATCGGCGCAGGACCGGCCGAGATCGCCCCGGCCGACGGCATCGGCGCGCAGGACCGGCCTGCGCCGTCACCCCTGCCCCGTGGCAGGGTCACGACCAGGCCCGAGGAACGCCCGACCGCGGCCCATGCCCTGAACGGCGCGGGCATCGGGGACGACCCGCTTGCCGAGGAGGATCCGCAGGACATGGCCCCGCACAGCCCCCGATCGCGTCACCGCCCGCGCCGCCGTCATGGCGCGACGGATGGCGGCCTGCCGCTGTTTCCCGATCTCGACCGGATGGGGCGCGACACCGCATGGCTGGCACGCCTCGGCCTGCTGGCGGCGCGGTTGCGCGCCCTCGCGCCGGGCGATGCGCGGGTGGTCGCGGCCAGCCCGCGCATGGATGCCCTGCGCGACGCGATCTCGCGCATCTACTGACCGCCGAATTCGACCGTGGCGCAGATTTCCGCCCTGCGGCCCTTGTGCAGCGCCGCGCCTTCGATCTATATGGCCGGCGTCGGGCCGTGGCGCAGCCTGGTTAGCGCGTCCGTCTGGGGGGCGGAAGGCCGCGAGTTCGAATCTCGCCGGCCCGACCATTGCGAAAACGCCCATCCCGGTTCCGGGGTGGGCGTTTTCCGTTCCGATCGCAGGCCCGAGGAGACAAGCGGATGAACGGCGTTCTGCCCGACAGCGAGATTCGCGGCCTGATCGCGTCCGGCGCCATCACCGCGCGGCCCGCCATCACCCCCGATCAGGTCCAGCCGGCCAGCCTCGACCTGCGGCTTGGTGCCACCGCCTACCGGCTGCGCGCCAGTTTTCTGGCGGGGCGCGGCAGGCGGATCACCGACCGGCTGGCCGATCTGCAGATGCACCAGATGGACCTGTCGGGTGGCGCGGTGCTGGAGCGCGGCTGCGTCTATCTCGTGCCGCTGATGGAACGGCTGTCGCTGCCCGCCGGGCTGACCGCGGTCGCGAATGCGAAATCCTCGACCGGGCGGCTGGACCTGCTGACCCGGCTGGTGACCGATGATGGCACCGAGTTCGACCGCCTCCCCGAGGGGTATGACGGCCCCCTTTATGCCGAGATCTGCCCCCGAAGTTTTTCGGTTCTGGTCCGTCCCGGCATGCGGTTGAACCAGCTGCGCCTGCGGCGGGGGCAGGCGGTCCTCAGCGACGACCAGCTGCGCGAATTGAACGCGCGCGAGCCGCTGGTGGCGGGCGAGGCGCTGATCGATCACGGGCTGGGCTTTTCGGTCGATCTGCGCCCCGACCGGGGCGATCTGGTCGGCTATCGGGCCCGGCCGCACAGCGGGGTGATCGACCTCGACCGCATCGGCGCCTATGAAGCCCTCGAATTCTGGGACGAGCTGCGCACCGGCGATGGACGGCTGATCCTCGACCCCGGCGCCTTCTACATCCTTGTCAGCCGGGAATCGGTGGCCATTCCGGCGGATTGCGCGGCCGAGATGGCCCCGTATCTGGCGATGGTGGGCGAGTTCCGGGTGCATTACGCGGGCTTTTTCGACCCCGGCTTCGGCATCGGCGAGGCCGGCGCGGGCGCGCGCGGCGTCCTCGAGGTCCGTTGCCACGAGGCGCCCTTCGTGCTGGAACACGGGCAGGTCGTGGGGCGGCTGGTCTATGAACGCATGGCGGCCCGGCCCGACCGGCTTTACGGCGCGGGCATCCGCTCGAACTATCAGGGCCAGGGGCTGAAGCTGGCAAAGCAGTTCCGCTGAGGGCAGCGATCCTGCTTCGGGCCGGGCGCGATCAGCCCGGCAGCGTGCCGGTCTGCCACAGCCTGACCTTCAGCCCGCCATGCGCGACGATCGGGCCGGGCGGCATCAGTGGCAGGCCGGTCGCCTTCGCAAGCCCCGCCTCACTGGTGACGATGCCGATGCGCCATCCTGCAAGGCGGCTGCGGAACGCCTCTCCCATGGCGGCGTGCAGGCCGAACAGCGGTCCCTTGTTGCCGACCCGCGCGCCATAGGGCGGGTTCACGATCACCAGACCCGGCGGCCCGCCGGGGCGCTGCATCTCGGCGATCGGGCAGCAGTCGAACCGGGTCCAGTCGGCCACTCCGGCCCGCTGCGCGTTCTGGCCGCTCATCCGCACGGCGCCGGCATCGCGGTCGCTGCCGGTGAAACATGTCGCGGGCGGGCGGGGCAGGATGCTGCCCCGCAGGGCATCCCAGGCCTGAGGATCGAAACCGGCCAGCGATTCGAAGGCAAAGCCGCGCGACCTGCCCGGCGCGAGACCGGCCGCGATCTCGGCCGCCTCGATGACGAAGGTGCCCGATCCGCACATCGGGTCCAGCACCGGCTGGCTGCCGTCGAAACCCATTTCGCGCAGGAACATGGCCGCCATCGTCTCGCGCATGGGGGCCTTGGCGACGGCCTGCTTGTGACCGCGCTTGTGCAGCGAGCGGCCGGTGGTGTCGAGGCTGATGGTCACCAGATCATCCTCGATCCGCGCCTTCACGACCATCGCGGCATCCGCCGCGATGGGGGCGCCCAGTTCCTCGGCGATGGCCCTCTCGATCCGCTGGGCGGCTGCGCCGGCGTGGTAGATGCGGCTGGCGCGGCAGGTCGCCTCGACCTTCACGGGCAGGTCGGGACGCAGGACATGCGCCCAGGGAAACCGGCGCGCCCGCTTGTCCAGCTGCGCCAGATGCATCGCCCGGAAGCTGCCGATCCGGGCCAGCACGCGGGTCGCCCCGCGCAGCATCAGATTGGCGCGCCAGACATCGGTCCAGCCGCCACGGATGGTGACGCCGCCGGGCTGGACGGTCGCCTGCCAGCCGAGATCGCGCGCCTCGGCGGCCAGCGGCGCCTCGAGGCCGGGTGTGGCGACCAGGTAGATTTCGAAAGGATCCTCGGACATCCGGCAGCCCTTAGCCTGCCCTGCCGGGCTTGGCGAGACGGAAACGCCGCACCTGCCCTGCGCGAGCGCGGCTAGTCATCCTCGAAGAGATCGTCGGCGACGTCCCCGGCCCCCTCGCCCGGCTCGTCATCCGTGTCGGGCACGATCGGCAGGGCCATGCCCTCGTCGGGCGGGCGCGAATCCAGCAGGCCGGCGGCGCGCAGTTCGGACAGCCCGGGCAGGTCGCGCGCCGATTCCAGCCCGAAATGGTCAAGAAACCCCTCGGTCACCACGAAGGTCGCGGGGCGCCCCGGCGTCATGCGGCGCCGCCCGACGCGCACCCATTCCATCTCGATCAGCTGGTCCAGCGTGCCGCGGCTGACGGCGACGCCGCGGATCTCCTCGATCTCGGCGCGGGTCACCGGCTGGTGATAGGCGATGATCGCCAGCGTCTCGACCGCCGCCCTCGACAGGCGGCGCTGATCCACGGTTTCGGTCTGCATCAGGAAGGACAGATCGGCCGCGGTGCGGAAGGCGTAGCCGTCGCCGATCCTCTCGATACCCACGCCGCGCCCCTCGTAAAGCCGCCGCAGCCCGGCCAGCGCCTCGGCCGGATCGCAGCCCGCGGGCAACCGCGCGGCCAGGTCGCGGACCGTGACGGGCTGGGCCGCCGCGAACAGGATCGCCTCGACCATGCGCTGCTGCTGGGCAAGGGGGGGCGGCGGAAAATCGGGGCCCGCGGCCCCGGCTTCGGCGTCGGAGGCGTCGTTCTGGGTCAGGTCGGTCACGTCACTGGTCGGCTGAGGGTTTGCGCCGGAAGCTGATCGGCGCGAAGGTGTCGGACTGGCGTATCTCCAACCGGCCTTGCCGCGCAAGCTCCAGCGAGGCCGCGAAGGTGGCCGCCGTGGCCGAGCGCCGCCGCGCCCCGCCACCGTCCCCGCCCCCGTCCCAGCCCTCGGGCAGGAAATCCGACAGCTCCACCCAGTCGCCGGCAAAGCCGATCATCCGGCGCATCCGGTCCAGCGCCTGTTCCATCGTGAACACGTCCTGCCGGTCGAAGGCATAGGGGCGGAATTCGTCGCGCGTCTTCAGCCGCGCATAGGCGCGCATCAGGTCGATCAGCCCGGCCTGCCATTCGGTGCGCCGCCTGCGCGTGACGGCCTCGGGCGCGCCGCGGGCAAAGCGGCTGATGCCCAGCCGGTCGCGCGCCATCAGCCGCGCCGCCGCCTGGCGCATGGCGTCCAGCCGTTCCAGCTGGAACGCCAGATGCGCGGCCATGTCCTCGGCGCTTGGTCCCTCGGCCTCAGGGTCGGGTGGCAGCAGCAGGCGCGACTTGAGAAAGGCCAGCCATGCGGCCATCACCAGGTAGTCGGCGGCCAGTTCGATGCGCAGCTTGCGCGCCTGTTCGACAAAGGCCAGATATTGCTCGGCCAGATGCAGGACCGAGATCTTCATCAGATCGACCTTCTGGGTCCGCGCCAGCGTCAGCAGCAGGTCAAGCGGCCCTTCATAGCCGTCCACATCGACGATCAGCGCCTCGTCGGCGCGGCGCTGCGCGACATCGCCGGCCTCGCCCGGCGGATCGGGAAGCGGTCGCAGATGGGGCATCTGTGCGGAAGTTCTGGCCACGCCGCCTCCGGTTTCTCGGACCGACAGCGTCCGCCCAACCCGCGCATGAGTCAAGCCGTGGCCGTCCCCGCCACAAGACCGCGCCATTCGGCCATCAGGGCCGCGCGGTCGAAGGGTGTCGGCGTGCGGCGCATGGCCAGCGCCGCATCGGCTCGGCGGCAGGCCTCGGCCGACATGCCGCCCGCGGCGGCGACCACCGCCTCCATCGCGGGGATATCGCCATTGCAGTGCAGCACCAGATCGCACCCGGCGGCGATCGCCGCCGCGGCGCGCCGGGCCTCGGTCCCAGACAGGGCGTTCATGGTGATGTCGTCGGTCATCAGCAGCCCGTCGAAGCCGATCGTCTCGCGGATCAGCCCGACCATGCGCGGCGACGCCGTCGCGGGGCGATCGTCCAGCGCGGTAAAGCGGATATGCGCGGTCATCCCCATCGGCAGGTCGGACAGCGCGCGGAAGGGCGCGAAATCCAGCGCCTCCAGATCGGCGGGCGCGGCGGCGACCACCGGCAGGTCGTGATGGCTGTCTGCGACCGCGCGTCCATGCCCCGGCATGTGCTTCATCACCGGCAGCACGCCCGCCGCCAGAAGCCCGTCGGCCGCGGCCCGGCCCAGTTCGGCCACGCGGGCGGGATCGGTGCCGAGGCAGCGGTTGCGCAGGAAGGGGTGGGTGTCGGGCTGGGCCACGTCCAGCGTGGGCGCGCAGTCGCTGTCGATGCCGACGTCGCGCAATTCGCGCCCGATCAGGTAGTGCCGCAGCCACATCGCGCGCGGGCCCGCGCCGGCCTGATCCAGCGGCGCCGGCCAGTCGGTCCAGTGCGGGCCGCGCAGCCGCTGCACCCGCCCGCCCTCCTGATCGACGGTGATCACCGCCTCGCGGCCGACCGCCTCGCGCAGATCGCCGGTGAGTCGGCGCAGTTGGTCGGGATGATCGACATTGCGGCCGAAGAGGATGAAGCCCCAGGGATCGGCGGCGCGAAAGAAGTCGCGCTCGGCCCCGGTCAGGGCGGTCCCGGCGATGCCGCCGAGGATCGTCGCGTTCGCCGCCATCACTGCGACAGGGCGAGGCAGTCCGTGCCGCCGGATTTCAGCGCCGCGCAGAACTGCCGCGCCTCGCTGACCGAACCGAAACCCGCCACGCGAAGGCGCCAGAAGGTGCGGCCGTTCGACTGGTGCTGCTGGATCACCTGCCCCTTGCCCGAGAAGAGCGAGCCGAACTTGCCGGCAAGGCGGTTCCATTCGCCCGAGGCGATCGAATCGCTGTCGAAGGCGCCGATCTGCACCAGCGGGCCGCCCGCCGATGCGACCGGCGCGGGCTCGGTTGTGCGGTCCGCGGCGGCGGGCGCGGGTGGCGGGGCGGCGGCGTCGGTGGCGCTGGTCACCGCGGCGGCCACACGCATGCTGCGCGGACGCGGCGCGGGCCGGGGCGAGGCCATGATGACGCCCGGATTGGCGGCCTGCGCCTCTTGCAGCGCGGCGGTGATGGCATCGGTCTGGGCGGGGGCGCCGTTCTCGTCGGTGACGACCTCGTTGATCGGGCCTTCGCGGGCCGGCGCGTCGCTGATCGCGGCCCGCGCGACATCCTCGGTCGCCAGGGCCAGCCGTGCCGCCTCGGCGGCGGCCTGCGCCTCGGCCAGGGCCCGCGCCTCGCTGTCCGACAGCGGCATGATCGGTTCTCCGTCGAAGCTGAGCGGGGCGTCGGAGGCGTTAGCGGGCTCGCGCGCGGTGGCGCCAAAGCGGCCCATCGCCAGATCCTCGTCGGCAAGCCCGGTCGGCGACGGCGCGATGGCGACCTGCTGGGCCGGCGTCGGCTCGGCCCCTTCCGCCACGCCATTCACCGCATATCCGGTATAGCTGGACAATTCGCCGCCCGGCTCCTCCGGGGTGATCCGCGCCTCGCCCTCGATCGCCTTGATGACCGGCACGCCCGAGACGTCGCGCGACATCAGCTGCCAGCCCCAGGCCAGCAGCCCGACCATCAGCCCGACCGAGACCAGCGCGCCGAGGTAATGCGTCAGTCGCGCGATCCGCGCCGAGAAACTGGCGGCGCCGTCAGGATCGGCCGCGAAGCGGCTGTGGTCGCCGGGCGCCGACGGGTCGTCCCAGCCGTTCTGGTCATAGGAAAATTCGCGCCGCACCTTGTGCCGCGAGAAGACGTATCCGCCTTCGCGGAAATCCATCACTGCCATCGTCTGCCTGCCTGCCGGTTGACCCGGATTTACCGTTGACTGCTCTCGGACATCCGGCGGCGGCACCGTGTGGTCAGCGCATTTCTTCCGCCGGAGTCACGCCAAGGATAGCGAGGCCGCCCGAAATGACAACGCCCACTGCCCGGACCAGCGCGATTTTTGCCTGCGACGTTGCCGGATCGCCATCCTGCACGAAGCGCAGCGCGGGGTCGTCATTGCCCCGGTTCCACAGCGAATGCAGGTCCGAGGCGAGGTCATAGAGGAAAAACGCCACCCGGTGCGGCTCGTGCGCGCGGGCCGCATGCTCGACAAGGCGTGGCCATTCGGCAACTTTCCGGGCAAGGTCAAGCTCGGCGGGGTGGGTGATGCGGCCGTGATCGGCGGCCAGAAGGGCTGCGTCGGACACGTCGATCCCGGCCTCGGCGGCGCGGCGCAGCACCGAATTCACGCGGGCGCTGGCATATTGAACATACCAGACCGGATTGTCCTTCGACTGTTCAAGCACCCTGGCAAAGTCGAAATCCAGCGCCGCGTCGTTCTTGCGCGTCAGCATGATGAAGCGGGTGACGTCGGCGCCTGCCTCCTCGACCACGTCGCGCAGAGTGACGAAGGTGCCGGCGCGCTTGGACATCTTGAACGGCTCGCCGTTCTTGTAGAGCTTGACCAGCTGGATCAGCTTGATGTCCAGCGGCACGCGACCGTTCGATAGCGCCTTCACGGCGGCGTTCATGCGCTTGACATAACCGCCGTGATCGGCGCCGAACACGTCGATCAACTGGTCGAAGCCGCGTTCGATCTTGTCCCAGTGATAGGCGATGTCGGGCGCGAAATAGGTCCAGGCGCCGTCTGATTTCTGGATCGGGCGATCCACGTCGTCGCCATGCGCGGTGGCGCGGAACAGGGTCTGCTCGCGCTCCTCCCAATCGTCGGGCAGCTTGCCCTTGGGCGGCTCCAGCACGCCGCGATAGATCAGCCCGGCGGCGCGCAACCGCTCGATGGCGGCCTCGATGCGGCCGGTGCCATACAGCGCCTTCTCGCTGGAATAGACATCCATGCGGACGCCCAGCGCGGCGAGGTCGTGCCGGATCTCGGCCATCATCGCCTCGGTGGCGAAATCGCGGATCTCGGCCAGCCAGTCCTCTTCGGGGCGGTCCAGCAGGCTGTCGCCATATTTCGCCTTCAGCGCCTCACCGACCGGGATCAGGTAGTCGCCCGGATACAGCCCCTCGCGGATCGCCGGCTCGAGGCCATTGGCCTCGCGATAGCGTTCATAGGCGGAACGGGCCAGCACATCGACCTG
Organism: Paracoccus spongiarum; assembly: GCF_030732095.1. Classification (GTDB taxonomy): domain Bacteria; phylum Pseudomonadota; class Alphaproteobacteria; order Rhodobacterales; family Rhodobacteraceae; genus Paracoccus; species Paracoccus spongiarum. The sequence continues at coordinate 251,647 of NZ_JAVAMQ010000004.1, read as the reverse complement.
CGCGCCGCCGTCGTTGACATAGTATTCGCGCGTCACCTCATGGCCCGAGAAGGCCAGCAGATTGGCCAGCGCATCGCCGAAGACCGCGCCGCGCACATGGCCCACATGCATCGGCCCGGTCGGGTTCGCGCTGACGAATTCGACATTCACCTTCTGCCCCTCGCCCATCCGCGAGCGTCCGAAATCGGCGCCCGCGCGCAGGGCGGCACCGATCACGCCCTGCCAGACCGAAGGCGCCAGCCGCAGGTTCAGAAAGCCCGGCCCCGCCACCTCTGCGGCGGCGATGCGCGGATCGGTCAGCCGTGCGGCCAGCTTCTCGGCGATCTCGCGCGGCTTCAGGCCGGCGGGCTTGGCCAGCACCATCGCCGCGTTGGTGGCCATGTCGCCATGCGCCGGATCGCGGGGCGGCTCGACCGTGACATTGGCTGTGTCCAGCCCCGCCGGCAGTTCGCCCGCGACGGCCATCTGCTCCAGCGCGCCAAGGACGACGCCGCGAAGATCCGAGAAAAGGTTCATGTTCCGCTTCCAAAGTGACATGCCGGGTTAACGCCAGCGGCCGTCAAAGGTCAACAGCGCAGCCCGTGCCCGGCCGGCCTCAGTCGCGCCGCCCCTGCCCGTCGCGGCTGTCCGCCCCGGCTGCGGGGTCCCCGGCACCGGACCGGGCGTCCGGCTCCTGGTCGGGGCCGGGGTCGGGCCGGTCCGCGTCGATGAGGGCCGGATCGTCCAGCACGGCCTCGTCCTCGGCCAGCGCGCGCGCCGCCTCGCCACCCCCGCCACCCGGCACGCTGCCATTGCCCTCGCCGCGGCGCACCGCCTCGGCCTGGGCCTTCGCGACCGATCGGCCCTGCGGGCGGGGCCGCGCCTCTTCCTCGTTTTCGCGGTCGATCCTGCGGGCGATCTCGGGCGGGATCAGCGACACGATCCGCGCGTCGGGCCGATCCACCAGATCCTCGGGCGCTGACACGAACCACAGGCGGTCGCCCTGCACCATGGCCAGCGGAATCGCGCCCTCGCGCGCCTCGCGCCATTGCGGCAGCCGGTATTCCTGCGTCAGCCGCGTCGTGCGGAACACCCAGCCCTCGGCCAGCAGGTCCAGATATTGCGCCAGCGTCCGGTTGCCCTCGATCGCCTGCCCGCCCAGCTGGCTGGGCAGCGAATGACGGGCGCGGTCCTCCTTGTGGCGGGCCAGCTGCCAGATCGATTCCCGGCCGAATTCCGGCGCAAGGTCGGTCGCCACCAGCGTATTGTAGGCGTCATTGTCCGAGGCAGCGAGGATCGCCCCGAAGGCGATGAATTCGACATTGTGTTCGGCCGCCTCGCCCAGGATGTCGCCGTAGAAGGTCGGCAGCCCCGCCGCCCGCGCGGTGCGCAGGTGGTCGCGGTTTGTGTCGGTCAGCAGCACCTCGACATCGGCCTTTTGCAGCGCCTTGGCGAGGCCGGTCGCGAACAGCGAGCCGCCGACGACCAGCACACCCGGCTTGCCGCCCGAGGTCAGGCCCAGCCGCCGCGCCAGCGGCGCCAGCGTGAAGCCGTGCAGCACCACCGTTGCCAGCACCAGGACGAAGGCCAGCGGCGCGATGCGTTCGCCATCCGCGATGCCTTCCGCCACCAGCCTTTCGGCAAAGATCCCCGACACCGCGACCAGCACCACCCCGCGCGGCCCGGTCAGCGCGATCAGCACCCTTTCGGCCATCGGCAGGCCCGAGCCGATCAGCGCGATCATCACCGTCAGCGGCCGGGCGACCAGCACGATCAGCGCCACGAACAGCAGCGCGCGCCACCAGTCCAGCCGCGCCAGCGTATCGAACTGGATACCCGCCGCCAGCAGGATGAAGACACCCGAGACCAGCAGGATCGTGGCGTGCTCCTTGAAGCGGCGCAGCTCGTGATAGCTGGGCAGGTCGGCATTGGCGACGACCAGCCCCATCACCGTCACCGCCAGCAGCCCGCTTTCATGCAGGATGCTGTCCGAGGCCGAGAAGATGCCCAGCACCGCCACGAACAGCAGCGGCACCTTCATGTATTCGGGGACCCATCCCCGGCGAAAGGCCTGCACGATCAGATAGCCGCCCAGCACCCCCAGCGATGCGGCCACGCCGATGCCCAGGACCAGCTGGCCGATCGCCTCGGGCCATGTCACCCCGGCGCGCAGCACCAGCACGATCTCCAGCGCGATGACGGCGACCAGCGCGCCGATCGGGTCGTTGACGATGCCCTCCCATTGCAGGACCTGCGCGGGCCGCGAGCGCAGCTTGGCCTGGCGCAGCAGCGGCGCGATGACGGTCGGCCCGGTCACGATCAGCACGCCGCCGAACACGGTGGCCGAGGCCCAGCCCAGCCCCGCGCCATAGACCAGCACCAGCGTCGACAGAAGCCAGCCCAGCGGGGCGCCGACATAGACCAGCCGCCGCACCGCGGGACGCGCGTCGGCCAGTTGCTTGAAGCTCAGCGTCAGGCCGCCCTCGAACAGGATCACCGCGACGGCCAGCGCGATCATCGGCGGCACCAGGTCGCCGATGTCGCGCGACGGGATCATGACGCCGGTGACCGGCCCCAGCACCAGTCCTGCCAGCAGCATCAGCACGATTGCCGGAAGCCGGAACCGCCAGGCCAGCCATTGCGCGCCGACACCGGCAATGCCGATCAGCGCCAGTGCCTGCATCGGGGCAAGCCCGCCGGAAATCTCGGTCGCCATCGCGCCCCCGCCCTGTCTGTCCCTGTGGGAACCGGCCGCCGGCCCTCAGGGTTCCGCCACCATGCCATATTGTTCGGGAACCGGGCGGAAAGATTGACGCGCCCGCGGCTTTGGTCTAGGCGAAGGCAGCCCGCATCCGGCGGGCCGACCGACGGGGCGTTCGGATATGCGTCCCATCAGCACCGCATGGCGCCATACGGGCGCGCGGCATGGAACGCATCGCGCGATTTGGCGCGGCAGCACGGAAAGCCCCGAATGACGAAGTTCTCTGATCTGAAGCTTGATCCCAAGGTCCTGCAGGCCATCGCCGAGGCCGGCTACGAGACGCCGACGCCGATCCAGGCCGGGGCCATCCCGCATGCGCTGGAAGGCCGCGACGTGCTGGGCATCGCGCAGACCGGGACCGGCAAGACTGCCAGCTTCACCCTGCCGATGATCACCCTGCTGGGCCGCGGCCGGGCGCGGGCGCGGATGCCGCGCAGCCTGGTGATGTGCCCGACGCGGGAACTGGCCGCGCAGGTGGCCGAGAACTTCGACACCTATGCCAAGCACACCCGGCTGACCAAGGCGCTGCTGATCGGCGGCGTCAGCTTTTCCGAACAGGACAAGCTGATCGACCGCGGCGTGGACGTGCTGATCGCCACACCCGGCCGCCTGCTGGATCATTTCGAACGCGGCAAGCTGCTTCTGACCGGTGTGCAGATCATGGTCGTGGACGAGGCCGACCGGATGCTGGACATGGGCTTCATCCCGGATATCGAGCGCATCTTCCAGCTGACGCCCTTTACCCGCCAGACGCTGTTCTTCAGTGCGACGATGGCGCCCGAGATCGAGCGGATCACCGACACCTTCCTGCATTCGCCCGAACGCATCGAGGTCGCCCGGCAGGCCACCGCCAGCGAGACGATCACCCAGCGTCTCGTCGAGATCACGCCGATCCGCCGCGACCAGACCTCGAAGCAGAAGCGCGCATTGCTGCGCGCCCTGATCGACGCCGAGGGCGAGGCGCTGACCAACGCGATCGTCTTCTGCAACCGCAAGACCGATGTGGACATCGTCGCCAAATCGCTGAAGAAGCACGGCTATGATGCCGCGCCGATCCATGGCGACCTGGACCAGAGCCACCGCACCCGGACGCTTGACGGCTTCCGCGACGGTCGGCTGAAGCTGCTGATCGCCTCGGACGTGGCGGCGCGCGGGCTGGACATTCCGGCGGTCAGCCATGTGTTCAACTTCGACCTGCCCAGCCATGCCGAGGACTACGTCCACCGCATCGGCCGGACCGGCCGCGCCGGCCGCAGCGGCACCGCCATCAGCATCGGCACGCCCGCCGACGACAAGTACCTGGCAGCGATCGAGACGCTGGTCAACCGCACGCTGCCGCGCAGCCCGGCACCCGACGGCTTCGAGGTCACCGACAGCGGCAGCCCCGCGCCCCGCTCGGACCGCGAGGATCGCAAGGGCGCACGCGGCGACGGCAAGCGCCGGCGCGGACGCCGCGACGAGGAACGGCCCGCCGAGCCTTCCCGCCCCGCGCGGCCGCGCGAGGATCGCGCCCGCACCGCCGAGGCCGAGGCACCGCGCGGGGAGGACCGCGACGGCGGCCCCGCCCGCGACGCCCGCCGCGACGAGCCGCGCGAGGATCGTCGTCAGGACCGCCGCGATCAGGGTCGCGACCAGAACCGGGATCACGGGCGCGACGATCGCCGCGGCGGCCGAGGCCGTGACGACAACCGCGGCCCTGCGGTGATGGGCATGGGCGATCATGTCCCGCAATTCATGCTGGTCGAGCTGCGCACCAGCCAGACCGATTCCATGCCCGAAGCCGACAGCGCCGAGGACGTCGCAACGGAAACCGTCGCGGCAAGCGCCGGGACCGCCTCCGAGACCCCGAAGCCGTCGCGCAGCCGCTCGCGCGGCGGGCGCCGCCGCAAGGCCGAAACCTCCGCCGATGATGCCGCGCCGAACGCAGCCGCGGCCGGCGAGACCGCCCCGTCGGACAGCCCCGCCCCGGACAGCACCGCCGAAAATGCGGGCGCCGCGCCCGAAGCGGTGGCCCCCGACCAGCCCGCCGCGGCCGAGGCCGAGACGGCCCAGACCGTCGAGGCGCCTGCCAAGCCCAAGCGCACGCGGCGCAAGAAGGCCGACGAGGCGGCGACCGAGGCAGGCGATGCGCCGGCGGCCACCGCCCCGCGCAAGAGCCGCACGCGCAAGGCCGCCCAGCCCGAGCAGGCCGAAACCCCGGCCGAAACCACCGACGAGACGCCCAAGCCCAGGCGCAGCAGGCGCAAGAAGGCCGATACGGCGGAAGGCGCGGCCGACGAGGCCGCCGCGCCGGCGCCCCGGCGCAGCCGGCGCAGCAAGGCGGCCGCCGCGGACGAGGCGCCGGCGGATGCCGGGGCGCCGACCGGTCAGCCTGCGGATCGCGCCGACGCCGACGCCTGATCGCCGCGATGCCGGGCCTGCGCCGCAGCCTGCTGCGACCGCCGCGCCTGCCGCGGCGCAGCCGTCCGCCGCTGGCGCAACTGGCCCTTGACTTCGGGCTGGGGCTGGTCGCGGCGCTTGGGCTGGCGCCCTTCGGCATCTGGGGCGCGACGCTGACGGCGCTGGCGCTGCTGCTGTGGCGGCTGTCGCGCGCGCGTCCGGCACAAGCCTTCTGGCACGCCCTCGCGGCCGGCCTCGGCTGGTTCGGCCTCTCGATGTGCTGGATCGTCGAGCCCTTCCTTGTCGAACCCGAGACCTATGGCTGGATGGCGCCCTTCGCGCTGATCCTGACCGCTGCGGGCGGGGCGCTGTTCTGGGCGATCCCCGTCCGGGTCGCCGCGTGGCTGGCGCTTGGCTGGCGATGGCGGCTGGTCGCGACCATCGCGGCGCTGGTCCTGTCGGACTGGCTGCGCGGCTGGATCTTCACCGGCCTGCCCTGGGCGCTGGTCGGCCATGTCTGGATCGACACGCCTGTGGCCCAGATGGCGGCCTTCGGCGGGGCGATCGGGCTGAGCCTTCTGACCCTGACCCTGGCGGGCCTGCCCGCGCTGCTGTGGCGTCGCGGTCCCGCGGCCATCCCCGGCGCGGCCCCGGGCATCGCGCTGGCGATCGTGATGCTGGGCGGGATCTGGGCCGCCGGGCTGGCGCGGCTCGCGCGGCCGCTGCCCGAGGACACCGCGATCATGCTGCGGATCGTGCAGCCCAATGCCGAACAGCGCCTGAAGTGGGACCGTGACTGGTCCACGGTCTTCTTTCGCCGTCTTCTGGAACTGTCGTCCGAACCCGGCCCGCGCGATCTGGTGATCTGGCCCGAAACGGCGGTGAACTTCCTGCTGGACGACGCGGCCGGGCTGCTGCCCTCGATGGCCGGGGCGGCTGGCGCGCCGCTGTTGCTGGGCATCCAGCGGCAGGAGGGGCCGCGCTACCTGAACAGCCTCGCGCTGCTGGACCGCGATGGCCAGGTGCTGGAGGTCTATGACAAGTTCCACCTGGTGCCCTTTGGCGAATATGTCCCCTGGGGCGACTGGCTGGCCCGCATCGGCATCACCGCCTTCGCCGCGCAGGAGGGCAACGGCTATTCGGCCGGTCCCGGCCCCGCGCTGATGGCGGTGCCCGGCCTGCCGTCCCTTCAGCCGCTGATCTGCTACGAGGCGATCTTTCCGCAGCATCTGCGGGGCTTGCCGGACCGGCCCGGCTGGATCCTGCAGGTCACCAATGACGGCTGGTTCGGCCGCTTCTCGGGGCCCTATCAGCATCTGGCGCAGGCGCGCCTGCGCGCCATCGAAACCGGGCTGCCGCTGATCCGCGCGGCCAATACCGGGGTCAGCGCAGTGGTCGACGCCCGCGGCACGCTGCGCGACACGCTGCCCCTGGGCGCGATGGGGCGCATCGACGCGGCCCTGCCCGGCGCCCTGCCGCCGACTCCGTGGCTGCGCTTGGGGCCCGCGCCGGTGATCGCGCTGGCCGTGCTGGCGCTGCTGGCCGCCGCGCTGCAACGGCGCCCCAGCCGCGGTCGCGCTGCACCCGCACGCCGGGCAGCGCCGGCAAACCCGATCCGATCCTAAGGAACACCGATACTGCAATCAGCACCGGGGTCGGGCCGACCTTCACCAAGCGCTCGTCCCTGGTGATGGCCAGCCGCGTCCGATCCGACGAGCATCAGCGTGGTGTTGAAATTCTCGCGCGGGACGAGAAACGCCACCACGAAGGCCGAGAACAGCCCCGGGAACAGCAAGGGCGCCGTCACCGTCGTCAGCGCGCGCCGCCGGCCGGCACCCCGGGCTCCGCGCGGCGATCTCCAGCGAGGTGATCGTGGTCAGGAGCCAGAACGGCCCCGGCACGATCAGCGGAATTTCCGGCCGCAGCCAGCGCCGATTCACGCCGATGGCCGCGTCGATGCCATCGGCGATCGTGCTGGCACAGACCAGGATCGAGATGACGAGGATCACCCCGGGGTCACCAGCGCCAACACCAACCGCGCGCAAAGCGCGTTCTTGAACCGGAACTCCTTCCGTACGGACAGGACGGCGTTGCAGGTTCCCGCCGCAACCGCCAGCGCCGAGACGATCACCCCCCGTGTAGAGGAACTGCCAAAGGCCCCGCAGCAGGCGGTCGCCGTGGAACCTGCCCTCTTTCCGCTGGTTGCCGTTGAAGAACCACGGGGTGAAGCCCCGCCGGGGCGGTGGGGGGAACATCGTATCGTTGAAGGCGACGATGCCCGCCGCCAGAACCGCCGCGACCCGATACAGCAAGACCGCCGCCCCACAAGTGCGACAGATCAGGCGCAGCGTGGCGTATGAGGGGGCGCGCGCCATCGCCTCGCCCTCCGCGACCGTGGTGGCGAGGCTCTGGGCGGTCACCCGCAGGCCCGGCCAGGTCACTCGCGAGGCGAAGGCCCGCGGCAGCACCCCGAAGATCGCCCCGGCATCCCCGGTGCAGCGGGTGACGAACCGATTGCAGATCTGTCCGGTGGACCAGCCGCTGTTCTTGCCGCCCGGCAGGATCGGGGTCACAGCGCTGCCGGCGGTGAGCATGACGGTGATGATCCAGCCCGCCATGATGCCCGGCATGGCACAGGGCCCGATGATGTGGCGAAACACCATCATGCGGCTGCCGCCGGGGGGCTAGCCCGCCTCCAGCAACGCATCGTCCGTGCCGTCCGGCGTCTAAACCAGCGGCGCGATCAGGAACTGCATCACCGTGCAGACCAGCCCGCTCACCACCGTCATGTCGTTGGAGAGCCGGTCGACCGGGTCGCTGATCAGGCCCCGTGACCCATGCGGGAATGGCTGACGCGGCGCCCTTCAAGCTGGGGGAAGATCGCCAGCATCTCGCGGTGCAGGCGGCGCGCGCTGCTGCGCAGGTCGGTCTCGCCCGCGCGGACCCGGCCGCCGAACAGCATGCGCCGGCGATCCGGCGACACTCGGAAGTACTAGACCAACTCGCGGCTGTCCGACGTGATCCGGCCCTTGGGGTCGATCTGGGTGGCCAGCGCGCCGGGCAGGTCCCCGGCGGCGATGATTAAGCTGCCGGTGGGGATGATCCGCCGCCGATGCCAGGGCGACAGCCCGTCGGCATGGCCGTTCGTTGCCGAACCGCATCGCCCGCGCGGATCGTGCCGCGCGGCGTGACAACCCGCACCCCGGCCTCCTCCGCGGTCAGCGACAGGGCCCGCGTCTGCGCCGCCACCTGCACGCCGGCGGCCCCCGCCGGCCGCGGCAGCCCCGCGTGATAGCGGCCGGCATCCGGCGGCGCGTGGTATTGATGCACGCCACCGCCGTGACAGCGATCCGAGCCGATCTTGTCCCGCTGCCGGTCGCGGTCGATGACGCTCACCCGGCTGGGCAACCCCTCGGGCAGCCGGGCCGCGGCGGCGCGCATCACCGCGAAGGCGTGCGGGGAATGGGCCGCGAGGAATCGCCCGCACAGCCCGAAGTCGCAGTCGACCCGCTCATCCGCGACGAGGCGTTCGACACAGGCGCGCGAGATCGGGCCTGATCGCGGTGCTTATCTGCCCGCGATCGCGGGTCGATCAGCCCTGCCCGGGCAGGCCCGCCTCCTGCACCACAACCACGCGCCCGGCCCGCGACAGATGCAGCGGCGCGTGCAGCCCCCCTTGGCTCGAGCCGGTCACCATCGCATCGGCCCGTCCCGGCAGGTCGTCGGGCGGCGTCGCGTCGGGCGGGCTGTCACCCCACCAGTAGGGCCGTTCGCGGAAATCACCGGTGAAGATACCGCCGCCGGCGTCACGCCCGCTCATGCCGGGTCGCTGGCCCTGACAGCGGGACCGCGCCAGCCAGTCGGGCGAGATCGCGACCCCGGCACGGCGCGTCGCCGACCACCGCCCTGCCATCGGCGATGCGGCAGGGGCGGGTCACGAGCAGGCCCTGCAGCCAGGGGCAGCAATCCGCGCCCGCGACCGAGCATTCCAGATACCTGCCCGCATCCGGGATCGCCCGCAGGAGGTGCATCGTGAACAGCGTCGCCAGCGACAGGCTTGCGCAATGCGTCGTGCCCGGCAAGCAGGCCATTCGCCGCCATTCGCGCGACCTGCAGGCTGCGGCTGATGCCGCCCAGATACAGGACGTCGGGCCGCGCGATGTCCACGGCGCGCATCTCGAGCATGCGGCGCCAGAGCGGGATCATGCAGTCCTGCCCGCCCCCCTGCCACGTGGATCGGCAGGGCCTCGGTGACCTGCCGGGTCTGCTCAAGCTGCCAGTAGGGGCGGCCTTCCTCGAAATGCGAGACGCCGTGTTCGGCCAGCAGCGCGCGATGGGCGATGGCCTCCGCCGGCGCAAGTCAGGAATTGGCGTCGACCAGCAGCGCCACATCCTCGCCACGGAACGTGAAGGCGTCGTAGCCGGCGCGGTCGCGCAGCCGCCGAGGGGCTTATCCGCCCGCATGTCGGGTCGGGCACCTGTGTCAGCGACCATGTCGCGGCGGCGCCCCCCGCGCCGGCGGCATCCACCGAGGTGGCCGGCCTGCCGCCGCGCCGCGCCGCGCTCAGCCCCGAGGTCCCGGACCGCTGTTTCACGCGCCTCGATAACCCCGAGACGCCGCGCCCCTGCGTCATCGGCATGCCAGCGTTCGACGCCTTCCCGATGCCGCTGCGGCCGCGGATGGTGGCGCGCGACTGGCGCAGCGCGCGCGGCATGGCGTTGAGCTATCCCCAGCCCTGCGGCCTTCCCGGACTGCGCCGCGCCGTCTGCCGGCACCTGCGCGCCGATCGCGGGCATTGTCGGCGCCCCGGACCAGCAGTTCATCGTCAACGGCGCGCATGGATGCCTTCAACGGGGTCGGCCACATGCTGCTGGACCCGGGCGCCCGGGTCTCGCCCGGGGATCCCGGCGCGACAGGGGCGCGCGACAGCTTGATCTCGTGCGGGCGAGGCTCGTCCCGGTGCCAGTCAACGATCAGGGCCCTGACGCGCGGGCGGGTCTGGCGCCGGCGCCCGATTTCGGGCTAACCTTCGTCACCCCCGCCTGCCCGCACCCCCTTGGCAGCACCATGAGCGCCGAGCGGCGGCCGGACCGGCTGCGCGCCGCCGAGACGGCCGGGCCCCGGATCGTCGAGGGTGATGTCGTCGGCGACGTCCCCTATGGCGGCCACGCCTTGCCGCCGCGGAAAAACATCGACCGGGCCGGCCGGGCGATCCCTGTCGGCACCTTCTCGAAGGCGCTGTCTCCGCCCCTGCGGCTTGGCTAGGTCGTCGCGCCGCCGGGGCAAGCGCCGCTCTTCCGGCGCATCGCCAGCCCGACCATGCAGGGCGCGGCGGCCAGCATGCGGGCGGTGGTCGCCGAGTTCATCACGCAGGCGCATGTCGCCGCACGGATCCGCCTCATGTCCGAGGTCTGTGCCCAGCGCCGCGATGCGCCGAGGGCCGGGGCCGGGTCTCACACCCTGTCCGGCATCCTTGTGCCGGGGCTGGCCGTCGTTGTTCTGGCCCGCGCCGCGCAGCAGGCGGGCCTTGCCACCGCGCCGCTGCGCCGCTTCGCGGTCCGGCCGCTGGACCGGCAGGCGATCACACTGGGCCTCGGCGCCGTCGCCCCACAGCAGATCGCCCGCGACGCGCGCGATCTGGCCCCCGGCCCGGCTCAGCCGTCGGTGCCGACGATGACCCGCGACGCCTTCTCGCCCGGCATGAACGCGGGGGGCCATTCAGGTTGCCAGAGGCGATGGCGGGAAATACGGGGCATCGGCAACGCGCAGCACCTCGATGCCGCGGACGCGCAGCGGGGCGTCCACCACCGCGCCGGGCGCGGGGTCGGGGCCAATCGCGCGGGTGCCGCACGGATGGAACACCGAACCGGCGCGCTGGCGGATATCCTCGCGGATCGCCTCATCGCCGGAGGCATCGGGCCGGGCGGCACCTGGCGCCGGACCCAGCCCCGCCAAGGGCGATGCGGTGGCGACGCGGCACAGGATCGCGGCCCCCTCGACCAGTTCGTCCAGATGGCCGGGGTGGATCTGGGGCGGAGGGGTCGGGTCGGGCCCGCGGATGAACGGTCGGCCTCGGCCTTCCGGGCACGGCCGAGCGGCGAGAAGCCCCGCCGGATGTCGGGCCGTTCGCGCGCGGCCGATGTCCTGACGAAGCCGCAGCCCTGATCGCCGACGAGCGACGGCGGCCCGCCCCGCGTCAGCACATGGCCCGCCCCCCGCCAGACGACGGCGGGACAGCGGGCGAAGGATGTCGTTCCGGTCGGACGGCTGGCCTCGCGGACAACCACCTTGCCGCGCGGCCAGTCGCTGCCGCGCCCCGGCACCGCTTCGGTCCGATCGCGACAGTTCGGCGCCGGGTGGTGGAACGCGCCGCCATGGCCGATCGGCATCCGCACCCAGAAATTGCGGTCCGACCCGCAGGATTCCGGCAGGGCGCCCCGGCTGCCCCCATCCGCGCTGGCCCTGCTGGCGATCACGCCACCGGCCAAGCCGGCGCCGAACATCACATGACCGGCCTCAAGGGCGTTGTCGCCGGCCACGTCCTGTTCCCCCATCACCGCGCCTCCGGTCCGAAACCTCGGCCGGCGCGGCCGGCATGTCGAGAAGCCTTCGGGCCAAGGCGGCAGGCCACTGCCGGCCAGATCGCGAGCCGGGGACGCTAGAGGCAGTCGGCGAAGAGCTGGCGGGTGTTCCGGGGCGTCATCGGCACCGGGTTGCCGCCGCAGGACGGATCCTCCAGCGCCATCGCGGTCAGTTCGTCCAGCCGGTCGGCCGCGACGCCGAGCGCGGTCAGGTTCGCCGGGATCGCCAGTTCGGCCCGCAAGGCCATCACCCGGTCGCGAAAGCCGTCAAAGCCGCCCGCGATGCCCAGATAATCGGCGGCGCGGGCGATCAGCGCGTCGATGGCGGGGCGGTTGAAATCCAGGACCGCGGGCATCACCACCGCATTGGTGGTGCCGTGATGGGTGTTGTAGACCGCGCCGACCGGATGGCTCAGCGAATGGATCGCGCCGAGGCCCTTTTGAAAGGCGACCGCGCCCATCGCCGCCGCGCTCATCATCTGGGCGCGGGCCTCCAGATCGTCGGGTACAGCATAGGCGCGGGGCAGGTATTCGTTGACCAGACGCATTCCCTCCAGCGCGATCCCCTGGCTCATCGGGTGGTAATGCGGCGAGCAATAGGCTTCCAGGCAATGCGCAAACGCATCCATGCCCGTGCCAGCGGTGATGACCTTCGGCATCCCGACGGTCAGTTCGGGATCGCAGATCGTCACGGCGGGCAGCAGGCGCGGGTGGAAGATGATCTTCTTCTTGTGGGTCTGCGAATTGGTCAGCACCCCGGCCCGGCCCACCTCGGACCCTGTTCCCGCCGTGGTCGGCACCGCGATGATCGGCGCGATGGCGTCCGCATCGGCGCGCGTCCACCAGTCGCCGACATCCTCGAGGTCCCAGACCGACACGCGCTGATCCACCATCAGCGCGATCATCTTGCCCAGATCCAGCGCCGAGCCGCCGCCAAAGCACACCACCCCGTCATGCCCGCCGGCGCGGTAGGCTGCGATGCCCGCCTGCATGTTGTGTTCGGTCGGGTTCGGATCGACGCCGGAAAACACCGCGCGGCCCAGCCCGCCCGCGTCCAGGATGTCCAGCGCCCGCGCGGTGATCGGCAGGCCGGCCAGCGCCCTGTCGGTCACCAGCAGCGGGCGCGCGATCCCGGTGGCGCGGCAATGATCGGCCAGTTCGGCGATGCGGCCGGCGCCGAACCTGATCGCGGTCGGATAGGACCAGTTGGCGCGCAGGGTCATGTCGTCACCTTCTTCAGATGGTAGGATTTGGGCCGGGTCACGGCCAGATAGCCCAGATGCGACAGCGACGCGCCCCGGCCGGTGTCCTTGCAGCCGGTCCAGCACAGCGCCGGGTCCAGATAGTCGCAGCGGTTCATGAACACGGTGCCGGTTTCCAGCCGCGCACCGATCTCCGCCGCAGCATCCGCATCGGCGGTCCAGATCGAGGCGGTCAGCCCGTAGGCGCAGTCGTTCATCAGCGCCACCGCCTCGTCATCGCCCGAAACCCGCATGATGCCGACGACCGGGCCAAAGCTTTCCTCGCGCATCACACGCATGTCATGGGTCACATCCACCAGCACCTGCGGCGCCAGGTAGGCGCCGCCGTCATCGGCGGGAAAGCCGGCGGGGTCGATCAGGGCGCGGGCCCCCTGCGCCACCGCATCGGCGATCTGCCCGCGCACCAGCGTGGCAAAGCGGCGATGCGCCATCGGGCCCATGGTGGTGTCGGGGTCGCGCGGATCGCCCAGCCGCTGCCGGCCGACCCATGCGACCGCCTTGCCCACGAAGGCATCGTAAAGGCTGTCATGGACATAGATCCGTTCGATCCCGCAGCAGCACTGGCCGGAATTGAACATCGCCCCGTCCATCAACCCCTCTACCGCCGCCTCCAGATCGGCATCGGCGCGGACATAGCCGGGGTCCTTGCCGCCCAGTTCCAGCCCGACGGCGGTGAAGGTTCCGGCCGCCGCCCGCTCGATCGCCTGCCCGCCCGCGACCGATCCGGTGAAGTTCACGAAGCCGAAGCTGCGCGCGGCGATCAGCGCCTCGGTCGCCGGGTGATCCAGCACGAGGTTCTGGAACAGGTCCGCCGGAACCCCGCCCGCCCGCATCGCGGCCTCCAGCCTTTCGCCGGCCAGCAGGGTCTGGCTGGCGTGCTTCAGGATCACCGCATTGCCGGCGATCAGGGCCGGCACGATGGTATTGACGGCGGTCAGGAACGGATAGTTCCAGGGCGCGATGACGAAGACGACCCCCACCGGCTCGCGCCGCAATTCGCGGCGGAACCCGGCGCTGTCCTCGACCCGTTCGGGCGCCAGCGCCTCGGCGGCGATCTGCGCCATATGGGCGGTGCGTTCGTTCACCCCGCCGAATTCACCGCCATAACGCACCGGGCGGCCCATCTGCATCGCCAGTTCGGCCACCACCTCGTCCTTCATCGCGTTCAGCGCGGCGATCCCGGCCTGCACCCTTTCGATGCGCGTGGCCAGCGGCAGCGCGGCCCAGCCCGGCTGCGCGGCGCGGGCGCGGGCGACGGCGGCATGGGCGGCCTCGGGGCTCAGCGCCGCGCGTTCGACGTGAACCTCGCCATCGACGGGCGAGACAAGCGTGATCGTGGTGGTCATCGGTTCCTCATTGTGCCGAAGCCTCGGCGTTGCATCTCAGGCCCGCTCGAAGCCGCGGGCCAGTTCCCAGTCGGTGACGACGCGATTCTGTTCCTCGATCTCCCATCGGGCGGCGCGGACATAGTGATCGACGACCTCATCGCCCATCGCCTGCCGCAGCATCCGCGAGCCTTCCAGCGCGTCCGCCGCCGCGCCCAGCGTGCCGGGGATCGCGCGGGCGGAGCGCGCGGCATAGGCGTCGCCGGTGAATTCCGGTTCAAGGTCCATGCCCTGTTCGATCCCGTCCAGCCCGGCGGCCAGCAGCCCGGCGCAGGCCAGATAGGGGTTCAGGTCAGCCCCGCCGATACGGCATTCGACCCGCACGCCCTTCGTGCGGTCGCCGCAGACCCGGAAGCCGGCGGTGCGATTGTCGATCGACCAGATCGCCTTGGTGGGCGCGAACATGCCCGTGACGAACCGCTTGTAGCTGTTGACATAGGGCGCCAGGAACAGGGTCAGCGCCCCGGCATGGGCAAGCTGGCCGGCAAGATAGGACCGCATCAGCCCGGACATGCCGTGATCCGCCTCGGGATCGTGAAAGGCGTTCGCGCCGCCCTTGAACAGCGACTGGTGCACATGGCTGGACGAGCCGGCGCGGCGGTCGGAGTATTTCGCCATGAAGGTCGCCGACTGGCCATGGGCCTGCGCGATCTCCTTGGTGGCGGCCTTGACCAGCACATGCATGTCGGCCGTGTCCATCGCGTCGGAATATTTCACGTTGATCTCGTGCTGGCCGGCCTCGGCCTCGCCCTTCGAGTTCTCGACCGGGATGCCCGCGCCGTGCAGCCCGTTGCGCAGGGCGCGCATCACCGACTCGTCCGCGAAGGTGCCGGTCAGCGCGTAATCGACATTGTGGCGCGCCGTGGGCGTCATGCCACGATAGCCGGCGTCGAACAGGTCCTTGAAGCCCTGCGCGAAGAGGAAGAACTCAAGCTCGGTCGCCATCATCGGCACATAGCCCATCGCCTCGGCCCGCCGCACCTGCCGGGCCAGCACGCTGCGCGGCGCGTGGGGGACCGGCTGGTGGGTATGGTGGTCCAGCAGATCGACAAGGCACAGCGCGGTTCCCGGCGCCCAGGGCAGCCGGCGCAGCGTCGCCAGGTCGGGCTTCATCACATAGTCGCCATAGCCCCTGTCCCAGCCGGTCGCGGCATAGCCGGGCACGGTCACCATCTCGACATCGGTGGCCAGCAGATAGTTGCAGCAATGCGTCTCGTCAGGGCTCTCAAGGAAGTGCGCGGCATGGAACCGCTTGCCCATCAGCCGGCCCTGCATGTCGGGCAGTGCGACGATGACGGTGTCGATCTCGCCCGCCCCGACGGCGGCCTTCAGATCGTCGAAGCTGAGATTGGCGGGCATCACGTTCTCCGGCATGAACGGGGATCGGGCGCGCCGCGGCCGGCGCGCCCGTGGCAGGCATCAGGAATAGCGGTAGGGTGGCCCGGCCTTGGTCATCGCCTCGTTGTATTCCTTGATCTTGGCGACGACCCGCGCCTTGACCTCGGACTCGGCCGCGATCTCGTCCCAGAATTCCTTCGCGGCCTCCTCGACCTGCCCCCATTCCTCGGCCGGAATGGTGGTCAGCGTCATCTTGTCGCCATTGACGCGCAGATTGGCCTCGCCGCTCCAGTACCAGTGCTGGCGATAGTAATGCGACTGGTCGAAGACGGCCTTCATCGCCTCTTTCAGGTGCTCGGGCACCTCGTCCCAGCGCGACTGGTTGGCGAAGAAATGGCCGATCCAGGCGCCCGAGATGCTGTTGGTCAGGAAATTCCCGGTCGCCTCGGCCCAGCCCACGGTGTAATCCTCGGTGATGCCCGACCAGGCCACCCCGTCCAACTCGCCGGTCTGCAGCGCGACCTCGATATCCTCCCAGGGCAGCGTGACCGGCACCACGCCGAATCGGGTCAGGAACCGGCCCGCGGTCGGGAAGGTGAATACCCGCTTGCCCTGAAGATCGGCCAGGCTGTTGATCGGCTGCTTGGTGGCGAAGTTGCACGGGTCCCAGGCCCCGGCCGAGATGTGCTGGATGCCCAGGGCGCCGTATTGTTCCTTCCAGATCTCGTCCAGCCCGTGATGGTTGAACAGAGCCGGCACATCCAGCGAATAGCGCAGCGCGAAGGGGAAATAGCCGCCGAACACCGTCACCTCGGTCGGGCTGGCCATGCTGTCATCGTCGGACTGCACGGCGTCGATGGTGCCGTTCTGCATGGCGCGGAACAGTTCCGGGGTGGGCACAAGCTGGTCGGCATAGAACAGCTCGATCTCCATCTGGCCATTGGCGATCCTGTTGAGGGCGTCGATGGCGGGCTTGCAGACATGCTCGCCCAGGGTGGCGCCGGCATAGGTCTGCATCCGCCACTTCAGCGGTGCGCCCTGCGCGATGGCGGGCGCGGCCAGCGCCCCGGTGCCGGCGGCCAGCGCGCCGGTGGTCAGGAACTTGCGTCGTGTCGTGGTCATGGTCGTGTCTCCCTGTTTTATGATTGACCGTAGATCGACTGCGGCAGCCACATGGCGATCTGCGGGAAGGCGATCACCAGCGCCAAGGTCAGCACCATGATCAGCACGAAGGGCAGGACCGAGCGGTAGATCACGCCCATCGTAAAATCGGGCGGGGCCATCGCCCGCATCAGGAACAGGTTGTAGCCGAAGGGCGGCGTCAGATAGGCGATCTGGCAGGTGATGGTATAGAGGATGCCGTACCAGACCAGATCGAAGCCCAGGCTGCGGGCCAGCGTCACGAAGATCGGCGCGACGATCACCAGCATCGCGGTATCGTCGAGGAACATCCCCATGACGAGGAACGAGGCCTGCATCAGCAGCAGCACCTGCAAGGGCGAAAGGCCCATCTCGCGCAGGAACAGCCCCTCGATGGCGCGGCCGGCGCCCAGCCCGTCGAACACCGCCCCGAAGGACAGCGCCGCGGTGATGATCAGCATGAACATGCAGGTGATCGCCAGCGTCTGGCGGGTCGCGGTCTCGAACACCTGCCGCGTGAAGCGGCCCTTCACGACCGCCGCCAGCACGGCGGCCAGCGCGCCGACCACGCTGCTTTCGGTCAGCGAGGTCCAGCCGCGCACGAAGGGCACCATCATCGCCACGAAGATCGCCACCGGCAGCAGCCCCGCCCGCAGCAGCGCGATCCGCTGCGCCCAGGTGATCGCGGCGCGTTCCTCCGATGGCATCGGCGGGGCCAGCGCGGGGTTCAGCCGGGTGCGGATCACGACATAGGCGATGAACAGCGCCGCCATCAGCAGCCCCGGCCCGATGCCCGCCAGCCACAGCTGGCTGACCGGCTGGCGCGCGATCAGCGAATACAGCACCAGCACCACCGAGGGCGGGATCAGGATCCCCAGGCTGGACCCGGCCTGGATCACGCCCGAGATCATCGGCTTGTCATAACCGCGCCGGACCAGTTCGGGTAGGGCGATGGTCGCGCCGATGGCCATGCCCGCGACCGACAGCCCGTTCATCGCCGAGATCATCACCATCAGCAGGATCGTCCCGATCGCCAGCCCGCCCGGCACCGGCCCGAACCAGACATGGAACATCCGGTAGAGATCGTCGGCCAGCCGCGATTCGGACATGACATAGCCCATGAAGACGAACATCGGCAGGGTCAGCAGCGCGTTCCAGCGCATCACCTTCATCACCGCCGAAAAGCCCATGTCGGTGCCGCCCGGACCCCACAGCACCAGTGCCGCGACCACCGCGACAAAGCCGATGGCGCCAAAGACGCGCTGTCCGGTGACCATCATCAGCATCATGGTCGAGAACATCAGCAGCGCGATCACCTCGTGGCTCATCGCGCGACCTCGTCGGCAAAGGGCCGCGGGATCTCGACGCCGCGCAGGATGGCGATGTCGCGGATCAGATAGGCGATGGCCTGCAGGATCATCAGCGCGAAGGCCAGCGTGATGACCAGCTTGATCGGCCACAGCAGAGGCCGCCACGCACTGGGCGCACGTTCGTTGATCTGAAGGCTGTAGGCGGTGGAATCGACCGCGCCCCACAGCATCACGCCCAGGTAGAACAGCAGGAAGAACACCGTCAGCAGGTCAAGCCGCGCCTGCGCCCGCGGGCCGAGCCGCGCATACAGCAGGTCCATGCGGACATTGGCGCCAAGCTGCATCGCGTAGGGCGCCCCGAGCAGGTAGTAGGCGACCAGCGTGAACTGGGCCATCTCCATCGTCCAAAGCGCGGGCACATCGGCCATCCTGGTCAGCGACGACCAGATCAGGATGCCCATGATCGCGAACAGCAGATACATCGCCGCGCGCCCGATGCGATGGTTCAGCGCCTCGACCGCGCGGACATAGCCGACCGCCCAGCCCGGCATCACGCGGCATCCCCGATGGCCGCGCGCAACACCGGCGCCAGCCGCTGCGCCATCGCGGCGCCTGCCCCGCCGGCAAGCAGGTCGTTGCGCAGCTCCAGCATGGCGTGTCGCAGGCCCATCGGCGTGGCGTGCAGCGCCAGCGTGTGCGCCACGCCGTCGGCGGCGCTGTAGGGCGCGTTCAGCCGCGTCTCGAGGCCCGTCGCCGCAGCGGCGATGGCGCGGGCCAGACGGTCGTCGCGATCATGGATCACGCCGAACTCGACCGCGCGCGGGCGGCCGAAATAGACCGGCGTGAAACTGTGGACAGTGATCAGTACCGGCATCTGCCCGATCGCCAGCCGATGCGCCAGCATCGCCGCCAGCGCGGCATGGAAGGGCAGGTAGATCTCGTCGGTGCGGCGCCGGCGCAGGGCGGGGGCCAGGTCGCGGTTGCCGGGGATGTCGTGCAATTCGCTGCGGTCGGGCATGGCGGCGGGCGAATGTGGCGGGCGGTTCAGGTCATAGATCAGCCGCGACACCCGGCCGAAGATCAGCGGCGCGTCCAGAAGCCGCGCCAGCCCCCGGGCGAGGTCCAGCGCGCCCGGATCCCAGGCGACATGCGATTGCTGCTGCGCCGCGTCGATGCCGGGATCGCCCCAATCCTTCGGCAGCGCGTTGGAGGCATGTTCGCAGACCAAGACGGCCGGCCCGGCCGCATCCGCCCCCTCGATCGCCAGAACTGCCGCCGCCTTCGCCATCCGCCCTCCGCTCACGACAGGCTGGATCAGCAGGGCGGTTTCTGTCAATATTTTTTCATGGCCTGAATTGTCTGTTAAATTCGTTACGCCCGCCCCCTTGCCATGCCCCGGCAGCCCCGCCGGGGAAGGAGCCGCAGATGCCCGACCAGACCCCTGCCGCCGCGATGCTGATCGAGGAACGCCTTGCGCGGCAGTTCGATGCGCTGACCCCGCTGGAGCGCGGGCTGGCCGGCCATCTGACGCGGCATTATCCGGTCGCCGGCCTCGCCTCGATGTCGCAGCTGGCGCGCGAGGCCGGGGTCTCGACCCCGACGGTGCTGCGGCTGGTGCAGAAGCTGGGCTTTCGCGGCTATCCCGAATTCCAGGCGCAGCTGCGATCCGAGATCGAGGCCCGGCTGGAATCGCCCCTCGCCAAGCGCGCGCGCTGGAGCCAGTCGGCCCCGCAGACGCATATCCTGAACCGCTTTGCCGATGCGGTGCTGACCAACCTGCGGGTGACGCTGGAGCGGATCGACCACGGAGATTTCGACGCCGCCGCCGACCTGCTGGCCGATCCGGCGCGGCAGGTCCGGGTGATCGGCGGGCGAATCACCCAGTCGGTGGCGGAATATCTGGTCACCCAGCTCAGCGTTGTGCGGCCCGGCGTGGCGATCCTGCCGGGCCTGTCCAGCGCCTGGCCGCCCGCGCTGCTCGACATGCGCGAGGGCGACCTGCTGGTGGTGTTCGACATCCGCCGCTACGAGGACGCGATCCTGCAGCTGACCGAACTGGCCGCCGAACGCGGCGCGCGGATCCTGCTGCTGACCGATCCCTGGGTCAGCCCGGTGGCGCGACATGCCTGCCTGCGCTTCACCGCCCAGATCGAGGTGCCCTCGGCCTGGGATTCATCGGCCGCGCTGCTGGTGCTGGTCGAAACGCTGCTGGCCGCGGTTCAGGAACGCGCGTGGCCCCGGACCGAGGCGCGGATGAAGCGGCTGGAATCCCTCTATGACCGTGCCGATCTGTTCCGCCGCCGGCGCTGATCCCGCCCGGCCCGACCACGCCCCGCGCGATGGCCCGCGTCATGACCAGTAGGCGGCGGCGACGAACCGCGCCCTGGCCACGCCGCGATCCTGCAGATGCCGGCGGGCGGCGCGTGCCTCGTCGGCGCTGGCCGCGAACCACAGGAAATGGTCGGGCCCGCACGCCTCCTGCGCGGCCAGCGCGGCCAGCAGGTCGTCGCTGCGGTCGACGCGCGGGTCGCCGGCCAGCCGGCCCAGATCGGCCGCCGCGCAGCGCAGCACGGCCCGCGCGCGGCCGCCCGCCAGATCCAGCATCCGCCTGATCGCCGGCAGGGCGGTCTCGTCGCCGAACAGGAACAGCCGGCCCGCCTCGGGGCACCAGCCCCCGCCAGGACCGATGATGCCGACCGTGGCCCCCACCGGACCGGCCTCGGCCCAGTCGCAGGTGGGGCTGCCGCGATGCCGGAAGATGTCGAAGTCCAGCCAGTCGGCCTCCTGCGCGGCCACGGTATAGACCGGGCGGTGCAGCGCGTCCGCCCCCTCGGGCCAGACCGTCCGGCCGGTTCCGGCCACCCGGGGCCAGATCGCCGGGCGCCCGGCCGGCGGCAACAGCAGGCGGAAATGCAGCCCGCCCGATGCGAAGCGCCCGGCCTCGGGACCCGACAGGCGCACGCGCAGGAAGCCGGGCGTCAGCGGACTCACCGCCTCGACCCGCATCAGCGAAAGGCCGGGGGCAAGCGCGCCGACATCGACATGATCCCACAGTACCGGCAGGCCGACCTCGGCGAAGATCTCGGTGGCGCTGTCGCGCAATGTGCCGATCAACCGCTCCTCGGGGCCGACAAGGTCGATCTGCACGCCATCGGGCTGCGGCATCAGGATCAGTTCGCAGCCCCACAGCACAAGGCTCAGCCGCTCGGGCGCCTCGACCAGCGGCACTTCCCACGCCGCAGCCCGCGCCTTCAACGCGGCCACGGCGGCCCCCGCGGCCCGTTCGATCCGGCCCGTGCTGCGATAGCTGCGCATATGCGCCATGTCGTCACCCGCGTTCCATTCCAGTCGCCGCCGAGCTATATCAAAGTTTTTCACTCGGACAATTGACAATTCCGAGTTTTTTAATCAGCTGTCGGCGCGTCTCCGCACGAGGACCGCTGCCGATGCCCCATCCCGTCGCCGCGCCGGAGCCCTTGCCGGGTCCGGGTCCTCGCCCCGTGCGCCGCCGCCGCGATGCCGCATGAGGGCGAGACCCCCGCAACGCCGGCCTCGGTCATCCGGGCCGCCGGCCCAGCAAGACCAGGGCCCGCAGCAGACTGGGCTGCCGCGCGGCCCGAACCCGCCCCTGTTCGGCGACCGGATCGTTGCCCGAGGATGACACATGCTGCGCGACTTCTTCTCGTATTACCGCCCCTTCCTTGGCCTGTTCTGGCTGGATTTCGGCTGCGCCACGCTGTCGGGGCTTCTGGAACTGGCCTTTCCGCTGGCCATCACCGGCTTCATCGACCATCTGCTGCCGCGCGGCGACTGGGGGCTGACGATCGCCGCCGCCGCCGGGCTGCTGGTCCTTTACACGATCAATGCCGGGTTGCTGAGCGTGGTGATCTACTGGGGCCACAAGCTGGGCATCAACATCGAGACCGAGATGCGCGCCCGGGCCTTCGATCACCTCACGCGGCTGTCCTGGCGCTGGTATGACCGCGCCCGCACCGGCAAGCTGGTCGCACGGGTCACCCGCGACCTCGAGGAGATCGGCGAGGTCGCCCATCACGGCCCCGAGGACGCCTTCATCGCGATCATGACGTTTTTCGGCGCCTTCGCGCTGATGTTCTGGATCAACCCGCAGCTGGCGCTGGTCGTGGCGCTGATCGTGCCGGCCATGCTGGTGCTGGTGATCGTCTATGGCGGGCGCATGACTCGGACATGGCGGGCGATCTATGCGCGCGTCGGCGATTTCAACGTCCGGCTGGAAGAGGCGCTGGGCGGGGTCCGCGTGGTGCAGGCCTTCGGCAATGAACGCCACGAGACCCACCTGTTCGCCGGCGACAATGCACGCTACCGCCAGGCCAAGCTGGATGCCTACCGGGTGATGGCCGCCTCGTCCGCGCTGCAATACATGGGGCTGCGGCTGGTGCAGGTGGTTGTGATGGTGATGGGCGCGGGCTTCGTGCTGGCCGGCAGCCTGACGACCGGCGGCTTCGTGGGCTTCCTGTTGCTGGTCGGCGTCTTCTACCGCCCGCTGGAAAAGATCGCCGCCGTGATAGAGACCTATCCGCGCGGCATCGCGGGCTTTCGCCGTTATCAGGAACTGCTGGCGACCGAGCCCGAGATCGCCGACGCGCCCGACGCCATCGACGCCCCCGCGCTGCGCGGCGATGTCGGCTTCGAGGCGGTGGGCTTTGCCTATGACCCCGCCCGACCGATCCTCACCGGCATCGACCTGCAGATCCGGGCGGGCGAAACGGTGGCCTTCGTCGGCCATTCCGGCGCCGGCAAGACCACGCTGCTGGCCCTGCTGCCGCGCTTCTACGATCCGACCGGGGGGCGTATCACCGTGGACGGGCTGGCCCTTCCACGGATCCGGCTGACCAGCCTGCGCCGCCAGATCGGGCTGGTCAGCCAGGACGTGTTCCTGTTCGGCGGCACGCTGCGCGAGAACATCGCCTATGGGCGCCTCGACGCGACCGACGCCGAGATCGCGCAGGCTGCGGCACAGGCACAACTGAGCGGGCTGATCGCCAGCCTGCCCGACGGCCTCGACACGGTGGTGGGCGAACGCGGGGTGATGCTGTCGGGCGGGCAGAAACAGCGCGTCGCCATCGCCCGCGCCTTCCTGAAGAACCCGCCCATCCTCATCCTTGACGAGGCGACCAGCGCGCTGGACAGCCAGACCGAACGCGAGATCCAGGCGGCGCTGGACGCTCTGGCCGTCGGCCGCACGACGCTGGTCATCGCCCACCGTCTCGGCACGATCCGCCATGCCGACCGGATCGTCGTGATGCACGAGGGCCGCATCGCCGAGATCGGCAGCCACGCGGCGCTGCTGGCCCGCAACGGGATCTATGCCGGCCTCGTCGCCTGAGCGCGCGGGTCGGCCGCCGGGCATCCGGGGCGCAGCGAGGAAGGCAGAACCTTCGCGGCACGAAGCTGCCTGTCGATTAGGACAGGTGGCACCGGCGATCGGCTATTGTCTAAGGTAAAGGCAACAATGGGTTGCAGGGTGGGGTCATCGTGACACGTATCGTGGCTTTCAGCGCGCTGGACACGTTCCGCGCGGATTTCAACTTCTACGACCGGAATTTCTTCGACGACGACCTTCTCGAGGACGAATATCTGGACCTTGGCGGGCGCACCTATCGCGACGCCTATGTGGTCAACGGCTATGACGCGCCTGTGGACCTTGTCCTCAGCCTGATGGGCAACAACCTCTACGAGACCTTCCGCGGCGAGATCGCGGGGACAGTCAACGCGATCTTCGAATTCACCTTCTCGGAAACGCCGCTGTGGTATGCGGACGGCTTCGCGGTGCCGATCGCGTCGTTCTTCCGGGTCATCTCGACCGCCGGCAACGCCGACGACCGCGCGCTGCTGCAACAGATCCTGTCGGGCAACGACGTCATCAACCTCAGCCGCGCCAGCGACCGTTTCGAAAGCGGCGCCGGCAATGACCTTGTGCGGGCGGCGGGCGGGCGCGACGTCATCTATGGCGATGCCGGCAACGACCTCATCAATGGCGGCAGCGGCGCCGACCGGCTGCTGGGCGGCAGCGGCGCCGACACGATCCGGGGTCAGGGCGGGGTCGACACCCTGTACGGCGAAACCGGCAATGACCTGCTGACCGGCGGCGGCGGGGCCGACCGCTTTCTCTTCCGGCGCGGCGACGGGGTGGACGTGATCGCCGATTTCCGCCCCAACGTCGATGATATCGTCATCGATTCCGGCGCCACGCGTTTCGGCCAGCTGGACTTCTACCGGGTGGGCAGCAGCACCGTGGTCGAGTTCGCGGATGTCGAGATCGTCCTGCGCGGCACCCGCCCGTTCGAGCTTGATTCGGGCGATTTCATCTTCGTCTGAGGCGCCGCGCAGCGCAGGCGCGGCCCAGGCAGGGCGGAACGCTGTTCCGGACCATGGGCGGGCATCGCAATGCTGAACCCCCGACGGCGGCGTCGGCGGAACAGCCATCGCCGGGCAGCGCGAATCCCGGGACCAATGGTCTTGCTTGACGAGATGCGTTGAAAAAGTCATTCCGAACAAACACCTGTATCTCCAGAAACAGATGGAGACAGACCATGACGAAATTCCTGACCGCCGCGGCCGTGCTGCTGTCCGCAGCACTTGCCGTTCCCGCGACCGCCCAGCAGGGCGACACGCTGCGCGTCGGCATGTCGGGCGGCTATTTCCCGTTCACCTTCGTCAAGCAGGACCAGTTGCAGGGCTTCGAGGTCGACGTGATGAACGCCGTCGGCGAGCAGGCCGGCCTCGACATCCAGTTCGAGACGATGTCCTTTTCCGGCCTCGTCGGCGCGCTGGAGGCCGGCCGCATCGACACCATCGCCAACCAGATCACCATCACCCCCGAACGCGAGGCGAAGTTCGGCTTTACCCAGCCCTATGTCATCGACGGCGCGCAGGTCGTCACCCGCGAGGGCAATGACGACATCGCCGGCGTCGAGGATTTGCGGGGCAAGACCGTCGCGGTCAATCTGGGCTCGAATTTCGAACAGCTGCTGCGCGAGTTGCCCTTTGCCGACGAAGTCGAGATCAGGACCTATGAATCCAACATCGAACAGGACACCGCGCTGGGCCGGGTCGATGCCTTCGTGATGGACCGCGTGTCCTCGGCGCAGGTCATCAAGGAAAGCCCGCTGCCGCTGCAACTGGCCGGCAAGCCCTTTTCCGAGATCCGCAACGCCCTGCCCTTCCGCAAGGACGAGGCCGGCACGGCGATGCGCGACCGGGTGGACGCCGCATTGACGGCGCTGCGCGAGGATGGAACGCTGGCCGAGATTTCGCAGAAGTGGTTTGACAGCGACATCACCTCGGCGGAGTAGGCTGGATGCGGGCACTTGACCTTGAATACATGCTGGGTCTGGTGCCCGTCATCCTCGGCTATGTGCCGCTGACGCTGTTCATGGCGCTGGTGGGCATGGCGCTGGCCCTGGTGCTGGCCTCCCTGCTGGCGGTGGAACGGGTGTTCAAGGTGCCGGGGCTGGACTGGCTGGTGCTGCTGTTCATCAGCTTCTTTCGCGGCACGCCGTTGCTGGTGCAGCTGTTCCTGTTTTACTACGGCCTGCCGCAGGTCTTGGCCTTCCTGACCCAGATCAACGGCGTGACCGCGGCAATCATGGGGCTGACACTGCATTTCTCGGCCTACATGGCCGAAAGCATCCGCGCGGCCATCGCCGGGGTGGATCGCAGCCAGTGGGAGGCCGCGCAGTCGATCGGCATGACCCAGGGCCAGATGATGCGGCGCATCGTGCTGCCGCAGGCGACGCGGATCGCGGCGCCGACGCTGGTCAACTATTTCATCGACATGATCAAGGGCACCTCGCTGGCCTTCACCCTCGGCGTGACAGAGATGATGGGCGCCGCGCAGAAGGAAGCCGCTGGCAGCTTTCGCTATTTCGAGGCGTTTCTGGTGGTCGCGATCATCTACTGGGTGATCGTCGAGGCGCTGAATCAGGGACAGAAGCGGCTGGAGCTGTTCCTCAACCGGGCCTATGCAAGATGATCGACATTCGCGGGCTGACCAAGCGTTTCGGCGAAACGACCGTGATCGACGGCGTCGACCTGCGGATCGCGCATGGCGAACGGGTGGTCGTGATCGGGCCGTCGGGCACCGGCAAGTCGACCCTGCTGCGCTGCCTGAACTTCCTGGATCGCCCGCAGGCCGGGCAGATCAGCATCGGCGACCTGACCTTGGATGCCGCGCGGGCCTCGCGGGCGCAGATCCTTGCCCTGCGCCGGCGCACCGCCTTCGTGTTTCAGAACTACGCGCTGTTCGCCAACAGGACGGCCAAGGAAAACATCATGGAGGCGCTGGTCACGGTGCAGAAACAGCCGCGTGCCGAGGCCGAGGCCCGCGCGCTGGCGGTGCTGGCCGAAACCGGGCTGTCCGACAAGGCCGACAGCTATCCGGCGGCGCTGTCGGGGGGCCAGCAGCAGCGCGTGGGCATCGGCCGGGCGATGGCGCTGCATGCCGACCTGATGCTGTTCGACGAACCGACCTCGGCGCTGGACCCCGAATGGGTGGGCGAGGTTCTGGACCTGATGCGCCGGGTGGCGGCGCGGCGCCAGACCATGCTGATCGTGACCCACGAGATGCAGTTTGCCCGCGAGATCGCCGACCGCATCCTGTTCATGCACAGCGGCCGGATCGTCGAAAGCGGCCCGCCCGAGCAGATCTTCGGCGCCCCGAAGGACGAGAGGCTGCAACGCTTTCTCAGCCGGGTCGGTGCCTGAACGACGCTAGCTGCCCGCCGGAGGCGACGATGCGTCATCCGGCGCGGGCGGCGCGGCGGCGGCGCCGTCATCAGTGCCGGCATCCTCGGGTCCGTCCTCGGGTCCGTCCTCGGCAGGTTCGCGATCAGCCCGTTCGGGATCGGGGCCGGGCGCGGCCTCGGCCGCGACAAGGCGGCGAAGCGCGGCGCGGAAGGCATCGGCCGGCAGCATCGCCAGGGGCTCGGCATCACCCCCGGGCTGGCCCCTCAGATGTTCGGCGACAAGGCGCTGCGCGAGACCGAAGCCCGCCCAGCGGCGCAGATCGCCCTTGCCGAGGAACCAGTGGGCGTGGTCGTGGTCAAGCCGCGACCATTCGTTCATCGCGCGCCGCGCCAGGCCCGAAGGCGGTGCGGTCGTGGCGCGAGGATCGACCGTCCCGCCCGACAGAAGCGCCACGAAATGCCCCGCCAGCCCCTCGCTGACCAGCGCCTCGCCCAGGCTGCGGCCATAGCCCGGCCCCTCGGCCCGGATCAGGTGATGCATCGCGCGGATCAGTTGTCGCTGCATCTGCGCCGGATCGAAGCGGTCGGGGTTCAGCGCGATCTCGATCAGTCCGGGCTGCGGCGGACCGCCCGGCAGGTCGCGATCGCCCGCGCCCGGCGGCTGCGCGCGGACGACCAGATCGAAGGGCGGCAGGTCGGCATGGCCCGACACCAGCGCCACCGTCTCGCGTGCGGTGGCGCGGATATCGGGCAGGACCCGGGTCAGGCCGTGGCGCGCGTTCAGCAGATGCAGGGTCCAGACCGTCATCGGGGCAGCACTCAGACCTCGGGAACCAGAACCTCGCGCTTGCCGACATGGTTGGCGGCGGACACGACGCCCTGATCCTCCATCTGTTCGACAAGCCGCGCCGCCTTGTTATAGCCGATCGCCAGCTTGCGCTGGATATAGCTGGTCGAGCATTTGCGATCCTTCGCCACGATCATCACCGCCTGGTCATACAGCGCCTCGTCGCCGCCATCGCCGCCGCCAAGACCGAGGACGGCGTCGATGTCGTCGGCCTTGTCGTCCTCGACCCCCTCGACCACGCCCGACTTGTAGTTGGGTGGCCCGAAGGATTTCAGATGCGTCACCACCTCCTCGACCTCTTCATCGCTGACAAAGGGTCCGTGGATGCGGGTGATCCGGGCGCCGTTGCCCATGTAGAGCATGTCGCCCTGACCCAGCAACTGCTCGGCACCCTGCTCGCCCAGGATGGTGCGGCTGTCGATCTTCGAGGTGACCTGAAAGCTGATCCGGGTCGGGAAGTTCGCCTTGATCGTGCCGGTGATGACATCGACGGAAGGCCGCTGCGTGGCCATGATCAGATGGATGCCGGACGCCCGCGCCATCTGCGCGAGGCGCTGGATGCAGGCCTCGATCTCCTTGCCCGCGACCATCATCAGGTCGGCCATCTCGTCGACGATCACGACGATATAGGGGAAGGTCTCGGGCTGGAATTCCTCGGTCTCGAAGATCGGCTCGCCGGTATCCTCGTCAAAGCCGGTCTGGACGGTGCGCTTGAACATCTCGCCCTTGGACAGCGCCTCGCGGACGCGGCCGTTATAGCCCTCGATGTTGCGCACCCCCATCTTGGACATCTTGCGATAGCGGTCCTCCATCTCGCCGACGACCCATTTCAGGGCCACGACGGCCTTCTTGGGGTCGGTGACGACCGGCGACAGCAGATGCGGGATGCCGTCATAGACCGACAGTTCCAGCATCTTGGGGTCGATCATGATCAGCCGGCATTCATCCGGCGTCAGCTTGTAGAGCAGCGACAGGATCATCGTGTTGATCGCCACCGACTTGCCCGAGCCGGTGGTGCCGGCGATCAGCAGGTGGGGCATCTTGGCGAGGTTGGCCACAACCGGGTCGCCACCGATGTCCTTGCCCAGCGCCAGGGGCAGCGGCTGCGTGCCGTCACCGAAGGCGCGGGCCGCAAGGATCTCGCGCAGCAGCACTTTTTCGCGCCGCGCGTTCGGAAGCTCGATCCCGATCACGGTGCGGCCCGGCACGGTCGAAACGCGCGCCGACAGCGCGGACATCGACCGGGCGATGTCGTCGGCGAGCCCGATCACCCGGCTGGCCTTCAGCCCCGGCGCGGGTTCCAGTTCGTAAAGCGTCACGACCGGGCCGGGGCGGACCTCGGTGATCTGGCCCTTGACGCCGTAATCGTCCAGCACCGCCTCGAGCATGCGGGCGTTTTCCATCAGCGATTCCTGGCTGATCTGCGGCCGGTCGCCATGCGTCGGCGCGGTCAGCAGGGCCAGCGCCGGGCGTTCATAGCCGGTCGCCTCGTCGTCAAAGCGCAGCCGCGGCTCGGCCTCGTCACGGGCCTGGCGCGATGTGCCGGAGGCCGGCTTGCGCAGCGGTGGCACCACCACGCGCTGCGTCTCGGCGCCGAAGGGCATCGGCTCGGCAGGCTCGGGCGGGGCGGCCGGGGCCTGCGGCTCGGCGCGGGGCGTGGGGCTGTGGCCTTCGCGCGCCAGCCGCGCCGCGACCGCGGCAAGAACCGAGGACGCGCCGGTGCGGCTTCGGATCGCATCGCTGATGCGGCCGCTGACCTCCTCGGGCGAGGGCGCTTCGCCGCCGTAGTCGGCGTCGCGCTCGATCAGTTCGGGCTCGGGCATCTCGTCGCCGAACTCGGCATCCCGATCCGGCCCCGCCGCAGGTCTGCGCCGCGCGAACAGGTTGCCGCGCGGGGCCGCGGGCGCCTGGTCGGCCGGGTCGTGATCCCCTGCGGCCGCCGAGGCGCCGCGCCGCGTCCGGGCGCGCTGCGCGAGGCCCGCGGACAGGCGGGCACCGCGCCCCGCCCCCCGCAACGCCAGATCAAAGGCGGTGACGAGGCCGGTGACAAAGCGGTGCCACAGGGCCCGCGTCTCGGCCCGGTTGAAGCCGAGGACGAAGATCAGCACGGCAAGCCCGCCGATGGCAGCGACCAGCGCGGCCAGCCGGATGCCGATCTGCGCCTTCATCGGGATCAGGTTCAGCGTGGCGCCCATCACCATGTCGCCGAAATGCCCGCCCAGGCCATAGCTCTGCTGCCAGTCCGGCCCCGGCGTCAGCGTGCTGCAATAGACCGAGACAAGCGCGACCGACAGCGGCGTGAAGATGCCGCGCATGATGCGTTCCTCGCCCCGGTGCAGCATCAGCCGCACGCCCCAGACGACCGCGGCGACGACCAGCATCCACGAGCCGTATCCCGCGATCATCATCAGCGGCGAGGCGACATAGGCGCCAAAGCCGCCCAGCAGGTTCTGGGCCTCGGCATCGGTCGCGCTGAGGAAGCTGGGATCCTCGGCCGACCAGCTGCCCAGCATCATCGCGATCAGCACCGCAAGCACCACCAGCGCGGCGCCGGCCAGTTCCTTGCCGCGCCGTTCCAGAGCCGCCTGCGTGGTCTGGTCGAACAGCGGATCGCGGTGTTTCGCCTGCCAGCTTGCCATCCCGTCAGCCCCTCTTGCCTTCAAGCACCATCATACAACACCTCGCGCAGCCGCGTCAGCGCGGACCCGGTCTCCTCGGGCGTGGCGACCAGCGCGACCCGGATGAACCCGCGACCCGGATTGTGCCCCTCGACCTCGCGGGACAGATAGGCGCCGGGCAGCACCTGGATGCCCGCCTCGGCCCACAGCCGTCGCGCGGCAGCCTCGCCATCCGCGACCGGCAGCCACAGGAAGAACCCGCCTTCGACAGGGTGGTAGCCCGGCACCTCGCCCAGGACGCTGTCGGCGATCCGGTATTTCTGCCGATAAAGCGCGCGGCTGGCCTCGACATGCGCCTCGTCGCGCCAGACCGCGGCGCTGAGATGCTGGGCGGGCGGCGACAGCGGCGCGCCGGCATAGCTGCGCAGCCGCCGCAGCTGGGCGATGTTGGCGGCGCTGCCGGCGGCAAATCCCGACCGCAGGCCGGGCAGGTTCGACCGCTTGCTGAGCGAATTGAACATCACCACCCGGTCGGCCAGCCCCATCGCCGTGGCCACGGCCAGCGCGCCTTCGGGCGGGTCGTCGCGATAGATCTCGGAATAGCATTCATCGGCGAAGACCAGGAAATCATGCCGCTCGGCCAGGGCCAGCAGCCGTTCCAGATCCGCGCGCCGGGCAATCGCGCCCTGCGGATTGGCCGGCGAGCAGAGATAGGCGATGGCCACCCGGTCCAGCAGGGCAGGCGGCAGCGCGGCGTAGTCGGGCAGGTTGCCGGTCTCGGGCGTGGCGGGGACGAAGACGGGCTCGGCGCCGACCGCCGCAGCGGCGACCGCATAGACCTGATAGAAGGGGTTCGGCACCAGCACCACGGGCCGCGCGCCGGCCTTGGTTTCGGGGCACAGCGCCAGCGCGGCGTTGAACAGCCCCTCGCGGGTGCCGTTCAGCGCCATGATCCGGTCCGCGCCGACCTCGATGCCGTGACGGCGCCGGATCCAGCCGCCGATGGCGTCAAGAAGGTCGGGAATGCCGTCATTGCTGGGATAGCGGGCAAAGCCGTCCATGTGGCGGGCGATCACCTCGGCCACGAAATCGGGCATGGCATGGCGCGGCTCGCCGATGGTCAGGACCATCGGCGCCTCGCCGGGACGCAGGCCCGGCGCGATACCCGACAACAGCGCCCGCAGCCGCGGGAACGCGTAATCCGGCAGGTTCGAGAACCGCTCGGGGATTGCCATACTGCCTCGCTTGCGGGGTCTTTGCCCCATTATTGTCGTCAACAGTAACGTGATCGCCGCCTTGCGTCCAGCGAAAGCGGGCCATCGCCGGCACGGCGGGCCGCGCGCCTAGGCCGCGTCCAGCGCGGCCTCGGCGCCGGCGGCGACGCGCAGCAGGTGCCGGTCGCGGCCGACATGGCCCATGAGCATGATCCCGCAGCCCGGATGTCCGGTCGGCAGGGTCACCGCTGGCAGTGCCAGAAGGTTGGCGATGCGGGTGTTGCGCAGCGTCAGCAGGTTGGCGCGGACATAGTAATCCTGTTCCTGCATCAGCCGGGCGGCGTCGGGCGGCAGGATCGGCACGGTGGGCAGGATGACCGCGTCGAAGCCGCTGGCGACCTCCTTGATCCATTTGCGGCGGATGCGCACCAGCTGTTCCCAGGCGGCGACATATTCGGCCGCGCTGACCCCGGCCCCGCCGCGAAACCGTTCGAGGATCGGCGCCCACATCAGCTCTGGCGCGTCCTCGATCTGGGCCTGCCAGATGCCGTAGGCCTCGGGGGCGAAGACCTGCGCCGACAGGTCCATCGCCTGCACCAGCCAGTCGGTGGCCACGGTGCTGATCCGCGCGCCCGCACGCCCCAGCCGGTCGAGCGCGTCCTGGAAGGCGGTGAGCGGCCCGGCCTCGGCATCGTCGAAGGGCAACCCGTCCAGCACCATCAGCCGCAGCCCCGAGGCGGAGGCGCCGTGCAGGTCGGCCGGCTTGTCGCCCGCCAGCACCGCCAGCAGTTCCGCGCAGTCCTCGACCGACCGCGCCATCGGCCCGACCACGTCAAAGCGGCGGCACAGCGGCACGACGCCCTTTTCGGGCACCGAATCATGGCTGGGCTTGAACCCGACCAGCCCGTTCCATGCCGCCGGCACCCGCAGCGAGCCGCCGGTGTCGCTGCCGATCGCGGCGGCGGCAAGGCCCAGCGCCACCGACACCGCCGCGCCCGAGGACGAGCCGCCAGGCGCCAGCGCCGGATCCAGCGCATTGGGCGGGGTGGCGGTGACCGGGTTGAGGCCCAGCCCGGAAAAGGCCAGCTCGCTCAGATGCGTCTTGCCGAGGCAGATCATCCCCTCGCGCGTGGCCCGCGACAGGACCGTGGCATCCTTGCGCGGCACCCGGCCTTCCAGCAGCTTCGAACCGGCCTCGGTGACGATGCCGCCGCTGTCGATATTGTCCTTCCAGCTGATCGCCACGCCGTCGAGGATGCCGTGGCGCAGTTCGGCCTTGGCGCGGTCATGGGCGGCCACCGCCTCGGAGCGGGCGCGGGCCTCGGTCAGCCGCGCATAGATGCGCCGGCCATAGCGATGCTTGCGCGCCGCCTCGAGATAGGCCTCGGTCTGGTCGATCGGATCGAGAAGCCCGGCCATGATCGCCCGGCCCTGCCGGACCGCCGGCGCGCGCAACCAGTCGACCATGTTCAGAAATCCACCGCGATTCCGTTCTTTTCGTAATCACCGAAGCGCACCGGCTCGGGTCCGTCGCGGCCGCCATATTCGCGCGGCAGGATCCGGGCCTGGGCCGCAAGGGTGCGGCGGCGTTCGGCCGCCTCGGCCAGGGCGCGGCGTGCCGCAGGGGGCAGGTCGCGGTCGTCGGAGCCGGTCACATCACTCATGGAAACATCCCCCAACAGGGCTTAAGGGTCCGTCGCAGTCTTGAACAAGACTTAGGCGAAGGAAAGCGATTTGGCAAAGCCGGGGATGGATATGGCGCGGCGCGGCGCGCTGCGCCTGCTTCAGGGCGTGCGCGAGGGCCGCTCGCTGGGCGACCTGGCGGGCCTGCTGGCGGCCTTGGCGCCAGCCGATCAGGCCCGCGCCGGACGGCTGGCGGCCGAGACGCTGCGCCATCGCGACCGGGCCGATGCGGTGATCGCCGCCCATGTCCGGCGCTGGCCGGCGCCACCAGTCGCGGACGTGCTGCGGCTGGCCTGCGTCGAGATGCTGGAACTGGGTGGCGCGGCGCATGGCGTGGTCGATGCGGCGGTGGATCTGGTGCGCGGGCAGGGGCGCGGCGGCGCGGCGGCGGCGGGCATGGTCAATGCGGTGGCGCGCAAGATCGCGCGGCACGAGGGCTGGCAGGCCCTGCCGCCGCAGCGGATGCCCGGCTGGCTGCGCGAACCGGTCGTGGCGGCCTGGGGCGAGGACGCGGCCCGCGCGATCGAGGCCGCCCATCAGGCGGGCGCGCCGCTTGACCTGACCCTGAAGCCGGGCGCCGCGGCCCCGCCGGGGGCGCAACCCCTGCCGACCGGAAGCCTGCGGATGCGGACGCAGGGGCAGGTGTCGGCCCTGCCGGGCTATGCCGAGGGCCATTGGTGGGTGCAGGACGCGGCGGCCGCGCTGCCGGTGCGGCTGCTGGCCCCGGCGCCGGGCGAGCGGATCGCCGATCTCTGCGCCGCGCCGGGCGGCAAGACACTGCAACTGGCGGCGGCAGGAGCCGAGGTCACCGCCGTGGATCTCAGCGCGGCGCGGCTGGCGCGGCTGGACCAGAACCTGGCGCGGTGCGGGCTGTCGGCAACGGTGGTGGCGGCGGATGCCCTGGAGTGGCGGCCCGCCGCGGCGCTGGATGCGGTGCTGCTGGACGCGCCCTGTTCGGCCACCGGCACGATCCGGCGCCACCCCGACCTGCCCTTTCTGCGCGACGGCAGCGGGGTCGCCGATCTGGTGGCGCTGCAGGCGCGGCTGATCGACCACGCGCTGAGCCTGCTGCGCCCGGGCGGGCGACTGGTCTATGCGGTCTGTTCGCTGCTGCCCGCCGAGGGCGAGGCGCAGATCGACGCTGCGCTGGCGCGGCATCCGGGCCTTGCGATCGAGCCGCCCGACCTGCCGGGAACCCTGCCCGGCTGGATCACCCCCGCGCGCGGGCTGCGGCTGCGTCCCGACCACTGGCCGGACCGGGGCGGCATGGACGGGTTCTTCATGGCGCGGCTGGTGGTGCCGGGCGCAACGTGAAAGGGGGGCGACGCCGCGCCGGCCCTTGCGTCCCGCGCCGGCCGGGGGGCTGTCTGCCCCCCGGACCCCCCGAGGATATTTCACGGCCAAGGCAAGACCCGTCAGCAAGTGCTGGACCTTCCCGGCCTGCTTGGGTAGGGGGGCGGCACATGCAGATGCGAGGCCCCGCCATGTCCCATCCCGTCGCCCTGAAACGCGCGCTGATCTCGGTATCCGACAAGACCGGGCTGGTCGATTTCGCCCGCGCGCTTGCGTCGCGCGGGGTCGAGATCCTGTCGACCGGCGGCAGCGCCGCCGCGCTGCGCGAGGCCGGGTTGCAGGTGGTGGATGTGGCCGAGATCACCGGATTTCCCGAGATGATGGACGGCCGTGTGAAGACGCTGCACCCTGCCGTGCATGGCGGGCTTCTGGCGCTGCGCGACAACGAGGCGCACCGCGCGGCGATGGCCGAGCACGGAATCGCCCCGATCGACCTGCTGGTGGTGAACCTCTACCCGTTCGAGCAGACCGTCGCCCGGGGCGCCGATCATGCCGATTGCGTGGAGAACATCGACATCGGCGGCCCCGCGATGATCCGCGCGGCGGCCAAGAACCACGGCTTCGTGTCGGTGATCGTCGATCTGGCCGATTACGACGCGCTGCTGGCCGAGATGGATGCGCAGGGCGGCGGGACAAGCCTGGCCTTCCGGCAGCGGCTGGCGCAGATCGCCTATGCGCGGACCGCCGCCTATGATGCCGCCGTCTCGACCTGGATGGCAGAGGCGATCGGCGAGCAGACGCCGCGCCGCCGCGTCTTCGCGGGTCGGCTGGCGCAGGGGTTGCGCTATGGCGAGAACCCGCACCAGCGCGCCGCCTTCTACGTCACCGGCGAAGCGCGGCCCGGCGTGGCCACGGCCCGGCAGTGGCAGGGCAAGGAGCTGTCCTACAACAACATCAACGACACCGACGCGGCCTTCGAACTGGTCGCCGAGTTCGATCCCGCCGAGGGTCCGGCCTGCGCGATCATCAAGCATGCCAATCCTTGCGGCGTGGCGCGCGCAGACACCGCCATCGAGGCCTATCGCCGGGCCTTCGACTGCGACCGGACCTCGGCCTTCGGGGGCATCGTCGCGCTGAACCGGCCGCTGGACGGGGCGACCGCCGAGGAAATCGTGAAGATCTTCACCGAGGTGGTGATCGCGCCCGAGGCCGACGAGGACGCCCGGCGCATCTTCGCGGGCAAGAAGAACCTGCGCCTGCTGACGACGGGCGGGCTGCCCGATCCGCGCGCGGGCGGGATGACCTTCCGGCAGGTCGCCGGCGGCTTTCTGGCGCAGACACGCGACAACGGCCATCTTGAGCCCGCGGCGCTGCGCATCGTGACCGAGCGGCAGCCGTCCGAGTCCGAACTGGCCGACATGCTGTTCGCCTGGAACGTGGCGAAGCACGTCAAGTCGAACGCCATCGTCTACGCCAAGGACCTCGCGACGGTCGGCATCGGCGCCGGCCAGATGAGCCGCGTGGACAGCACCCGGATCGGGCGGCGCAAATCCGAGGACATGGCCGAGGCCCTGGGCCTGCCGCTGCCGCTGACCATCGGCGCGGTGGTCGCCTCGGACGCGTTCTTCCCCTTCGCCGACGGCATCGAGACGCTGGCCGAGGCCGGCGCGAAGGCGGTCATCCATCCCGGCGGCTCGCTGCGCGACGACGAGGTGATCGCCGCCGCGGACCGGCTGGGCCTGGCGATGGCGCTGACCGGCCAGCGCCATTTCCGGCACTGATGAGCAGGGTTCCGACACCGGCCCGGCAGGTGGCGTCCGATGGCACCAAGAAGGCCCCGGCGGCGCGGCGCGCCAAGAGCCCGACGCCGCCCCCGGCGCGCGCCGACATGCGGCTGACCGCCTGGACCGCGGCCGCGATCATCGCCGCCGACCAGGCGCTGAAATACTGGGTCGTGCATGTGCTGCATCTCGACCGGCTGCGCGAGATCGACCTGCTTCCACCCTGGCTGAACCTGCGCATGGCGTGGAACCAGGGCGTGAATTTCGGGCTGATGGCGTCGGACGGGGATGTGACGCGCTGGATCCTGATCGGGGTCGCGGTCGCGATCTGCCTGTGGGTCTGGCTGTGGATCTGGCGCAGCGCGGCCGGCCGCTTCGCGCGCCTCGCGGCGGGGCTGCTGACCGGCGGGGCGATCGGCAATGTCATCGACCGGCTGGCCTATGGCGCGGTCGCCGATTTCCTGAATATGTCGTTGCCCGGCTGGCAGAATCCCTACAGCTTCAACGTGGCCGACATCTCGATCTTTGCCGGCGCGATCGGGCTGGTGCTGATGCCGCAGCGCCCCCCCGAAGCGGTTGCCCCGGCCCGCACCCCGCGGCAGCGCACCGCGCCGCGACCAGCCGCCAGGACCGCGCCCGAGACGACCGGACCGGCGCCGGACAACACCCGTGACGGGGCCGAGAAATAAGGCTAGAACGGGCGCGAACGACAAAAGGGACAGGACATGCGGGCAATGGCGCTGGTGATCGGTTTGGCGGCGACGGCCGGGCTTGTGGCCTGTGGCGGCGATCCGCGCCTGATGAACATCAGCGCGGGCCAGAACAGCCCCGACGAATTCGCGGTGCTGCCGACCCGCGCCCTGTCGATGCCGCCCGATCTGGCCGTGCTTCCGGCGCCGACGCCGGGCGGTGCCAACATCACCGACCCGACGCCGCAGGCCGATGCCGTGGCGGCGCTGGGCGGCGATCCCGGCCGGCTGGCCGATCAGGGCGTTGCTGCGGCCGATCAGGCGCTGGTGGCCCATGCCTCGCGGCGCGGCAACCAGGCTGACATCCGCTCCCGGCTGGCGCAGGCCGATGTGGAATGGCGGTCGCGCAATTCCCGTCGCCCGCTGGAGACGCTGTTCGGCACCTCGGTCTATCTGCGGGCCTATCGGGCGATGACGCTGGACCCGGTGGCCGAGCAACTGCGCTGGCAGCGCGCCGGGGCCCGCACCTCGACCTCTCCCGCCCCCGCGGCCGAGTGATCGCACCCGCCTGAGACCGCCTTGCCCCGGCGACCGCCGCGGCGGCCTGCTGCGACCTGTCGCAGGCGCGTGCCACACAATGCCGCGAGTCCGGGTTGCGCGCATCGCGGCGTCAGGCCAGATTTCCGCCCGTCCAACTGGAGGTCCTGCCCATGCGTCGCACCGCCCCGCCGTTCCGCCCTGCCCTGATCGCGGCCCCCGCACTGGTGCTGTTGCTGGCCACGGCGGCACCGGCCCAGACGCCCGAGACCGCGCCCCCCGCGGCCGAGACGCGGACATCCGACGCGCAAGCGCCCGACACGCAGGCTTCCAGGGCGCAGCCATCCGCGGCCCGCACCGGCGACCTGCCCGAGGGCATCAGCCACTTCACGCTTCCCAACGGCCTCGAGGCGGTTGTGATCGAGGATCGCCGCGCCCCGGTCGTCGTGCAGATGCTGTGGTACCGGGTCGGCGCCGCCGACGAGATGCCGGGCAAGTCGGGCATCGCGCATTATCTGGAACACCTGATGTTCAAGGGCACCGACACGCTGGCGGCGGGCGAGTTCTCGAAGACCGTCACCGCGAATGGCGGCATGGACAACGCCTTCACCTCGTACGACTACACCGCCTATTTCCAGCGCATCGCCAGCGACCGCCTGCCGATGATCATGCGGATGGAGGCCGACCGAATGGCCAATCTGCGCATCGGCGAGGATGACTGGCAGGCCGAACGGCAGGTCGTGCTGGAGGAACGCGCACAGCGCACCGACAGCGATCCCCGCGCCCTCTTTGCCGAGGAACGCGCCGCGGTGCAGTTCTACAACCACCCCTATGGCCGCCCGGTGATCGGCTGGCGCGACGAGATGATGGGCCTGACCCGCGAGGACGCGATCGCCTGGTACGACGCCCATTATTCGCCCGACGAGGCGGTGCTGATCATTGCCGGCGACGTGACCGCCGACGAGGTCCGCAAGCTGGCCGAACAGTATTACGGCCCGATCCCCGCCAAGGGCAAGGCCGCGCCCCGCCAGCGCCCGCAGGAACCCGTGCAGCGGTCACCGCGCCGGATGCAGATGCAGGATGCGCGGGTGGCCCAGCCGACGCTGGTGCGCAGCTATCTCGCCCCCGAGCGCAACCCCGGCGATCAGCAGGATGCGGCGGCGCTGACCGTGCTGGCGGAACTGCTGGGCGGCTCGATGCAGACATCGGTCCTGGGACGGGCGCTGGCCCTGCCGGGCAAGGCGCTGTGGGTTTCGGCCTCGTATGACGGGCTGTCGCTGGACCCCACGACCTTCACCCTGTCGATGGTGCCGGCCGAGGGCATGGCGACGCGGAAGGCCGAGGAGTTGCTGGACGCCACACTGGCCGAGTTCCTGGCGAAGGGGCCGGACGAGGATGATCTGGCGCGTGTCAAGACGCGCATCCGCGCGGCGCAGGTCTATGCCCGCGACAGCGCGCATGGACGGGCCTATGATTACGGGCAGGGCCTGTCGATCGGGCTGAGCGCCGAGGACGTGGCCGGCTGGCCCGACCTGCTGGACGCCGTCACCGCCGACCAGCTGCGCAGCGCCGCCGCCGCGCTGCTGGACAGCAGGGCCACCGTCACCGGCTGGCTGCTGCCGGCAGCGGCAACCGAGGCGCAGGCCGACCCACAGGCCGACCCGCAGGCCGGCGCCGCTGCGACCGCCGCAGGCCGCCCGCCCGCACGCCGCCTTCCCGACGCCAGCCCCGCAACGGAGCCGCAGCAATGATCCGCGCCCTTGTCTTCCTGATCCTGACCCTGACGGCCCTTCCGGCCCAGGCCATCGACATCCGGCAGGTGACCTCGCCGGGCGGCGTGGATGCCTGGCTGGTCGAGGACCACTCGATCCCCTTCGTGGCGATCAGCCTCGACTTCAAGGGCGGCGCCAGCCTTGATGCCCCCGGCAAGCGCGGGGCGATCAACCTGATGACCGGCCTGCTGGAAGAGGGCGCGGGCAAGCGCGATGCCACGCAATTCGCGCAAGAGCTGGAGATGCTGGGCGCAAGCCTCGGCTTCGATGTGGGCGACGACGCGCTGTCGGTGCGTATGCGGGCGCTGACCGAAAACCGCGATCAGGTGGCCGACCTTCTGGCCCTGGCGCTGGGCCAGCCGCGATTCGACGACAGCGCCGTGGAACGGGTGCGCGCACAGGTGCAGGCGATGATCCGGTCCGAGGCGACCGACCCGCAGGCCATCGCCGCAAAGGAAATGGCGCGGCAGTTGTGGGGCGATCACCCCTATGGAAGTTCGGTCAACGGCACCGCCGAAACCGTGGCGGCACTGACCCGCAAGGATCTCGTCGCCGCCAAGAACCGGGTCCTGGCCCGCGACCGGGTGGTGGTGGGCGCCGCCGGGGACATCACCGCCGAGGAACTGGGCCTGTTGGTGGACCGGATCCTGTCGGGGCTGCCCGCCGAAGGCACCGCCCCCCTGCCCGACCCGGCGACGATCGCGGCCGGCGGCGGATTGTCGGTGGTGGACTGGGACAGCCCGCAGACCGTCATCAGCTTTGCCGGCCCCGGCCTGCCGCAGGACGATCCGGACTTCTTCGCAGCCTATGTCGCCAATCACATCCTTGGCGGCGGCGGTTTCAGTTCGCGCCTGATGGAGGAGATCCGGGAGAAGCGCGGCCTGACCTATGGCGTCTATACCGGCCTTGCCACCGGGCTTTACGGCCAGAGTTGGCAGGGCGGGCTGGCCGCCTCGAACGGCAATGTCGCCGAGGCGGTGGACCTCATCCGGCAGGAGTGGGACCGCATGGCCCGCGAGGGCGCGACCGAACAGGAACTCGCCGATGCCAAGACCTACCTGACGGGCGAATACCCGCTGCGCTTCGACGGCAACGCCAAGATCGCCTCGATTCTGTCGGGGATGCAGATTGCCGGCTTTCCGGCGGATTACGTGAACCGCCGCAACGACCTTGTCGCGGCGGTCACCCTCGAAGATCTGCGCCGCGTCGCGGCCCGACTGCTGGACGCGGACGCGCTGCGATTCGTTCTCGTAGGCCGGCCCGAAGGCGTCGAGGCCCAGGCTGCCACCGCCCCCGAGGCGTCAGGCGGCTGAGGGGAGACGGGCCGGCGACAGGCCGGCCCGCCGCCGTGTCATTGCGTCATTCCACCCGCACCGCGCCGCTGCCACCCAGCGCGGCGCCCGCGACCGCGCCGACCGGCCCCGCGACGACGGCCCCGGTGGCCGCGCCGGTGGTCGCGCGGGTGGCGGTGTTCGGACCGCATGCCGCGACCGCCAGGGCCGCACCGCAGGCGAGGATCATCAGGGATTTCTGCATGGGAATTTCCTTCCTGTTGAAATTGTGATCGCCGGTTCAACCCCGAACAGCGCCTTGCGGTTTCCTTGGCTCGCGGATCGGCACAGGAAGAACTTCCCGCCCGCCTCCACGCCTGCTATATCTTGTAAGATGAATTCGCACGCCCCCAACATGCGCCCCGTCATCCGGCAGCTGGATGAAACCACCGCCAACCGGATCGCCGCCGGCGAGGTGGTCGAGCGTCCCGCCTCGGCGGTCAAGGAGCTGGTCGAGAACGCGCTGGATGCCGGCGCCACCCGCATCGACATCGCCATCGAGCAGGGCGGCAAGCGGCTGATCCGGGTCGCCGATGACGGCTGCGGCATGACCGCCGCGGACCTGCCGCTGGCGCTGTCGCGCCACGCGACCAGCAAGATCGACGGCAGCGACCTTCTGGCGATCCGCAGTTTCGGCTTTCGCGGCGAGGCGCTGCCCTCGCTGGGGGCGGTGGGCCGGCTGTGCATCACCTCGCGGGTGGCAGGCGCCGAGGGCGCCACGATTTCCGTCGCGGGCGGGGCCATGCAGCCGGTCCGCCCGGCCGCCGCGAACGAGGGCAGCGTGGTCGAGTTGCGCGACCTGTTCTTCGCCACCCCCGCGCGGTTGAAATTCATGCGCAGCGACCGGGCCGAAACGCAGGCGGTCGCCGACTGCGTGCGGCGGCTGGCGATGGCCGAACCGCGTGTCAGCCTGACGCTGACCGCCGATGGCCACGAGATCTTTCGCGCCGATGCCGAGCAGGGCGACCTGTTCGGCGCGCTGCAGGCCCGCCTGGCGCGGGTCATGGGGCGCGACTTCACCGACAACGCCATCCGCATCGAGGCCCAGCGCGACGGGTTGCGGCTGACCGGGCTTGCCGCGCTGCCGACCTATTCGCGCGGCGCGGCGGTGGCGCAGCATGTCTGCGTCAACGGCCGCCCGGTGCGCGACAAGCTGCTGACCGGGGCGCTGCGGGCGGGCTACACGGACATGCTGGCGTCGGGACGGCATCCCGCGGCCGTGCTGTATCTGGCCTGCGATCCGCAGATGGTCGATGTGAACGTGCATCCCGCGAAGGCCGAGGTGCGGTTCCGCGATCCGCAGGCGGCGCGCGGGCTGGTGGTCTCGGCGCTGCGTCATGCGCTGGCCGGGGCCGGGCCGCGCGCCTCGTCCACGCTGGGCGATGCGACGCTGGCGGCGTTTCGCGCCGAGGCCCCGCGTCCGGCGGCGACGCGCGCCTACCAGATGGATTACCGCCCCTCGGGCGGGGCGATCCGCGCCAGCCTCGACCTGCAGGCGCCGGTTCCGGGATTCGCCGGCGGCTTCGCCGAAACCCCCTCGGCACGCTTCGAGGACAGCGCGCAGGACGACGCGGTGCCCGCCGACGCCCCGCTGGGCGCCGCCCGCGCGCAGCTGCACGAGAATTACATCATCGCGCAGACGGCGGACGGGCTGGTGATCGTCGACCAGCATGCCGCCCATGAGCGGCTGGTCTATGAACGGCTGAAGGCGCAGGCGGCCGCCAGCGGCATCCCCGGCCAGGCCCTTCTGATCCCCGAGATCGTCGAGCTGGCGCCCGCCGACAGCGCGCGGATCCTGTCGATCGCCGACGACCTGGCGCGGCTGGGCCTGGTCATCGAACCCTTCGGCGGCGGCGCCGTCGCGGTGCGCGAGGCACCGGCCCTGCTGGGCCGGCTGGACGCCGCGGCGCTGATCCGCGACATCCTCGACGATCTGGACGATCAGGGTGCCTCGGACCGGCTGCGGGCGCGGATCGACGCGGTGCTGTCCTCGATGGCCTGCCACGGCTCGGTCCGCGCCGGCCGGCGCATGAGCGCGGCCGAGATGAACGCCCTGCTGCGCGAGATGGAGGCGACGCCGCGCTCGGGCCAGTGCAACCACGGCCGTCCGACCTGGGTCAAGTTGCGCCTTGACGACATCGAACGGCTGTTCGGCCGCAGGGATTGACCGAGCCGGCCCGCGGCGCGACAAGAGAAGGCGACGGCAACGACCCCCTCGGAGATCGCGATGCTGCAGATCGGCCCCGACAAGATCGCCCATGTCATCATCCGCGCCCGCGAATACGGCA
The DNA here is from genome assembly GCF_030732095.1 of Paracoccus spongiarum. Taxonomy (GTDB): domain Bacteria; phylum Pseudomonadota; class Alphaproteobacteria; order Rhodobacterales; family Rhodobacteraceae; genus Paracoccus; species Paracoccus spongiarum. The sequence goes on along the minus strand of NZ_JAVAMQ010000004.1, from coordinate 208,732 downwards.
GCGGTATCGACGCCTGGCAGCATTCGGGCCAGCGACGCCAGCATGGCACGCGCAGCGAGCTGCATGATTTCATCGCGGCGCTGAACGAGGACGAGCAGGCCAGCCTTGTCGCGGTCATGTGGATCGGCCGCGACAGCTTTGAGGCCGACGAGCTGGCCGAGGCGATCGAGACGGCGCGGGCCGAACGGACCATCCCGACCGAGGACTACCTGATGGGCGAGCCGCATCTGGCCGACCTGCTCGAGGCCGGGATGGACGCCCTCGGCCTGTCGCCCGAGGACGCCGAGGACGCGCTGCACAAGCCGGTCTGATCAGCGCCCCGACGTGGCCCGGATCAGCGCGCCGTCCTGTTCGTCGGTCAGCACCATGATCGCGCCGTCCTGCGCCACGGCGACATCGCGTACCCGCCCGACATCGCGCAGCAGCCGCGATTCGCCGCTGACGCGCCCGTCCGCGCCAAGCTTCAGCCGCACCACCGCCCCGGCCTGCAGCCCGGCGACCAGCAGGTCGCCCTGCAATTGCGGGAACATCTCGCCGGAATAGAAGGTCATGCCGCCGGGCGCGATCACCGGGTCCCAGTAATAGACCGGCTGTTCGATGCCCTCCTTCTGCGTCAGGCCCTGCCCGATCTTCGCGCCGCTGTATTCCTCGCCATAGCTGACGACCGGCCAGCCATAGTTCCGGCCGGCCTCGGGGCGGTTCAGCTCGTCCCCGCCCATCGGCCCGTGCTCGACCGTCCACAACGCGCCGTCGGGTCCCAGCGTGGCGCCCTGCATGTTGCGGTGGCCCCATGACCAGATCTCGGGCATGGCGCCGTCGACGCCGGGCCGGCCCATCGGCGCGCCGCTGATCGGGTCGATGCGGACGACCTTGCCCAGCGTCGTGGAAAGATCCTGCGCAAAGCGCGGCGCGTCGGTACCGCCGCGCTCGCCCGTGGTGACGAACAGCCCGCCCTGCCCGTCGAAGACCAGCCGCGAGCCGTAATGCAGCGTCGAGGGATAGGGCGTCTGCCGCCAGATCACCCGCATGTCCTCAAGCCGGCTGGCGTCGTCGGACAGGACGCCGGTGGCAACGGCGGTATAGGTCAGATCCTCGGCATTGCGTTCGGAAAAGCTGAGCCAGACCCGGCGGGTCTGCGCGAAATCCTGGGCAATGGCGACATCCAGAAGCCCGCCCTGATCCAGCGCATCGACCGCGGGCACGCCGGCGATGGCATCCGACAGGTTGCCCTCGGGCGACACCAGCCGCAGCCGGCCCGGACGTTCGGTCACCAGCCAGCTGCCATCGGGCAGTTGCGCCATGCCCCAGGGATGTTCCAGCCCCCGCGCGACGACCTCGCGATCCATGACGATATTGGCCAGCGCCGGGGCGCGGGTCTGGTTCGCGAAGGCCGGGGTCTGGCCCTCGGCATTGGGCGGCCGGTCGTTGAAATCCTGCGCCATGGCGCAGCCGGCAAACAGGGCGGTCGCGGCAATGACCGTCAATGGCTTCATCGGGATCTCCTCGTCAGGCTGGGTCGGCGGGGCTTGGGTCGTCGGGGCGTGGCTCGGCAGCACCGTGGCGTCAGGCTAGCATGGCGATTTCACCAATGCCCCCCGCAGCCGTTCACGTCCGCGTCAGAAGCCGCGCCGCCACCGGAACCGTCGTGCCGCGCGCGGGTTCCCCTTGGCCATCAACCTGCCAGCAGGAGACATGACCATGATCCTTACCCGCCGTACCGGACTGACCCTTGCCGCCGCCGCGCTTGGCGCGGGCCTTCTGCCGCGCAGGCCGCTTGCGCAGCAGGCCACATCGCCCCTCGGGCTTGCCGTCGAGGGCGGCGAGGTGCAGGTCCTGCCCGTCGATCACGCCTCGATGGTCATCCGGACCCCGGCGGGCGCGATCCATGTCGATCCGGTCGGCGGCGCGCAGAAATACGCCGGCCTGCCCGAGCCCGCGCTGATCCTCGTCACCCATGAGCATGGCGACCATTTCGACCTGCCGACGCTGGAGGCGCTGCCTGCGGTGCGGCTGATCACCAACCAGTCGGTCCATGACAAGCTGCCCGATGCGATGAAGGAACGCGCCACCGTCATGGCCAATGGCGATGCCGCCGAGGCGATGGGCATGACCATCGAGGCGGTGCCCGCGCACAACACCACCGAGGACCGGATGCAGTATCACCCGGTCGGGCGCGACAACGGCTATGTCCTGACGATCGGCGGCAAGCGCGTCTATATTGCCGGCGATACCGAACCGACGCCCGAGATGCTGGCGATGACCGACATCGCCATGGCGTTCCTGCCGATGAACCTGCCCTACACGATGACCGTCCAGCAGGCTGCCGAGGCCGTGGCCGCCTTCAAGCCGGCGGTCGTGGTGCCCTATCACCACCGGGACAGCGACGTGGAGGAATTCGCGCGGCTGGTCGCCGAGGGTGGATCGGGCAGCACGGTGGCGTTGGCCGACTGGTATCCCGCGGGCCAGGGCTGAACCCTCAGAACGGCGCCGCGGCGGTAAAGGTCGTGGCAATCCCGGTTTCGGGATGCTTCACCCGCAGGCTTTCGGCATGCAGCATCAGCCGCGGATGCGCCGCCGCCGCGCCGGTCGCATACAGCGTGTCGCCCAGGATCGGGTGGCCGGTCTGTGCCATGTGCACACGCAGCTGGTGGCTGCGGCCGGTGATCGGCGTCAGCCGCACCCGCGTCTCGTGGTCGCTGGCGCGCAGCACCCGCCAGTCGGTCTGCGCGGGGCGGCCCTCGGCGTGGTCGACCTTCTGGCGCGGCCGGTTCGGCCAGTCCACGATCAGCGGCAGATCGACGCGGCCGGTCCTGGGGTCCAGCCGGCCATGCAGCCGCGCGACATAGACCTTTTTCGTATGCCGCGCCTCGAACTGCGCAGAAAGATGCCGCTGGGCATGGGGCGTCAGCGCAAAGATCATCACGCCGGAGGTGTCGAGATCCAGCCGATGCACCAGCAGCACGGTGGGGAAGGCGCCGCGCAGCCGGGCAATCAGGCAATCGGCCTTGTCCTCGCCGCGCCCCGGCACCGACAGCAGGCCGGCGGGCTTGTCCACCACCAGGATCTGGTGGTCGGCATGCAGGATCTGCGGCGGCTCGGACGGCGGATCATAGGCGCGCATCATCGCGCGACCAGCCGGATCGCCAGCGCCGCGAACAGCACCGCCGCGACCTTGTTCACCACCCCCAGACGACGGCCCAGCATCTGCCCGGCATGGCCAGCCAGGATCCCGTAGCCCATCGTCACCAGCGTCCCTGTCACGGCGAAGATCAGCCCCAGTGCCAGGATCTGCTGCCAGATCGGGCCATGGGCAGGGCTGGTGAATTGCGGCAGGAAGGCCAGCAGGAACAGCACCGGCTTGGGGTTGAGGATGTTCGACAGCGCGCCGCGCCGGATGATGGCCCAGGGCCGCCGCGCGGCGCGTGCCTGCGGATCGACCGGCCCGGGGGTCCAGCTTTTCCAGGCCAGCCACATCAGATAGGCCGCGCCCGCATATTTCACCGCCAGCAGCGCCTGGGGATGGGCGGCGACGACGGCCCCAAGGCCAAGCGTCGCGAGCGCCAGATGCACCAGCACGCCAAGCCCGACCCCGAACCCCGCCAGCGCGCCGGCGCGTGGCCCGCCCTGGATGCCGCAGGCGCTGGCAAAGAACACGTCCTGACCCGGCGCAAGGTTCAGCACCAGCCCGCCCGCGACGAACGCCGTCAGCTGCGCCACGGGAATCATCGCCAGCGTTTCCCAGATCATCGCCCCACCCTCACTTGCCGCTGCGCGCCCCGGCTATCGCGACCGGACCCGATTCTCAAGCAGGCGCGGCTTGCCCCGCCACTGCCGCGCCCACCCGTGAGGCATGGACGGCGGCCGGTGCTTCGGCCTAGCTTTCGCGCATGAGCCGTCTTTCGCTGACCTCGCGCATTCTGGTGGTGATCCTTACCATGCAGGCCCTGCTGATCGGGGCCCTGGCGGCGGCCAGCCTCGACAGCCTGCGCGGCGAGATCGCGACCGAAAGCCGGCTGGCGACCGAGACCGCCCGCTCGCTGGTGCTGGCCACGGTCGGCACGATGCAGGGCGCCGTACCGCATGACCGGCTGATGGCGGCGCTGCCCGACCGGCTGGTGCCGCCGCGCCACACCCGGATCGGGGTGCTGGACGCCCGCGCCGGCGAGGTGCGCACGCCGGACGCGCCGACCGGGGCCGGCGACCCGGCGCCCGGCTGGTTCGCGGCCCTCGTGGCGCCCGATCCGCAGGAGATCCGCCTGCCGGTCAGCCTCGACGGGCGGCTGCGCGGCTATGTCTATATCGCCAGCGACCCCACGGCCGAGATCGCCGCGGCCTGGGGCGACATCCGCCGCACGCTGGGGCTGGCGGCGCTGGCGGCCGCCGGCCAGGCGCTGCTGATCCTGATCGCGACCCGCCACGCGCTGCGCCCGGTCGAGGGTATCGCGGCGCGGCTGGCGGAACTGGAAAGGGGCGACCTGGCGGCCCGCGTCGGCGCGGTGCCGCAGCCGGATCTCGCACCGCTGGCGCGCGGCGTCGACCGGCTGGCCGAGGCCCTGGCGCGCGCGCAGGCCGACCGGGTGCGGCTGCAGCGACAGGTCGTCAGCCGCGGCGACGAGGAGCGCAAGGCCATCGCCCGCGACCTGCATGACGAGATGGGCCCCTGTCTCTTCGGCCTGCGGGTCGAGGCCGACGCCCTGCGCGAGGCCGCGCCCAGCCCGCAGGTCGCCGCGCAGGCCGATGCCATCGCCGCCATCGCCGAGGAAATCGCCCGCGTCAATCGCGCCCTTCTGGACGATTTGCGCCCCGCCGCTATCGGGCAATTGCCGCTGGCGACGGTGCTGCGCGACTATGTCGCCGATCTGGGCCGGCGCTTTGGCGATCTGGCGATCCGGCTGGAGGTGGCGCCCGACCTGCCCGAACCCGACGAGGCGACGGCGGTCACGCTGTTTCGCGTGCTGCAAGAGGGCACCACGAACGCGCTGCGCCACTCGGGCGCGCGCGAGGTGGTCATCCGGCTCTGGACCGATCCGGCGCATTGGCGCATGATCCTGACCGATGACGGCGCGGGCTTCGCGCCGGGCAGCCGCGAGGGCACCGGGCTGACCGGCATGCGCGAGCGGATCACCCTGCTGGGCGGCACGCTGCGGCTGTCCGCGCCGGAACGCGGCACGATGATCGAGACCAGCCTGCCCCGGATGCAGGCGCAATGAGGCCGGAACATGAAATGCGCGCTGGTCGTCGATGACCACCCGATCACCCATCTCGGCGCCAGCCGGCTGCTGCGCGACCTGGGATACGACCCGGTGCTGCAGGCGATGTCCGCCGCCGAGGCACTGGCGCTGCTGCGCGACCCGCCGGCCCCCGACCTGATCGTGCTGGACATCAGCCTGCCCGACGCCGGCGGTCTGGACCTTGTGCAGCCGCTGCGCGAGGCGGCGCCGGGGGCGCGGGTGCTGATCTTCTCGATGAACGACCAGACCGGCTTCGCCGCCCGCGCGCTGCAGGTCGGCGCGCATGGCTTTCTGTCCAAGAACGCCGCGCCCGCCGATTTCCGCGAGGCGGTGCGCCGGCTCGAGGACGGCGCGTTCTACCTGTCGGCCCGGCAGGCGGTCGAGCTTGCGACCCTGCGGGCGGGGGCCAGCGCCGATCCCCTAGCGCTGCTGTCCGAACGCGAGCGGCGCGTGCTGGGGCTGATCGGGCGCGGCTACAGCCTGCAGGCGATCGCCGATGATCTCGGCGTCAGTTACAAGACCGCCGCGAATGCCTCGTCCTCGTTGAAGAAGAAGCTGGCGGTCGACGGGATCAACGGGCTGATGAAGATCGCGCTGGACAGCGGCGTCTAGGAGGTCGGGATGGAAACCGCGATGCTGGGCTGGTTCGGACTGCCCGACAGCGCCGCGCCGGGCGAGGCCGACCGCCTGCTGGCGCGGCTGGTCGACGATCTGACGGCGGCCGGGCTGCGTCTCGCCGGCGCGGTCCAGCACAATCTCGGGGGGGACGGCGACTGTGCCTGCGAGATGGATGTGGTGGTGATCGGCGAAGAGGATCGCCCGGTCCGCATCTCGCAATCGCTGGGCAGGGGCTCGACCGGCTGCCGCCTCGATGCCGGGGCGCTGGAGGTCGCGGCGCTGCGCGTGGCGCGGCGGCTGGCGGGCGCTGATCTGCTGATCGTGCCGAAATTCGGCCGGCAAGAGGCGGCCGGGCGCGGCTTTCGCGACGTGATCGCCCAGGCCATCGGCGGCGGGCTGCCGGTCCTGCTGCATGTGCCGCCCGAGCAGCGCGCCGATTTCCTTGGGTTCTGCGACGGTATCGGCGAACGGCTGGCGCCGGATGCGCTGGCCGACTGGGCGGCCCTGCGCGCCAGGCGGGCAGCATGAAGCGGATGCCGGCGCCCGACGATCCGTCCTGCATCGCGGTCGACGCGCGCGGGCTGCTGTGCCCGCTGCCGGTCCTTCGGCTTCGCAAGGCTCTGGCCGACCTGCCGCCGGGTGGGCGGGTGACGCTGTGGGCCTCGGACCCGATGGCCTCGGTCGATGTGCCGCATTTCTGCGCGGTGGCCGGTCATGCCATGATCCACACGCACGATCTGGACGGGGGCGGGCAGGCCTATGTCGTCCAGCGCGGCGCCCTGCGGGCCGAGTCCGGTTCCGGCCGGGCCGAACCCTGAACAGCCGGAGACGGACATGCAGATTGCCGGTCATCGCAAGCGCTTCGCCGAGCTGACCGAGCGTGAGGTGCTGGCGCTGGCAATCGCCTCGGAAGAGGATGACGCGCGCATCTATCGCAACTGGGCGGGAATGCTGCGCGGCGACTATCCGGCGACCGCCGCCATCTTCGAGGGCATGGCCGGCGAAGAAGACGACCACCGCCGCCGGTTGCTGGACGTCTTTCAGGCGCGATTCGGTCCCGACCTGCCGGTGATCCGGCGCGAGCATATCGCGGGATATTTCAGCCGGCGCCCGGCCTGGATGATGGGCACCGCCTCGCTGGACGCGATCCGCCAGGAAGCCGCGCTGATGGAACATGACGCCGCCGAGTTCTACGCCCGCGCCGCGCAGGCCAGCGGCGACATCGCGACCCGCAAGCTGCTGGGCGATCTGGCCGCGGCCGAACGCGGCCACGGCGCGCGCGCGACCGAACTGGCCGAGCGGCACCTGACCCCCGATGCGCTGGCCGAAGAAGGCGCCGTCGCGCATCGCAACTTCGTGCTCACCTGGGTGCAGCCGGGGCTGGCCGGGCTGATGGATGGCAGCGTTTCGACCCTGGCGCCGATCTTCGCGACAGCCTTCGCCACGCAGGACACCGGCACGACCTTTCTCGTCGGGCTGGCCGCCAGCCTTGGCGCCGGGATCAGCATGGGGTTTACCGAAGCCGCCTCGGATGACGGGGTGGTGTCGGGGCGCGGCTCGCCCTTCAAGCGCGGCCTCGCCTCGGGGGTGATGACGGCAGTGGGCGGGCTGGGCCATGCGCTGCCCTATCTGATCCCGCATTTCTGGACCGCCACGACGATCGCCTGCCTGGTCGTCTTCGTCGAGCTGTGGGCCATTGCCTGGATCCAGAACCGCTGGATGCAGACGCCGTTCTGGCGCGCGGCCTTGCAAGTGGTGGTCGGGGGTGGTTTGGTCTTCGCGACAGGGGTGCTGATCGGTTCGGGCTAACCCCGCAAGGAGACTGCGTGACCGTCCGGCCCATCGAACCGCCCCGCCATCCCGGCCGCCTGCACGGCCCGGCCGACCCGCCGTCGCCCCGTCGGGCCGCTGGCGCCTGCGAGGGCGCTGCGGGTCTCGGGCGCGGCGACGGTCCGCAGGATGCAGGGCCGGTTGCGGGCGCAAGCGGGCGCGGGCGCGCAGCGGCCGCACCCGATGCCGCCCGGCAGCGCCCGGACGCGCCCTCCCGGAGCCCTGCCGCCACGCCGCCGGCAATGCCACGAAAGGTGGCCGCCCTGCCCCGCCGGCCGGTCCGCATGGCCGGGCCTGACACCACATCCCGCAGCCGATCCGCGGCCACAGGGACGACACGCTGATGCTGGCCGTGTTCCTCAAGACGCTGCCGTTCTTCGCCCTGATCGGGCTGGGCTGGCTTGCCGCGCGCAGCCGCCTGTTCCCCGAGGCCGGCGCGGTCTGGCTGACGAAATTCGTGTTCTACTTCGCCCTTTCGGCGATGCTGTTCCGCTTTGCCTCGGGCCTCGACCTCGCGGCGCTTTTCGACGCCCGCTTCGTGGCGGCCTACCTCGCGGGCTCGACCCTGGTCTGGGTCGTCGGAATGTCGGTCGGTCGCGCGCGTGGGCTTGCCCTGCCCGAAGCCGCGATGGAGGCGCAATGCTGCATGATCGGCAACACCGGCTTTCTTGGCGTCCCGATGCTGGTGGTGCTGCTGGGCGAGGGCGCGATCGGGCCGGTGCTGATGGTGCTGACCATCGACATGCTGGTGTTCTCGACACTCATCACGCTGATCATCCACGCCTCGCGCCAAAGCCGGCTGCGGCTCTCCAGCTTCGGGCCGGTGATGCGCGGGATCATCGGCAATCCGATGGTCCTGTCGATGTCGGCCGGCCTCGCATGGGCGCAGGCCGACCTGCCGATGCCGGGTCCGCTCGAGGAATTCCTGACGCTGCTCGGCGCCGCCGCGACGCCCGGTGCGCTGTTCGCCATCGGCGCCAGCCTCGTCGGCCACCGCATCCGCCGCGTTGCCGCCTCGGTCTGGCTCAGCGCGGCCAAGCTGGCGCTGCATCCGCTTGCGGTCGGCCTTGCCGCGCTGGCCTTCGGGGTCAAGCCCTTCGCGGCCGGCGTGATGGTGGCAGCCGCGGCCCTGCCGGTCGCCGGCAATGTCTATATCCTCGCGCAGCATTTCGGCATCGCCCAGCAGCGCGTCTCGGCGGCGATCCTGATCTCGACGATGCTCAGCATCGCGACGCTGCCCGCGATCATGCTGCTGATCGGCCAGGCGTGAAGCCACCGCCGCCACGGGGGGCGCCTCGGTGCCGGCCATCGAGGCCGGCGCCGAGGCGGCGGTTGGCCGGGCCTCGATGGCCTGGCCAACCGCACCCCCTCCACCAGAGCCTCCGCCCGCAGCCGGACGGGGCCGCTGTCAGGGCGACCGCAGCGCGCCCCGAAGCGCAAGATCAAGCGCCTGCAGGAATCGCGACCGCTCTGCCTTGCCGAACCCTGCGCCGCTGCCTTGCAGGAAGGGATTGGCCGCGCGCAGATCGCCCATCAGGTCGCGTGTCGCAAGGCGGGCGCCGATATTGGCCTCGGACAGCACCTGCCCGTCATGCTGCACGACCCGCGCGCCCGCCTTCAGGCAGCGGTCGGCCAGCGGCAGGTCGCTGGTCACCACCACATCGCCCGGCCCGCAGGCCCCCGCGATCCAGATGTCGGCCGCATCCGGCCCCTCGGGCACGACCTTCAGCGACACCAGCGGGTTCTGCGACGGCCGCAGCCCGCCATTGCAGACCAGCACCATCGGCACCCGCAGTCGCGTCGCCACCCGCTCGGCCTCGGCCTTCACCGGGCAGGCGTCGGCATCGATGAACAGCGTCGTCAATCGCGCAGCAGATCGTTGATCGAGGTCTTCGAGCGTGTCCGCGCATCCACCCGCTTGACGATCACCGCGCAATACAGGTTCACCCCGTTCGTCGAGGGCAGCGACCCGGCCACCACGACGGACCCCGCCGGAACCTCGCCATACATCACCGCGCCGGTCTCGCGATCGACGATCTTGGTCGACTGGCCGATGAACACGCCCATCCCGAGGACCGATCCCTCGCGGACGATGCAGCCCTCGACCACCTCCGAGCGCGCGCCGATGAAGCAGTCATCCTCGATGATCGTCGGCCCGGCCTGCAACGGCTCCAGGACGCCGCCGATGCCCACACCGCCCGACAGATGGACATTGCGCCCGATCTGCGCGCAGCTGCCCACGGTGGCCCAGGTGTCGACCATCGTGCCCTCGCCGACATGCGCGCCCAGATTGACGAATGAAGGCATCAGGACCGCCCCCTTGCCAATGAAGGCCGACCGCCGCACGATCGCGCCCGGCACCGCCCGAAACCCGGCCTCGCGCCACTGGTTGTCGCCCCAGCCTGCGAATTTCGACGGCACCTTGTCCCACCAGTTGCCGCCCTGCGGCCCGCCCGACATCTCTTCCATGTCGTTCAGCCGGAAGGACAGCAGCACCGCCTTCTTGGCCCACTGGTTCACATGCCACTCGGCGCCGCGCCGCTCCGCGACCCGCAGCCGCCCCTCGTCCAGCGCGGTCAGGGTCTCCTCGACGGCATCGCGGACCTCGCCCTTCGTCGCGCTGGTGATCTCGGCGCGGGTCTCCCACGCGGTTTCGATGGCGTTCTCCAGGGCTTGTGTCATCGCGGCCTCTCCTCGATCTGTCGCGTCCGGGTGGAAACTGTCACGTCAGGGCTATAAGCGTGAGGGAAAGCCCGCGCAATCCGCGCAGGGCGCGAAACTCCATAGGCCCCACGCCATGCCCGACCCCAGCGAAGACGACCGCGCCCACCCCTTCCCGCACAGCGACGAGGACGCGGCCCGCGCCGACCGCAGCCCCGACACGCCCCAGACCCGCGCCCCCGCCTACCGTCTGGCCTTCACTGATCGCGACTTCCTGCTGCGCGAGGAACTGCGCCCGGTCCGGCTGCAGCTGGAACTGCTGAAGCCGCAGATGGTGATGGACGAACGCGGCATCGAATCGACGGTGGTGATGTTCGGCGGCGCCCGCATCCCCGCGCCCGAGGACGCCGGCAGCGCCCGCACCCCGACGCTGGCCGCGCTGTCGACATACTACGACGAGGCCCGCCTCTTCGCGCGCGAGATGACCCGCCGCAGCCTGCAAAGCTATGGCCGCGAATTCGTCATCTGCACCGGCGGCGGCCCCGGCGTGATGGAGGCCGGCAACATGGGCGCCGACGAGGCCGGCGGCCAGTCGATCGGCCTTGGCATCGTGCTGCCGCATGAACAGGCGCCGAACCGCTATGTCACGCCGGATCTGTGCTTCAACTTCCACTACTTCGCCGTGCGCAAGATGCATTTCCTGATGCGCGCCCGCGCCATCACCGTCTTTCCCGGCGGCTTCGGCACGCTGGACGAATTGTTCGAGACGCTGACCCTGGTGCAGACCAGGCGCATGAGACCGATCCCGATCCTGCTGTTCGGTCAGGAATTCTGGGACGGCATCATCAACTGGCAGGCCCTTGCCGATGCCGGCACGATCAGCGCCGACGACCTGAAACTGTTCCACTATGTCGAGACCTCCGCCGAGGCCGTGGCGATCATCGACGGGTGGAAAGAGCCCTGCTAGCACAGGAAGGCACACGTCAGACAAGGCTATACAAATCAGCAAACAATCGCCTAGGGTCAGGACCCATTGTTCTGCTTGGGGTGGTCCGGCCCGCGTGATTCAAGCTCCCGAACTGACGGGGGTGATGATGGACAACCTTTTCTGGCTGACCGACGAGCAGATGGAGCGGCTGCGGCCCTTCTTTCCCAAGAGCCATGGCAAGCCGCGCGTTGATGACCGACGCGTCCTGAGCGGCATAATCTTCATCAATCGCAATGGTTTGCGGTGGTGTGACGCACCTCAGGAGTATGGCCCTGCCAAGACGCTTTACAACCGATGGAAGCGGTGGGGCGACATGGGGGTCTTCGCCCGGATCATGATGGGGCTGGCGTCCGAAGGCACCGACGAGAAGACGGTCATGATCGACGCGACATACCTCAAGGCGCATCGCACGGCTTCGAGCCTGCGGGCGAAAAAGGGGGGTCTGACGACAAGCGCGGGCGTCTGATCGGGCGCACGAAGGGCGGGCTGAACACGAAGCTGCACGCCGTGACAGATGCCAAGGGCCGCCCCTTGAGGTTCTTCATGACGGCGGGCCAGGTCAGCGACTACACAGGTGCTGCAGCCCTTCTGGGCAGCCTGCCAGCCGCCGAATGGCTGATCGCAGACCGGGGCTACGATGCCGACTGGTTCCGGGAAGCGTTGGAAGACAAAGGGATACGACCCTGCATCCCAGGCCGAAAGTCGCGCGGCAAGGCCGTTCGATACGACAAGCGGCGCTACAAGCGGCGGAACCGGATCGAGATCATGTTCGGCAGGCTCAAGGACTGGCGCCGGATCGCAACGCGCTACGACAGGTGCGCCAGGGTCTTCCTCTCCGCCGTCGCACTGGCCGCGACCGTCATCTTCTGGCTTTGACGATCAATGAGTCTGGAGCCTAGAGTCCGCCGCTATCTCCGCCTTCGACTTCCGCCCCCGTTCGGTCGCGGATTTCAGCTGGCCGCAGGCGGCCATGATGTCCTCGCCGCGCGGGGTGCGGATGGGGCTGGCGTAGCCGGCCTTGTAGATGATGTCGGCGAAGGCCTCGATGCGCTCCCGGCTTGACCGCTGGTAGGGCGCGCCGGGCCATTCGTTGAAGGGGATCAAGTTGATCTTCGCGGGGATGCCGCGGATCAGCTGGACCAGCCGGCGCGCGTCGGCGTCGCTGTCGTTCACGCCGTCCAGCATCACGTATTCGAAGGTGATCCGTTCGCTGTTCGACAGCCGCGGGTAATCACGCAGCGCGTCCAGCAGGGTCTTGATGTTCCAGCGCCTGTTGATCGGCACCAGCCGGTCGCGCACATCGTCGGTGGTGGCGTGGAACGACACTGCCAGCAGGCAGCCGATCTCCTCGGCGGTGCGGGCGATTTCCGGCACCACGCCGCTGGTGGACAGGGTGATCCGGCGGCGCGACAGCGACAGGCCCTCGCCATCCATCACCACCTTCATGGCGTCGCGCACGCCCTCGAAATTGTACAGCGGCTCGCCCATGCCCATCAGCACCAGGTTGCTGACCAGCCGGGTCTCGTCCTTGGGCGCGCCGGGCTGCGGCCATTCGCCCAGATCGTCGCGCGCCACCATCAACTGGCCGACGATCTCGCCGGGCGTCAGGTTGCGCACCAGCTTCTGCGTGCCGGTATGGCAGAAGGAACAGGTCAGCGTGCAGCCGACCTGGCTGCTCACGCACAGCGTGCCGCGGCCTTCCTCGGGAATGTAGACGGTCTCGACCTCGTGGCCGCCGGCGATCCGCAGCAGGTATTTCCGGGTGCCGTCGGCGCTGACCTGCCGCGTTACGACCTCGGGCAGCGCGATCTCGAAATGCCGGGCCAGCAGGGCGCGATAATCCTTGGCCAGATTGGTCATCTGCGCGAAATCGCGGACCCCCCAGTGATAGACCCACTGCCAGACCTGCCCGACGCGCATCCGCGCCTGCCGCGCGGGCGTGCCGGCGGCGATCAGCGCCGCCTGCAACTGGTCGCGGGTCAGCCCGACGATATTCGTCAGACCGCCCTCGGGCAGCTTGCGGGGAAGGGTCAGGACATCCTGCGTGATCGGGGCGGACATGGGAACTACCGGGGTTGCGCGTGAAAGACCTGCAGATAGGCGAAACAGGGCCGCAAATCAACCGGCCGCGCCGCCCCATCTGCTGTGCGCAAATATCCCGGGGGGAGTCGCCCTCGGGCGACGGGGGGCAGCGCCCCCCCTTCCGCCCTACTTGCAGCGTTCCTGCGCGGTGTTGGTCGCGGCGGTGATGCCCGACAGGCTGAAGCTGTCCTTGGTGGTGGTGCCACGCGCCGAGCGGCCGGTGACAACCGCGGTCGAGCCCGCGCGCAGCGCGCCGATCAGCTTGCCGTCCTCGGACGGGCTGCCGGTCCAGGCGCTTTCGCCTTCTGTGAACAGGTTGAACTTCTGCCCGCCGATATCCAGCTCGACGGTGGAATCCGGCGCAAAGGGATAGCCGCCGGCAAAGGACACCTCGCCGCCCTGGCCGGGGCGATAGGCGACATACAGGCGGATGTCGCCACGCGTCACCTCGACCTCCTTGCCGTCCTTGGTGTTCAGGGTCGATTTCGGCGGCGAGACCGCCCAGCACTCCTTCGGATTCTCCGCGGCGAAGACGGTCCAGTCGCCCTCCGTCGCTACGACATTGGTCGATTCCTGTGCCGCGGCCGTGCCCAGCCCCGTCATCAGGACCGCGAGTGCTGCCATGCCTCGCAGCGTGGTGGTCGTCATGCTCTGGCCTCCTGCCATTCGTTTCGCCGCTCGGGGCCTTGTTCCCCGATCGCTAGGGTCTTTTCAACCATCTGCGCGCAGGATATCCAAAATCATTGCGCACAAAAGAGCGCAAGGCAGGAAATCGCGCGATTGTCAGGGGGAAAGCGATGCGGTCGGCCGATCTGATCGAATTGTGGCGCGGCGGGCGCCGCGAAAGCATTCATCGCGGCCATGCGGTGATCTGCGACCGCAGCGGCGTGCTGGAAGCCTGGGGCGCCCCGTCGCGGGTGATCTTCCCGCGCTCGTCCTGCAAGATGATCCAGGCGCTGCCGCTGATCGAGAGCGGCGCGGCCGATGCGGCCGGACTGACCGACCGGCAGCTGGCCCTGGCCTGCGCCAGCCATGACGGCGCGCGGATGCATGTCGAGGCGGTTGGAGACTGGCTCGACGGGATCGGCATGGCCGAACCCGACTTGCGCTGCGGCTGCCACATGCCGCGCGACCGCGAGGAAAACCGCCGGCTGACCTGTTCGGATGGCGCACCCAGCCAGCTGCACAACAACTGCTCGGGCAAGCATGCGGGGTTCCTGACGCTGAACCGCCATCTGCGCGGCGGCCCCGAATACATCGAGCCCGACCACCCCGTCCAGCAGGCGGTCAAGGCGGCCTTCGAAGAGGTCACCGACGAGGTCAGCCCCGGCTTCGGCATCGACGGCTGCTCGGCCCCGAACTGGGCCTGCACCCTCGAGGGGCTGGGCCGCGCCATGGCCGCCTTCGCCGATCCCGGCCAGGACCGGCGCGGCCAGGCGATGCGGCGGCTGGTCGATGCGATGCGCGCCCATCCCGAGATGGTGGCCGGCGAAGGCGCCGCCTCGACGGTTCTGATGCGCGCCACGCAAGGGCAGGCCGCGGCCAAGGAAGGCGCCGAGGCGGTGTTCGTGGCAATCCTGCCCGAACGCGGCATCGGTGTCGCGCTGAAGGTCGTCGATGGCGCCAGCCGCGCCAGCGAGGCCGCGATCACCGCCCTGCTGGTGCATCTGGGCGTGCTGGACGCCGACGATCCCGCCGTGGACCGCCACCTGCCGAAGTCGATCCGCAACTGGCGCGGCATGGACACCGGCGACATGCGGACCTCGACCGGCTTTCCGGCCTAGGCGTCACGAATTCGACGCATGTTTCTGGTTATCTGTGCGCGGACGGTGCCCCCCGGTCCGTCCGTCGCGACAGAATAGCCGGCGCCCCTTTGGCAGAGCGGGCGTCGGCCGCCTCAGCTTGCCAGCAGCTGCCAGATCAGGCGCAGCGCCAGCGCCGTCGAGGTCACGACCAGCAGCGGCTTGATCAGCCGCGCGCCGATCCGCGCCGCCAGCCGCGCGCCAAGCGCGGCACCGGCGATCTGCGCCACCCCCATGCAGACGCCCAGCAGCCACAGCGGCTGGCCGACCAGCGCAAAGGTCAACAGCCCCCCGAGATTCGAGAACAGGTTCAGAAGCTTGGTATGCGCGGTCGCCTTCAGCACGCCATATCCCGCCAGGCTGACAAAGGCGATCATGTAGAAAGAGCCGGCCCCCGGCCCCACCAGCCCGTCATAGAACCCGATCAGCGGCACGATGCTGGCGGTGAACAGCGCCGGCCGCATGCGGCGCACCCGGTCCAGATCGTTCAGCCCCGGCTTCAGCGCGAAGAACAGGGCGATGCCGATGAGGATCACCGGCAACGCGATCCGCAGCGCCTGGGTCGGCAGGTGGCTGACCAGTGCGGCGCCCGCGACGCCGCCCAAACCGGCCAGAAGGGCCGCGCGCCCTTGCGTGCGCAGATCGACCAGCCCGCCACGGGCATAGCTGAACGCCGCCGTCGCCGCGCCGAACACGCCCTGCACCTTGTTGGTCGCCAGCGCCTGTGCGGGCGGCACGCCCGCCAGAAGCAGCGCCGGCACGGTGATCAGCCCGCCGCCCCCGGCGATCGCGTCGATGAAGCCCGCGGCGAAGCCGGCCGCGATCAGCAACAGCAGGATGTCGAGGGACAAGTCGATCATGGCCCGCGATTGCCCTGCCGGCGCGGAATTGTAAAGCGGCCGGGGCGACGCGGCATTCACAGCCGCGCGGATGCGTGAAAGACTGGTGCGGGCAGGATGGAGGGCAGGATGATCGACCGCTTGGGCCTGGCGCACCGGCTGGTGCAGGCGCCGATGGCGGGCGTCTCGACCCCCGAACTGGCCGCGGCGGTCTGCGAGGCCGGGGGGCTGGGCTCGGTCGCGCTGGGCGCGCTGGCGCCCGATGCGGCGGCGCAGGCGATCCGGGCGACGGCGGCGCTGACCGCCCGGCCCTTCGGCGTGAACCTGTTCTGCCACAGGCCCGCGCGGCGCGACCCGGCGCGCGAGGCCGCATGGCTGGGGCGCCTCGCGCCCGAATTTCACCGCTTCGGGGCCAGCCCGCCGCAGCAGCTGTCCGAGATCTACGACAGCTTCCGGGGCAACGACGCCATGCTGCGGGTGCTGCTTGACCTGCGACCCGCGGTCATCAGCTTCCATTTCGGCCTGCCCGAGGCCGGGCAGTTGCAGGCGCTGCGCGAGACCGGCGCTCTGCTGATCGCAAGCGCCACCAGCGCCGACGAGGGACGGCGCATCGCCGGGGCCGGGCTGCACGGCATCGTCGCACAGGGCTGGGAGGCCGGCGGGCATCGCGGCATCTTCGATCCCGAGGCCGGGGATGACAGGCTGGACTGCCTGTCGCTGCTGCGCAGTCTTGCGCCCATCGGCCTGCCCCTGATCGCGGCGGGCGGGATCATGGCCCGAAGCGATGCGCGCGCCGCGTTGCAGGCGGGCGCCGTTGCGGTCCAATGCGGCACCGCCTTCCTGCTGGCGCCCGAAGCCGCGACCAGCGCCCCGCATCGGGCCGCGATGGCCGCGGGGCAGACGGTGATGACGCGGGCAATCTCGGGCCGGCCGGCGCGCTGCCTTGCCAACCGCTTCACCGAGATCGCGGATGCCGGGGCTGCCGACTATCCTCTGGCCTATGATGCAGGCAAGGCGTTGAACGCCGCCGCGCTGGCGCGGGGCGAGGCGGGCTATGGCGCCTTCTGGGCAGGCCGCGGTGCGGCAGGCGCGGTGGCCCGGCCCGCGGCCCGGACGGTGCAGGCGATCAGCCCGTGACGAAGTCGGCGGCGCGGTAGCCCTGAAGATACAGCAGCGCGGTCAGGTCGCCGTGGTTGATGCGAACCCGTGCCTGCGCGGCCACGGCGGGCTTGGCATGCAGCGCGACGCCGCATCCGGCACGCTGCAGCATTCCCAGATCGTTGGCCCCGTCGCCCACCGCGATGACCGCGTCGGGGGTGACGCCGCGCGCGGCGCTGATGCGATGCAGCGCCGCGACCTTGGCCTCGCGGCCCAGGATCGGCTGCGCGACCTCGCCGGTCAGCAGCCCGTCCCGCGCCAGCAGGGTGTTGGCGCGGTCCTCGTCAAAGCCAAGCCGCGCGGCGACCGGCCCGGTAAAGGCGGTGAACCCGCCCGAGACCAGTGCGGCATAGCCGCCATGGGCGCGCATCGTGGCCACCAGCACCTCTCCGCCCGGCGCCATGGTGATGCGCTGGTCCAGAACCTCGGCGATGACGGTCTCGGGCAGACCCTGCAGCAGGGCGACACGCTCGGTCAGGGCCGCGTTGAAATCCAGCTCGCCGTTCATGGCGCGGGCGGTGATCGCGGCGACGCGCGGCCCGACGCCCGCCATGTCAGCCAGCTCGTCGATGCATTCCTGTCCGATCATGGTCGAATCCATGTCTGCCAGCAGGATCGACTTGCGCCGCCCCCCGGCAGGCTGGATGGCAAGGTCGATGCCCGCCGCCTGCAGCTCGGCCCAGACCGTTTCGGCGTCGTCGGGCCGCTGGGCGATGTCGAATTCGGCGGCGATGCCCGGATCGAGCCAGCGCGGCCCGCTCCCCGCCCACATGCGCGCCAGCCCATCCAGAAGGGCGCTTTCCAGATTGGCCTTCGCCGGTGCGGCGATCAGCGAGACGGTGAACATGGGCACTTCCTTCTGCGGCTGCCCATGCGATCTAGGCCAAAGCGCGCCGCGCTGCCAGAGGCCCCTGAGGCAGGCAGGGCGCCACCGGGGCGGGGTCAGCTTTGCGTCTGGCTCTGACTCTGGCGTTGCAGGGCCTCGACATCCTCGACCTGCACGGCGACCGACAGGCGCTCGGCCCCCTGCCCCAGGGCGATGCCGCGGATCGGCGCGGCATCGGGCGCGTCCAGCCCCGATCCCAGCCGCACATAGCGTTCATCGGGGCAGCAGGCATTGGCCGCGTCGAAGCCGACCCAGCCCAGCCCCTCGACATGGATCTCGGCCCAGGCGTGTGCGGCGTCATGCGCGGTGCCGTCGCTGGTCGAATGCAGATAGCCCGACACATAGCGCGCCGGCAGCTCGTGCAGCCGCGCCAGCGCGATCAGCACATGGGCATGATCCTGGCAGACGCCCTCGCCCTGCTCCAGCGCCTCGGCGGCGGTGGTCGCGGCCTCGGTCACGCCGGGCCGATAGGCGATCCGGTCGCTGACCGCCGCCGACAGCCTGTGCGCCAGGTCCAGCCGGTCGGTCCCGGCCCCGACGGAGCCGGCAAGCTCGCGCAGCGCCTCGGCGGGTCTGGTCGCCTTGGTGTCGCGCAGATAGGCCAGCGGGTGGATCATCTCGCGGTGGCCGCGCAGCACGCCCGCGGTGTCGCGCGTGTCGACCCGGCCCGTCACGCTGACCACGATCTGTTCGGCGGGGCCGCGCACCGTCCAGCCCGAGATCCAGTCGCCGGCGCCGTCGCGGAAACCCGGACCCCGCAGCCCGCCCGATACCTCGATCTTCCAGTCCTGAAGCTTCTGCCCCTCGAAGACCGAGGGCGTCAGCCGCAGGCTTTGCACGATGTTGCGCAGGGGCGGATCATAGCGGTACTCGGTCTGGTGAGAAATGGCCAGTTTCATCGCTCATGCGCCTCCCAGCAGATAATCCTCGTGCACGCGCACCGAGATGGTGCCGATCTCGCCGATGAACCAGCTGAGGAATTCGTGCAGCCCTTCGTCGAAGATCATGTCGATGTCGCGCGCCTGCAAGGCGGTCAGCACCTCGCGCGACTTGTCGCGCGCCGCGGTCGGCGCGGTCTCGCCATAGCGCTTGGCCAGGCCCTCGAGATGCCAGACCGCCTCGTAGAGCGAGGTGATCAGCGATCGCGGACTTTCGCCGTTCAGGATCAGGAAATCGGCCACCCGGCCCGCCGACACGTCGCCGCCATAAGCCCAGTGATAGGCGCGGTGCGCCGACAGCGCCCGCAGGATCACCTGCCACTGGTAGGTGTCAAGGCCCGAGCCCACGAACTCGATCCGCGGCAGCAGCACGAAATACTTGACGTCCAGAAGCCGCGCGGTCGCGTCCGCGCGTTCCAGCCCGTAGCCCAGATGCATGAAGTGCCAGCCGTCATTGCGCAGCTGGGTCGAGTTGATCGCGCCCCGCACCGTCGCCGTGTGGCCGGTGGTGAAATCGGTCAGCGAGGCCGTGTCCAGCTTGTCACGCGGCGTCTTCGAGATCCGGCGCAACTCCTGATAGGCCACGTTCAGCGCGTCCCAGACCTCGCTGGTCAGCGCGGTGCGCACGATGCGGCCGCTTTCGCGGGCCTTCTCGATGCAGGAAAACACCGAGGACGGGTTGTCGCGGTCGAAGAAGATGAATTCCTCGATCTTCTCCTGGGTTATCTCGCCATACTTCTCGGCAAACAGGTCCGAGGTTCCCGAGGCCTGCAGCAGCGAGTTCCACTCGTTCTGATAGCCGGTCTCGGTATTGGGCAACAGCGTGATCCGCTGGCCCACATCCAGCAGCCGGGCGGCGGTTTCGGCGCGTTCCAGGTGACGGCCCATCCAGAACAGATTGGTTGCGGTGCGGCTGAGCATCTGTTGTCCCCCTTATTCCGACAGGACCCAGGTGTCCTTGACACCGCCGCCCTGGGACGAGTTGACCACGAGGCTGCCCTCGCGCAGCGCCACCCGCGTCAGCCCGCCGGGGACCAGCTCGATCCGGTCGCCGCAGAGGCAATAGGGTCGCAGGTCGACATGGCGGGGCGCGATGCCCTCCTCCACGAAGGTCGGGCAGGTCGACAGCGCCAGCGTGGGCTGGGCGATGTAGTTCGAAGGATCGGCCTCGATCTTCTTGCGGAACGCCTCGATCTCGTCCTTGGTCGATTTCGGGCCGACCAGCATCCCGTATCCGCCCGAGCCATGCACCTCCTTGACGACCAGATCGCCAAGGTTCGCCATGACATGCTTGTAGTCGTCGTCCTTCCACAGGGTCCAGGTCTGGACGTTGTTCAGGATCGGCTGTTCGCCGAGGTAGAACCGCACCATCTCGGGCACGAAGGTGTAGATGGCCTTGTCGTCGGCCACCCCTGCACCCGGCGCCGAACAGATGCTGACCCCGCCCGAGCGATAGATGTCCATCAGCCCGGGGATGCCCAGCATCGAGTCGGGGCGGAAGCACAGCGGATCCAGATAGGGATCGTCGATCCGGCGGTAGATCACGTCGACGCGCTTGGGACCCTGGGTGGTGCGCATGTAGACGAATTCGCCATCCACGAACAGGTCCTGCCCCTCGACCAGTTCGACCCCCATCAGGTTGGCGAGGAAGCTGTGCTCGTAATAGGCGCTGTTGAAATGCCCGGGCGTCAGGATCACGCAGGTCGGTCGGTCGGTGCATTTCTGCGGCGCCACCGATTCCAGCGTGCGGCGCAGCAGTTCGGGATACTGGTCCACCGGCTCGATGCGGTTGTTGCGGAACAGCTGCGGAAACATCCGCATCATGATCTCGCGGTTTTCCAGCATGTAGCTGACGCCGGACGGGGTGCGGCAATTGTCCTCGAGGACGTAGAATTCATCCTTGCCGGTGCGCACCAGGTCGATGCCGATGATGTGGCTGTAGACCCCGCGCGGCGGCACGACGCCAACCACGGCCTTCTCGTAGGCCTCGTTCTGGTAGACCAGCCGGGCGGGGATGCGGCCGGCCCGGACGATCTCGGCCCGGCCATAGACGTCGCGCAGAAAGGCGTTCAGCGCCCGCGCCCGCTGCTTGATGCCGCGTTCCAGCTTGCGCCATTCGGCCTGCTCGAAGACGCGGGGCATCATGTCGAAGGGGATCAGCCGGTCGGGGTCGCCGCCCTCGCCATAGACCGCGAAGGTGATCCCGATGCGCCGGAACAGCGCCTCGGCCTCGGCCTGCTTCATCTGCCGGAAATCGGCAGGCATCGTCTCGACCCATTCATTCAGGCGCGCATAGGGATCACGGACCCGGGTGCCTTCAAACATCTCGTTGTAATAGGACATCTTCCCCCCGCTGTGGAACGGCGCCCCTCAATGGGCTTCTTATGCCGGAATGATCCGAGAGAGGTATCCCGAAGTCCACATCAGAACCCACCCGATTGCGGGAAAGTTCCGCATTTCCCGGCCGGTGCTGACGACGCGCCCGGCGATTGGCGGGCGCGTTGCCGTAAATTTGTGCAGCCTTACAGCAATTCGAGGGCGATCGCCGTGCCCTCGCCGCCGCCGATGCAGATCGCCGCGACACCGCGCCGCCCGCCCCGGGCCTTCAGCGCATGCAGCAGGGTGACGATGATCCGCGCCCCCGACGCGCCGATCGGATGGCCAAGCGCGCAGGCGCCGCCATTGACGTTCACGCGGTCATGGCCCAGCCCCATCCGCGCCATGAAGGCCATCGGCACGACTGCGAAGGCCTCGTTCACCTCCCACAGATCGACGCTGTCGCGGCTCCAGCCGATCCGGTCCAGCAGCTTCTCGGCGGCCGGCACCGGTGCGGTCGGGAACTGGCCGGGTGCCTGCCCGTGGCTGGCATGGCCGACGATGCGGGCGAGCGCGCCTTCCGCCGAGGCGCCGATGACCAGCGCCGCCGCCCCGTCCGAGATCGAGCTGGAATTGGCCGCCGTCACCGTGCCGTCCTTCCGGAAGGCCGGCTTCAGCAGCGGAATCCGGTCGGGCCGCGCCTTGCCGGGCTGTTCGTCGATCTCGACCAGCGTCTCGCCCGCGCGGCCGGGAACCGCCACTGTGGCGATCTCGTCGGCAAAGCCGCCCGTGTCGATCGCCGCCTTGGCCCGCGCCAGGCTCTCCAGGGCATATGCGTCCTGCGCCTCGCGGCTGAAGGCGAACTCGGCCGCGCAGTCCTCGGCGAATGTGCCCATCAGGCGGCCCTTGTCATAGGCATCCTCAAGGCCGTCCAGGAACATGTGGTCGATCACCTGGCCATGGCCCAGCCGCGCCCCGGCCCGCATCCCGGGCAGCAGGTAAGGGGCGTTCGACATGCTTTCCATGCCGCCCGCGACGACCAGATCGGCGCTGCCGGCGCGGATCGCATCATCGGCCATCATCACCGCCTGCATCCCCGACCCGCACATCTTGTTCAGCGTCGTCGCCGGCACAGTCTGCGGCAGCCCCGCGGCGAAGCCTGCCTGCCGCGCCGGGGCCTGGCCCTGACCGGCCGGCAGGACGCAGCCCATCAGCAGCGCCTCGGGCCGGTCGGCCGCGACGCCCGCACGCGACAGCGCCGCCCGGATCGCCACCCCGCCCAGCTGCGCGGCGGCCACCCCGCCCAGATCGCCCATCAGCCCGCCCATCGGCGTGCGGGCCGCCCCCAGAACATATGCCTGTCGAATTGTCATGATCCCTCCCCTGAGCCCTCTGTTCCCGCTTACCGGATGGTAACCTTTTGCGTCTAGTCACGGCAGAAGGAATGCGAAGCGAGGGACCGACATGCAATTCACCGTTACCGAGACCGAGAACCGACTGGTCATCACCGTGGCCGAGGCGCGGATCGACGCGGCGATTGCGACCCGCTTCAAGGACAAGCTGCGCGAGGTGGTGCTGCGCCACCGCAAGCCCGTCGAGATGCTGATGGGCGCGGTGGACTTCATGGACAGTTCGGGCCTCGGCGCGATGATCGCGGTCCGCAAGGCACTGCCGGACAACCTGCCGCTGGTGCTGAAGGACCTGACCCCCAATGTCGAGCGCGTGTTCCGGCTGACGCGCATGGACACCGTCTTCGACATCCGCCCCGCAGCCGCTGACGAGGAACAGACCGAATGACCTCAACCGAACGGCAGAATGCCGGGCTGAACGGGCAGATCTCGACCCGCACCCAGCCGATGTTTCACCGCGTCCTGCACGCCCAGCCGACCCGCGTGCGCGAGACGCTGACCGCCATCCGCACCCGCTTTCGCAGCGAAGTCAGCGACGACACGCTGGGCCGGCTGGAACTGGTGCTGGCCGAGGTGATGAACAACGTCACCGAACATGCCAGCCTTGCCGACAGCGCCGCGGATGCCGGGCAGCAGCCCTCGATCCATATCAGCATCGTGCGCCACGACACCGGCCTTGCCTGCGCGATCTCGGATGACGGGGTATCGCTGCCCGAGGAATGCCTGCTGCCGCGCGGCCTGCCGGTGATGGACCTGACCGACCTGCCCGAGGGCGGCTTCGGCTGGTATCTCATCCAGGACCTGACCCAGGCGCTGTGCTATTACCGCGAGGAACAGCGCAACTTCCTGGCCTTCAGCATTCCCTTTACGGACCAGACCGGCGGCCGCTGACGCGCCCGCACCGCCGTCGGGGCGACCGCCCGGGGCTGCGGCAGGGTCCGTCGTGCCGGTCAGCCCGCCGCGTCAGTTCAGAGGCCCGGCCAGCGGGTAGCGGCCCTCGCTGAAGTCGCCGAACATGTCCAGCACGTCGGGATGTTCCAGCGGCTCGCCCGAGGCATCCGGCACGAGGTTCTGCTCCGATACATAGGCGACGTAATAGGTCGCCTCGGTCTCGGCATAGAGATGGTAGAACGGCTGGTCCTTGGCCGGGCGCACATCTTCGGGGATGGAATCGTACCACTCCTGGGTATTGGCGAATTCCGGATCGACATCGAAGATCACGCCCCGGAACGGCCGGTTGCGGTGCCGCACGACCTGACCCAGACTGAATTTCGCGATGCGGCTATGCGATTGTATGCGCAGAGTTTCCACCATTTGCCCGATCCTTCGCCAGACTGACACGCCTTCTAGCGCCTGATGCCGATTCTGTCCACCGGATCGCCCGAATTTGCATCATCCGCAGGATTCGCGCCCGGCCCGGGCCTAGTTCGCAGGCAGCGCCTCGGCGCCTGCGGCAAACAAGGGCACGGTCGAGATCGCCATCTTGGCCGACCCTTCCGTGATCTGGTTGGCATGAGCGAGGTAGATCAGCACCTGATTGGCCTCGTCATAGATGCGCTTGACCCGCAGCGACTTGAAGATCAGCGACCGGCCCTCGCTAAAGACATCCTCGCCATCCGAGCCACGACGGATCTGGCTCAGATCGATCGGCCCGGTCTGCGCGCATTCGATGGCGCTGTTGGACGGGTCCTCGAACCAGTTCCCCTGACTCAGCCGATCCAGGACCGACCGCTCGAAATAGGCCAGATGGCAGGTGACGCCGCCGACCTTGGGATCGCGGATCGCCTCGACAATCACGTCATTGCCGACCCAGTCCACGCCGATCTTCGCCACCTCCTCGCCCGCCGCCGCCACCGGCATCAGCGCCAGCAGCGCAACCACGACCCTAAAGCGCATCTTCCGTCTCCTGCTGCAAGGGCACCCTGCCGTCGTCGGTCAGCAGATGCACCATTCCGTCCTCGATCACCACTGCGCATAGCGGCCGGCCATAGGCGGCCCCGCCATCGACATTCAGCCGGTTCGGATACCACCTTGCCGTCTTGATCGCCGTGTGGCCATGCACGACCAGCGGCCCGTGATCGGCCCTGCTGTCCAGGAACCCGGCGCGGATCCAGACAAGGTCATCCTCGGCCTGGTCGCGCAGATCGACGCCGGGCCGGATCCCCGCATGCACCACCAGCGCCTGCGGATGCAGGAACCACAGGGGCAGCGAGGCCAGGAAGTCGCAATGCGCCGCGGGCACCGCGCGAGCGGCCTCGGCGCGCAGCTGCGCGCGCGGCAAGGTGGGGTCGATCCCATAAGAGGCCAGCGTGGCAGCCGCGCCCAGCCCCGGATGATCGACCCAATGCTGCCCCGAACTGAGCCCCGGATCGACCCAGGACGGCCGCTGCAGGAATTGCGGCAGGAAGCGGTCGTGATTGCCCCGCGTGACCACCCAGTTGCGACCGTCCCGCCGGCCGCGCAGCAGGTGCTCGACCACACCGCGCGAATCGGGGCCGCGATCGATCAGGTCGCCGACATGGGCGATCAGCGCATCGCGCCCGCCATCCCGGAACACCCGCTCATGCGCGTCCGTCAGCAGGTCCAGCTGGCCGTGAATGTCGCCGATGGCATAAAGCCGCATGCTGCCTCCTGTCAGGTCTCCGGGACAGATGAACGTCGCCGCACCGGTCGAGGTTGCGCGCCGGCAGGCCCGGCGCACAACCGCCGCCTCAGACCTCGAACTTCAGGCGTCGCGCCTGCAGGAACTTGCCGGTCGCCTGCAACGCCGCCAGGACATCGTCGCCGATCGCCTCGTCCAGATACAGGATCGCGATGGCATCGTCATCGCTGGCGGACCGGCCAAGGGTGAAGTTGGCGATGTTCACCCCCAGATCGCCCAGCGTCATCCCCAGCGCGCCGATCACGCCGGGCACGTCCTTGTTGCGCGTATACAGCATGTGTTCGCCGATCTCGGCATCGACATTGATCCCGCGGATCTGGATGAAGCGCGGCTTGCCGTCGCTGAACACGGTGCCGGCGATGGACCGCTCGCGCTGCGCCGTCACCACGGTCAGCTTGACATAGCCCTCATAGACGCCGCCCTTGTCCTGGGTCGTCGTGGCCACCTGGATGCCGCGCTCCTTCGCGATCACCGGCGCCGAGACCATGTTCACATCCGGGTTGGTCGCCTGCATCACCCCGGCAATGACCGAGGCGTTCAGCGCGTTCAGGTTCATCGTCGCGGCAACGCCGTCATACAGCACGTTGATCGCCTTGATCGGCTCGTCGGTCATCTGTCCCACGAAGGCGCCCAGATGCCCGGCCAGCTTGATCCACGGCCCCATCGTCGCCGCCTCCTCGGCGGTCACCGACGGCATGTTCAGCGCGTTCTGCACGGCGCCGGTCAGCAGATAGTCCGACATCTGCTCGGCCACCTGCAGGGCCACGTTCTCCTGCGCCTCGGTGGTCGAGGCGCCCAGATGCGGCGTCACCACGACATTCGGCAGGTTGAACAGCGGGCTGTCGGTCGCCGGCTCGACAGCGAACACGTCGAAGGCCGCCCCAGCCACGCGGCCATCCGTCAGCGCCTCGGCCAGCGCCGCCTCGTCGACCAGCCCGCCCCGCGCGCAGTTGATGATCCTGACACCCCTCTTCAATTTCGCGATGGCCTCGCGCGACAGGATGTTGCGGGTCTTGTCGGTCAGAGGCACGTGGAAGGTGATGAAATCCGACTTGCCCAGCAGATCGTCCAGCTCGACCTTGGTGACGCCGATCTCGCGGGCGCGATCCTCGGACAGGAAGGGATCATAGGCCAGCACGCGCATATGCAGCCCCAGCGCCCGGTCGATCACGATCGAGCCGATATTGCCCGCGCCGATCACGCCCAATGTCTTGTTGAACAGCTCGACCCCCATGAAGCGGTTCTTCTCCCATTTGCCGGCATGGGTCGAGACGCTGGCCTCGGGCAGCTGCCGCGCCACCGCGAACATCATCGCGATGGCATGTTCGGCGGTGGTGACGCTGTTGCCGAAGGGCGTGTTCATCACGATCACGCCCTTCTTGCTGGCGGCGGGGATGTCGACATTGTCGACGCCGATCCCGGCCCGCCCGACGACCTTCAGCCGGGCCGCCTTCTCCAGCAGCTTCTCGGTCACCTTGGTGGCCGAGCGGATGGCAAGCCCGTCATACTCGGCGATCACCTCGGCCAGCCTCTCCTTGTCCTTGCCCAGATCGGGCAGGTAGTCCACCTCGACGCCGCGATCGCGAAAGATCTGGACGGCGGTTTCGGACAGCTTGTCCGAGACGAGAACCTTCGGCATGTCGTTCTTCCTCATGTGACGCACCCGGGGCCGCGCCTCGCAGGTGCCGTGATCATCTTCTGTGCGGAAATATCCTCGGGGGTCCGGGGGCAGACGGCCCCCGGCGGTCGCGGGACGCAAGACTATTGCGCGGCCAGTTCGGCGCGATAGGCCCATTCGATCCACGGCATCAGCGCCGCGACATCCGCCGTCTCCACGGTCGAGCCGCACCAGATCCGCAAGCCGGCGGGCGCATCGCGATAGGCCCCGGCATCCAGCGCGACGCCCTGCTGTTCCAGCCGCTTCGCGACGGCCTTGGCGAAGGCCGCACCGTCGCGGATCCCGGGGTCGGTGAATTTCAGGCAGACCGAGGTGGTCGACCCGGTCGCCGGGTCCTCGGCCAGGTCCGCGATCCAGTCCTTGCCGGCGATGAAGTCGCGCACCGCGCGGGCATTCGCGTCTGCACGCGCGATCAGCGCCGGCAGCCCGCCAAGCCCCTGCGCCCAATTCAAGGCCACGAGGTAATCCTCGACCGCCAGCATGGAGGGGGTGTTGATCGTCTCGCCCCTGAAGATGCCCTCGATCAGCTTGCCGCCCTTGGTCAGCCGGAAGATCTTCGGAAGCGGGCGGTCGGGGGTAAAGCTTTCCAGCCGCTCGACCGCGCGGGGGCCCAGGATCAGCACCCCATGCGCGCCCTCGCCGCCCAGGACCTTCTGCCAGCTGAAGGTCACCACATCCAGCCTATCCCAGGGCAGGTCCATCGCAAAGGCCGCGCTGGTCGCGTCGCAGATCGTCAGGCCGGCGCGATCGGCCGGGATCGCCCCGCCATCGGGCAGCCGCACACCCGAGGTGGTGCCATTCCAGGTAAAGACGACATCGCGGTCGAAATCGACCTCGGCCAGATCGACGATCCTGCCGTAATCGGCCTTGCGCACCGTGGCATCCAGCTTCAGCTGCTTGACGGCGTCGGTGACCCATCCCTCGCCAAAGCTTTCCCAGGCCAGCATCTCGACCGGCCGGGCGCCCAGCATGGTCCACATCGCCATCTCGACCGCGCCGGTATCCGAACCGGGCACGATACCGATGCGATAATCGTCCGGCACGCCGAGGACCTCGCGGGTCAGGTCGATCGCCTCGGCCAGCTTCGACTTGCCCACAGCGGCGCGATGCGACCGCCCCAGCGGGGCGTCGGCCAGCATGTCCAGCGAATATCCGGGAATCTTGGCGCAGGGGCCCGAGGAAAAGCGCGGATTTTCCGGCCGCGCGGCCGGGATCGTCGGATCAGTCATGTGACTCAGCCTTCCAGCTAAAAGCCCTTCGTTGGGGAAGGGTGTCCCGGCGCCGCACATACGCGCCCCGCGCGCCCCGCGCAACGAAAAAATCGGCCCGCCTCACCGGCGGCGGGGCGTTGCGGCTGCGACAGAATTGCCGCAGCGCATCGCGTCGCGCGCGGTGGCCCGTGGCGGATGATTGCCTGACCCCGGGCGTCCGACTAAGGTGCGTCCGACAGGAAACGCGCCGCGACGAACCATCAGAAAGCCTGCCGATGACCTATTGCGTCGGACTGAAACTCAATGCCGGGCTGGTGCTACTGTCCGACACACGCACCAATGCCGGCCTCGACAACATCGCCTGCTATCGCAAGATGTTCTTCTTCGAGACCCCGGGCGAACGGGTCATCGCGATCATGACCGCGGGCTCGCTGTCGGTCACCCAGACCACGCTGGCGCGGCTGGACGAGGCCAACGAGGACGAGATGGCCGACGAGACCACCTCCATCCTGAAGGCGCCGACCATGCTGCAGGTCGCCTCGATCATCGGCGACACGCTGTCGCGCACGCGGCGCGAGATCGCCGACCAGTGCCGCGAGCTGCGCCAGCAGGCCTCGGCCAGCATGATCGTCGCCGGCCAGCGGCGCGGCGGCGACATGCGGATGTTCCTGATCTACCCGGAAGGCAATTTCATCGAGGCGACCGAGGACACCCCCTTCCTGCAGATCGGCGAACACAAATACGGCAAGCCGATCCTCGACCGGGTGGTGACGCCCGCCACCAGCCTTGCCGACGCGCAGAAGGCGGTGCTGCTGTCGATGGATTCGACGCTGCGCTCGAACCTGTCGGTGGGCATGCCGCTGGACCTCGCCATCATCGAGAAGGACGCCTGCAAGGTGGGCGCACGCCGCCGCATCCTGGAAGGCGATCCGGACTTCATGCAGATGAGCGCCGAGTGGTCCGCCGCCCTGCGCGACAGCTTCGTCAAGGTCACCATCTAGGCCGCCCGTTTCGCCCCTGCTTGCGCGATCCCCGTTGATGATCCGCACTCCACCGCGCTAGACCGGACGAGGCAGCATCAGGGGGGACATGCCGATGACCGAACAGCCGGGCCGCAGCACGCGGATCACGCCCGAAGAGGCGCTGGCCTATCACATGGAGCCGCGACCGGGCAAATACGACATCGTCGCCTCGACGCCGATGACGACCCAGCGCGACCTGTCGCTGGCCTACAGCCCCGGCGTTGCGGTGCCGGTCCAGGCCATCGCCGACCGCCCCGAGACCGCCTATGACTACACCACCAAGGGCAACATGGTCGCCGTCATCTCGAACGGCACCGCAATCCTCGGCATGGGCAATCTGGGCGCGCTGGCCAGCAAGCCGGTGATGGAGGGCAAGGCGGTGCTGTTCAAGCGCTTTGCCGACGTGAACGCCATCGACCTGGAACTGGCCACCGAGGATGCCGACGAATTCATCAGCGCCGTCCGGCTGATGGGCCCGACCTTCGGGGGCATCAACCTGGAAGACATCAAGGCGCCGGAATGCTTCATCATCGAGCAGCGCCTGAAAGAGATGATGGACATTCCGGTGTTCCACGACGACCAGCACGGGACGGCGGTGATCTGTGCCGCCGGCCTGCTGAACGCGCTGGAGCTGTCGGGCAAGAAGATCGAGGATGTGCGCATCGTGCTGAACGGCGCGGGCGCGGCGGGCATCGCCTGCCTCGAGCTGCTGAAATCCATGGGCGCGCGGCACGAGAACTGCATCATGTGCGACACCAAGGGCGTCATCTACCAGGGCCGCACGGAGGGCATGAACCAGTGGAAATCGGCCCATGCCGTCGTCACCGAGGCCCGCACGCTGGAGGACGCGATGCGCGGCGCCGACGTCTTCCTGGGGGTTTCCGCCAAGGGTGCCGTCACGCAGGCGATGGTGCAGTCGATGGCCGACAACCCGGTGATCTTCGCAATGGCCAACCCCGACCCGGAAATCACCCCCGAGGATGCCCATGCCGTGCGCCCCGACGCCATCGTGGCGACCGGCCGCAGCGACTATCCGAACCAGGTCAACAACGTGCTGGGCTTTCCCTACCTGTTCCGGGGCGCGCTGGACATCCATGCCCGTGCCATCAATGACGAGATGAAGATCGCCTGCGCCCGCGCGCTGGCCGAACTGGCCCGCGAGGACGTGCCCGACGAGGTCGCCATCGCCTATGGCCGCAAGCTGATCTTCGGGCGCGACTACATCATCCCGACGCCCTTCGATCCGCGGCTGATCCATGTGGTGCCCCCCGCCGTCGCCCGCGCCGGCATGGATACCGGCGTCGCCCGCCGGCCGATCATCGACATGGAGGGCTATGTCCAGACCCTGAAGGCGCGGATGGATCCGACCGCCGCGATCCTGCAGGGCATCCATGCCCGCGCGCGACAGAAGCAGGCGCGGATGATCTTTGCCGAGGGCGACGACCCGCGCGTGCTGCGCGCCGCCGTGGCCTGGCAGCGCGGCGGCATGGGCCAGGCGCTGGTGGTGGGCCGCGAGGCCGAGGTCAAGGCCGAGCTGGAGCAGCTGGGCCTGGGCGATGCCTATCGCGAGATCAGCGTCGTGAACGCCGCGAACAACCGCCATCTCGAGGCCTATCACGAGTTCCTGTATCAGCGCCTGCAACGCAAAGGGGTGGACCGCGAGGACGCGCACAAGCTGGCCAATCGCGACCGGCATGTGTTCGCCGCGCTGATGCTGGCGCATGGGCATGGCGACGGGCTGGTGACGGGCGCCACGCGCAAGAACGCGCCGGTGCTGGCGCAGATCGGGCAGGTCTTCGACGTGCGCCCTCAGGATGGCGCGGTCGGCGTCACGGCAGTTCTGCATCGCGGCCGCATCGTGCTGATCGGCGACACGCTGGTGCATGAATGGCCCGAAGCCGAGGACCTGGCCGACATCGCGACCCGCGCGGCGGCCGTGGCCCGCGGCCTGGGGCTTGAGCCGCGGGTGGCCTTCCTGTCCTTCTCGAATTTCGGCTATCCGGTCAGCGAACGCGCGATCAAGATGGCCGAGGCGCCGAAGGTCCTGGATGCCCGCGGGGTCGATTTCGAGTACGAGGGCGAGATGACCGTCGACGTGGCGCTGAACGCCGAGGCGGCGGCGCGGTACCCGTTCAGCCGCCTGACCGGACCGGCGAACGTGCTGGTCGTGCCGGCGCGACATTCGGCCTCGATCTCGGTCAAGCTGCTGCAGGAAATGGCCGGCGCCACGGTCATCGGCCCGATCCTCACCGGCGTGTCGCAGCCGATCCAGATCTGCTCGACCACCTCGACGGTGAACGACATCCTGAACATGGCCGCCATCTCGGCGGGCGGGCTCGGTTCGGCCCGCTGACCCCCGGCGCACGCCGCGCCGCCGTGCGGGCAGTCGTGCCCGGTCGTGACGCGATTGTGATGCAGCCTGCCGCCGGTCGGCTGCATCCGTCCTGCCCGCGCCTGCGTGGCTTGCGCGCGGGCCACGGCAGGGCGTCCGCGGCAGGGGCGGCCGAAACCGCCCCGCCGCAACTCTCCTGACCGGACCGCGAGGACTGCCGCAGCGGCGCATCCCCGCGCGGGCGCGGCCAACACGCATGTGCAACAGGAGAGATTGATGCCGAGAAGAACCGACACCACCATCGCCGGCCTTGCCATTGCCAACCCCGACCTTGCCGTCCTCCTGCGCCTGTCGCAGGCCGTGGACGACGCGATCCCCTCGGCGGGGCTGGTCGCGGCCCTCGCCGGGGCCGACCCGCTGACAGTGTTCGCGCCGGTGAATTCGGCCTTTGCCGCGCTGGCCCGCGACCTGGGCCATACCGGCAGCTCGGACAATGATGCCGTGGCCGATTTCCTGCTGGCGGCGGTCGGCCCTGCAACACTGAACCAGGTGATCCTGTACCATGTGCTGCCGGGCGCGCAGTCCTCGGGCGACATTTCCGGCCAGGCAACGCTGGCCACGCTGCAGGGCGCAACCATCGCGACCGAACTGCCGGTGCTGCGCGACAACGAGCCGGACCTCCTGGATCCCTCGCTGATCGCCACGGATATCCGCGCCTCGAACGGGGTGGTGCATCTGATCGACCGGGTGCTGCTGCCCATCGACCTGCCGGGCAATGACGCGCCCAGCATTGCCGGGATCGTGGCCGCCAGCGGCACGGGCTTCGATCGCAACGGCGCCGATTTCGACATCCTGCTGACCGCCGCGCAAACGGCGGGGCTGGTCGGCGCGCTGGACGACGCCGGCGCCGATCTGACCGTCTTTGCGCCCGATGACGATGCCTTCATGGCGCTGGCTGCCACATTGGGCTTCGAGGGCAAGGGCGAGGCCGAGGCCTGGGGCTATCTGGTCGATGCGCTGACGCTGCTCAGCAAGGGGGCCAGCCCGGTGCCGCTGCTGACCGACATCCTCAGCTATCACATCGCACCGCAATCGCTGCAATCCAGCCAGGTTCTGGCCAGCGACAGCATCGCCACGCTGCTGGGGCCCGATCTGGGCGTGGACGGCACCCGGCTGGTGGATGCCGATCCCTCGGTCGCCGATCCGTCGATCACGGCGGTGGATCTGCTGGCCAGCAACGGCATCGTGCATGTGATCGACGGGGTGCTGCTGCCCGCGGATCTGCCGGATTCCGGCAAGGGCGTCGATTTCGTCATCGGCGGCGAGGGGCGCGACAAGGCGTGGCTGGGGCGGGGCGACGACTGGTTCCTCGGCAAGGCCGGCAACGACCGGGTGGTGGCCGGATCGGGCGCCGATGTCGTGCTGGGCGGCGCGGGCGGCGACCTGTTGTTCGGCCGGGACGGCACCGACCACCTGGACGGCGGCGCGGATGCGGACCTGCTGTCGGGCGGCGGCGGCAACGACAGCGTGGCCGGCGGCGCGGGCGACGACCGCATCTATGGCGGCACGGGCGATGACAGCATCAGCGGCGGCAGCGGCAACGATACGATCTGGGGCGGCAGCGGCGCGGATGTGTTTGCCTTCGGCCCGTCCGAGGGGCGGGACATCGTCGCCGGTTTCAGCCGCGGCCAGGATCGCATCGACCTGACGGGCTATGGCTTCGACAGCTTCGACGACCTTCAGGACAACATCTCGACCAGTTGGTTCGGCCGGTCGGTCATCCAGCTGGAGGATGCGCGCATCACCGTCTATCACGGCTGGTTCTCGCAGCTGGGCGAGGACAACTTCATCCTCTGACCCGCGGATGCGGGGCGTCCGGCCGACCGGGCGCCCTTGACAGCAGGTCCGGCCGTCGCCAATTTCCTATCGAAATAATCAGGAATTGGTGATGGAAGACCAGATCACGGCGACGGGGCGCCATGCCACCCCCCATGCGCGCAAATACATGACCCAGCTGTGCAAGCATTTCGCCCACAAGATCCCCGCCAGCACCGAGGGCGAGACCGGCGAGATTTGCTTCGACATCGGCACCGCACGCCTGCAGGCCGGCGATGATCTGCTGTCGGTGCGGCTGACCGGCACCTCGCCCGAGGCGCTGACGCGGATGCAGGGCATCCTTGACAGCCACCTGCAACGCTTTGCCTTCCGCGAGGCGTTCGCGGGCATCGACTGGCAGACCGGCGCCGCCTGACGCCTGACGCCTAACACCGCGCGATCATCCTGGCATAGGCAATATTGCCTTGGCAATCTTGCGAATGGCAGGGGCCACGAGGCCGTTGCATAGTGCCTGCGTCGGCAGGCCGAAGGCCCCGGCGAGCATTTGAATGTCACGATTGCGCACGCCGCGATTGCTGTCCGGGTCAGACGGAAGGATGGCGGTTCAGGCGGAACCTTTACGACTGAAAGCCTTTTCAGCGTCGCCGGGGCGTCGCGCATGCGCGCGGGTTCCGGCGGCTTTTTTGTCGGCTGCGCCGCGCCCGCCCGGAGGCCCGTGTCACAGGTTGCTGCGTCGGGCCAGGTCGATCAGTTCGACGACCGAGCCGACCTCCAGCTTTTCCAGGATCCGCGCGCGGTGATGATCGACGGTGCGCGGGCTGATCTCGAGATGGCGGCCGATCTCCTTGCTGGACACCTCGCCCGGATGGCTGAGGATATGGGCGACGATCTCGCTTTCGCGGGGCGTCAGCCGGGCAAAGCGGGCGCCGACTTCGCGGGCGGCCTGGTCGCTTTGATGCAGCCTCCGGGCGATCTGCAGCGCCTCGCTGATCCGCTCCAGCAGATCGGCCTGACGGAACGGCTTCTCCAGGAAATCCACCGCGCCGGCCTTCATCGCCTGCACTGATTCCGGAACCCCGCCATGGCCGGTGATGAAGATGATGGGGATCTGGCGCCCCTCGGCGGTGAGTTGCGCCTGAAGTTCCAGCCCGCTCATCCCCGGCATGCCGTGATCGAGGATCAGGCAGCCCGCCACGCCGTCCTCATATGCGGCCAGGAACTCGGCCGCCGAGGCGTAGGCGCGCACGTCATGGCCACGCAGTCGCAGTGCCCGGGACAGAGATGTGCGGATCGCCGGGTCGTCATCGACCAGGAAGATCGTCGATCTGCCGTCCTGCGTCATCCTCGTTGCGTCCTCGGCGCGCGGGGCCGTTCCTGACGCGCCGCCGCCCCGCATCGGTTGCGACGGCCCGCCGGTCGGGTCGTGTCCACCCCGGTCATGGCCTCACGCGACCACGTCCGGCCCGTCGAGGTAAGCGAGATCGACCGGCAGCGTAAAGCGGAAACGCGCACCCTCGCGATGGCAACGGTCCAGCACCAGCGTGCCGCCATTCGCCTCGACCATCGAGCGGCAGATCGAAAGCCCCAGCCCCATGCCGTTCGGCTTTGTGGTCTCGAACTGGGCGAACAGGTTGATGTCGGCGCGCACGCCCGGGCCGCTGTCCTCGACATCAACCTGCACCAGCGCCCCGAACCGCAGCGCCCGGACCACGATCCGGCGCCGGTCCGGCGGCATCGCCGCCAGCGCCTCGATCGCGTTGCGCAGCAGGTTGACGAAGACCTGCGCGATCTGCACGCGATTGGCGCGGACCGGCGGCAGGGCGGGCAGGTCCGATGCGATCGCCACCCCGGCCTCGGTCGCCTCGGCCTGCACCAGCCGCCGGGCCTGCGCCAGCAGATCGCCCAGATCGAAGGTGGTCATCTGCGTCGTGTCCTTGCCGATGAAGCCGCGCAGCGCCCGGATGATCTCGCCCGCGCGCAGCGACTGCTGCTCGATCTCGGCCAGGATCTGGCGCAGTTCGGGCGCGCCCTGACGCGCCTTGTCCATGATCAGCATCCCGGCATCGGCGTTCTGCGCGATGGCGGCAAGGGGCTGGTTCAGCTCATGCGCCAGCCCGGCGGCCATCTGCCCCATCGTGTTGCCGCGCGCCAGATGCGACAGGTCGCGGTTCAACCGGGCGATCTCGGTCTCCTGCGCCTTGGTCTCGGTGATGTCGTCCAGCGTCAGCACCGCATGCAGTGCCTTGCCGTTGTGGTCGCGGATCAGGATCGCGTTGACCGACAGGCTGACGATCGCGCCATCCTTGCGCCGGATCCGGGCCTCGTGATTGGTCGCAAAGGCGTCCTCGGCGCCCAGTCGGGCGACCGGAAACAGCGGCGCGTCCTCGGACGGGACCAGGTCGGCATAGCGCATCGCCAGCAATTCGGGCGCGCCGTATCCGGTGATCTGGCACAGCCGCGCATTGACCTTCAGGAACCGCCCCGATCCCGGTTCGATCTGCGCCATCGCGCGCGAGGACAGGTCGAAGGTCTGCCCGTATTCACGCTCGGCCTTCTTGCGGGCGACGATCTGCTGGACGAGCGAGGCATTGGCCTCGGAAAGCTCGCGATAGGTGCGCGGCAGCGGTTCTGCCGGATCGGCCTCGCCCTGCGAGATCAGCGCGGCGCGCACCGCGAAGGCGCGCACCGGACGATATATATAGCGCGCCAGCATCAGCCCGCCCAGCCCGGTGATGACCGCGACCGACAGCGCGATCCAGATGTTCACGCTGCGGTTGCGCTTGATCGCGCCGATGAAATCGTCCTGGGGCGCATAGACGGCAATCGTCCACGGCATCTCGCCGCTGATGGCGGGCAGAACGTTGGCGACATAGGGGCGATCATCGAAGGTGAACTCGGAAAACACCTCGCCCGCCACCGGCAGCGGCACGCCATTGCCGATCCCCGAGAACGCCGCCCGCGCGATCGGATCGCCGAATTCGGTGATGCCCGTGAAGCGCAGCGTGCCGTCGCTGTTGCGGCTCTTGATCAGCGACTGGTCGGGATGGGCGATCACGTCGCCATTGTGGTTGATGATCAGGGCCCGCCCGCTGTTGCCGACCCGAAGCATCGACAGGAACCGCGAGATGCTGGCGATCTCGATATCGACGCCGACCACGCCGCGGATGCCGCCGCGATTGTCGGGAACCGGCGCCGCCAGCGTGATGCCGGGCTGCTGCGACGAGAAGAAGATGTAGGGATCGGTCCAGATCGTGCCCATCTCGGCGCGCGCCCGCACATACCAGGGCCGGGTGCGCGGGTCGAACATGTCGGCCGGATCAAGGCTGCGCTCGATCACGCGGAACTCCTCGTCGCGCCAGATGAACTCGACCTTGCGGGCGCCTTCGCCGGTCGAGATGAGCTTGGACCGGAAGGGGCCGGGGCCGCCGCTGCGCATCACATAGACGAAATTGCCATCCTCATCGCCGAAATAGAGGCCCGAGAATTGCGGCGTGATGCGCAGCTGCTCGAACAGGAACTGCTCCAGCAGGGTC
This sequence comes from Paracoccus spongiarum, assembly GCF_030732095.1. Lineage (GTDB taxonomy): Bacteria > Pseudomonadota > Alphaproteobacteria > Rhodobacterales > Rhodobacteraceae > Paracoccus > Paracoccus spongiarum. Next base: position 171,700 of record NZ_JAVAMQ010000004.1, on the reverse strand, counting down.
TGGTCCTCGCTGACGACGATGCGATGCTGGGCCAGACGGGCTGCCAGCTCGGCCGCGCCGCGCGCGGGGTTCAGGAAGCCCTTGGCATGTTCCGCGGTATTGGTGCCGACATCGCTCAGCAGGCTGCGGGCGTGGTCCAGAAGCGCGCGTTCCGAGGTGATATAGGAGGAAAAGACGACCGCGAGGATCGCGATCAGCTGAAGGCCCGCCAGGCCAAGGGCAAGCGATGCGGCAAGCGAGTTTCTCATCGGGCGCCATGTGATATGCGTCTGCGCGACGTTGCCGTGAAAATTGCCGCGACTGCAAGCGAGCTGGCGGCGGAAGACGCCAGATGCCCGACAGGAGGCCCCCATGAAGATCATCTTCGACGACCGCCAGCGTGGCCATGACCCGCAATTCCGGCTGGTGGATGGCAGGGTGGTGCAGAACCCCGACCGCCCCGATCGCATCGACCGCCTGCTTCAGGGCGCGGCCGAGGCAGGGCTGCACCACGATCCGGCGCGGGATTTCGGCATGGCGCCGCTGGCCGCGATCCATACGCCGCGCTATCTGGATTATCTGTCGGGTGTGTTCGCGCGGCGCAGCGCGATGGTGCCCGGGCTGGCCGAAGTGGTGCCCAGCCGCTTCTGCCCGGACCGCGGCGGCCATTACAGCGATCACGTCGAGGCGCAGATCGGATTTCACAACGCCGACACCTCCTGCCCGGTCTCGGCCGGCAGCTGGCCGGCAATCTACTGGTCGGCGCAGACCGCGATCAGCGGCGCGGCGCGGATCCTTGCCGGGGATCGCGCCTGCTATGCGCTGTCGCGCCCCTCGGGCCACCACGCCGACCGCGAACTGGCGGGCGGGTTCTGCTTTCTCAACAACAGCGCGATCGCGGCAGAATACCTGCGCGCGCAGGGCCACCGCCTGGCGATCCTGGACATCGACGTGCATCACGGCAACGGCACGCAGGCGATCTTCTACGACCGCAGCGACGTGATGACCCTGTCGCTGCATGTCGATCCGGCGCAGTTCTATCCGTTCCACGCGGGCGGCGCGCAGGAATGCGGCACCGGGCGCGGGCTGGGCTACAACCTGAACCTGCCGCTGCCGCGCGGCACCGGCGACGAGGCCTATCTGGCCGCGCTTGACCGGGCGCTTGCGCATCTGCGCGCCTTCGGGGCCAGCGTGGTGGTCGTGGCGCTAGGCCTCGATGCGCATGAGGGCGATCCTTTCCAGGCGATGACGATCACGACCCCGGGCTTCGCCCGCATCGCCGGCCGCATCGCCGGGCTGGGGCTGCCGGTCCTCAGCGTGCAGGAGGGCGGCTATCTGCAGCCGGCACTGGGCGCGAACCTTGCCAGCTATCTGCGCGCCTTCGCCTAGCCTGGGCCCGCGCCTGCCACCCCGCCGGACATCGCGTCAGACCGCGCCGCCGATGGCCGCCAGCGCGGCGGGCGCATTTGCGGCCAGATCCGCCAGGATCGCCTGCACCGGCACGCCGAAATTCTCGCGCCGGACCGTGACGCCCATCAGGTCGAATTCCGGCACCGACAGCGGTTGCGAGCCGACATGCAGCGCCGCCACCGCCCAGCTGTCGTCGAAGACCGGCGCCCCCGACGAGCCGCGGTTCGTGTCGGTCAGGTAGGCCAGCATGTCGTTGTTGCCCAGCACCACGAAATTGTTGCGAAAGCCAAGGCGCATCGGCCGGCCCATCGGATGCTGAAGCAGGTTCACCCGGTCGCCGATCTTCTGCTGCCCCGTCTTGCGGATCGGATGGCGCCGCAGGCCCAGCGCCGGGCGTTGCGCCAGCTCGTCCGGCACCCGAAACAGCGCGTAGTCCAGCGTCTTGTCCGCATGAATCAGGCTGCCCGGCCCCAGAACCAGCCCGGGGCGTTCATCGGCCTCGTCCCGGAAATCTGCGATCAGCCGCGCCGTCTCGGCCTGCAGGCGGAGATCGCCGGGCGCGGCGTCCGGCTCGGTCCCGGTGCGGGCGTTGAGGACATGGTGGTTGGTGATGCCGATGCCGGGGCGGAACATCCAGGCCGTCCCGCTGCTGGCATCCGGCGTATCGCCGCTGGTGAAGGAGGCCGCGCCATCGAAATGGCGCTGCACCACGATCTTGAAGACCGACCCGGCGGCTGCCAGCCCGCCCGCGAGGAAATTGACCGACAGGGTGGTGTCCAATTCGCCGATGACCGCCTCGGGCGCGACCTCGGCACCGGCAAGCGAGGGCATCGCGGCGGCAAGCCGCGCCATCGCGGTGGGCTGGGCCGGAACCGCCGCGGCGGCCGCCGATCCTGCCGCCGCGTTCGCCCCGGCGGGCGCCGGCCTGCGCGCCACGACCTGCGCGGCCATGTCCTCGAACAGGTCCCGCTGGGCGGCATCGGCGGCATAATCGGCCGCCTGCGCCAGCACCAGCCGCATCGGCACCTCGCCGCCGCGCAGGTTCACGACAAGGTTCATCGCCCGCAGGATCTGGTCGATCTGCATGGCCGGGGGCAGGCCCGGATTGCCGGGCAGCAGGGCGCGATAGCCCGCCGGCAGCACTGACAGCAGGGCGCGGAACGCCTCGGGCGAAAAGAGATCGGCGGCGATCAGCGCGTCGCGGACGCGGATCAGTTCCGCCGCATCGAGATAGCCGTTCCACGCCATGACCGTGCCTCCCTGCTTCCGTGTCAGACCGCCGCCGCCAGATAGTCCGTCTGGGTTTCCCACGGCATCCGGTAATCGTCGATCCCGGCCAGGGTCGCGGTCGCCAGCGTCGCGGTCTCCATCTGCGCCAGATGCCAGACCATCCGCGCGGCGCCCGCCGAGGCCGGGTCGGGTCGAGCCTCGGCCGCAGTGGCCAGCGGGCGGCGCAGCACCTGCATGGCACGCAGCAGTTCGGCCGCCGTCGGGCTGTCCGAGGCCAGCGCCGCGCCCACCTGATGCGCGAACTCCATCTCGCCCGGCTGCTGCGACAGGCGGGCGGCCAGGTCGCGGATCGCGCGCAGATGCGGCTGGGCCGGTGCAAGGCCCACGCCCCGTTCGGCCAGCGCGAACAGTCCCGACAGGCTGGACAGGGCGCAGCGCGTCAGCCCGCCGGCCGCCTCGGGATCGACGCGGGCAAAGCCGCGCCGCGTCACGTCGGGCTCGCGCAGCAGGTCGGCCTCGGAACAGCGCGCCAGCGCCTCGGCCAGCGCGGCGCGGTGATCGGCCAGCCCCGCCGCCTCCGGCGCCGACAGCGCCAGCCGCGCCGTCAGCGCCTGCACCAGCGGGACCGGCGAGGACAGTGACCGTGCCAGCCCGGCCAGCGCGTCCAGCGCCTCGATCGCAGGCTCGCGCTGGCCGTCCTCCCAGAAGCCCTTTGCCAGCAGCCACAGGAATTCCGCCTTGCGACCGGGGTTTCCGTCGGCGGGGCTGCGATCCAGTTCGGCCGTCAGCAGCCTCTGCGCCGCCCGGTAGTCGCCCAGCGAGATCAGGCAGCGCGCCTCGATCGCGATCAGCGGGCTTTGCACGCTGCGCGCCTCGCGCTCGGACAGCATGGCCAGCACCTTGTCGGACCCGGCCTGCTGCAGCACGGCCAGCGCGCGGGGGCCGATGATGCGTTCCCATTCGGCAAGGCTGGCGGCCTGCCGCTGGTCGTCGGTCAGGTGGATGTCGGTCCGCGCGGCCAGCCATCGCGCCCCCTCGGGCGGCAGCTCCTCGACCGCGCTGACAAGATGCGGGCCGGCCTCGGGGGTCCACAGCCCGTCCAGCACGGCGTCATCGAGACCCAGCATCAGGGCGTGATACACGGCTTCGGCCACCGATACCGCATCCGGAAATGCCGCGTAATGCCGCCAGGCCGCGTCATGCGCACGCCGCACCAGCTGCGGCTGGTCGGCCTGCAGCAGCCGCAGCACCGGGCGGCGCACATCGTCGCGATAGGCCAGCGCGCCATCCTCGGTGCGCTGCACCAGCGTGTGTTCGCGGGCCAGCGACTCGAACAGGGCGGCCGCATCCTCGGGACCTGCAATCCCGATCTCGCAGATCCCGGCGAGGACATCGGCAATGACCTGCGGCGTGACCCGGCGCAGGACCATGCCCGGATGCGCCAGCGCGCGCACCCGCGGATCGTGGATGTGGTCCAGGACCCGACGATACAGCTGGCCGCGGATCAGGTCCTCGCCGACCCGCAGGAAACCCCAGCGGCGGGTCGTGATCCCCTCGATGCCGCGCCGGCCGGCTGGCTCGTCGGCGATGACCCGCGCGGCGAGGCGCAGGTTCAGGGGGTTGCCGCCGATCTGCCGGGCCAGCGCCTCGACCGCGCGGCCCTGCTGGCCGGTCTCGCGTTCCAGAAGATCGACCGCGGCGGCATGGGGCAGGTTGCGCAGCTGCAGCGACAGCGTGTCGATGTCCGCAGGCAGGTCAGGCCGGGGCAGCGGCGCGCGGCCGGCGATGACGATGCGCGCGTGGCGCGACTGCGTGACCAGATCGGCCAGCATCCGCCAGAAGTCCAGAAGCCGGGCGCCGCTGCGATACTGGACCTCTTCGAAGGTGTCGATCACGATCAGGCAGGGCGGCTGCCAGTCAAGCTCAGGCCGCCGCAGCGCGTTGCTGGCGAGATCGGCGAAGTCGGCAAAGCGGCGCGTCACCTCGCCCGCGCCGCTGCGGATCTGGTCCAGCCGCCCGTCCATGCTGCCGGCGGTCGAACTGCGCTTGGTGGCGCCTTCGATGGTCAGCGACTGCCGTCGGACGCTGTCTGCGAAGGCGGCATGGGCGCGCCGGGCCGCGTCGCGAGCGGCAGGGTCGGGGTCGGAAGGGTCGGGGTCGGCGGAGTCTGGATCGGCCAGCTGCAGCTGTCGCAGGATCTGATCGGCCGCAACGCTCTGCAGAAGCTCGGCATCCGTCACGTCCAGCGCGGGATCGTCGCAGGCCAGATAGGCAAAGGGGATGCGCGGCCGCCCGTCGCCCTGGTTCAGCCGCAGCAGGAAATGCGCGATCAGCGAGGTCTTGCCGATGCCGCCGACCCCCTCGACCAGGGCGATCCGGGCGCGCGTCGCGGTGCCTGTCGCGACCGCGCCCGTCCCGCTCAGCCTGACGCCGGCGAAGCCCGCAAGCCGGGCAAGATCCTCGTCGCGCCCCACCAGCGCCGCGCCCAGGACCGCGCCAAGCGGCGCCCAGATCGCGGCGCGGGCAAGGGCCTGTTCGACCTGCCGGGCCGAGAACGGCAACTCGATCAGGCCGTCAAGCCAGCCGGCGGCCTCTTGCAGGCCCAGCAGGTCGGCCCGTCCAAGGCTGTCCAGCGACGGCAGCTGCCCCTTCAGAAGCTGGCCGAACATGGTCTGCGTCGGGGTCTGGATCGGCGTCAGCGTGGCCAGCGCGGCGCGGATGCCGTCGGCGCCAAGGGCCGTCAGGATCTGCCGCCGCAGCCCGCGCGACAGGATGCGACCCTCGCGGTCGCCAAGCCCCGGCGCCGGCACCGAGGCGGCCAGAAGCCGGCCCAGCAGCGCCGCGTCGGACAGCCCGCCGGGCAGCTGCATCGTGAACACATGCTGGACGGCGGCGGCCACCAGCTGCGCCGGCCAGTCCTGCGCCGGCGGCGGGGCGGCCTGGGCCTCGACCATCTCCCGGCCCTTCTCCAGCCGGTCGCGCAGACGATCCAGAAACCCGGCGCTGTAGGATGACATCGCGCTCATCGCCGCGCCTCCTCGATCATCTGCTGCAGGCGGGCGCCGATCTCGCTGAGATCCACGAAGGGCCCGGGCGCGTCCTGCGTCACCATCCGCATCGACTGCTCGATCACCGCGGCGCGGTCGGCTTCGGGGATCTGCTCGTTGGCCTCGATCACCCGGCGCACGATCCCGCGCAGGTCGTCGGCGGTCACCGGCTCGATCCGGTAGTTCTGGACCTTCAGCCGGATCCGGCTGGCAAGGTCGAAGTCGAACTCGCAGAACACCACGCGATGCAGCTGTGCGGCCACGCCGCTGGTGCATTGCCGCGCCAGCTCGACCAGAAAGCGCGCCGTGTCCTCGCGCAGCGTGCCGGTCTTGAAGCCGTCGAAGACGAACCACACGCGGCGGCGATTGTTCTGCAGGTCCGGCTGGGGCCTGTTGGCCTCGGCGATGATCCACTGCACCAGAACGCTCAGATGCGCGTCCTCGTTCGTCATCGGCGGCGGGCAATCCGACAGGTCGGCGCCCAGCTTGATGGCAAGGTTGCGCGCAAGTTCCACCGGTCCCGTGGCCGAGCCGTTGTCCTCGGTCACCGTCTCCTGACAATACAGAAGCCCCGGCGCGCTGGTGCAGTGGAAATCGATCAGCTGCGCGGTCCAGGACCGGCCCGACCCCGGCGTTCCCTCGATATGCAGGATCTTCTTGAGGCTGGCCTCGCCGCTCATCTCGCGCAGGATCTGGCGCAGATGCGCGCGATTGGCGAAGGGCAGCCGTTCGAACAGCAACTCGGCCTCCAGCGGATGCACGGCGATCGCGCCGCGCGGCACGGTCAGCAGCCGGGCACGCAGAAGGGTGTCGGCATCCAGCCGCCCCGAATGGACCAGATAATCCAGCAGCGCCAGCAGCGCCGGCGGGCTGAGATCGTAACCGCTGCGACTGCACAGATCGATGGCGTTGTCGATGTGGATGCCGTTCGGCAGGGCGCCGGCCGGCAGTTGGGCCACCAGCACCGGATAGTCGCGCAGCAGATGCTTCAGGATCGCCGGCGTGTCGAAGCCCTCGGTCGCGGACAGCAATTCGCTGAAAAGAACCCTGCGCTCTGTCTCGTCGAGATGGAACTGCATGGCGAGGATCCTTGCCGGACCGGCGCGGGGCCGGTGCATTCTTTCTGTTCTACGGAAAAAACGGATGAATTTGAAGCGCGCGACCTGGCGGGTCGGTTCGGGTGAGCGGTGGCGGCATGGCTATCCTCCGGTGCCCGTGTCGCGGTCGAAGCGGTCGTCCAGCCAGGCGCGGCCCGTGTCGCAGGGTTCGGCGCAGACCGCCAGCTGCCCCTCGGGCCAGCGATCCAGCGGCCGGGCGCCCTCGACCCCGACCCCGCCCAGCAGCCGCAACCGGCCAAGCGGGATCTCTTCGCCGAGAATCCGGCTGCCGGGCAGCCCGACCAGTCGGGCGATCCCGGCTGCGTCGTCCAGCGCAACATAGACCGAACCGCCCGCGCCATGCCAGCTTGTCCAGGGCGATGCGAAGGCCAGCGACAGCAGCAGGTCCGCGGCCACCGGCGCGGCAAGCCGCATGACCGTCACCGGGTGGCGGTCAGGCGGCAGCGGTCGCGGCACCGCCAGACCCAGGAATTCGCGGATCGCGCGGGCGATCTCGGGGGCCGGCCCGGCGCCCGCATCCGCCATCGCCGGCGGCCACAAAATCTCGCGTCCCGCGGCTTCGCGCCCGGCGTGATCGACCAGCATGATCCGGTCGGCCTCGGGCGGGCATGATGCGGCCAGATCGTCGGCGGCACGCGCGCCCGCCGCGATCCGGGCGATCTCGCGCAGCCGGTCCAGCCCCGGCCCCTCGGCCGCGACGCTCAGCCGCCCGGCGCCGGCCTCGGCCCGGATCGCGATGGCCGCGCCGGCCGTCGCCACGGCGTCGGGGTTCACCGAATAGCCGGGATCGGCCAGGAACCCGGCGCCCAGCAGCACGCAGAGCGGCGCGGCGGGCATCGCCTACCAGACCACCGGGGCCGCCAGCGCGCTTTCGCGGACATTCGAGACGCCGGGTTGCAGCAGCCGCGACCGGAACATCCCGATCTGCGCCCAGATCCGCTGGATCTGGCCATCGGTGAACTCGGTCATCCAGTCGTCATCGACATAATTCATGTAGTTGTGGATCGGACACAGCGCCGAGCTTGGCTCGCTGGGGCAGCGGTTGTAGGGCTGTCCCGAATCGGCGGGCTTGCCGAAATTCGGCCCCGAATGGGCGGGCGTGTCGGCCACCTCGTCGCCGGGCGGAAAGCAGCCGCCCTGGAAGGTGTGCCAAAGGCCCAGCCAGTGACCGACCTCGTGCACCGCCGTCTTGCCCTTGTTGAAATCCGCGGTCGCGCCGCCCGGCAGCGTGCCGTCCAGCATCACCACGCCGTCCATCACCGGGTCGCCCGCCATCTCGTGCGGGAAGGTCGCCCAGCCCAGCAGCCCGCCGCCCGGCCGCGCGGTATAGAAGTTAAGCCCCTGTTCGGGCGCGATCGCCTGGGTCTGCGACTTGCATTGCCGTTCCGCCGCCGACCCGTGGCCCATCGCGAAGAACGCCGCATTGTCGATTTCGGACACCTGCGCCTCGTCATGGGAAAAGCTGACACCGGCCGGCGCGAAGGCCGCGTTCATCACCGCGATCTGGTCCTCGCGCTGCTGGCGGGTGACGACGCCCTGCGCCCCCGAGACGATATGGATGAAGCGCACCGGAATGGTCACCTGCAAGGTCGATTCGGCGATGCGGCTGCGGGCCCGGAAGTCTCGCTCCAGCTCGACCATGCGGGCCACGTCGCCGCTGCCAAGGTCATGGGTCGCGCATCGGCGGCCAAGGATGTCTTCGGCCATTGTGATATCCCCCACATTCAAACATGATTACCTGATGTAAATGCCGGGTCCGCTACAGGATCGGGCAGGGAATAATAATAACATATTTCCGAAGTAAATAATATCTAATATACGGATGCCCGGCGCGCGTCCGACGCGCCGGGCGCGGCGCTCAGGCGGCGCCGTTCGCGGGGCCGCGGCGATACCAGGCCAGCGTCTGCGGACGCGCCCGCGCCAGCGCCTGCACCAGCATCCCGGTGATCGCGGCTTTCAGCAGGTCGCCCGGCACGAAGACGGCGGTCAGCATGAACGCCTCGGGCAGGGTCTTGCCCAGTACCAGCGACAGGCCGATGGCGCCCAGGGCATACAGCACGACGATGCCGCCCAGCACCGCGCCAAGCCCTGCAACCAGCCCTGCCGGGCGCAGCCGCAGCCGCTCGACCACCAGCCCGGTCACGAAGGCCGCGACCGGGAAGCCGAGGGCAAAGCCAGCAGTGGGCGAAACGAAGATGCCCAGCCCGCCGCGACCGCCCGACAGCAGGGGCAGGCCCAGCGCGACCAGCACCAGAAACAGCGCCGTCGCAGCCGCGCCGCGCCAGGCGCCCAGCACCGCACCGGCCAGCATCACGCCCATCGACTGCGCGGTGATCGGCACGCCGAAGGCCAGGGTGATCTGGGGCACCAGCCCGAGGGCCGCGATCATCGCCGCGAACAGCGCGATCTGGGCAAGGTTTCGTTCCATCATCGTCAACTACTCCTGTCGTTGTGGTTCCGTCACCCCGCCGCGCGCGCGCAGGGCATCGCCGACCCGGTCGGCATCATCGAGGGCCTGCAGCATCAGCGGCAGGATCAGCCGCCATCCGGGCCGTCGGCGCGACCGCGCCCGCCAGGCATCGGCCAGCATGTCCGCCCGTCCGATCAGCACCGGGGTAAAGCGGATCACCAGCGGGATCGCCAGTTCCAGCAGATGCGTCGGCAGGCCGATCCGGCGCAGCGGGGTCAGCAGCCAGCGGATCAGGTCGGTCATGTCGCCAAGCGGCGTGGTCATCGTCACCAGATTGGCCAGCGCGACCAGCGTCGTCATGCGCAGCGCGATCACGATCCCCGCGCGCAGCTCGCCGGTGACCGCGTGCCAGGCCAGCACGATTGCCACGAAGGGCAGCACGATCCGCAGCCGGCCCAGCCCGGTGCGCAGGAACACCCGTCCCGGCGCCGCATACAGCGTCAGCGCCGCCAGCAGGACCGCGCCATGCAGGACCGGGTCGGCGGTCAGCAGCAGGCCGGTGCTGGCAAGGCAAAGCAGGCCCAGCTTCAGCCCCGCCGGCCAGCGATGGGCGCGGGTCTCAACCGGCGAGGTCAGAGATATCATCCAGCCCCCCCAGCCGCTGCATCTCCTCGGTGAACCGCGCCAGCAGCGGCGCGGGCGGGCCATCGGCCACGATGCGGCCACGATCCAGCCAGAACACCCGGTCACAGCCTGCCAGATCGGCCGGATCATGCGAGATGTGCAGCAGCCCGACCGAGGCGCGATCCAGATAGCGCGCCAGTTGCAGCCGGGTGGGAATGTCCAGCCCGGCGAAGGGTTCGTCGAGGATCAGCAGGCGCGGGCGCATCGCCAGCACCGCCATCATGCAGACCAGATGCTTCTGGCCCTGCGACAGCTCGGTCACCGGCGCATCCGACCAGTGCGCATTGCCGAACCAGTCCAGCATGGCAGAGGCGCGACGGCCGGCCTCGTCGCGCGACAGGCCCTGCTGGCGCAGGCCGAAGGCGATTTCCTCGTCGACGCGGGGAAAGATGATCTGGTGTTCTGGGTTCTGGAACAGCAGCCCGACGGTCTGCAGGGCGGCGCGGCGGTCGCGCGCGATGTCGATGCCATGGATGCGGACCTGCCCGGCGCTGGGCCGCACCAGCCCCGCCAGAATCCGCGCCAGCGTGCTTTTGCCCGATCCGTTGCGGCCGACCACGCCGACCCGCGCCGCGTCGGTGCAAAGGTCGATCCGGTCCAGGATCACGCGGCCCTGCACCTCGTGGCACAGCCCTCTGCAGTGAATTGCCGCCTCGGCCGCCTGGTTCATCAAACATCCCGTCTTCGCCGGCCACGCCGGCCTTCGGATCGCGCTATACACGGCTTGTGCGGCCACAGGAACCTTTCGGGCGCAGGGACGCGAGATGCGGCCGTCAGGACAACAGGTGCAGCCCCGCAAGGATGACCCCGGCCAGCAGCGCGGACTCGGCGACGATCAGGGCGACGGCGTTGCCGCCGACCGCCAGCATCCGCACCAGCGATGTCCTGATGCCGACCGCGGCGATCGCGGCCAGCAGCGCCCAGCGGCTGAGGCCCGCGGCGAGATCCGCGACCGGCACCGGGATCAGCGCCAGCGAATTCAGCGTCGCCAGCGCAAGGAAGCCCAGCACGAAGCCCGGCAGCAGCGGCGGCCTGCCCCCGGCTGCGACGCGCTCGGCCTGCCCGCGGGCCCGCACCGCCAGCGAGACGGCCAGCACAACGGGCGCCAGCATCGACACCCGGATCAGCTTGACCAGCGTGGCCGTCTCGCCGACTTCGGGGCTGATCGAGAAGCCCGCGCCCACGACCTGCGCGACATCGTGGATGGTGCCGCCAAGGAACACCCCCGCCTCGGGCGCGCTCAGGCCCAGCGCCCCGACCAGCGGTGGATAGGCGACCATCGCCACCGTCGACAGCAGCGTGACCGACAGCACCGTGAAGGCGAGGTTGCGTTCCGAGCGTTCGTCGCGCGGCAGCACGGCGGCGATGGCCATGGCCGCCGAGGCGCCGCAGATCGCCACCGAGCCCCCGGTCAGCAGCGCCAGCCGCCAGTCCTGCCCGAAGGCGCGCGCCAGCAGCAGCGAGACAAGGATGGTCGCGACAATCCCCGCGACGACCAGCCCGATCGTCGCCAGACCCAGGTCCGCGATCATCTGCGCCGAGATCCGCGCGCCCAGCAGCGCCACCCCGACCTGCAGGATGGCGCGTGACGCGAACTCGATCCCCGGACGGGTGCGGGTGCCCTCGTCGGCCAGAAAGTGCAGCGCCAGCCCCAGCAGCAGAGCCATCAGCATGGCCGGGGCGCCGTAATGTTCGGACAGGAACTGCGCGGTGATCGCCACCAGAACCGCCACCGCGATGCCCGGAAACAGCCCCTTCGCGCGGCCTGCAGCGCCGGGGCCGGCGTGGTGGCGAAGGCGGGGCAGTCGGGGCATCCGGGGGCTCCTTTCCGGCAGGACGGGCGCGCGGGACGGGCCGCGCAGGGCAAGCGCGACCGTTGACCCGCCGGCGCACCATGGCCGATCGTCGCGCGTCTGGACAGGCCGCGCCCGCGGCGGTCACGACGGAAAAGGGGCGCCGCAACCGGCGCCCCCTCGGGTTCTGCGACGGCGCGGCCCTACTGGGCGCAGGCCTGGATCGCGGCGAGGTCCGGCCCGTTGGGCGTGCGGCCCAGGTTGAACGGCGCCGAGGCGTCGCGCCAGGTCGCATAATCCTGAAGGTAGCTGATCTGGCTGGCATAGACCTTGGCCGACAACGGGTTCTCGCAGGCGACTTCCTGGATGGTCTCGTTGGCGAGGGTCTGGATCTGCTCCAGCGCGGCGTCGTCGAGACGGTTGATCTCGGTCCCGGCCTCGGTGAACTGCGCGAAGGCTTCGGTCGCGCGCTTCTCGGTGAAGGCCAGCGACCACAGCATCGTGGCGTCGGCGGCGATCTCCAGCCGCTCGCGGGTCTCGTCGTCCAGCGCGTCCCAGCTGGCCTTGTTGATCATCACCCCGAAGACGGAGGACGACTGGTGCCAGCCCGGCGTGGACCAGTATTTGGTCACCTGCTGGAAGCCGCCCGAGAAGTCCACATTGGGGGTCGAGAACTCGGCCCCGTCGATCACGCCGCGTTCCAGCGACTGATAGATTTCGCCGCCGGCCATGCTCACCTGGTTGCCGCCCAGCTTTTCCAGCAGCTTGCCCTGTTCCAGCCCCGACAGGCGCAGCCGCAGGCCCTTCAGGTCGTCGACGGTCTTGATCGCCTTGCTTACGGTGCGGAAGCCCGATTCGTTGTTGGTCACGCCATAAGGCAGGTAGACCATTCCGAACTTGCCATAGACCTCGTTGTAGAGATCGGCCCCGCCCCATTCCTGGATCCAGTTCACATAGTCCACGGCGTTGAACAGGCTGGCCGTCGTGGCCAGCGGCGAAAACGCGCTGTCGCGGCCGGCCCAGTAGCCGGGCCAGTCGGCGCCGGCCTGGATCGTGCCCGATTCGACGGCGCCGAACACCTCGCCCGCCGGGACGAGGCTGCCGCCCTCGTAGAACTCGATGGTCAGCTTGTCGTCGTCGACCAGGCTGTTGGCCAGCTCGACCCAGTGCTTGTCGATCTCGATCAGCTCGAGGCTGGACGGCCAGGTGCTGGTCATCGTCCAGGTCTCGGCCATGGCGGGCGCGGCAGCGGCCAGCGCAAGAGCGGCGGTGGTCAGCAGATGTTTCATGAAGGTCCTCCTTGGTGGTTATTCGGGATCGCGCGGGCTCAGCCGCCATAAAGCGTCGTGGGAAGCCAGGTCACCAGCGCGGGAAACAGGATGATCAGCGCGCACATCAGCAGGATCAGCGCGATGAAGGGCAACACGCCCTTGATGATGTCGCCGGTCGAGACATCGGGCGGTGCGATGGCGCGCATGTAGAAGAGCGCATAGCCGAAGGGCGGCGAGAGGAAGCTGGTCTGCAGAACCACCGCCATCAGGATCACGAACCACAGCGGGCTGATGCCCATCTCGCCCACCAGCGGCAGGAAGATCGGGAAGGACAGCAGCACGATGCCGGTCCAGTCCAGGAACATGCCCAGGATGAACACCACCAGCAGCATCACCGCCACCAGCGTGTAGGGATCGTCGGCCAGACCGCGGATCAGGTCCTGGCTGGCGCGCAGCCCGCCGGTGATGTTGAACACCCCGGTAAAGGCCGTCGCGCCGACGACGATGAACAGGATCATCGCCGAGGTCCGCCCGGTCTCGAGCAGCGCCGAATAGAAGGTCTGCCATTCGAACCGCCCGCGAGAGATCACGATCAGCAGCGCCAGCGCGGCACCGATGGCGCTGGCCTCGGTCGCGGTGGCGATGCCGGCCAGCAGCGAGCCGAGGATCCCGAGGATCAGCACCAGCGGCGGCACCGCCTCGACGATCAGCATCCGCCACATGGCGCCGCGGCTGATCTGTTCCTCGTCGGCGACGGGCGGCGCCCATTCCGGCTTCAGCCAGGCGATGGCGGCCACATAGACCGCATACATCACGCCCAGGATCAGGCCGGGCAGCATCGCCCCCGCGAACAACTGCCCGACCGACAGGCCCGGCGCATAGGACGCCATCAGGATGAGCATGATCGAGGGCGGGATCAGGATGCCGAGGCAGCCCGACGAGGCGATCAGCCCGGTCGCCAGCTTCTTGTCATAGCCGTATTGCAGCATCGGGCGCAGCGCCATCATGCCCATCACGGTGATCGAGGCGCCGATGATCCCGGTCGTCGCGGCCAGCAGGATCGAGATGAACACGACCGCAAGGCCAAGGCCGCCGGTCACGCGCGCCATCAGGTGGCGCAGCGCCTCGAACATGCGGTCGGTCACGCCGCTGTCGGACAGGAACCGCGCCATCAGAACGAACAGCGGAATGGCGATCAGGACATAATTGTCCAGCACGTCGCCGAAGATGCGGTTGATGACGATGCCCAGCACCATCGGCTTGCCGGCGATCAGCGCGCCCAGGACGGCGGTGCCGCCCAGCACGAAGGCCAGCGGGTGCCCCATGAACAGGCCCAGCAGCAGCAGGCCCGACATGATCAGGGCGATCGATTCACCGGACATCAAGCGGCTCCATCGGTTCGAGGTGGTCGGCCTTGTTCAGCAGCAGCTTCAGGAATTCGCTGACGCCCTGGATCAGCAGCAGCACGGCGGCCGCGAACATCGCCATCTTCAGCGGGTAGACCGGCAGCTGCACCGCGCCATAGGTCACCTCGGCCTGGCTCCACGAGGTCATCGCGAAGTTCCAGCTGTGGCGCGCGAAGATCCAGGCGAAGGGAAAGAAGAAGATCAGGTAGCCCGCCGCCTCGACCCAGCGGCGCGTCTCTCGGCCCATCCGCGCGGTCAGCAGATCAACCCGCACATGCGACTGGTGGCGCAGCGCATAGCCGCCCAGCATGATGAAATAGAAGCCGTAAAGCTGCTTGGTGACGTCGAAGGCCCAGCGCGTCGGCTCGCCAAGGAAATAGCGCATGAAGACGTCGTAGATGATGATGGCGGCGAACACGATGGCCACGATCGACACGATCCGGCCGACGATCTCGTTGATGCCGTCGATCACGCGAATGATCGGCACGTTATGAACCCTCCTCGAGACAGGCGGCCCTGCATGGCTCTTGCCGCGATGACCCGGTCATCGTGGCACCCTGTCGTTCCCGTGTTGTGACGCTTTCAGCCCGCGTCGCGGGCACCTTAGCCAGTCTTGGACGGCAAAGGCCAGCGCCGCCGGGCCATTCCCTGCCCGCCTGCCGCAGCGTCAGTTCGGCGCCTCCTGCGCCCGCGCCGCGATGTCCGCCGCCCGGTCGCGCAGCGCCGCGCGGATGATCTTGCCGGTGGTGGTCATCGGCATGTCCTCGATGAAATGCACGGCGCGGGGATATTCATAGGCGGCCAGGTGGCGGCGGACATGATCCGAGATCTCGGCCGCCAGATCGTCGCTGGCGCTGTGCCCCTCGGCCAGGGTGACGAAGGCCGCGACGACATGGCCGCGCAGCGGATCGGGCTGGCCGACCACTCCGGCCAGATGCACCGCCGGATGGCGCAGCAGGCAGTCCTCGATCTCGGCGGGACCGATGCGATAGCCGGCCGACGAGATCACGTCGTCGTCGCGCCCGACGAAGACCAGCCGGCCGTCGGCGCGGCGCATCCCGCGATCGCCGGTCAGCAGCCAGCGTCCCTCGGGCCCGTCAATGAATTTCGCCCGCGTGGCGTCGGGATTGTTCCAGTATCCCAGGAACATCACCGGGTCCGGCGACAGCACGGCAATCTCGCCCTCGTGGTCGTCGGGCAGCCGCGCACCGCTGTCGCGGTCGATGATCGCGACCTGGTGGCCGGGCACCGGGCGGCCCATCGCGCCGGGCCGCGGCTGTTCCAGCGCGCTGCAGGCCGAAACGGTCATGTTGCATTCGGTCTGGCCGTAGAATTCGTTGATCGTCGTGCCGAATACCCGCCGGCCCCAGTCCAGCAACTCGGCGCCCAGCGGCTCGCCGCCGCTGGCGACCGAGCGCAGGCGCAGCCCCCAGCTCTCGGCCTCGGGCTCGAGCCGCATCAGCTTCAGCGCGGTGGGCGGCAGGAAGGCGTTGCGGATGGCATGATCGCGCATCAGGTCAAGGGCCGCCCGGGCCGTGAACTTGGAAAACCGGCAGGCGACGACGCCGACGCCGTGGTAGAGGCCGGGCAGCAGCACGTCCAGAAGGCCGCCGATCCAGGCCCAGTCCGCCGGCGTCCACAGCCGGTCGCCGGGCTGCGGCAGCAGGTTGTGGCTGACCTCGACGCCGGGAAGATGGCCCAAGAGGACGCGATGCGCGTGCAGCGCGCCCTTGGGGTTGCCGGTCGTGCCAGAGGTGTAGATCAGGATCGCCGGGTCGTCGGCACGCGTCGCCGCGGCCGGATAGCCGCCCGGCTGGTCGGCGCAGGCGCGGTCGAGATCCAGCACCTCGATGCCCGGGAAGCCGGCGACGGCCTCTGCCGGAAGGTTCTTGCACAGGATCAGCCGCAGGTCCGGCAGTTCGGCCCGGATCCCGGCCAGCAGCGGCAGGCTTGCCGCGCCGGTCACGATCGCCCGCGCGCCGGAATCGCGCAGCCTGTGCAACAGCGCCTCGGGGCCGAACAGCGTGAACAGCGGCAGGGACACGCCGCCCATGCGGGTCACCGCGACATGGCTGGCCGCGGTTTCCAGCGATTGCGGCAGCAGCACCCCGACCCGGTCGCCGACCTCGCCCTGACGCGGCAGGGCGATGCCCCGCGCCGCCAGCACATGCGAGATCCGCGCCGCAAGCCGCCCCAGATCGGCAAAGCTGTGATGGGCGGCCACGCCGGTCTCGTCCACCTCGATCAGCGCGATCCGGTCGGGATCGCGCGCCACCCAATGGTCGCAGACGGCGATGCCGAGGTTGAAATCCTCGGGGACCTGCCATGCGAATGTCGCAAGACCGGCCGCCGACATCGGACGCCCCTGGCTGACCATCACGTTCCTCCCGCGATCCCCGCGCCGCCCCCCGCGCCACGCCTGGGCGAGGGTAGGTGGGCGCGGCGATCGATGTCAATGCGGCGGCATATCGCCCTGAAGAGCCTGCGTTTTCACGGCGGAAACGAGGCTTTCCGCTGCACCCGCCTGACCGTTACTTGATGCCCGGCGTGCCGTCGAACTTCTTCTCGAGCCGGTTCCAGACCTCGATGTATTCCTGCTGCATCGGGGCGTCCTTCGCGGCGTATTCGGTGAGGTGCTGGGGAAACCGCGTCTCGAACATGAAGGACATGGTGTTGTCCAGCTTCTCGGGCTTCAGCGCGGCATTGCTGGCGCCCTCGAAGGCGTCGCGGTCGGGCCCGTGCGGCAGCATGCAGTTGTGCAGGCTGATGCTGCCCGGCGCGAAGCCCTGCGGCTTGGCGTCGTACTGGCCATAGATGTTGCCCATCAGTTCGGACATGATGTTCTTGTGATACCAGGGCGGGCGGAAGGAATGCTCGGCCACCATCCAGCGTTCGCGGAACAGCACGAAATCGATGTTCGCCGTCCCTTCCTGCCCCGAGGGCGCGGTCAGCACCGTGAAGATCGAGGGGTCGGGATGATCGAACAGGATCGCACCGACCGGGGAATAGGTGCGCAGGTCATATTTGTATGCACAATAATTGCCGTGCCATGCCACCACATCCAGCGGGCTGTGGCCGATGCGGGTCTCGTGGAACTGGCCGCACCACTTGATGACCACGCGGCTTGGCACCTCGCGATCCTCGAAGGCCGCCACGGGCGACTTGAAGTCGCGCGGATTGGCCATGCAGTTCGCGCCGATCGGGCCGCGGCCGGGCAGGTCGAACTTCTGGCCGTAGTTCTCGCACACGAAGCCGCGGGCGGGGCCTTCCAGAACCTCGACCCGGTAGACCATGCCGCGCGGGATGATCGCGATTTCCCTCGGCTCAAGGTCGATGATGCCCAGTTCGGTGCAGAAGCGCAGCCGGCCCTCCTGCGGCACCACCAGCAATTCGCTGTCGGCCGAGAAGAAATATTCGTCCTGCATCGAGCGGGTGACCAGATAGACATGGCTGGCCATGCCGACCTGGATGTTCACGTCGCCCGCGGTGGTGATGGTGCGCATCCCGGTGATCCAGGTCAGCGGCTCGTCGGGCACCGGGATCGGGTCCCAGCGGTACTGGCCGAGGCTGGTCACATGCGGCAGGACGTTCGGCGCCGATTTCCAGTGCGGCATGTCGATGGCGCTGAACCGCCCGGTATGATGGACCGAGGGGCGGATGCGATAGCACCAGGTCCGCTCGTTCTGGCCGCGCGGGGCGGTGAAGGCGGTGCCAGACAGTTGCTCGGCGTAAAGGCCGTAATTGCACTTCTGCGGGCTGTTCTGGCCCTGCGGCAGCGCATCGGGAAGGGCCTCGGTCTCGAAGTCGTTGCCAAAGCCCGGCATGTAGCCCGGATGCGCGCCGTCGCCACGCGCTGCGCGGATCATGCCCTCGGGCAGGTCATGCGTGGTCATCCCCAACCTCCTGTCGCCGCCTCGTTGTCGATGGCTCTCCATAACGTTGCATTTGCAACGATGTCAAGCGGCGCGGGCCTTCGCGATTGCCGCGGCGGGGAATTTCTGCTGATCTTGGCGCATGAGCGCCCATGATCCGTTCCGCCTTGACCTGTTCCTGCCCTACCGGCTGAGCGTCGCCGCCACGCGCATCAGCCGCCGATTCGCCGAACGCTATGCGGCCGAGGCGGGCCTCAGCATCCCCGAATGGCGGGTGATGGCACATCTGAACCATTCCGGCTCGGTCAGCGTCCGCGACATCCATGCCCGCGTGAATCTGGACAAGTCGATGGTCAGCCGCGCGGCGACGCGACTGGAACAGGTCGGGCTGGTCAGCAAGGCCGGCCATGACCAGGACCGGCGGCTGGTCGCGCTGGAGCTGACCGCCAAGGGCCGCGAGCTGATGCAGCGGCTGGGCCGCAGCGCACAGGCCTTCCAGGCCGAGCTGGTCGCCGAACTGGGCGAGGATGCCGAGGCGCTGGATCGCGCCCTTGCCCGGCTGGGCGCGCGGCCGGACTAGGCCGGCCGGTCGTCGGTCGCGGGCAGGATGCGCCCGGTGCAGGGGCCGAAGCCGATGCGGTAGCCCTGGCCCTGCGCATGGGCGTAAAGCCCGATCTCGTCGCCATCCTCGATGAAGCTGCGCGGTTCGCCATGGACCATGACCGGGCGCTTGCCGCCCTCGGTCATTTCCAGCAGCGCGCCGGTCTGGTCGGGCGCGGGTCCCGAGATCGTGCCCGATCCCAGCAGGTCGCCCACCCGCATCGGACAGCCCGAGACGCCGTGATGCGCGATCTGCTGCGCGCTGGACCAGTACATTACGTTGTAATTGGTACGGCACATCTGCTGGCCGTTCATCGTCCAGCCGATCGTCAGGTCGTAAAAGCCGGGGCGCTCCTCGCGCAGATAGGGCAGGATCTCGTTGTCGCGCGGCGCACCGGCGCAGCGGAACGGTTCCAGCGCGGCCTGCGTGACGATCCAAGGCCCGATGGTGGTGCCAAGCGCCTTCGACTGGAACGGTCCCAGCGGCTGGTATTCCCACGCCTGGATGTCGCGGGCCGACCAGTCGTTCAGCAGGACATAGCCGAAGATCATCCCCTCAGCCTCGTCGACGCCGATGCGCTGGCCCATGACGCTGTCGGCGCCGACGATCGCGCCCAGTTCCAGTTCCAGATCAAGCCGTCGGCAGGCGGTCCATTCCGGCCCCGCCTCGCCACGCACCTGTCCCATCGGCCGGCGGATCGGCGTCCCCGACACCACCACCGACGAGGCCCGGCCGTTATAGCCGATGGGCATGTGCGTCCACTGCGGCGGCAGCGCGTTCTCTGGGCCGCGGAACAGCACGCCGACATTGAAGGCATGATTGCGCGAAGCGTAGAAATCGGTGAATTCGCTGACCCGGATCGGCAAATGCAGCCGCGCCGCGGACATGGCCACGGTGGGCAGGTCGCGGTCGCCGTCCTCGGCCAGCAGGGCGGTCAGGCGGGCCCGCACTGCTTCCCACCTGGGGCGGCCAAGCGCGATGAAATCGTTCAGCTGCGGCGCGGAGAACGTCCCGTCGGCCTCCAGCAGGCCGCGCGCCTCGCAGGCAGCCAGATCGACG
The DNA here is from genome assembly GCF_030732095.1 of Paracoccus spongiarum. GTDB lineage: Bacteria > Pseudomonadota > Alphaproteobacteria > Rhodobacterales > Rhodobacteraceae > Paracoccus > Paracoccus spongiarum. The sequence continues at coordinate 151,820 of NZ_JAVAMQ010000004.1, read as the reverse complement.
ATCCGGTCGCCGATGGCCACCCCGCAGGTCGGCGCCGCGTCACCGACCGAGAACACACCATAGGGCAGGTTCTGGATGGGGAAATCGCAGCCCTCCTCATTCGCGGCCGCGAGCCAGCTGCGCAATCCGGTCTGATCCTTCGGCATACCCACCCCCTGTCTGCTGGTGCCTCGCCCCCTCCGGCAGGACGTGCCCTGTCCTCCAGCCCGCCGGGGTCGCCGGCTGGATAGCAAATTTCGTTTCAATTGCAACAATATTCTGCGCAACGCCGCCGCTGCCCGCCTGCGAGGCAGGGGAACGCGCTTGTGTGGGCGCGCGGCACGTTTGACGATTGCCGTGCGGGACGGTCCGTGGCACCCCCATCGCATCACAGCCTCGGGGGTTCGATGGCCGGCTTCTTCAGTTCAGGACGCCTGCGCAAGCGGCGTCGCGGCAGCGGCAGGGCCGCCGGCACGATGGCGGGCCTGCTGGGCGCGGCGATGGGTCTTGCGGTTCCGGCCGCCGCGCTGGTATCGCAGGCCAAGCGCAAGGCGCCACCCAAGCCCAAGCCGCGGCGAAAACCCGCGGCAACGCCGGCGGCCAGGATCGCTGGGTCCAAGCCCCTCAGGCGCGCCGCCGATGCGGCGCCGATGCGGGGGTCATCCTTCCGGTCGGCGGTGTTCCGCTGCGAGCATGGCGAGCGGCGCTACAAAGTCTTTATCCCCGGCTGTGCCGCGGCGTCGGTGACTCCGCTGCCCGTGCTGGTGATGCTGCATGGCTGCGGCCAGACGCCCGACGATTTCGCGCGCGGCACCGGCATGAATGCCATCGCCGAGGAACGCGGCCTGCTGGTGGTCTATCCGCAGCAGCCGCGCGAGGCGCATCCGGGCCGCTGCTGGAACTGGTTCCGCCCCGCCGATCAGGGCCGCGAGGCGGGCGAGCCGGCGCTGCTGGCCGCGCTGACCCGGCATGTTCTGTCGCGCCACCATGCCGACCCGGCCCGCGTCTATGTCGCCGGACTGTCGGCGGGCGCCTCGGCCGCGCTGGTCCTTGCCGAGACCCATCCCGACCTCTTCGCGGCGGTCGGGGCGCATTCCGGCCTGCCGGTCGGGGCGGCGCGCGACAATGCCTCGGCGGTGATCGCCATGCAGCGCGGCAATCCGGGGCAGCGACGCAGCACCGCGGTGCCCACCATCGCCTTCCATGGCAGCGCCGACCGCGTCGTGCATCCGCGCAACGGTCGGCTGATCGCCATCCGCGCGGTCGAGCCCTATGCCGCGCTGCGCCGCACCGAGACGGCCGGCCAGGTGGCGCAGGGCCGGGCCTATGTGAAGACCGTCCACCGGATCGGCAAGGGCCGCCCCTGTGTCGAGCATTGGAGCGTGACCGCATCCGGCCATGCGTGGTCGGGCGGCTCGTCCCGGGGCCGCTTCACCGATCCGGCCGGGCCCGACGCCTCGCGCGAGATGGTGCGGTTCTTCCTGCGCCACCGGCTGTCCGCACGACGCGCGGGGCCGGCCGCGCCCGGGGGGTGACGGCGGGCGCGACGCCCGCCGTCCTCCTGGTCAGAACGGGCTGTCGGGGAAATAGAACCGCTCGGCGTTCTCGGGCGTGATCAGCTGGCTGGCGATGATGAAGCGGCCGACCATCGGCGCGCCCGACACGAAGTTCAGCGCCGTCATCTCGATCGCCGACGAGATCAGCGCCGGCGGGTAGGTGACGTTGACCGGCAGTTGCGGGTCCTTGTCCATGATCCGCTTGACGATCTCCTTCATGCCGGCGCCGCCGATCACCCACATCTCCTCGCTGCGGTTGGCGGCCGCGATGGCCTCCATCACGCCGATCGCCATGTCGTCATCGGCCGCCCAGACCGCATCGATCTGGGGATACTTCGCCAGGAAGTCCTGCATCACGGCAAAGGCGTCGTCACGGTTCCAGTTGCCGTGCTGCATGTCCAGGATCTCGACGCCCGAGCCCTCCAGCGCGGCCTGGAAGGCCTCGACCCGCTCGTTGTCCAGCGTCGTGGGAATGCCGCGCAGCACCACCACCTTGGCGCCATCCTCGAGATTGTCGCGGAAATACTCGCCCGCCACGCGCCCGAAGGCGGTGTTGTCGCCGGCGACATACAGATCCTCGATCCCCTCCTGCGACAGGCCGCGATCAACGACGGTCACGAACTTGCCGGCATCCTTGACCGCCTTGACCGGCGCGGTCAGCGGTTCGGATTCGAAGGGCAGCACGACCAGCCCGTCGATGTTGCGGGTCGCCATCATGTCCTCGATGTCGTTGACCTGCTTGGCGGCATCGCCGGCCGTCGCCAGCACGAATTCCAGCTGCGGATAGGCGGCGCTGAGACGGTCGATGCTGTCCTGCGCGTGCCAGTTCAGCCCACCCATGAAGCCATGGGTGGCCGACGGGATCGACACGCCGATGATCGTCTTGGCGTCGTCCTGCGCGAAGACCGGCGCGCCGGCAAATCCCAGCACCGCGATGACGGCCGCCGATTTCATCAGGCTTCTGCGTTTCATGCTTCTTTCCTCCCCGTTTGTCTCACCGCTCGTCGGCGGTGCGCTTTTCCCGCTGCAACACGACAGCAAGGACGATGATGACCCCCTGGATCGCCCCGTTCAGATAGGGGCTGACCAGATCGGCCAGATTCAGGATGTTGTCGATCAGCGACATGATCAGCACGCCGACCACTGTCCCCCAGACGCGCCCGCGCCCGCCCTTCAGCGCGGTGCCGCCGATGATGACGGCGGCGATCGCCTCAAGCTCCCACAGCACGCCGGTCGAGCCCGAGGCCGAGCCGAGGCGCGGCACATACAGCACCACCGCCAGCCCGACGAGGACGCCCAGCAGCACATAGGTCAGCAGCCGCACCCGGTTCACGTCGATGGCCGAATAGCGCGCAACCCGGTCGTTCGACCCGATCGCCTCGACATGGCGGCCAAAGCGGCTGTGGCGCATGACCCATTCGCCGGCGACCGCGACGATGGCGAAGGCGATGATCGGCCAGGTGATCCAGCCGAGGCCGCCGTAATAGACCGGCCGGTACAGCGTCCGCAGCCCGTATTCGAGGCTCAGCGTGCCGCCATCGGCAAGCCAGGTCACCAGCGACCGGAAGATGCCCATCGTTCCCAGGGTGACGATGAAGGGCTCGATCCGGGCCTTTGTGATCAGCGCGCCGTTGAGATAGCCGGCCAGCACCCCGCCCATGATCGCCACGCCCATCCCGATCAGGATGGTGCCCCAGTTCTCGCCGGTGCCCGGCAGCGCGGCGTTCATGGCGATGATCGCGATGCCGGCCAGGAAGGCGGCCATCGAGCCCACCGACAGATCCAGCCCGCCCGCGGTGATGACGAAGGTCATGCCCACCGCGATCAGCCCGATGAAGGCCGACCGCGCGAGGACATTGGTGATGTTGGCAGGGGCCAGGAACGCGCTGTTCAGCGCCGCGCCCAGGATCACCAGCGCGATCAGCGCCACCAGAGGTCCGAGGGTATGCAGGTCGATCTTCATGCGGCCTCGCTGTTCACGCCCATCGCAAGGCGCACGATTCGGTCCTCGGTCAGCCGGTCGCCGGTCAATTCGCCGGCCAGCCGCCCCTCGCGCATCACCAGCACCCTGTCCGACAGGCCGATCACCTCGGTCATCTCGCTGCTGATGACGATGACGCTGCGGCCCTCGGCGGCCAGCTTGCGGATGAAGGCATAGATCTGCTGCTTGGTGCCCACATCGATGCCGCGCGTGGGTTCGTCGATGATGATGATGCGCGGGTCCGGCAGCATGGTCTTGGCCAGCAGCAGCTTTTGCTGGTTGCCGCCCGACAGCTTGCCGGCCACGATCTCGCGGCTTGGCGCGCGGATGTCGAAATCCTCGGTGGCGCGGTCCAGCGCGGCGGTCTCGGCCGCGACATCCAGCCGCCAGATGCCGTAATGGGGCTCGGTGCGAGTCGGCACTGTCTGGGCATCTTGATGCGTGGTTTGACGTCTTGATGGCTGGCGGGAGGTGAGGTGTCGTTGTCCCTGACACGGCTGGCGTGTCGACGGGGTCATGCCGCGAGGCGCGCCCCAATTCCCTGGTCAGGAAGAAGGACAACGACATGGATCTGTTTATTGCTCTTGATGTCTCGCTGGCAAGCACGGCGCTCTGCGCCCTGAATGCGCATGGCAAGGTGGTGAAGGAGGCGAAGGTCGACAGCGAGCCGGAGGCGCTGATCGCGGTCCTGCGTACGCTGCCCGGCAAGGTTGTGGTTGTCGGTCTCGAGGCCGGCCCGCTTTCGCAATGGCTGCACCTGCACATGAGTGGTGCCGGTTTCACCGTCGTGCTGCTGGAGACGCGGCAGGTGAAGGGCGCCCTGAAGGCGATGCCGATCAAGACCGATCGCCGGGATGCCGAAGGTATTGCCCGACTCTTGCAGATGGGATGGTTCAGGCCGGTCCACTGCAAGTCGGTCTCGGCGCAGGAGATGCGGGCCGTTCTGAGCACGCGCAAATTGCTCCAGCAGACCCTGATCAACCTCGAGCTTTCGCTGCGCGGCGTGCTGCGCAACTTCGGCCTCAAGATGGGCGCGCTGACGAAGGTCCGCTTCGAGGCGCGGGTCCGTGAGTTGGTCGACGGCAACCTGATGCTGGAACGGGCTGCCGCACCCGTCCTGCGCGCCCGAGAGGAATTGCGGAAGGAACTCGCCGGGCTGGAGAAGCTGCTGCGCGATCTGGCCAAGACGGATCCTGACTGCCGGTTGATGATGACAATGCCGGGGGTTGGCGCGGTTGTGGCGTTGACCATGCGCACGGCGGTGGATGATCCCGAGCGGTTTCACTCGTCGAAAGATATCGGCCCTTGGGCGGGCCTGACACCGCGGCGCACCCAGTCCGGTGAGCGGGATGTCATCGGCCGGATCACGAGGGCCGGGGATGCCGCCCTGCGCACGGCGCTCTATCAGGCCGCGAATGCGGTGTTGTGCCGAAGCGCGCCGAGCTGGCTCAAGGCATGGGCGCTGAGGGTGGCTGCGCGTCGCGGCAAGAAGCGCGCCACGGTCGCGCTGGCCCGACGGATCGGTGTAGTGCTGCACCGCATGTGGCGCGACGGGACGGAATTCCGTTTCACCCGCGATGAGGCTATGGCGGCGATGACGCTACGCACCTGCTGAAAGCCGTTCGGCAGGAAACCCAGAACAGGAGGAACAGGCCGGGCATGGCCGCCATGGCTTGCCGAGGTCCCGACCGGGACGCGGTTCCCGACGATGCCGCCTGGCGGCTTGCATCCGGACCCTGTCCGAGAGCGCAGTTCAGATTGGCACGCGGGAACCGCACTTGAACCAGGCATGGAGAGGCGGCCATCTGCGCCGACCTCGGATGGAAGCGACATCCCGAGCCGGGAACGACCAATCGGCATCCCAGAAACGTCAGGTCACGGGCCGAACCGCACAGGCATCGACAGATTGACCAGGCGCTGGCACCGCTTCGATCCATGACGTCTCCGCGCTGCCAGCGCCTTCGTGCCGCGAATGGGCTACCATTTCGCGTTCAACTTCTTCGTGTTCCACGGCGCTTGACTACTCCCGCCCCATTATGGAAGCCGCCAAAGCGGTCCAGCGTGGCCAGCGTCAGGTTCTCGCGCAGGCCCTTGTCCAGCAGCAGGCCGGCCTCCTTGCGATCCTCGGTCAGGTAGGCCAGACCCGCCGCGAAGGCGTCGCGCAGTTCGCGGATCGCGACCGGGCGGCCCGCCACCCGGATCTCGCCGCTGGCCGGGCGCAGCCCGACGATCCCCTCGGCCAGTTCGGTCCGGCCCGACCCGACCAGCCCCGCGATGCCCAGCACCTCGCACTCGCGCAGGCTCAGGGAGACATCGCGCACCCGGCCCGGCACGCTCAGCCCGCGAACCTCGAGCGCCAGGGCGCCGCCCGGCTGCCCCTTGGGCGGATAGAAGTCCTGCAATTCGCGCCCGACCATGGCGGTGGCCATGTCGTCCTCGGTCAACTCGCCGCGCAGCGCCTGCCGCACCACCCGGCCGTCGCGCAGCACGGTGATGCGGTCGGCCAGATGCGCCACCTCGTCCAGCCGGTGCGAACAGTAGAGGATCGCGACGCCCTCGGCCCGCAGCCGGTCGATCTGCGCGTAAAGCGTGCCGACCTCGCGGTGGGTCAGCACGGCGCTTGGCTCGTCCATGATCAGCACGCGGGCATTGCGCGACAGCGCCTTGGCGATCTCGACCATCTGGCGGTCGGGCACCGACAGCTCGCCGATCAGCGCATCGGGCGGGATCGCGCAGTCCAGCCGTTGCAGCAGCGCCGCGGTCTGGCGGCGCATCGCTGCGAGATCCAGCCGCCAGCCCCCCGCCTCACGGCCCAGAAAGATGTTGGCGGCGACGCCGAGATCGGGCGCCAGGTTGAACTCCTGATGGATCACCACGATGCCGCGCGCCTCGGCCTCGGGCCCGCCGGCGAAACGCAGCGGTGCGCCGTCCATCAGGATCTCGCCCGCGCTGGGATCAAGGAAACCGCCGAGGATCTTCATGATCGTGGACTTGCCGGCGCCGTTCTCGCCGATCAGCGCGTGCACTTCGCCCGGCTCAAGCGCCAGATCGACGTTGTGCAGCACCTCGATCGGCCCGAAGCTTTTCGAGACATCGCGCAGCGCCAGCAGGCTCATGGCGCGACCTCGACCCAGGCGCCGTCGCGCGCCGACGAGGCCTGCGCGGCGGCGATGAAGGCCATGCCGGACAGGCCGGCGTCCAGCCCCGGCACCCGGTCGAGAGGGCCGACATCGCCGTTGATGATCGCCGCGATGTCGGCATAGAGGTTCGCAAACCCTTCCAGATAGCCCTCGGGATGGCCGGGCGGTGTCCGCGACGAGGCACTGCGGTCCTGCGCGCGGGTCAGCAGCCGCGCGGGACCGTCCTTGGGCGACAGGATCAGCCGCTCCGAGGCGTCAAGCCGCCATTCCAGCGCCGCCCTGGTGCCGAACACCCGCAACGAGACGCCGTTTTCCTGCCCGACCGCGACCTGGCTGACCCAGATGCCGCCCTTGGCGCCCCCGGCATAGCGCAGCGCGATCCGGGCGTCGTCATCGACCGGGCGGCCCGGCACCACGCTGGACAGCTCGGCCGACAGATGCGCGGGGGTCTGGCCGGTCACGAACTGGGCCAGCTGCCAGGCATGGGTGCCGATGTCGCCCAGCGCCCCAGCCCCGGCCCGCGCCGGGTCGGTGCGCCATTCGGCCTGCTTTCCCGAGGCCGGATCGGCCAGCCAGCCCTGCAGATATTCGGCCTGCACCAGCCGGACTTCGCCCAGCGCGCCCTCGGCCACCAGCGCCCGCGCCTCGCGGATCATCGGCATGGCGCTGTAGTTGTGGGTCAGGAAGAACCGCGCCCGCGAGGACCGCGCGGCCTCGGCGATCTCGGCCGCCTGCGCGGCCGTGGCGGCCAGCGGCTTGTCGCAGATGACATGGATGCCGGCCTTCAGGAAGGCCACGGCGGGGGCCGCATGCATGTGGTTCGGCGTCACGATCGCCACAGCCGCGATGCCGTCCTGCCGCGCCGCCTCGGCCTCGGCCATCTCGTCAAAGCTGGCATAGCTGCGGGCCAGACCCAGTTCGCGCGCGCTGGCATCGGCGCGCGCGGGGTCCGAGGACAGGGCGCCGGCCACCAGCCGGAACTGCCCGTCGATGCGCGCGGCGATCCGGTGGACTGCGCCGATGAAGGCGCCGCTGCCGCCGCCGACCATGCCAAGGGGAATGGGCTTCATAATCCAAGCGCCTTTCTGATCGCGTCGCCATCCACCGCACTTGCCGCGAAATCGTCGAAGGCATGCGGGGTCACGCGGATGATGTGGTCGCGCACGAAGGCCGCCCCCTCGCGGGCGCCGTCCTCGGGATGCTTCAGCGCGCATTCCCATTCGACCACCGCCCAGCCGTCAAAGCCGTATTGGGTCAGCCGCGAGAAGATCGCGCCGAAATCCACCTGCCCGTCGCCGGGGCTGCGGAACCGTCCGGCCCGCGCCGCCCAGGGCTGGTAGCCGCCATAGACGCCCTGCCGGCCGGTCGGGCGAAATTCGGCATCCTTGACGTGGAACATGCGGATGCGGTCGTGATACAGGTCGATGTTCTGCAGGTAGTCCAGCTGCTGCAGCAGATAATGCGACGGGTCGTACAGCATGTTGGCGCGCGGATGCCCGTTCACGCGGTCCAGGAACATCTCGAAGCTGGCGCCGTCATGCAGATCCTCGCCGGGATGGATCTCGTAGCACAGATCGACGCCGTGATCCTCGGCCAGGTCCAGCAGCGGCCGCCAGCGCGCCGCCAGCGCGTCGAAGGCAGCCTCGACCAGCCCCGGCGCCCGCTGCGGCCAGGGGTAGAGATAGGGCCAGGCGAGCGCGCCGGAAAAGGTCGCCATGCGGTCCAGCCCCAGAAGGCGGCTGACGCGGATGGCGCGGGCCACCTGATCGACGGCCCATTCCTGCCGCGCGGCCGGATTGCCGCGCAGCGCGGCGGGCGCGAAGGCATCGAAGCCCGCATCATAGGCCGGATGAACGGCGACAAGCTGACCCTGCAGATGGGCCGAAAGCTCGGTCACCGCAACGCCATTGTCGCGCGCGGTGCCCAGGAAGTCGTCGCGGTAGTCCGCCGAGGTCTCGGCCCTGGCAAGATCGAGGATGCGCGCATCGCCGGTGGGCACCTGAACGCCCCGATAGCCGCAGCCGGCGGCCCAGCCTGTCAGCCCCGCCCAGCTGTCGAACGGTGCGGCATCGCCGATGAACTGCGCCAGAAACAGCGCAGGCCCCTTGATCGTCTGCATGTCGAAGCCTCCCCGCCGCGCAGCTTGCACGGGACTGCAATCGATTTCAAACATTTTCTTGCCGGCCCCGCGACTCCGCGCGTAACCTGCCCGGCATGGAGAGGCGCATGGCCATGCCCGGACGGGCGCGACTGTCGGATGTGGCGCGGCTGGCGGGGGTGTCGGCCTCGACCGTCAGCCGCGTGCTGTCCAATCCGGGCCTTGTCGCGCCCGCCACCCGCGAGGCCGTGCTGGCGGCGGTCATGGCCAGCGGCTACCGGATGAATCATGCCGCCCGGAATCTGCGCAAGCAGCGGACCGGCTGCGTCGTGGCGCTGGTGCCGAATCTCGGCAACCCGTTCTTCGCCAAGATCCTTGATGGCATGGGTCGGGAACTTGCGGCGGCGGGCTATGACCTGCTGATCGCCGACACGCTGGAAGACGCGGGCAGGCACCGCACGCTGGAGCGGTTTCTTGATCCGTCCCGCGCGGACGGCATCATCCTGCTGGACGGGCTGGTGCCGCTTGGCCGGCTGGGCCAGGGGCAGGACCTGCCGCCGCTGATCACCGCCTGCGAATGGATCGAGGGCGCCGACCTGCCGCGGGTCATGCTGGACAATCGCGAGGGCGGGCGCATCGCCGTCGCGCATCTGCGAGACCTCGGGCATCGCCACATCGGCGTGATCGGCGGACCGGCCGGCAACGTGCTGCATCAGGCGCGGCTGGCGGGCGCGCGGGCGGCACTGGCGGGCGGGCGGCTGACGCTGTTTCCCGGCGATTTCAGCCTGGCCGCCGGGCGCAAGGCCGCCGAGGCCTGGCAGGCGATGCCCGACCGGCCCGGCGCGGTCTTTGCCCTGTCGGACGAGATGGCCTGCGCCTTCATGGCCAGCCTGCAACGGGCCGGTCTGGCCGCGCCGCGCGATGTGTCGATCATCGGCTTCGACGATATTGACCTTGTCTCGCATCTGTCACCGGCGCTGACGACGATCCGCCAGCCCAAGCGCGACATCGGCCGTCAGGCGGCGCGGGTGATCCTGGCACGGATCGAGGGGCAGGAGGTCGCGCCGGTGACGCTGCTGGCGCCGCGGCTGATGCTGCGCGAGACGACCGGGCCGGCCGGCTGATCCCCCGACCCGGCGCGATCAGTGGCGCAGATAGCCCGGCAGCTTGGCCAGACCCAGGAACTGCCGGCCGCCCGTGACCGGGTTGGGCAGCCACAGTCCGCCCTCGCGGACCTCGACCGTCAGCACGCCCCCATCCGCATAGGCATCGAAATATTGCAGCATGGTTTCCACCATGTCCCTGCTGAACTCGGCGTCCGCCAGCTTGCGCTCATTGCATGCTGCAATCATCTGAGTCTCCTTCTTGCCGCATGGTCAATTAAGCCCGCGGACCGGCCGTTGTCGCCAAAAAATTCGCCTTGGGCGCGAATGCGCGTCATTCACAAGGGCGATTCCGTTCACAACCCCGCGACCCGTCGCCACACCATGCACGGCGCGGCCACCCCGTCAGCGGATGAACACCAGCATATCCAGCAGGATGATGATCGTGGCCAGCATGGTCAGCATCACCAGGTCCTGACGGTCGGGCTCGTCGCGCAAGCCGCGCAGGCTGCCGTCATGGCCGCCCCGTTCCAGCCCCTCGGCCTGCGACCGGTTCCGCCGCGCCCGGACCGACACGATCACCAGCAGCACCGAATACAGCATCGCCGAGACATACAGCGTCACGAACAGGCTGAAGACCCAGCCCTCGGGCCGCGCGAAGACCCCGACCGTCGCGCTGGCCAGGAAGATCAGCACCATCACCGCGACATGGCCGAAATAGACCTGCCGCGTCGACAGCGCCCGCAGCCGATGCGCCAGTGATCCCAGCAGCGCGGCGTTGCCGGGATCGCCGGGATGGCTCAACTCGACCCGCAGCAGCAGTTCCTCGTCCCCCCAGCGGACCAGCAACTCCATCACGAACACGAAATAGACCACGAAAAAGACCGACAGCGCGGCGACCACCTCGAAATAGTTCTCGGATTCGACGGGCGGCGTCATGTGGCAGGCCGCCCCGACCAGCAGCAACCCCGCGATCATCCCGCGCAGCGCGATGCTGAGATCCTGCTTCAGCGCGACCATCAGGTTCGAGCCCAGCAGGAAGCTGATGCCCAGCAGCTGATCCTCGACCGGGATGGTCCAGTGCGCGACGCTGAGCCAGATCATCGCGAACAGCGGCGAAAAGAACGACACATAGGTCTGCGAGGCATGGGTCATGCGCAGCGTGCCGATGGTGAAGGCGATCGACGAGGCCACGTTCAGCAGCGCCACGAGCGCCACGGGCACCAGATCGCCCGCCCCGATGCTGACCGGGCGCAGCGACAGGAACGGCAGGGCCAGAAGGCCGACCGGCAGGAAATAGGCCTGGATGATGGCGTAACCGCGGAACGGGCCGATGTCGTGACGCTGCAGAAGGATGTCGGCGATCCGCGCCTTCAGCGACACGGCGAGCCCCATTGCGACGGCAGCGGCACCGGCCAGCAGCAGGGTTCCCGAGGGCCCGGCATATCCGCTGAGCCAGTTTCCCCCGAAATCGGGCGCCGCCGGATGGCCGCGCGTCAGGACCGGGGCCGCGTTGAATTCGCCACGCATGACCAATGCAACGCCGGCGACCGACACCAGCCCCCAGAACAGGTCCCCCGCGCTCAGCGACTGGACCCGCTGGCGGCGCAGATACTGCATCGTCAGCGCCGCGAAGAAGGGCCAGGTCTCGGCGATGATGACGCTGGCGACATGCCGCCCCGAAGCCAGCGCCGCGCTCAGCAGCACGAAGCTGAGGACGAGGCAGGCAGCGTTGGCCAGCATCAGTGCGCTGAGCCGCAGATCGGTGACGATCTGCCGGAAGGCCCCGCCAAGGTGCAGCGCGAAGATCGCCGGAATCGACAGCAGACCCAGCAGGATCGGCAGGATCGCCCCCAGATGCACCGCCAGATCGGCGCCGCCCGCCGTCATCGCCAGCGGGATCAGGCTGTACAGGACCGATGCCGCGAGAATCGCCGAGGTCGCGCCAAGCGCGCTGCTGGAGGTGCTGAACAAACGTGCCATCGCGACCGGCCTTCCCGCGCACAACAGGCGCGCGCGGACCGTAAGCGGCGCTTTGCGCCTTATCAATCCCGGGCCAGGCGTTATGATCGGCGCGCTGTGACCGGCATGACTGCCTGACGGGGGACGCATGAAGACAATCCAGGTGCTGAACGGCCCGAACCTCAACCTGCTGGGCAAGCGCCAGCCCGAAATCTATGGCCGCGAGACGCTGGCCGATGTCGAACGGATGTGCCGCGAGGCGGCGGGCGACCGCCACCAGATCCGGCTGTTGCAATCGAACTGGGAGGGCCAGATCGTCGACTGGATCCACGAGGCCCGCGACACCGCCTGCGGCATCGTCATCAACCCCGCCGCGCTGACCCATACCTCGGTCGCGATCCTCGACGCGCTGAACGCCTTCGAGGGGCCGGTGATCGAAGTCCATATCAGCCAGGTCCACAAGCGCGAGGCGTTCCGCCACCATTCCTACGTCTCGCTGCGCGCCGACGGGGTCATCGCGGGGCTGGGCCTTGATGGCTATGTCGCGGCCGTCCGGCGCATCGTGGCGCTGACAGCCGCGCCCGCCTGACCCCGCAAGGGTGGCCGGCGCAGCGTCCATACGACCATTTTACATGTCGCTGCATCGCCACGCCGCCCTTATGCTTGGCGGCGATGGCCCTGCCCTGACGAGGGATGCTGATGGACGACCCGCCGACTGCCCCCCATCCCGTTCTGGATTTCCGCACCGCGCTGATCATCGAGGATCATCCGCTTTTCGGGGATGCGCTGGCGATGACGCTGCAAAGCGTCACCCGGATCCAGCGGGTGGTCCATGCCGACAGCCTGGCGCGGGCCATCGAGGCGCTGGAATCCGGCCGGCGCTTCGATGTGGTGGTGCTGGACCTGAACCTGCCCGATGTGGATGGCCTCGAGGGGCTGGTGGCGCTGCGCCGCATCGCGCCGGACCTGCCGATCCTGCTGGTCACCTCGATCAAGGAGACGCGGGTGATCCGGGCGGCGCTGGCGGCCGGGGCGGCGGGCTTCGTGCCCAAGCATTCGCGGCGCGAGATCTTTCGCGCCGCCTTCGCGGCGCTGGCCGCAGGCGAGGTCTATGCCCCCGACCTGCCCGCCGAGGGTGCCCCCGGCGATGCGCCCTCGGGCGGCGCGACCGCCGCGATCCGCCGGCTGTCGCAGCTGACCCGCCAGCAGGCGCGGATTCTTGATTTGATCTGCGACGGCAAGATGAATAAGCAGATCGCCTACGAGCTGTCGATCGCCGAAACCACGGTCAAGGCGCATGTGACGGCGATCATGCGCAAGCTGGGCGTGTCGTCGCGGACGCAGGCGGTGCTGCTGGCGCGGGATGCAACCATGGCAGGACAGCTGAGCGATGCAGGAGGACATCCATAGCCCGACGCTGGCCGGCTTTGCGGCCCGCCCGTCGCCGCTGGTGCCCGCCCGCGCCTCGGTCTTTGCCGACCATCCCGACCCGGCCTTCGCCATCGCGGGCATCATCGGCCCCGGCCCCTTCGCGCTGCTGCTGCTGTTTGCCGCGCCCCAGACGCGGCTGGACGCGCTGCTGCCCCGCGCGGCCGGGCTGTTCCCCGGCACCACGGTCGCCGGCTGCACCACCGCCGGCGAATTGTGCGAGGACGGCTATGGCGACGGCCGCATCGTCGCCATCGGCTTTCCGGCCTCGGCCTTCGTCGCCGACGCGGTGCTGATCGACCCGCTGGACGAGGTCGACAGCCGCGGCGTCATCGCGCAGCTGCAGCGCGCCCGCCAGACCCTGCACCGCCATGCCGCCGATTTCCCTCATGAGCTGGGCATCCTGATGGTCGACGGGCTGTCGGGGCGCGAGGAACAGCTGGTCGCCTCGCTGGCCGGAGGGCTGGGCCCGGTGCCGCTGGTCGGCGGCTCGGCGGGCGACGGGCGCCGCTTCCGGCGCACGCGGGTGTTCCTGTCCGGCGCCCTGCATGACCGCGCGGCGGTGCTGTGCCTGCTGCGCGCCCGCGCGCCGGTGCGGGTCTTTTCCTTCGACTGCACCAGCCCCTCGCGCACGCAGATGGTCGTGACCCGGGCCGATCCGCCCAACCGCGCGATCCTGCGCATCAATGACGAGCCCGCCGCGCAGGAATACGCGCGGCTGCTGTCGGTCCCGGTCGACAGCCTCGGCCCCGAGACCTTCGCGACCCGGCCGCTGCTGGTGCGGGCGGGCGGGCGCCATCACGTCCGCTCGATCCAGGAGGTCGGGTCCGACGGGGCGCTGGTGTTCTTTGGCGCGGTGGCCGAGGGCATGGTGCTGACGCTGGCCGAGCAGGGCGACATCGCCACCCATCTCGACGCCTCGCTGCGCGATCTGGGCCGCGACGGCGCGCCCGCGATGGTGCTGGGCTTCGACTGCCTGTTCCGCCGCATCGACGCCGAGGCCCGGCAGCGCACCCGCGACGTCTCGCGGATCCTGCGTGATCACCGCGTCGCAGGCTTTTCCACCTATGGCGAACAGATCGGCGCGATGCATATGAACCAGACCTTCAGCGGCGTGGCCTTCTACGACGCCGGGACGCCCCAGTGACGGCCCCGCACCAGCCCGCGGATGTCGAGCGGATGATGGCGCCCGAGGACGACATGGACCGGCGCCACGAAAAGCTGGTGCGCATCACCCAGTCGCTGATCCGCCACATCGAGGACCTGCCCGGCGACACCGGCGTGGGCTATGCCCAGTTCCAGCGCGCCGCCGTGCTGGAGGACGAGGTGCGCGCCCGCACGCGCGAGCTGGAAAATGCGCTGGACCTGCTGAACGCCTCGAACGAGCGGCTGTCCGAGGCCTGGCGCGAAAAGGACATCGCCCGCCAGAACCTTGCGAACGCCATCGAGGCGGTGCAGGAGGGCTTTGCGCTGTTCGACGCGGACGACGTGCTGATCATGTGCAACTCGCGCTTCAACGCGCTGCTGCCCGACATCGTGGCCGGGTTGAAGCCGGGCCTGTCCTTCGACGACTATCTGCGCCTTGCCGCCAGTTCGCGGCATCTGGCGCTGCCCGAGGGCACCACCCGCGAGGACTGGATCGCGATGCGGCAGCGCCGCCACGCCGAGCGGCATTTCATCCTGACGCAGGGCATGGCCGAGGGCCGCTGGGTGCAGGTGTCCGAACAGCGCACCGCCGATGGCAGCACCGCGATCATCCAGACCGAGGTGACCGACCTGATCCGGGCCGAACGCCAGGAACGCGGCCGGCTGCTGTCCACCCAGACCAGGATCCTCCAGGCGACGCTGGATCACGTCCCCCTTGGCGTCTGCATCTTCGATGCCCGGCTGCACCTGCTGGGCTGGAACGCCAACCTGACCCAGATGCTGGTGCTGCCGCGCAGCCGGCTGCGCGCGGGGATGCATTTCGACGAGCTGTGGCAGCAGCTGCGCGGCCAGTTCGTCTTTCCGGCCCATCAGGGTGCCAACATGCTGGCCGACTGGGTGCGCTCGGTCCGCCGCAAGACCGCCTTCGAGGTCGAGCTGCGCCGGCAGGGCGGCAAGGGCAGCTACGCGATCTTCGCGCAGGAGATCCCGGATGGCGGCTTCGTGATGTCGCTGGACGACATCACCGACTACAAGGCCGCGATGCAGGCGATCCGCGACGCCAACGAGACGCTGGAGGCGCGGGTGGTGCAACGCACGCTGGAATTGCAGGACGCGCTGGCCAGCGCCGAACGCGCCAATGCCTCGCGGGTGCGTTTTGTCGCGGCGGTCAGCCACGACCTGATGCAGCCGCTGTCGGCGGCAACGCTGTATGTCGGCACGCTGATCGAGGAGGTGACCGAGGCGCGGCTGCGGTCGCGGCTGGAAAAGACCCAACGCTCGCTGGATTCGGTCAGCGCGCTGCTCGAGGCGCTTCTCGACATCTCGCGGCTGGAGGTCGGGCAGGCGGCGCTGAGCATCGAGCCGATCGCGCTGGCGCCGCTGTTCCGGCAACTGCGCGAGGAGTTCACCCCGCTGGCCGAACGCAAGGGCCTGCGGCTGTCCTTCCGGCCGGCCCCCGCCACGGTGCTGTCGGATCGCATCTACCTGCGGCGGATCCTGCAGAACCTGATCTCGAATGCGATCCGCTATACCGACAGCGGCGGCATCATGGTCGCCGCGCGCGGCCGGCCCGGATGCCAGCTGATCCAGGTGCGCGACAGCGGCCGCGGCATCGCACCCGACGATCAGGGGGTGATCTTCGCCGAATTCAGGCGGCTGGATTCCAAGGCGTCGGCCGCCGAGGGTCTGGGTCTGGGTCTGGCCATCGTCGAACGCGCGGCGGCGCTGCTGGGGCACCGGCTGGACCTGCGATCGGCGCCGGGCCGCGGCTCGACCTTCTCGGTCGAGGTGCCCTCGACCGGGCTGGGCGACCGGCGCGACGCGGCCTCGCCGCCCGCCGAACCGCCCGGACAGGACCGCGCCATCGACCGCATCGCCCTGATCGTCGAGAACGACCGCGAGGTGACGCAGGCGCTGTCGCAGCTGCTGGACCAATGGGGCGTGGCGGTCCTGGACGTGGCCTCGGGCGAAGAGGCCGTTGCGCTGATCGAGGAAACCGGGGTCGAGCCGGACCTGTGCCTCGTCGACTACCAGCTTGGCGCGGGCATGGACGGGCTGGCCTGCCTGCGCGCCCTGGCCCCGCTCTTGCCGCAGGCGGCCGGCCGATGCCTGATTACCGCCGACCGGTCGGACGCCCTGCTGCAAGAGGCCGCGCGCCACCGCATCGAGATCCTGCACAAGCCGATCTCGCCCGCGACCCTGGCCCGGGTGGTGATGCCCGCAATCGACGACTGACGCCCCGTCCGCCCGCCACCCCGCTCAGGCCTCGCCGCCCTCGAAGGGCGCGCGGCTCAGGTGATTGCCGGCCTCGGTCAGCTTGGCGAGAAGGCGCATGAACGCATCCCGCTCGTCCGGCGCAAGCCCGGCCATCAGCTGATCCTGCGTGGCGCGCACAGCGGGCTGGATCGTCGCCAGCAGCGATTCGCCGCGCTCGGTCAGGGTCAGGCTGCGGGCGCGGCGGTCGCCGTCGCGCACCTTGCGTTGCAGATAGCCGCGCGCCTCCAGCCGCGACACGACCCCGCCGATGGTCACCCGGTCATAGGCGATCAGCCCGGCCAGCGTGGCCTGATCGATGCCGGGATGGTCGCGCAGGCTGGCCAGCGCCGCATATTGCACGGGCGTCAGGTCGAAGCCCGCGGCCCGCGTCTGCGCAGCGAAGACTGCGACCGAGATCTGGTGCAGGCGGCGAATCTGGTGCCCCGGAAGGTCGTAGATCTGTGTCATTCCAGCGATCCTCGGGCGGCGCCGCGGCTTTGGCAACACGGCTATTTACAAAGTATACTAATCATCAGTATACATATCAATAGAGGAACGATTCGTCGGAGGAGGAGGCCCGCGATGGACAACGCCATGCAGCCCGAGGACACGCCCGAACTGCGCCGCCTGTATCAGGGCTTTGCAGAGCATCATCTGAACCCGCTATGGACCCAGATCGGCGACCTGATGCCGCGCCATCCCCGTCCGAGGGCCGTCGCGCATGTCTGGAAATGGGCCAACCTCTATCCGCTGGCGCAGCGATCGGGCGATCTGGTCCCGGTCGGCCGCGGCGGCGAGCGTCGGGCCATCGGCCTGGCCAATCCGGGCCTTGGCAGGCAGACCTACATCACGCCGACGCTGTGGTGCGCGATCCAGTATCTGGGCCCGCGCGAGACGGCGCCCGAACACCGCCACTCGCAGAACGCCTTTCGCTTCGTCGTCGAGGGGGAGGGCGTCTGGACGGTGGTGAACGGCGATCCGGTCCGCATGTCGCGGGGCGATTTCCTGCTGACGCCGGGCTGGTGCTTTCACGGCCACCACAACGACACCGATCAGCCGATGGCCTGGATCGACGGGCTGGACATCCCCTTCAGCTTCCAGAACGACGTGGGCTTCTTCGAATTCGGCGCCGACCGGGTGACCGACTACGCCACGCCGCGATATTCGCGCGGCGAACGGCTGTGGTGCCATCCCGGCCTGCGCCCGCTGTCGCAGCTTCAGAACACCGCGGCCAGCCCGATCGGCGCCTATCGCTGGGACGTCACCGACGCCGCCCTGACCCAGCAATTGCTGCTGGAAGAGGAAGGCCAGCCCGCCACCGTCGCGCAGGGCCATGCCGCGGTCCGGTATGTCAACCCGACGACGGGCGGCGACGTGATGCCGACGATCCGGGCCGAATTCCACCGGCTGCGCGAGGGCACGCAGACGCAGACCCGGCGCGAGGTCGGCTCGACCGTGTTCCAGGTCTTCGAGGGGCGCGGCGCGGTGGTGATGGACGGCGAACGCACGCGGCTCGAGACAGGCGACATCTTCGTGATCCCGTCCTGGGTCGCCTGGTCGCTGGAGGCCGAGACCCTGTTCGACCTGTTCCGCTTTTCCGACGCGCCGATCATCGAGCGGCTGAACTTCCAGCGCAGCCTGATCGAGGCCGAGGCGTGAGCGATCTGGACACCGCCCGGGCGGCGCTGCGCGAACGGCAGGGTGCCGGGGCGCGCCATGACGCCGCCGCGGCGCCGGCCGGGGCGCTGGCAATGGCGCGGCGCGGCAGGGCCTATCTGGCGCGGATCGTGAACGGACTGGACGACGAATCGCTGTGGGCCGAATCGGCGCGCGAGGGTTTCAGCCGCCGGCGGGTGATTGCCGCCGCGGCCCTCGAGGCGCGTGCCATCGCGCAGGTGCTGGAGGATGCCACAGGCCGCACCGGCGACCGGGCCGACACCGACGCCGCCGCTCTGGACCTGGCCGAGACCCTGCCGGACCGCGCGCTGCGCCATCTGGCCGCCCATGCCGAAGTGCATCTGAACGTCGTGTGGCGCGACCTGACGGATGCCGAATGGGATCTGCCGGTGCGGCTCGCCTCGGGTGAGGTCGCGGCCCGCGACACCGCCCACATGCATGCGCTGACCCTGTGGCGCGCGGCGATCGATCTGCGCGCCGGCGGCAGGCTGCGCGACATTCCCGCCGCTCTGGCACAAGACCTGACCCATCCCTGACCGCAAGGACCCGACCGATGACCCAGACCCTGTTTCCCTCGCCGGCATGGCCGACCGTTCCCGTCAAGGGCGAGACCGCCGAATATCCCGTCCACCGCGTCTTCTGCGTGGGTCGCAACTATGCCGCCCATGCCGCCGAGATGGGTGTCGAGGTGGATCGCGAGGCGCCCTTCTACTTTACCAAATCGGCGCTGACGATCCTGCCGACCGGCCAGACCTACCCCTATCCGCCCGGCACCGGGAACTTCCACTACGAGATGGAATTCGTCGTGGCGATCGGCAAGCCGGCGTTCCGCGTGTCGGTCGACGAGGCGCTGGAGGCGGTCTTTGGCTATGCGACCGGCCTCGACATGACCCGGCGCGACCTGCAGCTTGCGGCCCGCGCCAAGCAGCGGCCCTGGGATCTCGGCAAGGATGTCGAGGGCTCCTCGGTGATCGCCCCGATCACCCGCGCCGCCGATTTCGGCACCATCGGCGACCAGAAGGTCCAGCTGAGCGTGGATGGCGAGTTGCGCCAGGACGCGCGCCTGTCGGACCTGATCTGGTCGGTTGCCGAACTGGTCGCGGACCTGTCGAAATTCTACCACCTCGAACCGGGCGACCTGATCTATACCGGCACGCCCGCGGGCGTCGGCGCGGTCACGCCCGGCCAGTCGATCCACGGCACCATCGACGGGCTCGACCCGGTCAACCTGACCGTCGGAGCGCCCGAGTGATGCGCTTTTACGGCTATTTCCGCTCGTCCTCGGCCTATCGCTGCCGGATCGCGTTCAACCTCAAGGGCCTGGCGCCCGAGGTCGTGACCGTCAACCTGCGCGACAAGGCGCACCGCGACGACGCCTTCCTGGCGATGAACCCGCAGGGGCTGGTGCCGGTCCTCGACACCGGCACCGCGCGGCTGACCCAGTCGCTGGCGATCATCGAATGGCTGGACGAGACGCAGGCCGGCGCGCGCCTGCTGCCCGACGACGCGACGGCCCGCGCCGAGGTCCGCGCCTTTGCGCAGATCATCGCCTGCGAGGTCCATCCGCTGCAGAACCTCCGGGTGCTGAACTACATCAAGGCGCATCACGGGCAGGACCAGGACGGCGCCGGCGCATGGTGTCGCCACTGGATCGCCGAGGGGCTGGCGGCCTGCGAGGCGATTGCGGCCGCGCAGGATCATCGCGGCGCCTTCGCCTTCGGTGACCGCCCCGGCCTCGCCGACATCTGCCTTGTGCCGCAGATGTTCTCGGCCGACCGCTTCGGCCTTGCCACCGATGCCTATCCCCGCCTGCGCGCGATCCGCGCCGCCTGCGAGGCGCTGCCGGCCTTTGCCGAAGCACATCCCGCGCGCCAGCCCGACGCGCAATAAGACCGACATCCAGGGAGGAACGCCATGTCCATCACCACCTTCACCCGCCGCGCGGCCGTCGCCGCAGCCCTTGCCACCACCGCGCTGGCCTCGCTGGCCGGGGCCGCCGATGCGCGCGAACTGCGCATGGGCCTGATCACCCCGCCCAGCCATGTCTGGACGCAGGTCGCAAACCGCATCGCCGAAAGGCTTCCCGAGGCGACCGGCGGCAACCTGACGCTGGCGGTCTTTCCCGCCGGGCAGCTGGGCGTCGAGCAGGAGATGTTCCAGCAGATGTCGGGCGGGCTTCTGGACAGCGGGCTGATGACCGCCGCCATCACCAGCCTGCGCGCGCCCTCGATGCAGGGCTGGTTCACGCCCTACCTGTTCGCGGACGTGACCGCGGCCGCCGCCGCCGCCGAAACCCCCGCAGCCGGCGAAATGCTGGCGCAGCTCGGGGCCGCGGGCCTTGTCGGGCTGGGCTATACCTTCGCCGGACAGCGCCACATCCTGATGAAGGCCGCCCCCGCGAACGGCCCGGCCGACCTGGCGCAGAAGAAGATCCGCATCGTGCCCTTCCCGGCGATGAAGACCTGGTGGGAGGCTGTGGGCGCGGTTCCCACCCCGGTCAACCTCACCGAGGTCTATCAGGGCCTGCAAAGCGGCCTTCTGGACGGCATCGACATCGACCTTGACGCGATGGTCGGCCTGAAATTCGACGAGGTGGCCAAGGGTCTGACGATCACCAGTCACATGCCCTTCCCCGCGGCGCTGGTGGTCAGCAAGGTGACATGGGACTCGCTGTCCGACGAGGATCGTGCCGGCTTCAGCGAGGTTGCCCGCGAGGCCCTGGCCTGGGGCACTGCCCAGCAGGTCGAGGCCGAGAAGGCCAATCTCGCCGCGCTCGAGGGCAAGGTCGAGATCGTGACGCTGGAAAATGGCGCCGAGGCCTTCGCGCAAGCCAATCAGGCGGTGCGCGACAGCCTTGCGGGCGACCCGACCATCGAAGCCTTCATCGCGGGCGTCGAAGGGAAATGACCTGGCTCTCCGCCCTCTCGGACGGGCTGGCCCGCATCGAGCGGTGGGCCAGCCGGCTTCTGGTCCTGGCGTTCGTGGCGCTGATCGTTGCCAATGTCGCGATGCGCTATGTGATCGGGCTTCCGATCGTCTTCGCCGAAGAGATGGCGGCGATCCTGCTGGTCTGGCTGGCCTTCGTCGCGACCTCGATCACGGTCAATGACCGCGCGCAGATCGGCGTCACGCTGCTGACCGAGACGCTGCCTGACGGGCCGCGCCGGATCGTCGATCTGGTGGTGCTGGCGCTGGTTGCCGCGATCCTTGCCACCCTGCTGTGGGCGTCGGCGAGATGGGTCATCTCGCCGGTGGTCGCCTTCGAGCAGATCATCACGCTTGGCTGGGCGAAATCGCCCTTCTTCTGGATCGTCCCGATCTTTTCGGCCTCGGCGCTGATCCATGTGCTTGCCGATTTCGCCGAGGCTGTCACGGGCCACAAGCCCATCGAGCTGTCCACCGACAAGGGGGTCGAGATATGACGGGCCTGTCCTTCCTCGCGCTGATGCTGGCCGCGATGCCGATCGCCTTCGTGCTGCTGGCCGCCACCTTCACCTTCGTGCTGATGACCGGCAACATGCAGATCCTGAACTCGATCCCGCAGATCCTGTTCGGTTCGGTCGAGAATTTCGACCTGCTGGCCATCCCGCTGTTCGTGCTGCTGGGCGAGATCATGAACGAAAGCGGGCTGACGCGGCGGATCATCATCGCCGCGCGCGTCTGGCTGACCCGGCTGCCGCACAACCTCGTCATCGTGAACCTGATCTCGAACCTGGCGCTGGCCGCGATCATGGGTTCGGCCACCGCACAGATGGCCGTGATGTCGCGCGTCGTGGTGCCCGAGATGGAGAAGGACGGCTATGACCGCGGCTATGCGGCCTCGATCACCGCTTCGGCCGGGCTTCTGGGACCGATCATCCCGCCCTCGATGGTGTTCATCATCTATGGCGTGGTGGCGCAGGTCTTGATCGCGGACATGTTCATGGCCGGAATCCTGCCCGGCATCGTGCTGTTCGCGCTGATTCTGGCGATCGCGCTGTGGCAGGCCGGCATCGCGAGCCGGGCCATCCGGGTGCGCCGCTGCCCACCGGATCGCGCCTCAGGGCGACGATCCCGGGGCTGGCGACGATGCTGATCCCGCTGACGATCATCGGCGGCATCAGCTGGGGCATCTTCACGCCCACCGAAAGCGCCGCCGTGGCCATCGTCGTGGCGCTGCTGTTCGGGGCCATCGTCTTTCGCGAGCTGCCGCTGCGCGCGCTGCCGCGGATCATCGACCGCACGGTGACCAACACCGCCATCGTGCTTTTCCTGATCATGGCCGCCAAGGTCTTCGGCTGGGTTCTGACCTTCAACCAGATCCCGCAGGCGGTCGCGGCCTTCATCGTCTCGCTGACCGGCGATCCGCTGATCTTCATGCTGCTGATCATGGTTGCGCTGATGGTGGTCGGGATGTTCCTCGACGGCATCGCCGCCCTGATCATCCTGACGCCGATCCTGCTGCCCGTCGCCATCGCCAATTACGGCATCGATCCGATCCAGTTCGGGGTGCTGATGTCGCTGACGCTGGTCCTGGGCCTGCTGACGCCCCCGGTCGGCACCGGCCTCTACATCGCCGCGGCGATGTCCGAGATCCCGATCACGCGCCTGTCCCGCCTGGTGGCGCCCTACATCCTGGCGTCCATCGCCGTCATCCTGATGGTCATCTTCGTCCCCTGGACGGTGCGGCCTTTCTGACAACGAACACGCGGGCGCGCCCCGCAGGAGGAGGAACTCATCATGACCCATCCCGTCATCATCGCCGGCGGCGGCATCGGCGGCCTTGCCACCGCGATCGGCCTCGCCAACAAGGGCATCGCCTCGCTGGTGCTGGAAAAGGCACCGCAGCTGGGCGAGATCGGCGCCGGCATCCAGCTGGGCCCGAACGCCTTTCACGCCTTCGACTATCTGGGCGTCGGCGAGGCGGCGCGATCCATCGCCGTCTACATCGACAGCCTGCGCCTGATGGACGCGCTCAGCGGCGACGAGATCACCCGCATCCCGCTGGACGACGCGTTCCGGGCGCATTTCAGGAACCCCTACGCCGTCATCCATCGGGGCGACCTGCACGGCATCTTCCTGAAGGCCTGCGCCGATCATCCGCTGGTCAGCCTGCGCACCAGCAGCGAGGTGGTGGCCTATGACCAGGACGGCGAGACCGTCACCGCGATCCTGAAATCGGGCGAGCGGCTGACTGGCCGCCTGCTGGTCGGGGCCGACGGGCTGTGGTCGAACATCCGCCAGCAGCTGGTCGGCGACGGCGCGCCGCGGGTCTCGGGGCACACCACCTACCGCTCGGTCATCCCGACCGAGGACATGCCCGAGGATCTGCGCTGGAACGCCGCGACCCTCTGGGCCGGTCCGAAATGCCACATCGTCCATTATCCGCTGAAGGGCTGGAAGGTGTTCAACCTTGTCGTCACCTACCACAACGACGCCCCCTCGCCCGAGGCCGGAGTGCCGGTCAGCCATGACGAGGTGCGCAAGGGCTTCGAGCATGTGAACCCCGTCGCCCGCCAGATCATCGACCGCGGCCGCGACTGGAAGCGCTGGGTGCTGTGCGACCGCGACCCGGTGCAGAACTGGATCGACGGGCGTGTGGTGCTGCTGGGCGACGCCGCCCATCCGATGATGCAGTATTTCGCGCAAGGCGCCTGCATGGCGATGGAGGATGCGGTGGCGCTGTCGGCGATGCTGGAGCGACATGGCGAGGATCCGGGCACGGCCCTGGGCGCCTATCAGGACCTGCGCCGGCTGCGCACCGCGCGGGTGCAGCTGCAATCGCGCGAGATCGGCCAGCATGTCTATCACCCCGCCGGTGCCCATGCCGACCTGCGCAACGCGGTGATGCGCGCCAAGTCGCCGGCCGACTGGTATCAGGCGGTGGGCTGGCTCTACGGCTCGACCGGGCTCGAGGGTGCGGTCTCGCCCGAAACCGTCCGCCCACGCGGCCTCGCGGCCTGAGGGGCCGGCGGGGCGTCCATCGCCCCGCCCCGTCTCAGACGATGCCGCCGCCGCCGCCCGCCGCTTTCGGCCGGCGTTCCGCGACGGTCGCGCGCCAGCCCGAGGCGCGGAAACAGGCCACGGGGTCGATCGCCCCGCCCTGCCGCAGCCGCGCCATCTGCAGGATCGGCTCGACATCGGTGCGAAACGCCGCGCGCAGCGTCGCCGCCGCCATCAGCGCATCGTTAGACTGTCGATACGCCTCCAGAGCCGTGCGATCCACCAGGCTGGCCTGCACGAAGGCGCGCTGGATCTCGCAGGCCGAGACGATCAGGCTTTCGATCGGATCGGTGACATTGTGGCTCTGGTCGATCATGTGCGCCAGGTCGAGGCCGGGGCTGTCCTCAAGCTCGACCAGCTCGTTGAAGACGAGGAACAGGCGAAACGGCTCGATGGTGCCGCTGTCCAGGTCGTCATCGCCATATTTGCTGTCGTTGAAGTGGAAGCCGCCCAGCTTGCCGGCGCGGATCAGCCGCGCCACGATCATCTCGATATTCACGTTCGGCGCGTGATGGCCCAGATCGACCAGGCATTGCGCCTTGGGGCCAAGCTCCTGCGCGGTCATCAGGCTGGTGCCCCAGTCCTGCACCACGGTCGAATAGAAGGCCGGCTCGTAGATCTTGTGTTCGCTGAACAGCCGCCAGTCCGGCGGCAGCCCGGCATAGATCGCCTTCATCGAGTCGAGATAGCGGTCGAACTGCCGGCTCAGCGAGGTCTGGCCGGGAAAGTTCGACCCGTCCCCGATCCAGACCGTCAGCGCGCGCGACCCGATGGCGCGGCCGATCTCGATGCAGTCCAGATTGTGCTCGACCGCCTGCGCGCGGGTCGCGGCATCGGTATGGCTCAGCGAGCCGAACTTGTAGCTGCGCGCCTGCCCCGGCTGGTCCTGAAAGCTGTTCGAGTTCATGGCGTCGAAGCCAAGGCCGGCTTCCTCGGCCTTTTCGCGCAGCAGGGCGGGATCGGCCCTGTCCCAGGGAATGTGCAGGCTGACCCTGGGCGTGGCGCGGGTCAGGGCATGGATGACGCCGCAATCGTCCAGCTTGTCGAAGATGCCGGCAGGCTCTCCGATCCCCGGAAAGCGCGCGAAGCGGGTGCCGCCGGTCCCTGTCCCCCAGCTGGGCACCGCCACGCCGAAGGCCACCGCCCGCGCGGTCAGCGCCTCGATCTCGATGCCGCGCCGGGCCAGCCTTGCCCCCAGCGCGTCGTAATCTTCGGCCAGATCGGCCCGGCGCGCGGCGTTTTCCGCCTCGATGATGCTGCTGTCGATCATCGCCATCACCGCGTGAACGCCTGGACGTTGCCGGCGTCCACGTTGAGGATGTTGCCGGTCGATTTGGCCGACAGGTCCGAAGCAAGGAAATACGCGGCCTCGGCGATGTCCTCGGGCAGGACCGAGCGTTTCAGCATCGAGCGTTGGCGATACATCTCCTCCAGCCCTTCCTTGTCGGTGCCATAGGTCGAGGCGCGCTGGTCCAGCCAGTCGCCCTGCCAGATCCTGCTGCCCCGCAGCACCGCGTCGGGGTTGACGACATTCACGCGGATGCCGGCCTCGGCGCCTTCCAGCGCCAGGCAGCGGGCCAGATGGATCTCGGCCGCCTTGGCGGTGCAGTAGGCGCTGGCATTGGGGCTGGCCGCCAGCCCGTTCTTGGACGCCACGAAGATCACCGCGCCGCCGATATCCTGTGTGCGGAAGGTCCTGAACGCCTCGCGCGAGACGAGGAAATAGCCTGTGGACAGGATGTCCATGTTCTTGTTCCACATCGCCAGCGAGGTGTCCTCGACCGGCGCCGACGAGGCGATGCCGGCATTCGACACGAGGATGTCGATGCCGCCGAACTCGACTGCCATCTCTGCATAGGCGCGGGCGACCTGGTGTTCGTCGGTGACGTTCATCTGCACGCAGCGGACCGCATCGGCACCGTGCCGGGCGGCCAGCCCCTGCCGGGCACCGGCCAGCGCGTCCTGGTCGATATCGGCCAGCATGACGCACGCGCCCTCGCGCAGGAAGCGTTCGGCCGTCGCCGCACCGATGCCGCCGGCGCCGCCGGTCACCAGCGCGACCCGACCGGCCAGCGATTTCGGCTTGGGCATGCGCTGCAGCTTGGCCTCTTCCAGCAGCCAGTATTCGATGTCGAAGGCCTCTTGTTCCGGCAGACCCTGATAGGTGCTGACCGCGCTGGCCCCGCGCATCACGTTGATCGCATTGACGTAGAACTCGCCCGAGATGCGGGCCGTGGCCTTGTCCAGCGCAAAGGTGATCATGCCGACGCCGGGCACCAGCCAGACGACCGCGTTCGGATCACGCAGGGCGGGGCTGTCGGGATGCTTGCAGCGATCGTAATAGGTGGCGTAATCGGCGCGGTAATCCTCGGCCGCCCTGGCCAGCCCGGCGATGGTGGCGTCCGGATCGGGGCGCGCGGGGTCGAAATCGACGACCAGCGGCCGGATCTTGGTGCGCAGGAAATGGTCCGGGCAGGATGTTCCCATCGGCGCCAGCGTCTCCAGCATCTGCGAGCCCACGAAGTCCAGCACCGCAGGCTGGTCGTCGAAATGCCCGACCTTGTGGCGATCCTTCGAGATCAGCCCGCGGATCGCCGGCATCAGCCGGGCCGCGATCTCGCGCCGCTGCGCCGGCTCCAGCGTCGGGCGCGCGACGCCGCCGAAGACGGGCTTGCCGGCGCTGCGCCGCGCCAGCCATTCTGCGGCGGTGTTGATGACCTCAAGCGTGGTCAGGTAGCAGTCCTTGGCGTCGTCGGCCCAGGTGAACAGCCCGTGGCTTTCCAGCACGCAGCCGCGCGCCTGCGGGTTCTGGGTGGCGAATTTCTCCAGCCACAGGCCCAACTCGTAGCCGGGCTTCTTCCAGGGCAGCCAGCCGATATCGTCGCCGAAGATCTCGGCCGTCAGCGCGCGCGAATTGACCGAGGCGGCAATGGCGATGATCGCATCGGAATGGACGTGATCGACATGCCGGCGCGGCACATAGGCGTGCAGCGGCGTGTCGATGCTGGCCGCGCGCGGGTTCAGCCCGAAGGTGCAATGCGGCAGATAGCCGACCATCTCGTCCTCATGCGCCAGGCCGCGATACCGGCCCTTCAGCGCCCGCAACCGGTCCATGTAGAGCGTGGCGAACCCGTCCATGCCCATCGAGCCGATGTCGCCGCCCGATCCCTTGACCCACAGCACCTCGACCGCCTCGCCGGTCAGCGGATCGGTTTCCATGACCTTCGCCGAGGTGTTGCCGCCGCCGTAATTCGTCACCCGCTTGTCCGAACCCAGCAGGTTCGAGCGGTAGAGCAGCTTTTCCGATTCGCTCATCGCGGCGGCACGGCCGTCATCCCACAGGTTTTCCAGCCGGTCGGCGGCAAGTGTCTTGGTCATGGATGCCTCCCTTGTGGCGGCGATGCGCCGCGCGATCAGATCGGCGATACACCCCGACAGCCGCATTGGTCAATCATTTTCGATCATCACCGATCATTATGCACATGCAGAAAGTATTTTTCGATCATTATTGATTGACAATGCGCGAAAATGGTGGAAGCTGTGATCGAGGGACGGAGGGGCACCATGCTGGAAACCGAACGCCATCGCATCATCCTGTCGGCGGTCCAGGAACGGCCGGTCGTCACGGTGGCCGATTGCTGCGCGCTGACCGGCGCCTCCGAGGCCACCGTGCGGCGCGACATCGCCCAGCTGCACGTCGCCAAGAAGCTGCGCCGGGTGCGCGGCGGCGCCGAGGCCATCGCCCCGCCGCAGTTCGTGGGCATCAACGCCCGGCCCTTCGCCGTGAACCAGACGATCAACATCGCGCAGAAACGCGCAATCGCGCAGGCCGCCGTCGATCTGTGCGAGGATGGCGACGCCATCATCATCAATGGCGGCACGACGACCTTCCAGATGGTCCATCCGCTGACCACCAAGCGGCTGCAGGTCTTCACCAACAGCTTTCCCATCGCGGAACACCTGCTGAAGCAGTCGAAGAACACCGTGCTGCTGCCGGCCGGCGCGATCTACCGCGAACAGAACATCATCCTGTCGCCCTTCGACGCCGATGGCAGCAACCATTTCCACGCCCGCCGCATGTTCATGGGCTGCCGCGGCCTCGGCCCCCTTGGCCTGATGGAGGGCGACCCGCTGCTGGTGCAGGCCGAACAGAAGCTGATCGGCCAGGCCGACGAGTTGGTCGTGCTGGCCGACAGCTCGAAATTCAGGCAGCGATCCAGCCTGCTTCTGTGCCCGCTGACCCGCATCCACACCGTCATCACCGATGACGGCATCACGGATCGCGAGGCGCAGATGCTTCAGGCCGCCGAGATCCGCCTGATCGTGGCGCCGCTGGCCGCGACCGACCGCAAGACGCGCGCGCAGGAATGACGCGCCAACCGCTCATAGGGAGGAACACATGAGCATTCTGAGAAAGGCCCTGACCACCGCCGCGATGGCGACCGCGCTTGTCGCGGGATCGGCACAGGCCGAGGACATGCGCATCGCACTGGTCGTCAAGGCGCTTGGCATCGGCTTCTTCGAGGCCGCCAACAAGGGCGCGCAAGAAGCCGCGGCCGAACTGGGCGGGGTCGAGATCATCTATACCGGCCCCACCGACACCACCGCCGAGGGCCAGATCGAGGTCATCAACAGCCTGATCGCGCAGCGCGTCGATGCCATCGCGGTCAGCGCCAACGACACCGACGCGCTGGTGCCGACGCTGAAGAAGGCGATGGATCGCGGCATCACGGTCATCAGCTGGGATTCCGGCGTCGCGGCCGAGGGCCGGCAGATGCATCTGAACCCCTCGTCCAGCGCGCTGATCGGCAACACGATCATCAAGCTGGCGGCCGATCACCTGCCCGAGGGCGGTGAGGTTGCGGTGCTGTCGGCCACGACCACCTCGACCAACCAGAACACCTGGATCGAAGAGATGAACAAGGTCGCGGGCAACTACCCGGACGTGAAGGTGGTGGGCACCGTCTATGGCGACGACCTGGCCGACAAGTCCTATCGCGAGGCGCAGGGCCTCATGCAGACCTATCCCGACCTCAAGGCGATCATCGCCCCGACCAGCGTGGGCATCGTCGCCGCCGCGCAGGCCGTCACCGACGCCGGCAAGATCGGCCAGGTGAACGTCACCGGACTTGGCCTGCCCTCCGAGATGGCCGGCCACGTGAAATCGGGCGCCTCGAAATCCTTCGCGATCTGGAACCCGATCGACCTTGGCTATTCCGCGACGATGATCGCCTATCACCTGGCCAAGGGCGATGCCAAGGCAGAGCCGGGCGCGACCATCCCCATCGGCCGCATGGGCGAGGTGACACTGGACGACAACACCGAGGCCGCGATGGCCGATCCCTTCACCTATGACGCCAGCAACATCGACGAGTTCAGTTCGATCTTCTGAACCCGCAAGCGGGTCCGGGCCAGCCGCCCGGACCCTGCCTCCTTCCGAAGGATCATCCCAATGCAGGCCATGTCCCCGGCCGCAGCCGGCCCGGTGCTGTCGCTGCGCGGCATCGTCAAGTCCTTTCCCGGCGTCCGCGCGCTGGACGGGGTCCATCTGGACCTTCATCCCGGCCAGGTCACCGCGCTGATCGGCGAGAATGGCGCGGGAAAATCGACCATCGTGAAGGTGCTCACCGGCATCTACCAGCCCGACGAGGGCCAGATCATCGTCGACGGCGCCGAGACGCGCTTTCCGACCGCGCAGGCGGCCGGGCAGGCGGGCGTCACCGCGATCCATCAGGAAACCGTGCTGTTCGACGAGATGACGGTGGCCGAGAACATCTTCATCGGCCATGCGCCGCGCGACCGGTGGGGGCTGATCGACCGCCGCGCGATGCGCGACAGGGCGCGGCGGATCCTCGATGCGATCGGTGCCGACCTGGACCCCTCGGCCCGGCTTGTCGATCTTGGCATCGCCAGCAAGCACCTGGTGGCCATCGCCCGCGCCCTGTCGATCGAC
Source organism: Paracoccus spongiarum (assembly GCF_030732095.1). Classification (GTDB taxonomy): domain Bacteria; phylum Pseudomonadota; class Alphaproteobacteria; order Rhodobacterales; family Rhodobacteraceae; genus Paracoccus; species Paracoccus spongiarum. The sequence continues at coordinate 121,559 of NZ_JAVAMQ010000004.1, read as the reverse complement.
GCCCGCGTGGTCATCATGGACGAGCCGACGGCCGCGCTGAGCCACAAGGAGATCCACGAGCTTTACGAGCTGGTGGAAAAGCTGAAGGCGCAGGGCAAGGCGATCCTGTTCATCAGCCACAAGTTCGACGAGATCTTCCGCATCGCCGACCGCTGGACGGTGTTCCGCGACGGGCAGTTCGTCGCCGAGGGCGCAATGGCAGATGTGACCGAATCCGACCTGGTGCAGATGATGGTCGGCCGCGCGGTCGACCAGATCTATCCCAAGCGCCCGGCCCGCATCGGCCCGCCCGCGCTGACGGTCGCGGGCTACTGCCACCCGACCGAGTTCGAGGACATCTCGTTCACGCTGCACCAGGGCGAGATCCTGGGCTTTTACGGCCTTGTCGGCGCCGGGCGGTCCGAGGTGATGCAGGCGCTGTTCGGCATCACCCAGCCCTCCAAGGGCGCCTGCCGGATCGGCGATCAGGTGCGCGCGATCCGCTCCACCGCGCAGGCCGTCGAGGCGGGCATCGTCTATGTGCCCGAGGATCGCGGCCGGCAGGGCGCAGTCAAGGGGCTGCCGATCTTCCAGAACGTCACGCTGCCCTCGCTGGCGCGGACCAGCCGGGCGGGCTTCCTGCGGCTGGCCGAGGAATTCGCGATGGCCCGCGACTATACCCAGCGGCTGGACCTGCGCGCTGCCAGCCTCGATCAGGACGTCGCGCTGCTGTCGGGGGGCAACCAGCAGAAGGTGGTGATCGCCAAGTGGCTGGCCACCCGGCCCCGCGTCATCATCCTGGACGAGCCGACCAAGGGCATCGACATCGGGTCCAAGGCTGCGGTCCACGACTTCATGTCCGAACTGGCTGCCGAAGGGCTGGCCGTGATCATGGTCAGCAGCGAGATTCCCGAGGTGCTGGGCATGTCCGACCGCATCATCGTGATGCGCGAGGGCCGCATCGCGGGCGAATTCTCGGGTGACCGGATGACCCCCGAAAACCTCGTGCGCGCCGCCGTCGGGCTGGCCGGCACCGACAGCGGAGCCGCCGCATGACGCGCCTCGTCACATCCCGCGAGGCGATCCTCGCGCTGGCCATCCTGATCCTGCTGGCGGTCATCGCGACCCGCTTTCCCGGCTTTGTCGCACCGGCGAACCTGGCCCGCGTGCTGACCGACACCGCGCCGCTGATCCTTCTGGCACTGGGTCAGATGGTGGTGATCGTGACGAAATGCATCGACCTGTCGGTGGCCGCCAACCTTGCGCTGTGCGGCATGGTCGCGGCGCTGATGAACGGCGCGGGCCTGCCCCTGCCGCTGATCCTGCTGGCGGTGATCGGTCTCGGCGCCGCGCTTGGCGCGGTGAACGGGCTGCTGGTCTGGCGCCTCGGCATCCCGTCGATCGTGGTCACGCTGGGCACCATGACCATCTATCGCGGCACGATCTTCCTGCTGACCGGCGGCGCATGGATCAACGCCCACCAGATGAGCGATGCCTTCAAGGCGTTCCCGCGCGCGGTCGTCGCGGGGCTGCCGGTGATGGCCTGGATCGCGCTGGCCGCGGTGGCGGCGATGGCGCTGCTGCTGACCCGCACCCCGCTTGGCCGCGCCTTCTACGCCGTCGGCGGCAACCCCCATGCGGCGGTCTATACCGGCATCTCGGTCGGGCGGACGCAGTTCCTGGCCTTCGTGCTGGCCGGCGCGCTGGCCGGGCTGACAGGCTATCTGTGGGTCGCGCGCTATGCCGTCGCCTATGTCGACATCGCCGGCGGGTTCGAACTGGACGTGGTCGCGGCCTGCGTGATCGGCGGCATCGCAATCGCCGGCGGATCGGGCAGCGTCGCCGGCGCGGTGATGGGGGCGCTGTTTCTCGGCATCATCAAGAACGCCCTGCCGGTCGTGGGCATCTCGCCCTTTTGGCAGATGGCCATCTCGGGCAGCGCGATCCTGGTCGCCATCGCCTTCAACGCGGCCAGCCGGCGCGACCCCGGCCGCATCATCCTGAAGCGCGCGGAGCACCGGACATGACCACCGCCAACCCTGCCACCACCGGCCGCCAGATCCCCGACCGCCTCGGCAGCCCCGCCGCCCGCGCCCTGAAAAGCTGGGAGGCGCTGCTGCTGGTCACGGCGATCGCCATCTTCATCCTCAATTCCCTGGCCTCGCCCTATTTCCTCGATCCCTGGAACCTCAGCGACGCGACCTTCAACTTCACCGAAAAGGCAATGATCGCCTTTGCCATGGCCATGCTGATCGTGGCCGGCGAGATTGACCTGTCGGTGGGCGCGATCATCGCGCTGGCCTCGACGGTGATGGGCGTCGCGATGGCCGCAGGGGCGCCGACGCCGGTGCTGGTGCTGCTGGGTCTGGGCACGGGGCTGGCCTGCGGAGCGTTCAACGGCCTCCTGGTGGCGCGCTTCGGGCTGCCCTCGATCGTGGTGACGATCGGCACCATGAGCCTGTTTCGCGGCATCAGCTACATCGTGCTGGGCGACGGCGCCTTCACCGGCTATCCGCCTGCCTTCGCCTGGTTCGGACAGGGCTATGTCGTCTGGGTCATCACCGTGGAACTGGTGATCTTTGCCCTTGCCGCGCTGGCCTTCGGAATCCTGCTGCACCGCACGAATTTCGGCCGCATGGTCTATGCCATAGGCAACAATGCGACCGCCGCCCGGTTTTCGGGCATCCGGGTCGATCGGGTCAGGTTCATCCTGTTCCTGCTGACCGGGCTGATGAGCGGCATCGCGGCGATCTGCCTGACCTCGCGGCTGGGATCGACGCGTCCCTCGATCGCCTCGGGCTTCGAGCTTGAGGTCGTCACCATCGTCGTGCTGGGCGGGGTCAGCATCCTGGGCGGGTCGGGGACGATCCCCGGCGTCGTGCTGGCGGCCTTCGTGATGGGCCTCGTGACCTTCGGCCTCGGGCTGCTGAACGTGCCGGGCATCGTGATGTCCATCATCGTCGGCGCGCTGCTGATCGCCGTGATCGCCCTGCCCCGGCTGTGGCGGATGGCGCGGGGGGCGTGATGCAGAAACACGCCTTCCGCATGATGCTGAAGCCCGGCATGGCCGAGGAATACCGTCGCCGCCATGACGCGATCTGGCCCGAACTGGTCGCGCTGCTGAAGGCGGCGGGGGTCGAGGACTATTCGATCCATCTCGACCCGCAGACCGACGCCCTGTTCGGCGTGCTGTGGCGGCGCGAGGATCACGGCATGGAAGATCTGCCGGCGCATCCGGTCATGCGCCGCTGGTGGGCGCACATGGCCGACATCATGGAGACGCATCCCGACGACCGGCCCGTCGTGGTGCCGCTGGCCACCATGTTCCACCTGCCATGACCCGCATCGCCGTCATCGACATCGGCAAGACCAACGCCAAGCTGGCCCTGGTCGAAGGCGAGACGCTGGCCGAGATCGCGGTGGTCACGCGGCCCAACAGGCCCCGGCCCGGGCCACCCTGGCCGCAATTCGACCTCGAGGGGCTGTGGGATTTCTTCCTGCACCATCTGGCCGGCTTCCACGCGGCACATGGCATCGACGCGATCTCGGTGGCGACGCATGGCGCCTCGGGCGTGGTCCTGGGCCGGGATGGCGGCATCGCCGCGCCGATGCTGGACTACGAACATCCCGGCCCCGACGGACATGCCGCCGCATATGACGCGATCCGCCCGGACTTCGCGCAGACCGGATCCCCGCGCCTGCCCGCGGGCCTGAACCTGGGGGCGCAGCTGCACTGGATGCTGCACGAGGACCCCGGGCTCGCGGCGCGGCTGGCCCATGTCGTGACCTACCCGCAATACTGGGGCTGGCGGCTGACCGGGGAAATCGCCAGCGACGTGACATCGCTTGGCTGCCACACCGACCTGTGGAACCCCTGGGCGGGCGACTGGTCCGACCTGCCCGGGCGGCTGGGCCTGGCCGGCCTGATCGCGCCGCCCCGGCACCCCGGCGAGATGCTGGGCCGGGTCACCCCGCAGGTCGCCGCCGCAACCGGGCTGGCCCCGGCGACCCCGGTCGCGGTCGGCATCCATGACAGCAATGCCTCGCTCTATCCGCATGTGCTGGGCCGTGCGGCGCCATTCTCGGTGGTCTCGACCGGCACCTGGGTCGTCGCCATGGCGATCGGCGGGGCGCGGGGTCCGCTGGATGCGAGGCGCGACGTGCTGGTGAACGTCAATGCGCTTGGCCAGCCGGTGCCCTCGGCCCGCTTCATGGGCGGGCGCAAGTTCCAGATCGTCGGCGCCGGCGACAGCGCTCCCCGGACCGAGGCCGACCGGCAGGCGGCGCTGCGGCAGGGGCTGATGCTGCTGCCCGCGGTCGAGCCGGGATCGGGACCGTTTCCGGGTCGCCGGATGCGCTGGACGGCCGAGCCGGGCGGTGCGGGGCCGCGGATGGTCGCGCTGTCATGGTATCTGGCGCTGATGACCGATGCCTGCCTTGGTCTGATCGGGGCGCGCGGCCCTGTGGTGGTCGAGGGGCCGTTCGCGCGCAATCCCGATTATCTGGACATGCTGGCCGCGCTGCGTCCGGACGGCGTCGAGACCGCCGGATCGGCCACCGGTACCTCGGTCGGCGCGGCGCTGCTGTGCCTGACGGACACGCGCCCGCCCGCAACGCGGGTCTGGCCCCAGCCCGCGGACCGTGCCGGGCTGGCCGCCTACGGTGCGCGCTGGCAGGCGGCGGTCGCCGCGGGCTGAGGCATCCGCCGCGCGTCGCGCAGAAAGCCCCGCAGCCAGTGCCGCGCGTCGAAACCCGCGGGCGGGCTCTCCGCATAGATCTGCCGGTCCAGCGCCTGCAGCCCCGTCACGGGCAGGCCAAGCCAGCGCAGATGGGCCTCGGCCGCGCGGCGCAGGGCGCCCAGGTCACCGCGCGCCGCCGCCGCCCGCAGCGCCGCCCGGTGCGGCGAGGGCCGCAGCCTGCGCCACAGGCCGCGCAGTCTTGTCGGCGGCAGCATGCCGCGATGGCGCGCCAGCAGCGTCATTCCCGCCAGGACTCCCGCGGCCAGCGCCACCGCCGCAATCAGGCCGTTGCGGGCGCCCGCGGCCCCGGCATCACCGAAATTCGATCCGAACCCCGCAAACCCGAAGGGAATCGGGCGCAGCGGCGCGACCTCGATCTGCCGGCTGTCGGTGTCGAACCAGGGAAAACCCGTGCCCGGCAGGATCGCCGGTTCGCCGGTTTGCGGGCGCATCTGCCATTCCCAGACCACGCGGGCGACCGGCCCCTGCGCGGTCAGCACCGTCTCGCGGGTCTCGGGGACGGTAAAGCTGATCATCCAGGGCTGGCGCAGGTCCGGGCGCGGCGGCAGCGAATGGGCCAGCGCGCCTAGCGCCTCGACGGTGACGCGGCGGGTCAGGATCTCGTCCTTCTTCAGGCTTCCGGGCTGGGCCGACAACTCGTCCGTCAGGGTCAGCCGGCTGGCGGCAAGCGGCGTGTAGCCGCCCGGAAAGGCCTTCACGTTCAGCGTCACCGGCGGCGCCACGACCTCGATCTCGGCGCGGCCGTCATCGGGCGTCACATAGGTCAGCCGATGGCTGACCGGGCCGACCTGCAGCGGCCCGACCCGGCGCGGGAACAGCGCCACCTGCCGCTCGAAGACCTGCCGCAGCCGGCCGTTCACGCGTTCCTTGTGCCAGTCGTCGCGGGCGATCTGCATCCAGTCATAGTCTGGCGAGTTCGGAAACTGCATGTCCTCGAGCGAGACGGTCAGATCGTATTCGCCCCTGATCCGCAGGCGGACCATCTCGGACACCACCGGGTTGCCGTGGTCGTGCAGGATCATCAGCCGCGCCTCCTGCGCCGGCGCGGGGCCGGCCGGCAAGGACAGCAGCGCGGCCAGGATCAGGACCAGATGCCTCACCATGGCGAGATCTCGTCCGGGCGGATCAGGCCAAGCGCCGCGCGGCGATCATGCTCGGCGCGCAGCCGCAGCCGAAGGAATTCGCCCGGATCGTCGCTGATCGTGGCCAGCCAGTCATCGGTGGCGGCGATGCCCTTGCGGTCGAAGCGGCGTTCCCATTCGGGCCCCGAGGCATTCGCCAGCAGGTCGGAAATCGGCGCCTCGTCGGGCGACAGCCCGCCCGCCCCGGCAATCCGGCCCGGCGCCGTGGTCTGCCCGCGCACCGGATCGATCATCGCATCGACCAGATCGCGGTTCTGCCGCGCGGCGGAGTCAGCAGGATTGGCGAACAGCATCGCGTCGAAATAGGCACGCGACAGCATGTAGTCGCCGCGCGCGGCAAGGCTGAGCCCGCGATTGTAGGTCTGCGCGCGGCCGGCCGCGGCAAAGCTGGCATCGGCGGCTTCGAACCGCCGCAGCCGGAACTGCGCGACGCCCCGCGCCGCCGGATCGCGCAGCAGCGCGGCGGCAGCGCCGTTCAGCCCGCTTCGCAGGGCGAGCCGCCCGAGGGCCTCGGGTCCCGCTGCGATAAGCCCGGCCGCCGCCATGGCCAGCAGAATCGCCGCCCGCCTCATCGCGGCCTCCGCAGCATCACCAGCAGCGGCAGCCCCGCCAGCGCAGCGAGGAAAGGCCCAAGGTCGCGAAACCGCAACGCCACCAGCGCCGGATCGCGCAGGCTGGCGCCCGACCGCCGAAGCCGCGTTGCCATTTGCCGCATCTCGGCCGCGGGCAGCACCGCTCCGCCACCGCGCACCAGCCGGTCCAGCGCGTCGTGAGGCACCGGCGGTGCGGCCGGCGCCGGCTCATCCAGTCGCAGGGCCGAGATGCGCACCCCCTGCCGATCGAGGCGGTCGGCCTCGGCCACCGCCGCCGCATCGACCCCACCGCCATCCGAGATCAGCACCAGATCGGCCCGGCGCAGCCCGGCCAGTAGCGCCGCCGCCTGCCCGAGGCCCGCCGCCGCGCGGCTGCCGGGGGCGGGCATGGTCTCGGCATCCAGGACGCCGATCTGCGTCTCCAGCACCGCTGTATCGGTGGTGGGCGCGGCGATGGCATAAGCCTCGCCGCTGTAGAGGATCAGCCCGACCGGCCGGCCGGCCAGCCCCTGCAACAGCCCCGCCGCGGCCAGCCGCGCCTCGGCCAGCGCCGGGCCCTGCGCGACCGAGGGCGACAGGTCGATGGCCAGCACCACCGCGTCGGTCTGGGCCAGCAGGGGCGCGTCCGGCCGCGGCAGCGCCGGCCCCGCCAGCCCCAGCAGCAAAAGCGCGATCGCCGCCGGTGCCAGGCCCCGCTGCCACCGCGGCGGCCGACCGCCCAACGCGCCAAGCGCGACCATCGCCGCCAGCATGTCGCGCGGCATCACCGCCTGCCAGCCCCCGGCATCCGGCAGGCGGCGCCGCGACCAGATCAGCAGCGCGGCCAGCGGCACGAGACCCGCCAGCCACCAGGGCCGCAACAGGATCAGCCCGTCCATCCGCGCCTCCGCAGGCCGATCAGTGCCAGGCAGGCCAGCGACAGCCCCGCCGGCCACACCCACAGCGATTGCCAGTAGCGCATCGGCGGGCGGGCCGAGGGGTTCGGTTCCAGCCGGTCCAGCGCCTCGGCCATGCGGTCCAGATCGGCGACGGTGCGCACCCGAAAGCTTTCACCGCCGGCCGCCGCGGCAACCGCGCGCAGCGTCGCCACATCGACCGCGTCGCGCGATGCGGGCTGCGTCTCGAGGTCCTCGGGGCCAAGCGCGATCGAATGGATGCGGATGCCGTGGCGGTCGGCAAGCCGCGCGGCATCGACTGCCTGCACCGTGCCCGAGGTGTCCACGCCGTCCGACAGCAGCACGATCACCCGGCTGGGCGCCGCGCTTTGCGACAGACGCTTGGTCGCCAGCCCCAGCCCGTCCGAAATCGCGGTGCCGCGGCCCGAGATGCCGATCTGCGCCTCGTCGATCGTGCGGGCGACGGCGGCCACGTCGGAGGTCAGCGGTTCGGCGAAATAGGCCCGCTCGCCAAAGATCACCAGCCCGATCCGATCGCCCCGCCGCGCCGCCACGAAGGCCGAGGCCGTGCGCTTGACCGCGTCGAGACGGGTCAGCGGCTGCCCGTCCAGCTGGAAATCCTCCTTCATCATGCTGCCCGACAGGTCCAGCGCCAGCACGATGTCGCGCCCCGAGGCGGGCACGATGTCGCTGACCGCCTCGATCCTTGGACCGGCCAGCGCCAGGACAAGCGCGGCCCAGGCCAGCGCCGCCAGCCACGGTCCGCGCCGCAGCCCCGCCGATCCGGCCTGCTGCGCGGCGGCATCGAGATGCGGCGGCAGGACAAGGGCCGGGCGCCGCAAGGCCAGCGGCGGCAGCAGCCGTCGCAGCAGCAGCGGCAGGGGCAGCAGGGCCAGCAGCCAGGGTGCGGCCAGGCTCATCGCGGCCTTCGGCTGCGCAGGGCCAGCCGCTCGATCTGGCGGTCCCCGGGCGGCGGCGCGGCGCCATAGGCGGCCGGGCGCAGGGTCGCGGGCAGATGGCCAAGGATGCGGGCGATCGCCAGCAGGCGATCGGGCACCGGCAGCCCGCGGGTGGCACGGATGCGCGCGCGCCGCGAGGGCCTGCGGGCCAGCATCGGCGCCAGCAGCGCAAACAGAATCACCGCCGCCAGCAGCCCCAGGCTGACCAGCGCCAGCCCCTCGCGCCAGCCGATCCGGGCCAGGTCGGCCGGCAGGCGCGGCGGCGCCAGCGCCGCCAGAAGCTCGGCCTGGGTCACGGTCGCGCCTCGGCGGGGGTGACGCCAAGCGCCTGCAGCCGCGCCGTGTCGGCGGCCAGGTCCGGCAGCGACAGGCGGGCCAGCCGGCTGTGCCGCCCGTCGCTGACGGCCAGCAGCCCGGACGGGCTGGCGCATTCGACCTCGTCCAGCATCAGCACGACGCTGACCGACCGGCGCCGGGCCAGCCGCGCCAGCGCATCGCACGCGGCCAGCCACGCACCGGGCGCGGTCGCAAGGATGACCCGGCCGCCCGCCGGCGCAAGCCGCGCCGCATGGGCCAGCGCCTCGACCAGCCGATCGGGCGGCGCTTCGGGCATGGGTTCGGGCCGCGCATCGGCCATGATGCCGGGCTGCGCGGCCGCGTGGCGCAGGGCGCGGTCGTGCTGATGCGCGAGCAGCCGCGCCAGCGCCGCCATCTGGGCATCGCCGGTCGAGGCCCGCATCTCGGCCAGCCCCGCGTCCGAGACGGCCAGCCCCGCCACGCTGCCGCCGCGGAGAACCGCCTGCCAGCCCGACCGCGCCAGATGCCGCGCCGCGCGGACCGAACGCAGCGCCGCGCCTGTGCCCCACAGCATCGGCCGGCGGAAATCGGCGACCAGCAGGGTGGTGTCGTCGCGATCCTCGTGCAGGCTGCGGATATGCGGCTGGCCGGTGCGAGCCGTGGCGGCGGGGTCGAGGCGGCGCGGATCGTCGCCCGGCACATAGGCGCGGATCTCGCGCAGGTCGATGCCCGCCCCGGCCAGCCGGGCAGGCACGGCGCCCTGCCTGCGGGTGGCGGGACGATGCCGGCCGGGGCCCCGCGCCTCGTCGCGCAGCGCCATCAGTTCGGCTACCGTCAGCCGAATCCCCGGCGCGTCGGGCAGCCTCGCGGCCCCTACCACGGCCGCACCTCGCGCAGTGCATCGGCCACCAGCGACCGGCCGCTGCGCCCCTCGGACACCGCCTGCCAGCCGGGCACCATGCGGTGCGACAGCGCGTCGGCGGCCAGCGCCTCGGCATCCTCGGGCAGGCCGTGGTCGCGGCCATGCAGCCAGGCCCGCGCCCGCACCCCGGCCGCCAGCGCCAGCGTGCCGCGCGGCGAGACCGGGTGTTCGACCCAGTCGGCCACCGCCCCGCCCGGTCGCGTCGCCATCACCAGCCTGACGATGAAATCCTTCAGCGCCGGGGCCAGGTGGACCTGCGCCGCCTGGGCGCGGGCCTGTGCCAGATCCGCGCGGCTGACCAAGGTCGCTGCGGGCGGCGCGGCGGCCTTGGCCTCGGCCTCGACCAGATCGAGGATCGCGCGTTCCGCCCCGGCATCGGGCAGGTCCAGCCGCAGATGCAGCAGGAAACGGTCCAGCTGCGCCTCGGGCAGGGGAAAGGTGCCCTCATGCTCGATCGGGTTCTGGGTCGCCACGACCATGAAGGGATCGGGCAGCGTGCGGGTCGTGCCACCCGTGGTGACCTGCTGTTCGGCCATCGCCTCGAGCAGCGCCGACTGGACCTTGGGCGGGGCGCGGTTGATCTCGTCGACCAGCACGAGGCTGTGGAAGATCGGCCCCGGCAGGAAATCGAAGCCGCCGGTCTCGGGGCGGAATACCTGCGTGCCGGTCAGGTCCGAGGGCAGAAGGTCGGGCGTGCACTGGATGCGCGCATGGCTGCCGGGAAGATGCGCGGCCAGCTGCTTGACGGCGCGGGTCTTGGCGATGCCGGGCGGCCCCTCGATCAGCACATGGCCACCGGCCAGCAGCGCGATCAGCAGGCGTTCGACCAGAACCTCGTGGCCGATCAGCGCCGCGCCGACCTCGGCCCCCAGACGCGCGATGGCGCGGGGACTGTCGCTCATCTCGTTCATCGCCTCCTCCCAGGTCGTGGCGGCCCTTGTCGCGGCGGCATGGCATGTCCCGCGGGGCAAGCCTACCATACCGCCCTTGCCGTCCGGGTCGCCTCAGACTTAGGTGGGTGATGAACGCCGCCCGCGTCGCGGCTCAGGCGAAAACGGGCTTGGACTCTGGCCGGTGTTCGACGGTATACCGCGTGCCGGAACACCGGGAATGACGGCAATCGAAGGGGGCTTGGGATGTCAGGAACTGCACAACCGCGCGAGGATCGCAACGGCCTGCGCGTGGATCGCCGGCTGGCACGTTTCATCGAGGACGAAGCGCTGCCCGGCACCGGCATCGCGGCCGACCGCTTCTGGGCCGGGCTTGCCGCGCTGGTGCATGAATTCGGGCCGCGCAACCGCGCCTTGCTGGCGCGGCGCGACGAGCTGCAGGCGCAGATCGACGCGTGGCATCGCGACCATCGCGATCGCCCGCATGACCGCGAGGGCTACAAGGCCTTCCTGCGCGACATCGGCTATCTGGTGCCCGAGGGCGGCGACTTCGCCATCGACACGGCCAACACCGATCCCGAGATCGCGCAGGTGCCGGGACCGCAGCTGGTGGTGCCCTCGACCAATGCGCGCTTCGTGCTGAACGCGGCGAATGCGCGGTGGGGCAGCCTGTATGACTGCCTCTATGGCACCGACGCGATGGGCCTGCCGCTGCCCTCGGGCGGGTTCGACACCGGCCGGGGCGCCCGCGTGGTGTCGCGCACGGCGGTGTTCCTGGACGAGACCTTCCCGCTGACCGGCACCAGCCACGGCAATGCCGCCCGATACCGCATCGTCGGGGGCGCGCTGGAGGTGGACGGCTCTGCCCTGAAATCGCCGGAAAGATTTGTGGGGTATCGTGGCGACGCGGATGCCCCACGGTCGATCCTGCTGCGCAATCACGGCCTGCATGTCGAACTGGTCTTCGACCGCGATCATCCGATCGGGCGCCAGACCGCCTCGGGGCTGGCCGATGTGCTCCTGGAATCGGCCATGTCGGCGATCATCGACTGCGAGGATTCGGTGGCCTGCGTGGATGCCGAGGACAAGGTCATGGCCTATCGCAACTGGCTGGGGCTGATGCGGGGCGACCTGTCGGAGCGCTTCGAGAAGGGCGGCCGGACGATCACCCGCGCCCTGAACGGCGACCGCGACTATACCGCGCCCGGCGGCGGCACGCTGTCGCTGAAGGGCCGGGCGCTGCTGCTGGTCCGCAATGTCGGCCACCTGATGACCAACCCGGCGATTCTCGATCGCGACGGGGGCGAAGTTTTCGAGGGGCTGATGGACGCGATGGTCACCGTGCTGATCGCGCTGCACGACCTCGCCAAGACGGACGGGTCGCGCAACTCGGTGACCGGCTCGGTCTATGTGGTCAAGCCCAAGATGCACGGCCCCGACGAGGTCGCCTTTGCCGACGCGATCTTCAGCCATGTCGAGGAGGTGCTGGGTCTGCCCCGATACACCGTCAAGATGGGCATCATGGACGAGGAACGCCGCACCAGCGTCAATCTGAAGGAATGCATCCGCGCCGGCCGGCACCGCGTCTGCTTCATCAATACAGGCTTCCTGGACCGCACCGGCGACGAGATCCATACCTCGATGGAGGCCGGCCCGTTCAGCCGCAAGGACTTCATCAAGCGCAAGGGCTGGATCACCGCCTACGAAAACCAGAACGTCGATATCGGCCTGGAATGCGGGCTGTCGGGCAAGGCGCAGATCGGCAAGGGCATGTGGGCTGTGCCGGACCGCATGGCCGCGATGATCGAGCAGAAGATCGAACACCCCCGCGCCGGCGCCAATTGCGCCTGGGTGCCCAGCCCGACGGCGGCGACGCTGCACGCGCTGCATTATCACAAGGTCGATGTGCTGGCCGTGCAGGCGCAGCTGGCCAGGGGCGGGCGGCGGGCCTATGTCGACGCGCTGCTGGACATTCCGCTGGCGGCCTACCGGCAATGGACGCCCGACCAGATCCGCCGCGAGGTGGAAAACAACGCCCAGGGCATCCTCGGCTATGTGGTGCGCTGGATCGACCAGGGGATCGGCTGTTCCAAGGTGCCCGACATCAACGATGTGGGGCTGATGGAGGATCGCGCGACCTGCCGCATCTCGGCCCAGCACATCGCCAACTGGCTGCATCACGGCATCGTGGCGCGCGACGAGGTCGAGGCGATCATGCGCGCCATGGCCGCGGTGGTCGACCGCCAGAATGCGGGCGATCCGCTGTATCGGCCGATGGCGCCGGGCTTCGACGGCATTGCCTTCAAGGCTGCCTGCGATCTGGTCTTCGAGGGTCGCGTGCAGCCTTCGGGCTATACCGAGCCGGTGCTGCACGCGCGCCGGCTGGAACTCAAGGCGCAGCAGCACGGCTGAGCGCGGGCCGCACGCCGCCGCCAGGGCAAGGGGGCGGGCCCGCGGGCCCGCCCCTTCCGGCATCCGCGGGCGCGGCGCCTACCAGGCGAAATCGTCGCCATCCATCTGCGAGAGGCGATAGTCCTCGATCACCAGCCGGTGGGTTCCGGTCTCGATCACCACGTCCGAGCCGGACTGGCGCGCAGCCCCGCGGATATCGGCGAAACTGTCGAACCGGCTGAAGGCCGACAGGTCGATGACATCCTCGTCATTCTCGAAATCGGTGATCCGGTCGCGGCCGCTGTCGAACACGAACCGGTCGCTGCCCTCGCCGCCGGTCAGGATGTCGTTGCCCGCCCCGCCATGCAGCAGGTCGTCGCCCTCGCCCCCGGACAGGCGATCAGCGCCTCCGCCGCCGAACAGGTCGTCATTGCCCTCGCCGCCCGTCACGCTGTCGTTGCCAGCGCCGGCCAGCACCCTGTCATTGCCGTCGCCGGCCGAGATGCGGTCGGCGCCGCCGCCGGACAAGACCACATCATTGCCTTCGCCCGCGTCGATCCGGTCGTTGCCGCCGCCGGCCCAGATGCTGTCGTTGCCAGCGCGCCCGATCAGCAGGTTGTGGCCGCCATCACCCCAGATGCTGTCATTGCCCTCGCCGCCGTCGATCGTGTCGGCGCCGCCGCCGCCGCGCAGCGAGTCGTCACCCGAGCGGCCGAAGATCCGGTCGGCAAGGCCGCCGCCGGTGATGCGGTTGTCATCGTCGTTGCCATTGAATGTCGGCATCTCCAGAACTCCCCTGTTCGTGTCCATGAAGGCCCCTGACGGTCGTCGCGCGCCGCGCGTCCGCCGCCCCGGACCGAGCGTCGCACTCTGTTTTCCGCCAGCCACGCGGCCGGGACAGCTTGCAGGCGTCTCTGTCCGGCATACGGGCCGGGGGTCGAGTTATTCCCGATCGGCAGATGAAGATTTGATGACAAAGGGCGCGGCCCGCTGGCCGGACCAGCCCGGCTGCAGGGTTCCGGCCGTCCGTTGCGGCTGGACGCAGGGCGGGTGCAGCGGCGGATCGATGCCGCCTCCGGGTTGCGGCTCGGCGGACGGGGGCTCCGCGCCGGCCGGCACGGTGATGATGTTCAGAAGGGCCTCCAGCGAGGCGGATTTGCGCATCTTGGGAAAGTTGACCTCGATCATCCGCCTGATCGTGCCGTCGGCCGCCATCGCATACATCTGGCTGGTCAGAAGATCGTCCAGATGGCAGACATTCCGGGTCGAGATCACCAGCGCATAGGGCTCGTATTGCAGCTGATCGGGCGGCGCGTCGGTGGCGGTGCAGGGCGGCACGATCCGCGCCACGGCCGCGCGGATCAGTTCCTCATCGCCGTAATAGCGCTGCCAGTCGCCATCGCACAGCCTTTTCGCGGCCGTCGGATGATCGGGTGCACTATCGGTCGTGGGCCGCTTCTCCGCCGGCAGGGCGGCAGCCTCGCGCACAATCCTGTCGCTGCTGGTGGTCCCCGTCACGGCGCCCCAGACCTCTTTCTGGGCGGGCGCGGCCATTTTCCGACCGCCGTCGTCCAGCCACATCCGGACCCAGGGCTGCCTGGTCTGCGCCGCGGGGTCGTCGACCGAATCCGGGCGATCCCGGCGACGCGTCAGATAACCGCTGTTGGCGATGTGGTAGATCGGCGAAAAGCCGAGCGCGCCGTTGATCGGTCTGTCCAGAAAATCCCGCGTCCTCTTCAGCGTGATGGTGGTGGGGTCGCACAACAGGTCGATCCTGGACGTCTTGCCGGACAGGAAGTCGCTGCGCACCTCGGGCGTGACCTTCTCATAGGTGTAGTCGAAGCCCGCCCGGCGCACCATGACCGTGCAGAGATCCACCAGATAGCCGACGAAGGCCCGGCTTCCGGCATCATACGACGCATAGGGCGCCGCATCCGTCCGCACGCCGATCACCAGCGGCTCGGCTTGCGCCTGCCCCGGTGTGGCAATCCAGAGGATCGCCGACAGGACGGCCAGCCCGGCCACGCCGACGGCCTTCCCGCCCTGCACGGTATCGGCATCGGACCCGGGCTGCCGATCCGGATGGTTTCCCGTCTCAGGCGGAGTGTCCTTCGCCTGGCCGCTGGCCGGTCGTGCCGTGCAGCGCGGCAGGACCGCCGACAAGGCGAGGATCAGGAAAAAGCCGATCAGGCCCGAAAACGCGCCCGCATAGACCACAAGCCCCCAGTCGAAGCTGTCGAATTGCCGCCGCGACACCAGATCGCCGCCAGAATGGATGGTCATCAGGATCAGCAGCGCGCGCGTGGCCGCACCGGCGGCGGCCATGATCGCGCCGGCCCGCACTGCCCGTGACAGACGCGCATCGCGGCAATCATGCTGGTCCGCGCCATCTTTCGCACCCGCCGCCTTCGGCCGGCAACGCCAGACGCAGTCCAGACATTCCACGACAAGCATGCCAAGGAAGGCTCCGCGCAGGACCGTCGGTGCGGCGTTGCTGGCCATGCCGTACAGCTGGGACAGCGACTGCGCGCCGGTGGCGGCCCAACTGCCCCGGGTGGCGCCGCTCCAGATGTTCAGCCCGGTCATCAGCAGCGTTCCGACCAGCCAGCCCGCCAGGAACATCAGCAGCAACCGCGGGATCGCATCGCCCCAGTGGTCGCCCAGCCCGCCTTTCCAGCTGCCAGATGCGGTCGCGCCATGCCAGATGCCGATCGCAATGGCCACCGGCACGAAAAAGGCGAAGATGCCGATGCTGAGAAAATTCCAGATGCGCGCGGGAATGCCGAGCTGGTATCGGAGCGGATTCGTCGGAAAGTTGATCTGAAGCTCGTAGACGCCGGGCAGGGCCGCCCAGATGACGCAGATGGCGACGATGACGCCCAGGGTCCATGACAGGGCCCGCAGCGCCAGCCGCGCCGCATCGGCAGCAAAGTCGTGCGCCTGTTCGCCGTTGTCGACAAACTCTATCAGAAGCCTGCGCGCCTTGGCGCTGGAACGCTCGATGTCCTGTTCCGGCGCGGCGCGCGTCCGAAGCGGGATGATCCCGTGTTCGCGATACAAGGCCAGCAACAGGCACATGTCGTCGGCCAGCAGATCGGCTTCGGTTGCAAGGCTGTCCGGCGCCGCAGGCCCTGGCTTGTTGGCGGGCGCGGCCGCGCCCGCCGCGACCGCCGGCGGCGCATTCCGTTCGCGCAATTGCCTGAACAGCTTGGTCTTTCTGTCCAGCAGGGCGACCTCCAGCGGATGAAACTGGCGCCGGATCGCCGGCTCCTCGGAAATTGCGCCCCGCCGCAACACCCACTCGGCCACCCCCGCGATCAGCCTCAGATCGCGCGACAGCTCGTCTTCGGGGGCTCCGCCAGCCTGCCTTATCGTGTCCCGGTCCAGCTGGGTCAACAGCGGCAGCACGTCACCGGCGCCGGGCGAATCGAACGTCGCCGAGCGCAAGGCGTTCGCATGTTCCAGAACCTTGGTCGGAATGCCGGCAAGCCGGTGGCAGGCTCCGCGCAACCAGATCTCGATGTTCTTGACATAGGGAAGCGAGGTTCCCAGCCCGACGATCACAAGCGCAACGCCGATCGGGATCGCCCCCAAATCTCTCGAGCTGGGGTCTGCGCCCGGCGCCGTGCCGCCGACAATCTGCGGAAGCGCGGCCGTCAGCGGGGCCCCGCTGGCCACCAGGTCGCCTATGTTCGACGGAACCAGAAAGACGTAGGCCGTCGCGAGGACGTAAATGATCAGAAGGCCCGTGACATAGCTGACCAGCGCCAGCCGCACGACCGAGACCGTCCTCATCCTGTCAACGCTCAGCAGGCTGTGCAGCCGTTCAAGCTCGACATGGGTCGCGTAGCTGGCGTCGTTGAAACGGTCATAGGCGTGATAGACGATGACCGCTGCCCCGAAGAGCAGCGGCAGATAGTCCGTTGACGATTCCATGATGCCTCCTCAGGCGCGATCGCGCCTCAGCGGCATTCTTCAATGGCAGGGTTGCACGGCGCCTGCGCGGTGGCCACGACCGTTCCCGCGAGGCCGACGAGAAGGACCAGCAACATCACCCTCATGACGATTCCCTCCGTTAACCAAGATTGATAAGATAATATACGCGCTTTTTCCGGCAATTTCATTAAGAATAATGTTATGCGCCCGATTCAGTATGTTTCTGCGCCTGACACTTGAATGCCGAGACCCGCGGACGGCCCATCCCTACATCAGGTCGCAGCCCATTTCCCTGCGCCTTGACGCCAAGGCCGCTCGTGGGTGCAGGACATCCGCTGGCAATGCTGTGTTGAGTTCTTGCGGCCGCGCGGTTCTGAACGACACGCATTCTCTAAATGCGCCGGAATTCCGGAAGGCGGGGTCCGGCCGGACAACCGATCACGCGGTACGACGATCCAAGTCACATGCGCGGTGCGCGGCGGCTCGGGCAGAGGTTGAACCGGAGGTGGCCGAAGGTCAGGCTCAGCGGACTGCCAGATACTCCGCCGACACATAGCCCGTGACGGTGGGCCTGTCGGTCAGCGCGACCCGGCACCAGACCTTGCCATCATAGGGCGCGCAGTTCTGACGGTTCAGGCGCGTTCCGTCGGGCAGGCCGATGATGATGTCGTGGTCGAGGCCGGGACCTTCGCGCAGCTTCAGCAGATCGTCGGGGCCGACGCCCCTGACCACCACCCCGGATCCGACCGCGCACCCCGCGGCAACCATGAGAGCGGCAAGAGCGGCAAGATGTGTTCGCATTGTCTGACCTGTATCGTTTTCCCATCACTACGACACCAGCGCGCCGAATGACAGACGCGAGACAGACCCGCAGCCACCTGCGATCAGGTGTTCGGCCCGATTGCGCGGATGGGATCGTCACCGTCGGGGATGGACCCTGGGGGCCATTCGCAGACAGGTCCGGTTGGTCGGAGCGAGAGGATTCGAACCTCCGACCCCCTGCTCCCGAAGCAGGTGCGCTACCAGGCTGCGCTACGCTCCGACCGTAGGACGGGCAGGTAGCGCGGTGCCCTGGGGAATGCAAGCCCCGTCAGCGGCGCGGCTGCCACAATCTTTGCAGCAGCGTCGATTTCGGGGCGGTGACGGTTTCGGCGCGCAGCCGCGCCGCGGTCACCGGGCGGTTGGCCGAATTGCCGACGATCCCCTCGCGCCAGACGATGTAGATGCCCGAGGCGATGATGACCGAGGCGCCGATCAGCGTCGGCATGTCGACCGACTCGCCGAACAGATACCAGCCATAGGCGGTGGCCCACAGGATCTGCGAATACTGCATCGGCGCGACGATGGCTGCCTCGCCGGCGCGATAGGCCAGGATCACCAGGAAGCCGCCCATCAGCCCCAGCGCGGCGATGATGCCGGTCATCGCGAAATGCTGCAGCTCCATCGGCTGGTAGTTCAGCGTCAGCGCCCCGCCCGT
Organism: Paracoccus spongiarum; assembly: GCF_030732095.1. Lineage (GTDB taxonomy): Bacteria > Pseudomonadota > Alphaproteobacteria > Rhodobacterales > Rhodobacteraceae > Paracoccus > Paracoccus spongiarum. Next base: position 103,317 of record NZ_JAVAMQ010000004.1, on the reverse strand, counting down.
CGCCACGAAGTTGCCCAGCATCGGCCACATCATCAGCACCATCGGGCGTTCGCTGCGGCCCAGCCGGCGGATGATGACGGCCGCCATGGCGCTGGCCACCGCGCCGGCAAGGGCGGCGGCATGGCCCAGTTGCAGGTCCTGCCCGCCGGGGCGCAGCACGATAAGCACCCCGGACAGTCCGATCACAACGGCCGCCCAACGATGCGGGCCCACCCGTTCGCCCAGCAAGGGGATCGACAGGATGGTGACCAGCAGCGGCGTGGTGAACAGGATCGCATAAACCTGCGCCAGCGGCAGGGTCGAGAAGGCGTAAAAGCCCGCCATCCCGGCCACAACCGCGCAGGCGCTGCGCAGGATGACCCAGCCGGGGCGATTGGGGCGCAGCGTGCCGGGCTGCGGGTCGCGCATCAGGACGACCGAGACCAGCGGGAAGGACAGAAGCGAGGCGAAGAACAGGATCTGCAGCGCCGGATAGGTCTCGCCCAGCGCCTTGATCACCACGTCATGGGTCGCATAGATGCCCATCGCCGCCAGTTGCAGCAAGGCACCCCTGACATTCCCCGAAATCGCCAATCAGGCCTCCGCAGCCAGCGCCGCGACGATCAGATCGCCCATCTGCGCGGTCGAGACGGCGGTGCCATCCTCGGGACCCATCAGGTCGGCGGTGCGCACGCCATCGGCCAGAACCTTCTCGACCGCGCGTTCCAGCGCGGCGGCGGCATCGCCCTCGTCGAAGGAATAGCGCAGCGCCATCGCAAAGCTGAGGATGCAGGCGATCGGGTTGGCCTTGCCCTGCCCGGCGATGTCGGGCGCGCTGCCATGCACCGGCTCGTACAGCGCCTTGGGCCGGCCATTGGCCATCGGCGCTCCAAGGCTGGCCGAGGGAAGCATCCCGAGGCTGCCGGTCAGCATCGCCGCCGCGTCCGACAGGATGTCGCCAAAGAGGTTGTCGGTCACGATCACGTCGAACTGGCGCGGATTGCGGACCAGCTGCATCGCGCCGTTGTCCGCATACATGTGCGACAGCGCGACGTCCGGGTATTCGTTGTCATGCACCCACTGGACTTCCTCGCGCCACAGGATGCCCGATTCCATGACATTGGCCTTTTCCATCGAGCAGACCCGGTTGCCCCGCTTGCGCGCCAGTTCGAAGGCTGCTCGGGCAACCCGCCGCACCTCGCCCGAAGTGTAACGCTGCGTGTTGACGCCGACCCGGCCGCCCTCGTTGTCGGGGTTGTTGTCATCGGCATGGATGCCGCGCGGCTCGCCGAAATAGACGCCCGAGGTCAGTTCGCGCACGATCAGGATATCCAGACCGGCCACGATCTCGCGCTTGAGGCTGGAGAAATCCGCCAGCGCGTCAAAGCATTGCGCGGGGCGCAGATTGGCGAACAGGTCCATCTCCTTGCGCAGCCGCAGCAGGCCGCGCTCGGGCTTCACGCTGAAATCCAGGTCGTCATAGGCCGGCCCGCCGACCGCGCCCAGCAGCACCGCATCGACCGATTGCGCGCGGGCCATGGTCTCGTCCGACAGCGGCACGCCATGCCTGTCATAGGCCGCGCCGCCGACCAGGTCGTGCCCGACCTCGAAGGTCATGCCGCGATTGGCGCCGAACCAGTCGATCACCTTGACCACCTCGGCCATGACTTCCGGGCCGATCCCGTCGCCGGGCAGGATGAGAAGCGAATAGGCGTCGGTCACGGGAATCTCCTTCATGCGCGGCACGGGATTGCATCGCCCGGTTAGACCCCGCCCGGCGGCGGGTCAAGATCACGGCGAATTTGCTTGCGGGTGCGGTCGCGATCAGGCCGGATGCGCCGACCAACACGGACTGCGGGACATGGCATGAGACTTTGGGATGCCCTGATGATCGGCGCGATCGCGGGCGGGGCGCTGCTGCTGGCGACGACGAAGGATTCGTTCGGCGGGGACCGGCTGGTGGTGCCGCTGCCCGATGTCTCGGCGCTGGGCAGGACCGAGGCCGAATCGCTGATCCGGCAGCTGGCCGAGGTCAACGTCATCACCTCGCACTGCCCGGACTGGCCGATCAGCGATGGCGAATGGACGCTGCTGACCGGCACCGGCGATCTGCTGGCACAGCGGCTCGGGCTGGACCCCGGCGCCTATGAGCGGGACTATTTCGGGCCCGCCTTCGGGCTGCTGGACGATCCCGCGGCCTGCGGACGGATTGGCCCCCGCGCCCGGCCGCTGATCGACCGGCTGACAGGGATGGGCGGCGGCACCCGGCCGCTGCGCGACTGAGCGCGCGCCCTTGCGCCCGGCCCGGGCTTCGCGCAGCCTGCGCGCAGCCGAAGGGGAAATCTGCATGCCGGTCGTGTCAGCGGGCATCGTCTGCCTTGCACTGGGCTATATGCTCAGCCAGTTCTATCGCGCCTTCCTGGCGGTGATGACGCCTGTCCTGGGGCAGGAACTTGGCGCCAGCCCGGGCGACCTGGCGCTGTCCTCGGGCTTGTGGTTCGTGGCCTTCGCGGCCATGCAGATCCCGGTGGGCTGGGCCCTGGACCGGTTCGGGCCCCGGCGCACCGTCGCGCTGGCGATGGCCTTGGGCGGATCGGGCGGCGCGGCGGTGTTTGCGCTGGCGACGCAACCCTGGCACCTGCATGTGGCGATGACGCTGCTGGGCATCGGCTGCGCGCCCGCGCTGATGGGATCCTACTACATCTTCGCGCGGCAGTATCCGGCGGCGGCCTTCGGCGGGCTGGCCGGGATGATCGTGGGCTTCGGCTCGCTGGGCAACATCCTCGGCGCGGCGCCGCTGGTCTGGGCGATCGAGGCGATCGGCTGGCGGGCGGCGCTGTGGGGCATGGCGGTCCTGACCCTGGCCATCGCGGCGCTGATCGGCGTGCTGGTGCGCGATCCGCCGGCGCTGGACCGTGACCAGCCCGCAGGGTCGCTGGGGCAGATCCTGCGGCTGCGGGCGCTGTGGTTCATCATGCCGCTGCTGTTCGTGAACTACGCGGCCTTCGGGGCGGTGCGGGGGCTGTGGGCCGGGCCCTACCTGGAACAGGTGCATGGCGCCGATGCCGCCACCATCGGCCAGGCCACGCTGGCGATGGGGCTTGCCATGATCGGCGGCAATTTCCTGGTCGGCCCGACGGTGCGGATGGTCGGCAATCTGCGCCGCACGATCCTGATCTTCAGCGCGTTCACGGTCGGCGTGGTCGCGGCCCTGTGGCTGCGGCCCGATGCGGGGCTGGGAAGCGCGATCCTGCTGCTGACACTGATCGGGCTGTCGGGGGCGGGCTATCCGCTGCTGATGGCGCATGGCCGGTCCTTCCTGCCGCCGCATCTGGTGGGTCGCGGGGTGACCTTCCTCAACATGATCTCGATCGGCGGGGTGGGCGTTCTGCAATTCGCCTCGCGGCCCGTCTATGGCGCGGCCAGCGCGGCGCTGCCCGCGGCGCAGGCCTTCGCGATGCTGTGGCTGTTCTTCCTGATCCCGCTGGCGATCGGCCTCGCGCTTTATCTGCTGACGCCCGAGGCCGGCAATGGCTGAGTTGCCCCTCGTCGTCGCGCCGAACCTCAAGCGCCGGCTGTCCGGCGTGACCGCGACGGTGGTCCGGCTGATCCCGGTGCAGGCGCGGATGATCGCGATCCGCGCGACCGGGCCGGGCCTGCCGCCCGAGGTGCCGCACCTGCCGCTGTGGCGCGCGATCACCATGCCCCGGGACCGCTGGCGCGTCTGGCACGCCCGCCGCAACACCGAAATGGCGCTGGGGCTGATCCTGCGGCGGCTGCTGGGGCGGCGCTATCGGCTGATGTTCACCTCGGCGGCGCAGCGCCGCCATACCGGCTTCACCCGCTGGCTGATCCGCCAGCAAGAGGCGCTGGTGGCCACCACCCCGCAGGCCGCGTCCTATCTGGAACGCCCCGCGAGCGTGGTGATGCACGGCGTCGATACCGGCATCTTCCACCCGCCCGCCGACCGCGCGGCGCTGCGCCGCGACCTGGGGCTTGACCCCGAGGCGGTGCTGGTCGGCTGCTTCGGGCGGGTGCGCGAGCAGAAGGGCGTCGATCTGCTGGTGCGGGCCGGGTTGCGGCTGCTGCCCGACCGGCCAAGGGTGCAGATCATCCTGACCGGCCGGATCACGCCCGACCACCGCGCCTTCGCAGACGGCCTGCAATCGGAAATCGCGGCGGCCGGGCTGTCGGACCGGATCCGGTTTCTGGGCGAACTGCCCTGGGACCGGCTGGTGCAGCACTATCAGGCGCTGGACCTGTTCGCGGCTCCGGCGCGATGGGAGGGTTTCGGGCTGACCCCGCTGGAGGCGATGGCCTGCGGCGTGCCGGCGGTCGGCGCGCGCGTCGGCGCCTATGAGGCCCTGATCCGCGACGGCGAGACCGGCAGCCTTGTCGCTACCGGCGATGTCGACGCGCTGGCCGCGGCGCTGCGGCGCTGGCTGGACGACGATCCGGGCCGTCTGGCGGCGGGACGCGCCGCCCGCGCCCATGTCGAGACCAGCCACGCCATCGAGACCGAGGCCCGCGCCCTGCTGGCCATCTATGCCGACCTGCTGGGCCGGCCATGACCCGGCTGGGCTTCCTTCTGGCGCGACTGATGCGCGACGAGGCCGCCCTGTCGCGCCTGTCGGTGCCGCAGGCGGATGTGCTGGCGGCGCTGGCGGGCAAGCGGGTCGCGCTGATCGGCAATGCGCGCGCACTGGCCGATAGCGATCACGGCGCGGCCATCGATGCCGCCGACCTGGTGATCCGCATCAACCGCGCACCGATGCCAGCCGCGGCCAGCCATGGCACCCGCACCGACTGGCTGGGCCTTGCAATGCGGCTGTCGGACGGCGACCGCGCCCGCATCGGTGCCAGCCGGGTGCTGTGGATGTCGCCCAAGCGCAAGCGGCTGGACTGGCAAACCGCGACGGGCGCGGGGTTCTATCTGCACCCGCTGGCCGATTACGCCGCGCTGCGCGACCTGCTGGCGGCGCCCCCGACGACGGGCGCGATGCTGATCGACCTGCTTCTGCGGTCGCGGCTTCGCATGCTGACGCTGTACGGCTTCGACTTCTTCGCATCGCAAAGCCTGTCGGGGCGGCGAAGCGCCGCGCAGGTTCCGCATGATTTCGGGTCCGAGGCGGCCTGGGTCGACGCGATGCGGCGCCGTGACCCGCGGTTGGTCCTGACCGGCGCCAGCAGCCCCGGTCCGGGGTGACATCCCGGCGCGGCCCGCGTCTTGCCGCGCCGGATGCCGGGCCGTGGATTGCGGCGAATCAGGCGCTGACCAGGATGCGCCGGTTCAGGCGGTGACGTTCCGCCAGCCTGCGCCCCATCCGGCCCGACGCCAATGTGCGCGCTGCCTGGGGCGGGATCTCGGCGTCCTCCAGCTCCGGGAAGATCGTGAAGATCTCTTGCCGCGCTGCGTCGCCGACCCCTTCCAGCGCCTCCTTGCCGGTATACAGGCTTTCGGTGATCGCCCCGTTGGACCTGACCAGCTCGTGCCGGTCGAACAGGACATGGTAATAGGTCACGCCCTCGGGCGCCGGGGCGATCTCGATCCCGTCCAGTTCCAGCAGATGCTTGGCCGCGACCAGGATTTCGTCGCAGCCGAACATGCGCTGCGCGATCTTCGAGCGGACCAGAACCCGGTGCTGCGGCGAGACCAGCAGATCGGCCGAGGGCAACCCTTTGCCAAGGGCACCGGCGGCAACCGCGATCGGCCGCAGTTGCGGCGATGCGGCAAGACGCGCCGGACTGCAGTGGCGCGAGCCGATCCAGCGCACCGGCTGCAACCCGTGATCGGCGGTCCAGACCAGGTCGCCGACATTCAGCGTTTCGACGGGGCGCGTTCCGTCGGCTGTGTCCAGGCGCGTCCCCTGCGCGAAGCATGGCACGAAATCGGTCGCCTGCAGGAGGGTCGGATCCACTGTCGCGGGGAAATTCGCGACCGTCGTCGCCGGATCGGGCGATACCGCATATCCGGCATAGGTGCCCGGAGGCTGCGCACCCGAGAGGATGACATAGGTGATGCCGCCGATCTCGAGGGTGCCCTCGAAGATGTCCCCCTGGGATCCGAGCGAGCCGAATATCTGCTCGCCCAAGACGTAGGGATCGCCATTCCCCTCGCCATCCGCAAGGGTGCCGCTGATCGTGACCGAGGGGTCGCCGAACAGGAAGTATTGCACGGTGTTCACAGCGCCCGTGGCGGGATCATAGTTGAAGTAGTGGTTGTAGTTGAAGTCCGACATGACCAGCCCTTCGCTTTCGCACCGCGTTAACGATTTGTTAACCTTACCCTGCGGTTTGTCGATGCAGCAAAGAAAAGCCGCGGGTCAAGGCCCAAAAAAAGGCCGGGATGCCGGCAGGATGGGCACTGCGCCCGGCCGGCGCGGCAAGCCGTTGTCCTGTCTCTGCCTGCCCCGGGCGCGGTCGGTCGCCAGTCTGCGTGACGGTCTGCGCGCCGGTCTGCATGCGGGCAGCGGACCGGTGCCGCGCGAGGTGGCATGGCTCGCATGCCGCCGCGACCCTTCCATCCAGCCCGGCCTTGCGCTAAACGCCCCCAACCGCAGGAAACAGGAGTCCCCAATGGGCTACAAAGTCGTTGTTGCCGGCGCCACGGGGAATGTGGGCCGCGAGATGCTGAACATCCTGGCCGAGCGCCAGTTTCCCGTCGACGAGATCGCGGTGCTGGCCTCGCGCCGCTCGCAGGGAACCGAGGTCAGCTTTGGCGACAGGACCCTGAAGGTCAGGGACATCGAGCAGTTCGACTTTGCCGGCTGGGACATCGCGCTGTTCGCCATCGGCTCGGACGCGACCAGGAAATACGCCCCCATCGCTGCCAAGGCCGGCTGCGTGGTGATCGACAATTCGTCGCTCTACCGCTATGACCCCGAGATCCCGCTGATCGTGCCCGAGGTGAACCCCGACGCGATCATGGGCTATGCCAAGAAGAACATCATCGCCAACCCGAACTGCTCGACCGCGCAGATGGTCGTGGCCCTGAAGCCGCTGCATGACCGCGCCCGGATCAAGCGGGTGGTCGTCTCGACCTACCAGTCGGTCAGCGGCGCGGGCAAGGACGGCATGGACGAGTTGTGGGACCAGACCAAGGGCATGTATGTGCCGGGTCAGGAGGTCGCCCCCAGCAAGTTCCAGAAGCAGATCGCCTTCAACGTGATCCCGCAGATCGACGTGTTCATGGAGGACGGCGCGACCAAGGAAGAGTGGAAGATGGTCGCCGAGACGAAGAAGATCGTCGATCCCTCGATCAAAGTCACCGCGACCTGCGTGCGCGTGCCGGTCTTCGTCGGCCATTCCGAGGCGATCAACATCGAGTTCGAGGATTTCCTCGACGAGGACGAGGCCCGCGACATCCTGCGCGAGGCGCCGGGCATCATGGTGATCGACAAGCGCGAGCCCGGCGGCTATGCGACGCCGGTCGAATGCGTGGGCGACTTCGCCACCTTCATCAGCCGGATCCGCCAGGACAGCACCATCGAGAACGGGCTGAACCTGTGGTGCGTCAGCGACAACCTGCGCAAGGGCGCTGCGCTGAACGCGGTCCAGATCGCCGAATTGCTGGGCAACCGCGTGCTGAAGAAGGGCTGACGGCACAATTGCTGGACTGGATCGCCAGTTTTCTCGAGGGCGGCGGGGCGTGGGCCATCGCCGCCCTGATGCTGCTTGAAAACATCTTTCCGCCCATTCCGTCGGAACTGATCATGCCGATGGCGGGCTTCAATGCGGCGCGTGGCACCATCCCGTTGTGGCTGGCCATCGCGGCGGGGGCGGCCGGGTCGCTGGCCGGAGCCTATCTTTGGTATCTGGTCGGTCTGCTCTATGGTCCGCAGCGCCTGCGCCGCATCGTGGCGCGGCACGGGCGCTGGGTGACCATGACGCCCGAGCAGTTGGACCGCGCGCAGGGCTGGTTCGACCGGCACGGCCGCTCGGTGGTGTTCTTCGGGCGGTTCATCCCGACCGTGCGCACGCTGATCTCGGTGCCGGCGGGCTTGGCGGGGATGTTCCTGCCGCGCTTTCTGGTGTTCTCGGGGCTGGGCAGCCTGATCTGGTGCGGGGCCCTGGCCGGCGCGGGATACTGGCTGGAAGACAGCTACGACCGGGTAGGCGCCTGGCTGAACCCGCTGTCCACGGCGGTCATCCTCGCGCTGGTGGCGGCCTATCTGTGGCGGGTGATTCGCTGGCGGCGCTGACGCCGGGCGTTGCGATCAGACCCGCGTCCAGCGCCGGCCGCCATCCTCGGCCTGCTCCAGCGTGCCGGCCCGGATGTCGTGGACCAGGCCGTGCAGAGACAGCTGTTCGCCCTCGACGGCCGCCTTGACGAAGGGAAAGCCCATCAGGTTCTCGATCGAGACCAGCACCGCCTCGCGTTCCAGCGCGGCGACCTGCTGATCCGCAGGCAGGTCCTTCACCCGTTCGTATCCGGGGCGCAGGATGTCCATCCAGCGGCCCACGAAGCTGGATTTTTCCTCAAGCTCGGGCGCCTGGCCCGAACACATCGCGTGGCACCCCGCCACGCCGCCGCAGCTGGTATGGCCGACGACGATCAGATGCGCGACCTTCAGCGCCGTGACCGCATATTCGACCGCCGCCGAGGTGCCGTGCTGCAACCCGTCGGGCGCATAGGGCGGCACCAGGTTGGCGATGTTGCGATGGATGAAGAACTCGCCCGAATCCGCGCCGAAGATGCTGGTCACATGCACGCGCGAGTCGCAGCAGGAAATGACCATCGCGCGGGGCCTCTGGCCGTCATCGGCCAGACGCCGGTACCAGGCGCTGTTCTCGGCATAGGAGGTGGCCACCCAGCCATGATAGCGGCTGACCAGATACTGCGGCAGGGGACGGAGAAGATGCATGTCGGACCTCGCGAGTTCACTGCTTGATAGGCGGGTATTGAGAAAAATTCGAGGGGTTTCTTGCGCGGGAATCAAGCCTTTCTTCACCGCTTGCCGCCATGGTGTCCCGACGTGTGGGGACACGATCCGTTGGAGATGCAGGATGGCACAAATCACGGCCCTGGCCGTATCCGAACCCGTGCGGGTCGATGCGCGGCGGGTGGGCGACATCGTCAGCGAACTGGGCGAGACCGCGGCGCAGAACGTCATCGGCCTGGCGCTGGAACAGCTGGCGGGGGCGTTGACCGCGACCGACGCGGCGCTGGAGGCCGGCGATCTGGCGCAGGCGGTCGCGCATGCCGACCGGCTGTCGCGACTGGCCTGGCAGATCGGACTGCTGTCGCTGGCCGGGGTCGCCATGGATTTGGGCAGCTGCGCGGAACGGCGCGACATGGGCGCGCTGGCCGCTGTCAGGGCACGGCTTCTGCGCGTCGGGAACCGGTCGCTCACCGCCATCTGGGATCGCCCCGGCCTCGGCTGACCGAAGGCCCCGGCCGGCCTTGCGGGGGTCGGCCGAGGGTGTAGTCTGACGGCCTCATCAGCCCAGGATCGCCCCATGCCGCCCCACTTCGCCCCAGCCTCCGACGACGCCCTGCCGATCTGGCCAGTCTGGAAAGGCGATGCTTTGCCCGACGGCGCGGGGACCTGGCCCGAGGCCAGCGGCTTCGCCGCCAAGCCGGGCGAGATCTGCCTGCTGCCCGGTGCGGATGGCGCGCTGGCCGGGGCGCTGTTCGGGCTGGGCGAGCCTGCGCGCGCGGGTCGCGAACGCCTGGCCTTCGCCCGCGCCACCGCCCTGCCACGCGGCTGCTGGCGGCTGGCCGCGATCCCCGCAGGCTTCGATCCCGACGAGGCTGCGCTGGGCTGGCTGCTGGGGCAGTATCGCTTTACCCGCTACAAGGGCCAGCCCGAGGACGGGCCGCGCCTCGTCGCGCCCGAGGGTGTTGATGCGGCGCGGATCGAGGCGATCGCGGCGGGCGAGTTCCTGACCCGCGACCTCATCAATACCCCGGCCGCCGACATGGGCCCCGACCAGATCGAGAACGCGGCCCGCGATCTGGCGGGCGAGATCGGCGCCCGGATCCGGGTCATCACGGGGCCGGCGCTGCTGGAGCACAACCTGCCGATGATCCACGCGGTCGGCCGCGCCGCCGCCACCGCGCCCCGCCTGATCGAGCTTTCGCTGGGCGACGACGGCCCGCTGGTGGCGATCATCGGCAAGGGGGTCTGCTTCGACACCGGCGGTCTGAACCTCAAGCCCGGCGCGTCGATGGCACTGATGAAGAAGGACATGGGCGGCGCCGCCACCGCACTGGGCCTGCTGATGATGCTGGCGCGGACCGGCGCTGCACGGGGGCTGCGGCTGCGCCTGCTGATCCCGGCGGTCGAGAACAGCGTGTCCGGCAACGCGTTCCGGCCCGGCGACGTGCTGACCAGCCGCAAGGGGCTGACCGTCGAGGTCAACAATACCGATGCCGAGGGGCGGCTGGTGCTGGCCGATGCGATGGCGCTGGCGGCCGAGGACCGGCCCGACCTGATGATCTCGCTGGCGACGCTGACGGGTGCGGCGCGGGTCGCGCTGGGCCCCGACATCCCGCCCTTCTACTGCGACGACGACCGCACCGCTGATGCCCTGTCGCGCGCCGCGATGGCGGTCGGCGACCCACTGTGGCGGATGCCGTTCTGGACGCCCTACGAGCCGCAGATCGAACCGCAGATCGCCGATCTGGATAACGCGCCATCGGGGGGCATGGCCGGGTCGATCACCGCCGCGCTGTTCCTGCGCCGCTTTGCCGAGGGGGCGGGCCGCTATGTCCACCTGGACATCTATGGCTGGCAGCCCGGCCCCGCGCCGGGCCGTCCGAAGGGCGGGGTCGGCCAGGGCGCCCGCGCCATCCTCGCGGCCCTGCCCGAGATGCTGGCATGACCACCGACCGCCGCCTGACCCCGGCCACCGACCGGGTGGCGCTGGACAGCCTGCGCGGTATCCTGGACCGGCCCGCCTATACCACGGGCCGGCCGGCGCGGCTTGCGGTGCCGCTGGCCGACCTGATGGACGCCCCGGATGGACGCCGCGACCGGCAGGTGAATTTCGGCGCCGACCTGACCGTGATCGAGGATCGCGGCGACTGGGCCTTCGTGCAGGCGCGGCTGGACGGCTATTGCGGCTGGCTGCGGGGCGCGGCGCTGACCGCCGAACTGCCGCCGATCACCCACCGCGTCGCCGCGCCCGCCACCCATGTCTATCCGGCGCCGGACATGAAACGGCACCAGCTGCACGCGCTGTCGATCGGCGCGCGGCTGTCGGTCGAGGCGATCGGGGATCGCTTTGCCCGGCTTGCCGGCGGCGGCCATGTTCCCGTCCAGCATATCAGCGACCGGCCCGCCACCGATCCGGTCGCCGTGGCCCGGACCCTGCTGGGCACCCCCTATCTGTGGGGCGGCAACAGCGACTGGGGCATCGACTGCTCGGGCCTCGTGCAGGCCGCGCTGTCGGCCTGCGGCATCGCCTGCCCCGGCGACAGCGACCTGCAATTCGCGGCCTTCCCCGAGGCGACCGGCGGGATCCGCCGCGGCGATCTGCTGTTCTGGCGGGGCCATGTCGCGCTGGCGGCCTCGGCCGGGCGGATGATCCACGCCACCGCCTCGCAGATGGCCGTCATCCTCGAGCCCATCGCCGCCGCCATCGCCCGCATCGAGGCGGCCGGCGACGGCCCCCTGCTGGGCGTGCGGCGGCCGCTGTGACGTTTTCGCGCGGTCCGGGCGGCTTGAACGCGGCGATCGGGTGCGGCTAGTCTGGACCGGCGAGGCGTGACAGGGGGCCGAGACATGCCGAAGATGCGCCGCAAATCCGACCTGCCGGTCAAGACCTGCGCGACCTGCGGCCTGCCCTTCCGCTGGCGCCGCAAATGGCTGCGCGACTGGGATGCGGTGCGCCACTGCTCGGAGCGTTGCCGCCGCGCGATGCGGCCGGCCGGCCGGGACGCAGCCGCGCGATGACGGGCAGGCTGCGCCTGGTTCTGGGCGATCACCTCAGCCGGGACCTGTCCGCGCTGTCGGATCTGGACCCTGGCCGCGACGTGGTGCTGATGGTCGAGGTGGCCGACGAGGCGCGCCATGTGCGCCACCACAAGCAGAAGATCGCGTTGATCCTGGCGGCCATGCGCCATTTCGCGCAGGACCTGGCCGCAGAGGGTGTCACCGTCGATTATGTGCGACTGGACGATCCCGACAACACGCACAGCTTCGGTGGCGAGTTGCGGCGCGCCGTCGCCCGGCACGGCCCCGCCTCGATCGTCGTGACCGAGCCGGGCGAGTGGCGCGTGCGCCAGATGATGCGGGACTGGCCCAGCGACACCGGGCTGGAGGTCGAGATCCGCGAGGACGACCGCTTCTTCTGTTCGCGGGCCGAATTTCAGGATCTGATCGCCGCGCGCAAGACCGGGCGGATGGAGTTCTTCTATCGCGAGATGCGCCGCCGCACCGGCATCCTGATGCAGGGCGACGCCCCCGAGGGTGGGACCTGGAACTTCGACAGCCAGAACCGCAAGCGCCTGCCGCGCGGTCTGACCCCGCCGCCACGCCGGCGGTTTACCCCGGATGCGACCACCCGGGAGGTCCTCGACATGGTCGGCGCGCGGTTCGGCGATCACTTCGGCGATCTCGAACCCTTCGGCTGGGCCGTCACCCGCCCGGACGCGCTGGCCGCGCTGGATCATTTCATCGCCGATTGCCTGCCGCTGTTCGGCGATTATCAGGACGCGATGAAGGCGGATGCAGATTTCCTGTTCCACGGCCTTCTGTCGCCCTATCTGAATTGCGGCCTGCTGACCGCGCGCGAGGTCTGCGCGCGCGCCGAGACGGCCTTTCGCGACGGCGCCGCGCCCCTGAATGCGGCCGAGGGATTCATCCGCCAGATCCTTGGCTGGCGGGAATTCGTGCGCGGCATCTACTGGGCCGAGATGCCGGATTATGCCCGCTCCAACCACCTGAACGCGACCCGCGACCTGCCCACCTTCTACTGGACCGGCGACACGACCATGCGCTGCATGGCGCAGTGCATCGCGACGACCCGCCGGCACGCCTATGCCCACCACATCCAGCGGCTGATGGTCACCGGCAACTTCGCACTGCTGGCGGGCATCGCGCCGCCGCAGATCGAAGAGTGGTATCTGGCGGTCTATGCCGACGCCTTTGACTGGGTGGAACTGCCAAACGTGCACGGGATGGTCATGCATGCCGATGGCGGCCGCCTCGGCTCCAAGCCCTATGCGGCATCGGGGGCCTATATCAACCGCATGTCGGATTACTGCACGGGCTGCCGCTTCGACCCCAAGGCGAAGCTTGGGCCGGACGCCTGTCCGTTCAACTATCTCTACTGGACCTTCCTGATCGAGAACCGGGGGGCGTTGTCGGACAATCCGCGCATGGCCCTGCCCTATCGGAATCTCGACGCGATGCCCGAGGATCGGCGCCGCGCGATCGCCGACCATGCCGCGCGCTTCCTGGACGCGCAGGCCGCATGGGTCGACAGTGACCCGCCGCCGCGGCAGATGCGGCTGGACGACGGCTGGTAAAGGACCGGGCCAGACCCGGGGGGTCGGGCGGCTAGGTCCCGGCGATCCAGCGGATCATCAGGTAGCAACCGCTGCCGATCAGCGCGGTCAGGGGCACCGTGACCAGCCAGGCCGCCATGATCGTCGCCACATGGCTGCGCCGGATCAGCATCCGCCGCCGCGTCTCGGCCGCCGGCAGGGGCGAGCGGTCGTGATCGCCGCGCCGATCCAGCCATTCGCGGGCAAAGCCGACACCGAAGACGCCGCCCACGGCCACATGTGTCGTCGACACCGGAAGCCCGAAGGCCGAGGCGGTCAGCACCGTCGCCGCCGTCGCCACCGCGACGCAGAAGGCGCGGCTGGCATTCAGCCGGGTGATGCCGCTGCCGACCATCACCACAAGGCGGCGCCCGAACAGCAGCGTGCCGAGGGCGATGGCCACCGCCCCGACCAGCAGCACCGTGACCGGCACCAGGGCCGCCCCGATCTCGAGGCGGCCGGCAAGGATCACCGTCAGCGGGCCGGCGATATTGCCGACATCGTTGGCCCCATGCGCAAAGCCCATGATCGTCACGGCAACCAGCAGCGGCGGGCGGAACAGCCGCTTGCTGCTGGGCTCTCCGCCCGAGGCGGCGAGTTCGGTCCGCACCATGACGCGCATCATCAGCCCGCCGGCCAGCGCCGCGGCCAGCCCCGATGGCAGGATCATCACCCGGTCGATGTGATCGCGCGCCAAAAGCGCGAGGTAGGCCGCGAAAAGCCCGGCCGTCAGCCCGACCAGCGGCGGCAGCCAGAACAGCGCGGCGGCGGCGCGATCCGGCACATCCAGCACCTTCAGCCGCAGGAAGATCACGACCGCCGCCGCCAGCAGCGCCGAGGCCAGCGGCGTGATGACCCAGGTCGAGGTGATCAGCGCCAGCGACGGCCAGTCGATCGCGCCCGCGCCCAGCGCCGCCAGCCCCGATCCCGCGATTCCGCCGACGATGGAATGCGAGGTGCTGACCGGCATACCCGCGCCGCTGGCCGTGGTGATCCAGACGGCGGCGCCGACCAGAGCCGACAGCATGACCAGCGGCGCGGCGCCGCCGCCGGTCAGCGCCCCAACATCCAGGATACCGCGCGCCAGACGCTCGGTCACCGCGCCGCCAGCGAGGCTTGCCCCGGCGATCTCGGCCAGTGCGACCAGCACCAACCCCGGCAGCAGGCCGATGGCGCCCGCGCCGACCGCTGGCCCCAGAGAGTTGGCGACATCGTTCGAGCCGATGGCAAGGCCCAGCCAGCCTGCCACCAGAAGCCCGGCCGCGAGCACCACGTTGGGCGTGCTTGCACCGCCGAACCAGATCAGCAGGAACAGGCCGGCCAGCAGCAACAGCACGGCGAAGCCGAGGCGCAGCACCGGGCGAAACGCATGCCGCTGTGCCGATTCGGCATAGGTGATCCGGCCCAGGTCCTTGTCGAGCGTGTGGAACCCGCGCCGCTGCGGCATCACGATCCGATGCGGCAGGCCGCCCCGCGCACGGTGTCAGGCCCCGTTCAGGCGCTGCGCAAGGCCGCGCAGGATCTGCTGCAGCCCCGGTTCGGCCACCATCCGGGCGGCGGCCTCGGGCTCGAACCAGCGGCGCTTGCGCTGATCGGATTCCGGGAAGTCCTCGACGCTTCGGTCGACGCGCAGCAGAAAGACCCGCACCTCGACCGGCACCGCAAAGCCGCGGTCCTGATCCTTGTCATAGGTATAGCGGCCCAGTTCCTCATGGCCCACATTTCCCTCGACGCCGGCCTCTTCCCATGCCTCGGTCGCGGCGGCGCCGGGCAGCGTCCGGCCCTCCATCGGCCAGCCCTTGGGAATCACCCATCGCCCGGTGCCGCGACTGGTGATGAGCAGCACCTTGCCGGTCTCGGTGTCGAGACACAGCGCGCCGACCTGCAGGGCCGGCGGCCGCCGGCCGATCAGCATGCCCAGGGATCTGCTCAGCGCACTCATTCCTCGGTCTCCACCCTGGCGCGCAGCGCCTTGACATCGCCGCGCACTGCCTTTGCCTTCAGACGCCGCCGCTGGCTGCCGAGGGTCGGCCGCGTGGCGATCCGCCGCTTGGGCACCTCGGTCGCGCGGCGTATCAGGTCGGCCAGACGATCGCGCGCGATCTCGCGGTTGCGGGCCTGGCTGCGCGTTTCCTGCGCAAGAATCAGGATCGCGCCGTCCTGCGTCCAGCGCCGACCTGCAAGCCGCTGCAGCCGGCGCTTGACCGGATCAGGCAGGTTGGGGGATCGCGCAGCCTCGAAGCGCAGTTCGACCGCGGTCTCGACCTTGTTCACATTCTGCCCCCCCGGCCCTTGCGAACGGGTGAACTGCTCGGACAGTTCCCACTCTTCAATCGCGATCTGGTCGGTCACATGCAACATGACCGCAAGATATGGCGCGCATGACGGCCAGATAAAGCAGTAATGGTTAAGGAATCGTAAAATCTGTCCGAACGAACAGGAAACGCGGCGTCAGAGCAGCCCGCAGCGCCCCGATTCCGGCCAATGCGCGAAGGGCAGCACCGCCCCGTCGATGCGGCTGCGGTCGACGCGGGAAAGGTCCACATCGGCGAACACCCAGCCGGGCGCGTCCATCGCGCCCTCGGCGATGATCCCGGTTTCGGGCCAGAAGCCGTCCGGCGGACCGTAGATCGCCGCCCGGCCGCGGTTCACATCGACGGCCGGGCTCCACGTGCAATCGCCCACCGTGGGTGCCTGCACCACCACGCACTGCCCTTCCAGCGCACGGGCCATCGCGCCGATGCGCACCCGGTTGAAGCCCGCGACGCTGTCGGTGCAGCTTGGCACCAGCAGGATCTGCGCCCCCGCCTCGACCAGCAGGCGCCCCAGCAGGGGAAACTCGCTGTCATAGCAGATCAGGACGCCAATGCGCCCCAGATCGGTGTCGAAAACGCGCAGGCCGGGTGCGGCGGCGACCTGCCATTGCTCGCGCTCGAAGCGGGTCATGATCTGCTTGTCCTGGTGCCCGATCACGCCGCGCGGACCGTGCAGAGCGGCGCGGTTCACGGGCCGGTCGCCCGCGAAGACCGGCCCCGAGGCGGCGAGGATGTGGCAGCCGTGCTTCGCGGCCAGGGATGCATGCAGCCGGGTCACGGCATCGGCATGGCGGGCGACCTCGTGCAGCGAGCGTTCCAGGTCGCCCGCCACCTCGCGACCGCCAAGCGAGGCCAGCTCCATCGCCCCGTATTCGGGAAAGACCAGCAGATCCGCACCGTCGGCGCGCTGGACCCACCGGGTCAACTTGTCGGCATAGGCCGCGAAGTCGTCGAGCCAGTCCAGCGGATAGGCGGCGGCGGCGATCCTCATAGCGCCCGCATCCAGAATTGCAGGTCCTTCTCGGTCTCGGCCTGTTGGCCCAGATCCTTCCAGGCGAACCGTGCGGTGACGCCCGGGAGGGGGGCATAGCCGCGCTTGCGCCAGAACTCGTCCAGCGGGCGATAGCCCGAAGGGCGCGCGGGATGGTCGGGCGAGCGGATCACGCTGCAAAAGGCGCAATGGCGCAGACCCAGACCCCGCGCATGAGCCTCGCGCGCGTCGAAGAACGCATGCCCGATGCCCTGGCCGCGATATTCGGGCAGCAGCACCGATTCGGCGCAGTAGAAGATCTGCGACATCGGCTCGGGCCGCCCGGCGAAGGCTGCCGCGAAGTCGGCGGCATGATCCGACATCGGCGCGCCGGTCGCGGCCCCCACCACGCGCGTTCCGTCCAGGGCAGCGACGACCACCGCGCCGGGCGACTGGTAGGCCTTCAGGTAGTCGCGCTCGTAATCGGCATCGCCATCATAGAGATAGGGCCAGTCGCGAAACACCGAGATGCGCAGCCGCGCCACGTCGGGCAGCGCCGCGGCCAGCGCCTCGCCGGTCAGGACGCGGGTAGTCACGCTCATTGGCTGACCTGCCGGACCCAGTCGGCGAGGTTGTAATAGGTCGTGACCCGCGCGATGCGGCCGTCGCGGATGTCGAAGAACGATCCCGCGGGCAGCCGGTAGGTCTGGCCCCGTGCCTCGGGCAGGCCCGCATCGGTCTTCAGATAGGTGCCGTTCACGATGAACTCGGCAGCGGCGCGGTCGCCCGCGTCGTTGGCGAACACCACCAGATCGGTCAGGGTCTCGCGATAGCTGTCGGTCATGTGCCGGTTGAACTGGGCGAACAGGTCCTTGCCGCGGCGGACCTGGCCCTCGTTGACATGATGTTCGATCTCGTCATGCAGCAGGTCCAGCATGCGGTCGGTCTGCCCGGCGTTGAACGCGTCGAAATAGGCGGCAATCAGGGTTCTGGCATCCATCGCATCATTCCTTCTGTGCGGGCGTCGGTCCCGCTGCCTCTAGCGATCTTGCCGCCGCGCGTCACCTCGGCGCAAGGGACCAGACCGGCGGTTTGGGAAGGCCCGCGACGCTTGAAATTCGTGCCCAACCTGTTAGCGCTATTCCAGACATTCGGAGGAGGATTCGCGCTTATGGACGATCGAACTCAGCTTGGCCACAGAGAGATCACCTGCTTCAAGGCCTACGACGTGCGCGGCGAGCTTGGCAAGAATCTTGATCCCGACGTGGCCTATCGCATTGGCCGCGCCTTCGCGGAGGCGCGCGGCGCCAGGCGCGTGGTGGTGGGCCGGGACAGCCGCGCAAGTTCGCCCGAACTCGCCAAGGCACTGATCGAGGGTCTGACCGATGGCGGCGCGGACGTGCTGGATCTGGGCCTTGCCGGCACCGAAGAGGTGTATTTCCACACTGGCCATCACGACACCGATGGCGGCATCGAGGTCACGGCCTCGCACAACCCGATCAACTACAACGGCATGAAGATCGTCGGGCGGGGATCGGCGCCGCTGGACCCGGCGACCGAACTGCCGCCCATCGTGGCGCTGGCCACATCGGGCGATTTCGCACCCGCCAGGAAGGGCAGCGTCACCGATTTCAGCCACGCCCGCGAGGATTACGCCCGCGCGATGGCCGATTTCGTCGATGTCGCGGCGCTGAAGCCGATGAAGATCCTCGTCAATGCCGGCAACGGCACCGCCGGCCCGACCTTCGACGCCATCGCGGCCGAGCTGGAGCGGCGGGGCGCCCCGCTGACCTTCGTGCGGATGCATCACGAGGTGGACAGCAGCTTTCCGAACGGCATCCCCAACCCGCTTCTCGATGAGAACCAGCCGCCGACCGTCGCGCGGATGAAAGAGGAGAAAGCCGATCTGGGTGTCGCCTGGGACGGCGATTTCGACCGCTGCTTCTTCTTCGACGAGAACGGCCGCTTCATCCCTGGCGAATACATCGTCGGCCTGCTGGGCGCGGCCTTCCTGGAAAAATCGCCGGGCGAGAAGGTCGTCCACGACCCCCGCGTGATCATGAACACCCGCGCCATGATCGAGGAAGCCGGCGGCGAGGCGGTGGTCAGCAAGACCGGTCACGCCTTCATCAAGCGCAAGATGCGCGATGTCGGCGCGATCTATGGCGGCGAAATGTCGGCGCATCACTATTTCCGCGACTTCTATTACTGCGACAGCGGCATGATCCCGTGGCTGCTGATGATCGAACTGCTGTCGCGCAAGGGCAAGACGCTTGCGGAACTGCTGTCCGAACGGATGCGGCTCTACCCGTCCTCGGGCGAGACGAACTATCACATCGACGATCCCGACGCGGCCATCGCGCGGCTGATCGACCGTTATGAGGCGGAGGCCGACAGCCGCGACGATCTGGACGGGGTGTCGCTGAATTTCGGCAAGTGGCGGTTCAACCTGCGCAAGTCGAACACCGAGCCTGTCGTGCGGCTGAACCTCGAATCCGACGGCGACGCCGCGCTTGTCGCCGAAAAGCAGGCCGAGCTTGCGGCGCTGCTGAAGGGCTGAGGCCCGCCCCCGGGTGATGCTGGCCGCGCCCGCACAGGCGCGGCCTTCGCATGTCACGCGCCGTCGTCGAAGCCGAAGGCCACATAGTCGCGCAGATAGGCCGATTTCGCCGCAGCGCGCAGCGCCGGGTCGGCAAGAAAGTCGGGATAGGCCTCGCCGGCCAGCCGATCCAGCCGGGCATCGGCGATGCCGGTCTGGCGGCACAGGAAGGCCAGGTCCTCGGCCAGCCGGTCCTCGCGCACCAGCAGGTCGGGCTGGGCAAAGCGCGCAAAGCCCGCGATCACCTCGGCCTGGCTGGCCCAGTGCGGATGGGTGGGCAACCCGGTCTGGCCGTTCAGGTTCCGGCGCAGGAATGTCAGGAAACCCGCGAAGATCGGTGCGGCACGATCATCGGACAACTCGCCCAGTTCCGCGTCCTCGGGCAGGTCGACGCGCTGCACCTCGCGCAGCGCCCGGCGCAGCTCGGGCGGCGCGTCGGCCAGCAGATGCAGGAACGCGTCCCATGCCCGGTGCAGCGGATGACGCAGCACGCAAAAGCTGCGATGGCCCGGATGATCGCGTTTCCATTGCCGCAGCGTCGATTGCGTGAACCGCCCCGACACCTGCCCCAGAACGCCCAGCCAGCCCTGCACCATCTCGGTCGGGCCACCCGGCATCGGCATGTGCAAAAGCCCGCGCCCCGCCTCGCAGACCCGGAAGCCCGGGACCGAGGGACCGCGGCGCGGCTCGAAACTGGGGATGTGGCGCAGCGCAAACGGGTCGAGGCCTGCCAGGTCCGTCTGCATCTCGGCGAAGTTCGCGACCTTGTCGGCCATCTCGCGCGGGTTCTGCGGCACCTGATCGCGCGCCGGCTCGACCCGGTCGAGATCGGTGCGGCCCAGCCAGTGCAGCAGGCCCGTCATCACCTCGGCGTCGCGCAGATCGTCGTAGCCCAGCCAGAACGCGGCCTGCCCGCTGGCCTGCAACCGGTGCTGGACGCGCAGCTGGAACGCCTCGACATCGGCGAGGATCTGGCGGAACTCGGCCCCGTCATAGCGGATCTGTGCGGGGATCGGCGATTCCGTCTGGTTCAGCTTCCACTGGTTGGTTTCCCATGCCAGCCGCGTCGAGACATAGCTGTCAAGCGGGTTGCGGGTCAGCACGATCTTGGCACAGTGGCGATTGTCCATGATCGCGTCGAACACGCGCGGGTCGTGGTCGTGGAAATAGCGAAAGCCCGGCAGATGGCCCGGCTTGTCGAACAGCTTGCGCAGCAGCGGCATGGGATCGGCGTCGCGCTGGGCGCGGGTGATGCCCTGCAACTCGTCCTTGTCGGGCCAGCCCATCATGTAGGGGTTGAACGCCTCGCCGAAGCAGGTGACCTTGCGCACCGCGTTCAGCGTCGCCTCGAGAAGGTTCGACCCGGTGCGCATCTCGGCGAAGATGACAAAGCTGCGGAAGCCTGCGGTCATTCGGCGGCGGTCCTTTCGGAATCGGGCCGTCCCGACGTTGCCTGCCCCTCATGCGACGAGGCCGCCAGCGGCAGGCCCTCGGCGCCCAGGCGCGGTTGCAGGCCGGCATTGCGCAGCCGGCGCAGCAGATCGGACAGCCCCGACGTGTCACGCATCGCGGGCAGCGCCCGGATCGGGGCGGCGTGCGGCTCGATCTGGCCAAGCGCGTCCTCCAGCAGCGCGAGGGGGCGCGACAGGAAATCGGCCAGATCATGGACCTGCACCCGCGCCTTCACCCAGACCGAGTTCAGCACATCCAGCTGCGCCAGCTCGACCCGCTGCAGATGCGCGGTGATGCGCCGGACATCGTCGAAGGGCATGCCGGAGTTGACCAGCGGCAGCATCCAGGCGCCGGTAACGACGAAAAGATGCGCGTTCGGATCGGTGGCGATGAACCAGTTCAGGATCTGGCTGTCGCGGGGGCTGAACTGGAAGACCTGCATCCGCCCGCTGACCCGGATCAGCGAGGTCAGGAAACCCTGCGCATCATGGTCGCGCAGGGCGGCGCTGGTGGACAGGGCGCCCGGGCCGATCTCGGGGCGGCCGGCAAATTCGGCCATCTCGGCGCTGAACAGATGCCCATGCACATCGCCGGCGACCCGTGCGCCCAGCCACCTCTCGAAGCCCGGAAAGATGTCGGTGAACCCCTGGAACACCGCGTAGGGCGCGGCGGTCTTGCCGTTCTCGGCATCCTTGCGCGGATAGCGGCTTTGCATGTAGAGGCCGGGCCGACCCTGAAGGCGCCGCCGGATGGTGCGGTTGATGAGCCGCTCGATCCCGGCGGGCTGCGGGGGCGACAGGTCTGGCGCCGCGCTGGCCGGGCGCGGGAAATGTGCCAGCAGACGGTCGGCGCCATGCCATGCCTTGCGCGCGACGAAGCAGCGCGATTCCTCCAGCAGCGGCAGGTGATCGTCGTAAAGCTGGTAGGGCCGGCCCTTGTGGTCGAACTTCGCCAGGGTCAGCGACCGGCTTTCGATCTGGACCGAGTGGCGCCGCACAAGCGTCTGGAAATAGCTTTCGTCGGGGATCCAGCTAAGCCGGAAATAGCGGTCGAACTCGGCCCGGCGCGGATCCTGCAGAATGGCGCGCAGCGTCGGCGCGGTCAGGCACCACCACTGCGACCCCAGATGCGGAGACAGCCCGCGCGGCAGCCGCCGCCGCACGCCCCGGCGCCGCTGCCACTCGACAAAACGGTCGAACAGCCGCCGATGGCGCCGCCAGTCGAACGGGAAATAGAGGGTGAAGCGTTCCTCGTTCAGCCCGCCGACCGTCCA
The DNA here is from genome assembly GCF_030732095.1 of Paracoccus spongiarum. GTDB lineage: Bacteria > Pseudomonadota > Alphaproteobacteria > Rhodobacterales > Rhodobacteraceae > Paracoccus > Paracoccus spongiarum. The sequence goes on along the minus strand of NZ_JAVAMQ010000004.1, from coordinate 81,234 downwards.
GCCGACCTCGTCGGCACTGACGCTTTCGATGTGGTCGCGGTCGGGGTCGGCCGCCAGGAACGCCGCCAGTTCGGTGACCGGCCGCAAGGGCAGGCAGGCGCCCGAGGCAAGATAGACATGGGTGATGTCGGGATGGTCGCGCAACAGATGCTCGGCGGCGTCCTGCGTCGCGCGCACAAGGCTGAAGCGGCCCCAGTCGCAGCGGCGCCGGCGCGTGAAGGCGATGCCGTCCAGATCTGCCAGCGCGTCGCGCATCGCGGCCAGATCGGGCGCCCGCACCTTGGCGTCGACATGGATCGCCACCCGCGCCCCGCCCTCGGCCCAGATCCGCGCCATCCGCGCAGCCATCGGCAGGTCGGCATGGCACAGCAGGATCACGCCCAGCCTGACCCGCCCGCTCATGCCCAGTTCCCCCGCGAGATCAGGCCCAGATCCTCAAGCTGCTGCCAGCCGTGATACTGGCGCGATTCGCTGCACCACAGCTGCGCCCCGGCGTTCAGGCCCTCGGCATAGGCGCGGTATTCATGGCTGTTGGCGTAATGCTGGCGACGCTGCAGTTCCTCTGTCGATTTCCCGGCAAAGCCGGACAGGAACTTGGTGTGCAGCAGGCAGCCCGATGCCATCTCGCCGCCGTCCTCGTCATAGACGAGATTCAAGCCCGTCGGCAGCAGCATGTGGGTCGAACTGACATAGGCATAGCGCCAGTGCCACTTGACCAGCGGGATCTTGTTCAGCGCCGGCCCGGCCAGCGGGTCATGGCCGAAGAAGGCCCGGACGCGCGGACCGCCCTGGATCCACAGATTGCCGAAATAGCTGTTCTTGGCAAAGGCATAGTTCGCCGGGTCGAACCAGTTGGCCACCTCGACGGGGTCCTGCCCCTCCTGATAGGGCCGATCCTCCAAACCGCCGCGCGGATACATGTCCAGAAGCATGGCCGGGAAGGACCGTCGCCCCGAGGCGTCCAGCCATCCGGTCAGTGCGGCAAGCGGCCGGCTGTCGCAATGCGGATAGACGAGGAACTCGTCGGGATCGACCGTCAGGCACCAGTGGTCTCGGCCGTGGCGCAGCAGCAGCCAGTTGATCCAGTCCATCCCGAACCTTGCCCGCTTGTAGCTCGCGGCTGTGGACCACAGCGAGACATCGGGCTGCCCGCGCAGGTACTCGGCGCTGCCGTCGTCGCTGGCGTTGTCCACGACCAGGAAATGCGCCACGCCGAGATTGCGGTAATAGTCGAGGAAATAGGGCAAACGCACCCGTTCGTTGCGCTGCGTCACGAAGGCCAGGATGTCGGCGGGCCGGATCCGCGCGGTCCGGTCGGACAGAGGCCGCAGCGCGCGGCGGCGGTTGACCGCACGGCCGATCAGGTATTGCCGTTCGATCCGCCGACGAAACCGTTCGGGCATCCAGGGTCTGCTGAGTCGCATCATCGCCTGCGGCCGCCTGCGTCGTAAGCTGTCGTTGCCTTCATCGGTCCGGACATGCGGCCTTGCGCGACGATTGGCAAGCCACTTCACGCCCCGGATGTATCCTGCGGCGGCCAGCCCGCCGACCCCATCAGCCCGAGGGAAACCAGCAGGTCAGGGCCCTCATAGCGCCGCGACGCCGCGTCGCGCAGGACCGGCCCGGCCGTCAGCGCCCGGTGATACCCGGCATAGGCATCGGGATCGGCGAAATGCTGGCGGCGCAGCAGCTCCTCATGCGATCGCGCGACGATCTCGGGCAGGAACTTGCCATGCAGCAGCACCCCCGACAGGCGCGGATCGCCCGGCCCGTCATAGAGATCGTTCATGCGTGGCGGCAGCATCGAATGGGTCGAGTTGACGTAGGTCATCCTGCGATGCCAGCGGATCAGCGGCAGCTTGTTCAGCGTCGGCGCGCGGTCGGGACGGTCGGCAAAGAAGGCGCGCTCGCGCACCCCGCCCTGCACCCAGCGGTTCCGACGCGGGCTCATCACCCGGCTGCGATAGGGACCGGCATCGAAGAAGGGCAGACGGTCCGTCAGCGGCGCATCGGGCGGCGCGTCGGCCTGCCCCAGCCTGCCCGCCGGATAAAGATCCAGCATCAGCGCGCCCATCCCCGCGATGCCGCGCGCCCCGAGATGGGCGGTCAGCGCCGGCAGATCGTGGCGCGCGCAGCCCGGATAGACCAGCAGTTCGTCGGCATCCACGGTGACGCACCAGTGGCCATGGCCGTGCCGGATCAGCAGCGCGCCCAGCCAGTCCATCCCGAAGCGTGCGGCGCGATAGCTGCCCGAGGCCCGCCACAGCGACAGATCCGCCTGCCCGCGCAGATAGCCGGGCGTGCCATCGTCGCTGTCATTGTCGACGATCAGGAAATGCGCGACGCCAAGGGCCCGATAATGCGCAAGGAATTCGGGCAGGCGCGCGATCTCGTTGCGCAGGGTCGCGAACAGCAGGATGTCGCGCGGCCGGATGGCGCCGGTGCGGTCGGCAAGCGGCGTCAGGGCGCGACCGGCCCGCATCGCGCGCCACAGCAATTCGCGCCGCTTCCAGCGCAGGCGATAGGCCGACCATGCCCGGCGCAGGCGGCCATCTGCCATTGCTCAGCCCTCGTAATGGCCGTTCTGATGCCATCGCCAGGCATCGCCGATCATCTGCCGCATGGTGGACCGATGCGGCCGCCAGCCCAGCTCGTCGCGCGCGCGCTGGCTGCCGCACACCAGCTTGACCGCGTCGCCGCCCCGCCGCGGGCCATCCTGCATGGGCACCGCCCGGTTGGTGACATGACGGGTCGCCTCGACGACCTCGCGCACCGAGAAGCCGTCGCCCGTGCCAAGGCAGAAGACCCGGCTGCCCCCGCCCGCGCGCAGCCGGTCCAGCCCGGCCACATGGGCATCGACGAGATCCATCACGTGCACATAGTCGCGGATGCAGGTGCCGTCCGGGGTCGGGTAGTCGGTGCCGTGAATGGTCAGGGCCGCGCGCTTGCCGTCGACGGCATCGAGGATCAGCGGGATCAGATGCGTCTCGGGGCGGTGAAACTCGCCCACCTCGCCCTCGGGATCGGCGCCGGCGACATTGAAGTATCGGAAGATGACGTGACGCAAGCCGTCCGAGGCCGCGAAATCCGCCAGCATGTCCTCGATCGCGCGCTTGCTGGCCCCATAGGCGTTCAGGGGTGCCTGCGGCGTGGTTTCGTCCAGAACCTCTCCGTCGCGGTCGCCATAGGTCGCGCAGGTCGAGCTGAAGACGAAATCCAGGCAGCCCGCCGCCACCGCCGCCTCGATCAGGTTCAGCGATCCGGTGACGTTGTTGCGCCAGTACCGGCCCGGCTGCGCCATCGCCTCGCCCACCTGGCTGAGGGCGGCGAAATGCAGGACCGCCACGGGGCGATGTTCGGCGAACGCCGCGTCAAGCGCGGCGCGATCCAGCAGGTCGGCGTGGACCAGCGGGCCGAACTTCACCGCATCGCGCCAGCCGGTGGACAGGTTGTCCAGCGTCACGGGCAGATAGCCGGCCCGCGCCAGCGCCTTGCAGGCATGCGAGCCGATATAGCCGGCGCCGCCGGTCACCAGAACCTTCCGGGTCATCGCCTATTCCGCCGCGCGGCGCATCGCCATGACATCGTGCAGATATTCGGCGAATTCCTCCTTCAGCTCGTCCCGGTCCAGCCCGAAGGCCACCGTCGCCTGCAGGAACCCCGCCTTCGAGCCGCAATCGAACCGCTGGCCGCGGAACCGCAGGCCGTAGACGCCGCGGCCGGCCTCGATCTCGTCGGCGATGGCGTCGGTCAGCTGGATCTCTCCGCCCGAGCCGGCCTTCAGCTTGTTGAGGTTCTGCATGACGGTCGGCGCAAGGATGTAGCGCCCGATCACCGCCAGGTTCGACGGTGCGGTGCCGACGGGGGGCTTTTCCACCATGCCGCGGGCGCGGACGATGGCGCCCATGTCCTCGCTGACATCAAGGACGCCATAGGCCTGCGCCTTCTCGGGCGCGACCTCCATCGTGGCGACCATGCTGCCGCCGGTCTCGCGATAGGCCTCGATCATCTGCTGAAGGCAGGGCGGCTCGCCCATGATGACGTCATCGGTCAGGATCACCGCGAAGGGTTCGTCATCCGAGACCAGGCGGCGCGCGCACCAGACGGCATGGCCGAGGCCCAGCGCCTTGTGCTGGCGGATATAGGCGATCGCTCCGGATTCCATGTTGGTCTGGCGCAGCGTTTCGAGCAGGGCGGTCTTGCCAGATTTCTTGAGGCTGGATTCCAGCTCGTGCGCGTGGTCGAAGTAATCCTCGAGCGCGCCCTTGCCGCGCGAGGTGACGAAGATGAATTCCTTGATGCCGGCGGCGCGCGCCTCGTCGATGGCATACTGGATCAGCGGCCGGTCAACCAGCGTCATGATCTCTTTCGGGATACTCTTCGTCGCAGGCAGAAATCTCGTCCCCAGTCCCGCGACAGGGAAGATCGCCTTCGTTACCTTACGACTCATTGCATGACACCTTTGCTTCATCATTCATCGCCGCACACGCACCTCGGCAAGCTGCAGCGTCCGACACACAGCGCGAACCGCCGTGGGACGCAAGCCAAACCATAATCCCGAAGGCGGGTTCCCGCCAAGACGTTCGCTTCACTTCGACCGACTTTCGCCGCCCGGCTGCGCGAATTTCAGTCGATGCGCATGTCGCGCATCATCGTCTCGAGGCGGGGCACGTCCTCGGGGTTGTTCAGTTCCCAGAACTGCCGTCCCCGCGCCTCGACCTCGACGCAGCGAATCCTCCGGCCGCGTTCCAGGAAGCGCAGCTGCTCAAGCCCCTCCAGCACCTCCAGCCGCCCCTCGGGCCAGCCGGCATAGGCGGCCAGGGCATCAGGCCGGTAGGCATAGACGCCGACATGGTGGAACACAGGGCTGGGCGCCTCCTCGGCAAACGGGCCGGCCGCAAAGGGCACGACCTCCTTCGAGAAATACAGCGCCTGCCCCTCGGCCCCGAACACCGCCGTGGTGCCGCCGACGCGGCCGGCCATGCGGTCGGCGATCAGATCGGCCCGCATCCGCCCCGAACAGCGCAGCACCGGGGTCGCGACCTCGGCATCCGGCGCCGCCCGCAGCCCGGCCACCAGATCCTCGACGAACCAGGCCGGGGTCAGCGGCGCGTCGCCCTGCAGGTTCACCACGATCTCGGGCTCGAGGCCAAGGGTTGCGACGGCCTCGGCGCAGCGTTCGGTGCCGTTGCGGCAATCGGGGCTGGTCATCGCCACCTCGGCGCCGAAGTCCTGAGCGTGATCGCGGATCCGCACGTCGTCGGTGGCCACGATCACCCGGTCGATGCCGGCCACCGCCATCGCCGCCTGCCAGCTGCGGCGGATCAGGCTGAGCGGCCGGCCCGAGGCGCCGCGCAGCGTGACCAGAGGCTTGCCCGGATAGCGGCTCGAGGCAAAGCGGGCCGGGATGACGATGACCACGGACATCGCCGGATCAGTCCTTGACCAGCAGCACGCCGGGCGCAAAGGCGATGAAGAACGGGTTCTCGAAGCCCGGCTTGCCATAGGTCAGCGGGGTGTGGTCGTCAAAGCGGACCACCTGCCCGCCCGCGCCGCGCAGCACCGCATCGCCGGCCGCCGTGTCCCATTCCATCGTCCGTCCGAGGCGCGGATACAGATCGGCCTCGCCGGTGGCGACGAGGCAGAATTTCAGCGACGACCCCGCACTGGTCATGTCGCGCACCCCGTAGCGGCCGATATACTCGTCTGTGGCGGCATCGCGATGCGATTTCGAGGCGACGACCATCAGGCCGCGATTGTCGGGCATGGGATTGACGCCCACCGGGATGGTCTCGCCCGGCTGGTCGCCGAAGGGCCCGCGTTCCTCGACCGAACGGCCGTCATCCGTCGTGTAGAACAGTCGTCCCTTGGCCGGCGCGTAGACCACCCCGCGCAGCGGCACGCCGTCCTCGACATAGGCGATGTTCACGGTGAAGTCGCCGCGCCGCTGCACGAACTCCTTGGTGCCGTCCAGCGGATCGACGATCAGGAAGGTCCGCGCCGCCTGCTCATGGGTGGACGCCTGTTCCTCGGTGATCAGCGGCACATCGGGAAAGGCCGCGCGCAACCCTTCGGCGATCAGCGCGTCGGCGGCCTCGTCGGCGGCGGTCACGGGCGAATCGTCGGATTTCGCGCGCACCTCGAAATCCTCGGCGTCGTAGATCTCCATGATCCGGGCGCCGGCCAGCAGCGCCAGACGGCGCATCTCGGCGGTCAGTCGGTCAAATTGCATTCACTATTCCTTCGCATCGGGCGCCGTCCGGCCGCCGCGAGATTGTGCCGCCGCGTTTAGCCACTTATGATCCGGGGATGCGGGCGGGGCAAGCACCAGCCGGCACCAGCCACGCGCGACCTGCCACGGCCGCGCCAGACCCAACCGAGAAGCGGACCCGCCGACGTGTTCACCCAGCGCCGCACCACCACGATCTTCGGGGCCGCCGGCACGACCCTGGCCCTGATCCATCACCAGACAGTGTACAATCTGCGCACCGAACACCGCAACGCGGTCGTCGGGCTGTTGCTGACCATCCTGCAGACGGCGATCTTCATGGGCGCCTTCCTGCTGATCTACCTGGTCATCGGCGTGCGGCAATCGCCCATCCGGGCCGATTTCATGATGTTCATCATGTCGGGGATCTTCCTCTTCATGACCCATGTGCAGACCGTCGGCGCGGTCTCGTCCAGCCACTCTGTCAGCGGCCAACTGGTCAAACATGACCCCCTGAACCCGGCGGTGCTGATCGCCGCCTCGGCGCTGGCGGTCCTGTATCGCCAGACGATCAGCTGCATCGCGATCCTGTGGCTGTATCACGTGCTGATCGCGCCGGTCGAGATGACCCGGCCCGTGGGGGCGCTGGCCATGTACCTGCTGGCCTGGCTGTCGGGGGTCTGCGTGGGGCTGGTGTTCCTCGGGATCCGGCCCTGGGCGCCCCGGGGGTCCAAGATCCTCACGACGATCTACCAGCGGGTGAACATGTTCGCCTCGGGCAAGATGTTCGTGGCCAACATCCTGCCCAACTTCATGCTGCCCTGGTTCACCTGGAACCCGCTGTTCCACGTCATCGACCAGGAACGCGGCTACATGTTCATCAACTATTCGCCGCAGAAGACCGACCCCGCCTATGCGCTGTGGTTCTCGTGCGCGGCGCTGATGGTCGGGCTGCTGATCAACTTCTCGACCCGAAAATACGAATCGATCAGCTGGAGCGCGACCCAGTAGCCGCCGCGCGACGCGCGCGGAACGGCGCCGGATCCGGCCAAAATTGGCCCCGAGAGGCGCTTGCGGGCCTGAAAACCATCCCTATATACAGCCCCGAAGCGTCCGGTACCGGCCGCTCGCATCGAGCAAAGGGATCGGGCTGCGGGGGCCGTAACGGACCCGACGCCCAGAGCATCGCCGCAAGAAAGGTTACATCAATGTCAAAAGTCATCGGCATCGACCTCGGCACCACGAACAGCTGCGTGGCCATCATGGACGGCAGTCAGCCCAAGGTCATCGAGAACAGCGAAGGCGCGCGCACCACGCCCTCGATCGTCGGCTTCACCGATGGTGAGCGGCTGGTCGGGCAGGCCGCCAAGCGCCAGGCCGTCACCAACCCCACCAACACCGTCTTCGCCGTCAAGCGTCTGATCGGCCGCCGCATCGGCGACGACGCCGTCGAGAAGGACAAGAAGCTGGTCCCCTACAGCATCGTCGACGGCGGCAATGGCGATGCCTGGGTCGAGGTGAAGGGCGAGAAATATTCCCCCGCGCAGGTCAGCGCGATGATCCTTCAGAAGATGAAGGAAACCGCCGAATCCTATCTGGGCGAGACCGTCACGCAGGCGGTGATCACCGTCCCGGCCTATTTCAACGACGCGCAGCGTCAGGCGACCAAGGACGCCGGCAAGATCGCCGGCCTCGAAGTCCTGCGGATCATCAACGAGCCGACCGCGGCCGCGCTGGCCTATGGCCTCGACAAGAAGGATACCAAGACGATCGCGGTCTATGACCTCGGCGGCGGCACCTTCGACATCACCATCCTGGAAATCGACGACGGCCTCTTCGAGGTGAAGTCCACCAATGGCGACACCTTCCTGGGTGGCGAGGACTTCGACATGCGGATCGTGAACTACCTCGCCGAGGAGTTCAAGAAAGAGCATGGCGTCGACCTGACCAAGGACAAGATGGCCCTTCAGCGCCTGAAGGAAGCCGCCGAGAAGGCCAAGATCGAACTGTCCTCCTCGTCGCAGACCGAGATCAACCAGCCTTTCATCAGCATGGACAAGAACAGCGGCACCCCGCTGCACATGGTGGTCAAGCTGACCCGCGCCAAGCTGGAAAGCCTGGTCGGTGACCTGATCAAGCGCACCATGAAGCCTGTGCAGGACGCGCTGAAGGATGCCGGCGTGTCCAAGGCCGACATCGACGAGGTGGTTCTGGTCGGCGGCATGACGCGCATGCCCAAGGTCATGCAGGAGGTCACCGACTTCTTCGGAAAGGAACCCCACAAGGGCGTCAACCCCGATGAGGTCGTGGCGCTTGGTGCCGCCATCCAGGCCGGCGTCCTGCAGGGCGACGTCAAGGACGTGGTGCTGCTGGATGTCACGCCACTGTCCCTTGGCATTGAGACGCTGGGCGGTGTCTTCACCCGCCTGATCGACCGCAACACGACCATCCCGACCAAGAAGAGCCAGATCTTCTCGACCGCAGAGGACAACCAGAACGCGGTGACGATCCGGGTCTTCCAGGGCGAGCGCGAGATGGCGGCCGACAACAAGATGCTGGGTCAGTTCAACCTCGAGGACATTCCGCCCGCACCGCGCGGCATGCCCCAGATCGAGGTGACCTTCGACATCGACGCCAACGGCATCGTCTCGGTCAGCGCGAAGGACAAGGGCACCGGCAAGGAGCAGAACATCACCATCCAGGCCTCGGGCGGGCTGTCCGACGAGGATATCGAGCGGATGGTGAAGGACGCCGAACAGAACGCCGAGGCCGACAAGGGTCGCCGCGAACTGGTCGAGGCCCGCAACCAGGCCGAAAGCCTGATCCACTCGACCCGCAAATCGCTGGACGAGCATGGCGACAAGGTGGACGGCTCGACCGTCGAGGCGATCGAACTGGCCATCGGCGCGCTGGAGGATGCGCTGAAGACCGAGGATGCCGGCAAGATCCGCTCGGGCATCCAGAATGTCATGGATGCGTCGATGCGCCTGGGCGAGGCCATCTACAAGGCGCAGCAGGGCTCGGACGAGGCGGCCGACGAGGGCGATTCGCCCCGCGACGTGGACGACGACATCGTCGATGCCGATTTCGAGGATCTCGGCGACGACAAGAAGCGCGGCTGATCCGGGCCGCTCCCCTGACGGGCCGGCCCGCATCGCTGCGGGCCGGCCGATTTCATGGGGCACTGAACAGGAAACGACATGGCCAAGCGTTGCTACTACGAGGTTCTGGGCGTCACGCGCGGGGCTTCGTCGGAGGAAATCAAGAAAGCCTATCGCCAGAAGGCGAAAGAGCTTCATCCCGACCGCAACAAGGATGACAGCCAGGCCGAGACGCGCTTCAAGGAGGCGAACGAGGCCTATGACTGCCTGAAGGATGACCAGAAGAAGGCCGCCTATGACCGCTTCGGTCATGCGGCGTTCGAGAATGGCGGCATGGGTGGCAGCGGCTTCGGTGCCCGCGGCGGCCATCCGGGCGATTTTGGCGCCGCCTTCGCGGATGTGTTCGAGGATCTCTTCGGCGACATGATGGGCCGGCGCGGCCCCGGCGGCGGCGGCCGGTCGCGGGCGCAGCGCGGCCAGGATTTGCGCTACAACCTGCGGGTCACGCTCGAAGAGGCCTATCACGGGCTTCAGAAGGCCATCACCGTGCCCGGCTCGGTCTCCTGCGGCGAGTGCAGCGGCACCGGCGCCGAGGGTGCGACGCAACCGGCCGGTTGCCCGACCTGCGCGGGCATGGGCAAGGTGCGCGCACAGCAGGGCTTCTTCACCGTCGAGCGGACCTGCCCGACCTGCGGCGGCGCGGGCCAGATCGTCAAGAACCCCTGCAAGGCCTGCCACGGTGCGGGCCGCATCGAACGCGACCGGGCGCTGTCGGTCAACATCCCGGCCGGAGTCGAGACCGGCACCCGCATCCGGCTTGCCGGCGAGGGCGAGGCGGGGCTGCGCGGCGGTCCGACGGGCGATCTTTACATCTTCATCGACGTGGCCGACCACGACATCTTCCTGCGCGACGGCAAGATGCTGGCCTGCCAGGTGCCGGTCAGCATGGCCAGTGCCGCGCTTGGCGGCGAGGTCGAGGTGCCGACCATCGACGGCGGCCGGGCCCGGGTCAAGGTGCCCGCCGGCAGCCAGTCGGGCCGCCAGATGCGCCTGCGCGGCAAGGGGATGCCGCCGCTGCGCCACGGGCCGGGCGCCAATGGCGAAGCCGGCGACATGCTGATCGAACTGATCGTCGAGACGCCCGTGAACCTGACCATCCGCCAGCGCGAACTGCTGCGCGAATTCGAGGCGGAGAAGGCCGACAACAGCCCGCAATCCGACAGCTTCTTCAAGAAGGTCAAGGGCTTCTGGGACGGAATGACCCGCTGAGGCGGGCCGGGCCGCGTTAACGCTTTCTTCACCGGCGCCGCGCCATGCTGCGGGCATGGACCCGAATCGCGCCTTTGGCGAAATGCCGCTGCCCCTGTTCGCCCCCGCGCCCGACGACGCGGTGCCGGTGGCCCTGCCGAAGGGCGCCGGCCGCGCGCCGTCCTACCTTGCCGATCACCGGGCGCGACTGCGCGACCGTTTCATGCAGGGCGGCGCCGCGGCGATGCCGGATTACGAACTGCTGGAGCTGCTGCTGTTCCGGGCCATCCCGCGCCAGGACGTGAAGCCGCTGGCCCGGCGGCTGATCGACCGCTTCGGCGACTTCAACCGCGTCCTGACCGCGCCCTGCGCACGCCTGCAGGAGGTCGAGGGCGTCGGCCCATCGGTCGTGACCGAACTGAAGATCGTCGAGGCTGCGGCACAGCGTCTGGCCCGGGCGCGGGTGATGAACCGGCCCGTCCTGTCAGGCTGGCAGGCGCTGCTGGATTACTGCCACACCGCCATGGCCCATCGCGAGACCGAGGAGTTCCGCGTGCTGTTCCTGGACCGCAAGAACGTGCTGATCGCCGACGAGGAACAGGGCCGCGGCACCGTGGACCATGTGCCGGTCTATCCGCGCGAGATCATCCGCCGCGCGCTGGAACTGAACGCATCGGCGCTGATCCTGGTGCACAACCATCCCTCGGGCGATCCGACGCCCTCGGACGCCGACATCACCATGACCGCCCGCATCGCGCAGGCCGCCGACAGCATGGGGATCACCATCCACGACCATCTCATCATCGGCAGGTCGCGCGAACTCAGCTTCCGCTCCGAGGGGCTTCTGTAGCCGCCGGCACCGCGCCCCCGCCGCGTCGCGCGGGCGACACAGTTGCCGCCCATGCGGCGATTTGTGGCGGTCCGCGCGGGGTTATCGGCTGGACTGACACAATATTGAAGGCTAGAACCGCCACGCGAAGGCTGCAATCTCTTGTGGCCCGGATTGTCGTATCGGCCGGGCTTCCGGCCCGAATTGGAGAATGACCCGTGTCCCACGCAGATGACCACGTAGGCACCCGGAGGGATTTCCTCTACTATGCCACGGCGGGCACAGGCACGGTGGCCGCAGGTGCCGCCGCCTGGACGCTTGTGAACCAGATGAATCCCTCGGCCGACGTCCAGGCGCTCGCCTCGATCCAGGTCGATGTCAGCGGTGTCGAGACCGGCACGCAGCTGACCGTCAAATGGCTGGGCAAGCCCGTGTTCATCCGTCGCCGGACCCCCGAAGAGATCGAGGCCGGGCGCGCCGTTCCCCTGGGCGACCTCGTGGACCAGAATGCGCAGAACCCGAATCTGGGCGGCGTGGAACCCGCGACCGACGAGAACCGCACCCTCGACGAGGCCGGCGAATGGCTGGTCCAGATCGGCGTCTGCACCCATCTGGGCTGCGTGCCGATCGGCGACGGCGCCGGGGACTTCGGCGGCTGGTTCTGCCCCTGCCACGGCAGCCATTACGACACCGCAGGCCGCATCCGCCGAGGGCCCGCGCCGCAGAACCTGCACATTCCCGTCGCCGCCTTCGTCGACGACACCACCATTCAACTGGGCTGAGGAGGGCTTCGCAGATGGCCGGAATTCCGCACGACCATTACGAGCCCAAATCGGGCTTCGAACGCTGGCTGCACCGCCGCCTTCCGGTGGTCAGCCTCGTCTATGACACGCTGATGATCCCCACGCCCCGCAACCTGAACTGGATGTGGATCTGGGGGATCGTGCTGGCCTTCTGCCTGGCGCTGCAGATCATCACCGGCATCGTGCTGGTGATGCACTACACGCCGCATGTCGACCTGGCCTTCGCCAGCGTCGAGCACATCATGCGCAACGTGAATGGCGGCTACATGCTGCGCTATCTGCACGCCAACGGCGCCTCGCTGTTCTTCCTGGCGGTCTATCTGCACATCTTCCGGGGCCTCTACTACGGCAGCTACAAGGCGCCGAGGGAGGTCACCTGGATCATCGGGATGCTGATCTACCTGTGCATGATGGGCACCGCCTTCATGGGTTATGTTCTGCCCTGGGGCCAGATGTCCTTCTGGGGCGCCACGGTCATCACCGGCCTGTTCGGCGCGATCCCCGGCATCGGGCCGTCGATCCAGACCTGGCTGCTGGGCGGACCTGCCGTCGACAATGCAACGCTGAACCGCTTCTTCTCGCTGCACTACCTGCTGCCCTTCGTGATCGCGGCCTTGGTGGTGGTGCATATCTGGGCCTTCCACACCACCGGCAACAACAACCCGACCGGAATCGAGGTGCGCCGCACCTCGAAGGACGAGGCAAAAAAGGACACCCTGCCCTTCTGGCCCTATTTCGTCATCAAGGACCTGTTCGCGCTTGGCGTCGTCCTGGTCGTGTTCTTCGCGGTGGTGGGCTTCATGCCCAACTATCTCGGCCACCCCGACAACTACATCGAGGCCAACCCCCTGGTGACGCCCGCGCACATCGTGCCGGAGTGGTACTTCCTGCCCTTCTACGCGATCCTGCGCGCCTTCACCGCCGATGTCTGGGTGGTGCAACTGGTGCAGTTCCTGACCTTCGGCATCGTCGACGCCAAATTCTTCGGGGTCATCGCGATGTTCGGCGCGATCCTGGTGATGGCGCTGGTGCCCTGGCTTGACACCAGCCGCGTCCGGTCGGGCCGCTACCGGCCGCAGTTCAAGTGGTGGTTCTGGCTGCTGGCGGTGAATTTCGTGGTGCTGACATGGGTGGGCGCGATGCCGCCCGAAGGGATCTATCCCTACATCGCGCTGGCCGGCTCGGCCTACTGGTTCGGCTATTTCCTGGTGATCCTGCCGCTTCTGGGGGTGATCGAGAAGCCCGAGCCGATGCCTGCGACCATCGAGCAGGACTTCAACGAGCACTACGGCGCCAACGCGCATCCGGCCGAGTAAGGAGAGCCACCGATGACCCTGAGAACCAAGACGCTCACGGCCGTTGCGGCCCTGACGATCTGTGCCGGCGGCTTCGCGCTGGCACAGGAGGGCTCGACCACTCCGCCGACCGGACAGCCCGAGGCGGCGCAACCCGCCGCCGAAACCGAGGCGGTCGAGACCGAGGCCACCGCCCCGGAAGCCGCTGAACCTGAGGCTGCTGCCGAACCCGAGGCTGCTGCCGAACCCGAAGCGGCTGCCGAGCCGGCGGCGGATGCCGAGGCGGCAGCGCCGGCAGCCGAAGACAACACCGCCGAGACCGCGGCTGCCGACGAAGCGGCGGAAGCCGAGACAGAGGCCGCACCGGACGCGGAAACCGAGGCCGCGGAGGCAGGCGAGAAATCCGCCGCCGCGCCCGAGCCGGCTGCGGAGTCCGAACCCGCGGACGCGCCCGAGGCAGAGGCCGCGCCCGCGGCAGGGACCGAAGCCGCGGAGGCCGGTGAGGCACCAGCCGCCGAGGCGCCTGCCGCCGAGGAGGCAGCAGCGACCGGCAGCGAAGAGGCCGGCGGTGAAGAGGCTGGCGGCGAAAAAAGCGGCGGGCATATCGAGGACATCGCTTTCAGCTTTGAAGGTCCCTTCGGCAGCTACGACCAGTTCCAGCTGCAGCGCGGACTGCAGGTCTACACCGAGGTCTGCTCTGCCTGCCACGGCATGAAGTTCGTGCCGCTGCGGACGCTGAACGACGAAGGAGGCCCTGCCCTGCCCGAGGACCAGGTGCGCGCCTATGCCGCCGCCATGACCATCGTCGACGAAGAGACCGGAGAGGAACGCCCCCGCCTGCCGACCGATCACTTCCCGACCGTCACCGGCGAGGGGATGGGCCCCGACCTGTCGCTGATGGCCAAGGCGCGCGCGGGTTTCCACGGCCCCCTGGGCACCGGCATCAGCCAGCTGGTCAACGGCATCGGCGGGCCCGAATACATCCACGCCCTGCTGACCGGCTATACCGGCGAGGACATGGAACAGGCCGGCACTGTCCTGTACCAGAACACCGCCTTCGCCAGCGGCTACATCTCGATGCCGCCGCCGCTGTCGGATGATCTGGTGACCTACGAGGACGGCACGCCGGCCACCGTAGACCAGATGGCGCGCGACGTCTCGGCCTTCCTGATGTGGACCGCCGAGCCGAAGATGATGGACCGCAAGAGCGTGGGCCTGGTCGCGGTGCTGCTGCTGATCGTGTTCACGGTGCTGCTGTATCTGACCAACAAGCGGATCTGGGCGCCGCACAAGGGCCGGGCCAACGACGCCTGAGCCCGAGATGCATTGACGTCCGACATCGCAACGCGCCCCTGACCGGGCGCGTTGCCTCGTTTTGGCGCAGGGGCGCGAGGGAGGGTCGCAAGAATGGCAATCTGGAATCTGGGCTCGATCAACATCGACCATGTCTATCGCCTCGACGAACTGCCGCGTCCGGGCGAGACGATCGCGGCGCGCAGCCATGCGACCGGGCTTGGCGGCAAGGGTGCGAACCAGTCCGTCGCCGCCGCGCAGGCCGGTGCGGTCACCCGGCATCTCGGCGCGATGGGTCCGGGGGACGACTGGGTGATCGATCGGCTGCGCGACAAGGGGGTCTGCACCGCCGACCTGCGGCGCCTGCCCGATCAGGTTACCGGCCACGCCATCATCCTTCTGGATGCGGCCGGCGAGAACTCGATCGTGATCCACCCCGGCGCCAACCGCGCCCTCTCCGCCGACCAGCTGCGCGACGGCCTGTCCGCGATCACCCCGGGCGACACATTGCTGATCCAGAACGAGACCAGCCTGCAGGCCGAGGCCGCGCGCATCGCGCGCGCCGCCGGTGCCAGGGTGATCTATTCGGCGGCTCCCTTCGACATCGAGGCGGTACGGGCGGTGCTGCCGCATGTCTCGATCCTCGCGATGAACGCGGGCGAGGCGTCACAGCTGTTCGCCGCAATGCCGGGCGATCTGCCGGTCGATGGCCTGCTGATCACGCGCGGCGGCGAGGGGGCAGAGTATCGCGACCTGGCCGGCGGGCAGGTCTGGCACCAGCCGGCCTTCCCGGTCGCGCCGGTCGATACCACAGGTGCGGGCGACACCTTCGCCGGCTACTTCGCCGCATCCCTCGATCGCGGCGACCCGATCCCCGACGCCCTGCGCCTGGCATCGGCCGCCGCCGCGCTGAAGGTCACCCGACCCGGCGCCGGCGACGTGATCCCGGCCCTGCCCGAGGTTCTGGAGTTCATGAACTCGCAGCCCGGCTGAGCCGGCGGGCGTCAGCCCAGGGCGTAGCCCGAACCCCGCACGGTGCGCACCGGGTTGTCGCCGCCATTCTGCATCAGCGCCTTGCGCAGCCGGCCCACATGCACGTCGATGGTCCGGGTGTCCACATAGATGTCGCGCCCCCAGACACGGTCCAGCAATTGCTCGCGCGTCCAGACGCGGCCGGGCTTTTCCATCAGCGTGGACAGCAGCCGGAACTCGGTCGGGCCGAGATGCAGCGGCTGGCCCGCCCGGAAGACCCGGTGTTCGGCCGCGTCCAGGATGATGTCGCCAAAGCTGAGGCGCTCGCCCATGCTGGCGGGGCGGGTGCGGCGCAGCTGGGTGCGCAGCCGGGCCATCAGTTCGACCACGGAATAGGGCTTGACCACATAATCGTCGGCGCCGGTTTCCAGCCCGCGCACGCGGTCGGTCTCTTCGCTGCGCGCGGACAGCATGATGATCGGGATGCTGCGTGTCGCCGGGTCGGCCTTGACCTGCCGGCAGACCTCGATGCCCGAGACCTTCGGCAGCATCCAGTCCAGCACCAGAAGGTCGGGCTGTTCTTCCTGCACCAGCAGCAGCGCGTCTTCGCCATTGTCGGCCACGACAACCTCGAACCCTTCGGATTCGAGGTTGTACTGCAACACCTCGCGCTGCGCCCCCTCGTCCTCGACGACAAGTACGCAAGGGGTCTGACGTGCCATCGGATCAGTTCTCCGCCAGCAGCGCGCCGTCGGACGGGATGCTGTTCGACTTGGGCCGCACGTCGTCGGGGAATTCGCCGTTGACGAGGTAGATCACCTGTTCCGAGATAGAGGTCGCGTGATCGCCCATGCGCTCGATGTTCTTGGCGATGAAATGCAGATGCATGCAGGCGGTGATGTTGCGCGGATCCTCCATCATGTGGGTGAGGAACTCGCGGAACAGCGCATTGTACATCTGGTCGATCTCGAGATCGCGCTGGCGCACATCCTCGGCCAGCTCCGCGTCGCGACGGATATAGCTGTCCAGCGCGTCCTGCAGCATCTTGTTGACGGCCTGGCTCATCCGGCGCAGCGCCATGCCCGATCCGTTGATCGCCGGCATCTGGGCCAGCACGTTGGTGCGCTTGGCCATGTTCTTGGCGTAATCGCCCACCCGCTCCAGCGAGGCGCTGATCTTCATCACCGCCAGCACCATGCGCAGGTCGGTCGCCGTCGGCGCGCGCAGGGCGATCAGCCGGGCGGCATCCTCGTTGATCTGCGCCTCCATCGCGTCGATGGCCTGGTCGCGGCGGCGGACCTGTTCGGCCGCCTCCTCGTCGCGGCCTTCCAGCGCGGCGGCGGCATCGGTGATCGCGGCCTCGACCATGCCCCCCATCTTGACGACCTGGGCCTGGATCGTCTCGAGATCGCGGTCGAATGCCGATGAGATGTGTTTGTCGCGGTTCATGCTGCCTGCCTCCTGCCCGTCAGCCGATCCGGCCCGAGATATATGCCTCGGTGCGCGAATCCTGCGGCTTGGTGAAGATGTCGTCGGTGTCGCCGTATTCCACCAGGTTGCCGAGGTGGAAGAAGGCGGTCTTCTGGCTGACCCGCGCGGCCTGCTGCATCGAGTGGGTGACGATCACGACCGAGAATTCCGACCGAAGCTGGTCGATCAGCTCTTCGACCTGCCCGGTGGCGATCGGATCCAGCGCGGAGCAGGGCTCGTCCATCAGCAACACTTCGGGCGCGGTGGCAACGGCGCGGGCAATGCACAGGCGCTGCTGCTGGCCGCCCGACAGGCCGGTGCCCGGCTCTGCCAGGCGATCCTTGACCTCGTTCCACAGCGCGGCACCGCGCAGCGCCTTTTCCACGATCTCGTCCAGCTCGGCGCGGTTGCGCGCGAGCCCGTGGATCCGGGGACCGTAGGCCACGTTGTCGAAGATCGACTTCGGGAAGGGGTTGGGCTTCTGGAACACCATGCCGACGCGGGCGCGCAGCTGCACCGGGTCGATGCGGCGGTCGTAGATGTCGTCGCCGTCCAGCGTGATCCGGCCCTCGATCTTCGCCGACGGGATGGTGTCGTTCATCCGGTTGATGCAGCGCAGGAAGGTCGACTTGCCGCAGCCCGAGGGGCCGATGAAGGCGGTCACCGTCTTGTCGAGGATGTCGACGTTCACATCCTTGATCGCGTGCTTTTCGCCATACCAGACCTGCACGTCGCGCGCGGCGATCTTGATGTCATCCTGGGTCACGTCGGTCTCCACGCGGTTCATGTCGTACATATTGGCCTCCTTCGGCCGGATTACCAATTCCGCTCGAAGCGGTTGCGCAGGAAAATGGCGACAGCGTTCATCATCACGAGGAAGCCCAGCAGCACCAGAATGGCTGCCGAGGTGCGGCTGACGAAGCCGCGCTCGGGGCTGTCGGCCCAGATGAAGATCTGGGTCGGCAGGGCGGTCGCGGCGTCAAGCGGGGTCGAGGGGGCAGCCGTGACGAAGGCGTTCATGCCGATCAGCAACAGCGGCGCCGTCTCGCCAAGTGCCTGTGCCAGACCGATGATCGTGCCGGTCAGGATGCCCGGCATCGCCAGCGGCAGCACATGGCCGAACACCACCTGCTGGCGCGAGGCGCCGACGCCCAGGGCGGCCTCGCGGATCGAGGGCGGCACCGCCTTCAGCGCGTTGCGGGTCGCGATGATGATGGTGGGCAGCGTCATCAGCGCCAGTGTCAGGCCGCCGACCAAGGGTGCCGAGCGCGGCATCCCGAACCAGCCCAGGAACACCGCCAGCGCCAGCAGGCCGAACACCACCGAGGGTACCGCGGCGAGGTTGTTGATGTTCACCTCGATGATGTCGCTCAGCCGGTTCTTGGGCGCGAATTCCTCGAGATAGATGGCCGCGCCGATGCCCAGGGGGAAGGAGATCAGGAAGCAGACCAGCAGCGCGTAGGCCGAGCCGATGATCGCCCCCTTCAGCCCTGCAAGTTCGGGAAAGCGCGAATCGGCGTTGGCCAGCAGCGCCCAGTTGACCGGCATGGTGATGCGGCCCTGATCCTGCAGCTGCTGGAACGCGGCGATCTCGGCATCGTTCAGACGGCGGGTCGATTCGTCCGAGTCGGTATCGA
This sequence comes from Paracoccus spongiarum, assembly GCF_030732095.1. Taxonomy (GTDB): domain Bacteria; phylum Pseudomonadota; class Alphaproteobacteria; order Rhodobacterales; family Rhodobacteraceae; genus Paracoccus; species Paracoccus spongiarum. The sequence goes on along the minus strand of NZ_JAVAMQ010000004.1, from coordinate 62,378 downwards.
CATTGCCTTTTTGCAGCTGGTCATAGGGGTCCGAGGCGGGGACGTTGATGCTGACCGTCTGGCCGATCAGCGAGGGATCGGCCACGACCTTGTCGCGAATGACGAACTGCGCGGCATTCGACAGGATGCCCGACAGCGCCCGCAGTTCGGACGGCTCGGCATCCGGGAACGTCGCCTGCATCGCGTCGCGAACGACGTTTCGGTAATTGCCCTCGGACGGGTCCGCCGGATCGACCAGTTCGGCCGAGATCGGCACCTCGATGGCCACATGGGTCTGCCGGAAGGCCTGGGCACCGCCCGAGATCAGCGTCCACAGCAGGATCGCCAGCATCAGGAATGCCAGGGCGATCGCGCCAAGGCCCAGGCCGGCCAGGATCTTCTCGCCGCGCCGACGGCGGGCCAGATTGCCCTGAAAGCGATCCGAGCTCCAGTCGTGCCTGTGCGTCACGGCGGCGTTGGTGGTGTTGTCGGTCATGTCGCTTCGAGCCTCAGTCATAGAGTTCGCGATATTTGCGCACGACGCGCAGCGCGACGATGTTGATCATCAGGGTCACGATGAACAGCATCAGACCCAGGGCAAAGGCGGCCAGCGTCTTGGGGCTGTCGAAGGCCGTGTCGCCGATCAGCAGGGTCACGATCTGCACGGTGACGGTGGTCACGCTGTCCAGCGGGTTGATGGTCATCTTGGCAATCAGGCCGGCGGCCATCACCACGATCATCGTCTCGCCGATGGCCCGGCTTATGGCCAGCAGCACGCCCCCGACGATGCCGGGAATGGCGGCCGGGAACAGCACCTTCAGCACGGTTTCCGAGCGCGTGGCCCCCAGGGCCATGCTGCCGTCGCGCAGGCTGCGCGGCACCGCCGACAGCGCGTCATCGGCAAAGGACGAGATGAAGGGGATCAGCATGATCGCCATGACCCCGCCCGCCGCCAGCGCCGTGTTGGGCGCGACGGGGATCCCAAGCGCCGCGCCCCAGGCACGGATCGCCGGGGCAACGGTGAGGATTGCGAAGAAACCGTAGACGACGGTCGGGATGCCGGCCAGGATCTCCAGCACCGGCTTGGCGATCGCGCGAAAACGCGGGCTTGCGAATTCGTTGAGGTAGATCGCCGACATCAGCCCGACCGGCACGGCGATGAAGATGGCGACGAAGGTGATGACCAGCGTGCCCAGCAGCACCGGGATCCAGCCAAAGGCACCCTCGGCGGCGATCTGGTCAGCGCGGATCGGGATCTGCGGTTCCCAGCTGGTGCCGAACAGGAACTCGGTGATCGGCACCATCTGGAAGAACCGGATCGATTCGAACACCAGCGACAGCACGATCCCGACGGTCACGAAGATCGCCACGACCGAGCACGCGATGAGCAGACCCATGATGATCCGCTCGACCGCCTGCCGGGCGCGGAACTGCGCCGCGACGCTGCGGCGCGTGACCAGCAGCGCGCCGGCGATGACCGCGGCCACCGCCAGCAGAAGCAGCCAGCCAGAGGTGGCGTGCAGCGCGTTCAGCCGTTCGGCGGCCTCCAGCTTCCAGGCCTCGGGGGTGCCAAAGACGCGGCCGCCCGCGATCGACTGGATCTCGGCTTGGACCAGTTGACGCGCGCCGGCATCGGCACCGTCCAGCGACCCGGCCGGCAGGCCCGCCATCACAAGCGCGTTGATCACCGGCGTCTGCAGCGCCACCCACAGGAGGGTGACGATCACCGCCGGCACCAGCACCGCAAGCGCGGCATAGAGCCCGTGGAACATCCCCAGCGAGTGCAGCCGCTGCCCACCATCGCGCAGCGCCAGCGCGGCGCGGCGGTTCAACATGTATCCCGCGAGCGCCGCCGTCAGCAGCATCGCGAAGGCAATTCCGGTCATGCCAACCTCACAAGGCTTTCATCCCGCCCGGCAGGACGCCGGGCGGGGCAGGGGTCGTGCTGTTACTCGGTCACGTCCAGCTTGGCCGAGGCGCTGACAACCGATTCCTGCAATGCCCCACGCTCGTCGTCAGGCAGCGCGACAAGGCCGCGCTCTTCCAGGTAGCCGCCGGGCGCCAGGGCGTTCTCGGACATGTATTCCTCCACGAACTCCTGAAGGTTCGGGATAACCCCGCGATGGGCGTTCTTGACGTAGAAATACAGCGGGCGCGACAGCGGATAGTCGCCCGAGGCGATGGTTTCCATGCCGGCCTCGACGCCGTTCAGCTTGACGTCCTTCAGGGTGTCCTTGTTCTCGAACAGGAAGGAATAGCCAAAGATGCCCAGGGCGTTCGGGTCGCTGTTCAGGCGCTGCACAATCAGGTTGTCGTTCTCGCCGGCCTCGATGAACGGGCCATCGGTGCGCATCCGCGAGCAGTTCTCGTCGACCCAGTCCTCGTTGCCCGAGGCCTCGGCGATCGCGGTCACCTCGTCGATCGATTCGCAGCCGGCATGCATGGCCAGTTCCACGAAGGCGTCACGGGTGCCCGAGGTCGGGGGCGGGCCAAGCACGACGATGTCGGTGTCCGGCAGCGCGCTGTCGATCTCGGACCATTTCCTGTAGGGGTTCGGCACCATCGCGCCGTCCTGCGGCACTTCGGCGGCCAGCGCCAGGAAGACCTGGCCAAGCGTCAGATTCCAGTCCAGCTCGTTCGCGCGGCTGACGGCCAGCGACAGCCCGTCATAGCCGATCAGCGCCTCGCTGATGTCGGTCACGCCGTTCTGCACGCAGAGGTCGAATTCGGATTTCTTCATCGAGCGCGAGGCGCCGGTGATGTCGGGGGTATTCTCGCCGATGCCTTCGCAGAAGATCTGCATCCCGCCGCCGGTGCCGGTCGATTCCACGATCGGCGCGGGCGCGCCGGTCTGGTTGGCGAATTCCTCGGCCACGGCCTGGGTATAGGGGAACACGGTGGACGAGCCGACGATTCGGATCTGGTCGCGCGCGGCTGCGGCGGTGGCCGAGGCGGCGATGACGGCAAGCGCCGAGACGGTGAATTTCACGGTGGTCATGGATCTCTCCTGGTCTTTCAGTCCCCGGCATACGGGTCAGCGCCCGACCTATTCCCCGGCGGTGACGCTTGTGCGACGAAAGAGTGACAGTTCCATGACAACCGGCGCGTGACCCCGGATCTTCGCGCAAGGGTTGCGCGGGTCAGCCTATTACCCCCCGCACGCCGCCGGTCTGCGCCCTGTCCATCAGCAGATGATCCAGAATCACGCAGGCCGCCATCGCCTCGGCCACCGGCACCGCGCGGATGCCGACGCAGGGATCGTGGCGACCCTTGGTGATCAGGTCGATCTCTTCGCCGTTCTGGCGGATCGACTGGCGCGGGGTGGTGATCGAACTGGTCGGCTTGACCGAAAAGCGCACGACGATGTCCTGTCCCGACGAGATGCCGCCTAGGATGCCGCCGGCATGGTTCGACAGGAAGCGCGGGCCGTCATTGCCCATCCTGATCTCGTCGGCATTGTCGGTGCCGGTCAGGCCGGCCGCGGCCATGCCCTCGCCGATCTCGACGCCCTTGACGGCGTTGATCGACATCATCGCGGCGGCGAGGTCGGTGTCCAGCTTGGCATAGACCGGCGCGCCAAGGCCGGGCGGGCAGCCCTGGATCAGCACCTCGATGGCGGCGCCGACGCTGTTCTGGTCCTTGCGGATGCGATCCAGGTAATCCGACCACTCTCCGGCCGCCGTCGCGTCGGGCAGGAAGAACGGGTTGCCCGCGATGGCCGCGGGATCAAAGCGGCTGCGGTCCAGATGCAGCGCGCCCATCTGCACCATGTAGCCGGTGATCCGCAGCTGCGGCAGCAGATGGGCCAGCACCGCCTGCGCGACGCCACCCGCGGCCACCCGCGCCGCCGTCTCGCGCGCGCTGGACCTGCCGCCGCCGCGATAGTCGCGTAGCCCGTATTTCAGGTGATAGGTCAGGTCGGCATGGCCGGGGCGAAAGCTGGTGGCGATGTCGCCGTAATCCTTGCTGCGCTGATCGGTGTTCTCGATCATCAGCTGCACGGGCGTTCCAGTGGTGCGACCCTCGAAGACGCCCGACAGGATGCGAACCTGATCGGCCTCGCGGCGCTGCGTGGTGTGCTTGCTGGTGCCCGGCCTGCGACGATCCAGAAAGCCCTGGATGAACGCCTCGTCCAGCGGGACGCCGGGGGGCACGCCATCGACGGTCGCGCCAAGGGCCGGCCCGTGGCTTTCGCCCCAGGTGGTGAACCGGAACTCACGGCCAAATGTGTTGAAGCTCATGCACTCTCTCCGGTCAGGGCTTTCAGTTCATAGATCAGGTCCAGCGCCTCGCGCGGGGTCAGGCGGTCGGGATGGATCGCGTCAAGGCGCCCCTCCAGCGGGCTGACGCGCGGCTTCGGCGCAGGGGACGCGGGGGGTGCTGCGCGAAACAGCGGCAGGTCGTCGATCAGCGCGGCGGGCCGGGTCGCACCCTCGCGCTCGCCCGATTCCAGCGCGTCCAGCACCTCTCGGGCGCGCTCGATGACACCGGCGGGCAGCCCGGCCAGCCGGGCCACCTGCACGCCATAGCTGCGATCGGCGGCGCCCTTTCGCACCTCGTGCAGGAAGATCACCTCGCCCTGCCATTCGCGCACCGCGACGGTGGCATTCTCGACCCCCGCCAGCCGCGCCGACAGCGCCGTCATCTCGTGATAATGGGTGGCAAACAGCGCCCGGCAGCGGTTGACGCCATGAAGATGCTCCATCACCGCCCAGGCGATGCTGAGTCCGTCCCAGGTCGAGGTGCCGCGCCCGATCTCGTCCAGGATCACCAGCGCGTGGTCGTCGGCCTGGTTCAGGATCGCCGCGGTCTCGACCATCTCGACCATGAAGGTCGAGCGGCCGCGCGCCAGGTCATCGGCGGCGCCGACGCGGCTGAACAGCTGGCTGACCATGCCCAGATGCGCCTTGCGGGCGGGGACAAAGGCGCCCGCCTGTGCCAGCACCGCGATCAGCGCGTTCTGGCGCAGGAAGGTCGACTTGCCGGCCATGTTCGGCCCTGTCAGCAGCCAGATCGCCGGCGTGTCGCCCTGCGTCAGCGCGCAGTCATTGGCCACGAAGGCCGAGGACTGCCGCTTCAGCGCGCGTTCCACCACCGGATGCCGGCCGCCCTCGACCACGAAGGCGCGGCTGTCGTCGACCACGGGCCGCGTCCAGCCCTCGGCTGTGGCCAGATCGGCGAAGGCGGCGGCCAGGTCGATCTCGGCCAGCGCCTGCGCCGCCTGTCCGATGGCCGCGGCGTGATCCAGCACCGCCGCCCGCAGCCCGGCAAAGATCTCGCGCTCGATCTCGAGCGCGCGGTCGCGCGCGTTCAGGATGCGGGTCTCCAGCTCGGAAAGCTCGACGGTGGTGAAGCGGATCTGGCTGGCGGTCGTCTGGCGATGGATGAAGACCTGCGACAGCGGCGGCGCCAGCATGCGTTCGGCATGGGTCGCGGTCGTCTCGATGAAATAGCCCAGCACGTTGTTGTGGCGGATCTTCAGCCCGGGCACCCCGGCCCGCGCGGCGTAATCCGCCTGCATCCCGGCGATGACGCCGCGCCCCTCGTCGCGCAGCCGCCGCGTCTGGTCCAGATCGGCGTCATGGCCGGCCGCCACGAAGCCGCCGTCGCGGGCCAGCAGGGGCGGCTCGGCCACCAGCGCCGCGTCCAGCAGGGCGACCAGGGCCTCGTGGCCGCGAAGCGCCTGCGCCGCGCCGGACAGGTCGGCCGGCACCTCGCCCGACAGCCAGGCCGCGATCTGCGCGCCCTGCGTCAGCCCGGCCCGCATCGCCGCCAGATCGCGCGGCCCGCCCCGGTCAAGCGCCAGCCGCGACAGCGCCCGGTCCATGTCGGGCACCCGTTGCAGCGCCGCGCGCAGATCGGCGTTCAGGCGCGGATCCTCGACTAGCCATGCCACGGCATCCTGCCGGGCGTGGATCCGGGCCAGATCGCGCGAGGGCGCGCTGATGCGCCGCTCCAGAAGCCGCGCGCCGCCGGCCGTCACGCTGCGGTCGATGGCGGCCAGCAGCGAGCCTTCCCGCCCGCCCGACAGCGCCTGCGTCAGTTCCAGATTGCGCCGGGTGGCGGCGTCGATCTGCATCGTGCCGCCCGACGCCTCGCGCAGCGGCGGCCGCAGCAGCGGCATCTGCCCCTTCTGGGTCATGTCGAGGTAGTCCACGACCGCCCCCATCGCCGCCAGTTCGGCCCGCGAGAAGCTGCCAAAGCCGTCCAGCGTCTCGACGCCGTAAAGTGCGCACAGCCGCCGCGCGCCGGTCGCGCTGTCAAAGGCCCCCCCGGGCAGTTCGGTCATGGCCGCGCCGGCCTCCTGCGCCAGGTCGTCCAGACGCGCGCCCTCGGCCACCAGCAACTCGCGCGGGGCCAGCCGCGCCAGTTCGGGGGCAAGCCGCGGCAGCGGGCAGGCCATCACCTGAAACGCGCCGGTCGAGATGTCGACCCAGGCCAGCGCGGCCTCGTCCCTGACGGTGGCATGGGCGGCCAGGAAATTGTGCCGTCTCGCCTCCAGCAGCGATTCCTCGGTCAGGGTGCCGGGTGTGACCAGCCGCACCACGTCGCGGGCCACGACCGACTTTGCGCCGCGCTTGCGGGCCTCGGCGGGATCTTCCATCTGCTCGGCGATGGCGACCCGGAACCCCTTGCGGATCAGAGTCAGCAGATAGCTTTCGGCGGCATGGACCGGCACCCCGCACATCGGGATCGGCTGGCCCAGATGCGTGCCGCGCCGGGTCAGGGCGATGTCCAGAGCGGCGGCCGCGGCGACCGCGTCCTCGAAGAACATCTCGTAGAAATCGCCCATGCGATAGAACAGCAACGCGCCGGGATTGGCCTCGCGGATCGCCAGATACTGCGCCATCATCGGGGTGGGCTGATCGGTCATTCCGGTCCCTGTGCTGCGGTTGCCGGCGTTTCTATCCGCTTGCGCCCGGCTGTGGAACCACTACATTCGCGGCCACCTCGGGGTGCCCATGACGGGCTGAGACGCGCTTGCGGACCCGTTGAACCTGATCCGGCTCACACCGGCGGAGGGAAGGTCTCGCATCCCTTTCTTTCGTGACCCAGAATTGAAGGAGTGCCGCGATGATGCGCCATCTGATCCCGCTTGCCCTTCTGGCCGCGACCCCGGCCGTGGCGCAGGAGAAACCCGTGCTGACCGTCTATGCGGGCGAGTCCGTCGCCAGCGAATGGGGGCCGGGGCCCAAGATCGAGGAGGGCTTCGAGGCCTTCTGTGCCTGCGACCTGCGCTTTGTCACCGGCGACATCCTGCCCCGGCTTCTGATGGAGGGCGCGGCGACCGAGGCCGATATCGTCTTCGGCCTGAACACCGACGTGACCGCGCGGGCCCGCGCCTCGGGGCTGTTCGCGCCGCATGGGCAGGACGTGTCCGGCCTGTCGCTGCCGATCGCATGGGACGATCCCATCTTCCTGCCCTACAATTGGGGCGAGACGGCCTTCGTCTATGACGAGACGCGGCTGGAAAACCCGCCCACCAGCTTTGCCGGGCTGCTGGACGCGCCCGACGACCTCAAGATCGTCATCCAGGACCCGCGCAGCTCGGTTTCGGGTCTGGCGCTGCTGCTGTGGGTGAAGGCGGCGTTCGGTGACGCCGCGCCCGAGGCCTGGGCAAGGCTTGCGCCCAAGGTGCTCACGGTGACCAAGGGCTGGTCGGAATCCTACGGCATGTTCACCGAGGGCGAGGCCGACATGGTCCTGTCCTACACCACCTCTCCCGCCTATCACATCGCCGCGGAAAACGACACCACCAAGCACGCCGCGATCTTTCCCGAAGGCCAGTATTTCATGGCCGAACTGGCCGGCCAGATTGCCTCTACCGATCAGCCCCTGCTGGCGCAGGCCTTCATGGACTGGATCCTGACACCCGGGTTCCAGGAGGTCATCCCGCTGGCGAACTGGTCGCTGCCCGCCAAGCTGCCGCAAGAGCAGTGGCCGCAGGTGATGCGCGACCTGCCGCGCCCGGAAAAGACGCTGTTTCTCAGCGAAACCGAGGCGCAGTCGCTGCGCGACGAGGCGCTGGACGAATGGCTGCGGGCATTCTCGCGCTAGGCGCCCCCCGCGTCCCGGCCCTGGGCGGCGCCCTGGTCGCCGGGGCGCTGGCCGCGCTGATCATGGGCACTCTTGCGGCGGTCGCATGGCAGGCGCAGGGGCTTGCGGCCCTTGGCCCATGGGACTGGCGGGCGGTGCGCTTCACCCTCTGGCAGGCGGCGCTGTCCGCGGCCCTGTCGGCCGTCCTCGCGATCCCCGTGGCCCGCGCCCTGGCCCGGCGCCGCTTTCCGGGCCGGGGCGCACTGGTCACGCTGCTGGGGGCGCCCTTCATCCTGCCGGTGATCGTCGCGATCATGGGGCTGATCGCGGTCTTTGGCCGCAATGGCGTCATCAACGAGACCCTGCGCGCCGCCGGCCTGCCGGAATTCAGCGTCTATGGCTGGCAGGGCGTCATCCTGGCGCATGTGTTCTTCAACCTGCCGCTGTCGGTGCGGCTGATCCTGCAAGGCTGGCAGGCCATCCCGGCCGAGCGGTTCCGGCTGGCCGACAGCCTCGGCTTTGGCCCCGCCGACACGGCGCGCCACCTGGAACGACCGATGCTGCGCGCGGTGCTGCCGGGGGTCTGGCTGGCGGTGTTCCTTGTGTGCCTGACCTCCTTCACCGTGGCGCTGGCGCTTGGCGGCGGCCCTTCGGCCACCACGGTCGAGCTGGCGATCTATCAGGCGTTCCGGTTCGACTTCGACCTTGGCCGGGCCGCGGCGCTTGGGCTGGTGCAGATCGGGCTGAGCCTTGCGGCAATGGGCCTGGCGCGCCGGATCGCCATTCCGGCCGCCTTCGGGGCCGGGCTGCAGGCCGCCCGGGGTCCCGCGGGGCCGCGGGGCTGGCGGGTCGCGGCGGACGCCATGGCCATTGCGCTGGCGGCGGTGTTCCTGCTGTGGCCGGTGCTGGCGGTGACGGCGGCCGGCCTGCCCGCCCTGCCCGCGCTGCCGCCCGAGGTCTGGCAGGCAGCACTGCGGTCGGTGCTGATGGCACTGGCCTCGGCGCTGCTGGCGCTGGCGCTGGGGCTGACCCTGGCGCTGGCCATCGCGCGCGGCCGCGGCGGCTGGATCGAGGCCGCCGGGATGCTGCCCATCGTCGCCTCGCCCCTGGTCCTCGGCACGGGGCTGTTCATCCTGCTGCGCGGCTGGGTCGCGACCGACATGCTGGCCCTGCCGCTGACCGTTCTCATCAACGCAATCATGGCGCTGCCCTTCGGCCTGCGGGCGCTGATCCCCGCCGCGCGGACCCTGCAGGCCGATTTCGGGCGGCTGGCCGACTCGCTGGACCTGCGCGGGCCTGCCCGCCTGCGGCTGCTGGTTCTGCCGCGGCTTGCGCCGCAGCTGGGCTTTTCCGGCGGGCTGGCGGCGGCGCTGGGCATGGGCGATCTGGGGGTCATCACGCTGTTTGCCACCGACAGCCCGACCCTGCCGCTGAAGCTGTATCAGCTGATGGGGTCCTATCGCATGGCCGAAGCCTCGGCCTGCGCGGTGCTGCTGATGGCGATCAGCTTTGCGCTGTTCTGGCTGTTCGACCGGGGGGGCAGGCTTGCTTGAGTTTCGCGACATCGCGGTGAGGCGAGGCGACTTCACCCTGACGGCCGATCTGGCCGTCCCGGACGGCGCGCGGGTCGCCGTGATCGGGGCCTCGGGGTCGGGCAAGTCCACGCTGCTGGCGCTGGTGGCCGGGTTCCTGCCGCCGGACCGGGGCCGGATCCTGTGGCAGGGCCGCGACCTCGCCGGCGTGCCGCCCGGAGAACGGCCCCTGTCGGTGCTGTTCCAGGACCAGAATCTGTTCCCGCATCTGGACGTCGCGCAGAATGTCGGGCTGGGCCTGCGGCCCGACCTGCGCCTCGATCCCGCACAGCGCCAGCGGGTCGGCGAGGTGCTGACGGCGGTCGGGCTGTCCGGCCATGAACGCCGCCGCCCCGCGAGCCTGTCGGGCGGCCAGCAGGGCCGGGTCGCGCTGGCGCGGGTGCTGCTGCGCGCAAGACCGATCCTGCTGCTGGACGAACCCTTCGCGGCGCTTGGCCCGGCCCTCAAAGCCGAGATGCTGGAACTTGTGGGTCGGATCGCGACGCAGACCGGGGCCACGGTGCTGATGGTCACCCATGATCCGCGCGACGCGGCCCGCTTTGCCCCGCAGACCATCCTGATCGACGCGGGCGTGGCCCACCCGCCCCGGCCCACGCGGGCGTTGCTGGCCGATCCGCCGCCGGGCCTGCGCGACTATCTGGGCTGATCGGGCGCCGGCCTGCTGATCCCGGGCGGCCAGCGCCTTGGCGGCGTTGATCACCCCCCGGCCCGCAGCCCTCCTTGACAGCCGTCGGAATGCGCAGATCCGCACGTAGGGTGGGAACGGGCGGGTCGAGGCCGCGCCGCTGCTCCTTCATCGCGTCGATGCTGGCCCGGCTTCCCATCGCCCGTTCCCCCCCTTCAGCGTCAGTCCATCGAATATCGTCCGGCGGATGGCTGGCAAGCCGCACGATGCCCCGACCCCATCGGATTCTGCATGGCTGGTCTGCGTGAATTCCAGAACCACCAGTATTAAGAACAGGCTTATGGTCGCGCGCCCTGCCCATTTTCACCTGGTCGATTTCGGGCGCGACCAGTCGTTTTTCTGCCACGGCTTGAAATTCCCGTAATTTTTCACGATCCCCCACACCGGCCATCACAACTGCCTCATATCAAAGTGATTTAGGGTATTCAGCCCATGTGAGACACTGGTGATGAGAAGATCCGGACACCGCCCTGAGTCTTTTCTTCGAATCGCCACTTTCACCGATTTTTTTTATTGATTTTCGCCATCAACCGATTTTTCACGTCATTTTCACGCGAGGGGCGGATGAATGACTTCGGGAATGCCTCGCGGGTATCGGGAGGCGCAGGGAGTAAAAAGGAGCACCTCATGGCTACGATCTTCGGAGACAACAACAACAACACCATCCCCGGCGGGGCGGCGGCCGACCTGATCTACGGGTTTGGCGGCAATGACAGCCTTGGCGGCGGCGGTGGCGCCGACACCATCTATGGCGGTACCGGCAACGACACGATCCGGTCCAGCGGGGCCGGCATCTATGACGGCCAGGATGACAATGACTATATCTATGCCGGCCTCGGCACGCCCGAGACGCTGCGCGGCGGCAACGGCACGGACTGGCTGAACACCACCACCTTCAACGGCGACTACACCGTCAACCTGACGACCGGGGTGACGAACTACGCCGGTGAAAGCTTTACCGCGTTCGAGAACCTTGTCACCGGCTCGGGCAATGACAGCCTGACCGGCACGACGGGCAACAACGTCATCTACAGCGGCGCCGGCAACGACACCGTCGATGGCCTCGCAGGCAACGACTATATCTGGGGCGATGCGGGCAATGACAGCCTGGTCGGCGGCGGCGGAACCGACACCATCTACGGCGGCATCGGCAACGACACGATCCGGTCCAGCGGCGCGGGCCTCTATGACGGCCAGGACGGCGATGACTATGTCTATGCCGGCCTTGGCACGCCCGAGACGCTGCGCGGCGGCAATGGCACCGACTGGCTCAACACCACCAACTGGGGGGGCAATTACGTCATCAACATGACCACCGGCGTCACCAATTATGCCGGCGAAAGCTTTACCCAGTTCGAGAACCTCGTCACCGGCGCGGGCAATGACAACCTGACCGGGACGACCGGCGACAATGTCATCTACAGCGGCACGGGCAACGACACCGTCGATGGCCTCACGGGCAACGACTACATCTACGGCGATGCGGGCAATGACAGCCTGACCGGCGGCGGCGGGACCGATACCGTCTACGGCGGCACCGGCAACGACACCATCCGCTCCAGCGGCGCGGGGGTCTATGACGGCCAGGACGACAACGACTATGTCTATGCCGGGCTGGGCGTGGCCGAGACGCTGCGCGGCGGCAATGGAACGGACTGGCTGAACACCACCACCTTCAACGGCAACTACAACGTGAACCTGACAACCGGGCTGACCAACTATGCCGGCGAAAGCTTCACCCAGTTCGAGAACCTGATCACCGGATCGGGCAATGACAGCCTGGTCGGGACGACGGGGGACAACAGCATCTACAGCGGCGCCGGCAACGACACCGTCGATGGGCTGGCCGGCAACGACTACATCTACGGCGATGCGGGCAATGACAGCCTGACCGGCGGCGGCGGGACCGATACCGTCTACGGCGGCACCGGCAACGACACCATCCGCTCCAGCGGCGCGGGGGTCTATGACGGCCAGGACGACAACGACTATGTCTATGCCGGGCTGGGCGTGGCCGAGACGCTGCGCGGCGGCAATGGCACGGACTGGCTGAACACCACCACCTTCAACGGCAACTACAACGTGAACCTGACAACCGGCGCCACGAACTTCGCCGGAGAAAGCTTCACCCAGTTCGAGAACCTGATCACCGGCGCCGGGAACGACACGCTGACGGGCACGAATGGCGGCAACATCATGGATGGCGGCGCCGGAAATGACCGGATGTCGGGGCTGGGCGGAAACGACTATCTCTATGGCCGCAATGGCAACGACACCGTCTATGGCGGCGGCGGCAACGATTTCATGACCGGCGACAACAACAATGACAGGCTGTATGGCAGCGCCGGCAATGACGCTCTTTACGGCGGCAGCGGCAATGATCGCCTTGACGGGGGCGGCAACAACGACTTCCTGAACGGCGGCGCGGGCAGGGACACGCTGCTGGGCGGGTCGGGCAACGACACGCTGGTGGGCAGTGCCGGGGCCGACCTGCTGACGGGGGGCGGCAACAACGACGTCTTCCGCTTCTACAGCACGGGCGATTCGCCGTTCGGGGTCGTGAACAATTACGACACGATCACGGACTTCCAGGGGGCGGGAATCCAGTTCTTCGGGGCGACCGAGGACCGGATCGACCTGTCGTCGGTCTATGGCGGCACTCTGACCTTTACCGGCACAAGCGCTGGTGGGATGGGCACCGTCTGGATGCAAAATGTGGGCGGGCAGACCTGGATGCGCGTCAACACCGACGCGGATGCGGCGGCCGAGATGACCGTGCGCATCGAGGACGGGGCCAGCACCGCCAGCAGCTATTGGGCGGGCGACTTCTTCCTGTAGGAGCACCGGCCCGGGCATGACGGGGGGCGCGGCCGCGAGGCTTGCGCCCCCTTTTCGCGGGCCGCGACATGGGCGTCGCACGGCGCCGCACCAAGGCTGCACGGGGGATGCACAGGGGGTGCACAGCCTGTACACCGACAACGCCCGCCGTCTTAACGATCCGTTGACGCAACGCGGCCAGACTGGCGCGGTCGATCAGGGGGCGCGGGCAATGGCGGTCAGCAAGGCGGAACAGGCGCGGCGGGTGAATTACCACTACATGGCCGATGCGATGCGGATGCTGGAATGGGACCTGCACAGCACGATCCTGGACCGGATGCGCATCCCGGATGAATGGCACGAGATCGCGCGCGAGAAGCCGGTGCCGAAAAAGACGCGCGTCACGCTGCGGCTGGATGCGGACCTGGTGGCGTTCTTCCGCAGCATGGGGCCGGACTGGCAGGTGCGGGTCAACCGGCTGATGTCGGTGTGGATGCATGCGCGGCTGGCGGGCGTGATCCGGGGCGGCGAGACGATGGACTACCTGGCGCGGCGCGAACCCGAATTGTTGGACGGCACGCGCCCGGAGTTCGGCGGCTATCAACTCGAGCTGGACGCGGCGATCGGCGCGCCGGAGGCCGGGGCCAGCAAGGCGCCGGGCGGGGTGCCGATGGTGGAGACGCGGGTGATGTCCCCCGCCGCGCGGCGGGCGCTGATGGAGGAAATGAAATCGCGGAACGGGATGGGGGAGGTGTAGGGCGCGGCGCTGGCGGACATGGCCGAGGAGCCGCTGCGTTCCCCCCTCGACGGGGCGGGGGTGCCCATGGAGGGACCCCGCCGGATCAGCGAGAGGGGGAAGAAGGGGCTGCTGGGGGAGATGTTGATGCGGAATGGGATGCGAGGGATTAGGTAAAGCTCAAGTTAGCGAGAAAGTCCTCAACACGCTCCTGCTCTTTTCCGGACCGGAGCCGCTGAGAATCTTGGTCATTCACCCGGTTGTCCTTCAGCGGCGGAACTTTCGCATCTACCTTAGGCATATGGGGATAAAGCAACGTTGTACCTTCCCGTTTAGGCATGTCGTGCTTAGGCATGGTCCGTCTCCAAAGGGTTAAGCTCCCGGCTGTAGTAGTGCTTCCGCCTTATCCACTTAAAACCTTCATGTTTCGTTACCGTAGCAACGTCCAAGTCGCCGCCGACTGTGTTAGATCCAATAGAGAAACGGACGAACTGCTTCTGGGTTTCAGCCAAGAAAACTGCAAGATCAATCGCGTCGCGGGTCGGCATCGCAGGGTTAGCTAGCCCTGCTTGTGTATGCTGTGCAACGTGGCGAATGCACGCATCAAGATGCTCTGGATCAAGCCCGGCTGACAGAAGTGCGTTCGGCAGCCCCTGACCATAACCGAGAAGCAGCCGGTTGATGGCTTCAGTCTGTCCGCCCCAACTGATCATGGCAGGTAAGTCTCGCGCAGCCTCGCAAGCCGGCGCAGGGCAGTCACCGTCTTGGATATGAATTTTCCAGATCTCTCCGAGATCTTGTTTCGCCGAATAGCCGCCAATCCAGTACTGGAATGTGCCTTGCGGTTTCGTCTCCAAGCTGGCGAACCGCACCTCGAAAAAGTACTTCCGTACCAAGTTTGCGACTTCCTCTAACGTGTAATCGTCAGCAGAAATCCTATAACCGTCGCTGCTACTGGTGAATAATGCCCTAAGATCTTTCGACATAGTCGATATAGAGCAGGGGCCGAAATTCCCGATGCCTGCCGTCATGCCAGCAATCGGAAGGCCCTTATGCAGGTTGAAGACCTTGTTAGCATGGTCGTAAATGTTCACGACATGCTGACGACCCGCTTCATCTATGCCTGTGAGCGAAGTCGCACTATCAGCCGTGAACACTATGCAGTCGTGAACCTTCAGAGCGACGCAGACGGTCATTCAGCACCCCCAAAGCCATTGAATCAGAAAAGGAGCGCTACGTCCAAAACTTAATCCGATTCAATTTCATGTGCTTGTGACTAAGCCTGCAACGACCTCACGCCCACTTCCCCCTCCTCACGTGACTTGATCGCAGCCACGGCGGCGATGCTGCCGGCGGCGGTGGTGAAGTAGGGGATCTTGTCATAGAGGGCGACGGCGCGGATTTCGCGGCTATCGGCGATGGCCTGGGCGCCTTCGGTGGTGTTCAGGACCATCGCGATCTCGTCGTTCTTCAGCCGGTCGACGATGTTCGGGCGCCCCTCGTAGACCTTGTTCACACGGGTGGAAGGGGCGCCGTTGGCGTCGAGGAAATCGGCGGTGCCCGAGGTGGCGACCAGCGAGAAGCCCATCGCGACCAGATCGCGGGCGGCGGCGGCCAGCGCGTCGGATTTGTCGGCGTCCTTGACGGAAATGAAGACCCGGCCCTGATGCGGCAGGTTGGTTCCCGCGCCCATCTGCGCCTTGAGGAAGGCGCGGGCGAAGTTGCGGTCCCAGCCCATCACCTCGCCGGTCGAGCGCATTTCCGGGCCCAGCAGGGTATCGACGCCGGGGAAGCGGGCGAAGGGCAGCACGGCCTCCTTGACGGAAAACCAGGGCGTGATCGGGTCGGCCAGCGTCATCGGATCGGCGAAGGGCAGGTCATCCTCGGGGCCGACGCCTTCGGGATAGGGGGCGCGGTCGGGGAAGTTCGAGATCGGCTCTCCGGCCATCAGGCGGGCGGCGATCGAGGCGATGGCGCTGTCGGTGGCCTTGGCGACGAAGGGCACGGTGCGCGAGGCGCGGGGATTGACCTCGAGCACGAAGATCTCGCCGTCCTTGAGCGCGAACTGGACATTCATCAGCCCCTTGACGCCGAGGGCGCGGGCCATCGCGGCGGTCTGGTCTTTCAGCGCGTCGATGGTGGCCGCGTCCAGCGTGTGCGGGGGCAGCGAGCAGGCAGAATCGCCGGAATGGACGCCGGCTTCCTCGATATGTTCCATGATGCCCGCGACATGGACGTTCTCGCCGTCGCAGAGGGCGTCGACATCGACCTCGATCGCGCCGGAGAGGTAGCTGTCGAGCAGGACCGGATTCTTCCCCGAGACGGTGACGGCCTCGGTGATGTAGCGTTTGAGGTGGTCCATGTCGCGCACGATCTCCATCGCGCGGCCGCCGAGGACGTAGGAGGGGCGGATGACGAGGGGGAAGCCGATGCGCCGGGCGATCTCGATGGCCTCGGCGTCGGAATGGGCGATGCCGTTGACGGGCTGTTTCAGGCCGAGGTCGTTCAACAGGCGCTGAAAGCGTTCGCGGTCCTCGGCCAGGTCGATGGCGTCGGGGGTGGTGCCGAGGATCGGGATGCCCTCGGCCTCGAGCGCGTTGGCCAGTTTCAGCGGCGTCTGGCCGCCGAACTGGACGATGACGCCGTGCAGGGTGCCGGCCTGCTGTTCGGTGTGCAGGATTTCCAGCACATGTTCGAGGGTGAGGGGTTCGAAATAGAGCCGGTCCGAGGTGTCGTAGTCGGTCGAGACGGTTTCCGGGTTGCAGTTGACCATGATGGTTTCGTAGCCGGCCTTGGTCAGCGCGAAGCAGGCATGGCAGCAGCAGTAGTCGAACTCGATCCCCTGGCCGATGCGGTTGGGGCCGCCGCCGAGGATGACCACCTTGCGGGCCCCGGTGGGGCGCGATTCGCATTCCACGTCGCCCATCGCCGGGGCCTCGTAGGTGGAATACATGTAGGGGGTCTGGGCCTCGAATTCGGCGGCGCAGGTGTCGATGCGCTTGAACACCGGGCGGATGTCGAGGGCGCGGCGGGCGCGGCGGATGTCGGATTCGTCGCGGCCGGTCAGATGGGCGAGGCGGGCGTCGGTGAAGCCCATCATCTTGAGCCGGCGCAGGCCCTCGGCGTCGGCGGGCAGGCCCGCGTCGCGGATGGCGGCCTCGGCGTCCACGATCTCGCGGATGCGGGCGAGGAACCAGGGGTCGAAGCGGGTGACGCGGTGGATGTCGTCGTCCGACAGGCCGAAGCGCATCGCCTCGGCGATGACGCGGATGCGGTCGGGGGTCTGGCGCGACAGGGCGGCGATGACGGCGGGGCGGCCCTGCTCGGCGGCGCCCTCGATGGCGATCTCGTCGAGGCCGGTCAGGCCGTTCTCCATCGAGGTCAGCGCCTTCTGCAGCGATTCGTGGAAGCTGCGGCCGATCGCCATGACCTCGCCCACGGATTTCATCGCGGTGGTCAGGTCGGGCTGGCTGCCGGGGAACTTCTCGAAGGCGAAGCGCGGGATCTTGGTCACGACATAGTCGATGCTGGGCTCGAAGCTGGCCGGCGTGACCCTGGTGATGTCGTTGTCCAGCTCGTCCAGCGTGTAGCCGACGGCCAGTTTCGCGGCGATCTTCGCGATCGGGAAGCCGGTGGCCTTCGAGGCCAGCGCGGACGAGCGGCTGACGCGGGGGTTCATCTCGATCACGACCATGCGGCCGTCCTCGGGGTTGATCGCCCATTGCACGTTCGAGCCGCCGGTCTCGACGCCGATCTCGCGCAGGACCGCGATGCTGCCGTTGCGCATGATCTGGTATTCGCGGTCGGTCAGGGTCAGCGCCGGGGCGACGGTGATCGAATCGCCGGTATGCACGCCCATCGGATCGACGTTCTCGATGGCGCAGACGATGATGGCGTTGTCGTTGCGATCCCGCACGACCTCCATCTCGAATTCCTTCCAGCCCAGCAGGCTTTCATCGACCAGCACCTGCGCCACCGGCGAGGCGTCCAGCCCCGAGCGCACGATGCGTTCGTAGTCGTCGCGGTTGTAGGCGACGCCGCCGCCGGTGCCGCCAAGGGTGAAGGCGGGGCGGATGATGGCGGGCAGGCCGATCTGTTCCAGCGCCTCCATCGCCTGGGCCACGCCCGCGCCGATGTCATAGCGACCGTTCGGCCCCTTCGGTGCCGCGACAATGGTTGCCCTGGGGTTTTCCAGCCCGATCCGGTCCATCGCCTCGCGGAACAGCTTGCGATCCTCGGCCATCTCGATGGCGGACCGCTGCGCGCCGATCAGTTCGACGCCATAGCGGTTCAGCACGCCCATGTCGGCCAGCGCCAGCGCGGTGTTCAGCCCGGTCTGCCCGCCCATCGTCGGCAGCAGCGCGTCGGGGCGTTCCTTGGCGATGATCTTTTCGACCACCTCGGGGGTGATCGGCTCGATATAGGTCGCGTCGGCCATTTCCGGGTCGGTCATGATCGTCGCCGGGTTCGAGTTCACGAGGATGACCCGATAGCCTTCCTCGCGCAGCGCCTTGCAGGCCTGGGCGCCGGAATAGTCGAATTCGCAGGCCTGCCCGATCACGATCGGCCCCGCCCCGATGATCAGGATGGACTTGATATCGGTTCTTTTCGGCATGGAAGCCTCCGGGCTGGCAGGGACGGTCGCAAATCGTCCGGGGTTATAGCCAAGCGCGGCGGGGGCGCAAGGCAGGAAGGGCCTCGCGGCCGGATTTGTCGCGCCCGCGCCGGCGCCGGCGGGGCAGGCAGCGGTGCGGGGACAGGCCCTTGGCCAGCGCGGCCGCGGGCGTGTATGCGGGGGACAGTCGCGCGCGGCGGCGATCCCGGCCGCGCGCCCGGTCGGAGAGGCAGGGGTGGATCAGCAGGCAGGTTTCCAGTGGCGACCGGCGGGCCCGGTCACGGTCGATGGCCGCCCCCTGCCCGAGGATGCGGCAGGCGCATCCGCGCTGGCGCGCGATCTGGTGGCGCTGCGCGGGGCGATCCGCGCCGGGGCCGAGTTCAGCACCGGCCCGCAGGGCGTGGCGGTGGTCCGCGGCGGCGAGCCGGGGCAGTTCCGCAGCCGGTCGGGCGGCACCACCGGGCCGGCCAAGGCGATCCGGCGCAGCCATGCCTCGTGGCGGGCCAGCTTCGCCGTCAACCGCGACAGGCTGGGGGTCACCGGCGCCGACCGCTATGCGGTGCCCGGCGCGCCGGCGCATTCGCTGGCGCTGTATGCGGTGGTCGAGGCCGCCGATCTGGGCGCCGGGCTGGACGTGCTGGCCGGGCTGGGGCCGCGCGCGCAGGTCCGGGCGATGGCCGAGGCCGGCAGCACGATCCTCTATGCCACGCCCACCCAGCTGCGGCTGCTGTGCGAGGCGGGCGGCGCCCTGCCCGCGCTGCGCCATGTGCTGTGCGGCGGCGGCGCCATGCCGCCGGGCCTGGCCGCGCGGCTGGCGGCGCTGTGCCCGCAGGCGCGGCTGCGGCAGTTCTACGGCGCCGCCGAGACCAGCTTCGTGGCCTGGGACGAGGGCGGCGCCCCGCCGGGCAGCGTCGGGCGGCCCTATCCGGGGGTCGAGCTGCGCATCGCCGACCCGGTGGACGGCATCGGCGAGATCTGGGTGCGCAGCCCCTACCTGTTCGGCGGCTATGCCGAGGGCGGCAGCCCCAAGACGCGCTGGCAGGGCGGATTCCTGAGCGTGGGCGAGATGGGCGGGCTGGATGCGGACGGCCATCTGCGCGTGGTCGGGCGGCGCAGCCGGATGGTCACCATCGCCGACCGGAACGTGTTCCCCGAGGCGATCGAGGCGCTGCTGGCGCAGGCGCCGGGCGTGACGCATTGTGCGGTGCTGCCCCGGCCCTGCCCGCGGCGCGGCACGGTGCTGGTCGCGGTCGTCGCGGGGGCTTTGGACGCGGCGGCGGGGGATGCGCTGCTGGCCCGCTGCCGCGCGGCGTTCGGCCCGCTGGCCGCGCCGCGCGCCCTGCATCGGCTGGCGCGGTTTCCGCTGACCGTGGCGGGCAAGCCCGACCTGGCGCGGATCGCCCGGCTGCTGGAGGCCGGGCAGTGAGCGGGGTGCGCATCCTCGGCGCGCTGCGCCTGCCGGTCGCGCCGCGCGGCGGGGCGCTGTCGCGGCACGAGATCCACCAGCTGGGCGCGCCGCTGCTGCGCCGGCTGCTGGACGATGCCGGCCTGCCCCCCGAGGCGGTGGACGAGGTGGTGGTCGGCAATGCCCTGGGCGGCGGCGGCAATCCGGCGCGGCTGGCGGCGCTGGCCGCCGGGCTGCCGCAGCGGGTCGCCGGGCTCAGCATCGACCGGCAATGCTGCGGCGGGCTGGACGCGCTGATCCTCGGCGCGGCGCTGATCGGCGCGGGCGGCGCCGAGGCGGTGCTGGCGGGCGGGATCGAAAGCTATTCGCGCCGGCCGCTGCGGCTGCGCACCGATCCGGGCGGCGGCCCGCCGGTCGCCTATGACCGCCCGCCCTTCACCCCCTGGCCGGACCGCGACCCCGGCATGGATGCGGCGGCGGCGGCGCTGGCGGCCGAGGCCGGGATCGCGCGCGCCGCGCAGGACGCCTGGGCCATCGACAGCCACCGCAAGGCGCGGGCGGCGCGGATGCACGACGAGATCCTGCCGCTGGCGGGGCTGGATCGCGACGCCTTTACCCGCGCGCTGTCGCCCACGCTGGCGGCGCGGGCGCCGGTGCTGTGCGGGCCGATCACCGCCGCCAATGCCGCCGTGGCCGCCGATGGCGCGGCCTTCTGCCTGATGGTGTCGGACCGGCTGGCGGCGCGGCTGGGGGCGCGGCTGGGGGCCGGGCCGGGCGGGGTCGTCTGGCGCGGCGGCGCGACCCTCGGCGACCGCCCCGAGATGCCGGGGCTGGCGCCGGTGGCGGCGATCGGCGCGGTGCTGGACCGCGCCGGGCTGCGCGCGGATCGCCTGGCCGTGGCCGAGGTGATGGAGGCCTATGCCGTGCAGGCGCTGGCCTGCATCGCGGGCGCGGGGCTGGACCCGGCGATCGTCAACCCGGGCGGCGGCGGGCTGGCGCGGGGCCATCCGGTCGGCGCCTCGGGCGCCATCAACGCGGTGCGGCTGTTTCACGAGCTGCGCAGGCGCGGCGGCACCGGGATCGCCGCCATCGCCGCGGCGGGCGGGCTGGGCAGCGCGGTGGCGATGGCGCTCAGCTGAAGCCGCGGAAGGTGGCGAACTGCGCCAGCGCGTCGCGGCCGGTGCGGACGGCGTTCACAGGCGCATCGGGGTCGGGCCGGCCCAGGGCCAGGCCGCAGACCACCATCTCGTCCTCGCCGAGGCCCAGATGCGCATGGGCGACATCGGCGTGGTTGGCCAGCGCGCCGATGCCGCAGCTGGCATGGCCCATCGCCTCGGCCGCCATCATCAGCGCCATCAGCGACATGCCCAGGTCCATGAAGCAGCCCTTGCCCATGTCGGGCCGGATCGTCACGACGATCCCGACCGGGGCCGAGAAGAAGGCGTAGTTGCGCAGGAACTGCGCCTGCCGCCCGGCGAGGTCGCGGCGCGCGATGCCCAGCGCGGCATACAGCGCATGTCCCGCCGCGCGCTGCCGGTCCTTGAGGTCGGCCGGCATCGGCTGCGGGAAATAGGAATACTGCGCCACCGGGGGGCGGCCGGATTCGGCCGCGGCAACCAGCGCGGCAGCCAGCCCGTCCAGCGCCGCGCCGGTCAGCACATGGAAGCGGCCGGGTTGCAGGTTGGCGCCGCTGGGCGCGCTGCGGGCGGCGCGCAGGATGCGTTCCAGATCGGCGCGCGGCAGCGGGTCGGGCAGGAAGGCCCGCACCGAGCGGCGCCGCGCCAGCACGGCCTCGACCGGCGTTTCGGGGGGCGTTGCGGGGCCTGCGGCGGGCGTTTGGGCGCCTGCGGCGGGGGCGGTGGCATCGGAGGGGGGCGCGTCGCTCATGCGATGGTGATAGCGCGTCCCGGCCCCGGGGGCGAGGGCGTCGCGCGGCACCGGGAGGCTGCAGGGACCCGGGGCTCGGACCCGGCACGGGGCGCCGGTCAGCAGGGTCGGTCGTCGGGCGTCTTTCAGCGGGCGTCGGTGGGGGCAGGGCCAAGCGTGGCGGGGCTGCCCGACAGGATCAGCGGCCGGGCGCCCAGCCTTGCGGGTTCCTCTGCGTCATGGGTGACGAGGATCAGCCCCGCCCCGCTGCGGTCCAGGAGGCCGGCGGTCAGCGCGATCATGCGGTCC
Organism: Paracoccus spongiarum; assembly: GCF_030732095.1. GTDB lineage: Bacteria > Pseudomonadota > Alphaproteobacteria > Rhodobacterales > Rhodobacteraceae > Paracoccus > Paracoccus spongiarum. Next base: position 40,337 of record NZ_JAVAMQ010000004.1, on the reverse strand, counting down.
GCCGTGTCGGGATCGAGGCTGGCGAAGGGTTCGTCCATCAACAGGATGTCGGGCCGCGCGGCAAAGGCGCGGGCCAGCGCCAGCCGGCGCTGCTGGCCCAGCGACAGCTGGCGCGGGAACTGCGCCTCGCGCCCGGCCAGCCCGACCTGCGCCATCAGCGCGCCCGCGGTGGCCGCGTCGCAGCCGGTCGGGATGGTGATGTTCTGAAGCGCCGGCCGCCATGGCAGCAGGGTCGGCTCCTGAAACACCATCGCCACGCGATCATCGCCCGACAGGTGCCCGGCAAAGGCATGGTCGAGCCCGGCGACGATCCGCAGCAGCGTGGACTTGCCGATGCCGGAAGGGCCCAGCACGGCCAGCCGCTGGCCGCGCCCCGCCGTCAGCGACAGCGGACCCAGCACCGCGCGCGGACCGAAGGCCTTGCCCTGCAGGTCAAGCCGCATCGCGCCTCCAGCGGTTCGCCCGCGCCTCCCAGCGGCGCAGCAGGCCGATGTCGATGGCCAGCATCACCGCCACGAAGGCCAGCGCCCAGGCCAGCACGCCGGCCACGTCGAAGCTGGAGAACAGCAGGTGGATCTTGAAGCCCACCCCGTTCGAGCGGCCGAGGAACTCGACCACCAGCACGATCTTCCAGATCAGCGAGATGCCGGCCCGCGCCGCCGCCGCCACATGCGGCGCCAGCTGCGGCAGCACGACATGGCGCAGCCGGTCCAGCCGCGACATGCGGAAGGCCGCCGCCATCTCGTCGAGATCGGGGCGCAGCGCGCGCGCCCCCTCGCGCAGCATGACCGTGACCAGCGGGATCTTGTTCAGGGCGATCGCGGCGGCCTCGTTCAGACCGATCCAGATATAGGCCAGCACGATCACCACCAGCGCCGGCATGTTCAGCGCGATCACCAGTGCCGGGTTCAGCCAGTGGTCGGCGCCGCGCGACCGCCCCATCCACAGCCCCAGCCCGACGCCCAGCGTCATCGCCAGCACGAAGGCGGCCAGCACCCGCATCAGCGTCATGCCGGCATGCAGCCACAATTCCCCCGACATCACCAGCCCCGCCACCCGCGCGGCCACCGCGGCCGGGCCGGGCAGGCTGCGCGGCGTGTCGAGAACCGCCGCCGCCACCGCCCAGAGCGCCAGCATCAGCGCCACCGAGACGACCCCCGGCACGAGACCCGGGACCGGGCCGCCCGTCGGGGCCCCAGTCACGGGAGCAGTCACGGAAGCAGCCGCGGGCGCGGTCCCCGGCGAGGCGGCGGGTCGCGCGGCCGGGTCGGCGTCGGCACCGGTTCCGGGGCGATGGCGGCTGGCGCTACTCACCCGACCAGAACAACCCCTCGGGCAGCGTCTGCAGGCCGCCGGTCAGATCCTCGCCGCCAAGCTCGGCCATCACCGCGAACATGCGCTGCGCCCCGGCCGCATCGACCGGTCCCTCGGGCGGGATGCCGGCGATCCAGCCGTCGCGCAGGGCCTGGAACTCGGCCTCGGAGGCGGCGTCCATGATCGGCCGGATCGCCTGCCAGGCGGCCGGATCCTCGGACAGGATCCGCTTGGCCTGCCGCGAGGCCCGCGCCAGCCCGCGCGCGAGGTCGGGATGGTCGGCGATCCAGTCGTCGCGCAGCACATAACCCAGCAGCGGCGTCGCGGGATCAAGGCCCAGCGCGGCCGAGGCCTGCGCCACGCTGACCACCTCGCGCATGCCACCGGCCTTCATCTTGGCCAGGAAATGCCAGAAATTCACCGCCGCATCGACCTCGCCCGTCTCGGCGGCGTTGCGGATCACGGGCGGCGCCCCGAACACCTGCCGTGTCGTCGCGGCCAGATCCTCGCCGGTCCTGAGGCGGCCATAGGCGCGCAGGATCAGCCAGCTCTTGTCGACCGGGCCGCCCGCGATGCCGATGCTGCGGCCCGACAGCTCCGCAAGGTCGCGCACCGGGCTGTCGGCAGGCACCACCAGCCCGCCGACGGCGGTGGAATAGGGCAGGAAGGCGAAGCCCGCGCCCGCCGCGCGCTGCTGGGCCACCCACAGGAAGTCCGACACGATCGCATCGACCGCGCCGCCCTGCATGGCGATCTGGGTGGCGGGGTTGCCGGCCAGCGGCACCACCTTCAGCCGGAAGCCGTTCTCGCGGTCGAGGCCGCGATCCGCGATCGTTCGCAGTTCCCAGTTGACGGTGCCGTTTTCCAGCGTGCCGACCGTCAGTTCCGGCGCGGCCTGCTGCGCCAGCGCGCCGGACGCTGCCGCGATCGCGCCCAGAACGGCGCCCAGCCACAGACCGGCCGCCGCGACGGCGGCCCTTGCGCGGGTCCGGCCCATGCCGCCTCCTCCCTGTTGACGCGGCCAGCGTGGCATGGGGCAGACCCGCTCACAAGTGCGCGCCCATCAGACAATGGTCGTGCATAGCCCTTGCTTTGCGCCACCCTGCGCTTACAATCGGGGCCAATCATGCGGCTCGTGGGGGCAGGCGGCATGCACAAGGGGAGGAAGCCACCATGACCGCCGCAGCCATGCAGGCGCGACCGTCGACGCCCGTGAGACCGGGCGCCGATCAGGTCCGCGAGATCCTGATCGTCGACGATCACCCGCTGATGTGCGACGCGCTGGCGCTGACGCTGAAGATCAGCTTTGGCCTGAAGAATGTCCGCACCGCCCGCAGCCTTGCCGCAGCGATCGAGCAGATCCGGTCGCAGGGCGCACCCGATGCGGTGATCCTGGACCTCAACCTGCCCGACGCCCGCGGCTCCGAGGGGATCGTGGCGCTGCGCCGGCAATTGCCGGACGTGCCGATCACGATGATCTCGGCCGATCTGGAGGGCGCGATGATCTCGGCCGCGATGGCCGCCGGGGCGCAGGGCTATATCAGCAAGTCGCTGTCGCGCGAGGCGCTGGTGGACAGCCTGCGCCGGATGTGGGACGGCGAGCATGTCACCCCCGAGGGCTATGACCCCGAGGAAGCCGATGCCGAGGACGAGGCGCGGGCCGAACTCGCACGGCGCTTTGCGACGCTGACGCCGCAGCAGATGCGCATCCTGCGGCTGATCTGCCAAGGCAAGGCCAACAAGGAGATCAGCTACGAGCTGTCGATCGCCGAGGCCACCGTCAAGACCCACATCACGGCGATCATGTCCAAGATCAACGCCCGGCGCCGCACCCAGGCGGTGCTGCTGGCGAATTCGGTCCGGCTGTTCGAGGCCGGATGATGCATACCGGCCCGGCTGCGAAGGAGGGCGCCGCCGGGCCGGTGGCCGTGCAGGCCGACCGCGGCGAAGGCGACACGCTTTCGATCCTGCTGGCCGGCCTGCGCGCCGTAAACCCAGCGCTGGTGCTGCTGTTCGCCGCCGACGGCGCCGAGCTTGGCGCCCTGCACGGCGGCCTGCGGGCCGGGCTGCCCGCGGGCTGCGTGCTGGCCGGCTGTTCCTCGGCCGGCGAGATCGGGCCCTGCGGCTATGCCACCGACAGCGTCGTGGCGATCGGCTTTCCGGCCGGCCATTTCCGCGCCCGGACGCTGGTGCTGCCGAACCTGTCGGCCCTGCCGGTGTCGGAGTGGATGGCCGCGCTGCGGCGGCTGCACCTGGATTTCGCAGCCGATCCGCACTGCGCGCTGTTCGGACTGCTGCTGGTCGACGGCCTTGCCGGGCAGGAGGACGCGCTGGTGGCCACCATCGACGCCGCCCTGCCCTCGGTGCCGACGCTGGGCGGATCAGCGGGCGACGGGCTGGATTTCGACCGCACCTCGCTGCTGGTCGATGGCGAGGTCGTGTCGAACGCGGCGGTGTTCACGCTGGTCGAGACCGACCTGGCGGTCAGCGAGGTGACCTTCGCGCATTTCAGCCCGACCGAGACCCGCGCCGTCGTCACCGCCGCGATCCCCGAGAAGCGCCGCATCCTGGAACTGAATGCCGAACCCGCCGCCGAGGAATATGCCCGCATCATCGGCATCCCGCCCGAGCGGCTGACCCCGACCGAGTTCGCCCGCCACCCGCTGCTGCTGCGGATGGGCCGGCGGCACCATGTCCGCGCGATCAGCGCGCTGACCGAGGATGGCGGGCTGTCGCTGATGTCGGCCATCGACACCGGCACCGTGCTGACGCTGGGCCGCGCCGAGGACCTGACCGAGGGCTTCGCCGAGGCGCTGGCGGCGCTGCCGCGTCCGCCGCTGATGGTGCTGGGCTTCGACTGCATCCTGCGGCGCCTCGCGCTGGAGCGCGAGGGCCTGACGCAGACCATGTCCGAGCTGTTCCGCCGCTATCGCGTGGCCGGCTTCAACACCTATGGCGAACAGCACAGCGGCATGCATGTGAACCAGACCTTCGTCGGGCTGGCCTTCATGGCGCAGGCCGGCGCCGGCGGCACGGGCCGCACCGATGCAGCGTGACGACGACCCGCCGGCGCGCCGGATCGACAAGCTGCGGCGGATCAACCAGGTCCTGATCGACCGCATCGACCGGCTCGAGGAATCGCGCGGCTCGGCCTGGTCGATGTTCCAGGCCGCCGTCGCGCTGGAGCAGGAGGTGCTGACCCGCACCCGGCAGCTGGAAAAGGCGATGGCGGACCTGTCGCAGCGCAACCGCGAACTGGCCGTGGCCCGCGCCGCCGCCGAGGAGGCCAACCGGTCCAAGACCCGCTTCCTGCGCGCGGCCAGCCACGACCTGCTGCAACCGCTGTCCGCGGCGCGGCTGTTCCTGGCGGCGCTGACCGACACGCCGATGGACGAGCAGCAGCGCGAATTGACCGACCGGCTGTCGGGCGCCTTCGAATCGGTCGAGCAGCTGATGCACGCGGTTCTCGACATCTCGCGGCTGGACAGCCAGCGGATCGAGTTCCACCGCCAGCCGGTGCCGCTGGGCGAGCTGTTTCGCAGGCTGGCCGCCGAATACGCCCCGCTGGCCGAGGAAAAGGGGCTGCGGCTCAGCTTCGTGCCGACCGATGCGGTGGTGGAAAGCGACCCGGTCTTCTTGCGCCGGATCGCGCAGAACCTGGTGTCGAACGCGATCAAGTATACCCATCGCGGCGGCGTGGTGGTGGGCGTGCGCCCGCAGGGCGCGACCTGCTGGCTGTGCGTCTATGACAGCGGCCAGGGCATCCCGGCGGTCGATCGCAACCGCGTCTTCGACGAGTTCCAGCGCCTCGCCCACGACCGCGGCACGCCGGGCATGGGGCTGGGCCTGTCGATCGTGCGCCGCGCCTGCGCCAAGCTGGGCCACCCGATCAGCCTGCAATCCGAGGCGATGCGCGGCACCGTCTTCCGCATCGGCCTGCCGCGCGTCGCCGCCGGGGCGGATGCCCGCGCCGCCCCCGCCGATCCGGCGCTGTCGGCGCTGCGCGGCCGGGTCGCGCTGGTGATCGAGAACGATCCGGGGATGCGGCGCGGCTACGAGATGATCCTGCGCGACAGGCTGGGCATGGTCGCCCGCGTCACCGGCGGCACCGCCGAGGCGGCGGCCACGATGGGCGACGAGCCGCCCGATGTCATCATCGCCGATTTCCACCTGGAACAGGACGACAACGGCATCCTTGCCATCCAGACCCTGCGCGCGCGGACCGGCCAGATGGTGCCCGCAGTGATGATCACCGCCCATCGCGACCCGGAACTGGCCCGCAACTGCGCCGCGATGGGCACCGTGCTGATCGAGAAGCCGGTGCGCCCGCCCGAACTGGGCGAGATGCTGGCCCGGCTGCTGGCCTGACGCTGCGACATTGGGATGAGGCGGGCGGCGCCGGGGCTTGCCCTTCGCCACGCGCGGCGCAAGGCTGTCCGCCGGGACCCTGGGGGAGGAACTGCCATGCGGCGCGTCATCTGGTCACTGATCTGCGCGGGCTTCGCGACGCTGGCCGCGCCGGCCGCTCTGCCGGCGGGCGAGGCGGGCGACGCGGTCTTCGCCGATCGCGGCCCCTGGTCGCTGCAAGGCCGGACGCTGGACTGGGCGCTGACCGTCAGCGGCCCGCAGGCGCCGGGCTTCGTGCCGATCCGCGCCGGATCGGTCAGCCTGACCGAGGCCATCGACCCCTCGGACCGGCAGCCGGTTCTGGAACTGGTGCAGAAGACCGATTCGCGCACCCGCAGGATCGGACCCTTCCCGATCTCGGGCGGCGATCCGGTGCTGACCTTCTTTCTGGAACAGACCACCCGCGACATGGCCGCGCTGACCGGCGGCAGCCCCTTCTACATCCGCAACCGCATCAAGGATGCGGTGTTCCGCGGCGGCAGCATCGCGCGGCAGGGCGAGGTGGCGACCGCCAGCTTCCAGCCCTTCGCGGACGATCCGAACGCCGGGCGGATGAACGGCTTCCAGACCCTGACGCTGACCTTCGTGCTGGGCGATCCCAGCCAGCCGATCCGCGAATTGCGCGCCCGGACCGAGGGCGAGACCCCCGGCTACGAGAACCGGATGGTGCTGCGATGATGCCGCGCGCCGCGGCGGCGCTGGGGCTGGCGCTGGCCGGCCTGCTGGGCGCGGCCCAGCCCGGCCGGGCGCAGGCGGTGAACGATTATCCGACCAATGCGCGGGCCGAATACGTGTTCACCTGCATGGCCACCAACGGCCAGACCCGCGACATGCTGGACCGCTGTTCCTGCGCCATCGACCAGATCGCCACGGTGCTGCCCTATGCCGATTACGTCGAGGCCGAGACCGTGCTGCGGATGCAGCAGGTGACCGGCGAACGGGCCTCGATGTTCCGCGGCATGGCCCAGATGACCGAGATCGTGGCCGCGCTGCGCCGGGCCGAGGCCGAGGCCGAGATCCTGTGCTTCTGAGGGCCTAGCCGAGGCCCAGCCCGACCGCCGCCCCCGCCGCCAGCGACAGCACCGTGACCAGCCACAGCGGCAGCGCGCGGCGGTCGGGCTGGGCGGGCAGCGCCTCGTCGGGATGGGCGCGGTCCCACAGGGCCCGCTCGACGATCCGGGGCAGCAGCGGGCCGTAGCGGCCGACGGTCTGCGCGACCTTCGCCATGTCCGAGGCCAGCGCCCGCGGGCCGAGATTGGACTTGATGTAATCCGACACCACAGGCTTGGCCGCGTCCCAGATGTTCAGCTGCGGATCGACCGAGCGGGCGACCCCCTCGACCACGACCATGGTGCGCTGCAACAGGATCAGCTGGGTCTGGGTCCGCATCCCGAAGCGTTCGGTCACCTCGAACAGGTAGCCCAGCAGGTTCGCCATCGAGATGCGGCTGGCATCGGCGCCGAAGATCGGCTCGCCCACCGCGCGCAGGGCGCGGGCGAAGGCGGCCTCGTCGCGGTCGCGGGGCACATAGCCCGCCTCGAAATGGACCCGCGCCACGCGGCGATAGTCGCGGCGGATGAAGCCCATCAGGATCTCGGCATAGACGCGGCGGGTGTATTCGTCGATCTCGCCCATGATGCCGAAATCATAGGCGATCACATCGCCGTTCGGCGCCACCTTGAGGTTGCCGTGATGCATGTCGGCGTGGAAGAAGCCGTCGCGCAGCGCGTGTTGCAGGAACAGCTGGATCACCCGCGTCGCGATCTGCGTGGTGTCGTGGCCGGCCGCGATCAGCGCCTGCCGGTCGCCCATCGGCAGCCCCTCGGCCCAGTCCGAGGTCAGCACGCGCCGCGACGACAGGTGCCAATGCGGCAGGGGCAGCTGGAAGTTCGCGTCCTCGCGGGTGTTCTCGTAGAACTCCGAGGCCGCCGCCGCCTCCAGCCGCATGTCCTGTTCGCCGGTCACCACGCTTTCGAAATGGCTGACCACGTCGCGCGGGCGCAGCCGGCGGCTGCCCGGCGACAGCGCCTCGATGATCCGCGCCGCGAAGTGGAAGGCGTCGATGTCGCGGCGGAAGGCGGCGGCGATGCCGGGGCGCAGCACCTTGACCGCCACCTCGCGCCCGGTCTCGCGGACCCGCGCGCGGTGGACCTGCGCGATCGAGGCGGCCGCGACGGGTTCGGAAAACTCCGAGAACAGCACATCGACCGGCTGGCGCAGATCGGCCTCGACGATCTGCTTGGCGATGTCGGTGGGAAATGCCGGCAGCCGGTCCTGAAGCATCCGCAGCTGGTCGGCCAGCTCGGTGCCGACGACATCGGCGCGGGTGGACAGGATCTGGCCGAACTTGATGTAGGCCGGCCCCAGCGCGGTGATCGCGCGGGTAACCGGCGGCAGGGCGGGATCGCCCCGGTAGCCCAGCCAGCGGAACGGCCAGCCCAGCACCCGCGCGGCCAGCCGCAGCCGCGGCGGCGCCTCGACCGCGTCCAGCGCGACGCCCATCGCGCCGGTGCGCTCGAAGGTGGCGCCGGTGCGGATCAGGCGCAGGATGTTGTGCGGGCCGCGCATCGGCTAGAGCTTCCAGCCGGAATGCAGCGCGGCAATGCCCATCGACAGGTTGCGATACTGCACCCTCTCGAAGCCCGCCGCGCCGATCATCGCGGCGAAGGCGTCCTGGTCGGGGAACTGGCGGATCGATTCGACCAGATACTGATAGCTGTCGCGATCGCCGGTGACCGCCTGCCCCATCGCCGGGATCACGTTGAAGCTGTAGCGGTCATAGGCCCATTGCATTGCCGGCACCGGGATCCGGCTGAATTCCAGGACCATCAGCCGGCCGCCGGGGCGCAGCACGCGATGCGCCTCGGCCAGCGCGTCGGCGATGCGGGTGACGTTGCGGATGCCGAAGCTGATCGTGTAGCGGTCGAAGCTGTGGTCGGCGAAGGGCAGCGCCATCGCGTCGCCGGCCACCCAGGCCAGCCGGTCGGCCTTGTCGGCGGCATCGGCGCGCTTGCGCCCCTCGGCCAGCATTTCCTCGGTCAGGTCGCAGACCGTGACCCGCGCGCCCGGCGCCCGGTCGAGAAAGCGGAAGGCAACATCGCCGGTGCCGCCGGCCACGTCCAGCAAATGCTGGCCGTCGCGCGGCGCCAGCCAGTCCATCATCGCGGCCTTCCAGGCGCGGTGGATGCCCGCGCTCATCAGATCGTTCATCAGGTCATAGCGGCTGGCGACGCTGGAAAAGACGTCGTTCACCATCCCGGCCTTGGCGTTCTCGTCGATGGTCCGAAAACCGAAATGGGTCTGCTTCGTCTCGTTCATGCCGCTTGCCGTTTGCCTGACTGGGCGCCAGATAAGTCCGGCGCATCGCGCGCACAATGGTCATGGATGCGCAGGCGGCACAATGCCGGGAAAGGACGCGGATTGCCAGAACTGCCCGAGGTCGAGACCGTCCGGCGCGGCCTTCAGCCGCATCTGGAGGGCCAGCGCATCGCGCGGGCCGAGGCGCGGCGCCCGGACCTGCGCTGGCCGGTGCCGCCCGACCTGGTGCAGGTGCTGACCGGCGCTCGGGTCACGGCGCTGCGGCGGCGGTCGAAATATCTGCTGGCCGATCTGGACCGGGGCGGCACGCTGCTGATGCATCTGGGCATGTCGGGGCGGATGCTGGTCGAGGGCGCCGGGCTGGCGGGCTTTCACCGCGATCCCGCGATCCTGCCGCGCCACGACCATGTCGTGCTGCTGACCGAGGCGGGCACCACCATCACCTTCAACGACGCCCGCCGCTTTGGCATGGTCGACCTGATCCGCGAGGGGGCGGAACACCCGCTGCTGGCACAGCTGGGCCCCGAGCCGCTGGAGCCGGGCTTTGACGCGGCCCGGCTGCGCGCGGCCTTCGCCGGGCGGCGCGTGCCGGTCAAGCAGGCGCTGCTGGACCAGCGAATCGTTGCCGGTCTGGGCAACATCTATGTCAGCGAGGCGCTGCACCGCGCCGGCATCGACCCGCGCCGCGTCGCCGGGCGGATCGGGGCCCAGCGGGTCGCGGCGCTGGTGGGTCATGTCCGCGCGGTGCTGGCCGAGGCCATCGCCGCCGGCGGATCGTCGCTGCGCGATCACCGCCAGGCCACCGGCGAGCTGGGCTATTTCCAGCACAGCTTCCGCGTCTATGACCGCGCGGGCGCGCCCTGCCCCACGCCCGGCTGCCCCGGCACGATCCGGCGCATCGTGCAGTCGGGGCGTTCCAGCTTCTACTGCCCGCAATGTCAGCACTGACGGCTTGCGGTTGGCTTTCGCCGGCGGCTGCTGCTAGGACTCGCAGGAATGCCTAATCTGCAACGAGGTCCAGGCCTATGGCTTACGAAACCATCATCGTCGAGATCGAGGACGAGATCGCCCTGATCCGGCTGAACCGTCCCGAGGCGCTGAACGCGCTGAACTCGACCCTCATCACCGAACTGTCCGAGGCGCTGACCGAGGCCGACCGCAACGACAAGATCCGCTGCATCGTGCTGACCGGCAGCGAAAAGGCCTTCGCCGCCGGCGCCGACATCAAGGAGATGTCGCAGAAAAGCTTCGTCGATGTGTATGACGAGGACCTGTTCGGCCCGCAGATCGACGCGATCGGCCGGATCCGCAAGCCGATCATCGCCGCGGTCAGCGGCTATGCGCTGGGCGGCGGCTGCGAACTGGCGATGGTCTGCGACTTCATCATCGCCGCCGAGAACGCCAAGTTCGGCCAGCCCGAGATCAACCTGGGCGTCATCGCCGGCATCGGCGGCACGCAGCGGCTGACCCGCTTCGTCGGCAAGGCAAAGGCGATGGACATGAACCTGACAGGCCGCTTCATGGAGGCCACCGAGGCCGAGCGCGCCGGCCTTGTCAGCCGCGTCGTGCCGACCCCCAAGCTGATCCCCGAGGCGATGGCCGCGGCGCGCAAGATCGCCGAGAAGTCGCAGCTGACCGTGAAGGCCGTGAAGGAATCGGTCAACCGCGCCTACGAGACGACCCTGCGCGAGGGGCTGCTGTTCGAACGGCGCAGCTTTCACGCCATGTTCGCGACAGAAGACCAGAAGGAAGGCATGGCCGCCTTCCTCGAAAAGCGCGAGGCGCAGTTCCGCGACCGCTGAGGCCGGGCGCCGATTTCGGGGTTTCCTTTCGCGCCGTCATGGCCTATAGGCCCTCGCTTACATGCGCGTGGGCCCGCTTTGGCAAGAATCATCGCCTTCCCGATCCGGGGGGGCATGACGGGTCTTTTGCGCGACAGAAACGTTGAAGACCTGATAGGATCCAGAACATGGCCAATACGCCCCAGTCGAAGAAGCGCGCCCGCCAGATCGAGCGCCGCACCGACATCAACAAGGCCCGCCGCTCGCGCATCCGCACCTTCCTGCGCAAGGTCGAGGAGGCGATCGCCAGCGGCAATGCCGAGGCCGCCCGCGACGCGCTGAAGGCCGCCCAGCCGGAACTGATGCGCGGCGTCACCAAGGGCGTCGTCCACAAGAATACTGCGGCGCGGAAAGTGTCGCGTCTGGCGGCCCGCGTGAAGGCCCTGGCGACCGCCTGAGACGGGCCGTCCGGGACCGCGAAAAACGCTGCAATTCGGCTTGCGAAGCCCCCCTTTCCCAGATCCGGCGCGAACCGTTGTTCGCGCCGGATCTTTCTTTCTGCACCTGCAAAATGTGTTAAGAAAGCGTTAATAATCAACGGCTTTAAGAATTTTTACTTCCGAGTCAATGCCCTCGCAGATTCGATCCGGCAAAGCTTCTGTCAAGCGCATAGTTCGGTTGCGGAGGCTTCGCGGCTGTTGCTAGTTTCAGCCTGCGATTCACGTCGCTTTGGGGGACGGGCCGCGCGCCCTTGCCGGGTATCATCCGGCAGGCGCGCAGCAGGGCGGCGAAGCAGAGATTGCTCTCTTCAGCCCTCGGGTTTTCAGGCGGTCGGCTGCCACCGGCCACCCGGGAACCTGTGTCTATAGTTCGTGTCGGGCTGACGCCCACTCATGCGGCTTTCGCCGCAGGAGTGAGACATTGCCTGTTCGCGGCCCGGGGCGCGGGGATCCTGTCTCGTCGGAGAACCGACGGGGGCCGGGGACAGGAACGGATAGGGCGATTTGATGGACGACATCTGGGGTCAGGCATGCGCGGAACTGGAAAAGCGCGTGGGACCGAACAATTTCAATCATTGGATCAAGCCCCTGCGGCTGACGGCGGTCGATGATGGCGTGGCGCGCTTCGCCAGCCCGACCCGCTTTGTGTCGGACTGGGTCAACCGGCATTTCGCCAGCAACATCCTGGGCGAGCTGAGCCGCCTCGAACCCTCGGTCGAGCGGGTGCGCTTCGATGTCGAGCCGACGGCCGCCTCCGCCCGCGGCGCCGCCAGCGCGGGGGCCGCCGAGGATCAGGCGGCCCCGCGCGCCGGACGGACCGCGGCGCAGGCGGCCCCGGCGACGGTGCGCGGCGGCGCCCGGCCCGACCTCTGCGCGCCGCTGGACCCGCGCTTCACCTTCGGCAATTTCGTCGTCGGCAAGCCCAACGAGCTGGCCCATGCCGCCGCGCGCCGCGTGGCCGAGGGCGGCCCGGTCGGCTTCAACCCGCTGTTCCTCTATGGCGGCGTGGGGCTTGGCAAGACCCACCTGATGCATGCCATCGCCCATGAACACCAGGCCCGCCATCCCGAAGCGCGGGTGCTGTACCTGTCGGCCGAACAGTTCATGTACCGCTTCGTGCAGGCGCTGCGCGAAAGCTCGATCATGGATTTCAAGAGCCTGTTCCGCAATGTCCACATGCTGATGGTCGACGACGTGCAGTTCATCGCCGGCAAGGACAGCACGCAGGAGGAATTCTTCCACACCTTCAATGCCCTGGTCGATCAGGGCAAGCAGATCGTCATTTCGGCGGACCGCGCCCCGGCCGAGATCAAGGGGCTGGAGGAACGGATCAAGTCGCGGCTGTCCTGCGGGCTGATCGTGGACCTGCACCCGACCACCTACGAGTTGCGCCTGGGCATCCTGCAATCCAAGACCGAGGCGTTCCGCGCCCAGCATCCCGACCTCGAGATCGGCAGGGGCGTGCTGGAATTCCTGGCGCACCGGATCACGACCAACGTCCGCGTGCTGGAGGGCGCGCTGCAACGCCTGTTCGCCCATGCCAGCCTGCTGCGCCGCGAGATCACCCTGGAGGTCGCGCAGGAATGCCTGGCCGACATCCTGCGCACCAACGACCGCAAGATCAGCATCGACGACATCCAGCGCAAGGTCGCCGAGCATTACAACATCAGGCTGGCCGACCTGATCGGCCCCAAGCGCGCCCGCAACGTCGCCCGGCCCCGGCAGATCGCCATGTATCTGTCGAAGCAGCTGACCAGCCGCAGCCTGCCCGAGATCGGCCGGCGCTTTGGCGGGCGCGACCACACCACCATCATGCATGGCGTGCGCAAGGTCGAGGAGCTGGCCCAGGACGACCACGCCGTGGCCGAGGACATCACCCTTCTGAAGCGGCTTCTGGAAGCCTGAAACCGCCCCGCATGAAAACCTTGTGACCGCCCCGGCAGGCGGTTACAAATCAGGTCCGGCAAAGCGGCCGGTGGGGTTCAGGGACAGGGATCAGCAATGAAATTCTCGATCGAGCGCGCCGTTCTGGTCAAGGCCGTGTCACAGGCCCAGTCGGTCGTGGAGCGGCGCAACACCATCCCGATCCTGGCCAATGTGCTGATCGAGGCCACCCCCGATGGCGTCAGCTTTCGCGCCACCGACCTTGACACCGAGGTGGTTGACCGGGCCACGGCCCAGGTGGAACGCCCCGGCGCCACCACCGTCAGCGCGGTGATGCTGAACGAGATCGCGCGCAAGCTGCCCGACGGGGCGCTGGTCCAGATCACCTCCGACGACGCGGCCGGCCGGCTGGCGGTGCAGGCCGGGCGGTCGAACTTCAACCTCGCCACCCTGCCGCGCGAGGATTTCCCGGTCATGGCCTCGTCCGAATACGGCGCCAATTTCACCGCCCCGGCCGGCGTGCTGCGGCGGCTGTTCGACAAGTCGAAATTCGCCATCTCGACCGAGGAGACGCGCTATTACCTGAACGGCGTCTACATGCATGTCGCACAGTCCGAGGACGGACCGGTGCTGCGCTGCGTGGCCACCGACGGGCACCGGCTGGCGCGGATCGACGCGCCCCTGCCCGAGGGCGCGGCGGACATGCCCGGCGTGATCGTGCCGCGCAAGACGGTGGCCGAACTGCGCAAGCTGCTGGACGACGACGACACCGACATCGCCGTATCGGTCAGCGAGACCAAGGTGCGCTTTGCCACTCCGACCATCACCCTGACATCGAAGGTCATCGACGGCACCTTTCCCGACTACAGCCGCGTCATTCCTGCCAACAACGCCCGCAAGCTGGAGGTCGATGCCAGCGATTTCGCCCGCGCCGTGGACCGCGTGGCCACCGTCAGCAGCGAACGGTCGCGGGCGGTCAAGCTGGCCCTGGACGGCGACCGGCTGATCCTGTCGGTCAACGCCCCCGATGCCGGCGCCGCCGAGGAGGAACTGATCGTGGCCTATGCCGACGATCCGCTGGAAATCGGCTTCAACGCCAAGTACCTGCAGGAAATCGCCAGCCAGGTCGATCGCGACAACGCGGTGTTCATGTTCAACGGCTCGGGCGATGCGGCGCTGATCCGCGAGGGCAGCGACACCAGCGCCATCTATGTTGTCATGCCGATGCGGGTGTGACGCTTTCACGGCTGACGCTGGCGCAGTTCCGGTCCTGGCCGCGGCTCGATCTGGATCTCGACCACCGGCCGCTGGCGATCTTCGGGCCGAACGGCTCGGGCAAGACCAACATCCTGGAAGCCGTGTCGATGCTGGCCCCTGGCCGGGGGCTGCGCGGGGCCGCCGCGCCCGACCAGGCGCGGCAGGGCCGGGCGGCCGGCTGGCGGATCCGCGCCCGGCTTGGCGACAGCAGCATCGAGACCGCGGCGCCTCCGGGCCAGACCCGCGGCGTGGTGGTGGATGACAAGCCGGTGACGCAGACGGCGCTTGGCCGCCTGCTGCGGGTGATCTGGCTGGTGCCGGCGATGGACCGGCTGTGGACCGACCCGCCCGACACGCGGCGGCGCTTTCTGGACCGCCTGACGCTGAGCCTGATGCCCGATCACGCCGATCTGGCACTTGGCTATGACCGTGCCATGCGCGAGCGCAACCGCCTGCTGAAGGACCAGGTCGCCGATCCGGGCTGGTATCGCGCGCTGGAGGCGCAGATGGCCGAGGCCGGCGCGGCGCTGACCCGCAACCGGCTGTCGGCACTGTCGACGATCATCGCCGCGCAGGACGGCGCGGGATTTCCGGCCGCGACGCTGGCGCTGCTGCCGGGCGAGGGACATGCCTGCGACGCGGACCCCGCCAGCATCGCCGACCGGCTGGCGGCGATGCGGCCGCGCGATCTGGCGGCGGGCCGCAGCCTGACCGGCCCGCACCGCGCCGACCTCGGCGCGAGCTGGGGGCCGCAGGACATGCCGGCCGCGCTGTCCTCGACCGGCGAGCAGAAGGCCCTGCTGCTGTCGCTGATCCTTGCCAATGCCCGCGCCCTGTCGGACCAGCCGGTCGTCCTGCTGCTGGACGAGGTGGCGGCGCATCTGGACGCCGATCGCCGCGCGGCGCTGTATGACCGGATCTGCGCCCTGCCCGCGCAGGCCCTGCTGACCGGCACCGGCGACGAACTGTTCGCGGCCTTCGGACCGCGCGCCCGTCGCCTGCGGGTCGTCAGGACCGACGGCGCCTCGACCGCCGAGGAGGCGCCATGACCCTGACCGGCGAATCGATCTGGCTCTATGCGGGCGCGATGGTGGCGATCTGGCTGACGCCCGGCCCGGTCTGGGTGGCGATCATGGCCCGCGCGCTGGCCTCGGGCTTCCGCGGCGTCTGGCCGCTGGCCATCGGCGTGGCGCTTGGCGACATGCTGTGGCCGCTGGTCGCGATCTTCGGGCTGGCGGTTCTTGTCGGCCAGCAGGGCGAGGTGCTGAATGCCCTGCGCTGGATCGCGGCGGTGGTGTTCCTGGGCATGGGCGTGGCGCTGTGGCGTCATGCCGGCGCCCCGGTCGCGGGGGATTCGCGACTGACCCGGCGCGGGCGCTGGGCCGGCTTTTCGGCCGGGCTTCTGGCCATCGCGGGCAACCCCAAGGCGGCGCTGTTCTATGTGGGCGTGCTGCCGGGCTTCTTCGACGTCGCGCGCATCAAGGCAAGCGATGTCGCGGTGATCGTGGCGATGTCGGCCGCGATCCCGTTCCTTCTGAACCTGGCGATGGGCGGCGCCGTCGCGGCCGCGCGGCAGAGGCTGGCCACGCCGGCCGGGCTGCGGCGGATGAACCGCATCTCGGGGGCGCTGCTGATCGCGGTGGGGCTGGCCATTCTTGCCGGCCAAATCCTGGCTGGCTGAAGGCGTCGCGGCGCCCCCGGCAGAGCGATTCCGCAGCCGCCCCGCCGCGCGCCGCAACGAAACACCTTTCGGCGCGAAAAACCGTGGGATTGCCGTGACTTTGCCGCGCCAAGCGCCTATATCGGGCGAGGAACGACAGGAATGACCGCGCATGACCGACACCACCCCGCAACCCGCCGATTACGGTGCAGATTCGATCAAGGTTCTCAAGGGGTTGGATGCCGTGCGGAAGCGCCCGGGCATGTATATCGGGGATACCGATGACGGCTCGGGCCTGCACCACATGGTCTACGAGGTCGTCGACAACGGCATCGACGAGGCGCTGGGCGGCCATGCCGACCGGGTGACGGTCATCATCCACAACGACAACAGCGTCAGCGTGCGCGACAACGGCCGCGGCATTCCCACCGACATCCATGCCGGCGAAGGCATCAGCGCGGCCGAGGTCATCATGACCCAGCTGCATTCGGGCGGGAAATTCGACCAGAACAGCTACAAGGTGTCGGGTGGCCTGCACGGCGTGGGCGTGTCGGTCGTCAACGCGCTCAGCGACTGGCTGGAACTGCGCATCTGGCGCAACGGCAAGGAGCATTACGTCCGCTTCGAACGCGGCGACACGGTCAAGCCGCTGGTCGTGGTCGGCGACGCGCCGGCGGGCGAGAAGGGAACCGAGGTGCGCTTCCTGGCCTCCTCGAAGGCGACCGATCCCGAGGGCACGTTCAGCAATCTCGACTACAGCTTCAGGACGCTGGAAAACCGGCTGCGGGAACTGGCCTTCCTGAACAGCGGCGTCCGCATCATCCTGGAGGACCGCCGCCACGCCGAGATTCAGCGCACCGAACTGTTCTACGAGGGCGGCGTGCGCGAATTCGTGAAGTATCTCGACCGATCGAAATCGGCGGTGATGCCCGAGCCGATCTTCATCACCGGCGAGCGGAACGGAATCGGCGTCGAGGTGGCGATGTGGTGGAACGACAGCTACCACGAGACCGTGCTGCCCTTTACCAACAACATCCCGCAACGCGATGGCGGCACCCATCTGGCGGGCTTTCGCGGTGCGCTGACGCGGGTGATCAACGGCTATGCCCAATCCTCGGGGATCGCCAAGAAGGAGAAGGTCGATTTCACCGGCGACGACGCGCGCGAGGGGCTGACCTGCGTGCTGTCGGTCAAGGTGCCCGATCCGAAATTCTCGAGCCAGACCAAGGACAAGCTGGTGTCCAGCGAGGTGCGGCCGGCGGTCGAGGGGCTGGTCAACGAGAAGCTGGCCGAGTGGTTCGAGGAGAACCCGGCCGAGGCCCGCCAGATCGTCGGCAAGATCATCGAGGCGGCGCTGGCCCGCGAGGCGGCGCGCAAGGCGCGCGAACTGACCCGCCGCAAGACGGCCATGGACGTGGCCTCGCTGCCGGGCAAGCTGGCCGATTGCCAGGAAAAGGACCCGGCCCTGTCGGAACTGTTCATCGTCGAGGGCGACTCGGCGGGCGGCTCGGCCAAGCAGGGCCGGTCGCGCCAGAACCAGGCGGTGCTGCCCCTGCGCGGCAAGATCCTGAACGTCGAACGCGCGCGGTTCGACCGGATGCTGGGCAGCGACCAGATCGGCACGCTGATCACCGCGCTTGGCACCGGTATCGGGCGCGACGAGTTCAGCCTGCAGAAGCTGCGCTATCACAAGATCGTCATCATGACCGACGCCGATGTGGACGGCGCGCATATCCGCACGCTGCTGCTGACCTTCTTCTTCCGGCAGATGCCCGAGCTGATCGAGGCCGGGCATCTCTACATCGCTCAGCCGCCGCTGTACAAGGTCGGGCGCGGACGCTCGGAAGTCTATCTGAAGAACGAGGCTGCGCTGGAGGAATACCTGATCCAGCAGGGCGTCGAAGGTGCCGCGCTGCGGCTGGCCTCGGGCGAGGAGATCACCGGCAACGATCTGGCCCGCGTCGTCGAGGAGGCGCGCACCGCCCGGCGCATCCTGCGCGCCTATCCGACGCATTACCCGCCCCACATCACCGAACAGGCGGCCATTGCGGGGGCGCTGGTGGCGGGCCGGATCGACGCGGACGCGCAGGGCATCGCCACGGCCGTCGCCGCGCGGCTGGATGTCATCGCCGAGGAATACGAGCGCGGCTGGACCGGCCGGCCGACGCAGGATGCCGGCATCCGCCTGTCGCGCACGCTGCGCGGCGTCGAGGAGATCCGCAGCCTTGACGGGCAGATGCTGCGCAGCGCCGAAAGCCGGCGCCTCGGCGAGATGACGCAGGCCCTGCAGGACATCTATGGCCGGCCGGCGCGGCTGATCCGCAAGGATCGCGACCAGCCGATCCACGGTCCGCTGGCGCTGCTGGCGGCGATCTTCCTCGAGGGCGAGAAGGGCCTGTCGCTGCAACGCTACAAGGGGCTGGGCGAAATGAACCCGGACCAGCTGTGGGAAACCACACTGGACCCGGTCGCGCGGACCATGCTGCAGGTCCGTATCGAGGATCTGGCCGAGGCCGAGGACCTGTTCACCAAGCTGATGGGCGACGTGGTCGAACCGCGCCGCGAATTCATCCAGCAGAACGCGCTGAACGTCGAGAACCTGGATATCTAGGCCGCGCGGCGCCGGACCTGTTGTAGAAACGTCGCGCCTGCGGCGAAACAGCGCCGTCGGGGCAGCGCAACTGCCGCGCGACATTGCATTGCGACCCCTGCCGCCCATATCACAAGTCAAAGTTGCACGATGCGGATCCTCTCGCAGGGCCGTCCATAACCGAGGAATTCCGAGATGCGTATTTTCCTGACCTCCGCCGTTGCCATTGCAGGCGCATCCATGCTGACCGCAGGCGCCTCGGCTGCCGGCGGCTACGTCGCCCCGGTCGCGACCCCGCCGATCGTCGGCCCGGTGGTCGCGGTCGAGCCCGCCTCCAGCTGGGCCGGGGCCTATGGCGGCGTCGCGCTGGGCTATTCCTTCGGCGGCGATGACGAGGTCGGTCTGGACTTCTTTGACGGCGGCGTGCTGGACAGCCGCGCGACCGGCCTGGCCGACCTCGACATCGGCGGCGTGACCGGCTCGCTGCATGGCGGCTATCGCTGGCAGCGCGGCTCGTGGGTCTATGGCCCGGAACTGTCTCTGGAAGGCGGCAGCGTCGATGACAGCGCGGACTTCTCGGAAGGCGGCGTGTCGGGCACGATCAGCAATTCGGTGAACTACATCGCGGCACTGACGCTGAAGACCGGTTATCTGGTCAACCCGCAGACCATGGTCTACGGCACCGCCGGCTGGAACTATGGCGACTTCACCTACGAGCTTGAAGGCCCCTCGGGCAGCGGCAGCGACGACTATACCGCCAATGGCTATGTCCTGGGCCTGGGAGTCGAGCGTCAGGTCAGCGAGCGCATGTCGGTCTTTGCCGAATACCAGTATCGCGATTTCGGCAGCACCGACGCGACCTTCGCCGATGGCGCCGACTCGGTCGTCACGGTCGCCACGCCGAAGCATCAGAACGTCAAGCTGGGCGTGAACTTCCGCTTCTGATCGCGGACATCGCACCGCTGCAAGAGCTTGGGGCCGGCCGCCATGCGCGCCGGCCCTTCCTGCATCAGCGCCAGCGCAGCATCCGAGGCCGCGCCGAGGCCGCCCGGGCATCGGCGCGCGGCAACGGCACCGGCAGCGCCCGGCTGCCGCAGGCGACGGCCAGACCGGACGGCACCAGTCGCCGCAGCACGGGATCGGTCGCGCAGAGACCGCCCGTATAGGCACCGAAAGCCGGCAGGATCAGGTGGTCGGTGCCGATCAGGAAACAGCGCCGCCGCGCGCCGGCCAGCCGCAGGCAGGGGTGGTAATGCCCCGACACATCCGGCCCGGTCCCGGCCGCGTGGCGCAGCACCAGCCCGTCGGCCAGTTCCGGCAGGCAGCGTCCCGGCAGGCGCGCGGACAGCGGCGCAGGATCGTGGTTCCCGCCGATCCACAGCCAGTCGCGGCCCCGCGCCAGGTCATGCAGCCCGCTCAGGACCGCGTCGGGCAGGGCGTCCGCGGCAGCATTGTCATCGAAGCCGTCGCCCAGGCTGACGATGCCGGCCGGATCGGTCGCCGCCACCTCCTCGGCCAGGCGCTGCATCGTCGCCTGCGCCTCGTAGGGCGGCAGCAGCGTTCCGCCGCGCCGGGCGATCCGCTCGGACTTGCCCAGATGCAGGTCGGCCACGATCAGCCAGCGCCGCGCGGGCCAGAACAGCGCCCCCGAGGCACGCGCCTGGAGATGGTGGCCGTCGAAGTCGAAATGATGCGCTGTCACGCCAGCCCCGCCTCTACCATCAATGCCGCCGCCTCCTCCTCGGCCAGACGCTCGCGCCCCTGCCCGGCGATGGGGACGCGCCCGACCTCCAGCATCAGGGGCGCCGCCAGCGGCGTCACCCGGTGCTGCATCCGGTGGTCGAGGCGGGGCGAGCTGTCCAGCATGTCTTCGATCCGGTCAAAATCGACAAGACCCCGCCGGGCCTCGTCGGCGGTGATCCGCAGCAGCAGATGGCCGGGGTCAAAGCGGCGCAGCGTGTCGTAGAGGATGTCGCTTGAAAAGGTCGCCTGCCGGCCCGACTTGCGCTGGCCCGGCAGGTTGCGGTGGATCAGCCCGGCAACGGTCGCGACAGTGCGGAAGGTCCGCTTCATTACCGCATTGCCGGCCAGCCAGTCGCCCAGCCCCTCGCGCAGACCGGCGCGGTCCAGCAGCGGCGCGGGATCGGTCACCGGATCGACCGACCAGACCAGCAGCGCGTAATCGGTTGCCAGAAATCCCAGCGGCCCCAGTCCCGCCATCTCCATCATGCGGGTCATCAGCAGGCCCAGGGTCTGCAGCGCATTCCGCCCGGCAAAGCCATACAGCACGAAATGCCAGCGCCCCTGATGGGAAAAGCTTTCGCTGACCAGCACGCCCTTGCGCGGCAGCGCACTGACCCCCGCCTGAAGCGCCAGCCAGTCGCGGGTGTCGCGGGGCAGCGAGTCGTGACCGGCCGGGTCGCCGATCAGCGCCTGCACGCGATGCGACAACTGCGTCGATGTGGCCAGCTTCAGTCCCGAGAAAACCGCGATCTTGGGCTGGCGGGTCGGCTGGCGGGTCACTTCGACGACCATTTCGCGCAGGCCCTCGTAGCGGACGGTCTGCCCGCCGATCAGGAAGGTGTCGCCGGGCTCGAGGCTGGCGGCAAAGGCTTCCTCGACCTCACCGAGGGGCGCGCCGCCCCGCCCGCGCATCCGCACCTTCAGCATCTCGGCCTCGACGATGGTGCCGACATTCATGCGCAGGTCGCGGGCCGCGCGCGGATCGCGCAGCCGCCAGACCCCGTCCCGCAGCATCAGCCGCTGCCAGCGGTCATAGGCCCGCAGCGCATAGCCCCCGGTGGCCGCGAAATCGAGGCAGGCGTCGAAATCGTCGCGCGACAGGTCGCGATAGGGGCCGGCCCGGCGCACCTCGTCGAACAGGGCGTCGGCCCGGAACGGCGCGGCGCAGGCGGTCAGCAGGATGTGCTGGCACAGCACGTCCAGCGGTCCCGGTCCGCGCGGATCGCCATCCAGATCGCGGGCGCTGACCGCCTGCAGGGCGGCGACGCATTCGATCACCTCGAAGCGGTTCGCCGGCACGATCCGCGCCCGGCTAGGCGCGTTGTAGCGGTGGTTCGCCCGCCCGATCCGCTGGACCAGCCGCTTGACGTTGCGCGGCGCGCCGACCTGGATCACCAGATCGACCGCGCCCCAGTCGATGCCCAGATCGAGGCTGCCGGTCGCCACGACCGCGCGCAGCTGGCCCGCCGCCATCGCCGTCTCGACCCGCTGCCGCGCCTCGCGCGACAGGCTGCCGTGATGCAGCCCGATCGGCAGGTTCTCCTCGTTCGCGGCCCACAGCGCCTGGAAGAACAGCTCGGCCTGCGCGCGGGTGTTGATGAAGATGATGGTCGTGGTCGCGGCCTTCACCTGCGCCAGGATCTCGGGGATCGCGTAGTGCCCGCCGCCGCCTGCCCAGGGCGCCGGACGCGCCGTCGCCAGCATGGCGATGTCGGGATCGGGGCCGGGATCGGCATGGATGATCCGCGCCCCACCCATGAAGCGGGCAAGGCCGGCGGGGTCCTCGACCGTGGCCGACAGCCCGGTGACCGACAGCCCCGGCGCCAGTTGGCGCAGCCGTGCAAGGCACAGCATCAGCTGGTCGCCGCGCCTGCTTTCGGCCAGCGCGTGCAATTCGTCCAGGACGATCCGGCGCAGGCTGCCGAAGATCTGCGGCGCCTGTTCATAGGACAGCATCAGCGCCAGCGATTCCGGCGTGGTCAGCAGGATATCGGGCGGATCGACGCGCTGCCGGGCGCGCTGCGCGGGCCGCGTGTCGCCGGTGCGATCCTCGATCCTGAGCCGCAGCCCCAGATCGGCGACCGGCCGGGCCAGGTTGCGCGCGATATCCGCCGTCAGCGCCTTCAGGGGCGAGACATACAACGTGTGCAGCCCACCCGGCGGATCGCGCAGGTCAACCAGCGAGGGCAGGAACCCGGCCAGCGTCTTGCCGCCGCCGGTCGGCGCGATCAGAAGGCTGTCGCCGCGCGCCTCCAGCAGGTCGATCTGGTGCGCATGGGGCTGCCAGCCCTGCCGGGCGAACCAGTCGGCAATCTCGGGCGGCAGGCTCACGGGATCATCGCCTTCAGGGTGTCCAGCCGGTCCGCCTCGGCCACCGGCTTGTCCCAGCGGATGCGGCTGATGCGGGGAAAGCGCATGGCGACACCCGATTTGTGGCGGGCCGAGGCGTTCAGCCCCTCGAAGGCGACCTCCAGCACCAGCCCCGGCGCGACCGCGCGCACCGGGCCAAAGCGGTCCACGGTGTTCTGCCGGACGAAACGATCCAGCTCGCGCAGCTCGTCATCGGTGAAGCCGAAATAGGCCTTGCCGACAGGCACCAGCGTCTCGCCATCCCAGACGCCGAAGGTGAAGTCGCTGTAGAAGCCCGACCGCTTGCCGTGGCCGCGCTGCGCATAGAGCAGCACGGCATCGACGACCATCGGATCGCGCTTCCACTTGAACCACGGGCCGCGCGGACGGCCGCCGACATAGGCGCTGTCGCGGCGCTTGATCATCACCCCCTCGATCACCGCGGCGGGCGGGTCGGCGCGCAGCGCGGCCAGATCGTCCCATGTGGCGAATTCCAGCAGCGGCGAGATGTCGATGCGCGGGTTTTCGAAGGTCGCCGCGTCCAGCACGGCGCGGCGCTGGGCCAGCGGCAGCCCGCGCAGGTCGCGGCCCTGCCACAGCATCAAGTCATAGACCCGCAGCCCGGCCGGGTGGCTGTCCAGCATGGCGCGGCTGACCGACTTGCGGCCAAGGCGCTTTTGCAGGTCGCCAAAGCCCGCCACCGCGTCGCCGCGCCTAACCAGCAATTCGCCATCCACCGCACCCTCGAAATCCAGCGCCTCGACCAGATCGGGAAAGCTGTCGCCGATATCCTCGCCGGTGCGGGTGTAGAGGCGGCGCGTACCGGCATCGTTGATCGCCTGCACCCGGATGCCGTCCCATTTCCATTCGGCCATGTAGTCGCCCGGATCGAAGGCGCGCAGCTGGTCCAGATCGACCGGGGTGGACAGCATCACCGGGCGGAACGGAGCCCGCGCGGCCTGTTCGGGGCGGGCGCCCCCCGCGATCCAGTCGAACAGCGGCTGGTAGGGTGGGCTCAGCCCGTGCCAGATTTCCTCGATGTCGGCGACATCGGGATCGCCCATCTCGGCCAGTGCGATCCGGGCCATGCGCGCTGACAGCCCGACCCGCATGTTGCCGGTCGCCAGCTTCAGGAAGGCCAGCCGCTGCGACGGACCCAGCCGGTCCAGCATCGTGGCAATGGCGGCGGGCAGGCCGGCCTTGCCGGTCTGGGCCAGCAGCGCGACCGCCTGGTGCAGCGGCACATCCTCGTCGCGGTCGGTCTGCCACAGCAGCGCGATCGTTTCGGCCAGATCGCCCACGAAGTCGTAGGACAGCGCGAACAGCTGGGCGTCCACGCGGTCGGCCATCAGCCCGCGCAGCAGGCCCGGCGTGACGGCGCGCAGCTTCAGATCGCCGGTCAGCGCGGCCAGCGCATGGCCCCGGTCGGGATCGGGCGTAGCCTGAAGATAATGGCGCAACAGCCGCAGCTTGGCGTTGCGGGCCGGCGTGAAGGCCAGCCGTTCCAGAAGATGCGCAAAGGCCCTCATTCCGGTTCGTCCTCGTAGCCGACCAGCCGCAGCGGCCGCGAGGGGATGCCCTCGAGCGCGCACCAGCGCATCAGCCCCTCCTCGGCGCCGTGTGTGATCCAGACCTCGGCGGGGGCCAGTTCGCGGATCGTGGCGGTCACCTGTGGCCAGTCCACATGGTCGCTGATGACCAGCGGCAGTTCCACGCCCCGCTGGCGGGCGCGGGCGCGGACCTGCATCCAGCCCGAGGCAAAGCCGATCACCGGATCGCGGAACCGCTGCACCCAGGCGCTGGCGAAGGCCGAGGGCGGCGCGATGACCAGTTGCGCCGGCACATCGGCGGCCGTCGCGGGGATCAGCGGGCCAAGCGCGATCCCCTGTTCGACGTGATAATCGCTCAGCCGTTGCAGCGCGCCGTGAATGGCGATGGGCCCGTCGATGCCGGCCTGCCGCGCCAGGGCGATGACCCGTTGCGCCTTGCCCAGCGCATAGGCACCGATCAGATGCGGCCGGTCGGGGAATTCGGCCATGCTGGCCAGCAGCCGCGCCATCTCGTCGGCGGGGTCGGGGTGGCGAAAGACCGGCAGGCCGAAGGTCGCCTCGGTCACGAAGACATCGCAGGGCACCGGCTGGAACGGCGCGCAGACGGGATTGGCGCGCCGGCAGTAGTCGCCCGACACGACGATCCGCGGCCCGCTGTCGGGTTGCACGGCGATCTGCGCCGATCCGAGGATATGGCCCGCGGGATGAAAGCTGACGGTGGTGTCGCCGACCCGGATCGCGCCCTCGGCCACCTGCCGCTGACCTGCGAAATCGGCGCCATAGCGGATCGCCATGATCTCCAGAGTCTGGCGCGTGGCAAGGACCGCGCCATGCCCTGCGCGGGCGTGGTCGCCATGACCATGGGTGATCAGCGCGCGCGCCACCGGCCGGATCGGGTCGATGTGGAAATCGCCCGGCGGGCAATACAGCCCGGCCTCGGTCGGATGCAGGATGTCATCGGCGCGCATGGGCATAGAATGGGGAACATTTCGTGAAAATCAACGCGGCTTCCGTCGCTCCGGCCCAACGCCCCGGCCGGCGCCGGGTTCACCCCCTTCTGCGCAGCGATCGGCGAAGGCGCGGGCCAGCGCCACGCGATGGGGTCGGAAGCTGTCGCCTGTCAGCCGCAGATCCGCGATGCGGTTGACGTGGAAGATGCGGTAATCCATGCGCAGCCGGCAATGGGCCAGCAGCATCAGCGTCTGTTCCGAATAGGACAGGCCAAGCGGCCAGATCACCCGCCGAGTCTCGGCCCCGGTCAGGTCCGTATAGCCGATCTCGACCGCGGCCTCGTCCCAGCAGGCCGCGCGCAGCAGCGCAAGCTCGATGCGCGGCGGGTCGCGTCGCGGGGCCTGCGAAAAACACCGGCTGACCGCATGCAGCGCCTGCCGGGACTGGCGTTCGGGCAGCGTGGCGACGATCCGCGCCAGCGCGTCATGGGCGGCGCCCGCCAGATCGGGGTCGCCAACCCGGTCCAGCGCCGCGACGGCCAGATGCAGCGCCTCGATCTCAAGCCGCGAGAAGCTTTGCGGCGGCAGGGCGGGGTCCTCGGTCAGCGCATAGCCAAGACCGGCCGCGCCGTCGATCAGCGCCCCGCCGGCGCGCAGGGTGGCGATGTCGCGGTAAAGCTGCCGGGGCGATACACCGGTTTCCGCCGCCAGCCGTGCGGCAGTCACCGGCGACGGCAGGCGGCGCAGCGCGTCCATCAGCCGCATGAGGCGGTCGGTTCGGGCCATCGCTGCCTCCGGTGTCGTGGCACGCGTCCGAACCTGACGCGGCGCCGCCGGCAAGGCAAGCCCGGCGTCAGGCCGGGGGCGGCCGGCGCACCGGCGGGATCGCCGCCGTCGGCGCCTTGGACAGCTGCACCGCCAGGATGCCGGCCATGATGATCGCCACGCCGATCACGTCGCCCGCGCCCAGCCGCTCGTCCAGGAGCAGCGCGGCGACGGTGACGCCGAAGAACGGGGTGAGAAAGTGGAAGGTCGCGGCCCGCACGGCGCCGATGCGATGCACCAGCATGAACCAGACCCAGGTCGCCGCGAGGCCCGGCACGATCACCGTATAGAGGAAGGCCCCGGCCAGCCTGGGCGTCAGTGTCACCTGCCATGTCTCGACGATCGGCGCGATCACGGCCAGCGTGACCGAGCCGACCAGCATCTGCAGGCCGACGATCATCATCACATTGCCGCCCGCGCTGGCCCCGCGCACGGTCAGCGTGGCCACCGCCAGCGCCAGCGCCGCGCCAAAGCACATCGCGATGCCGACCGGATCGCTGCCGCCCTGCAACCGCGCGCCCATGATGATCGCGACGCCCACCAGACCCAGCGCCAGCCCCGCAACACCCAGCGGGCGCAGCCTCTCGCCCATCAGCACCCAGCCCAGAAGGGCCACGATCAGCGGCATGGTGGCGGCGATGATCGAGGCCAGCCCCGCCTCGATCCACTGCATCGCCACCCAGTTCAGGCCCAGATACAGCGCGTTCTGGCACAGTCCCAGCAGGATCACCGCGCGCCATTGCGCCCGGCTGAGATTGCGCGCGCTCTGGCCCATCGCCAGCGCGATCAGCACGCCGACCACGCCCGACAGCGCAAAGCGCAGCGCCAGCGCCATGAGCGGCGGCACCTCGGTGACGATCATCCGCGTCGAGGTGAAGGCCGAGGCCCACATCGCCGCAAAGACCAGCCCCATCAGGATTGCCCGAATGTCCATCCTCTGGCCCCTCTTGCAGATGATGCAAGACGGCTAGCAGGTTGCGCGCGGATCGGGAAGGCTGAACGGTGCCAGAACGACCAGGGGCCGCGCCCTGATGGCACGGCCCCGATCCGCGGAACTTGCGAAGGCGATCAGCTGTTCACGCTGTCCTTCAGCGCCTTGGCGACGGTCACCTTGACCTGCTTGTCGGCCGGCTTGGTCATCATTTCCTGGGTCTGCGGGTTGCGGACCTGACGCTCGGGGCGGGCGCGGCAGGCGATCTTGCCGATGCCGGGCAGCGTCACCGAGCCGCCATTGGCAACTTCGCGGGTCACGACAGTCGCAATCGCGTCCAGAGCCGCCGAAGCCGACTTCTTGTCCGAGCCCATCTCATCGGCCAGGGTGGCGACCAGTTGCGTCTTGGTCATCGGTTTTGCGGAAGGCGTAGCCATTCTTCTGTCTCCTCTTGCCCTGTCGTTGCGGGCCCACAAATTTGCGCCTTTTGCGGCATATCGCCTGCTACACACGGTTTTGACCGGCAGATCAAGCGTTTTTCGCGAAACCCGCCAAAACGCGCGTTTCAACGCCTGATTGACGCGCGATCACAGGAAAGCGGTCTCGCTGAACGATCGCAACTTGCGCGAATGAATGCGTTCCAGCGGCATTTCGCGCAGCTTCTCCATCGCGCGGATGCCGATCAGCAGATGGTTGGCGACCTGGGTGCGATAGAAGTCGGTGGCCATGCCGGGCAGCTTCAACTCGCCATGCAGCGGCTTGTCGCTGACGCACAAGAGGGTCCCGTAGGGCACCCGGAAGCGAAAGCCGTTGGCGGCGATGGTGGCGCTTTCCATGTCCAGCGCGACGGCGCGCGACAGCGACAGGCGATGCACCGGGCCGGACTGGTCGCGCAACTCCCAGTTGCGATTGTCGATGGTGGCGACCGTGCCCGTGCGCATGATCCGCTTCAACTCGTAACCGTCCAGACGGGTGACTTCGGCGACCGCCTCCTGCAGGGCGACCTGCACCTCGGCCAAGGCCGGGATCGGCACCCAGACGGGCAGGTCGTCGTCGAGGACGTGATCCTCGCGCAGATAGGCGTGGGCCAGGACGAAATCGCCAAGCGACTGGCTGTTGCGCAGCCCCGCGCAATGCCCGACCATCAGCCAGGCATGGGGGCGCAGGACCGCGATGTGATCGGTCGCGGTCTTGGCGTTCGACGGCCCGACGCCGATATTGACCAGCGTGATGCCCTGCCCGTTGGCGCGTTTGAGGTGATAGGTCGGCATCTGCGGCAGCTTGGAAAGCGGTACCAGCGAAGCCTGGGGATCGGCGATCTCCTGGTTGCCGGGTGCCACGAAGCCGGTATAGCCCGAGGCCGGATCGGCCAGGGCCCGGCGCGCGAACGCCTCGAACTCGTCCACATAGAACTGATAGTTGGTGAACAGCACGAAATTCTGGAAATGCTCGGCCGCGGTCGCGGTGTAGTGCTGCAACCGTGCCAGCGAATAATCGACGCGCTGGGCGGTGAAGGCGGCCAGATGCTGTGCCCCGTCAGGCAGCGCGGTGGCGACCCCGTTCACGATGTCGTCGTTCATGGTGTTCAGGTCGGGCACGTCGAACACGTCGCGCAGCGAGAAGTCCAGCACGCCTTCCTGCGGCACCGCCAGATCGCTTTGCGCGGCGACGGCGAAATGCACGGGCATCGGCGTCTCGCCGATGCCGACGGTCACCGGAACCCCGTGATTGCGGATCAGCAGGCCGATCTGCTCGATCAGGTAGTTCTCGAACAGGTCGGGCCGGGTGATCGTGGCGGCATAGCTGCCGGGCGCGACCACATGGCCGAAAGACAGGCGGGAATCGACATGCGGATGGCTGGTCACGGTCAGCCGCAACTCGGGGTAGAAGGCGCGATAGCGCGCGGTCGGCCGGCCGCCCTCGATCAGCCGGCTGAACCGGTCCAGCAGAAAGCCGGTCGCCTCGTCGTAAAGCTGGCGCAGCCGCGCGACGGCGGCGCGGGCATCGGTGAACTGCTCGCGCGCGAGGGCTTCGGGGGTCTCGATCGGCAGAAAGCGGGAATCCGTGTCCATTCGGGCCTGTGTCCTTTGCATCATGCCGAAGCCTGCCAGCCCGCCGGGCCGCAGGCAAGCGTCTGGCGCCGCCCCGACATCGCCGTTACCGTGCCGTCATGGACATGCTTGTTTTCGGGCACGGCTATTCGGCCGGCTATCTCACCCCGCTGCTGGTCGCGCGCGGCTGGCAGGTGACCGGCACCACGCGCGGCGATGCAGGTCGCGTGGCGGCGGCGGGCGCGACCCCGCTGATCTGGCCGGGCGAGGATCAGGCGGTGCGCGAGGCCCTTGCCCGCGCCGATGCGATCCTCGTCTCGGCCGCGCCCGGCCCCGAGGGCGACCCGGTGCTGGCCCGGCTTGCCGGCGATCTGGGCCGGGCGCGGCCGCGCTGGCTGGGCTATCTGTCGACCACCGGCGTCTATGGTGACCAAGAGGGCGGCTGGGTCGACGAGACCAGCCCGCTGGCCCCCTCGACCGAGCGTGGCCGGGCGCGCGTCGCGGCCGAGGCGCAGTGGCAGGCGCTGGCCGCCGCCCACGACCTGCCGCTGCACATCTTCCGCCTCGCCGGGATCTACGGGCCGGGGCGCGGCCCCTTCGCCAAGCTGCGCGCCGGCACCGCGCGGCGCATCATCAAGCCGGGGCAGGTGTTTTCGCGCATCCATGTCGAGGACATCGCGCAGGTGCTGCTGGCCTCGATCACCGCGCCGGCGCCCGGCGCGATCTACAATGTCTGCGACGACCAGCCCGCCCCGCCGCAGGACATCATCGCCGCCGCCGCCGCCATGCTGGACATGCCCGCCCCGCCCGAAATCGCCTTCGAGGCGGCCGATCTGGGCCCGATGGCGCGATCCTTCTATGCCGACAGCAAGCGCGTCCGGAACGACCGGATCAGGACCGAGCTGGGCGTGTCGCTGCGCCATCCCGGCTATGACAGCGCGCTGCGGGCGATTCTGCGGGCCGAGGGCGCCTAGCCGCGCCCAGCCGCGCCTTGCGTCGCATGGACTTTGGCCGCGCGGCATGCATGATCGCGCCCCATGACGTTCGATTTCGACATCGTGATCGCGGGCGGCGGGCTGAACGGCCCGGCCCTTGCGCTGGCCCTTGCCGGGGCCGGCCTGTCCGTCGCAGTGGTCGATCCGCGCCCCGCCGACGCCCGTGCCGGCGCCGATTTCGACGGCCGGGCCTACGCGCTGGCGATCGCCTCGCAGCGGCTGCTCTCGGCCATCGGGCTGTGGCCCGGCCTTGCCGGCGACAGCCAGCCGATCCGGCAGGTCAAGGCATCGCAGGGCCAGCCGGGCGAGGGTGCGCTGCCGTTCTTCCTGCATTTCGACAGCGACGAGATCGAGGAAGGCCCCGTCGGCTTCATGCTGGAGGACCGGTTCCTCTACCGCGCGCTGCTGGCGGCGATGAACGGGCGCCTTGTGCATCTGGACGGCGTGGCGGTGACCGATCAGGCGGCCGATGCGGCGGGGATCGCGATCACGCTGTCGGACGGGCGGCGGTTGCGGGCGCGGCTTCTGGTCGGGGCCGACGGGCGCGGTTCGGGCGTGGCCGAGCGTGCCGGGATCGTGCGGCGCGGCTGGGATTACGGCCAGACCGCGCTGGTCGCCGCCATCGCGCATGAGCGCCCCCATGAGGGCATCGCGCATCAGTATTTCATGCCGACCGGACCGCTGGCGATCCTGCCGCTGACGGGCAATCGCAGCAGCGTCGTCTGGTCCGAGACGCGGGCCAATGCGACCGCCATCGCGGCCCTGCCGGATGCCGGGTTCCTGGCCGCGCTGCGCCCGCGTTTCGGCGACTTCCTTGGCGATATCGCATTGGTTGGACAACGTTTTTCCTATCCCCTCAGCCTGTCGCTGGCGGATCGCTATGTCGCGGACCGGGTCGCGCTGACGGGCGATGCGGCGCATGGGGTGCATCCGGTCGCCGGGCAGGGGCTGAACCTTGGGCTGCGCGACGTGGCGGCGCTGGCCGAGGTTCTGGTCGAGGCCGCGCGGCGGGGCGAGGATATCGGCGCGCCCCTGGTGCTGGCGCGGTATCAGGGCTGGCGGCGCTTTGACGCGACCAGCCTTGCGCTGGGGATGGATGCGGTCAACCGACTGTTTGCGAATGACAATTCCATCCTTGCGGCAGCGCGGGGGCTGGGCATGGGGGCGGTCAGTGCGATCCCGGCGCTGCGGCGCGGTTTCATGCGGCAGGCGGCGGGGCTGGCGCTGGACCCGATGCCGCGCCTGCTGGCCGGCAAGGCGCTGTAGGCCGGCGCACCAAGCGCGCGTTGCGTGGTGGCGGCGGGGCGGATCCACCCGCCCAAACGCCTGCAGATGCAGGGATTTCGGCGGCACAGACCATGCACCGGCGATGCACAGGACGTACACAGGCTGTACACCGCTTGCGCGCGTTGCGTGTTGCGCGGCGCCTCACGCCGCGTCGGCCAGCATCCGCGCGGCCAGCGCCAGATCGGCGGCCAGTTCGGCCCGCGCCTGCCCCGCGCGCCCGGCCTCCAGCCGCAGGATCAGGCTGGGATGCCATGTCACCAGCACCGGGCCGCCATCAAGGGCGGTCTCGATCCGGCCGCGGCGGGGGGTGAGGGCCGAGGCGTCGTCAGTCAGCGCGAAGGCCGCCGTCGCGCCCAGGGCCACGGTGAGGCGCGGGCGCAGCAGGTCGCGTTCCAGATCCAGCCACCAGCGGCAATGCCGGATCTCGGCCCGGTCGGGGTTCTGGTGCAGCCGCCGCTTGCCGCGCGGGGTGAACTTGAAATGCTTCACGGCATTGGTCAGCCAGGCGCGCCCGGCATCCAGCCCCGCCCCCGCCAGTTCCCGCCGCAGCAACTGCCCGGCCGGGCCGATGAAGGGCCGGCCCTGCAGATCCTCGTGATCGCCCGGGGCCTCGCCCACGATCATCAGCGCGGCGGCGGGATCGCCCTCGCCCCAGACCGTGCGGCTGGCGGTGTGGCACAGGTCGCAGCGGGTGCAGGAAGCCGCCTGCGCGGCGGCCTGATCGAGGGTCTGCGGCGCGGCCTCGTCCGGGCTCTGCGCCCGCAGGCGCGCGGTGACGCGCCCGGCGAAGGAGGGCGCGACCGCGGCCTGCGCGTCGCGCATCGCCTGCACGCGCTGCGGCGCATCGGCCAGCATCCGCGGGATCAGCCGCGTTTCGGGAAGGTTCTTCCAGTATTTCACCGGCATCTCGGACCGCATGGCCCGGGTCTTGACGCGGGCCGGGTTGAAGATGTTGGCGAAATAGGTCTGCCACAGGTCATGGCTGGCGTCGTCGGGCAGGTCGGGGCGGGGGGCCGGCGGGTCGAAACGGACCGTGCCGCCGGTAAACCGCGCCACCCCCTCGGGCGTGGCGATCAGCCAGTCCATATCCGCGAACCGGCGGGCAAAGAACGGCGTCGCGGCCTCGAGGATCGGGTGATCGGGCTGAAACCACGCGCCAAAGCTGCGCCGCGGGCCGGTCGCGGGCAGTTCGTGAAACCGCACGAAGGCATGCATCTTGTGGACGTCGCGGCGTACCGATTTCGCCAGACGCTGCAAGCGGTCCATCAGCGGATCGGCGGGGTTCGACAGAAAGCGCCGGTCGGTCTGTGCCCGGACCAGCGCGCCATAGAGAAGCGCCCATCGTTCCGGGTCGGAATGGCTGGCCACGGTTCGGGCCAGCGACAGGAAGGCGGTCGAGGCGGTGACGTCACGCGGGCCGGCCGGGGGCAGGGCCGCCGCGCCGAACAGGTCGGCGGGGGTGTCGGGATCGGCCCATGTCACCTCGTGCGGGGCGAAGCCGGCGCTGGCCAGCTGGCGGGCGGCCTGTCGCCACGCCTCGAACCGGCCAAAGCGGGGCAGGTCGACGCGGATCACAGCAGTTGCAACTGTTCCGGCGGCGGCGCGAAGCGGGCGCGCAGATCGGCGCTGTCGGTCAGCCCGCCGGGCCGCCAGTCGGGCAGCGTCACGAAGGCGCGGGCCTTGGACATGATCGCCCCCATCCGCAGGAGGTCGGCATAGCGCACCGCGCCGTTGCGCCGCGCAGCCAGGATGCGGCTGACCGACTTGGTGCCGAAGCCCGGCACCCGCAGCAGCAACTCGCGCGGCGCGCGGGCCACATCGACGGGAAACTGCGCGCGATTGGCCAGCGCCCAGGCCAGCTTGGGGTCGATGGCCAGGTCCAGATTGCCCGAGGGATGCGCCGCGCCGATCTCGTCGGCGTCGAACCCATAGAAGCGCATCAGCCAGTCGGCCTGATACAGCCGGTGTTCGCGCATCAGCGGCGGTTTCACCAGCGGCAGCACCGCCGAGGATTCGGGGATCGGCGAAAAGGCCGAGTAATAGACCCGCTTGAGGTCGTATCCGGCATAAAGCCCCGAGGCGCTGCGCAGGATGTCGCGATCGGTCGCGGCATCGGCGCCGACGATCATCTGGGTGGACTGGCCTGCGGGCGCAAAGCGGGGCGCGCGCTTGCCGGTATGGCTGCGCTCGCGCGCCGCCTCGCGCGAGAGGCGCAGATCGGCCATGGTGGCGCGGATCGTCTCGGGCCGCTTTTCGGGGGCAAGGCGGCGCAGGCTGGCATCCTGCGGCAATTCGACATTGACCGACAGCCGGTCGGCATAAAGCCCGGCCTCGGCCAGCAATTCGGGCGCGGCATCGGGAATGGTCTTGAGGTGGATATAGCCCTTGAAGCCGTGATCGACGCGCAGCATCCGGGCAATGCGGACGATGTCGGTCATGGTCTGGTCGGGGCTGCGGATGATCCCCGAGGACAGGAACAGTCCCTCGATCATGTTGCGGCGATAGAATTCGAGGGTCAGGATCACGACCTCTTCGGGCGAGAACCGCGCCCGCTCGACCCCGCTGCTGACGCGGTTCACGCAATAGGCGCAGTCATAGATGCAGAAATTCGTCATCAGGATCTTCAGCAGGCTGATGCAGCGCCCGTCGGGGGTATAGGCGTGGCAGATGCCGCTGCCGCCGGCCGAGCCGAGGCCACCGTTGCGCGAATCGCGCCGGGTCGTCCCGCTGGAGGCGCAGGAGGCGTCGTATTTGGCGGCGTCCGACAGGATCGCCAGTTTCTGCTGAAGCGTGCGCGGGGCCATGCCCGGCAGTATCCGTTCCGTTTTTGTTCTGTTCAAGATGATTTTTGTTCGCCGGAACCCTCACATCGCCGCGAGCGTTGCGGCCCGCCGCCATCCGTGAGACGTGATGTGCAGCCCGGATGGAAAAGGATATGATCGGCGCCATGAACCTCAGATCGCTCGCCCTTGCGCCCGCCCTTGTCCTTGGCCTTGCCGTCCCGGCGCTGGCCGAAAAGATCCCGCTTAACGAAATCTCGCGCTATCTCAACGGTCTCAAGACAGCCACCTCGGCCTTCACGCAGGTCAATCCCGATGGCACCATCTCGACCGGGACGGTGTTCATCCAGCGGCCCGGGCGGGTGCGTTTCGAATACAACAACGACAACACGCTGGTCATGGCCTCGGGCGGCAACGTGGCGGTGTTCGATCCCAAGTCCAGCGGCGGGCCGCAGCAATATCCGCTGTCGAAAACGCCGCTGTCGATCATCCTCGACGCCAATGTGAACCTGAGCCGGGCGAACATGGTCACCGGCCACAGCGAGGCGAAGAACGCCACCGTCGTGACCGCGCAGGACCCGGCGCATCCCGAATACGGCAATATCCAGATGGTCTTCACCAGCCCGACCGAGTTGCGGCAATGGGTGGTCACCGACGACAGCGGCCAGAAGACCACCGTGATCCTGGGCGAGATGCGCAAGGGCGGCTCGATCCCGGCCTCGAAATTCTCGATCAACAACGAGGTTGCGCGGCGGCAATGATCGCGCAGACCGGGCCGTACCGGCCAACCCATCAGCGCAGCTGATGGGTCGCATCAGCAATGTGGAATTGATTTCGCGATGATATGGCGCCATTGCTGACGTAATTGTCATCGCAGGTGCCCCGATGAGTCCGCAAGCCCGGCTGTTCACCCCCGTCCTGATCGGCGGATCGCTGATCCTGCTGATCAACTTCGCGCTGCGCGCCAGTTTCGGCGTGTTCCAGATCCCCATCGGCACCGAATTCGGCTGGCCGCGGGCCGAATTCTCGCTGGCGATCGCCATCCAGAACCTCGCCTGGGGCATCGGGCAGCCGATCTTCGGGGCGCTGGCCGAACGCTGGGGCGATCGCTGGTCGATCATCCTTGGCGCGCTGCTGTATTCGGCCGGTCTGATCCTGACCGCCTTCGCCACCACGCCCGCCACCATGCAGCTGCTGGAGGTGATGGTCGGCTTCGGGATCGCCGGCACCGGCTTCGGGGTGATCCTGGCCGTGGTCGGGCGCGCCGCCAGCGACGAGAACCGCAGCCTCGCGCTGGGCATCGCCACCGCCGCCGGGTCCGCCGGGCAGGTCTTCGGCGCCCCCCTGGCCGAGATCCTGCTGGCCTTCTACAGCTGGCAGGCGGTGTTCATCATCTTCGGGGTGATCGTGCTGGGCTGCCTGGCCTTCCTGCCGATGCTGGGCGACGGCAAGCCCGCCAGCCGCAGCGTGCTGGAGGAAAGCCTGGGCAGCGTGCTGAACCGCGCCTTCCGCGATCCGTCCTACCTGATGATCTTCACCGGCTTCTTTTCCTGCGGCTACCAGCTGGGTTTCATCACCGCGCATTTTCCGGCCATGATCGCCGAGATGTGCGGCCCGATCGCGCCGGGCGGCATCCTGGCGGGGCTGGGCATTTCGACCACCTCGGCGCTGGGGGCAGTGGCGATCAGCCTGATCGGGCTGGCCAATATCGGCGGGGCGATCTATGCGGGCTGGCTGGGCAGGCGATATACCAAGAAATACCTGCTGGCGGGCATCTACACGCTGCGCACCATCGCCTCGGCGGCCTTCATCCTGACCCCGATCACCCCGGCGACGGTCATCGTCTTCTCGCTGGTGATGGGGGCGCTGTGGCTGGCCACGGTGCCGCTGACCTCGGGCCTGGTCGCGCATATCTACGGGCTGCGCTACATGGGTACGCTTTATGGTTTCGTCTTCCTGTCGCACCAGCTCGGCTCGTTCCTGGGTGTCTGGCTGGGCGGCTGGCTGTATGACGCGCATGGCGACTATACGCTGGTCTGGTGGGTCGGCGTCGGTGTCGGCGCCTTCAGCGCGCTGATCCACCTTCCGGTGCGCGAGGCGCCGATGCGGCTGGCGCCCGCGCCCGCCTCGGCCTGAGGCTTGCCCGGGCCTCAGGTGCTGCCTATCGTCGGCCCCCTGACCGCCGGGCGCGGCCTACAGAGGGGGACGACCATGACCATTCGCACGGGAACCGCCACGCTTGCCGCACTGGCGGCGATGATGCTGGCAGGCGCAGCCGCCGCGCAGGAGGCCGCGGCAGGCGCGGATTGCGCGGTGCAGGAATTCGCCATGGGCCTGCGCTTCCAGCAGCAATCGGCCGAGGTGCGGGCCTTGCAGATGCAGGCCTACAACATTGCCACCATGCGCCTCGACGCGGCGGTCGAGGGTGCCGAGGATCCGTCGAAACTGGCCGTCGTCACCGATCTGGACGAGACGGTGATCGACAACACCGCGCTGCTGGCCCGCGATCTGGCCGATTGCCACATGTATGACGCCTGGGACACCTGGCTACCCTGGGAACGCGACGGCCTGCCGGCCCTGATCCCCGGCGCGCTGGATTTCCTGAACCATGCCGACAGCCTCGGCGTGACGATCCGCTATATCTCGGACCGGGCCGACCAGCAGAAGCAGGACACCATGGCCACGCTGACCGCGCTGGGCCTGCCGCAGGTCAGCGACGAATCGGTGCTGCTGCTGGGCCCGCCCAAGGTGGAACGCCGCGATCTGGTCAGCGCCGATCATCAGATCGTGCTGCTCTTGGGCGACACGCTGCATGATTTCGACGGCCGGTTCCGCAAGACGCCGCTGGACGCGCAGCGCGCCACGGTGGCCGAGGAGGCGGCGAAATGGGGCGCCGAGTGGATCGTCTTTCCGAATGCCAGCTATGGCACCTGGTCGAAGGCCACCCTGACCGAATGGGCCGCCAAGCCGGTCATCGAGCCCTGGGAATAGACCTGTTTGACCTTGGCGCGCGCCCGGCCTAGCGTCGCGGCGCGCAACCAAGGACATCCGATGACCCAGGCCCGCAGCCCCCACGACCATGCCATGGCAATCCGCTATCAGCAGCGATCGGCCGAGGTGAAGGCGCTGCAACGCCAGGGCTATGCGCTGGCCACGCTGCGGCTGCGGGCGGCGGTGCAGGCGGCGGGCGGTTCGGGCGCAGGGCTGGCCATCATCAGCGACATCGACGAGACGATCCTCGACAACAGCGCGATCATGGCCCATGCGATGGTCCATGAGGGCGACAATGTCGAGACCTGGAAGCTGTGGGAACGCGAGGGCGACCCGCATCTGATCCCCGGCGCGGCCGCGTTCTTTGCCCTGGCCGACCGGCTGGGGGTGACGATCTTCTATGTCTCGGACCGCTTTGACGAAAACAAGCTGGCGACCATCGCCACGCTGTCGCGGCTGGGCCTGCCGCAGGTCAGCGCCGATCAGGTCCAGCTGTTCGGCCCGCCCAAGGCGCAGCGCCGCGCCGCCATCGAGGCCCGGCACCGCATCATCCTGCAACTGGGCGACACGCTGCATGACTTCCACGGCTGCTTCGCGGGCGCCACGCTGGAGGACCAGCACCGGCTGACCGGCGATCACGCCGACCGCTTCGGCGAGGACTGGATCGTCTTTCCGAACGCCGCCCACGGCACCTGGATGGAGGCCGAGATCCGGCCCTGGGACGCCCCGGCGCGGCGCTGACCGGCCCCTTGCGCCCTGCGGCGCGGGGTTGCCGCGCGGGCCGGGCCGCGATAGACGCGGCCAGCCCGTCCTTGCCGTGACCGACCCGCCATGACCCTGCCCGCCCACGATCGGCCCCCGGGCATCACGCCCCTGCGCATCGCGGCGGTCGTCGTCACCCATGCGCGGCTGGACAAGCTGCGCACGACGGTGGCGCGGCTGCTGGCCGAACCGCTGGATCATGTGCTGGTCTTCGACAACGCCTCGCAGGACGGCACCGCCGCATGGCTGGCCAGCCTGGACGATCCGCGGCTGATCCTGCGCGAAAGCCCGCGCAACACGGGCGGCGCGGGTGGCTTTGCCGAGGCGCTGCGCGAGGTGCGCGACCGGCTTGACCCGGACTGGGTCGTGGTGATGGACGACGACGGCCGCCCTGCGCCGGGCGCCATCGCGGCCTTCCGGGCAACGGACCGCCGCAATTGGGACGCGATCGGCGCGGCGGTGTTCCACCCCGACGGTCGGCTGTGCGAGATGAACCGCCCCTATCGCAACCCGTTCTGGCACCGCGCCGAATTCCTGCGCACCCTGGCGGGGCAGGGACGGCGCGGCTTTCACCTGGACGACGCGGCCTATGCGCCCTCGGCGCCGCCGGTGGCGGTGGACATGACCTCCTTCGTGGGGCTGTTCCTGTCGCGCGCCGCGCTGGCCCGGGCCGGGCTGCCCGATCCGCGGCTGTTCATCTATGGCGACGACCAGCTTTACACCCTGTCGATGCGCCGCAAGGGGCTGCGCATCGGCTTTCACCCCGCCATCCGCTTCGAACACGACACCGAGGCGCAGCAGGGCGGCCGGGGCGTGGTGCTGCGGCCGCTGTGGAAGGTCTATTACATGCACCGCAATGCGCTGATCGCCTATCGGGTGGCGGCGGGGGCGCTGTTCTGGCCGCTGGTGCCGCTGCTGATCGCCAAGTGGCGGCGCAAGGCGGGCGATTACGGCGCGGATGCCGGGCGCTTTCGCCGGCTGCTGGGCGTGGCGCTGCGCGACGGGCTGCGCGGCCGGCTGGATCGCAGCCATGCCGAGGTGCTGGCGCTGGCGGAATAGACCGGCGGAATAGGGCGTGGACCATCCGCCGCCGGCCGGTTATGTGGGGCGCACAGGCAGCACAGGCAGCACAGGCAGGCGGGCAGGCGATATGCGGATATTGTTGGTGGGCGCGGGGCTGTCCTGCGCGGTGATCGGGCGCAGGCTGGCCGAGGCGGGGCATGACTGCCGCATCATCGACAGCCGCCCCCATATCGCCGGCAACTGCCACACCGAACGCGACGGCGAGACGGGCGTTCAGATGCATGTCTATGGCCCGCACATCTTCCACACCGACGATGCCGAGGTCTGGGACTATGTGAACGGCTTCGCCGAGTTCCTGCCCTACCAGAACCGGGTGAAGTCCACGACGCAGGGCGCGGTCTATTCGCTGCCGATCAACCTGCTGACGATCAACCAGTTCTTCGGCAAGACGATGCGCCCCGACGAGGCGCGCGACTTCATCGCCGCGCAGGCAGACCTGACCATCGAGGACCCGCAGAACTTCGAGGAACAGGCGCTGCGCCTTGTCGGGCGCGATCTCTACGAGGCGTTCTTCAAGGGCTATACCGAGAAGCAATGGGGCTGTTCGCCCACCGAACTGCCGGCCTCGATCCTCAAGCGGCTGCCGGTGCGGTTCAACTATGACGACAACTACTTCTTCCACCGCTTCCAGGGGATGCCGAAGGACGGATACACGCAGATGATCGCCGCGATCCTCGATCATCCGCGCATCACGGTCGAGCTGGAAACCCCCTATGCGCCCGACATGGCCGATGCCGCCGACCATGTGTTCTGGTCCGGTCCGCTGGACGGCTATTTCGGCTACGAGCTTGGCCGGCTCGGCTACCGCACGCTGGATTTCGAACGCTTTACCCATGACGGCGACTATCAGGGCTGCGCGGTGATGAATTACGGCGACCGCGAGGTGCCCTATACCCGGATCACCGAGCACAAGCATTTCAGCCCCTGGGAAACGCATCAGGGCAGCGTCTGTTACCGCGAATACAGCCGCGCCGCCCAGCCCGAGGACACGCCCTACTACCCGATCCGCCTGGTCGAGGAAAAGGCGCTGCTGGAGGACTACATCGCCGCCGCCGAGGCGGTCGAGGGCGTGACCTTCGTGGGACGGCTGGGCACCTATCGCTATCTCGACATGGATGTGACGATCCGCGAGGCGCTGGACACCGCCGCCACGGTGCTGCGCTGCATCGACGAGGGCAGGCCGGTGCCGGCCTTCGTCGTCTCGCCGCGCTGATCTTCGCGGTTTTCGCAAGGCTGCATCGCGCCGGCGGACAGGTCAGCGCGCTTGACCGGAATCGCTGCGTAATTCATGGGCAATGCTGCCGGTTGCGGCAACATCGGCCCCGTGCG